>CAVQSK010000007.1:0-183206 GCA_963715885.1 uncultured Actinomycetota bacterium
GCGATGAGTTTCTAGCGAGGCACGTGGAACGTCACCAGCGCGGCGCCGCTGAGCGTCAGTTGGTCCCACGGCTCGCCTGTGCGCAACACCGCGATCGCCGAGGTCGGGAACTTCGTCGAAATGCTTTCGGCCGCAGTCGGATTGCCGCCTTCTGCCGCGGCAAGGCCCAGCGCGACCTGTGACATCGCCGGCTCGTGGCCAATCACCAGCAGTGTCTCGACGGTCGGGTCCACGCCGTTGATCTCCTCGATCACCGCACCAGGTGTCGCGTCGTATAGCCGGTCGGCGTAATTCACCGGCGCGTCGATCCGGGTTCGTGCGAGCGTCTCGCGGGTGCGGGTGGCCGTCGAACAGAGCACGGCGTCGACGGCGGGTGCGTGCGCGCGCAGCCAGTCCCCGGCCAGCCCGGCCTCGCGGATACCCCGCGGGGCCAGCGGACGTTCGTGGTCGGCGACCCCGGGCGGGTAGTCGGACTTGGCGTGCCGGAGCAGGAGCAGCGTGCGGTAAGAGTTGCTCACCGACTAACGGTAGGGCAGTCGGGCATCATCTACTAGCCCCGGTAGTAGCCAGGTGCCATCCGTGGATGAGTACTGGTCGCGCGGTGCTGGCGTGACTACTCCGTCATCGCGAAGCTGGCGGACTGGGGCATCCGAATGCATATGGGCTTCCTCTTCGGGATGCTGAACCAGCTGCTGCTCCATCCCGCGGCGGCGCTGCTGGTGGCCGTGCTGGCGGTGGCGATGGGCTGGTACCTGCCCCTGCTCGGCATCAGCCTGGTCGGCTTCTTGGTGGCGGACGTGCTGATCGCAGCGGTCAAGGTCCGCCGCTCAGCATGGACCTGACATGGTTGCCGGCGCACATGCCGATCGAGGTCCACCGACTTGTCGGCGGCCAGACCTACACTCGCCTTGCCCAGCTAACGGAGCGAGCAGAAAGGACGGGCCGAGATGCGATTCGTGCACACCGCCGACTGGCAACTCGGCATGACCCGCTACTTTCTGAACGGCGAGGCGCAGCCGCGGTATTCGGCCGCACGGCGCGACGTCGTCGCGGGCCTCGGAGCGCTGGCCGCCGAATCAGGAGCTGAATTCGTCGTTGTGGCCGGCGACGTCTTCGAGGACAATCAGCTCGCACCGCGCGTCATCAGCCAGTCGCTGGAAGCAATTCGCGCCATCGGCCTTCCGGTATATCTGCTGCCCGGTAACCACGACCCGCTCGACGCGTCGTCGGTGTACACCAGTGCGCTGTTCACCGCCGAATGCCCGGACAACGTCACGGTTCTCGACAGGCCCGGCGTGCACGAGGTCCGGCAAGGCCTCCAGATCGTTGCGGCGCCGTGGCGATCCAAGGCCCCCATCACCGACCCGGTCGCCGGCGTGCTTGACGGGCTGCCGGCCGACGGGGCCACCCGCATCGTTGTCGGACACGGCGCTGTCGACATCTTCGTCCCCGATAAGGACAGGCCGTCGCTGATCCGGCTCGCCGCACTCGAGGCTGCCATCGCCCGCGATGCGGTGCACTATGTGGCGTTGGGCGACAAGCACTCTCGCATGGAGGTGGGATCCACCGGCCGGGTCTGGTACTCCGGCTCGCCGGAGGTCACCAACTACGACGACATCGAAACCGACCCCGGTCACGTGCTTGTCGTCGACATCGACGAGGACGATCCGAAGCGGCCAGTGCGGGTTGACGCGCGGCGTGTGGGCAACTGGCGGTTCGTGACATTGCGCCGCTCCGCTGACAGCAGCCGCGACGTTGCCGATCTCGACATCAATCTCGATTTGATGCCGGACAAGGATCGCACCGTGGTGCGGCTGTCACTGACCGGGTCACTGACCGTGACCGATAAGGCCACACTGGACGCCTGCCTGGACAAGTACGCTCGGCTGTTCGCCTCGCTTGTGCTGTGGGAGAAGCAAACCGATATCGCGGTTGTTCCCGCCGACGGCGAGTTCGACGACCTCGGCATCGGCGGCTTCGCGGCGGCGGCGGTCGACGAGTTGGTCATTACGGCCCGGTCTGACGCTGAGGACGCCGACGATGCCCGTGCGGCGCTGGCCCTGCTGTTGCGCCTTGTCGATCGAGGTGTGGCGTGAAGCTGCACCGCCTTGTACTGACCAACTACCGCGGCATCACGCACCGCGATATCGAATTCCCCGATCACGGTGTCGTCGTGGTCAGCGGCGCCAACGAGATCGGCAAGTCGTCGATGATCGAGGCGCTCGACCTGCTGCTGCACTCCAAGGATCGGTCGACCAAGAAGGACGTCAAGCAGGTCAAGCCGACGCACGCCGACGTCGGCGCCGAGATCACCGCCGAAATCTCTACCGGCCCTTACCGATTCACTTACCACAAGCGGTTCCACAAGCGTTGTGAAACGCAGCTGACGGTGCTGACTCCGCGCCGCGAGCAGCTCACCGGCGACGAGGCGCACGAACGAGTGTTGACGATTCTCGACGAAACCGTGGACATGGATCTGTGGCAGGCGCAGCGCGTGTTGCAGGCCGCGTCGACCGCGGCGGTGGACTTGTCAGGGTGTGACGCGCTATCGTGCGCGCTCGACGTGGCCGCAGGTGAGGCCGTCCAGTTGTCGGGCGCAGAACCCCTACTCGTCGACCGAATCGACGCCGAATACCTGCACTACTTCACGCCCACCGGCCGTCCAACGGGGGGCTGGGCCGCGGCCACCAACCGGCTGCGCGCCGCCGACGACGAGGTGGCCCGGTGCGCGGCCGCTGTCGCCGAGGTCGACGACGCGGTGCGCCGACACGCGGCGCTCACGCTGGATCTCGTCCGGCTGGCTGACGAGCGTGCGGATGCGTCGAAGCGGCTCGTCAGGGCGCGGGCCGCGGCGGAAGCCGTGGCGGCGCTGAGCCGGCAGCTCAAAGAGGTCGAGGTAGTCGCCGCCGCCGCGGATGCCACGCACGCCGCATCGATGGCGGCGCTCACCGAACGCCGGCGGTTGCGTGCGGACATCGACGAACGGACTGCGGCGATCGCAGATCTGGAAGCCGCGGCGGCGGCGGCGCTCGAGGAGCAGGCAACCGCCGGCGAGGTGCAGGAAGCAGCCCAGGCCGCCGCCGAGGCCGCGCGGGCGGCGGTGCAGACCAGCCAGGCCCGCGTCGACGCGGCCCGCCACGCCGTCGAGCAGCTCTCGGAACGAGACGAAGGGGACCGGCTCACAGCCCGGCTTACCAAGATCGATGTGGCCCGGCGCGAGCTCGAGCGCATTGACCGCGGACTCTCCGGCATCGCGTTCACCGACGCGCTGATGCGGACCATCGAGGACGCTGCAACCGCGGTCGAACTGGCTGCGGGTCAGGTCGAGCTGATGTCGGCCCGTATCGAACTCGTCGCGGTTGCGGGCGTCGAGATTCTCCTCGACGGCGAATCGATTGCCCTCGATGCCGGCGCCACCTGGTCTACGAGTGCCAGCGCGCCGACCGATATTGAGTTGCCGGGCCTGCTGATCGCGCGTGTCGTGCCGGGAACGCCGGCGTCGGACACCCAGGCCAAACTCGATGCGGCCCAAGAGGTTCTGCAGGCGGCGCTGGTCAAGGCTCGCGTCGACGATGTCGCGGCCGCGCGGGTCCTCGACGAACAGCGCCGCGAGTTGATAGCCGCCCGCGACCGTTTTCGCGCCAGGTTGGACGCGCTGACCGCCGACGACGACACCGACAGCCTGCGGACGCGGCTGGTCGAATTGCACGACCGCAAGCCCGCCGAAACGGGCCTCTTTGATCTGGAAGGTGATGTCGCGACAGCCCGGGCCGCGCTCGACGCCGCCGTGGCCGCACACCAGAAGGCTATCGCGGACTGCGAGACGCATCGCCAGGTCGCCGAAGCCGCGGCAAAACGGCTGGGGGAGCGGTCGACTCAGGCGAGCGTGCGGCGCGAGAAATCGACGGCCGCTCAGGGTGAACTGGCCGTCGCGCGTGAGCGGTTGACCCTTCAGCGGGCGTCGGTCGGCGACGACGAGCTGGCCGTCAAGTCCGAAGCCGACGCCGAGCAGGCGCGACGCGCCAACGGACTCGTCGCGGAGCTGCTGGGTGAGCTGACCCGAACTGCACCCGACACCGTCACCGCCGCACTCAACGCCGCGCTTCACACCGCCGAATCGCTGCAAAGCCGCCACGACGAGGTCGGCGAGGCGCTGCGAGAAGTGAGTGCGCAGCTGAAGGTCTTCGGCACCGAAGGCCGCAAGGGACAGCTGGATGCCGCGGCCACCGAACGTGAACACGCCGAAGCGGAGTACCTGCGTGTGCACCGCCGCGCCAGGGCCGCGCAGCTGCTGCGCTCGGTGATGGCCCGCCACCGCGACGCCACCCGATTGCGCTACGTCGACCCGTTCCGCAATCAGGTGGAACGGTTGGGCCGCATCGTGTTCGGCGACACGTTCGAAGTCGAGATCGACAGCGAACTACGGATCTGCAGCCGCACACTGTGCGGCCGCACCGTTCCATACGAGTCGCTGTCCGGCGGCGCGAGGGAACAGCTGGGCATCGTCGCACGATTGGCGGGCGCGGCTCTGGTGGCCAAGGAGGAGACCGTTCCAGTCGTCATCGACGATGCGCTCGGGTTCACCGACGCCGACCGACTGACCAAGATGGGCGCGGTGTTCGACGCTGTCGGCGGTGACGGACAGGTGATTGTGCTGACGTGCAGCCCACAGCGGTACGCCAGCGTGCGCGGCGCCCACTACATCGAACTGTCCGCCTAGTTCTTCCCGCGAACAGACGCAAAAGTCCCCTTTTCGTGGGCGTGTCGGGCACTTTTGTGTCTGCTGGGCAATGCACAGAGGCGCTTTCATCCACAGATCAGCGTCTGTATCTGTCGGGTCTTGCAGCGCGAGGGACAGTCTCAACCCCGTGTTCATCGACGACCTATTCGCTCCGGGCCGCGGCCTAGCCACCCGCGAGCAGCTGCTATCGGTGATGTCGCGCAAGATGCTTGCCGCCCACGTGAAGGCGGGCGCGATTGTGCGGGTATGGCACGGCGTCTATGCGTTGAGTCCGCCTGACGCGATCGGGCGACTCGCGGCGCTGGATCTCATGACTGGCAAGGCGATCGTCACGTGCATGGCCACGGCCGCGCAGCTGTACGGCTTCGACACCGAGAAGGACGACCGGATACATATCCTCGATCCCGGCGTACGCATGCGGCCGACTTCGGGTCTAAGCGTGCATCAACGAATCGGAGCGCCTTTGCGACGTGTCGGAGGGCGGCTGGCGACGGCGCCGGCTTGGACAGCGGTGGAGGTTGCGCGCACACTACGGCGTCCTCGCGCGCTGGCGACGCTCGACGCCGCGTTGCACTGCGGGGCATGCACGACTGATGACCTTGGCGCCGCTGTCCGTGAACAGAAAGGGCGGCGTGGCATCGTGAAGGTGCGGGAGCTTATGGAGCACGCCGACGGTCGCGCCGAGTCTCCGATGGAAAGCGAGGCGCGATTGGTATTCATCGACGGCGGATTGCCGATGCCCGAGTTGCAGTACGAGATTCTGGACCGCTGCGGGGATCTGTGGCGGGTCGACTTCGCGTGGCCAGACGCGATGGTTGTCGCAGAGTACGAGAGCATGGAGTGGCATGTCAGCCCTGAGGCGCTGAAGCATGACCGCACCAAGACGTCACGGCTCCAAGAATGTGGCTTCAGCGTCATACCGATCATCGTCGATGATGTGCGACGCCATCCATTTGATCTTGTGGGGCGGATCTTCCACCACCTGAACTGCTCAGCACTCGCCGGCTGAGCAGACGCAAAGTGCCCCATTTCCTCGGCGTGTCGGGGCCTTTTGCGTCTGCTCGCGCGCTAGGTGGGCAGGCCCGGATCTCCCAACAGCCGGAAGGCCGTGCGCATCGCGTCGACCTCGCCAGGGTCGCCGTCGAACTTCACCCGGCGCAAGGCAGCCCTGCGCTCGGCCGCTGTTGACCCAATCCGAGCCGTGATGAGATCCGCGGCCGTCGCGGTCGCCGTCACCGCGGGTTGACCCTGTGCGGCGGCGAGACGCTCCCCCTGCACGGCGAATTCGAACCGCCGGTCGTCGATGTCTATCCGGTACGACGCGTTCATTCCTGTGGTGCGATCGAACGCCAGCAGAATGCCGGCGAGGAATCCGTTCAACGGCGTGAGCGCACTCTCGGTGGGTTCGACCATGTCCAGGCCGAACGATGCGATGGCCTGGATGACGGGCGGGACTTTGCGCCAGCCTTCATCGCTCAGGGTGTAGACGGTGCGGGCGATCGGCGGTGGCAGCTCCTCGCGATCGACGAGACCCGCTTCCCCGAGCTCGCGGAGCCGGTCGGCCAGCAGGTTGGTGGCGATGCCGGGCAGCTGGGCGCGCAGGTCACCATACCGGCGGGCGCCGCCGATGAGCTCGCGCAGGATCAGCAGCGTCCACCGCTCGCCCAGCACGTCGAGGCCCAGAGCGATGGGGCAGTTCTGCTGGTAGCTCCTCTTGGTTGGCACGGGAATAATTCTACCACTTCAACAACTATCTAGTCTTATTACTTGAGAAACTTATCTGAAAGGTTTACCGTCCTGTCCATGAGCCCCCGAACGCCAGTATTCAAAGATCATCCGATCGCCGCGCTTGCCGTCATCTGCCTGAGCGCCTTCGTCATCAGCGTCGACGCCACCATCGTCAACGTCGCCCTGCCCACGCTCTCACGCGAACTCGACGCCGACACCGCGCAGCTGCAGTGGATCGTCGATGCCTACACCCTCGTCATGGCGGGTTTGTTGTTGTCGGCCGGCAGCCTGAGCGACCGCTACGGCCGAAGGGGCTTTCTCAGCTCCGGGCTCGCCCTCTTCGCGGTCACCTCCGCCTTTGCGGCGCAGGTGGACTCTGCGGACGGACTCATCTGGGCACGGGCCGCGATGGGCGTCGGGGCCGCGGTGATCTTTCCGACCACGCTCTCGTTGATCACGAACATCTTCCCCGACCCGGTAAAGCGCGCGAAGGCGATCGGACTGTGGGCCGCGATGGTGGGCGTCGGCGTCGCCGCCGGCCCGATCAGCGGCGGCTGGCTGCTAGAACACTTCTCGTGGGGCTCCGTGTTCATGGTCAACGTGCCGGTGGTCGCGGTCGCCATCATCGGCGGCATCCTGTTTGTCCCGACATCACGCGACCCGGCCGCACCGTCCGTCGATGGTCCGGGCCTGATCCTGTCCTCGATCGGCATCACCGCACTGGTCTACACCGTCATCGAGGCACCCAACTGGGGCTGGGGCAGCGCGCACACCGCTGCGGGCTTCGGGGTCGCCGTCGCGGTCCTCGCCGCCTTCGCATGGTGGGAACGACGCACTTCGCACCCGATGCTCGATGTGTCGGTGTTCGGAAACCGGCGGTTCTCCGGCGGCAGCCTCGCAGTCACCGCGGGCTTCCTGACGTTGTTCGGATTCATCTTCGTCATCACGCAGTACTTCCAATTCATCAAGGCCTACAGCGCATTTGAGACCGGCGTGCGGTTGCTGCCTGTCGCCATCTCGATCGCAGTGGCCAGCATCGTCGGACCCCGGATCGTGGAGCGGATCGGCACGACGGCGGTCGTGGTCGCCGGTCTGTCGATCTTTGCGGCCGGTTTGGCATGGGCCTCGACCGTCGACGCGAGCACGTCCTACGTCGTCATCGCAACCCAGATGGTGCTACTCGGGGGTGGCCTCGGCCTGACGACAGCGCCGGCCACCGAGTCGATCATGGGATCTCTGTCCGCCGATAAGGCTGGCGTCGGCTCGGCCGTCAACGACACCACCCGCGAACTGGGCGGGACCCTCGGCGTCGCGATCGTGGGCAGCGTATTCGCGTCCGTCTACTCCAGCAGGCTGGGCAGCGATTCGGCGGTCTCGGCGCTGCCTGCCGAGGTTCGCGCGACGATGGAGCGGTCGATGGCCGCGGCGCAACAGGTCGTCGGTCAATTGCCGCAGGGTGTGATCTCCGACGTCCGAGCAGCGGTTGACAATGCATTCCTCGACGGCATGCAGGTCGGGTCGCTGGTCAGCGCCGGTATCGCCCTTGGCGCCGCGATCGTCGTCGCCTGGCTGCTGCCCGCCCGGGCGCGGCGTGGCGCGCCAGCTGCCACCGAGCAGAGCCAACCCGAGGCGGCGTGCGCATGAGCGCTCGAATCGGTGAACGATACGGCCCGGATACGGCGGCGATCGAATCGACCATGGAACGCCGGACGGGCTCATAGACTCCGGCAGGTGAACGCCGACTACATCGTTGTGGGCACCGGTTCTGCCGGATCGGTGGTGGCCAACCGGCTCAGCGAAGATCCCTCCGTCGAAGTCGTGGTGCTGGAGGCGGGCCTGCGGGACAAGGACAAGTTCGTCCATATCCCCGCCGCCTTCGCCAAGCTGTTCCGCAGTGCGGTCGATTGGGACTACCGAACCGAGCCGCAGAAAGAACTCGACGGGCGCGAGATCTATTGGCCGCGAGGCAAGATGCTCGGCGGCTCGTCGTCGATGAATGCGATGATGTGGGTGCGCGGCTTCGCCGCCGACTACGACGAATGGGCCGAGCACGCAGGCGACCAGTGGAACTACGCGAACATCGAGAAGTACTTCCGGCGGATCGAGGCCGGGCCGCTGTGCATCTCGCGTCAGCGTAGCCCGCGCAGCTCCACCTCCGCCTGGCTGGCCGCCGTGCAGGAATGCGGTCATCGGGTCGAAGAGCCGAATCAGGCTGCGCCGGAAGGATTTTGCCAGACGCATGTCACGCAGCGCAGGGGTGCCCGGTGGAGCACCGCCGATGCGTACCTGAAACCGGCATTGAGGCGGCGAAATCTGACACTGCACACCGAGGCCGCTGTGACCAGGGTGATCTTCGACGGAAAGCGCGCGGTCGGTGTGGAATTCGAGCAGCTCGACGCCCTCCGGGTGGTCAAGGCCCGTCGCGAGGTTGTGCTGTGCGGCGGCGCGATCAACAGCCCGCAGTTGCTGATGCTCTCCGGTGTCGGCGATTCCGACCAGCTTGCCGAGCACGGCATCGATACGGTGGCGCACGCGCCGGGGGTTGGCGGCAATCTGCTCGACCATTTGGTGGTCCCGCTGGGCTTTGACGTTGAGGATGACACGCTGCTCGACGCCGAGAAACCGCTGCAGCTGGTGAATTACCTGGTGCGGCGGCGCGGCATGCTCACCTCCAACGTGGGGGAGGCGTATGGCTTCGTGAAGAGCCGCCCGGACCTGAATCTCCCCGATTTGGAGCTGATCTTCGCTCCCGCACCGTATTTCGACGAAGGCATCGGCGACCCGTATACGGGCCACGCCGTCGTGATAGGCCCGATCCTGCTCAAGCCGCAGAGCAGCGGCACCATCACGTTGCGCTCGGACGATCCCAAGGACAAGCCGGTCATCGACCCTCGCTATCTCACGGACGACGCCGGCGCGGACCGCGCGGCGCTGATGGCGGGACTGAGGATGTGCGCGACGATCGCAGAGTCGCCCGCGCTGCGGGGCGTCATCGGGAGGCTAGCCAGGCCGCTCGGCGCGGCGAGCCTCGACGACGACACCCTCGAGAAGGCGCTGAACTCCTTGTCGCACACGCTTTATCACCCCGTCGGCACCTGCCGGATGGGCGGAGACGACGCGAGTGTGGTGGACCCTCAATTGCGGGTCCGCGGCGTCGAGGGCCTGCGGGTCGCCGACGCGTCGGTGATGCCGACGATCATCCGCGGTCACACGCACGCGCCGAGCGTGCTGATCGGCGAGAAAGCCGCCGATTTGATCCGCGGCTGATGATGGATACATGACCGAGCGTGATCGCGACGAATTCGGTCGTCCCCGAAGCACGCGGCCGCGCGACGCGCTGGGTAGACCTCTTCCGCAAGGCAGTGAGGGCGTTCCACGGATCCGGGATGACCTGGAGCTGGCACCGGCCGAAACCCTCGCATATGCCCAGGATCTGCTGGACCGGGGCCTGGCATTCAACGCGCACGAAGTGCTCGAGGCCGCATGGAAGAACGGCCCGGACGACGAGGGGATGCTGTGGCAGGGTCTGGCCCAGCTCGCTGTCGGCATCACTCACGTCCAGCGAGGCAACGTCAAGGGTGCGGTCAGCCTGCTTCGTCGCGCGTCCGCCCGTATTGCGGACGAGGGCCGGCCGGCACCGCATGCGATCGACGCCGTCGGATTGGTCAGATATGCCAACGCGCTGATCGACGACCTCCTCGCGGGCGACGAGATCACGCCAGAGCGCCTGCGGCCCCGTCTGGTTGTCGTACGACACCCATAGTGCTGCCGCTGCCAACTTGTTCAAATGAGTTGTCGTTGTTGAAGTTTCGACTTAGGGGCTGGCGTCAGGCTCGGCCCGTGCCGACTGGCGTGCAGCTCGGGCAAGCACCTGCGGGCCGGTCGTCAGCGCCTTCCGCCATGGTGCGACACCGTCGACTTCGATCTCGATGCTGATGCTCAGCACCGTTCGGATCAGCACGATCATTCCCAGAATGGCGGCATCGGTCAGCGAGGGCGTCGCCGTCACGGTCTTGACAATATCTGCAGCGACGAGCAACTCCAGGCCGAGCAGAATGGCTCCGCCCAGTGTATCTCGCAGTGTCTTGAACGCACGGCCGCCGTTGCCGGTTCGCTTCCAGGTGACCGCGGCCAGAGAGAATGCGAACACGAACCCGACCACCATCGACAAGACGCCCAACACCTCGAATGCTTGTGTTGCCCGCTCGAAGAACACTTCCAGGTGCATGTTCGGACAGCTCCTGTTCCACGGGCCGGTCGTTCCGCGACTCTAACGCCGACGAAATCTTCGTTACTACGTTTCGATGGGTAAGGGCAGAATGAGCGTTGATGACGATGAACGCCAAGCGTCGCCGGGCGCACGACAAACTGGCCGCGTTGCCAGGCGTGCGCCCGGTACGCCGGCCAGTGACGCCCCGGTCCGATGTCGCGGGCCAGGCGGCTCCCGGCAGCAACGACGAGTTCGACCTGTATTACGTCCGCACCGGCCGGAAGTCGGCGCATCCACTGGTGATCATCCCTGGCGGTCCCGGCGCCGCGTCGGTGGCGCTCTACCGGGGGTTTCGGCGACGGGCCGCAGCCGAGGGCCTCGACGTGGTCATGGTCGAGCATCGCGGCGTGGGGATGTCCCGCCACGACGACGGTGGCTGCGACCTGCCGCCGGCGGCGCTCACCGTTGATCAGGTTGTCGACGACGTGGCAGCCGTCCTCGACGACGCCCAGGTGGAAAAGGCCGTCATCTACGGCACCTCGTACGGCACGTATATCGCCGCCGGTGTCGGTGTGCGGCACCCCGACCGCGTGCACGCGATGGTTCTCGATTCACCGGTGTTGTCGGCACAGGACATCGACGACGTCCGCGACGCGACACGTCGCCTGCTGTGGGACGGCGACGACCCGGAGACCGCCACCCTGGCCCCCAAGGTCCGGCAACTCGTCGACGGCGAGGTGCTGACACCCGCGGCCGCCCAGCTGGCCGCGGCGGTCTACGGCTTCGCGGGGCCCGCGGTGCTGCAGCGCCAGCTCGATTTGCTGCTCGCCGGGCGCCCCTGGTTGTGGTCGGCGCTCGGCTGGGCCGCCCGGTTTCTGTTCGAACGCAAGGCGCCGTATCGTCACGAGCCCGATCTGGTCGGCCGGATCGGGTATCGCGAACTCAATTACGGGCCCGCCCCCGACGGCAAGCCGCTCGACCCTGCCGTCGCGTTTCGTGAGTTCGCCACCGGCTCAACGGAGTTCGATGCCGAGCCTTACGACCTGGTCGCAGAGATGCCGAAGTTCACCTGGCCGACCGTGGTCATCTCCGGCGGCCGCGATCTGATCACCCCGCCGTCGGTGGCCCGCCGGGTTGCGTCACTGATTCCGGGTGCAGTGCTGGTCAATCTCGCGACCGCGGGCCACAGCGCCATCGATCTTCGTGAGCGCGCGGCGCTCGACATCGTCAAGGATGTCAATGACGGTGTGAGCAAAGATCTTCCCGCCCGCGCCGCCACTTTGGACTCGACACCGGCCGGGCTTGGGGTCCGGCTGCTGGTCTGGGGGATCGCCGCAGCGGCAGCTCTTGAGAAGGCATTGCCCGCCGCGGTTCCCCGTACCGTGCAACGGGTTACGGCTTCATGAAGCCGATCTTGGTGTAGTCCAGGTCGCCGATTCCAGCGGGCCCGAAGTTCGCAAGGCTGCTGCGAACCGCGACGTTGCCGGCCGACTGGAACAACGGCAGGCTGAATCCCTCCGCCCAGACGAGCTTGTCGAACTCATTGGCCAGTTCGCGTGCCTTGGCGGGATCGAGCTCGCCCATGACCTCGTTCGCCTTCGCGTCGATCTCCGGACTGCTGATCTTGCCGAAGTTGCTGTCCGCTCCGGTGGTGTAGATCTGGTTCAGGCAGCACAGCGAGAATGCGTCGCCGACCCAGGAGAACTGGGCGATGTCGAAGTTCCCGACGTTGATGTAATTCGTGAAGAAACCGCCGCCTCCCTTCACGTCAAGCTCCAGCTTGACACCGATCTGCGCGAGGCTGTTCTGCGCGATCACGGCGACCTGCCTGGTCGTTTGCGCCTCGGCGAGCACGTCGCGGATGACCAACTGCCGGCCGTCCTTCTCGCGGAACTGACCGTTGAGGCGCCACCCGAGTGCGTCGAGTTCCTGTTTGGCCTTCTCCGGGTCGAAGGCCACGACGCCGCTGTTGTCTTGGTACCCCTCCTGACCCGCCATGAAGATGTGGTTGTTCAGCGGCACTGGGTTGTCGGCCAGCCCGCGCTGGCTGATATTCGCGATATGGTTCCTGTCGATGCCCTTGGCGATCGCCAGCCGCAGCGTCTTATCGGCGAGAATAGAACCGGGCGCCCCATTGAACGTGAGGTGATACCAGCTCGCGCCGGGCGCGCGCCGGATGGAGATGCCGGGCGTGTTGCGCGCGGTCCTCAGGTTGTCGAGTGAGACCATCCCGGTCGCGTCGATGGTCTTGTTCTGCAGTGCCGGAAGGCGGGCCTCGTCAGCCAGCACCAGATACGTGATGCTGTCCAGCAGCGGCGGCGTACCCCACCACTTCGGGTTGCGGGTCAACGTGATTCGTTGTGCTGCGCGGTCCACTGCCGAGATGATGAACGGCCCGGCAGAGGGGCCGGGGCCGGTGAGTTGCCCCTTGTTGAACACATCGGGGTTCGCGGTCATGCTCTTGGGCAGCAGCATGGTGTTGCCGGCGAACATTCCCTGCCACTCGGCAAACGGCTCGGCGAAGGTCATGATGGCCTGCCGATCATCAACGCCGCGCGTGACAGAGCCCACCCGGTCGCTGCCGTTGGCGCTGGCGATGACGAAGGCCTTGTCCTTGCCGCTGGTTGCATCGATCTGAGACTTGATGTCTTCCCATGTAATTGGCGTCCCGTCGCTCCAGACGGCCTTGGGATTGATGGTGTAGGTGACCACCTGAGGGTCAGTGCCGGTGAGTTCGACGCTGGTGAAGTAGTCGGTGTTCACCGACGTCGAGCCGTCCGATGCGATCCGGAACGCACGCGGCATGGTCGCCCGTAACATCGCGCCGGCGTCGGCCAGGTTGCCGTCGATGTGCAGGGAATTGAAGTTCGACGGGAACTCGGTCAGCACCAGCCGCAAGTTGCCACCCTTTTGCAGGGTCGCCGGATCCTGCGGGTTGATGTCGCTGGTCGTTCCGACCTCCGCGCTGCCGCCGGCCGAGGGGGTTTCCTGGTCGCCGCTCGAACAACTGGTCACGGTCAGCGCGGCAACCAGCGTAGCTACAGCGAAGCGTCGGATCTCCATGCGGATTGACTCTAACTGCGATGGGGCTCGGGTTGCGGCACGGCGGCAAGCAATCGCCGGGTGTAGTCGTGCTTCGGGTTGCTGAACACCCGATCGCCGTCGCCCTGCTCGACGATCGTGCCCTTGTACATCACCGCCACCCGGTGGGCGAGATGTTTGACCACCGACAGGTCGTGTGAGACGAACAGGTAGGACAACCCGAATTGCTGCTGCAGGTCAAGCAGCAGGTTGATGATGCCCGCTTGGATCGACACGTCCAGTGCCGATACCGGTTCGTCGAGCGCCAAGATCTTCGGCTGCAGCGCCAGCGCCCTTGCGATGCCGATGCGCTGCTTCTGACCGCCGGAGAACTCGGCCGGATAGCGGCTGGCGTCCTCGCGTCGCAGACCCACGATGCCCAACAGCTCGGCGACTCGTTCGTCGACGCGGTTCTTGTCAAAGCCGTTGGCCTGCAATGGTTCCGCCAACACATCGAAGACGGGAAGCCTTGGATCAAGCGAAGCGACTGGGTCCTGGAACACCACCTGCAGGTCACCGCGCAGCGCCCGTCGGGCGCGCCGGTCCAGTCTCGCGACGTCGGCGCCAAGCACCTCGATCGAACCCGACTGCGGGACGGCCAAATCGAGTATCTGATGCAACGTCGTGGATTTGCCGGAGCCCGATTCGCCGACGATGCCCAGCGTGCGGCCTTCCTCTAGCTCGAAACTCACGCCGTCGACCGCCCGCACCTCTCCGACGTGCCGGCGCAGCACGACCCCCGTGGTCAGCGTGAACGTCTTGACCAGATCACGGACCCGCAGCACCAGCGGCGCATCGACAGGAGCCTTCGCGTCCGCAGGCGGTGCGGTGGAAACGCCGTAGATGTCGGCTGCGCTGCGCCCCCTCACGTGCGCCGTGCGGATACAGGCGGCGCGATGGTCGGGGCCGACCGCAAGCAGTTCAGGTTCGGCGGCGCGGCACTCGTCGATGACCAGCGGGCAGCGCGGCGCGAACGGGCACCCGGGGGGCAGGGCTGCCAGCGAGGGCGGCGCACCCGGGATCGGCACCAGCCGCGCGCCCTGCGGGGCGTCCAGTCGCGGCACCGAGCCGAGCAGCCCGACGGTGTAGGGCATTCGCCGGTCGCGATACAGCACGTCGACATCGGCCACTTCGACGGCACGTCCCGCGTACATCACCAGAGCGCGGTCGGCGAATTCGGCGACCACCCCGAGGTCGTGGGTGATGATCAGCACGCCCGCGCCGGTGACATCACGCGCGGTCTTGAGGACCTCCAGGATCTGCGCTTGCACCGTGACATCCAGCGCGGTGGTCGGCTCGTCGCAGATCAACAGGTCGGGATCGTTGGCGATCGCGATCGCGATGACCACGCGTTGGCGCTCGCCACCGGAGAGCTCATGGGGGAAGGACCGCGCCCGGCGCTCCGGCTGGGCGATGCCGACCAGCTCGAGCAGTTCGACGGCGCGGGCCCGAGCACCCTGCCGACTGATCTCGCGGTCGTGCACTTCGAGCGCCTCGGCGATTTGATCGCCGACGGTGTAGACCGGTGTCAGCGCCGACATCGGATCCTGAAACACGGTGCCGATGGTCTTGCCGCGTATCCGCGACATTCGTTGGTCGGACAGTCCGAGCAGTTCGTCGCCGTGCAGCCGGATGGAACCGGACACCTCGGCGTATTCGGGCAGCAGCCCGACGACGGCCATCGCACTGGCGGACTTCCCGGCGCCGGACTCACCAACCAGCGCAACGACTTCGCCCGGGTCGACGTGAAAGTTCATGCCGCGCACCGCGGCAACCTGTTCGGCATCGGTCGGAAACGTGACCGTCAGATCCCGCACCTCGAGGAGACTCACCGACGTCTCCTTCGTAACGGGCGGGCGCTCGGATCCAGCGCGTCACGCAGGCCGTCGCCAATGAGGTTGGAGCACAACACGATCAGTACCAACACCCCGGCCGGGAACAAGAACACCCACGGGAAGGTCGTCGCCGAATTCGTGCCGTCCGCGATCAGCGTGCCCAGCGACACGTCAGGCGGTTGAATGCCGAAACCCAGGAAGCTCAAACCTGTTTCGGCCAGTATTGCGATGCCGACGTTGAGCGCGGTGTCGATGATCAGGATGGAGGCCACGTTCGGCACGATGTGGCGCACGATGATGCGCCAGTTGCTCACGCCCATATACCGTGCCGCCACGACGAATTCGCGCATCCGCAGACTCATCGTCATGCCACGCACGATGCGCGAGCTGATCATCCAGCCGAACACGGAGAACAGCACGATCAGCCAGACGACGCGAGCGGATTGCCCTAGGCCCGGTGTGACAATCGCGATCAGGATGAAGCTCGGCACCACCAAAAGCAGGTCGACGATCCACATCAGGGTGCGATCACGCCAGCCACCGAAGTATCCCGCGATCGATCCGACCGTCGCGGCGATGGTCGTGGAGATGAATGCCACGCAGACACCGATCAGCATTGATTTCTGCATGCCGCGCAGGGTTTGGGCCAGCAGGTCCTGGCCGAGCGCGTTGGTGCCGAACCAGTGGTCGGTGGTGGGCGGTTGTTGCAGCGCGTAGTAGTCGAGATCGGTGTAGGAGTAGGGCAGCAGTGGCGGCAGCGCGTAGCAGCCGATGAACAGCAGAATGAGCAGCGTCAGCGACACCACGGCGGGCTTGCTGCGCAGGAACCGGCGCAGCACTAGGGTGCGGCGCGACGCGAACCGTTCAACGTCGACGCCGGCCTTGGCGGTCGTCGCCGATTCTGTGGTGATTGGTTCAGTCATGTGACGCGCACTCTCGGATCGAGCGCTGCGTAGATGACATCGGAGAGCAGACCGGCAAGCAGGATCGTCGCGCCGGAGAACACCGTGACAGCGGCGATGATGTTGGTGTCCTGCGTGGCGATGCCCTGCACCACCCATTCGCCCATGCCGTGCCAGCCGAAAATCTTCTCGGTGAACACCGCACCTGTGACGAGTCCGCTGACGCCGTAGGCGAACAACGTGGCCATCGGAATCAGCGCAGTGCGCAGGCCGTGTTTGAACAGTGCGCGGCGCCTGGTGAGTCCTTTCGCGCGGGCAGTCCGGATGAAGTCCTGGCCCAGCACGTCGAGCATCGCGTTGCGCTGGTACCGGCTGAAGCCGGCGATCGCGCCCAGCGCGAGGGTGAAGGTGGGCAGCACCAGGTGCTGCAGCCGGTCGACGAACTGGTTCCACGCGCCACCTACGGCATCCGGAGACGTCTCCCCGGTGTACTCGAAAAGCTGCACGCCGAGGATCGAGTTCACTCGCAGCGCGCCCAGAATCAGCAGGTTCGCGATGACGAACACGGGTGTGCTCAATATCAGCAGTGACAGCACTGTGATGACCCGGTCGGAGAGCCGGTACTGCCGGATCGCACCCCAAGCGCCGACGATGACGCCGACGACGGTCCCCACCAGCGAGCCGATGACCACTAGCCGCAGGCTGACGCCGATGCGCCGCCACAGCTCGTCTGACACCGGCTGGCCGGTGATCGTGGTGCCGAAATCGCCGCGCACGGCACCCGACGCCCAATACGCGAATCGCAGGGGAGGGGGCTTGTCCAGATCCAGCTCAGCGCGCTTGGCGTCGATCGTGGACTGTGGCGGTCGCGGGTTGCGCTGCAGCAGGCTGTCCAGCGGCTCGAACATCAACGACGTCAGCGTGAACGTCAGGAACGACGCCAGCGCCAGCAGGACGAGGTAGTTGAGCAGCCGGCGCGCCAGAAAGCGCGTCATCCGGTCCGTCCTCCCCGCGGCTGCATGGGCACAGGTTATGAGATGGGTGCTTTTGGGGCCGGTTCTTGCAGCTCGGGCGTGGCTAGACAATTCGCACCGGTGTCCAAGGCTGCCTTCAGTTTCGCGGCGTTCAGTGGAGTCACCTGCCCTTTTAGGGTCGTCTCGCCGTCGCGGCGACTACGACAGTCCAGGAAAGAGGTGTTCAGGAATGGATTCCAGCAACCCAAGCAATGCCAAATGGCTCGTTGCGGTCGTCGGCGGCGGCGCGGTGATCGCCGCAGGCGCGATGTCGATGGCCATCCACCAGGAACAGGCGGGGCCCGAGACGGTCGCCAAATCGTCCACGATGACGATTGGCTCGACCACCACCACCGCCAAGAAGCCACCGACCGTCGAAGCCACGTCGATGGCGGTGCCGACGATAAAGGGCCCGGCGCCGCTGCCGTCCGAGCAGAAGGCCGCCGAGTAGTCGCCCCGACAGTTGCCGCCAAGGCAGTTCGCACCCGTATTCCAGGGTCTTCACAGCTTCGCTGTCTTCACTGACTCCCAACCTGCAGTCGACCAGGAACGGAGTTATGACATGAATGCGAACAAGCGGACCAACGTAAGGATGCTGGCAGCCGTGATCGGCGGCAGTGCCGTCGTGGCGATGGGTGCGGTGACCATGGCGATCACCCAGGAGCAGGCCACACCCGCCGTGGTGACAAGCTCGGGCATGACTATGGGCGACACCACCAAGCAGGAGACGCCGCCGCCCGCGCCGGAAACCTCGATCGCGGTACCGACCCTCAAGGCCCCGCCATTCGGAGGCGCCGGCTCATAAGGCCTCGCGTTTGACCTCCGACCGCTTCGGTTACCCAGTACGCGGAGGGGTCACCGTTGGTCCTTCGTGAGCTGTTCGACGGGTCGTCTCGGTTTCACGGGACGGCTGACCAGAGACCGAATGGAGTGGTCAGAGGTGAAATCGAAGCAGTTTAAGTTGATCGCGGCCACCGCAGGCGTCGGAGCCGTGCTCGCGATGAGCGCGCTCACTGTGACGTTCAGCAATGTCAGCGTGGCCGAGCCCGAACCTGCCCCACCAGGCCCAGTTACGACGTCTGAGGTCACGCTGGGTGAGACCAGCACGGAGTCGGTTGCGCCTACCGAGCTGGAGACCACGTTCGTGACGCCCCCGGTGACCGCCGAACCGCCCGACGGCTGATTACCGACGCCTAGTTTCCGGGCTCCGGCCCACCAGTCTCGCCGATGCTCATTAGGGTCGCCGTCTGGCCCGTGCGTGTCGCTCGGACGCTCACGCGATCGTTGATCGCGGGCGACGGGCCTGTCGGCTGTGAAATGACGTACGTCTGGCTGTAGCCGTCGTCGCTGCGCACCGTGACCGATGTCGGCGAAATGGCGGTGACGGTTCCAGACTGACTGAGCGTGGTGGTGTAGCCGCCAGCGCGATCGGCGATCACGAACTCGCCGTGAAGGGACATCGCGCCGAAGGAGTCCGCACCGGGGCTATGCATGCCGATGCCGGGTAGTCCGCCCTGGTCGCCGGGGCCGAAAGCCGTACGAGGTCCCGCCGGGTGTGAATCGGCGTCGGTTGCGGCGTAGATCGCGGCGCCGCCGAGGCCGGCGATCACCGCGGCCGCGCCGACGGCCGCCGCCGTCTCGCGCACTCCCCAGCGCCGGGGTCCCGGCCCAGGTGCACCCCAGACGGGGTTGTCAGTCGCCATCTGATCAGTTGTCATGCGACCACGGTGCAAGCGCTGCCTGTGTCTGGGCTGTGCGCCGGTTCAGCGCCGGTTATGTGACCGAATCTTCACAGCTGGTGCATAGGAAAGCCATAGCATCCGCCAATGACCAGCACAAATAATGGCACCGTGGTCAGTCCTAACGGCTCCGCCGGCAACGAGAGCGAACCCGCGCGGGTGGTCATGCGCCGGGCCGACGGCAAGCCGATCCACGTGCTGGTCGTCGATGACGAGCCCGTCCTTGCTGAATTGGTTTCGATGGCGCTGCGCTACGAAGGCTGGGAGATCGCGACGGCCGGAGACGGTGCGACCGCCATTGCGTCGGCGCGGTCGACGCCGCCCGACGTGGTCGTGCTCGACGTGATGCTGCCCGATATGAGCGGGTTGGATGTCCTGCACAAGCTGCGAGAGCAGATTCCGAGGCTGCCGCTGCTGCTGCTGACCGCCAAGGATTCCGTCGAGGACCGAATCGCAGGCCTGACCGCAGGCGGCGACGACTATGTGACCAAACCGTTCAGCCTCGAAGAGGTGGTGCTGCGCCTGCGCGCCCTGCTGCGTCGCACAGGGGTGACGAGTGAATCCGGTGGCGCCAAGATCGTGGTCGGTGATCTGGTTCTCGACGAAGACAGCCACGAAGTCACCCGCGGCGGTGATGTCATCTCGTTGACCGCAACGGAATTCGAGCTGCTGCGGTTCATGATGCGCAACTCCAAACGGGTGCTGAGCAAGGCGCAGATCCTCGACCGGGTATGGAGCTATGACTTCGGCGGGCGGTCCAACATCGTCGAACTTTACGTCTCCTATCTGCGCAAGAAGATCGACAGTGGCCGTGAGCCGATGATCCACACGCTGCGCGGTGCCGGGTATGTCCTCAAGCCCGCAGGCTGATCACCTCTTGACGCGCATCCGGTCACCGCGGGCGTGGTCGCTTCGGGCCCGGCTGCTCGTGACGCAGGTGGCCCTGCTGGCGGTGGTGTGCGCCTGCATCGGTGTTGCGACGGAGTTTGCGCTGCAACGGTTTCTGATGCACCAGCTCGACCAGCAGGTCGTCGAAGCTGGGCGGCGCTCGGCCATGATCTTCGACATGCCGCCGTTTCCACCGCCCCCGCAGTCTCCGGGCTTCCCGCATCGGGAGCGGTTCGACCCGGAGGCTGGACCGGGACCAGGATTCCTCGGCGCGCCAGGGCAATCCACCCGCACGGTCGGGGCGGTAGTGGCCCAACACGTTCCGGTGGACGCAGGCGTCATCACCGCCGACGGCACCCGGGCCCAGGTCAGCCCGGCGGCAGCGGAACAGCTGACCCGAATTCGGCCGAACCATCGGCTGTCCACCGTCGACCTGGATGGGCTGGGCCGTTATCGGCTGATCGCCGTGCACTCGCGCGGCGGCGGGGAGACGATCGTGACCGGCCTGCCGCTGTCCGGCATCGACGACACGCTGCTGTGGGTGCTAATGATGTTCTGCATCGTCGGCGTGATCGCGTTGATTCTCGCAACGACGGTGGGTGTCGTCATCATCCGCCGCCAACTCGAGCCGCTGTCAAGGGTTTCCGCGGCGGCAAGGCAGGTGGCCGACCTCGAACTCGACCGTGGCGAAGTGCGGCTGCCAACGCCGATCGTCAAGGTGGATCCTGCCGGCGCGCACACCGAGGTCGGCCAGCTCGGCTCCGCGCTGAACCGGATGCTGGACCGCATCGCAGGCGCATTGTCCGCGCGGCATGCCAGCGAGACGCGGGTCCGTCAGTTCGTCGCTGATGCAAGCCACGAATTACGCACCCCGCTGGCCGCGATTCGCGGGTACACCGAACTGGCGCAACGGAAACGGGATGATCTGCCCGACGACGTCGCGCACGCGATGAGCCGGGTGGAGTCGGAAACCGAGCGGATGACACATCTCGTCGAGGACATGCTGCTGCTCGCGCGGCTCGACACCGGGCGGCCGTTGGAGCGTGAGCCGGTCGATCTGTCCCGACTGGTGGTCGACGCTGTCAGTGACGCCCACATCGCAGGTCCCGAGCATCAGTGGTCGCTGGACCTGCCCGGCGAGCCCGTCGTGGTGAGCGGGGACGAACCCCGCCTGCATCAAGTGCTTGCAAATCTGCTCGCCAACGCACGAACACACACCCCGGCGGGCACATCGGTAACCACGTCGTTGACCGCGGATGACGCCGGCGGCGCGGTGCTGACCGTCGCCGACGACGGTCCCGGGATTGCGGAGTGGCTGCAGCCGGAGATCTTCGAGCGGTTCGCACGCGGCGACTATTCGCGCTCGCGGCGCGGCGGCAGCACCGGCCTTGGGCTGGCCATCGTCGCGGCCGTGGTAAGGGCGCACCGCGGCACCATCGACGTGCACAGCGTGCCGGGCAAGACGGAGTTTGTCGTGACGCTTCCTGGCAATTCACAGCCAAGCCACAGTGGGGCCAAATCCGGCGCCTAGCTCCGCAGGCGAGGATCGGCTCGGTGACCCTGGTTCTTCCTGCCGAGCAGACGGAAAGTCCCCCGAAACGCCGCGAAAGCGGGGACCTTTCCGTCTGCTCGCGGGTGGGACTGGGTGTGCTCTTGGTGGCGACGGCCATGCTGTACCTGTGGAACCTGTCCGCCAGTCGGTGGGCGAACGCGTTCTACTCGGCGGCCGCGCAGGCCGGCGCGAGCGACTGGACGGCGATGCTGTTCGGATCGAGCGACGCCGCCAACGCCATCACCGTCGATAAGACGCCTGCGGCGCTGTGGATCATCGACGTGTCGGTCCGGCTGTTCGGCTTGAATTCCTGGAGCGTGCTGGTGCCGCAGGCATTGGAGGGCGTTGCCGCGGTGGCGCTGCTGTACGCCGCCGTCCGCAGGGTCAGCGGACCAAATGCAGCCCTGCTGGCCGGCGCGGTGCTCGCGCTGACGCCGGTGGCCGCGCTGATGTTCCGGTTCAACAATCCCGATGCTCTGCTGGTGATGCTGCTCGTCGCCGCAGCGTATTGCGTGCAGCGGGCGTGTGAAAAAGACAGCAGCCGTTGGTGGTTGATCGCCGCGGGTGTGGCAGTTGGGTTCGGGTTTCTGGCGAAGATGTTGCAGGCCTTCCTGGTGTTGCCGGGATTCGCCATCGCCTACTTGGTGGCGGCATATCGTCCGGTTCGGAGCAGGGTCGTCGACGTGCTCGGGGCGTTTGCGGCCGTCGTTGTGTCCGGCGGCTGGTACCTGCTGCTCGTCGAGCTGTGGCCGACGTCGTCGCGGCCCTACATCGGCGGCTCGCAGCACGACAGCATCGTCGAACTGGCTTTGGGCTACAACGGGTTTGGCCGGCTGACGGGAGACGAGCCCGGCGGTCTGGGCAACCTCAACCACGACGTCGGCTGGGGCCGGTTGTTTGGAACCGGAATGGGTCTGGATATTGCGTGGCTGCTGCCCGCGGCCGTGATCTGTCTGATAGCGGGCCTGATCATCACCCGGCGGGCGCCGCGGACCGACCCGATACGGGCGGCGTTGATCGTGTGGGGCGGGTGGCTGGCGATCACCGCGGTGGTGTTCAGCTTCATGAACGGCATCGTGCATCCTTACTACACCGTCGCGCTCGCTCCGGCGGTCGCGGCTTGTATCGCCATCGGTGCAACGCTGTTGTGGCGCAACCGCTCCGACGTCTGCGCCGCAACGACCCAAGCTGGGGTTGTCCTCGTCACCACCATTCTCGCCGCGGTGCTGTTGTCACGGCACGGTGAGTGGCAGCCATGGCTGCGGGCCGCCGTCGCGATCGGTGGAGTGGCCGCTGCGGTGCTATTGCTGGTCGTCGGCCGGGTGACGCGGCCGGTCGCCCGTGTGGTGGCGGTTGTCGCCGTGGTCTCCTGTCTACTCTCGCCGGCCGCGTATTCCATCGCGACGGCGGCGACGCCACACAGCGGCGCGATCCCGTCGGTCGGGCCGTCGCGGCACGGAACGGGCGGCGGCGGCTTCGCCGGAACCGGCGGACTCCTTGATTCGCCGAGCCCCGGCCCGGGTCTGACGGCCACCCTGTCCGCCGACGCCGACGACTACACTTGGGCGGCGGCGGTAATCGGCTCGAACAATGCGGCGGGATACCAATTAGCCAGCGGCGCACCGGTTATGGCCATCGGTGGCTTCAATGGCACCGACCCCTCCCCGACACTCGACGAGTTCAAAGATTTCGTCGCCGATCGACAGATCCACTATTTCATCCGCGGCAAGATGATGATCGGTCACTGGGCAGGCCAAACGAGCGGCAGCCGGGAATCCTCCGACATCGCCGACTGGGTGGAAAGCCACTACACCCCGCTGACCGTCGACCGCGTCCTCATCTACGACCTCACTTCGCCGCCGAAGAATTCATAGCCGGGGCATAGCTTGACCCCACTCGGGACACAAGCTGCGCCACAACCATGGGCATCATGACAGACATCGCCCTCGACAGCTGGGGTCATCGGGTCCAATTCGAATCGCGACCCAACGCCGCGTTGGTAGCGCGTGCTGCCGGGGTTCCAGTTCTCGACGTGGTGGTGCCGGTGTACAACGAGCAAGCCGCCCTTGCCGATTCGGTGTACCGGCTGCATCGTCACCTCCGAGAGCATTTCCCATTCCCGGCACGAATCACGATCGCGGATAACGCCAGCATCGACGACACCTTCCGAATCGCCGGCGAACTGGCCTCGGACCTCAGCGACGTTCGGGTGGTTCGCCTGGAGCAGAAGGGCCGCGGCCGAGCACTTCACGCGGCGTGGTCCACGTCGGACTCTCCGGTGCTGGCGTACATGGATGTCGACCTGTCCACCGACCTCGCGGCGCTTGCCCCACTCGTCGCGCCGCTCATCTCCGGCCATTCAGACCTCGCGATCGGCACCCGGCTGGGCCGTGGCGCACGGGTGGTACGCGGACCCAGGCGGGAGATCATCTCGCGCTGCTACAACTTGATCCTGAAATCGACTCTGGCCGCCCGCTTCTCGGACGCACAGTGTGGCTTCAAGGCAATCCGCAGCGACGTTGCGCAGCGCCTGTTGCCCCATGTCTCCGACACCGGCTGGTTCTTCGACACCGAGCTGTTGGTGCTCGCGGAGCGCAGCGGCCTACGCATCCACGAAGTACCGGTCGACTGGGTGGACGATCCTGACAGCCGGGTCGACATCGTCGCGACCGCCACCGCCGACCTCAAGGGCATCGGGCGGCTCCTGCGCGGTTTCGCCAACGGATCGATCCCGGTGAACACGATTGCCGCGCAGCTGGGTTCGTCGCGATCCTCCGCCGCGCCCGGATCGTTGTTCCGGCAGGCGGTGCGGTTCGGGGCCGTCGGTGTCGTGTCGACCGCGGCGTACGTGCTGCTGTTCATGCTGATGCAGGGTTGGGCCGGCGCCCAGGCGGCGAACCTGAGCGCGTTGCTGATCACGGCGATCGGTAACACCGCCGCCAACCGGCGCTTCACCTTCGGGGTCGGCGGCCAGACCAATGCGGCGCGGCATCACGTCGAGGGCCTCATCGTGTTCGCAATCGCCCTGACCATTACCAGTGGGTCGCTCGGCGTGCTGCACACCGTCGTCGACCAACCACACCAATTGCTGGAGCTGGGCGTCCTGGTGCTGGACAATCTCGTGGCCACCGCCGTGCGATTCGTCCTCTTGCGTGGCTGGGTGTTCCACCCACGCCGGTCCCGCTGACTCAACACCGATACAAAGGAAATCGATAGATGACGACCACCACAGACGTGCGACCGCAGACAACGGCGGAACCGTACGATGCTCGCCCGCCACGCTGGGTGCGCCCCGGTCTGCTGGCACTGCTGGCCGGCACCGCCGTGCTGTACCTGTGGGGCCTTGGGTCCTCCGGTTGGGCCAACAACTACTACGCCGCGGCCGCGCAGGCGGGAACCCAGGACTGGACCGCCTGGCTGTTCGGCTCACTTGACTCGGGCAACGCCATCACGGTCGACAAGCCGCCCGCGGCGCTGTGGGTGATGGCGTTGTCAGGCCGGCTGTTCGGCTTCAGCGCTTTCACGATGCTGTTGCCCCAGGCGTTGATGGGGGTCGGGGCGGTCGCACTGTTGTATGCGACCGTGCGGCGGACCAGCGGTCCTGCTGCGGGCCTGATCGCCGGTGCGGCCTTAGCGCTGACTCCGGTGGCGGCGTTGATGTTCCGATACAACAACCCGGACGCGCTGCTGGTGCTGTTGTTGGTGGCGGCCGGGTACTGCATGGTGCGGGCGACCGAGACCGCGAGCACTCGCTGGATCGCGTTGGCTGGCTGCGCCGTTGGTTTCGCGTTTCTGACGAAGATGCTCCAGGCCTTTCTTGTTGTCCCAGGTTTCGCGCTGGCGTTTCTTGTCGCCGCACCGGTCGGACTGTGGAAGCGCATCGGGAAGCTGCTGATCGCCGCCGCCGCGCTGATTGTGTCGGCGGGCTGGTACGTCGCGCTGGTCAGCTTGTGGCCGGCCGACTCGCGGCCCTACATCGGTGGCTCGACCGACAACAGCCTGTTGCAACTGGCGTTGGGCTACAACGGGATTGATCGGGTGGTCGGCGGTCAGGGGGTTTACGGGGGTGGCCGGCCGGGCGGCGGTCCGGGCGGTGCGGGAAACTTGTTCTTCGGTGGTGATCCGGGCATCGGCCGGTTGTTCGGCCTGTCGATGGGAACCGAGGCGTCCTGGCTATTGCCCGCGGCGCTGATCGGCCTGGCGGCCGGACTGTGGTTCACCCGGCGTACGGCACGCACGGGGCATCTCCGTGCGGGACTGCTGCTGTGGGGCGGCTGGCTGCTTGTGACCGGCGCCGTTTTCAGCTTCATGGAGGGCACCGTCCACCCCTACTACACGGTCGCGCTGGCCCCGGCGATCGCGGCACTGGTCGGGATCTCGGTGCGAGAGCTGTGGCGGGGCAAGGAGTTCCTGACGCCGCGGATTGCGTTGGCAACCATGGCCGCCACCACCGGTGTCTGGGCGTTCATCCTGTTGGACCGCACGCCGGATTGGTTGCCGGCGTTGCGCTGGATCGTGCTGGCCGGATCGGTGGTTGCTGCCGCGGTGCTTGTGGTCGGTGCGCACCGGCTGGGGCGAGCGACGGCAGTGCTGGCCGTCGGCGCGATCGTTTTCGGCGGGGGTGCAACCGCGGTCTACACCATCGAAACCGCCGCCAACGCGCACAGCGGGCCGATGACGATGTCCGGTCCGGGCAGGGACGGCGGTTTCGGCGGCCGTGGGCCAGACGGTGCCCAATCCGATAGCGCCGCGCTACCGGAGCTTGTCGAGCAGGCCGACAACCGTTGGGCCGCAGCCACTGTGGGGTCAATGACTGCGAGCCGCCTCGAACTGAAGACCGGCACCTCGGTCATGGCGATCGGCGGGTTCACCGGCTCCGACAATTCGCCCACGCTCGCCCAGTTTCAGGGCTATGTCGCCGACGGCCAAGTGCGGTACTTCATCCCCGGCGAACGGGGCGGCCTGCCGGGCGGCAGGTCGGGCACCGCGGGCGACATCACGACGTGGGTACAGCAGAACTTCAGGCCCATCGATGTCGGCGGGACGACCGTTTACGACCTGCAAACACGTTGACAGCAACCATCGGTTGCGCAACACAGAGAGGAACGATCGCATGAACATGAGACTGAAGAGGCTGATCGCTTCAGCCGCCATCACCGGCGGGCTCGGCGCGGCTGCCCTCGGCGTCGGCGCAGGCCTGGCCAACGCGGAGCCGCCGCCGGGACCGGGGCCCGTTTTGATGCAGCCGCCGCGACCCGACGTGCCCTGGCAGGACCGCGACGGGTATGACCGCGCCGTCCGTGATCACCGACCGTTTCAATACCAGGGCCGATGGGTGAACCCGGTGTTCGATGGGGGACACCAGGCCTGGGGCTTCTGGCTCGGCCCCATCTGGATTCCATTGATCTGAGATCCGTTCGCGTTGATTTTCACGCGTGCTTTTTCCATGCCCGCGTGGTTATCGTCGGGCCGAGGAGGTCCCATGTCCGTGACCGATGAGTACCTGAAGAACATCCACTCCCATATGTCGCGCTGCTGGTAAGGGCGTCAAAAGACCCTCTACCTGCGAAAAGGCGTCATTACAGATCGCTGGGGCTCGCTGCAGCTATACCCAAACTGTGTCCACGGCGTGTCCATCGCCCGCCGGGATCAACCTCGCGCAGCTCTCCGGCTGCCGGGCTGCTACCAAACGTTCGTCGCCATCGCCACCAGCCGTGCCCCTAGCCGCAGGCGAATCCTTCGGGGCCCTCGTGGTTCCCAAGCCGGGCAAGGTGGTCTACGTGGCCGCCTAAGGAGTGAGCGGGTTGGAGAAACGCATCCTCGCGTGGTGCGACGTCTCGGACGAACTGGACAACAAGACATAACTTCGTGCATCCAACACCTTGTGCGGCGCTTCGAAACCTGTAGTGCCACTGTTGAAGCTGCAATGTTATCGGCGACCAAGTACATGGAAGTACCGCAGAGATACCAAGAACTACAGATGTACCTCCAGGTTGTTCCCTGTCAGACTGGGATCGACGACCACCGTGCGCCTTCGCCGGATCGAGGAGAACAAGCCATGTCTATATCCGAGGCGATCCGCGACCTTGTGGACGACACCGTGAAGTCGACGGAGTTGGTCCCGCACAATGGGTTCCATCTGGAGCCGCGATGCCGAATCTGCCGCAACGACCAGGTGCGCAAGAAGGTCAACGACATGTTGGCCACCGGGGCCAGCTACGCCATGGTCTTACGCGCCCTAGGGGAAGACAACGCCGAACTCGACAAGTGTGATCGGGTGACGGTCGACTCCATCCGCAACCACACGGCCCGCCACTTCCCAGTCCAGAACGTCGCCAAAGCAACCTACCGAGAGATCCTCGAACGCCGGGCAAAGGCGAACGGCGTCGACTTCGTCGAGGGCGCGGCCACCGCGCTCACCCCCATTGCGTTCTTCGAGACGATCATGGTCAAAAGTTATGAGACCCTGGTCGACTCGGACACCAAGGTCGATGTGAACACCGGCATCGTCGCGGCGGGTCGGCTGCAGTCGCTGATCGATCCAGGGACTATAGCCGCGAAATCGCTGAGTTGAGCTTTCAGGTGCGCAAGATCGCTGAGGCGGTCAAGTCCACAGTGCCGCAGGACATGTGGGGCGAGATCGTCGAGAAGCCGGAGGAGCTGGAGCAGCACCCGGAGGTCCTCGACGTCGGGGAGGACGGCTTCGATGACGACGACCACCCTTACGGCCCGACCGAGTTCATCGACGACGACGACGAGTCTTGACCTCCGCAGCGAGCCGTCACCGAGGGCGATGGGGACCGCTGCCGATGTGGACGAGGCTTTCGCAGTCGCGTAGACGGTCGCGATTACTCTCGCACCTGGCGAGTGACGAGGCCCTTGGTGAACCGGCTATCGATAATGCACCGGGAATCGACCTGCTCACCTTCTCGTTCGTCGCCGTAGTAGACCCGATACCCCTCGATGACCGTCCTGTCGCCATCTGGGTGCTTGTGAGTGACACTCGTTGTGTCGTCCGCCGTTCGGGTGACGGTGAACCACTGACCGGACTTGGGATCTTGGATCGTGTCACCCTCGTGGATCTCGGCCAGCGGCACCTGCTCTGTTGCATGTTCCGAGCTCATTACCCTCCCGGCTCGTCGCGGTAGTTGGCTGCGTACCCGCGATCACCTTGAGGATTCTCCCGCCAACGGCACCGGTCAATCACAGATTTGCCGCCGCCCCTGAAACACAACTAATTCTGCTAGCTTGTGGCGTTTGCCGTCGATTGGACCCCAGCGGATTCCGAGCAGATTCGGTCCTGGTTGCACTAGTTCTTCGCCGCGCCTGTAGCGGCGAGGATGGTGCGCGCCACTAAGCCTGGGTCGTCGATCATTGGCACGTGGCTGACGCCGGGCAGGGTTTTGATCGATGCTTGCGGAATGCGCTCGGTCTTGCCGTGTGCCTCGACGGGAAGGAGTGTCTCTTGCTGCCCCCATGCGATGGTGATCGGACATGGCAGCGGGTCCAGCGGTGCGACCTGCCAGTCGGCGGCACAAAGGTCGGCGAGGATTGCGCAATCGATGCCCTCGTCAATCATCTCCAGGGACCGGTCTGCGGAAAGTCGATCTCCGTGCCAGGCGACGTCGCGCAGTATCAGCCGACGCACCGTTGCCGACTTGTACATGAGGGGGAGGATGGAACGAACGCGACGAGCAAGCGCTATGCCCCGTTGAAGTCTATTGAATGCTCGCGGTTGGAAACCGGCTGACCAGAACTCGACCGGAGGAAAAGCGCAGACGGTGGCCGCACGACCGCGCCGGGCCAACTCGATGGCCACAAATCCGCCCATGGAGTTTCCGGCAAGATGGGGTCGCTCCAGACCACGCTCGTCCAGGTACGCTCCGCAGCATCAACTACGTCGGTGATCGTCGCCGGACGTCGCTGCACAGGAGGCCCTCTACGGTGGCCGAGAGCGGTCGGTGTGAACACCTCGTGATGGTCGGAGAGAAGCGGGACTACCTCCTGCCACGCGTTGCCAGACATGGTTATGCCGTGCAGCAGCACGAGGGGCGGCTTGTCAGAGCCCATGAGGAAGTTTGGCACCGCCGCCGGAGTCCGATCCGGCGATAGCCATTACCCGTCGCGGTGTCTGCCCGGCTGGGGCGAGCGGTAGTAAGGTCACTGGGCTAAGGGTAGAAATATCCCGTTGCCGTGCTCGGCGAATTTGCGAGACTTCTCCGCCATCGCCGCCTCGATGGCTTCCTCGGTGTCCAGCCCATGCTCGGCGGCGTAGTCGCTGACACTTGCGTGATTCGCATCGAGCAGAACTTGGGGCCGCATATCGAGCAGAAGTGCGCCACTGGCACGATCGGCCCGACCGTGTCACGTAGCTCAAGCTCCTCGTCACCGGCTACACGCTCGACCTGACGTCGCGATAAGTTGGACGAGTTCCGCAAACTCGGCCTACCACCCGCCGGGAACCGAGCTAAAGGAGCGAGATGACAGACGGAGCAGTCGTTTCGTTGTGGCGGTACCCCGTGAAATCAATGATGGGCGAGGAGCTCAACGCATCCGACGTCACCGATCATGGGCTGCTCGGTGACCGTTCGCTCGCGCTGGTTGACACCGAGACCGGGAAAGTGGTGAGCGCCAAGAACCCGAGGAAGTGGCCCACGATGTTCGACTTCCGGGCGGTATTCACCACGCCACCGGTGCTGGGGAGTCCGCTGCCGCCGGTGCGGGTGACACTGCCCGACGGCGTCAGCGTCACCTCCGACGACGCCCGCTTCGCGGAGCTGCTCACGGGCGCTCTCGGTAGATCAGTGACGCTGGCCAGCGCCGCGCCGTCCGACCCGAGCCTCGAGGAGTACTGGCCCGACATCGCCGAGCTCGCCCACCGGGAGACCGTGACGGAGGAGGCGATACCCTCCACTACGTTCTTCGACCTCGCCACCATCCATGTGCTCACGACGGCGACGATCAACCGGCTACGAGACCTGTACCCGCAGGGCCAATTCGAGGTCAGGCGCTTTCGGCCCAACATCGTCGTGCGTCCCGAGAACGACGACGCCGAGTTCGTGGAGAGCAAGTGGGTGGGGCGAGAACTTCGGATCGGCGACGACGTCGTGCTCGCGATCACCGACGACTGCCCGCGCTACGTCATGACCACACTTCCGCAAGGAGATTTGCCCAAGGACAACGGGATCCTGCGCACGGCGGCACGCCACAACGAAGTTCACGTCGGTGTGTATGCAGAAGTGCGTCGCGCCGGGAGAGTCCAGCGAGGCGACACCGTGACCCTCGGCTAGCACAAAATCGCGCGGTCGACATCAGCCGAAGATGTGGGGAGTCATGTCATCGGGAAGCGAGATGCCGACTATGTCTGCTGAACGTGGAGCTGCGCGGCGCGCACGCGGCTCCCCAAAGGGGCTTCGCGGCCCAGAGCTGATGGGTTGGCAGGCCCCTGTAGTAATCCGCTAGTGAGAACCAACTGGGTACAAAGAAAGCCGCAACCTCGTCGATGCTCCGACACAGTCACCCTGACCAGACAATGCGGGGGTAAAACGACCCGGTGCCACTCCTCGAAACTGTGGATACTCCTCGCCGTCGTCCTCGTCGATGTCGAGTGCGAGCACCTCGGGGTCGCTGGCTCACTAATCAGTCGCCTGCTCAGCAGCCTTTTGGGCCAGCCGCAGCGTCGGGAACTCGCCGACGGTCTGCTGTTCCCTGTACAGGCGGTGCTCACCCGACATGACGGTGAGGATCGTCCACTGGCCGTCTTCGCTGAAGTAGGTCGGGCCCGCAACCCCGGACACCCTGCGCCATTGCATGATCGGATCACTTTCGACTTCTCGATGTCACCCATTGGCCCGCGCCCCGTCGCTCGCGATAAGACTTGCGCCCGCGCTGGCTGCTAGCCCTGTTGGGGCCAGTCGCCGTGCGGGTCCAGGCCGTCCCAGTCGTCCCAGGTCTCGCGGCGTCGCTCGCGCGGCCGGATAATGCGCCGTCGTAGCTCCACAAGCAGTTCTTCGGTGGAGGCGCGGGATAGTGCGTCGGCGGCGGCGTGGGACAGTCGATCGGGGGCGGTCCGGCGTAGCTTGACCACCAGCTCGTTGGATTCCCCGCCCGCCAGGATGGTGTCGCTTCTGAGAGCATGAGTCGCTGGTGCGGGTGGCCCACTCGGTGCTCGCGCGCATCCTCGACGACGCGGTGAAAGACCGCATGCTGGCGGCGAACCCGGCACGGGGTGTGAAGCTGCCCAAGCAGGCACCCCCGCGCAACGTGTATCTGAGCGCGGCGCAACTGGACATGCTGGCCAGCGAGGCAGGGCCCTACCGCTCGCTGGTGCTGCTGCTGGGTGTCGGCGGGTTGCGCTGGGGTGAGGCCATCGCGCTGCGGGTGTGCGACATCGACTTCCTGCGGCGCCGTATCGAGCTGCACCGCAACGTGGTTCGAGTTCGCGACCAGTTCGTCGTCGGCACGCTCAAGAGCAACAAGAACCGCACCGTGGTGGTGCCTGCCTTCGTCATGACCGCGTTGGCGGCGAGTGCCGTGGGTAAGGGCCGCGAGGATCTGCTGTGGACCGCGCCGCAGGACGGCGGCTACCTGCGCGGCCCGGGCCGCGAATCCTGGCTCGCAGGCGCAGTGGCGCGCTGCCAAGCGTCCGATGAGACGTTCCCCCGGGTGACCGCGCACGACCTGAGGCACACGGCGGCCTCGCTGGCCATCTCGGCGGGCGCCAACCCGAAGGTGGTGCAGCGGATGCTTGGACATGCCAGCGCGGCCATGACGCTGGACGTGTACGCCGATTTGTTCGAGTGTGATCTGGACGCGGTGGCCGAAAGTGTGTCCAAAATGTGTCCACGGTGGGCCTGAGCGCACACCTGTTCGGCCCTGAAAACGTCTCTACCAGCGCATAAGGAGTGCCATGTCGGTGACCGACGAGTACCTGAAGAACAACGAGGTGTATGCCAGCACCTTCGAGGGCCCGCTGCCGCTGCCGCCGAGCAAGCATGTGGCGGTCGTGGCGTGCATGGACGCCCGGCTCGACGTCTATCGAATCCTCGGCTTGGGCGATGGCGAGGCCCATGTCATCCGCAACGCCGGCGGCGTCATCACCGACGACGAGATCCGCTCACTAGCGATCAGCCAGCGACTGCTCGGGACCAAGGAGATCATCCTGATCCACCACACCGACTGCGGCATGCTCACCTTCACCGACGACGAGTTCAAACGCGCCATCCAGGACGAGACGGGCATCAGGCCGGAATGGGCCGCCGAGTCGTTTCCCGATCTCGAAGAGGACCTGCGTCAATCGCTGCGCCGTATCGAGGCAAGCCCGTTCGTCACCAAGCACGAATCCCTGCGCGGGTTCGTCTTCGATGTCGCCACCGGCCGGCTGAACGAGGTCAAGCTCTAGCGGCAGCGCAACAACTGTGTCGTTTGTTGCGGCGAGATCCCGGGATTCGCCGCAACAAGCGCAACAGTTTCGGCCGTCGCGCCTGCTCGGAGTCGGCGGCTGACTGGTCTGGACCGAGTAAACGCCTGCGCGGGACCGGTGCGCGGTCGATGATGTCGAGATGGTCCTGCAGGACACGACGCCCGCCGACGAGGAGGGCGCCGCCGTGCAGCTCAACGCAACGGCCCCGGTGCCATACGTGTCGAGCAGTTTGCGAAACCCCTTTCCGCCGATCGCCGACTACGGATTCCTGTCCGACTGCGAGAACACCTGCCTGATCTCATCGAGTGGATCCGTGGAGTGGCTGTGCGTGCCACGACCCGACTCGCCCAGCGTGTTCGGCGCCATCCTGGACCGCGGAGCCGGCCACTTCCGCCTCGGCCCCTACGGGGTGTCGGTGCCTTCCGCCAGGCGTTACCTGCCGGGCAGCCTGATCCTGGAGACCACCTGGCAGACCCACACCGGCTGGATGATCGTCCGCGACACGCTGGTGATGGGCCCATGGCGCGACGTCGAGACGCGATCAAGAACGCATCGCCGCGTACCGATGGATTGGGACGCCGAGCACACCCTGCTGCGCACGGTGCGCTGCGTGAGCGGCACGGTCGAGTTGGTGATCGACTGCGAGCCGTCGTTCGATTACCACCGGGGCAGCGCGAACTGGGAGTACTCGGCCAGTGGCTATGGGGAAGCCATTGCGCGGGCCAACCACGACCCGGACGCGCACCCGACACTGCGGCTGACGACCAACTTGCGCATCGGGCTGGAGGGCCGCCAGGCGCGGGCGCGTACGAGGCTGAAAGAGGGCGACAACGCCTTCGTTGCGCTGAGTTTTTCGAAGAATCCCTCGCCCCAGACGTATGACGAGGCCGTCGACAAGATGTGGACGACCAGCGAGTGCTGGCGGCAGTGGATCAACATCGGCAGCTTCCCGGATCACCCGTGGCGGTCGTACCTGCAGCGCAGCGCGCTGACACTGAAGGGGTTGGCCTACTCGCCGACCGGAGCGCTACTTGCGGCGAGTACCACGTCGCTGCCGGAAACGCCTCAGGGCGAGCGAAATTGGGACTACCGCTACGCCTGGATTCGGGACTCTACGTTTGCACTGTGGGGCTTGTACACACTCGGGCTGGACCGTGAGGCCGACGACTTCTTCTCGTTCATCGCTGACGTGTCCGGCGCCAATAACGGTGAACGACAGCCACTCCAGGTGATGTATGGCGTTGGTGGGGAGCGCAGCCTGGTCGAGGAGGAGCTGCATCACTTGTCCGGGTATGACAACGCCCGGCCGGTGCGGATCGGCAACGGCGCGTACAACCAGATGCAGCACGATGTCTGGGGTTCGATGCTGGACTCGGTGTACTTACACGCCAGGTCCCGTGAGCAGATTCCGGAAACGTTGTGGCCGGTGCTCAAGCAACAGGTCGAGGAGGCGATCAAGCACTGGCGCGAACCCGACCGCGGCATCTGGGAGGTGCGCGGTGAGCCGCAGCACTTCACCTCGTCGAAGATCATGTGCTGGGTTGCGCTGGACCGTGGGGCCAAGCTGGCCGAGCTGCATGGCTGGACGAGGCACACTGGGGAGTGGCGCGCCATTTCCGAGGAGATCAAGGCCGACATCCTGGCCAACGGCGTCGACACCCGCGGGGTGCTGACCCAGCGGTACGGGGACGACGCGCTGGACGCCTCGCTGTTGTTGGCCGTGCTGACCCGGTTTCTGCCCGCCGACGATCCGCGGCTACGCGCGACGGTGCTGGCGATCGCCGACGAACTCACCGAGGACGGGCTGGTGTTGCGCTACCGCGTCGAGGAGACCGATGACGGCCTGTCCGGTGAGGAGGGCACGTTCACCATCTGCTCGTTCTGGCTGGTGTCGGCGCTGGTTGAGATCGGCGAGATCCACCGGGCCAAGCACCTGTGTGAGCGGCTGTTGTCGTTCGCCAGCCCGCTGCATCTGTACGCCGAGGAGATCGAGCCGCGCACCGGGCGACACCTGGGCAACTTCCCGCAGGCGTTCACCCACCTGGCGCTCATCAACGCGGTGGTGCACATCATTCGCGCCGAAGAAGACGCGGATGGATCTGGGGTGTTCCAGCCCGCCAACGCCCCGACGTAACGAGGTGGCCGTCGAGGACCAGGGCGAGGTCGATGAGTCTGGCGTGCAACTGCTCGACGCGGCGAAGCGAGTCGGCCAACTTCAGGGTGACGGCGTGTGCCCCCGTGGTTGCTTGGTCCTCGTCCGCCGGCCCGGATTCCGTCGCCAGCGCCCCGTCGCCCCGGGCCATCGCCTTCGCGGCCGCAACGGCGTCGCGCAGTCGGTGGATACCGGTCTCGACGCGGCCGTCCGTCCAGCCGTGCAGGATTTGTGAGGAGTCCGACAACAGCGGAGTGAGACGCAGATACGCCTCGTGCACGGCATCAACGAGGACGGCTTCCTTATTGGTGACGCGTTCCGGCTGCGCGAAGACGTTGGTCTCGTTCGCGGCCGATGCGGCTGTGGCAGCCAGTGCCGCATGGGCACGATCAAGTTCGGCTTGGGTCGTTGCGGTGTTTTCCCCCCGACCGGGAAGGTGAGACTCGAGGGCCTCGTCGAGAGCATCCAGATACGCCAACACAGCCGGACGAATTTCACGTGAGGTGCGAATCGGGACGATGGTGAGCGCGACCACCGCGGCGACGCACCCACCGATCAGGGCCGCGACCGTCTTGTCTCTGATCAGATCGAGGTAGTGGCCCTCGGTCGCGAAGAGCGGAACGAACGCGATGCTCATCCAGAACACCATGGCGGGATACGAGACGGGTGCAGTGACGATCGTGAAGAACACGCCCACGGCGACGACGGCGACGGTCCAGAAAACGTTGTCCGGCACGAATGCCGCGATCGCCACCCCGCCGACGGCTCCCAGGATCGTGGCGGGCAGTCTGACCCAGGCTCGCCGCGTTGAGAGCCCGGCCGATCCGGCGATGACCACGAACGCCGTCCAGGCGACCACGAGGCTCTGCTCGTTTCCCACCGCCTTGGCGATCAGGCCGGCCGCCACAGCGGCGACGACCGCCTGTATCGCGAGCGCCATCGTCGGCGAAAGGGATGGACTGTCCGGAGGCGAACTGGTGTCGGCTTGCGCAGCGCCGACTGAATCAGCCTGCAGCGCGGCACTAACCGCGGCAGGTGCTGTCGCAGCCAACTTCCTTGCCTGCGTAACTGATTGGGCCACGACCTCGCCACCGGCGAGCAGCGAAAGCGACGCCAGCAGCGTTTCGGGCGGGAAGGGTACCGTTCCCTTTTTCGTGGCCTGCGTCAGCGCTTCGTGTATGTGGCCGCGGAATGCCCGAGCTTGGCTGGAAACGGCGTCCCCGGATTCCTCGTCGACGTCGTCGCGCAGGGCGGTGGCAAGCGCGTGCAGCGTGTTGCTGATCGACCAGGCGATCTCGTCAGGCAGCGACCGCACCCAGTCAGGATCCTCGGTCTGATCGGCGATGTCCTCCAGTCCTTTCTGCGCCGAGTGGAGCGCCACGCGCAATTGGTCGACATCGTTCTGACTGAAGCCGCGCACGACGGCGCCGGGGAACTGCGTTTCGATGGCGCTGCGACACCTTCGCACTCGCTCGAGGTTCTTGTGCAGCGCTTTGCGGGCGTCGTCGGACGGCGTGCCGTCGCTGGCCGTGTTCACGGCGTCGACGACATCGGCGACTGTGTCCGCCGCACGCCGGGAGAACGCCTGGACCGATAAGTTAAGGGACCGCAGCGGATGATCGGGCAGGACCAGGGTTTCCCAGAGCGCCAGCCAGCCGAAGCCCACGACCAGTGCGAGGACGAACCATCCGATCCGGCCGACCGTGATGTAGCCGGCCCCGGTGATATAGACGGTGATGGCGCCCATCAGCGCCAGACTCGCGACACGCGGACTCCAGGACCGCAGCGCGTACGACGAAAACATCAGCAGGACAAGCAGTACCGCTACGGCCCATACCGCGTTCTGAGTGAGTGCGACCGTCGCAACGACGGCGATCGCGGCGACAACTGACGCCCATCCGAGCGTGCGAACGCGGTCTCTGGGGTGCGGATCCGGCGCCAGGAGAGCGCCCTCGAAGGCGGCGCCCGCGGCGAACAGCGTGATCCGCACAGGGTCGGCGACGTCGAACGCGGACGTCACCGCGACCATCGTCGCCCACGCGAGCACGGTCGCACACACCGCTCGCACACCACGACGCGTCCGGACGAAGCCGGGGTCGAAAACTTCCAGGCGCGCAGCAACACCGCTCGTTACGGAAATGACGGCAACCTCATCAACAATCCTCACCATCGCGGCCCGGTCACCGTATCCGACGCCCGGTGATCTTGATGGCCGGACGACAACGTCCAAAAGTGTCATTCACGGGTGTGTAAGCGGTACTGTCGGCCCCTTCCCGTAGGAATTTCGGGAGCAGCGCTGACCAGCCCTCAGCGACGGTCAAAGAGGAGCCGAAGCATGCGAATTGTTGTTGATCTCAACCGGTGTCTGGGATACGCGCAATGCGTCCCGCTGGCGCCGGACGTCCTCCAATTGCAAGGGGAGGAAGCGCTCGCATACGACCCGAATCCCGATGACTCGCAACGTCAGCAGGTCGCGCGGGCGGTGGCGTCCTGCCCGGTGCAGGCGATCATCGCGGAGATGGACCCCCCAGCGGACAGGACGACGAAGTGAGGACGCACCCGCTGGTCGCCGACCTCGTTAGGACCTTCAAGGCAGAGGGTCGGATCGTCATCGTTGGTGCGTCGCTGGCCGGACTGCGTGCCGCGGAGGCGTTGCGCGACGAGGGCTTCACCGGCTCGCTGACCATCATTGGTGACGAGGTCCACGAGCCGTACGACCGGCCGCCGCTGTCCAAGCAGGTGCTCAAGGGATGGGTGCCGGCGGGTAACACCAAGCTGCCGCGCCTGCGGGAGGTCAACGCGGACTGGCGTCTAGGCGTGGCGGCCACCGGATTGGACCGCGACACGCGGGAGGTGTTGCTCGCCAACGGTGACAAGGTGCCCTACGACCGGTTGCTGATCGCGACCGGCGTCCGTTCCCGCGCGTGGTTCAACCCCGAAGAGGCCAAGCTGAAGGGCCTCTACACGCTGCGGACCAGCGATGACGCGGCCGAGTTGCAGGCGGCGTTGAAGGCCAGGCCGAAGCGGGTGCTGATCGTCGGCGCGGGCTTCATCGGCTCCGAGATGGCCTCGGTCTGTCGAGATCTCGGATTGGACGTGACGGTCGCGGAACGCTCCAGCGCACCGCTGGTCGGGCCGCTCGGCGGGGTGATCGGCGATATCGCCGCCAAGATGCAGCGCGACGCCGGGGTCGACCTGCGTACCGGGGTGGCGGTGGAAGCGTTGAAAGGCGACGCCGACGGGCACGTCCGGCAGGCTCAGTTATCGGACGGGACCACGCTGGACGTCGACGTGGTGGTGGCGTCGCTGGGGTCCGTCCGCAATATCGAATGGCTCGAAGGCGCTGGACTGGCCGCCGGGTTCTGGGGCGTGGCCTGCGACGCTGGGTGCCGCGCCTTCGACATCAACGGCGTGGTGACCGACAACATTTTCGTCGCCGGCGACATCGCCCGGGCACCGCATGTGCTCTACGAGTACCAGTTCATGGCGATCGAGCACGTGGATGCGGCGGTGCTGGGCGCCCAGACCGCGGCGCACAACATGGTCAACCTCGAGACCGGACGCCGTCCGCACCTGCCGCTGCCGCAGTTTTGGTCCGGCCAGTTCGGCGTCAACATCAAGGGCGTTGGCGTGTGCTCCTTCGGTGATGAGATCGTCTTCACCCAGGGCTCGGTCGAGGATCTCCGCTTCGCCGCCGCCTTCGGTAAGAAGGGTCGCATCGTCGGAGCCATCACCTTCAATCACGGCAAGTGGCTGGAGTACTACGGAAGACTCATCGAGCAATCGGCGGCCTTCCCGCCCCCGCCACCGGGCTACGACGCACCGGCGAACGCCGAGCCGATGTCGGCCCGCTTCCCGGATCCGCGCGAGCCGACCGGGATTCCCGATGTCGTTCTCACCGGCCACGACCCGACCTCACGGGGCGCCGAGTTCCGCCCCAAAGCCCGCTAGAACGGAGCGCCATGACAACCGCAGAAACCGCCTGGACCGAGGCGATGAAGTACGAGAACCGCCACGACCCCTACCGGTTCTTTGACGAGCTCCGGAAGACGCCCGTCGTGCAGGTGGCCGACAAGGTCTACGTCGTTACCGGCTACCGCGAGCTACTACAGCTCGCGCACGACCCGCACGTCAGCTCTGACATCTCGAAGAGTCCCATCTCGGCCAAGCCCGCGGCCGATGCGCCCGATGTCGGCGCCGAGCACATGAAGGCCTATGGGACCGCGCCGAGCCTGATCGTGTCCGACCCTGCCAGCCACGACAGGCAGCGTCGACAGGTGATGCGGCACTTCGCGCCACCGCACTCACCGGACGTCATCCCCAACATGGCAGCCGACATCCAGGCGTTGTGCAACGACTCGCTGGACAAGGTGAAAGCCAAGGGCAGTAACACCTTCGACGTGGTCGATGACTATGCCTATCCGGTGCCGGTTGCGGTGATCTGCCAGATCCTGGGTGTCCCCGTGAAGGACGAGCCCACCTTCCACAAGTGGATCTTCGACTTCATGGCGGGCACTGACCTGGGACCGGACGCCGCCACCGAAGAAGGGCAGGCACGCCTGCAAAAGGGCCGCGAAAGCATGGCGGCAATGAAGCAGTACATGGCCGGCCTGATCGAGGGATTCGTAAAGGAGCCCGGCGATAACGTGTTGTCGAAGTTGGTCAGCGACACTGACGGCCCCGATGGCGCCATGGCGCCCGCCGAGGCTGCGGCCAATGCGCAGCTGCTGCTGATCGCCGGTCACGACTCGACGGTCAACACCATCGCGCACTGTGTGCTCCTGCTGCTGCGCAATCCCGAGTCAATCGAGTTGCTCCGCGAGAAACCCGAACTGATCCCCAAGGCGATCGAGGAGGTCCTGCGGCTTCAATCCGCCGTCCAGTTCTTCCCGAGTCGAAGCGTGACCGCTGACATTGAGGTCGGCGGGACCGTCATCCCCGCGGGCTCGGCGGTGCACCTGCTGTACGGCGCCGCGAACCGCGACCCGAAGCGGTTCCCCGATCCGGAGAAGTTCGACATCGAACGCAAGGACAACCAGCACGTCGGCTGGGGTCGCGGCGTGCATAGCTGCGTGGGCGGTCCACTGGCCCGTCTGGAGGTCAACATCGCGGTGGAGACCTTTCTGCGCCGGGTGGAGAACCCGCGGCTCGTCGTCGACCCGCCGCCCTACCGGCAGAACCAGGTGTTTCGGGGTCCGCTGCATCTCGAGGTCGAGTTCGACCGGATCGTGGACGGCTAAGGCGAGCGAAGCGACGGGGAAAGAAGAGGTAGCGAAATCAAAGCGTTCCAGTTCGTCGAATGGCAACAGCCGGGGCAACTCCGGGACGTGCCAGTGCCAGAACCTGGGCCAGGGGAGGTGCTGGTCAAGGTCGGCGGAGCAGGTGCCTGCCATTCGGACCTCCATCTGTTGGAGGCCCCCGCCGGATCGAAGTCGATGACGCTGCCCTTCACCCTCGGGCACGAGAACGCCGGCTGGGTCGAGAAAATGGGGCCGGGCGCAACGGGTTTCGCACCCGGTGACCCCGTTATCGTGTACGGCCCGTGGGGTTGTGGGCTGTGCATGAATTGCCGCCAGGGGATGGAGAACTACTGCCAGACACCGGGGAAGCCGAGCCCGGGCGGGCTGGGTGGCACCGACGGCGGCATGGCCGAGTACCTCCTCGTCCCGTCGACGCGCTACCTGATTCCATTGGGCGACTTGGACCCTCGTGAGGCGGCGCCGCTGTCCGACGCCGGGCTCACCAGCTATCACGCCGTAAAGCGCTCGGTTCATCTGCTGGGGCCGGGGTCCACCGCCGTCGTCATCGGGGCAGGCGGTCTCGGGCAGATGGCCGTCCAGGTGCTCAATGCGCTCAGCGGTGCGACGACAGTTGTCGCGGTGGATACTTCGGAAGACAAGCTGAAGATCGCCAAGGACATGGGCGCAGACGAGGTACTCATCTCCGGGGACGACGCGGTCAAACGCATTAAAGACATCACTAAGGGCGGGGGCGCCGAACTCGTTCTCGATCTGGTTGGGGTCAATCCGACACTCACGATGGCCGCTCAGGTGTCACGGGTGCTCGGGCACGTCACCATCGTCGGACTCGGTAACGCCGCCCTCCCGGTGAACTTCAACAGCCCGGCGAAGGAATGCGCCGTCGCGTCGCCGTTCTGGGGCACCATCCCCGAGCTGATCGAGGTGATCAGCCTCGCCCAGACCGGGAAAATCAAGATGCTCGTCGAACACTTTGCCCTCGACGACGCGGCGCACGCCTACCACCTGTTGCACGACGGCAAGATTCGGGGACGCGCCGTCATCACACCGAACGACTAACGGCCCGTGTCGATTAGGTACCGCAGGTGACGGCCAGCTTGGGCTCGGAGTTGTCCGAACTCATCCCCCTTGCGCTTGTGGTTGCCGTCTCCCCACTGTCGATCATCCCCGCCGTGCTGGTGCTGCACACACCGCGGCCGAAGCCGACCAGCCTGGCCTACCTGGCCGGCTGGCTCTTCGGGCTGGCCGCGTTGACGGCGATCTTCGTCGAGGTGTCCAGCCTGCTGGGCGGGCTGGACAAGGCGCCGACGTGGGCCTCCTGGTTGCGCATCGTAATCGGTATCGCGCTTATCGTGTTTGGTGTGTTCCGCTGGTTGACGCGCAAGCGATCGGCCCATTCGCCAGCCTGGATGAAGAAGATCACCGATGCCACCCCGGGTCGGGCAGCGGTCATCGCGGCGGCGTTAGTGGTGGCGAATCCAAAGGTGCTCTTCATCTGCGCGGCAGCCGGTTTGGCGATTGGGACCGCGGGCCTCGGTACCGCGGGTGCCTGGATTTCCGTGGTGTTCTATGTCCTTGTCGCCGCGTCGTCGGCGGCGATCCCGGTACTGGCCTACGCCGTGGCCGGTGAGCGGCTCGACGGGCCGCTGACCCGGCTCAAAGACTGGATGGAGCGACACAACGCCGCGCTGGTGGCGGCCATCTTGGTCATCATCGGACTTTTGGTGCTGTACAAGGGCATTCACGGCCTGTAGCGCGCCGGCAGGTCGGGCTACGCCGATGGCCATCGATTATGGAGGAGCTCTGATTAGCATGGCGCTATCTCCATGATGGCTCGCGTTGTTGCGCGACTGGAAGTGCTCGATCCCGGCTTCGCTCGAACCCGTCATGGTGCTAGAACTGCTTGCGCGACAGTGCTTTCAGGGCTCACGTTGGCTGTGGTGACCTCGGTGTTCGGTGTCGCCGAACCGTTGCGGATAACGCTGTTCGGCGCCGGAGCGTGCTTCTTCGGAGCACTGCTGGTTACCGATCCCCGCCGCCGCGACCGCGCTCACACGTTCGGCTGGGCTTCAGTTGTCGCGGCCGTGGCGATCGTTGTCACCGTCGAACTGAGCCGGACCGCGGTATGGGCCGCTGTAGCATTCCTGGTCCTGCAGATGTTCTTGTCGTACGCGCTGCGTTCCTGGAGTCTGCGGGCCGGCAATCTCGCTGTGATCGGCGCACTCATAACCTTTCTCGCCGGTGCCGGGCACATCACGAGCGACCGGATCGGGTGGTTCGTGCTCGCCTCGACGGTCGGCTTCGCCTGGATCACCGTCTCGGAATACTTGATCCTGCCCGACGATCCGGTTCGTTCCCTCAAACGGTCCGTAGACGTCTTCTGCCGGAGTGCGGGAGACGCGGTGGCCAGCGTCGTGGGCATACTGACCACAACCTGCGACGGCAATGCACCCGATCGTGCTGCAAAAGCTCTGCGCCGGAGTCTCGGCCGGGTGATGCGGTGCCGGACAGCCATCGAGAGCCAGCTCTCCGGCGCTCTCCTGCCCGGCTTCGGACAACACGACGTCGAGCAATTGCGCGTGGCGCTGTACTGCGCGGAAAGAGGAATTGAGGAGGTGATCAACCAGTCCAACGATCCGCGATGGATTGACATGCTTCCCGACGACATCGCGGGATCTACCAGGAGCACCCTGCAGGCCCTCGCGAACGCCCTGAGGGACACCATCGACGCGCAGTCATTGGACGCGGTCGCATGCGAACTTCAACGCCTCCGCGACCGTCTTCACGAGGCGACGACCACTGCGCCGATGGCCAACGATGCACCGCACCGACCGCCGGGGACTGCTCTGGCAGCTCTGACCACAGTCGGGGGAGCCCAACTCGTCGCCCAGTCAACTTCGCAGGCAACAGCTTTGGCGACCGTATTGCCCGTACCCCCCGACGCTGCCGTACCCGCGACTGTCGCCGCCGCTGCGCAGACGAGCCCGGATGTGCCTGCTGTACGCACCCTTCCGCCCACAATGGTTCTTGCGATACAGGCCGCCGTCGCGGCCGTGCTAGCGGGCCTGATCGCCAAATCGCTGGGAAACGAGCAAAGCCTCCTTGTGGCGTGGACTGCGTACGTGATCATCGCCGGATCGGCCGAGGCGTCGGCCCGGCGAGCGTGGATATGGCTCGCCGCCACGATCGTGGGAGCCACCGCCGGTGTCGCGATCGCGGCAAGCGTCCCGAACAATATTGTGTGGACCGTCGTCGTCGTTACCATTGGCGTGTTCTTCACCATCGTCAGCGCCCCCGTCTCCTATCCGGCAATGGTGTTCTGGATGAGCATTGCGCTCGTACCGCTCTTCGCGACCGAAGGGCGCTACCTCGACCTGATTTGGGACAAAGCGGTCGCGGCCCTCATCGGAGGGTGCGTCGCCGCTGCTGTCGCGCTTACCGTCGCGCCGATCCGGCTCTCGCGCGACTTCCGTCCGGCAGTGCTGCAGTATCTGGATGCACTGGATGCTGCCCTCGAATCTCAGCAGCCAGGCAACAGGGCCCGCAGGGCGACGACCGGGGCCGCACTTGACCGCGCCCACTCAGCCCTCGACGCCATGGTCGCGTCGGCCGTCACCAAGACGACCTTCTTTCCGCAACCGGGAAGCCCGCTAACTGAGCAGGGAGTTCGGGTTGACGCCGTCCACGAGGCGTTCTTGCGTCTCACGCCGCTGCTCACCGACTCGTCACGGCGCCTGCACGGCTGGACGGATCAGCGAGTAGAGATGAGTATCCGCCGACTGCGGGACGACGTGGAAGACGTCAAGGCTGCCGCACGCGACGACGCAGCAGCCGCCAAGACATCCGCACCGTTGGACGCTCATCAGCCGGAGCTCACCACCCCCGCAACATCCGACACGCGTCTGGAACCGGCGGACTCCCTGTGGCTCACCGACAACCTGCACACCAGACTCGCTGAGTTCGCCCTACTTCTCCGCGGTCACCCGCGGTCGCGAGTCGCAGTGCACTAGCGTCTACCGGCCCTTCGGTGAAGGGCATCACTCGGTTGCAGGCAAGTGCTAACCCGATTGCTTCCGCCCCGGCGAAGGAATGCTTTGTCGCGTCGCCGTTTTGGAGTTCGATTCCGGAACCGATGGAGGCCAACGGCCCCGCCCAGACCGGAAAGCTCAAGCCGGCCTGCTCACCCTATCTTGTAGGTCGCGATCGCCTTCGCGACGGCGTCGCCGTCGGCAGTGACGACGTCGACGTCACAATTGACCAGAGTCTTGCCGCGCCGCAACACCCGGCCGATCGCGACCAGGTCGGTCGCCCGCGCCGGTGAGAGAAACTGCATGGACATCGACGTGGTCACGCCGCGCAGCGAGTCCGGAACGTCGGCGCCCGCCCACGCGGCTGCCATCACCGCGACATCGGCCAGCGCGGCGATCGCGCCGCCGTGCACCATGTCGCCGATCGTCACGTTCGACGGATCCCAGGGCAGTCGCAGTCGCACCACGTCGGCCTCCAGCACGTCTGCGACGATGCCGAGCTTGGCGACGAACGGCGACTGCGGAATGAATTGCGCGATGACGTCCGCGCCGGTCTGAGGCTGGGCTGAAGCTGACATGGCTCCAGTATCTGCGGCAGATCAATTACCCGGCAGGTAAGCGAGCGTGGCCCAACTCGCGGGAGAACAGCGTTGACATCGCAGGCCGGAGCTGGTTTTATGTCGGGTTATGACGATAAATCTGGTCATTTCTACCAACTTAATGAAGAAAAGATGACCGAGGCGCCGGAACTCAACCAGGCGGGCCGCTACGAGCTCAGCCATCTGCGGTCGCTGGAAGCCGAGGCCATCCATATCATTCGAGAGGTGGCCGCGGAGTTCGAGCGACCCGTGCTGCTGTTCTCTGGCGGCAAGGACTCCATCGTCATGCTGCATCTCGCGCTGAAGGCGTTCCGGCCCGGCCGGCTGCCGTTCCCGGTGATGCACGTCGACACCGGCCACAACTTCGACGAGGTTTTGCAGACTCGCGACGAGCTGGTCGAAGAGGCCGGAGTGCGGCTGATCGTCGCCAAGGTGCAGGACGACATCGATGCGGGGCGCGTCGTGGAAACCATCCCGTCGCGCAACCCTCTGCAGACAGTCACGCTGCTGCGGGCCATCCGGGAGAACAAGTTCGATGCTGCGTTCGGCGGGGCCCGCCGCGACGAGGAGAAGGCGCGCGCCAAGGAGCGGGTGTTCTCCTTCCGCGACGAGTTCGGCCAGTGGGATCCCAAGGCGCAGCGGCCCGAGCTGTGGAACCTGTACAACGGCCGTCACCACAAGGGTGAGCACATCCGGGTGTTCCCGCTGTCGAACTGGACGGAGTTCGACATCTGGTCCTACATCGGCGCCGAGAAAATCAAGCTGCCGTCGATCTATTATGCCCACCCGCGCAAGGTGTTTCAGCGCGACGGGATGCTGCTCGCCGTACACAAATACCTGCAGCCGCGCAAGGACGAAGAGGTCATCGAGAAGACCGTGCGATTCCGCACCGTCGGCGACGTCACCTGCACCGGCTGCGTCGAGTCGCTGGCGGGCACGGTGTCCGAGGTGATCGCCGAGACTGCAGTGTCGCGGCTGACCGAACGCGGCGCCACCCGCGCCGACGACCGGATCTCTGAGGCCGGCATGGAAGACCGCAAGCGAGAGGGCTACTTCTGATGACCACGCTGCTGCGACTGGCAACCGCGGGATCCGTCGATGACGGCAAGTCCACGCTCATCGGGCGGCTACTGTACGACTCCAAGGCCGTCATGGAAGACCAACTGGCCTCAGTGCAGCGCACCTCCAAGGAGCGCGGACACGACTACACCGACCTTGCTCTGGTCACCGACGGGCTGCGCGCCGAGCGCGAACAGGGCATCACCATCGACGTCGCGTACCGCTATTTCGCCACGCCCAAGCGCAAATTCATCATCGCCGACACCCCTGGCCACATTCAGTACACCCGCAACATGGTCACCGGCACGTCGACAGCGCAGTTGGCCATCGTGCTGGTCGATGCCCGCCATGGGCTGCTCGAACAGTCGCGGCGCCACGCGTTTCTGGCGTCGCTGCTGGGCATCAGGCACATCGTGCTCGCCGTCAACAAGATGGATCTGATCGGCTGGGACCAAAAGACATTCGAGACGACTCGGGATGAGTTTCATGAGTTCGCCGCCCGGCTGGATGTGCACGATGTGACCACGATTCCGCTGTCGGCGTTGCTTGGCGACAACGTGGTGACCAAGTCGGACAACACTCCGTGGTACGACGGCCCGTCGCTGCTTTCAAACCTGGAAGAGGTGTACATCGCAGGCGACCGCAATCTCGTTGACGTGCGCTTCCCTGTTCAGTACGTCATCAGGCCGCAGACGCACGAGCACGCCGATCACCGAAGCTATGCAGGCACAGTTGCCAGCGGCGTCATGCGTCCAGGCGACGAGATCGTCGTCCTGCCAACCGGTAAGTCGTCCCGCATCACCACGATCGCGGGTCCGAGCGGGCCGGTCGAAGAGGCGTTCCCGCCGATGGCCGTCGCGATCAGCCTGGCCGACGACATCGACATCTCGCGCGGCGACACGATCGCCCGGCCCAACAATCAGCCAAGGGTGGCAAAGGAATTCGACGCCACGGTGTGCTGGATGGCCGACGGATCCTCGCTGGAACCGGGCCGCGAGTATCTGATCAAGCACACCACCCGCACCACCCGGGTGAAGGTCGCTGCTCTGGACTACCGGCTCGACGTCAACACGCTGCACCGCGACAAGTCGGCCACCGCGCTCAAACTCAATGAGCTGGGCCGCATCTCGCTGCGCACCCAGGTGTCGCTGCTGCTGGACGAATACAGCCGTAACTCGGCCACCGGTTCGTTCATCCTGATCGACCCGCACACAAACGGCACGGTCGCGGCGGGCATGATTCTGCCCTACGTGACCGCGCGGACCTCGAGCCCCGACACCGTGCGCCACGAATCGCTGTGCACCGCCGAGGACCGGCTCTCGAAGGGCCGGACCGTGTGGATCACCGGGCTGTCCGGATCGGGGAAGTCGTCGGTGGCGATGCTCGTCGAGCAGAAGCTTCTCGAAAGGGGGGTTTCCGCCTACGTTCTCGACGGCGACAACCTGCGTCATGGGCTCAACGCTGATCTGGGCTTCTCCATGGCGGACCGCGCTGAGAACCTGCGCCGGCTTGCGCATGTGGCGACGCTGCTCGCCGACTCCGGCCAGGTTGTGCTGGTGCCCGCGATCAGCCCGCTGGCCGAACATCGCGAGCTGGCCCGCAACGTGCACACCGAAGCGGGCTGTGACTTCTTCGAGGTGTTCTGTGACACGCCGCTCGAGGATTGCGAGCGGAGGGACCCGAAGGGGTTGTACGCCAAGGCGCGAGCGGGTGAGATCACGCACTTCACCGGCATCGACAGCCCGTATCAGCGGCCAAAGAACCCCGACCTGCGGCTCACCCCCGACCGCACGCCGGATGAGCTGGCGGCCATGGTTGTCGAGCTGCTGGAAAGCCGCCAATGACGGATCACGAAGTCGCCGCCCGATTGGCGACGGCGGCAGGCAAGCTGCTGCTCGACGTCCGCGCCGAGCTCGCCGATGCGAGCGACACCGAACGGAAAGCTGAGGGGGACAAGCGATCCCATGACTTCCTGATGGAAGCGCTCGCTGCCGAGCGACCGGGGGATGCAGTGCTGTCAGAGGAGGGCGCCGACAACCCGGTTCGGCTGACCGCAGAGCGGGTGTGGATCGTTGACCCGCTCGACGGCACCCGCGAGTTCTCCGAGCCGGGTCGCGACGACTGGGCGGTGCACGTCGCGCTCTGGCAATCGGGCGAACTGGTCGCCGGCGCTGTCGCTCTTCCGGCGCAGGGCATTACGCTCGCCACGCCCACCGTCGCACAGCCTCCGGCTACCCCGGACACGCCGCGCATCGTCGTGTCGCGCACGCGTCCACCGGCCATTGCCCTGGCCGTGCGAGACGCGCTGAACGGCACACTTGTCGAAATGGGCTCGGCCGGCGCCAAAGTCGCGTCCGTCGTGCAGGGTCTGTCTGATATCTACGTGCACGCCGGTGGTCAGTACGAGTGGGACTCCGCGGCGCCGGTCGCGGTCGCCCGCGCCGCGGGATTGCATACATCGCGCATCGATGGGTCGCCGTTGATCTACAACCAGCCCGACCCGCTGCTGTCCGACCTGGTGGTGTGCCGCCCGGAGTTCGCCGATGCGGTGCTCGCCGTTACCGGCTCACCTCGAAACTGAATCCTCTTCGACGCTCGTCGAGGCATTGTCAATCGGTTAGTGCAACCGTTTCAGTGTCGTGACGGCGCGCAGTACGCTCGGCAATGTGTCAGAACCCACCACGCTGCGTGCCCTCGCCGATCTACCCCTACAACCGGTCAGCCTGGCCGAATCGACGCTCGTGCTGATCGACTGTCAGAACACCTACACCCGAGGTGTGATGGAGCTCGAGGGTGTGCAGGCCGCGCTGGACGAGGCTGAGGCCCTGCTCGACCGCGCGCGCTCGGCCGGCATCCCGATCATCCACATCCAGCACGACGACGGTCCGGGATCGCTATACGACATCGAGGGGGACAGCGGTGCGATCGTGTCTCGGGTGGCACCGCACAACGGTGAGCCCGTGGTGGTGAAGAACTATCCGAACGCGTTCGTGCAGACCGACTTTGACGACCTGCTGAAGACGGCCAAGGCGTCGAACCTCGTGATTGCAGGGTTCATGACGCACATGTGCGTGAACTCGACAACGCGCGGGGCGTTCAACCTCGGCTACTCACCGACGGTTGTCGCTGCCGCCACCGCGACCCGAGCGCTTCCCGGACTGGGGGATGCCACGGTGCCTGCGGCAGCGATGCAGACCGCCAGCCTTGCCGCCATCGCCGACCTGTTTGCCGTCGTGGTACCGGACTCCGCCGCCATCCCGGACTGACCGTAGGTCAGGCCAGTGTCTCCGGCGAAACCGGCGCCGTTTGTCTCACGGGAAGCAACGTTTCCTACAGGCGGATGACGCGTGGTCTCAATCAGTGCTCCAAGACAGCGGAGAGGGCTTCATCCAAAACGTCCAAGCCCGTATTGAGTTCAGCTTCGGCAATCGTCAAAGGCGGGGCGATGCGGAAGATTCCCCCCATGCCGGGCAACTGCACGATGTTCATGTGCAACCCACGTTCGAGGCACGCGGCGGTGACCTTCGCTCCGAGGACGTCCGCCGGTGCCTTGCTGGCCTTATCGGAGACCAGTTCGATGCCTTGTAACAATCCGCGGCCGCGGATGTCGCCGACCTGTTCATATCGGTCGCGCATACCGGTTAGTCGCGTAGCGAGCATTCGGCCTAGACAGTCGGCACGGTCCACGAGGTTGTCCCTGTCGACAACGGTGAGGACGGTCAGAGCTACAGCTGCCGCAAGGGGGTCCGACACGTGGGTGGTGAAGAACAGGAATCCTCTTTCATGGCAGACCGTCTCGATCTCCCCGCTGGTCACGACGGCAGCCACAGGCAGACCCGCACCCAGGGTCTTCGACAAGGTGAGCAAGTCTGGGACGATCCCGTCCTTCTCGAAGGCGTACATCATTCCGGTGCGACCGATCCCGGTCTGTGCTTCGTCGACGATCATCAGCATGTCGCGCTCGACGCAGAGTTCCTTGAGCCGGCGCAGGTAACCCGAAGGCGGCTCGATGATCCCGCCGGAAGACAGGATCGGCTCGATGAGACACGCGGCCAAGCTGCCGGAGGATTGCGCGTCGACGAGCGCGAACCCGTACTCGAGTTCGGCCTCCCAGTCGTAGGTGCCGTCGGCGTGACGAAACGGCGACCGATAGGCATTCGGAGTCGGGAGAGTGAGGTTGCCCGGCATCGGAGGGCCGTAGCCTCGCCGTCCTGCGCTGAATGTCGCGGAGGCCGCACCCGAGGTCATCCCGTGCCAGGAACGGTCGAATGAGACGAGCTCGTACTTGCCTGTATAGAGTTTGGCCATCTTGATGGCCGCCTCGTTCGATTCCGCGCCGGTGCTCAACAGCAGAACCTTGCTCAGCGACGCTGGCAATGTCGCCGACAGTGCTTTCGCCAGGTCTACCACGGGGAGGCTGAGCATTCCGCTATACAGATGATCAAGAGTGGCCGCCGCCGTCGACACAGTCGACACGATGTCAGGATGCGAATGCCCCAGAACGGCACTCATCTGTCCGGACGTGAAGTCCAGGATTGCAGTTCCGCTTTCGTCATAGACGTAACTTCCGTTGGCCCGCGTGATGATTCGCGGGACGAACGGCGCCCCGTAGCGCATCACGTGTCGCTCGGCATCCCGCCAGAATCGCTCTGTTTCCACAGTCCGTTCCTATCATTGGTCGCCGGTGACCCGTTGCTCGGCGAGGATCCGGGAGCGTTTTGTCCGCGTGTCGGACCGCCCAGAAGACCACCAGGAGTGCCAGCGCGAGGAGCGAACAGCCCATTGCATGCCCGGCGCCGTTGAGCAGATTCCAGATGACACCGGCGAGCGGCCGGCGTACGAGGACAGATGCTCCGATCAGCTCTCCTGTCGACGTTGGGTCTGCTACCGGTCGATGCGCCGACCGCCCAGGTGCCGAGCGAGAAATCGCTCGACCGCGTGGTACATGTCGATCTGGTTGTCCGGGTTCAGAAACCCGTGTCCTTCGTCGTCCTTGACCATGTACTCGACCTCGACCCCCCGCGCGCGCAGCGCCTCGACGAGATTGTCGGATTCGGCCTGCACGACGCGCGTGTCGTTGGCTCCCTGGACTACCAGTAGCGGTGTTCGGACCTGATCCACCCGGGTGATCGGCGAGCGGGCCAGCATGTCGGCCTCCTGCTCCGGATCGGAAGGGTCGCCGACGAACAGGTGCCAGTTGTTGGCCAAGTGGGGCCTGGCGGTCGGCGGTAGGGTCCGCATGAAGTTCGCGAGACTCGAGATGCCGACGTAGTCGATCGCGGCGGCGAAGACGTCGGGGGTGAAGGTGACGCCCACCAAGGTGGCGTAGCCGCCGTAGGATCCGCCGAAGATCGCGACGCGATCGGGATCCGCGTAGCCCGCCCTGACCGCCCAGTCCACGGCGTCGATCAGGTCGTCGTGCATCTTGCCGGCGAACTCCCCGATGGCGGCCTTGACGAACGCTTTGCCGTAACCGGTCGACCCGCGGAAGTTGACCTGCAGCACCGCATAACCACGATTGGCCAGAAGCTGCACGTCCGGCTGATACTCCCAGCAGTCGCGCGCCCACGGACCGCCGTGCACCAGCAGGACCATCGGCAACCCGGACGGCTCAACTGCCACCGGTAGCGTCATGTACGACGGGAGGGACAGTCCGTCGCGTGCGGTGATCGTGACCGGTGTCATCGGAGCTAGCGCTTCGGGATCCAGATGCGGATACGGCCGGAAGAGCAGCCGGCTTTCGCTCGTCGAATGATCGTAGAGATATGTGAGGCCGGGTTCCCGATCGTGGGTGAAGCTGACGACCCACAGCTGCCCGCTCTCGTCGGACGAGATGGCGGCAATATCACCGTCGGACAGCTTCTCCAGGTTCGCGAGGACGGCGACGAAATGCGGCTCCAGCGCGTGGATCACCTGCCGCTCACCGAGATAGCGGGCCCCGATCAGTTCCTCCGTCCGCCGACTGGTGATGAGCGGCGGCGCGCCACCCAGGTGCGTGTCCAGGTCGAATGTCGGGTGGCTGTCGACCTCGGTCTCCTCACCGGTGGCCAGGTCGAGCCGGACCAGGCGGGTTCGGTCGGTGTCCCGGTTTGAACCGAGCCACACGCCTGTCCCGTCCGGTGTGATCACCATCGGATGCACGCCCATCGGGTAGTCGGTGCCGTCGAACACCACGACGGTGTGCAGCGTGCCGGTGTCCTTGTCCCATCGGGACAGCTCGACGTCGCCGTCCTGTGTCAACGAGCCGGCGAGCAGGTCGCCGTCTCGGCTGCAGAGCCAGTAACCGATATGGCCGGGGTTCTCGGCGAGCAGGGTGAGTTCACCCGTGGCGATGTCGATTTCGTACAGGTCGAATAGTTCGACCTTTCTGTTGTTGAGGTGGACGATCGCCTTCCCGGGCCGTCCGCCGGGTAAATCGACCATGGCCTTGGCCCCCGGGAACGGCGTGAGATCGACGGCGGGCGCATCCGGGTTCTCCAGGTCCACCCGGTACAGGTGCCAGTTCTCGTCGCCGTTGCCGTCCTGGACGTACAGCATCCAGCGCGGATCGTCGGTCCACCGGTAGCCAACGATGCTGCGGTTGTCGTCGGCGGTCACACGGCGGGGATCATCATCCGAGTCGACGCTTTGCACCCACACGTTGAGCCTGTCCCGCCACGGCGCTAGATAGGCGATCTGCGTTCCGTCCGGCGAGATGGTCGCTGCGGCGCGGACAGGTGAGCTGAAAAGGTCTTCCACACTGATGATTTCGGGCAAGGCCATGACGATCCTTTCGAGTGGTGGTGGCGTGCTGACGGCAGGGCATCCCGCCGCCCGGGTGCTCTCCCGGGTGGTTGTAAGGGCGACGATCTTCGGTTGTCGTGAGCGCGAGGGCGGGGGGCCGCGCCGGCTACGGCGACACAGGCCCTCCGAGACGGCCGTTGGTGGCATCGAGGATGGCCCGGTCGATCAGCGACAACGCCTCGGCCTGGCTGACCTCGCGGCCGTCGACGACAATCGCCCTGCTGACGTCTTCGTCGATGACACGCAAGGCTCCCGTGACGGCGGCGGCACAAAGTCGGACTGTGAGGTCATCTTCGGGCAGGCGTAGCCGCTTGGCGATGACGGGCATGAAGCCGTGTTCGAGTTCGTCGTGGACCATGAGGTACGCCGTGCGCATGGCCGGCTCCGACGCGGTCATGACGGCGATCTGCATGGCGCTGGTCTCGTCGGTGACGTCTTGTGGGGTCAGTGGGTGCGCAACGACGCCGGCGGCAAGGTGCTCGGCGAGGGACAGCTCGGGCGGCCACCGGTCCAGGACCGCGAGAAATCGGTGTGCCGACTTGGCGAGCACCGGCTCCACACAGCTCTCCTTCGACCGGAAGTAGCGCCAGATCGTGCGCGTCGACAGCCCTGCGGCGGCGGCGATGTCGTCACCGCTGGTCGCAGAAACCCCTCGCTCCCAGAACAGGGCGCAGGCGTGCCTGGAAACAGCCAATCGCGCGTCAGCGTGCTTCTGGCCGGCAAGGCCCGCCGATCGGCGATCGCTGACCTTTACTCGCGTGTCGATGACATACCCCGGCTCTCAAATCGGTGTCACTTAGTGACAGCACCACCGTGTCACTAAGTGACACCGGCCGTCAAGCCGCGGCATGAACCCTCTACGCTCCCGCCGCGCTACGCTCGCCGGCTCCGCCACGGCCGGGTGGCAGAATGCCCAGGATGCGGATGTCGGCGAAGGCGGAGTACGCAGTCCGCGCGATGGTGCAGCTGGCCGCGGTCGGCGAAGGCGTGCTGGTCAAGACCGATGACCTGGCCAAGGCGCAGGGCATTCCGCCGCAGTTTCTCGTCGACATCCTTTCAGTGTTGAGAACCGACCGGCTGGTGCGCAGCCACCGCGGCCGCGAAGGCGGATATGAGCTGGCCCGCGCCGCCGACGACATCAGCATTGCCGACGTGTTGCGCTGCATCGACGGACCGCTGGCCAGCGTCCGCGACATCGGGCTGGGCGATCTTCCGTATTCGGGACCGACGGCGGCGCTGACGGACGTATGGCGCGCGCTGCGGGCGAGCATGCGATCGGTGTTGGAACAGACCAGCCTCGCCGATGTGGCGACGGGCGGGCTACCCGAGCACGTCCGCACGCTGGCCGACGACTACCGCGGTCAGGAATCCAAGCGCGGGCACTCGGTCGGTTAACGGCGCCGCTTCGGCCCGCCGCCGCGGGTCAACGGGCTCGCGAGTTCGGCCTGTGCAGCACCGACGACGAAGCCCAGCACGGCGTGGAATGCGGCGAGTCGGTCCCGATCGGCCAAGCGGGCACGTCCGAGCGCGGCGATGAGGAGTCGGCGGCCGAAAAACCGGTGGCCCGAATGCTACCCACATTGCTCGGTGACGGCGTCGAGGTGTTGGCCTCGCGGGTCAGCCAGCGCCCGATCCGTAGGGCCGGGTGAGGATTTCCATGTAGTGGCCGGCGGGATCGAGAAAGTACACGCCGCGGCCGCCGTCGTTGTGGTTGATCTCCCCGGGCCGTGTGCCCCGCGGATCGGCCCAATGATCCAAGTCCCTCGAGCGGATGCGCCCGTAGATCGCATCAAACTCGTCCTCGGACACCAGAAACGCATAGTGCTGTGGGTGGACCTCTTCACCGTCGGCCACGTCGGCGTAGTCGAGGCTGATTGCGGAATCGGGCGGGCCAACCGTCACCATCATGAAATGGGCCCACAGCGTGGGACTGGGCAGGTCGAACAGTTCTGTCAAGAATGTCGCCGATTGCTTCTTGTCCTTCGCGGCGACGATCGTGTGGTTGAACGTAATGGTCATTGAAGACCCCTATGTGATACGGCGCCTCCATGCCTGACGCAGTCCGCCACCGGCACGCGACGCTGCTGCCAGGATAGAGGCGTGGCCGACGTACGGGTGCTCACCGGACCGCGCGTGACGCTGCGTGCTCCGCGGCTCGACGACGCCGATGAGCTGTTCGAGCGGATCGCGTCCGATCCCGAAGTCACCCGGTATTTGTCGTGGAGCCCGCATCCGGATGTCACCGAGACACGCCGGGTGATCACCGAGCTGTTCAACGTCGGCGACGAGAAGACGTGGCTGATCGAGTTGCGCGACGGCGGACCGGTCGGGCTGTGCGGGTGGCGGCGGCCGCAGGGGTATTCCGTCGAACTGGGCTATTGCCTGGGCCGCCGGTGGTGGCGGCAGCGAATCATGTCCGAGGTGCTGCCACTGCTACTCGGCGAGGCCCACCGCGAGCCGTCCGTGTACCGGGTGTACGCGTACTGCCACGTGGACAACACGGGGTCGGCGCGGGTGCTGGAACGCAGCGGGCTTCCGCTGGAGGGCCGGTTGGTGCGGTACGGCATGTTTCCGAACATCAGCTCCGAGCCGCAGGATTGCCTGTTGTTCGCCAAGGCGCTCAAGTAACCACGCCTCGTACCGCCCATGCACGCCCTCGAAGCGTGAAGCCCGCGTCCGGCGCATTGTTCATCAACCTGTCCCGCAGCCTGTTTTGCAGAGCCTGCCTGTCGGATTCGGCCAACGATGCCACGTAAACCCCGGCCGGACCCTGGCCGCGGCAGAACGGCTGCCAATAGTCGTCGAAGGACGAAAACGCCATCTCGATGGTCAATGGCTGTTCGTCGACATCGCGCAGCCCGTGGGCGAGCCATAGTTCGGCCAGCGCCTCGCGCGCGCACAACGCCATGTGCCGTTCGTCGCGCGATCCCGCGGCGGGGGCCAGCGCAACGGCTTCATCCCAGAACGCGCGGAGCATCCCCATGCCGTCGCCGTAGTCCCACACCGCCGCGGCCACGACACCGCCCGGCCGGGTGACCCGAATCATCTGGTCGAGCGCGACGGCCGGATCGGGGACGAAGTTCAGCACCAGCATCGACAGCGTGCAGTCGAATGTGTTGTCGGGGAATGGCAGGGCCATCGCGTCGCCGACCTCGAACCGCACACGGTCGTTCCCGGCATGCTCTCGTGCGTGTCGAACGTAGCCGGGCGAGCGCTCGATACCCGTCACCCGCGCGGACGCGTCGGCAGCCACCTCGAGCGACAGCGCGCCGGTGCCCGACCCCACGTCGAGCACGAGATCGCCCGGGCCGACCTGTGCGAATTGCACGAACAGCGGCGCGAGCCGACGGCTCCACCGGCCCATGAACTGCTCGTAGCCGTCTGCTTCGGAGAACATGGTGCGGTCAGGCTATATCGCCCGCCGTGATACGAAGAGTGGATGGCGTTCGACCTTCGCGATCTCGCTGTCCGGATCATCGTCGCGCCGATGGCCGGTGGGCCGTCGACGCCCGAGCTGGCCGCCGCCGGGTCGAACGCAGGGGGCCTCGGGTTCGTCCCGGCGGGATACCTGACGGCCGAGGTCTTCGCCGAACGTGTCGCCGCTGCGCGCCGCCTCGCGGCCGGACCGGTCGGCGCCAATTTGTTTGTACCGCAGCCCAGTGCGGGCACGCCCGCCGCGATCGAGGCGTATGCCGCGGCGCTGGGTCCGGAGATGGAGCTCTACGGCGTTGCGCTCGGCGAACCTCGATTCGACGACGACGCTTGGGCGGCGAAGGTGGATGTGCTGCTCGATCTGCGGCCAGAGGTGGTTTCATTCACGTTCGGCCTGCCGAGTTCCGACGAATGCCGGCGGTTGCGTGACGTTGGCATCACGACCGTCGGCACCGTGACAACGCTTGCCGAGGCGCAAACGGCCGCCGCTCTGGGCGTCGACGTGCTGGCGGCGCAGGGACCCTCGGCCGGTGGTCATCGGGGGACGTTCGACCCTGCGGCGCAGCCGGCTGCCGAACCGCTCGATCAACTGCTGGCGGCTGTGACCGCGGCCCTCGACATCCCGGTGATCGCGGCGGGTGGGCTCGCGACCGCCGACGACGTCCAACGCGTGCTGCAGGCCGGCGCGGTCGCTGCGCAGCTCGGCACGGCGTTCCTGCTGGCCGACGAAGCGGGCAGCAGCCCCGTGCACCGAGCCGCGCTTGGGGATCCCCAGTTCACTGAAACCGTTGTCACCCGGGCCTTTTCCGGTCGCTACGCGCGCGGGCTGCGTAACCGGTTCATTGACGAGCACGAGGCCGAGGCGCCGTTCGGCTACCCGGAGGTTCACTACCTGACCAGCCCGCTGCGCGCGGCGTCGGTGCGCGCAGGCGATCCGCACGCCGTCAATGTCTGGGCGGGTACGGGATTCCGCCACGCCAAGGCGGCCCCGGTGGCCGAAATCGTCAAGAGCCTGACGTAGCGGCGAATTCAGCCACCAGTCAGTTTTGGGCTGGGATCATGACAGCCACGATGCGACTACTGGTGGTCGAGGACGAGCAGCGGCTTGCGGCCGGGCTGCGGAAAGGGCTTGAGGCCGAGGGTTTCGCCGTCGATGTTGTGCACAACGGCACCGATGGCATCTGGATGGCGCGTGAAAACCCCTTCGACGCCATCATTCTCGACGTCATGTTGCCGGGTGCGAATGGCTATCAGGTGTGCCGGACGTTGCGCGGCGAAGGCAACTGGACCCCGATCCTGATGCTGACCGCAAAGGACGGCGTGTGGGACGAGGTCGAGGGGCTGGACACCGGAGCCGACGACTACCTGGCCAAGCCGTTCTCGTATGCGGTCCTTGTCGCGCGACTGCGGGCGCTGCGCCGCCGCGGGGTGCAGCCACGGCCAACAGTGCTCGAGGCCGGCGACCTTCGATTGGATCCGGCGACGCGCAGGGTGTGGCTGTGCGGCGAACAGATCGACCTGACCCCGCGCGAGTTCGCGATTCTGGAGTACCTGCTGCATCACCCCGACGAGGTGCTGTCCAAAGGCGACATCCTCGCCCACGTTTGGGATTTCGACTTCGACGGCGACCCGAACATCGTCGAGGTGTACATCCGCAGACTCCGCACCAAGCTGCACAGGGACCGACCAGTCATCGAAACCGTTCGGGGCGCCGGGTACCGGCTGGTCGCCGCTCGTGGCTAAGCGCCTCGGCACGATCCAGGCGGCGACGACGGCGGTGGCCACGGTTGTCGTCGCGATCGCCCTCGCGGTCGGTGCGACCGCGTTGCTCGTGGCCCTGCGCCACACGCTGATCGACGAGGTGGCGGAGACCGGCCGAGCGCAAGCCAGCGACGTGGTTCGTCAGTTGGAGGCCGGCCGGCCCCCGATCCTCGAGGTGGCCGGCAGCGACGAGCAGCTGATCCAGGTGATCACCCCGGCCGGCGCGGTCGTGGCGTCCAGCCCGAACGTCGCAGGCGCACCCGCGGTGGTGCGACTGGCGCCGGGTCAATCCGCGCAGGTGATCACCCCGCTAGACAACGACGAGTTCGTCGCGGTCGCGGAGGGGGCCCAAACGTCAGAGGGCCTGCGAGTAGTCGTGGTGTCCAGAGCGTTGGTCGATGTGCTCGACACCACCACGGTCGTGACACGGCTGTTGATAATCGGGCTGCCGGTACTGCTGGTGGTGGTCGCGATCACCACATGGTTCGCGGTGGGCCGAGCGCTCGCCCCGGTCGAGGCGATCCGGCGGGAGGTGGACGAGATCTCGACCGCGCAACTGCATCGGCGGGTGCCGCAACCCGCCGGCGACGACGAGATCGGTCGGCTTGCCGCCACCATGAACCGAATGCTCGAGAGGCTGGAGAGTGCGCGTAACAGTCAGCGCCGCTTCGTATCCGACGCGTCGCATGAGCTGCGCTCACCGATCACCACCGTCCGCCAGCACGCCGAGGTCGCGGTCGCTCATCCGGACCGGACGACCGCCCGGGAGCTCGCTGAAGTCGTACTGGCCGAACAACGGCGGATGCAGCGGCTGGTCGAAGACCTCTTGCTGCTCGCGCGGGCGGACGAACACGTCCCGCTCTCACGCGCGCCAATCGATCTTGACGACCTGGCGTTCGAGGAAGGGCATCAACTCCGCTCGACCACCCCGTTGCAGGTGGACACATCAGGGGTGGGTGCGGCGCGGGTGCTGGGGGATGCCGACGCGTTGCGCCGCGTTCTGCGGAACCTCGGCGAGAACGCCGCCCGGCACGCGTCGAGCCGCATCGACATCGCTCTGGGCGAACGTGGTGGCGACGTCGTGCTGACCGTTGACGACGACGGCCCGGGAATTCCTGAGTCCGAACGCGGCCGGGTGCTTGGGCGCTTCGTCCGCCTCGACGCGGCACGCTCGCGTGATGAGGGCGGCAGCGGCCTTGGGCTGTCGATCGTCGACGAGGTCGTCCTCGCGCACGGCGGCTCGATATCCATCTCGCAGTCCCCGCTCGGTGGTGCCCGTGTCCAGGTGACACTGCCGGCCGACGAAGGCTGAGGCGCGTTCAGGCTGCTGTCAGGTAGTTCGGGGCAGCCTGTCGGCCATGAACATCACACGCATCGGAATCGTGGCGGCGATCGGCGCGGTGGCGGTCGCGGTCGGGACCGGCATCGCGTCAGCTCAACCCGACGATGGTGAGGGCACGCCTATCACCGGCGAGGCGCTGACGAAGGCCAGCCAGGCCGCACTAGCGTTCACCGGCGGCGGGACCGTCACCGCCACCGAGGTCGGCGACGAGGAGAGCCTCTACGAGGTGGAGGTGATGTTGGCCGACGGCAGCCAGGTCGATGTCCAGCTCGACGCGACCTTCGTGGTGGTCGGTGACAAGACCGACCCGCCGGGTGCCGACACCGAGCCAGACGGCGACGGAAACTAAGCCGACGATGGACGCCGCCGCCGGCTGTCGGCTCGTCACGCTTGCAATTGTCTCCGCTCTCGGCGTCGCGTGCGGCGGCGAGCCGGCACCGTCGGCGGCGGACTGTATCAACGTCGTCGAGGAATCCGGTGCCACCACCGATGCTTGCCTTCCCGTCGCGCCCGACAGCGAGCGCGTCGACCGGGGCACGCCGACTTTCAGTAATCCCACCTCGATCACGAACCCGCTGCATCCGACAAGCCTTGTGCTCCAGACGATCTACGGCGGGCACGTCGACGGCGAGCCGTTCCGGACGGAGGTGAGCCTAATGCCCGGCACCAAGCCCATCACGTGGCGAGGCAACACGATCGAGACCGCGATCGTCCAGTACGTCGCGTATCTGGATGGCCGCATCCACGAGGTGGCCCTGGACTGGTACGCGCAGGCCGACGACGGCTCGGTGTGGTACTTCGGCGAGGACGTCTTCAATTACGAGGATGGCATGGTCGCCGACACCAAGGGCACCTGGATCACCAACGAATCGACACCAGCCGCGATGATCATGCCGGCCGAACCTCGCGTCGGGAATGTGTATCGCCCCGAGAACGCGCCGGGCATCGCATTCGAGGAGGTCCGCGTCGACAAGGTCGAGCAAGAACTGGCCGGGCCTAGCGGAAAGATCAGTGGCGCAATAGAAGTCAACGAGCTGCACATGGACGGCACGCGGGAGGGCAAGGTCTTCGCCCCTGGCTACGGCGAGTTCTCCACCGGCAATCCCGCCGGCGACCTGGAAGCCGCGTCCCTGGCGTCGCCCACCGACCTGCGCCAGGGTGCGGCGCCCACTGAGTTCGCGGCGCTGTCAACGGACGTCGGTGGAGTCTATGAGGCGGCCGCCGACAGCGATATCGATCAGTTGAGGCAAGCCCGCGCCGATCTAGGCACCTCATGGGATGGTTTGCGCGCCAGAAAGATTCCCCCACAGATGGATTCACAGATGCGGGTCGACATCGACGCGCTTGACGCCGCGATCGGCGAGGAGGACTGGGAGGCCATACATTCCGCCGCATTGCGTATCGCGCAGAACGAACTCGACCTCAGGCTGCTGTACGCGCCCGTCATCGACGTCGATCTGGCCCGGTTGAAGTTGTGGACCCGCCAGCTTCCGGTCGACCTCGCCGACGGCGACACCGGTTTGATGCTGGCCAACGTGGCGGCTCTGGAGCGGGTATGGGAACGCACCAAGCACGGCGTCGAACCGACAGCACCTGTTGACGCCGCGCTGGAGCTGCACAAGGCCACCGACGCCGAAAACCTGACTGCCATCAATCGAGCCGCGACGTCGCTGAGCCAGGCCATCTCGGCCCTCCACACCCGCTGACCCGGATAGCGTCGGCATCATGCCAATGTTCAGCCGCCGCGGGTTCACGCTAAGCGTCGGCGCGCTCGCGGCCGCGACGCTGCTACCCGGCTGCCGCGGCGGGAGCGACGCGGGAGAAGAGGACGTCGTGGTGGTGGGCGCCGGTATGGCAGGCCTCGCGGCGGCGCGCCGGCTGGCCGACGAAGGTGTAGAAGTCACGGTGCTCGAGGCGCGCGAGCGGATTGGCGGCCGGATGTGGACCGACACATCGCTGGGCGTTCCGATCGACCTCGGCGCGGCATGGATCCACGGCACGGACGGCAACCCGATCGTCGGACTCGCAGCCGAAGTCGGGGCAAAGACCGTCGAGACTGACTTCTACAACGTGCTGCTGTTCGACGATCACGGCGAAGTTGACGCCGGCGATGTGCAGGCGGCGTTCGAGACCTGGGGCAAGATCCTCGAGGAGATCGAGGCGCTGAGCGAGAACGCCGGGGACAGCGCGTCCCTTGCCGATGGTCTCGCCGAGGTTGCAGACCTCAACGATCCGCTGCTTGCGTGGAACGTCCGCTCCAGCGTCGTCGCCGAGTACGCCGCCGATCCCGCCCAGCTGTCGCTCGCGTGGTTCGGCCATGAAGGGGAGTTCGACGGGCCGGATCTAATTCTCCCGGGCGGCTATAGCGAGCTGGCGCAGCACCTCGCGCGCGGCCTGACCATACGGCACGGTACTGAGGTCACGCGCATCGCGCACGACGGGGCACGCGTGCACGTCGACACCTCACAAGGTCCGGTGGCCGCCGACCGGGTGATCGTCACGGTCCCGCTCGGAGTGCTCAAGGCGCAGACGATCGCGTTCGACCCGCCGCTTCCCGAGAGAAAGCGGCGCGCGATCGAGCGGCTCGGGTTCGGTCTGCTGAACAAGGTCGTGCTCTCGTTCGAGGAGCCGTTTTGGCCGGAATCCCCGGACATGATCGGGCTCGTCGGCCCGAACCAGCCAGTCGCAGATCTCGTCAGTGGGCTCACGTTCGCAGGCACACCGCTGCTCGTGGGGCTGCGTGGAGGTGCTGCCGCGCGGTCTCGCGAGGCGCTGTCCGATCAGGATGCGATCGGCGAGGTGCTCGCGGCAATGGGCGCCCCTGAGCCGAGTGGCGCCCTCGTTACCCGCTGGGCAGCGGATCCGTCCGCACGCGGCTCCTACAGCTTCCTCGCCGTCGGCTCGACCCCCGCGGACTTGCGCGCACTCGCCGAACCGGTGGGCGAGCGGCTGCTGTTCGCGGGCGAGGCGACGCACGAGGAGTTCTTCGCCACCGTCCACGGCGCGTACATGAGCGGTATCCGTGAGGCGGGGAGGATCCTCGGCGAGTGACCGATTCCTTTTCAGGTCGCGTCTGGTCAATACAAACATGGACATAACGCGCAATGCGGCCGCGCGCGAGGTGCTCGACGGGCCACACTTCGCAGTGCTCGCGACGTCGTAACGCCGGCGGGCGCCCGGACAAGGCGTATCAGTTCCCACCGCTGCCTGCCGCGGCATGAACGAATTCATCCGCGACACCGAGCCGTTCCGCCGGAGTTGCTCGCGCACTGCTACCGGATGCTCGGCTCGGCGCACGACGCCGGGGACGTCATCCACGAGACCTATCTGCGGGCGTGGCGGGGCTACAAGGACTTCGAGAGTCGGTCCTCGCTACGGACGTGGCTGTACCGGATCGCGACCAATGCGTCTTGACGGCGCTGGCGCACCGCAGCCGGCGGGTGCTGCCGTCGGGCCTCGGCGTACCGGCCGACGATCCGCAGACCGAGCCGGTACCTTGCGCCCGACGTGGCTTGGCTGCAAGCGATTCCGGACGCCCGGGTGAGCACCGTCGACGACCCGGCGGCGCTCGTCGTGTCCCGGGAGAGCCTGCACCCGGCGTTGGTGGCGAGCCTGCAACATCTTCCGGCTCCGCAGCGCGCGGTGCTGCTCCTGCGGGACGTGATGCGTTTCCAGCCGTCGAGGTCGCCGCAATGCCCGACGTCAGCGTCACGGCCGTCAAAAGCGCGTTGCAGCGGGCGCGGGCACGGATGAAGGATGTCGCACCGTCACTACGCCGCGCTGGAGATGGTCGGTTCGCGAACCTGGTTCGCCGGCGGCGCCACCTGCCTGCCATGTCTCGCAGGCGGAAAGCTTGGGCTGCCCGGTGATTGGCGGATGATGGCCAGCGCGGCGAACGGACAGCCCGCGGCCGCGGCCTATCACCGCGACGAGGACGGCGTCCTGCGTGCCTGGTCATGCTGTTTGGATTGCCGCTGGTGCCTTGAGTTGCCGCGTTGAGATTGCACACAGGGTCGTAGATCGGCGAATTAAGCAGCCCTGTATGCAATCTCAACGATGCCCGCCGAGGAGCAGACGATGCTCCATACGTGGTATCGCATGTGATATCACGCTTTTGATCAGGTCGTGAAGATCTGACGGTGCTGGTGGCGGGTTCGGCATAGCGGCTAGCTCAGATTGTCGATGATCACATCGCCTGTCTCTGACCGGGCGGTGACCACAGCCGCCGCCTCCTCGCGATCGATGGTCTGCGGCACCCGCACCACCGTATCGCCCGATTGGTAGCCGGTGTTCGCATTCACCACATACGGACCGCGTGCCGGCAGGGCGACGACGACATCGCCGTTCTCGCTTATCGCCTCGACGGTGCGTGGTGTGGCATCCTTGAGATCCACTTCGATATCGCCGTCAATGCTGTTGGCGGAGAATGATTCTGAGACCGCAATCGGGTCGCGCGTGACCACGTCACCTGTCTCGGTGTGCACTTCGATGCGCCGGGCCGCTCCACCGAGGACAATCTCGCCGTCGTCGGTTCGCGCGATCAGCTGGTCGAGGTCGGCGTAGGCCAGCACCACACCAACCTTCTGCTGGGTGGTGACGGTCAGCCTCCGCGCGAGATCCGGCGGCGACACGAGCGTCAACTCGCCGGCCCGGCCCAAGTCCAAAAAGGCCGACCCTTCGCCGCTGAGGGTGAGCCGCGGACCCTCGGGATCGTTGGTGACCAACAACGGGTTCGTGCCCGCTCGGGTGGAATTCACCATGCGCAGGTCCGCCCGAGGCTCGCGGACCTCTCGGTCGGTGGTGATGCGAACCGCGACCGGAACAGAGCCCGTATCGATCACCAGCGAGCGCATCCCCGTCGGCAGTGGCTTGGAATCGGTGATGACCCGAAAGCTGCTGCTGCCCCATGCCACCGAGCCAAGGAACACGACCGCCCCCACCACCAGCACCGCCGCGGCGACGATGAGCGTTGCGCGGACCGCGGTACACACGCCCGGGGACAGCGGAGGCGGCGGGGTGGCAGGTGCCGGCGTTGGCGGAGCAATGATGGTCACAATCCAAACCCTTCCGGTGGTTTACGACTCGAGGAAGCGCAGCACCGCCAACACGCGGCGGTTTTCGCTCACATCGGGAGCCAGGTCCAACTTGGTGAATATCGATGCGATGTGCTTTTCGGCCGAGCCGACCGAGATGTGCAGAGTCGATGCGATCGCCGAATTCGTCTTGCCCTCGGCCATCAGTTGGAGTACGTCGTGCTCGCGCGGAGTGAGCTGATCGAGTGCGCTACTGCGGTGCGAGCGCACCAGTATCTGCGAAACCACTTCGGGATCCAGCACCGTGCCACCTGCGCCGACAACCTCGACGGCGTCCAGGAAGGCCGGCACGTCGGCCACCCGGTCCTTGAGCAGATACCCGAATCCCTTTGTGTCCGAAGCGATCAGATCGGCGGCGTAGCGCTCCTCGACGTAATGCGACAGCACCAGCACCGGAGACTCCGGATTCTGACTGCGCAGCAGCGCCGCAGCCCGGATTCCTTCGTCGGTGAAGGTCGGCGGCATCCGCACGTCCAGGATCGCCAGGTCCGGGCGCTTCTCGTTGACCAGCCGCAGCAGGTTGGTGGCGTCGGGCACACCGGCGACCACCTCGTGACCGGCATCGGTGAGGATGCGCTCGATGCCGGCCCGCAGCAGCGCGGAGTCCTCGGCGATCACGACGCGCATGGCAGCACCGCGGTAACGATCGTGGGGCCGGTGGCGGGGCTGGACACGGTGATGGTGCCGTGGGCGGCCCGCACGCGTTCTTCCAGCCCGCGCAGGCCGGTGGCGTTCTCGTCGCTGGATATCGCGGCGCCGCCGCGCCCGTTGTCGAATATCGAGACGTGCAACTGGTTCGCAGACTCGTCGAACCGCACGGTCACGATCGCCTGGGTGGCGTTCGCGTGTTTGGCGATATTGGTCAACGCCTCGACGACGACGAAATAGGCGACCGACTCGACCTCGTCCGGTAACCGGCGAGGTAGGTGGAGATGAAGTGCCGTGGGCACCCCTGTGTGTTCGATGCGCTGCACCACCGATGACAGCGCGGCGTCCAGGCCGCGGTCGGCCAGGATGGTGGGCGCGATGCCGCGGACCACGTTGCGCAGCTCGACGAGCGCGTTCTTCGCGTCGTCGTGCGCCTCGGCGATCAGCTTCTTGGCCGCGGTCAGGTCGCTGTCGATCTTGGTCTGCGCCAACCCGATGGTCATGGCCAGCGACACCAGCCGTGGCTGCACGCTGTCGTGCAAGTCGCGCTCGATGCGGTGGCGCTCAGTCTGCGCCGAGGACACCGCACCCTGCCGGGCGTCGGCAAGCGCGCTGACTTGGTGTTGGAGCGCGGCCGTTGACGACGGCGAAAGCAACCAGCGGTCGATCGCCGCGTCGAGCGCGGGCGCCAGAATCAGGATCGCGACGGCCGCGGTGACCGCCATTGCGGCCAAGAGCCAGGCCAGTGGCGGCGACAGGAACGAGAGGCCGGCGTCGTCGTCGCTCTGCCGGATGGCGATCGCCGCCGCTGGGTCTAGGAAGGCGAATGTCAGCAGGGCAAATGCAATCGTGGTGACCACCATGTCGTAGGCCATCCGCAGGTAGTGCTGGGCGGTGGCCTTCCAGAACCGGGCGCTGCTGAGGTCCAGCCACAGCTGATGAAGCCAGCGTTGGATGCCGGTATAGGGGGAGATCGGGCGCGGCGGGACCGGGATGCCGAGACCGAACACCGCCTCGCTGCGCAGGCGTTCAACCCACTCCACGCCGCGCATCACGTAGACGAACACCACGGCGGCGAGCGCGAACCCGATGATGGAAGGGATCGAAAAGATGCCAATGATCAAGATTGTCAAGGGAATCCATAACTACACCAGACCGATCGCGGCGCCGGTGATCATCGAAGCCGTCGGCACCACACCGATATTGCGGGGCGGGGACGCGACGGCCTGCTCCACTGCGGCCATCGGCGCCGTACTGGCATCTGGACTCGTGTCGGTGACTGCGACCATGCCTTCAACCTATGGACCTGGGCCCCGGCGCGACACAGCGTTTTCCCGAGAATCTGGCGGGGGATAACCCCCGGCTCAGTAACGTCGACATCGACATGACGACTACTGACCGGCATTCGTTGCTGGGCTACCTCGGCCCGAACTGGTTCGCATCGGTCATGGGAACCGGGATTGTCGCTACAGCGGCGGCGAGCCTTCCGGTGCACGTCCCGGGCCTGCGGGTGTTCGCACAGGTGGTGTGGGTCATCGCGACGGTGTGGATGGTCATCCTCATCCTGGCCGTCGGTGCCCATTGGGTGCGGCATCCGACCGTGGCGCGCAGCCACGCGCGAAACCCCCAGATGGCCCACTTCTACGGGGCCGCCCCGATGGCGCTGCTCACCGTCGGCGCAGGGGCGAACCTCGTTGGCACGGATCTGATCGGTGAGCGGCTGGCCATTGACCTCGACTGGGTGCTGTGGAGTGCGGGCACGCTTGGCGGGCTGTTCACCGCGATGAGCATTCCGTACTTGATGTTCACTCAGTACAGGGTCGAGCCGGACGCCGCGTTCGGTGGATGGCTGATGCCTGTGGTCCCGCCGATGGTGTCGGCGGCGACAGGCGCCCTGCTGATCCCGCACATGGCACCAGGAACCGGCCGGCAGACCATGCTCTACGGCTGCTATGCGATGTTCGGGCTGTCTCTCGTCGCGTCGCTCATCATCATCACGATGGTCTGGAGTCGCCTCGCGCATTTCGGCACCTCGGGTACAGCGCGGGTGCCGACGTTGTGGATCGTGCTCGGTCCGCTTGGCCAATCCATCACGGCCGCAGGCCTTCTCGGGACGAGCGCAGCACTCGCCGTCGAACCGGATCTGGCGGACGGCATGGCAGTGTTCGGGATTCTGTTCGGAGTACCGGTTTGGGGTTTCGCCGTGTTGTGGATCGCGTTGGCGACGGCGCTGACGATAAGGACCATGCGCCGCGGGATGCCGTTCGCCCTGACGTGGTGGAGCCTGACCTTTCCGGTGGGCACATTCGTCACGGGCACCACGCAACTGGCCGTGCATACCGGACTGCCGGCCTTTCGTTACGCCGCGGCCATCGCCTACGTCGGACTGCTTGGCACCTGGTGTCTGGTCGCGGTCCGGACGTTCGGTGGCGGCCTGCGAGGCAGTTTGTTCGTGCCCCCGCCCGCGGGTCCGGTTAAGGCACACAAGGATCCGCCAGCGGCTACCTCGGCGCGATGAATGCGTGTCAGGATTACCTCAACGGAAGCAGGCACTCGTGACGTCAGCACGCACAATGCTCGCAGTGGCGGCGGCTCTCGTCGCGTTGGTGGGCGTGCCGGCGCCACCTGTCACCGCCGAGCCGACCATTGACATAGCCGCCGCACTCGACGCTGCGATCGACGAGCGGGTCAAGCAGATGGGCGTTCCCGGCGCCGTCGTGGCGCTTTCAATACCCGGCGAAATCGATTACGTGAAGACCTTCGGAGTCGGCGATACCGCGACCGGCGTGCCAATGTTGGTCGACGACCACATGCGTATCGGCAGTGTCACCAAGACGTTCACCGGAACTGCGGTGCTCCAACTCGTCGATCAGGGCCGAATCGGATTGAGTGATCCGATATCCCGCTACGTCAACGGTGTGCCGAACGGGGATGCGATCACGTTGGATCTGCTCGGCCGGATGCGCAGCGGCCTGCCGAACTACAGTGAATCCGATGTGTTCACGCAGCGCATCAACAGCGAGGCGCCGACAGGGCCGGACGCCTTCTCGGTAACACCGCGTCAACTCCTCGACTGGGCGTTCGAGCAGCCGACGAATTTTGCGCCGGGAACGGAGTGGGAGTACTCCAATACAAACTACGTGTTGTTGGGTATGGTCGTCGAGAAGGTGACCGGCATACCGCTACGCGATTACCTGCAGCAGAACATCTTTGGCCCACTGGGGCTTGCGCAGACCAGCTATCCGGCGAACGGATTGATGCCCGGCCCCTACGCGCACGGCTACACCCAGGCGCCCGACGGAACCGTCTACGACGCCACGCTGTGGAACCCGTCATGGGGCGACGCGGCGGGCCAGATCGTATCGACCGTCGCCGACCTCGAGGTCTGGGCCGCGACCTTGGGCAAGGGCACGCTCCTTCGACCCGAAACCCAGGCGCAGCGGATCGGCAACGCAACCACGGTGGCGCCGGGACTGGACTACGCCTTCGCGATCTTCAACGCCGACGGCTGGCTCGGCCACAACGGCGACATCCCCGGCTATACAACGGTGTCGGTGTACCTGCCGGAGCGCGACGCCACCATGGTGGTGATGGTGAACTCCGACATTCCGGAGCGGCATTCCGCTGAACAGATCGCGACGGTCGTTTCGTCTCTCGTGACACCGGACCACGTCTACGGGGCCGCGCCGCAGTCCCCGCAACTCGTCGACGGAGACAACTGAGTCACACTGACTTCGGCGCGGTGAGCTCCAGCGCGATGTTGTCTGGGTCGCGGAACTCGAGAATGTAGGACGGCCCGATGTCCTTGACCGGCTCGTGTGCTATGCCGAGATCATCGAGATGCTCAGCGGCGTCGTCGAGTTCGGCCCGGTTGGCGACCCAGAATGCGAGGTGGTCCAGTCCGGCGCGGTCCTCGTCGAAGCGGTGGGTGGCGACCGGTCGCAGCCCGACCAGCGAGTCGCCGATGTGATAGATGATGCCGCCGAACAGGAAGCCGAGCGCCGCACGCGTCGCATCGTCCGCATTCTCGGGCACCTCCAGGGCCACCCGCCAGCCGAATACGCTCTCGTAGAACTCTCGCGATCGCGCGATATCGGTGACGGTGAGCCGGATGTGCGCGATGGATGAGGTGGGGATGGCCATGGCGATCATCGTGCCAGTCGCCTCGGCGATGACTTTCCGGCAGCACCCCGGTCTGTCTTGGCATCAACGTCGTTACGTCAGCAAGGAGCACCATCGTGAGCGTTATCTCCACGGGCATCGTCAGCGCGGGTCGTGAACCGGCGAATTGTCCGCCGAAGTCGCGGACACACAAGGCCGGAATCGGCATCAGCGCACTGGTCATCGCGTTTCTGGTCTTCGACGCATTCGGCAAGCTCGCCGGTGCGCCACAGGTCAAGGAGGGCACGCAGGCCCTCGGATTTCCGGTCGGCCAGGCGCTGATCATGGGCATGGTGTTGGCCGCCTGTGTCGTCGTCTACGCGATCCCCCGCACCGCAGTGCTTGGCGCGCTGGGCATCACGGCCTACCTGGGTGGTGCGGTCACCGCCAACATGCGCATCGAGGCGCCGTTGTTCTCCCACACGCTGTTTGCGGTGTACCTGGGCGTGCTGATGTGGGTCGGCCTGGCCATGCGGCGCCCTGAATTGCTGAAGGTCGCCGGAATCCGCCGATCGGCGGGCTAGGTGCCGCGCTACGGTCCGTCGGGCTCGATCACCGGCATCGGGGCGGTCGGAGTCTCTGCCACCGCCATCTTCGCCGCGGAGTCGGTGGGGATGACGTCGCGGGCGAGCGCCGCCCGGGCCCGTTCGCTCCCGACGTCGCGGCCGGCGCGTTCACTGAGCAGCCAGCGGATCTCCAGCAGGTCGCAGTAGGCCTGGGTGGGTGTGCCGGTGTGCCTGACCGCGGCGTGTGCGCGGTGCATCTCCGGCGTCGCGACCTCCATCACCCAGAGCCGGGCGGCGGTTGATTCGTCGACATCGTGGCCGGCCTCTTGGCACAGCTGGGCCTGGTAGGTGTGCAGGTCGCCGAGCAGGATGCCGGCCTGGCCTTCTCCGACGTCTAATCCGGTGAGGTCGCGCAGGTGCTGAGCGTTGTAGCGGCGATCGCCGACGGCGACGTGCAGCTGCAGCTGGTCGGGTTTAGAAGCGACCCGACTCAGGGCGATCTCGTCGACGGCGAAGCCGAGCTCGTTGAGCCGGCGGATGGTGCCCTCGACGCGGTATCGGTCGGCAAGCACAAACACCGGCTCGGCATGCAGGATCTCCCAGAGCTGCTCGTAGCGGTTGTGAATGTCCTGCGCTTCGTCGATCAGCGTGTCCTCCAGCTCCCCGCGGCCCAGCTGCGCGGCGAGATCGACCATTCCGGCTGCGACGTTCTCGACCAGGATCTGCATGTCGTACTCACGTTGTCCGTCGGACAGCGTCGGATGCACCTCGCTGGTCTCGGCGCCGACCAGCGATGCCTGCAGGATCTGTCCGTCCCGGGAGAACAGTGTGTTGGCCAGCGAACAGTCGCCCCAGAACACGCCGTGGCGATGAAGCTCGACCATCAGATTGGCCATCGCGTCGAACAGCCGTGCCCGGTGCTTGGGCTGGTCGGGCGGCAGCCGCATGAACAACCGCCGGTACTGCCAGGAGCCTTGGAGGTAACGGGTCAGCAGGATGGCGGTATCGAACTCGGGTTGGCGCACCAGGCCTCCTGCGCGCACGGCGGGCAGCCCCATGTCCTCGAGCCGGCGCAAGACCTCATATTCCTTTTCGGCGATGCGGGGCGGCATCTCCTTGACCGCCCACAGTCCGCCGGCGTCCAAGAACTTCACCAGATGCCGGCTCGGCCCCACGGCGATGTCGCGCAACGGAACATCGGGCACGGCCCACTGCGACAGCGGCGCGTCCCACGGCAGGACCAGCAGCTCCGCCGTCGGTGCACGCAGCCGAAGCTCGGGAACGGGCAACGCCATGCGGTTCATGCTGCCAGCCATGCCAGAATCGCCGTCGTGCAAATTGGGATGACCATGCCGGTGATGGAGCCGGACCTCGATGCGGGCACGCTCAAGGCCTGGGCTCATGTCATCGACGGCGGCCCGTTCTCATCGCTGTGCTGGGGCGAGCGAATCGCATTCGACAATCCCGAAGCCCTGACGCTGCTCGGCGCGCTGGCGGCCTGGACCAATCGGGTGCGGTTGGTGACGACGGTCGTCGTGCCGCAGCTGCGCGACCCGGTGATGCTGGCGAAGCAGCTGGCCACCGGCGACATGCTCAGCGGTGGCCGGCTGACCGTCGGCATCGGTGTCGGCGGACGGCACGAGGACTATCACGTTGTCGGCGCCGACCCGGCGACCCGGACGATGCGCGGCATGGCCGAACGCGTCGCAGTGATGAAGCGAATCTGGTCCGGCGACAGGGTCACTGAGTCCGTTGTCCCCGTCGGACCGCCGCCGGCGCAGGCCGGCGGACCGAAGCTGCTGGTCGGCACGATGGGACCGAAGACGGTGCGCAGCGCCGCGGTATGGGCGGACGGGATGGCGGGCACCACGCTCGATTTGGACCTGGATAAGCAGAACGAGCTGTTCGAGGTGGCACGGGCCGCATGGGCGGAGGCCGGCAAACGCAAGCCGCACCTGGCCACATCGTTCTGGTTCGCCATCGGCGATGGCGACGACGCGCGTGCACAGATGCACCGCCACCTGCGCCGCTACATGAACTGGATTCCGTCGGACGTCGTCGATGCCATGGCGCCGACGACAGGCTGGGCGGGTACCGACGACGAATTGCCCGACGTGCTACACAGATTCGCCGACATTGGCACCGACGAGATCCATCTGATCCCGACGAGCTCAAACATCGACCAGGCGCGGCGGGTCGCCGATGTCGTGGAAGACTTCACCTAGCCACGGTCTCACTCCCCGACGCGGGGGTTGAGCTGACCAGGATGAACTTCGGCGTCCAGCGGTCTTGTGCAGGCTGTCCGTGGCGACTATTGCAGTCAGAGTCAAGTGGGTAGTAGATGTCCAAGGAGGTGAGCCGGTCGAAATGATGTCGTCACAGCGTCTCGTGCAGGAAGGGCCGCCGATTTCGATGGGGCGGCCGGCGCCCCAGAGTATGGGAGCTGAAGAATCGGTGCTCGGCCTCGATGAACACAACGGAAGGGTAGAACGGCAATAGTGTGGCAGTTCGGGCGCTGACGTGCTGCGGCGAGCGCGTGAGCGAGAGATGCGGAGCCACATTCCTCTGAGCCAGACAAGGAGTTCAATGTCGGAGACCGCTAGTAGCGAGGTCGGCGACCAGCCCCACGAGCCGACCGACATCACATACGACGAACATCTCCATCCCGCGCGTCCTCGCGCGCTCCGATATCGGCCACGGGTGAAGACTCCGTTCACGCGTCGCGCAGTTACGCAGGATGGCCCGGCTGCGGGGGACAACCCCGCGTACGTGTCTTGGCTTCTGTCGCAGTCGATGTTGTCCGATGCCAACGAAATCGCTCAGCAGTTCTCGGGGCAAGGGTCGATGTGGCAGAACCCGTACGCGAACCCGAATCCACGTGGCGCTGTGGAGACCGCATCGGTCTGGTTCACGGCCTACCCACTGTCGCTGATTACCCGCCCCAACGAGTCGTTCCTCAAGACGATGGCCGACGAGGACATGTGGCGGGCGTTCGCAGAGATCGGTATCGAGGCCATTCACACCGGCCCGGTCAAGCGCGCCGGCGGGATCTCGGGCTGGCAGCAGACACCGAGCGTGGACGGGCACTTCGACCGGATCAGCACCCAGATTGACCCGGCTTTCGGTACCGAGGAGGACTACCGGCAGATGTGCGGGATCGCCAACTGGTACGGCGGCACCATTATCGACGACATCGTGCCCGGCCATACGGGGAAAGGCGCCGACTTCCGGCTGGCGGAAATGAAGTACGCCGATTACCCCGGCATTTATCACATGGTCGAGATCGATCCACGCGACTGGGAACACCTGCCTGATGTATCGCCCGGCGCAGACTCGGTAAACATCGACAATGCCACCGAGGATTGGCTGGACAAAGCCGGCTACATCATCGGCCGGCTGCAACGGGTGATCTTCTACGCCGAAGGCATCAAGGAGACCAACTGGAGTGTCACCAGGCCGGTGGTGGGCATCGACGGAGTGGAGCGCCGGTGGGTCTATCTCCATTACTTCAAGGAAGGACAACCGTCCATCAATTGGCTCGACCCGTCGTTCGCCGGCATGCGCCTAGTCATCGGTGACGCGCTGCACTCGATGACTGACCTCGGGTCTGGTGCACTTCGCTTGGACGCCAATGGATTTCTTGGCGCAGAGAAGACCGTCGCCGAAGACAACCCCGCGTGGTCAGAGGGACATCCGCTGTCGGAGGCGGCCAACCACCTAATCGCCAGCATGGTGCGCAAACTCGGTGGCTTCACCTTTCAGGAACTCAACCTCACCATCGACGACATCCGCGAGATCGGCGAAGCAGGCGCCGACCTGTCCTATGACTTCATCAACAGGCCGGCCTATCATCATGCCCTGGTTACGGCCGACACCGAATTCCTGCGCCTGACACTTCGCGCGACCCTGGAACTCGGCGTCGACCCCGCCTCGCTGGTACACGCCCTCCAGAACCACGACGAACTCACGTACGAACTGGTGCACTGGTCGACCGGACATCGCGACGACACCTACACGTACAAGGGTGAAAGCCTCACCGGTGAGGCCCTCGGTGAAGTCATCAGAAGTGACCTCACAGACCGGCTCACCGGCGAAAAATCCCCGTACAACCTGGTTTTCACGACCAACGGCATCGCCTGTACCACTGCGTCGGTCATTGCGGCCACCTTGGGCATCACCGACCTCGAATCGATCAAGGACGTGGAGGCGATCCGGCGGGCACACCTGCTGCTCGTCATGTTCAATGCGCTACAACCGGGCGTCTTTGCGCTGTCGGGGTGGGATCTATGCGGGATGCTGACATTGCCTCAGGCCGATGTCGCCGGGCTCCTGAAGGGAGGAGACACCCGCTGGATTCACCGCGCCGCTCACGACCTTATGGGCGTCAACGAGAGGGCCACCCAGTCGATGGCGGGAATGCCGCGGGGCCGCGACCTTTACGGCACGATTCCCGAGCAAATGGCCGACGAAACAAGCTTCTTGCGACAGCTACAAGCCATCTTGCGCGTGCGGTCCCACTACGGCATCGCCACCAGCCGCCAGATCGACATACCTGAGGTGTCACACCGCGGCATGCTCGTCATGGTCCACCAAGTCGAAGACCCTGGCCTATATCAGCTCACCGTCTTGAACTTCGCCAACGAACACATCGCGGGCACAGTGCGATCGGACAAGCTTCCGTCCGGCAGTCGCATCTCAGACATGTTCAGCGGCAAGGACTTCACAGCCGTGGACGATCTCCACAGCTTCGCCGTGGAGATGGCGCCACACCAGGGGATGTCTTTGCTTGTCGACGGTTCGCGCCCGCTGGACCTCGCCCCTCGGAGCCCGTCGTAGACCTTCTTGTAGTAGGACGACATGAACTGCGATCCGATGAATCGCATTGTGGCCACCCCGATCAGAGCGGTCAGATTCGACGAGGTCTGGTCCCACAGCCCGTGGACGGAACTGCCCCGTCGGGTCTAGGCACCGAAGTCGTCATGAAGCTGCCCGGCGATTGTGCGTCGCTCTCGACGACCGTCAGCGTCACCGAATTCGGCTCCGACCAGTCGTAGTGCCATTTGGCCCACAGCTTCGGAAAGTCCTGGCCTTCGCGGATGTCGGCTCGCCCACGTGATACACCTCGAATGCCTTGACCGAGGACGCCGGCCAGCGGTGCGGCCGGTTGGGGGAGAAGTCGGTCATCAGCTCGATGACCTGATCGGGCGTTGCCGTTGTAACGAAGTCGAATTCGAACTTTGTGAGCACCCAGCGGAACGTATCAGCGTGGCACCGCTGCGTGGCAAGCTGCAGTCATGACTACGACCGCCACGCCGAAGCCGCCAATCGTGTCGCGTTCTGAATGGGAGAAGGCGCGCGCCGAACTTCTGGTCCGCGAAAAGGAGCTGACCCGACTGAAGGACTCGGTCAGTGCGGCGCGGCGGCGCCTGCCGATGGTGGAGATCGCCGAGTCCTACACGTTCGACACCGAGGACGGCTCGGCATCACTGCTGGATCTGTTCGACGGACGCAAGCAGCTGATCATCCAGCACTTCATGTTCGGCACCGACTGGGAGGAGGGCTGTGACGGCTGCTCGCTGATGGCCGACCACATCGGGCCGCTCGCCCACCTACACGCGAAAGACACCTCCTTCGTGCTGGTTTCGCGTGCCGCGCTGCCGAAGCTGCTGGCGTTCCGGGACCGAATGGGCTGGAAGCTGCCGTGGGTGTCGTCCGCGGGGTCGACATTCAACGACGACTTCCGCGCGACCGTCGACGGCGAAGAACGGCACGCGGTCAGTGTGTTCCTGCGCGACGGCGACCGTGTCTTCCACACCTGGCAGACCTTCAACCGCGGCGAGGAGCCGTTCATGGTGGTGTTCGATCTGCTCGACCTCACCCCGTACGGGCGCCAGGAGAGCTGGGAGGACTCGCCGGATGGCTGGCCGCAGCAGCCGCCGTATGAGTGGATGCGGCTGGCCGACTCCTACTGAGGGCGACGCGGTGGCTAACGGGCACCGACGGTGGGACGATGAACCCATTGGTAAGAGCCATGAGCGCCTTGCCGTTTCGCCATTTGCGTGGCAAGCCGCCTTCCTGGGTAGCGGCGAGGAAGCCAGCTGATGAGGAGTTCACGATGAACAGGTCAGCCCTGACGAAGATCGCGGCCGGGGCAGCTGTCACCGGAGCGCTCGGCTTCGCATCCGTCGGTGTCGGCGCAGGTCAGGCACAAGCTGACGACTGGTGCTGGTGGGGTTGGTGCGATGTAGTGCCCCCGCCTGGGCACTTTGTGCCGTCACCCGGGCATGTGGGCCAGTGGACAGGCGTGCCGCCCGGCCACTGGGACAAGCCCTGGAAGTGGTGGAAGTAGCGCGGGTCCTCACGAGTTGCTTGTGGGGGTGGAGAACCAGCGACCATGCTCGAGGTTGTGACCCGCGCGAGTAAGGATCAGCATCATGACGCGCGGCAGCACAGGTCTAGCCAGTTTGAAGGCGAGTCGCGGCTTGTAGGCGATGATCCAGCGCAGCAGGGTGGCGTCGCTGCCGTCGGGCTCGAATTGGTAGTCCTCTACGAAGGCGTGAAACACCGGTGCTTGTGCGCTTGTGCGGTGATTGAATCGCACGCTGCTCACCCGCCAGGTCAGCTCTTGTGGCGTCTGCGGCCTGAGTTCCCGCAAGCGTGAGCAGGGATCTATCCGGGTAGACCCTGTTCTTCGGAGGGAAGCGGGGCGGGGCCCCTGATGCCCGGTGTCGCCTCGGTGACGGAAAGCTTTGTCGGCGTGGTGGATTCAGTGACGGTTGCCCCGGTGGACATGGCGGAAAGCGCGTCGGTGCCGAGGCTGCTGCGATCCTGGTTTATGCCCACGGCGACGGCGCCGACCGAGACAACAGCGCTTGCTCCGATCGCGGCAATCAACCGGATCTGCTTGTCGCTCACGTCTTTTCCTCCTCTTGCTTACTTGAATATCCACCAAACTGAGTGGACTTGACCATTCTGCTTCGCACGAACGATCTCCAGAAAATCCTTGCGGGCGGCGTCGAGGCGGCCGAGTGCGGCTTTCTCGCCCGACGCACGTTGCGCATGCTGCATTTGTGAACCGACCATGCGTATGTGCTCCAGGTATCAGTTGTGATCCGAGCCGGATGCCGGATTCAACTCTGAGCCAAGTAATTCCATCGTTGCGCCAGCCGCCGAATCCGTCGATGTGATTCGTGACAGTGATCGGCAGCGAGAGTTGTCCAAGTGACACCGTCCCTGCGCCGCCAGCGCGTCAGTAGTTACGTGCCGTTGTTCGCGCGCTGGAGCGCTGTTGGTTCGAGAGAAACCGCGCCGACGGCCCGGCCGGTCACCATGAGCATGGTTCAGCGCCGCCTCAGCTATAAGGAAGTGAGGCGCTGATATGTTCGCCGGCCGATTGCTATGCGGCGGGCACAACCCGGCGTAGCGATCGTCGCGGGAGTGATCTGGCTGATGATGCGGATCGTGGCGCGGATCGAACGGGCTTCACGTCAACGGATCGAACGTCGAGGTGAAGCGTGGCAGGCCGGTGGGAGCGTCGGGCCGGGGTCGGGCGGCGGCTGCAGCGGCGGCGTAGGCAGCTGCAGCGGCGGAGGCAGCCGCGGAGGCGGAGGTTGCGGAGGCGGAGGCAACTGAAGGAGCAGGATCGGCATGGGGTGAAATTGCCAACCCTAGGCACCTGACCCACAGTTGCATCATCGGCCCGCCATCGAACTCTCCACGGTGGCGGGCCGAACTAATCTGGGCGGGCGCGGTCGGTGAGGTCGCGGAAAGCCGTTGATGCTTGGCGCGTGATGCTTGCGTACGGCGTTGAGCGCCGGGAGCATTCGCACAACGGGGCCGCGTCGATGAAGAAGGGTCCGCGGGTGCGCCGGAAGATGGCGACTTGTACACCCGACGAGATCCGCCGGGGTGCTTCGTGCCGCCGACAAGGACCGTGGCGGGCACCTGTGGTATCTGGCGCTGAGCGGTTTGCGGCGCGGTGAGATCGCCGGGCTGCGGTGGTCGGACATCGACTTCCACGCTGGCACCATCACGATTGCTGGGAATCGGGTTCAGGCCGGTGCGGGCTCCGTCGTTGAGAACGAGCCGAAGACGTTGTCGTCGTGTCGCACGCCGCTGCTGGACGAGGGGCTGGTTGCGGTGCTCAAGCGTGCTTCAGTCCGCTACGCGCAGGACAGGCTGGCGCATGCCGACAGCGGGTATATGGCGGTGAATGAGGCGGGGGAGCCGTTCACGCCCGACACGCTCACGAGGGTGTGGCACAAACTGACGACGACGGCGGGTCTGCGCCCATACGGGTGCACGATGCGCGGCATTCGTGTGGCACGGCGCTGCATCTGCTGGGTGTTCCGCTGAGCGGTGATCGAAGTGGCCGGGCCACGCTGATGCGGAGACCACGGCGCGGATCTACGCGCACTCGCAGGGAGGTTTTTATGCGTGCCGCTGGACAGAGTTTGGGCGCAGTGTGACATCCTCAGTGGCACTGAGGAGTGGCACTGAGGCCGTTTTCGGGGTGTTCCGCACTAGGCGGATTGGCAAAATGCCGGTTTACCTGCGTAAATCTGAGTGCCCCCGGCAGGATTCGAACCTGCGGCCTTCTGCTCCGGAGGCAGACGCTCTATCCCCTGAGCTACGGGGGCGCACGATGAGAATTCTGCGCCGATGGGCTCCGACAGCCTAACGCATCTGCGCGACCGGTTGCCGCCACTGGTGATTCCCCGGTCGCTGTGCTCCGGCCCGAAGGATGTGGATTCGGGCCGTGACCACCTCAGACCATAGGATGGACCCTCGTGACCCCCGCCGACCTGGCCGAGCTGCTCAAGACCGTTGCCGCCGCGGTGTTGACCGAGCATGGCCTCGACTTCGCCGCACTCCCGGCCACCGTCACGATCGAGCGTCCGCGCAATCCCGAGCATGGTGATTACGCCACCAACCTGGCGTTGCAGCTGGGCAGGAAGGTCGGCGCCAACCCGCGAGAGCTGGCCGGCTGGCTGGCCACTGCGCTGACCGAGGCCGACGGCATCGCCTCCGCCGAGGTCGCCGGTCCCGGCTTCGTCAACCTGCGCATCGAGGCCTCCGCCCAGGGCGTCATCGTCAACAACGTCATCGACGCCGGCGCGAACTACGGCCACTCCGAGGCGCTCAAGGGTCACCACATCAACCTCGAATTCGTCTCCGCCAATCCGACCGGGCCCATTCACATCGGCGGCACCCGCTGGGCTGCCGTCGGCGACGCGCTCGGCCGGCTGCTGTCTACGCAGGGTGCCGAGGTGGTGCGCGAGTACTACTTCAACGACCACGGCGCCCAGATCGACCGGTTCACCAATTCGTTGATCGCCGCTGCCAAGGACGAACCCGCACCCCAGGACGGCTACGCCGGCGACTACATCAAAGAGATCGCCGCCCAGGTGCTGGCCAAGGAACCCGACGCGGTGACCCTCCCCGACGACGAGATGCGCGAGACGTTCCGCGCCATCGGCGTCGACTTGATGTTCTCCCACATCAAGCAGTCGCTGCATGACTTCGGCACCGATTTTGACGTGTACACCCACGAAGACTCGATGCACACCTCGGGCCGGGTCGAGCAGGCCATTTCCAAGCTTCGTCAGGCAGGCAGTATCTACGAGAAGGACGGCGCAGTCTGGCTGCGCACCACCGACTTTGGCGACGATAAGGACCGCGTCGTCATCAAGAGTGACGGCGCCCCGGCCTACGTCGCCGCGGACATCGCCTACTACCTGGACAAGCGCGAGCGCGGCTTCGACCTGTGCATTTACATGCTAGGTGCCGACCATCACGGCTACATCGCCCGGCTCAAGGCCATCGCCACCGCACTCGGCGAGGATCCCGCCACCGTCGAGGTGCTGATCGGGCAGATGGTCAACCTGGTCCGTGACGGGGTGCCGGTTCGGATGAGCAAGCGTGCGGGCACCGTGATTACGCTCGACGACCTCGTCGAGGCCATCGGGGTCGACGCCGCCCGGTATTCCCTGATCCGCTCGTCGGTGGACACGCCGATCGACATCGACCTGGCACTCTGGTCGTCGGCGTCCAACGAAAACCCGGTGTACTACGTGCAATACGCGCACGCCCGGCTGTCGGCGCTGGCCCGCAATGCCGCTGAGTTGGGCATCGTCGGAAGCACCAACCATCTCGAGTTGCTCACGCATGAGAAGGAAGGCTCGCTGATCCGCAACATCGGCGAGTTCCCGCGTGTGCTGAAAACTGCTGCCGCTCTGCGCGAACCGCACCGTGTCTCCCGCTACCTCGAAGAGCTGGCCGGCGATTACCACCGCTTCTACGACTCGTGCCGGGTGCTGCCACTGGGCGACGAAGCGCCCACCGAACTGCACGCCGCGCGGCTGGCTCTGTGCCAAGCCACTCGCCAGGTCATTGCGAACGGCCTGGGCATCCTCGGCGTCTCCGCCCCGGAGCGGATGTGATCGCCCATCCCGCCGGGCCGAGACACGCTGAGGAGATTCACCACGGCGGAGCCCCGCCCCGGCCACAGTCCGCACAAGAGGTGCTGAAGCTGGCGCCGAATGTCTGGCCGCGCAGCACCGTTCGCGGCAACGACGGCGTGGTATCAATCGGGGGAGTGGCCGTCACCGACATCGCCGCCGAATTCGGCACCCCGGTCTTCGTGATCGACGAGGACGACTTCCGGTCGCGTTGCCGCGAGATCGCCGCGGCGTTCGACGGCGGCGATTACGTGCGCTACGCCGCCAAGGCTTTCCTGTGCACCGAGGTCGCGCGCTGGGTCGACGAGGAGGGCCTCGCGCTGGATGTGGCCAGCGGCGGCGAGCTCGCCGTTGCCCTGCACGCCGGCTTCCCCGCCGAGCGAATCGCCCTGCACGGCAATAACAAATCGGTCGACGAGCTGACCATGGCCGTGAAGGCCGGCGTGGCCCACATCGTGCTGGACTCGATGACCGAGATCGAACGCCTCGACGAGATCGCCGGTGCGGCAGACGTCGTCCAGGACGTGCTCGTTCGGGTCACCGTCGGCGTGGAGGCACACACCCATGAGTTCATCTCCACCGCCCACGAGGACCAGAAGTTCGGGCTGTCGCTGGCCAGTGGCGCGGCCATGGCCGCGGTGCGTCGCGTGTTCGCCACCGACCACCTGCGTCTGGTCGGCCTGCACAGCCACATCGGGTCGCAGATCTTCGACGTCGCCGGCTTCGAGATCGCGGCCCACCGGGTGATCGGCCTGCTGCGCGACGTCGTCGCGGAGTTCGGTGTCGACAAGACCAGCCAGATCGCCACCGTCGACCTCGGCGGTGGCCTCGGCATTTCCTATCTGCCGCAGGATGATCCGCCCCCGGTAGAGGACCTCGCCGCCAAGCTCGGCGCCATCGTCCGCAACGAGTCCGCCGCGGTCGGCCTGCCCGCACCCCGACTCGTCGTCGAGCCCGGCCGGGCCATCGCCGGCCCCGGCACCATCACGCTGTATCAGGTCGGCACCGTCAAAGATGTGGCCGTCGCGTCCGCCAGGTACCGCCGCTACGTCAGCGTGGACGGAGGCATGAGCGACAATATCCGTACCTCGCTCTACGGCGCCGAGTACGACGTCCGGCTGATCTCCCGCGGCAGCGACGCGCCGCCCACGCTCGGCCGTATCGTCGGAAAGCATTGCGAGAGCGGCGATATCGTCGTGCGCGACGCGTGGGTGCCCGACGACGTCAAGCCCGGTGACCTGATGGGCGTGGCGGCCACCGGGGCATACTGCTATTCGATGTCGAGCCGTTACAACCTGATCGGTCGCCCCGCCGTGGTGTCCGTGCGCGACGGGCGGACCCGCCTGATTCTGCGCCGGGAGACGGTCGACGATCTACTGAGTCTGGAAGTGAGGTAACCCATGAGTGGCGATGAGAAGCCAATCGGAGTAGCGGTATTGGGGCTCGGCAACGTCGGCAGCCAGGTGGTCCGCATCATCGAGGAGAGCGCCGGCGACCTGACGGCCCGCATCGGGGCTCCGCTGGTGCTGCGCGGCATCGGCGTGCGTCGAGTGGCCGACGACCGCGGCGTGCCGATCGAGATGCTCACCGACAACGTCGAAGAACTGGTGTGCCGCGACGACGTCGACATCGTCGTCGAACTGATGGGACCCGTCGAGCCCGCACGCAAGGCCATTCTGGCGGCTCTCGAACAGGGCAAGTCCGTCGTCACCGCCAACAAGGCATTGATGGCCGTGTCCACCGGCGAACTGGCGCAGGCGGCCGAGCACGCCCACGTCGACCTCTATTTCGAGGCCGCCGTCGCCGGGGCCATCCCGGTGATCCGGCCGCTCACCCAATCGCTGGCAGGTGACACCGTGCTCCGCGTCGCCGGAATCGTCAACGGCACCACCAACTACATCCTGTCGGAGATGGACAGCACCGGCGCCGACTACGCGTCGGCCCTGGCAGACGCCAGCGCGCTGGGGTACGCCGAGGCGGATCCGACCGCCGACGTCGAGGGCTACGACGCCGCCGCGAAGGCCGCAATCCTCGCCTCGATCGCCTTCCACACTCGGGTCACCGCCGACGACGTCTATCGCGAAGGCATCACCAAGGTCACCGCATCGGACTTCGCGTCGGCGCGCGCACTTGGCTGCACGATCAAGCTACTGGCTATCTGCGAGCGACTGACTAATGACGAAGGGCAGCAACGGGTTTCGGCTCGCGTCTACCCCGCACTGGTGCCGCTGGACCATCCGCTTGCCGCTGTCAACGGTGCGTTCAACGCCGTCGTGGTGGAGGCCGAAGCAGCGGGCCGGCTGATGTTCTACGGGCAGGGCGCCGGCGGTGCACCGACCGCGTCCGCGGTAATGGGTGATCTGGTGATGGCCGCACGTAACCGTGTGCAGGGTGGTCGCGGCCCGCGCGAGTCCAAGTACGCCAAGCTGCCCATCTCGCCGATCGGGTTCATCCCCACCCGCTACTACGTCAACATGAACGTCACCGACCGCCCCGGCGTACTGTCCGCTGTCGCAGCGGAATTCGGCAAGCGCGAGGTGAGCATCGCAGAGGTTCGACAGGAGGGCATGGTCGACGAGGACGGCCAGCGCTGTGGCGCCCGGATCGTCGTCGTCACCCACCAGGCCACCGACGCCGCGTTGTCGGACACCGTCGCGGCACTCGCCGACCTCGACGTCGTGCGGAGCATCAACAGCGTGCTTCGCATGGAAGGAACCAGCGAATGAGTGATGAGCCGCTTGCGCGAAGAGCATTGAGCACGGCACCGCCCGCCTCCATCCACCAGCCGTGGCCCGGCCTGATCGCCGCCTACCGCGACCGGCTTCCCGTCGAAGACGACTGGGCACCCATCACGCTGCGTGAGGGCGGCACCCCGCTGCTGCCGGCTCCGCGACTGTCCGAATACACCGGCTGCACAGTGCATCTCAAGGTCGAGGGCCTCAACCCGACCGGTTCGTTCAAGGACCGCGGAATGACGATGGCCGTCACGGAGGCGGTGTCCCGCGGCCAGCAGGCCGTGCTGTGCGCATCGACGGGCAACACCTCGGCATCGGCCGCGGCATACGCCGCGCGCGCGGGCATCACCTGTGCGGTGCTTGTACCCCAGGGCAAGATCGCGATGGGCAAGCTCGCGCAGGCCGTCATGCACGGCGCGAAGATCATCCAGATCGACGGCAACTTCGACGACTGCCTGGAACTGGCCCGCAAGCTCACCGCCGACTTCCCGACCGTCTCGCTGGTCAATTCGGTCAACCCGTTCCGGATCGAAGGGCAGAAGACCGCGGCGTTCGAGATCGTCGACGCGCTGGGCACCGCTCCCGACGTACACGCCCTGCCCGTCGGCAACGCCGGCAACATCACCGCGTACTGGAAGGGCTACACGGAGTACCACCGTGAGGGCCTGTTCGAGCGGCTGCCCCGAATGCTGGGGACCCAGGCCGCCGGCGCCGCGCCGCTGGTGCTGGGCGAACCGGTGAGCGAGCCCGAGACTATCGCCACTGCAATTCGGATCGGCTCGCCGGCGTCGTGGACATCCGCGGTCGAGGCCCAGCAGCAGTCCAAGGGCCGCTTCTTGGCTGCCACCGACGAGGAGATCCTGGCCGCCTATCACCTGGTGGCTCGCACCGAAGGCGTGTTTGTGGAGCCGGCATCGGCGGCCAGCATCGCCGGTCTGCTCAAGTCGATCGAGGACGGCTGGGTGGCCAAGGGCTCGACCGTGGTGTGCACCGTGACCGGAAACGGGCTCAAGGACCCCGACACCGCCCTGCGGGGCATGCCGACCGTCACGCCGGTTCCCGTCGATCCCGTCGCCGTGGTTGAGAAGCTGGGGTTGGTCTAGCGACGTGGCACAAGGTCTTCCGGCCGGGCTGACGGCCACGTCCGTCGTCGCGGCCTCCAGCGCCAACCTCGGACCCGGCTTCGACAGCCTGGGCCTGGCGCTGAGCCTCTACGACCAGATCGTCGTGGAGACAACGGAGTCCGGCCTCACGGTCGAAGTGGAAGGCGAAGGCGCGGGTCAGGTTCCGCTCGATTCCACGCACTTGGTGGTACGGGCCATCGAACATGGGTTGCAGGCGGCCGGGGTTACGGCTCTGGGACTGAATGTCAGCTGCCGCAACGACATTCCGCATTCCCGTGGGCTGGGCTCGTCGGCCGCAGCGGTGGTCGGAGGACTCGCCACCGTTAACGGCCTAGTGGCGCAAGCGGGTTGGATGCCGCTGGCTGAATCGGAACTGATCCAGCTGGCGAGTGAGTTCGAGGGTCATCCCGACAACGCGTCTGCCGCGGTGCTCGGTGGGGCTGTGGTGTCGTGGACCGAGCATGAGGGTGTGCTGCCGAGGTATGCGGCTGCCCAGTTGCGGCTGCACCCCGACATTCATTTTTTCCCCGCGATCCCCGAGGAGCGCTCGTCCACGGCCGAGACACGCGTGCTACTTCCCGATCAGGTCAGCCACACCGACGCCCGATTCAACGTCAGTCGAGCCGCACTGCTCGTGGTGGCGCTGACGGAGCGGCCCGACCTGCTGATGGAGGCCACCGAGGACGTCCTGCATCAGCCGCAGCGCGCCCCCGCGATGCCGGTGTCGGCGGAATATCTGCGGATACTGCGGCGTTGTGGTGTTCCGGCGGTGCTATCCGGGGCCGGTCCTGCGGTTATCGCGCTGAGCACTTCGCCAGAACTTCCCGCAGAAGCCCTGGAATACGGCGCCGCCAACGGGCTCACCATCAGCAAGATGACTGTTGGGGACGGCGTCCGGTGGACGTCAGGCGTAGTGGTTCGGAGTTGACATGCGTGGAAACGCATCACCAGTCACACGCGAATCATCGTGTTTCTTGCTTCCAGGCCCGAGGCGGGATATCCTCGCTCTCGTCCAGCAATCGCAGCGTCTCTGCCTGCGCCGACACTAGGACGACCACCAATTCTTCTTGTGGATGACGGTTCGCCGTATATCGGCGAATCCCGGCGATCACCGTTGCAGAGGCAATGGTGGGACCCCCGCGGTCAGCGGATCAGCTGATCGCTACGAACCCCCGCCTGACTTGATCGGCGAGGGAAAGAAAGGAAATCCGTGACTGAAACGGACCTCATCACGGCTGGCAGCAGCGAAAACGCAGAGCTGCCGAACACCGTGGATTCAGACTCATCTCCCGCGGAAGCAGACGCGTCGGTCACGACGCCCGCCGCGGAAGCCGCTCCGAAGGCCGAGGTGGCCTCGGGCGATCGCGCCGCCTCGTTGAATACTCTCGTATTGCCCGAACTGCGCGCACTTGCCAAAGAGATCGGCGTCGAGGGCGCATCCGGAATGCGCAAGAGCGACTTGATCGCCGCCATCCGTGAGCGCCGCGGCGAGCCCAACGGCCGCGCCCGCGCCGTGGCGACTGACACCACGTCCGCCGACTCGGGCAACGACACAGCAACCGCCGACCAAACCTCGGCCGAGCCGACCGACCAGCAGCCCCAGCAGCGCCGGGAGCGGCGCGGCGCCTCTCGCGGGGCGGGCGCATCCGACGGCGCAGAGCGAACCAAAGAGCAGAACAAGCAGGACGCCGACCAAGAGAACAAGGCCGACGCCGATCAGGGCGCAAAGCGGGACAACAAGTCCGACAGCGGTGACCAGCAAGGTGATCAGCAGGGCGGCCAGAACCGTGGCGGCAACGCCGGCGACGACGACGGCGAGGGTCGTGGGGGCCGCCGCGGTCGTCGGTTCCGCGACCGCAGGCGCCGCGAGCGTGGCGGCGAGGGCGGCGGCGGTGGCGACCGTGATACCGAACTCCGCGAGGACGACGTCGTGCAGCCCGTTGCGGGCATCCTGGACGTGCTCGACAACTACGCGTTCGTCCGGACCTCCGGCTACTTGGCCGGATCGAACGACGTCTACGTGTCGATGAACATGGTGCGTAAGAACGGCCTGCGCCGCGGTGACGCCATCACCGGCGCGGTACGACTGCCCAAGGACGGGGAGCAGCCCAATCAGCGGCAGAAGTTCAACCCGCTGGTGCGGCTCGACACCGTCAACGGTGGTCCGGTCGAGGACGCGAAGGGGCGCCCGGACTTCAACAAGCTGACTCCGCTGTACCCGAACCAGCGGCTGCGGCTGGAGACCACTTCGGATCGGCTGACCACCCGGGTGATCGACCTGATCATGCCGATCGGCAAGGGCCAGCGGGCACTGATCGTGTCGCCGCCGAAGGCCGGTAAGACCACGATCCTGCAGAACATCGCCAACGCGATCACCACGAACAACCCGGAGTGCCACCTGATGGTGGTGCTGGTCGACGAACGTCCCGAAGAGGTCACCGACATGCAGCGCTCGGTGAAGGGTGAGGTCATCGCCTCGACCTTCGACCGGCCGCCGTCAGACCACACCCAGGCCGCCGAGCTGGCGATCGAGCGCGCCAAGCGCCTGGTCGAGCAGGGCAAGGACGTCGTGGTGCTGCTGGACTCGATCACCCGGCTGGGCCGCGCATACAACAACGCGTCACCGGCGTCGGGCCGCATTCTGTCCGGCGGTGTCGACTCGACGGCGCTGTATCCGCCCAAGCGGTTCCTCGGCGCGGCCCGCAACATCGAGGACGGCGGCTCTCTCACGATCATCGCCACCGCCATGGTGGAGACCGGGTCGACCGGTGACACCGTGATCTTCGAGGAGTTCAAAGGCACCGGCAACGCCGAGCTCAAGCTCGACCGCAAGATCTCCGAGCGCCGCGTCTTCCCCGCCGTCGACGTCAACCCGTCCGGTACTCGCAAGGACGAGCTATTGCTCTCGTCGGACGAGTTCGCGGTCGTGCACAAGCTTCGCCGCGTGCTGTCGGGTCTTGACCCGCATCAGGCCATCGACCTGTTGATGAGCCAGCTGCGCAAGACGAAGAACTAACTACGAGTTCCTGGTCCAGGTCTCCAAGACCGCGCCGGGCTCGGCGGACTCCGACTAACTCGCCCAGCTGGCCCCCGCGAGCAGCGCGCTTTTATACCGTGGGGTCGTTGCGCAGGCCCGGCATGACGTAGCGGCGCACGTGGGTCAGCACCGCGGCGTCGTCGCTGGGATCGAGCGTGTCACCCGGCACGGTGGCGAGCGAAATCAGCACGCGCGCTACCCATTCCGATGCCTCGGCGATGTCCGTGTCGGGATGGATCTCGCCGCGGTCGCGCGCGCCGACCAGATAGCGCTTCCAGAAGTCGGCGAGGTCGGGCACCAGCCCCTCCACGCCAGCACCGGCGCACGCCGCGAACTCCTCGGGCTCCTCCATGCGGAGCTTCATCAGCAAGGCGCCCGGATCGTCGTAGGCGGTGCGGCCGTGGACGATGCCTGCGGCGATCTGCCGGTCAAGCTTGTCGAATCGCTCGAGCATCGCGTGCGCCTCAGACCAGTACGCATCGTTGAGCCGCACGATCGCGGCCCCCAGCAGCGTGACCTTGTCGGGGAAGTGGCGGTACAACCAACCGCGGGATACGCCCGCGACCTCAGCCACCTCGGACACGGTCGTCGATCGAATGCCTTTGGCGCGCATGCAGACTTCCGCCGCGTCGATCAATCGATCGCGAACGCTTTTGGTGGCGGCGGTGCTGCTCGTCACCCGGTGTGGCTCCCTCGTCGTTTCGCCGCGCCATTCAGGCGCGATAGAGCATTCTCTCAAGTGGCAGGCGGATGATGTCCGCCAGGCTGACGATGGTAGACAAATCTGGAGATCTGTTCACTATTAGACGGACGAGGTGAGCCGTGGCGGACACGCTCCAGCAGCTGTTGCGCGAGCGCGCCGAGCAGGACACCGTCGCGGTGAGATACGGCGACCGCATCTGGACGTGGCGCGAGCACATCGCCGAGGCGAAGGCGCAGGCCGCGGCGCTCATCGCGGCAGCCGACCCTGCGCGCCCGCTGCACGTGGGAGTGCTGCTCGGCAACACCCCGGAGATACTGGCCGCGCTGGCCGCCGCAGCGCTCGGTGGGTACGTGTTATGCGGCATCAACACCACCCGTCGAGGGGAGGCGTTGGCGCGCGACGTCGCCAAGGTCGACTGTCAGTTTCTGATCACCGACGCCGAACACAGATCTCTCCTCGACGGAATCGAACTGCCTGGAGTCACTCTGCTGGACACGTCCGGGCCACAGTGGACTGAGCTGATTGCGGGCGCGCCGCCGTTGATCCCGCATCGCGAAGTCGGTGCCGACGACACCTTCATGATGATCTTCACATCGGGAACTAGCGGAAATCCCAAGGCCGTCCAGGTGCGAAATGCGATGGTGCTGTTCGCAGGTACAGCGTTGGTCGACAAGTTCGAACTGACGCCCGACGACACCTGCTACCTCTCGATGCCACTGTTCCATTCCAACGCCGTGGTCGGCGGCTGGGCGCCGGCGGTCGGCGCCGGCGCGGCGATGGTGCCGGCGAAGTTCTCGGCGTCGGGTTTCCTCGCCGATATCCGTCGATACGGCGCTACCTACATGAACTACGTGGGCAAGCCGCTCGCATATGTCCTCGCGACTCCCGCGCGGCCCGATGACCGTGACAACCCGCTGCGTGCCGCGTTCGGCAACGAGGCGACCGACCGGGACATCGAGGAGTTCGGTCGCCGATTCGGCGTCAAGGTTGACGACGGCTTCGGCTCGACGGAGAACGCGGTGATCATCACCCGGACACCCGACACACCGAAAGGCTCTATCGGCCAAGGCTTTCCCGGCGTCGCCATCTACAACAGCGACACGGTGACACAGTGTCCAGTAGCCGAGTTCGACGCGAACGGTGCGTTGATCAACGGTGACGAAGCCGTCGGTGAGCTGGTCAACACGTCAGGCACCGGATTCTTCTCGGGTTACTACAACGACGAAGCCGCGACCGACGAGCGCACTCGGCACGGCATGTACTGGTCGGGCGACCTGGCCTACCGCGACACCAACGGGTTCATCTACCTGGCCGGACGCACGGCCGACTGGATGCGGGTGGACGGCGAGAACCTCACCACCGCACCCATCGAGCGGATCCTGCTGCGGCTGCCCGCGATCAATCGCGTCGCGGTCTACCCGGTGCCCGACGAGCTCGTCGGTGATCAGGTCATGTCCGCCATCGTGTTGCAGGACGACGCCGAGCTGACGCCCGAAACGTTCGAGGAGTTTCTGTCCGAACAGCGCGACCTATCGCCGAAGGCGTGGCCGCGTTACGTGTGGATCGCCGACGACCTACCGAGCACCGCGACCAACAAGATCATCAAGCGCGAGCTGGTGGCCCGTGGCGCCGAACCGGACGGCCGGACGTTGTGGAAGCGCGACGGCACGCGGTATTTCCGCGAAACTGTATTCCGGCAGGAAAAGGTCGAGGCCGAGTAGAGACCTGCTGGAATACAGTTTCGCGGCGCAAGCACAAGGAATAGCTGGTCTCGCCCACGCGTTTAGGCTGCTGGCGGTTGAACTGGCATAATGGACCGCCGACCCTCGGTTCCGGTTCACGCTGATTCCTCCACGTCATGGAGAGGCGACCCGGGGCCACGATCGAAGAGGAAACCATGAAATCGGGTATTCACCCTGACTACGTCGAGACCACCGTGCACTGCGGTTGCGGCAACACGTTCACGACGCGCAGCACGAAGAAGAGCGGCCAGATCCACGTCGAGGTCTGCTCGCAGTGCCATCCGTTCTACACCGGCAAGCAGAAGATCCTCGATAGCGGCGGCCGCGTGGCCCGCTTCGAGAGGCGCTACGGAAAGCGCAAGGCTGCTGCCGACAAGGCTGACGACAAATAGCTGCCTTCCCGACGCCCGATCTGTCGCGCGAGCGCAGGCCGGGCGTCGGTTTGCGTTGTGGGGAAGGAGGCGGACGTGACGGATACTGCGCCGGCGATTGATGCGTTGCTGACCGAGCATGCCGACCTCGAGCGCCAGCTCGCCGACCCGAACCTGCACGCCGACCCCGGTGCGGCCCGCAAGGTCGGCCGGCGCTTCGCGCAGCTTTCGCCGATCGTCGCGACTTATCGGAAGCTGGTGGTCGCCCGCGGCGATCTGGAGGCGGCGTGCGAACTCGCTGCCGACGACGAATCCTTCTCCGCGGAAATGGACGAGCTCACCACCACGGTCGAAGAACTCGACACCCAGCTCACCGACCTTCTCGCACCGCGCGACCCGCATGACGCAGACGACATCGTGCTGGAGGTGAAGTCGGGCGAGGGCGGCGAGGAATCAGCGTTGTTTGCCGCGGACCTGGCCCGCATGTACATTCGCTACGCCGAGCGGCACGGCTGGAACGTCACGGTGCTCGACGAGACCACCTCCGACCTGGGCGGCTATAAGGACGCGACGCTGTCCATCAGGAGCAAGGGTGACGCCGCCGACGGTGTCTGGTCGCGGCTGAAGTTCGAGGGCGGCGTGCACCGCGTCCAGCGGGTTCCGGTCACGGAGTCGCAGGGCCGCGTGCACACGTCGGCGGCCGGCGTGCTCGTCTACCCCGAACCAGAGGAAGTCGAGGAAGTCCAGATCGACGAGTCCGATCTGCGCATCGACGTCTACCGGTCATCGGGCAAGGGCGGCCAGGGCGTCAACACCACCGACTCGGCGGTGCGCATCACCCACCTGCCCACCGGCATCGTCGTCACTTGCCAAAACGAACGCTCGCAGCTGCAGAACAAGGCCCGTGCCATGCAGGTGCTCGCGGCCCGGCTGCAGTCACTCGCAGAGGAACAGGCCTCGGCCGACGCATCGGCCGACCGGGCCAGCCAGATCCGCACCGTCGACCGCAGCGAGCGGATCCGCACCTACAACTTCCCGGAGAACCGGATCGCCGATCACCGGATCAACTTCAAGGCGCACAACCTCGACCAGGTGCTCGACGGCGACCTCGACGCACTGTTCGACGCACTGGCCGCGGCCGACAAGCAGTCCAGGCTGCAGCAGGCATGAACCGCCTGCGCCAGGTGATCGATGCCGCCGCGGTGGCGCTGGCCGAGGCGGGGGTCGGATCGCCGCGCACCGACGCCGAGCTCCTGGCCGCCCACGCGGCGGGCACCGACCGGGGTCGGCTGGCGCTCGCCGAGACTGGCCCAGACTTCCTCGACCGGTATGACCGCCTCGTCGCTCAGCGTGCAAAGCGGGTGCCCGTGCAACACCTCATCGGCACCGCGCCGTTCGGCCCGGTGACTGTGCATGTCGGTCCCGGTGTGTTCATCCCGCGACCGGAAACCGAATCGATGCTGGAATGGGCGCTCGCGCAACCAGTGTCGCAACGCCCGGTCGTCGTCGACCTGTGCACGGGCTCCGGTGCGCTCGCACTGGCACTGTCGAAGCATTGGCCCGACGCCCGCATCGTCGCCGTTGACGACTCCGAGGACGCGCTCGATTATGCCCGGCGAAATGTCGCCGGGACGCCGGTCGAACTGGTCCGCGCAGACGTCACTGCGCCCGGACTGCTGACTGAGCTCGAAGACGGAGTCGACCTCGTTGTCGCCAACCCGCCATACATCCCCGACGGCGTGACGCTGGAACCCGAAGTGGCCGAACACGATCCGCCGCACGCGCTGTTCGGCGGACCGGACGGAATGGTCGTCGTCGACGCCATCGTCGAGCTCGCAGCTCGATGGCTGCGCGACGGCGGCCGCTGTGCCGTCGAGCATGACGACACCACGTCGGCCCGCACCGTCGACGCGTTCACTCGCGCGGCACGATTCGGCGACATCACCGCCCGACACGACCTGACCGGCCGGCCGCGGTTCGTCACCGCGACCAGGAGGCGGTGAGAGGGTGGCGTCATGACGGCCCGAAGACGACCGCGAGTGAGGATCGCAGCGAGGTACGAGCGAGGACCGGAGCGAGCGGGAGTCGAGGCATGACGGCCCGAAGACGACCGCGAGTGAGGATCGCAGCGAGGTACGAGCGAGGACCGGAGCGAGCGGGAGTCGAGGCATGACGGAGGTGTTCGACTGCGCCGACACCGAACAGCGCACAGCCGGAATCGCGTCGGCGATCAACGCCCTCAAGAACGGCCGCCTCGTCGTACTGCCTACCGACACCGTTTACGGCATCGGCGCCGACGCATTCGACGGTGACGCCGTCTCTGCCCTGCTGTCGGCGAAAGGCCGCGGTCGCGACATGCCCGTTCCGGTTCTAGTCGGCTCGTGGCACACCATCGACGGGCTGGTGTACTCCGTGCCGCGGAGCGCCCGCGAACTCGTCAGGGCGTTCTGGCCGGGGGCGCTGAGTCTGGTAGTGCGCCAAGCGCCATCGCTGCAATGGGACCTCGGCGACGCGCACGGCACCGTCATGTTGCGCATGCCGCTGCACCCGGTGGCCATCGAGTTGCTTCGCGAGGTGGGGCCGATGGCCGTCTCGAGCGCGAACATCTCGGGCCGCCCCGCGGCCGTCACCGTCGACGACGCTCGACATCAACTCGGCGATCTCGTCGAGGTATATCTCGATGGCGGGCCGTCCGAACAGCAGGCGGCGTCGACGATCGTCGACCTCACCGGCGCGCATCCGCGAGTCCTTCGGCAGGGTCCGGTAACTGTGCAGGCGATCGCGGAAGTGCTCGGCGTGGAGCCCGAGACGTTGACGGCGTGAGCACAGGGTCTTGACGTACGGTTCGTCGGTGGTCTACGCAGCAGAGAGCCTGCTGGCGCTCGATGATCGCGGCGCAGGCGTCCCGCTGCGCGAGCTTGCGCTCGTCGGCCTGACCGCGGCGATCATCACCTACTTCGCGACCGGATGGGTCAGGGTGCTGGCCACCCGCCTCGGCGCGGTGGCCTACCCGCGGGAACGCGACGTGCACCTGCAGCCGACGCCGCGGATGGGCGGGTTGGCGATGTACATCGGCGTCGTGGTCGCTGTCTTGCTCGCCTCCCAGCTGCCCGCGTTGACGCGCGGCTTCGTCTATTCGTCGGGTATGCCCGCAGTCGTCGTCGCAGGCGGGCTCATCATGGCCATCGGCCTGATCGACGATCGCTGGGGTCTGGACGCGTTGACCAAATTCGCGGGTCAGATCACCGCCGCCAGCGTGCTGGTGACCATGGGCGTCGCGTGGAGCGTGCTCTACATCCCGATCGGCGGAGTCGGCACCATCGTGCTGGACCAGGTGTCGTCGATTCTCCTAACGCTCGCGCTGACGGTGGCGATCGTCAACGCGATGAACTTCGTCGACGGGCTCGACGGCTTGGCCGCCGGTCTCGGCCTGATCACCGCGTCGGCGATCTGCATCTTCTCGGTCGGCCTGCTGCGTGATCACGGTGGCGACGTGCTCTTCTATCCACCGGCAGTGATCTCGGTGGTGCTCGCCGGCGCCTGTCTGGGCTTCCTGCCGCACAACTTTCACCGCGCCAAGATCTTCATGGGCGACTCCGGCTCGATGCTGATCGGCCTGATGCTGGCCGCGGCCTCCACCACGGCGGCAGGCCCGATCTCGCAAACCGCCTATGGCGCTCGCGACGTGTTCGCGCTCCTTTCGCCGTTCCTGTTGGTCGTGGCGGTGTTGTTCGTGCCGGCGCTGGACATGCTGCTGGCCATCGTCCGGCGCACGCGTGCCGGCCGCAGCCCGTTCAGTCCGGACAAAATGCACCTGCATCATCGGTTGCTGCAGATCGGTCATTCACACCGACGCGTGGTGTTGCTCATCTACCTCTGGGTCGGGATCGTCGCGCTGGGCGCGGCGAGCACGATCTTCTTCGATCCGCGCTACACCGGCGCGGTCATGCTGGCGGCGATTCTGGTCGCGATCGTGGCTACTTTGATCCCTCTGCTGCGGGGCCGCGACGACCAGTTCGAGGAACTGTACGACGAAAAGTAGTAGGCCCCTTTTATGGCTCTAACCATGTGTTAGGGTGCAGGCAGAACCCGAAAAACCTCGCGGGTTGCCGGCCTCCGGGCCGTCGGTCCTTCGCCGATCGGCCCGGAACAACGACCGACAAAGGGAGCTGCTCCTTGGGTGATTCCAGCGAGCCTGTCGCCCTCCGATACGCTCGGTGCGCCACGCACAGAAACTTCGGGATCATTCGGCAACTTCTCTCTGACCGCGGGATTGAGGTGAAGCAGTGACGACACCAGCGCAAGGCGCGCCGTTGGTGTTTCCGTCCGTTGCTTTCAGGCCGCTGCGCCTGCTCGCGATCTGTGTCGTGTTCGCCGGCCTCGTAACACTGGCCGCCGGACTTCTCGGTCACCCGATGGTCGGTGTCTTCTTCGGCGTCGGGCTCGTGCTGGGTTTGCTCAACGCCGTGCTGGTGCAGCGGTCGGTGGATGCCATTACCGCCGAAGCGCATCCGCTGAAACGCAAGATGGCGCTCAACTCCGCCACCCGTCTGTTGGTGATGACAGCGATCGGCTTGACGATCGCGTTCATCTTCCGGCCGCAGGGACTCGGTGTGGTGTTTGGCATGGCCCTATTCCAGGTAGTGCTGGTGCTGTCGACCGCGCTGCCGGTGATGAAGAAGTTGAAGGCAGGCGCCGCTGGTGACGGAATCGAAGGGGCACAGCAATGACTCAATTCGATGTCGCCGATCCAACGGCTCCGGTGACGATCCTTGCCGCCGAATCCGGAATCCAGGTCGGCCACCATACAGAGGCCCATTGGTTCGGGCTGACGGTCAACACCGACACGGTGCTGGCGACGGCGATCGCCGCGGCGATCGTGCTCGGGTTGGCGTTCTTCCTACGTGCCAAGGTCACGTCGACCGGCGTCCCGAATGGTGTCCAGCTGTTCTGGGAAGCGATCACGGTTCAGCTGCGCAACCAGGTCGAGACGGCGATCGGCATGAAGGTGGCACCGTTCGTGCTGCCGCTCGCGGTCACGCTTTTCGTGTTCATCCTCGTCGCGAACTGGCTGTCGGTTTTGCCGGTGCAGTACACCGATTCCAGCGGCGCCATCCACGAAGCACTCAAGCCGCCCGCTTCGGACATCAACTTCGTGCTGGCGCTGGCGTTGTTCGTTTTCATCTGTTACCACCTGGCCGGCTTCTGGCGCCGCGGCGTCCTCGGACACCCGTGGAAGGTGCTGAAGGGTCACGTCGCGCTCCTGGCCCCGATCAACCTCGTCGAAGAGATCGCCAAGCCGATCTCGTTGTCGCTCCGACTCTTCGGCAACATCTTCGCCGGCGGCATCCTGGTCGCGCTGATCGCCTTGTTCCCGCCGTGGATCATGTGGGCGCCCAACGCGATCTGGAAGAGCTTCGACCTGTTCGTCGGCGCGATCCAGGCGTTCATCTTCGCGCTGCTGACGATCCTGTACTTCAGTCAGTCGATGGAACTAGATGAGCACCATGACTGACGTGACCCCACAAGTTCGACCCACGTCCTGGTAGACGACTACCAGTTATCAAGGAGGATAAGGATGGATCCCACAATCGCTGCCGGCGCTCTCATCGGCGGTGGACTGATCATGGCCGGTGGCGCAATCGGCGCCGGTATCGGCGACGGTATCGCCGGTAACGCGTTGATCGCCGGCATCGCCCGCCAGCCCGAGGCGCAAGGCCGATTGTTCACGCCGTTCTTCATCACCGTCGGTCTGGTCGAGGCGGCGTACTTCATCAACCTGGCGTTCATGGCGCTGTTCGTCTTCGCCACCCCGGTTGCGTAGTCGCCACCATGGTTGACCTCAGCACAACCGTCCTTGCGGCAGAAGAAGGTGGGCAGAGTAACTTCCTGGTGCCCAACGGCACCTTCTTCTTCGTGCTGATCATCTTCTTGATCGTGCTCGGTGTGATCGCCAAGTGGGTCGTGCCGCCGATCAGCAAGGTGCTTCGTGAGCGCGAAGCCATGGTGCAAAAGACGCTCGAGGACAACCGGCGCGCAGCCCAGCTACGAGCTGCCGCCGAGGCCGATTACCTCAAGGTGATGGCCCAGGCGCGCCGGGACGCGACCAATGTCCGCGAGGAGGCCCGCGCCGAGGGGCGCAGGATCGTCGAAGATGCGCGGGCCCGGGCCAGTGCTGAAGTTTCAACATTGCTCCAGCAGGCCAATGGGGAGCTGACGCAGCAGTCGCGCGCGCTGACGGCCGACCTTCAGGCGTCGGTGGAGACCCTGGCGGCGAGGCTGGCCAGCCGCGTGCTGGGGGTTGACGTGACCACACGAACCGTGCCGGTCACGACAGGGCAAAGGCGGTAGCGCAGTGTCGACATTCATCGGACAGCTCATCGGATTCGCGGTCATCGTCTTCCTCGTCTGGAAATACGTTGTGCCGCCAGTCCGCAACATGATGCAGCGCCAGCAGGAAGCCGTTCGCACCCAGCTCGCCGACCACGCTGATGCCGAAAAGAAGGTGGCCGACGCCGATACCGAGCACGCCAAGGCGCTGGAAGAAGCCAAGGCCGAGGCGGCAAGGGTGATCGAGGAGGCGCGACATGACGCCGAGAGCATCGCCGAGCAGCTGCGCGTCCAAGCCGATGTCGAGCTGGAACGCATCAAAACTCAAGGTGCACAGCAGGTTCGGTTGTTGCGTCAGCAGCTCATCCGCGAGCTTCGGCAGAGCCTCGGCGCCGAATCCGTGCATCGCGCAGGTGACCTGGTGCGCGATTTTGTTTCCAATCCGTCCGAGCAGTCCGAAACGGTGGACCGCTTCCTCGCCGAGCTCGACGAGATGGCACCGTCGAGCACCGTCTTCGAGGATGCCGTCACCGTGAAATTGCGTGCCGCGAGCCGCGAATCACTGGCCACGGTGGTCGAAAGTCTCGACGGAGTCGTCGCCGACCTCGACACAACTGGACTGACTGGCTTGGCGGACGATCTGGCGTCGGTGGTCAAGATGCTGCGCTCCGAGGCGATTCTGGCCAGGCATCTGGCCGATCCCTCCGGGAATGCCGCCCCCAAGGTCGCACTCGCCGAGCGACTGTTGTCCGGCAAGGTTTCCGATGGCGCACTCGACATACTCAGAACCGCTGTCTCGCAGCGTTGGTCCTCCACCTCCGACTTGATCCGCGGGATCCAACACATCGCGAGGCTCGCGTTGTTGGTGCGAGCCGAACGCGACGACCAGATCGAGGACGTGGAAGACCAACTGTTCAGGTTCAGTCGCATCCTCGATTCCGAGGCACGGCTGATCACGCTGCTGAGCGAGTACACGGCGCCGCTGGACGGCCGAATCAGCTTGCTGAACAACGTGCTCCATCGCAGGGCGAGCAAGGATGCCGCAGATCTGCTGCGCCAGACGATCGAACTGCTCCACGGCGAGCGCGCTGACGAGTCCGTGCGCGAACTGGCGAATCTTGCGGTGTCGCGGCGTGGCGAGGTCGTCGCACACGTCAGTGGTGCCGGCGAGCTCAGCGACAGTCAGCGTGACCGGCTCATCGAGTTACTCACCCGCATCTACGGCCATCCCGTGTCGCTTCAACTTGACGTGAATCCGGCGCTACTGGGCGGCCTGACAATCGCCGTCGGTGACGAGGTGATCGACGGCTCGCTGGCTTCCAAGCTGTCGGCGGCCGAGACCCACTTACCCGACTGACCCAATTACTAGAGACCCACACACGAAGTAGGAAGACGAAAAGCCATGGCAGAGTTGACCATCTCGGCGGATGAGATCCAGGGCGCCATCGAGGAGTATGTCGCCGCCTTCGAGGCCGACACCGAGCGCGAGGAGATCGGCACTGTCATCGATGCCGGCGACGGCATCGCGCACGTGGAGGGCCTCCCGTCGGTGATGACGCAGGAGCTGCTGGAGTTCCCGGGTGGCGTACTTGGTGTTGCGCTCAACCTCGACGAGCACAGCATCGGTGCGGTGATCCTGGGTGACTTCGAGAAGATCGAACAGGGTCAACCGGTCAAGCGCACCGGCGAGGTTCTGTCGGTGCCCGTCGGCGACGGCTTTCTCGGCCGAGTGATCAACCCGCTGGGTCAGCCGATCGACGGCCGTGGTGACATCGAGACCGAGGAGCGGCGTGCCCTGGAGCTGCAGGCACCGTCAGTGGTCCAGCGCCAAGGTGTGAGTGAGCCGCTACAGACAGGCATCAAGGCGATTGACTCACAGACGCCCATCGGTCGCGGCCAGCGACAGCTGATCATCGGTGACCGCAAGACCGGCAAGACCGCAGTGTGCGTGGACACGATCCTCAACCAGCGCCAGAACTGGGAATCCGGCGACGAAAAGCAGCAGGTTCGGTGCGTGTACGTGGCCATCGGACAGAAGGGCACCACCATCGCCAGTGTGCGTCGCACGCTGGAAGAGGGTGGCGCGATGGACTACACCACAATCGTCGCCGCACCGGCATCCGACTCCGCCGGGTTCAAATGGCTTGCGCCATACACCGGTTCGGCCATTGCGCAGCACTGGATGTACGCCGGCAAGCACGTGCTGATCGTGTTCGATGACCTCACCAAGCAGGCGGAGGCCTACCGCGCCATCTCGCTACTGCTGCGCCGTCCGCCCGGCCGCGAGGCGTACCCGGGTGACGTGTTCTATCTGCACTCCCGGCTGCTGGAACGCTGCGCGAAGCTGTCCGACGAGCTTGGCGGCGGCTCGCTGACCGGTCTGCCGATCATCGAAACCAAGGCCAACGACATCTCGGCCTACATTCCGACCAACGTCATCTCGATCACCGACGGCCAATGCTTCCTGGAGACCGACCTGTTCAACCAGGGTGTGCGGCCGGCCATCAACGTCGGCGTGTCGGTATCGCGCGTCGGCGGCGCCGCCCAGATCAAGGCCATGAAAGAGGTCGCCGGGTCGCTGCGACTGGATCTCTCGCAGTATCGCGAGCTCGAGTCGTTCGCGGCCTTCGCCTCAGACCTCGACGAAACGTCGAAGGCGCAGCTGGATCGCGGCGCCCGGCTGGTCGAGTTGCTCAAGCAGCGGCAGAACAGCCCGATGCCGGTCGAAGAGCAGGTCGTCGCGATCTTCCTAGGCACCAGGGGCCACCTCGATTCCGTTCCCGTCGAGGACGTACAGAAGTTCGAGCAGGAATTCATCGAGCACGTCACGGCCTCACACGTGGAGATCCTCAAAGAGATCCGGGAGAGCAAGAAGCTCTCCGATGAACTCGAGGAGAAGCTGACCAACGCGGTGAACGAGTTCAAGAAGGGCTTCGCGACCACGGACGGCAGCTCGGTCGTTCCGGACGAGCACGTCGACGCGATGTCCGATGAAGACGTCGAGAAGGAATCGGTGAAGGTCCGCAAGCCCGCACCGAAGAAGAAGTAAGCCGGAGGGTCTGAGAAGCCAATGGCAGCAACACTGCGCGAACTGCGCGGCCGCATCCGCTCCGCCGGGTCGATCAAGAAGATCACTAAGGCCCAGGAGCTGATCGCGACGTCGCGCATCGCCAAGGCGCAGGCCCGAGTCCAGGCGGCTCGGCCGTACAACCGCGAGATCACCAACATGCTCACCGAACTCGCCAGCGCCAGCGCGCTGGACCACCCGCTGCTGGTCGCACGCGAACAGCCCCGGCGGGCCGCCGTGCTGGTGGTGTCCTCCGACCGTGGCCTCTGCGGCGCATACAACGCCAACGTGATCCGGCGCTCCGAGGAGCTCTTCTCGCTGCTTCGTGAGGAGGGCAAGAAGCCCGTCCTGTACGTGGTGGGCCGGAAAGCCCTGACTTACTACAGCTTTCGTAACTGGGATGTCACCGAGGCGTGGACCGGCTTCTCCGAGCGCCCCGACTACGAGAACGCGCAGGAGATCGCGTCGACATTGGTCGACGCATTCCTGGCCGGCGTCGACGACGAGGGCGACGATCCCGGAGCGGACGACATACTCGGCGTGGACGAACTGCACATCGTGTTCACCGAATTCAAGTCGATGCTGTCGCAGGCGGCGGTCGCCCGCCGGATCGCACCGATGGAGGTGGAGTACAGCGACGAGGACACCGGACCACACACGCTGTTCTCGTTCGAGCCGGACGCCGACGCGCTTTTTTCCGCGCTGCTACCGCGGTATGTGTCCACCCGTATTTTTGCCGCACTGCTCGAGGCGGCGGCCTCAGAGTCGGCGTCGCGCCGGCGCGCCATGAAGTCGGCGACGGACAACGCCGACGACCTCATCAAGGACTTGACGCTGATGGCCAACCGCGAACGGCAATCTCAGATCACCCAGGAAATCAGCGAAATCGTCGGTGGCGCGAACGCGCTCGCGGACGCCGCCAACAAGTAGCCCTTTAGGAAGCGAAGAAAAGATATGACTGCTACTGCTGAAAAAGAAACCAGCACCGACACCGCCGGCCGCGTCGTACGTGTCACTGGCCCGGTCGTCGACGTTGAGTTTCCCCGCGGCTCGGTGCCGGAACTGTTCAACGCGCTGCACGCCGAGATCGCCTACAAGGACCTCGCGAAGACGTTGACGCTGGAGGTCGCCCAGCACCTCGGCGATAACCTCGTGCGCTGCATCTCGATGCAACCCACCGACGGGCTCGTCCGTGGCGTGGAGGTGACCGACACCGGCAACTCGATCTCGGTGCCGGTCGGTGACGGCGTCAAGGGCCACGTGTTCAACGCGCTCGGTGACTGCCTAGACGAGCCCGGTTACGGCAAGGACTTCGACCGCTGGTCGATCCACCGCAAGCCGCCGCCCTTCGACCAGCTGGAACCCCGCACCGAGATGCTGGAAACCGGCCTGAAGGTCGTCGACCTGCTCACCCCGTACGTCCGCGGCGGCAAGATCGCGCTGTTCGGCGGTGCAGGCGTCGGCAAGACCGTGTTGATTCAGGAGATGATCAACCGCATCGCCCGAAACTTCGGTGGCACATCGGTATTCGCCGGCGTGGGTGAGCGAACCCGCGAGGGCAACGACCTCTGGGTTGAGCTCGCCGACGCCGATGTGCTCAAGGACACCGCGCTGGTGTTCGGCCAGATGGATGAGCCGCCCGGCACGCGTATGCGTGTGGGGCTATCGGGGCTGACGATGGCGGAGTTCTTCCGCGATGAGCAGGGCCAGGACGTGCTGTTGTTCATCGACAACATCTTCCGTTTCACGCAAGCGGGTTCCGAGGTGTCAACCCTGTTGGGCCGCATGCCTTCCGCGGTGGGGTACCAGCCGACGCTGGCCGACGAGATGGGTGAGCTGCAGGAGCGCATCACGTCGACCCGCGGCCACTCCATCACCTCGATGCAGGCCGTCTACGTGCCCGCCGACGACTACACCGACCCGGCGCCGGCCACGACGTTCGCTCACCTCGATGCCACCACCGAGCTCAGCCGTACGGTGTTCTCCAAGGGCATCTTCCCGGCAGTGGACCCGCTGGCGTCCAGCTCGACCATCCTGGATCCCAGCGTCGTTGGCGACGAGCACTACCGCGTCGCGCAGGAGGTCATCCGAATCCTTCAGCGCTACAAGGACCTTCAGGACATCATCGCGATCCTCGGTATCGACGAGCTGGCCGAAGAGGACAAGCAGTTGGTGCAGCGGGCCCGTCGAATCGAGCGGTTCCTGTCGCAGAACATGATGGCGGCCGAGCAGTTCACCGGCCAGCCGGGCTCGACGGTGCCGCTCAAGGAAACCATCGAAGCGTTCGACAAGCTGACCAAGGGCGACTTCGACCACCTGCCCGAGCAGGCGTTCTTCCTCATCGGCGGTCTCGAGGATCTGCAGAAGAAGGCCGAGAGCCTGGGCGCCAAGATGGAAGACGGTGGCGGCGACGGTGCTCCGGCGACTGACGAGACGGACAACGGCGACAAGAACGACGCCGACAAGGACGACGACGCCGATAAGGACGAATAGCGATGGCCGAACTGGACGTCGACATCGTCGCCGTCGAGCGTGAAATCTGGTCTGGCAAGGCCACGTTCCTGTTCACCCGCACCACGTCGGGAGAGATCGGAATCCTGCCGCGGCACATCCCGTTGGTGGCGCAGCTCGTCGACGACGCCATGGTGCGCGTCGAGCGCGAAGGCGAAGAGGACCTGCGCATCGCCGTCGACGGCGGGTTCATGTCGGTGACCGACGAGGGCGTGATCATCCTGGCTGAGTCGGCCGAACTCGAGTCTGAGATCGACGCCGATGCTGCAAAGCGTGACTCCGAGTCCGACGATCCTGAGACCGCTGCCAAGGGTCGAGCGAGGCTCCGCGCCCTGGGCCAGATCGACTAGCGCGGGCCATGAGCGCGTCCATGATCCTCATGGTCGCGCTGGTCGGCGTGCTGCTGGTGGCCGTGGTCGCGCTGTGTTACCGGCTGTGGAAGCTGCGACAGGTCGGCGGCACCGCGGCGATCCTGCGTGATGTCCCCGCCGTGGGCGGGCACGGGTGGCGCCACGGTGTAATGCGTTACCGCGGTGGGGAAGCCGGGTTCTATCGGCTGTCAAGCATGCGGTGGTGGCCCGACAGGACATTGAGCCGTCGCGGGCTGGAGATCGTTTCACGCCGGGCCCCGCGCGGCGACGAGTTCGACATCATGACCGACGAAATCGTCGTGCTGGAGTTGCGGGATACCAGCCCGGAGAGCCGGCGAGGCTACGAGGTGGCGTTGGATCGTGGCGCGTTGACGGCTTTTCTGTCGTGGCTGGAGTCGCGGCCGTCACCGCGCGCGCGCCGTCGCACGCTCTAACCCGTTGCGGGACCGCCCGGCTGCCACAACACGTCGCCGTCGGGATTAGCCGCCCGGGACAGGATGAACAACAGGTCCGATAGCCGGTTCAGGTACTTGGCGGGCAGCACGCTCACCGTGTCCCCGCAAGTGTCCACCGCCTGCCACGCCGATCGCTCCGCGCGGCGTGCCACGGTACGGGCTACATGCAGCAATGCCGACAGCGGTGTACCGCCGGGCAGCACAAACGAATTCAACGCCGTCAACGGTTCATTGAAATCGTCACACCAGGACTCCAGCCGGTCGATGTAGCTCTGCTTGATCCGCAACGGCGGATGCTCGGGATTGGCGACCACCGGTGTGGACAGGTCAGCACCCGCGTCGAAGAGGTCATTCTGAATCTGCCGCAGCACGTTGAGAATTTGCTCGTCGGGGTTTCCTAACGCGATCGCCACGCCGATGGCGGCATTGGTTTCGTCGCAGTCGGCGTACGCCGCGAGCCGCGCGTCATTCTTTGACACCCTGCTGAAATCACTCAAGCCGGTGGTCCCGTCGTCCCCGGTTCGCGTGTAAATACGGGTCAGATGAACTGCCATGGTCAAACCGTACCGGGGAAACTGACATGGCCCATGCCGCTGTTTACACTAACCCGCGTGAGCGAGCGATTCGTGGTGACTGGCGGAAACCGGTTATCGGGCGAAGTTGCCGTCGGGGGGGCCAAGAACAGCGTATTGAAGCTGATGGCGGCGTCTCTGCTGGCCGAGGGGGCCAGCACGATCACCAATTGTCCGGACATCCTGGATGTGCCGCTGATGGCGGAGGTGCTGCGGGGTTTGGGCGCGACCGTCGAGCTCGACGGTGGCGTCGTGCGGATCACCTCGCCTGACGAACTCAAGTACGACGCGGATTTCGCTGCGGTACGCCAGTTCCGCGCCTCGGTGTGCGTACTGGGTCCGCTTGTCGGCCGCTGCAAGCGGGCCAAGGTCGCGCTGCCCGGCGGGGATGCGATCGGGTCGCGGCCGCTCGACATGCACCAGGCCGGCCTCAGGCAGTTGGGCGCGACATGCAATATCGAGCATGGTTGCGTGGTCGCCGAGGCAGATCACTTGCGTGGAGCAGAGATTCAGCTCGAGTTCCCGTCAGTCGGCGCAACCGAGAACATCTTGATGGCCGCAGTCGTGGCCGAGGGTGTGACGACGATCCACAACGCGGCGCGGGAGCCCGATGTCGTCGACCTGTGCACGATGCTGAATCAGATGGGCGCCAAGATCGAGGGCGCCGGCGCGTCCACGATGACGATCACCGGGGTGGATCGGCTGTATCCGACCGAGCATCGCGTGATCGGGGATCGCATCGTCGCCGCCACGTGGGGGATCGCCGCCGTGATGACGCGCGGCGACATCTCGGTGACGGGTGTCGACCCGGCGCACATGCAACTGGTGTTGCACAAGCTGCACGACGCCGGTGCCACCGTCACGCAGACCGACGACGGCTTCCGTGTCGTCCAGTACGAACGGCCCAAGGCGGTCAACGTCGCGACGCTGCCCTTCCCCGGATTCCCTACCGACCTTCAGCCGATGGCAATCGGGCTGGCGTGCATCGCCGACGGCACGTCGATGATCACCGAGAACGTTTTCGAGGCCCGTTTCCGCTTCGTCGAGGAGATGATCCGGCTGGGCGCCGACGCGCGTACGGACGGGCACCACGCGGTGGTGCGGGGGATCCCGCAGCTGTCCAGCGCGCCGGTGTGGTCCTCGGACATCCGGGCCGGGGCCGGGCTGGTGCTGGCCGGGTTGGTCGCCGACGGCGATACCGAAGTTCACGACGTGTTCCACATCGATCGCGGTTATCCACTGTTCGTCGAGAACCTGGTCAGGCTGGGCGCGGAAATAGAGCGCGTTGCCTAGCGTCCGGCCGCCCTGGTGCTGGGCGGCTTTGGATTGAGCCCTACAGAGGCGTAGTCTTTATCTAGAAGCCAACGGCCCCAGGGCAATCGGACTGGAGGACGTGGTTTGACGTCTCTGTCCATGTGGAGTACAGTGGCAGGGTTGCCCGCAGCGCGGGTGTGTTGTTTGAGAACTCAATAGTGTGTTTGGTGGTTTTTGTTTGTTGTTGTTTTTTGTCATGCCTCTTTTTCCCGTTTAGGGGTGTGATTGTTTTTGAATGCCAGTTTTTGGTGTTTGTTTTGTTAGGTCAGATTGTTCTGATTCGAATTCTGCCCTGCTGCTTTGGTGGTGGGGGGTTTTTGTTTGGAGAGTTTGATTCTGGCTCAGGACGAACGCTGGCGGCGTGCTTAACACATGCAAGTCGAACGGAAAGGCCCTTTCGGGGGTGCTCGAGTGGCGAACGGGTGAGTAACACGTGGGTGATCTGCCCTGCACTTTGGGATAAGCCTGGGAAACTGGGTCTAATACCGGATAGGACTACGAATCGCATGGTTTGTGGTGGAAAGCTTTGGCGGTGTGGGATGGGCCCGCGGCCTATCAGCTTGTTGGTGGGGTGATGGCCTACCAAGGCGACGACGGGTAGCCGGCCTGAGAGGGTGTCCGGCCACACTGGGACTGAGATACGGCCCAGACTCCTACGGGAGGCAGCAGTGGGGAATATTGCACAATGGGCGCAAGCCTGATGCAGCGACGCCGCGTGAGGGATGACGGCCTTCGGGTTGTAAACCTCTTTCAGTACCGACGAAGCGTAAGTGACGGTAGGTACAGAAGAAGCACCGGCCAACTACGTGCCAGCAGCCGCGGTAATACGTAGGGTGCGAGCGTTGTCCGGAATTACTGGGCGTAAAGAGCTCGTAGGTGGTTTGTCGCGTTGTCCGTGAAAACTCACAGCTTAACTGTGGGCGTGCGGGCGATACGGGCAGACTGGAGTACTGCAGGGGAGACTGGAATTCCTGGTGTAGCGGTGGAATGCGCAGATATCAGGAGGAACACCGGTGGCGAAGGCGGGTCTCTGGGCAGTAACTGACGCTGAGGAGCGAAAGCGTGGGGAGCGAACAGGATTAGATACCCTGGTAGTCCACGCCGTAAACGGTGGGTACTAGGTGTGGGTTTCCTTCCTTGGGATCCGTGCCGTAGCTAACGCATTAAGTACCCCGCCTGGGGAGTACGGCCGCAAGGCTAAAACTCAAAGAAATTGACGGGGGCCCGCACAAGCGGCGGAGCATGTGGATTAATTCGATGCAACGCGAAGAACCTTACCTGGGTTTGACATGCACAGGACGCCGGTAGAGATATCGGTTCCCTTGTGGCCTGTGTGCAGGTGGTGCATGGCTGTCGTCAGCTCGTGTCGTGAGATGTTGGGTTAAGTCCCGCAACGAGCGCAACCCTTGTCTCATGTTGCCAGCACGTAATGGTGGGGACTCGTGAGAGACTGCCGGGGTCAACTCGGAGGAAGGTGGGGATGACGTCAAGTCATCATGCCCCTTATGTCCAGGGCTTCACACATGCTACAATGGCCGGTACAAAGGGCTGCGATGCCGTGAGGTGGAGCGAATCCTTTCAAAGCCGGTCTCAGTTCGGATCGGGGTCTGCAACTCGACCCCGTGAAGTCGGAGTCGCTAGTAATCGCAGATCAGCAACGCTGCGGTGAATACGTTCCCGGGCCTTGTACACACCGCCCGTCACGTCATGAAAGTCGGTAACACCCGAAGCCAGTGGCCTAACCCTTCGGGGAGGGAGCTGTCGAAGGTGGGATCGGCGATTGGGACGAAGTCGTAACAAGGTAGCCGTACCGGAAGGTGCGGCTGGATCACCTCCTTTCTAAGGAGCACCGTTTTCATTCCCCCGCCCCCGCATCGTGTGGGAGTAGTGCGGTTGGGAGATCAGTGCCGGGCCCTGTAGTGGGTGTCCGGTTCGGGTGCACGACAAGCGTTGAGCCGGTGGGGAAACACCGGTGATGGATTGCCAGACACACTATTGGGCTTTGAGGCAACAGGCCCGCTATCTCTTCGTCCCGTTGTGGGAAACCGGGGATAGGACTGGTTGTCGCTCCATCTTTTGGTGGTGGGGTGTGGTGTTTGATTTGTGGATAGTGGTTGCGAGCATCTAGGCAGCGAATGTGTTCATGCCGCCCGTGTGGGTGGTGTGGGCTTTTTGGTGTCTGATGTGCAATTTCAAAGTTTTGTTTAGCTTTTGGTTTTGTGTTGTAAGTGTTTAAGGGCGCATGGTGGATGCCTTGGCACTGGGAGCCGATGAAGGACGTGGGAGGCTGCGATATGCCTCGGGGAGCTGTCAACCGAGCGTGGATCCGAGGATGTCCGAATGGGGAAACCCGGCGCGAGTGATGTCGTGTCACCTGTCAGTGAATCTATAGCTGGTGGGAGGGAACGCGGGGAAGTGAAACATCTCAGTACCCGTAGGAACAGAAAACAAGTGTGATTCCGTGAGTAGTGGCGAGCGAAAGCGGAGGATGGCTAAACCGTTCACATGTGATACCCGGCGGGGGTTGTGTGGGCGGTGTTGTGGGGTCTGTGTTCTCTAGCCCGCCGGCTAGGGCAGCAGTGAGAAAACAGTGGTGTTAGGTGAAGTGGTCTGGGATGGCCTATTCCGTAGAGGGTGAGAGTCCCGTAGCCGAAAACCTGCTGTCTGTTGTCGCAGTGTCCCCGAGTAGCAGCGGGCCCGTGGAATCTGCTGTGAATCTGCCGGGACCACCCGGTAAGCCTGAATACTTCCCAGTGACCGATAGCGGATTAGTACCGTGAGGGAATGGTGAAAAGTACCCCGGGAGGGGAGTGAAAGAGTACCTGAAACCGTGTGCCTACAATCCGTCAGAGCCCTCGACTTGTCGTGGGGTGATGGCGTGCCTTTTGAAGAATGAGCCTGCGAGTCAGGGACATGTCGCGAGGTTAACCCGGGTGGGGTAGCCGCAGCGAAAGCGAGTCTGAATAGGGCGTATCCACACAGCAGTGTGTGGTGTAGTGGTGTGTTCTGGACCCGAAGCGGAGTGATCTACCCATGGCCAGGGTGAAGCAGCAGTAAGATGTTGTGGAGGCCCGAACCCACTTAGGTTGAAGACTGAGGGGATGAGTTGTGGGTAGGGGTGAAAGGCCAATCAAACTCCGTGATAGCTGGTTCTCCCCGAAATGCATTTAGGTGCAGCGTTACATGGTTCTTGCTGGAGGTAGAGCTACTGGATGGCCGATGGGCCCTACTAGGTTACTGACGTCAGCCAAACTCCGAATGCCGGTAAGTAAAGTGTGGCAGTGAGACGGCGGGGGATAAGCTCCGTGCGTCGAGAGGGAAACAGCCCAGATCGCCGGCTAAGGCCCCTAAGCGTGTGCTAAGTGGAAAAGGATGTGCAGTCGCGAAGACAACCAGGAGGTTGGCTTAGAAGCAGCCACCCTTGAAAGAGTGCGTAATAGCTCACTGGTCAAGTGATTGTGCGCCGATAATGTAGCGGGGCTCAAGCACACCGCCGAAGCCGCGGCAACGAACGTTGTTCGTTGGGTAGGGGAGCGTCCTGCATCCGGTGAAGCCGCCCAGTGATGGAGTGGTGGAGGGTGTGGGAGTGAGAATGCAGGCATGAGTAGCGATAAGGCAAGTGAGAACCTTGCCCGCCGAAAGACCAAGGGTTCCTGGGCCAGGCCAGTCCGCCCAGGGTGAGTCGGGACCTAAGGCGAGGCCGACAGGCGTAGTCGATGGACAACGGGTTGATATTCCCGTACCCGTGTGTGAGCGTCCCTGATGAAACAGAGGTACTAACCACCCAAAACCGGAATCACCAATCACCTTCGGGTGGGCGGGTTTCTGGGGCTGCGTGGAACCTTCTCTGGTAGTAGTCAAGCGATGGGGTGACGCAGGAAGGTAGCCGTACCAGTCAGTGGTAATACTGGGGCAAACCGGTAGGAAGACATCTAGGCAAATCCGGGTGTCATATATTCCGAGAGGTGATGCATAGCCGAGTGAGGCGAATTCGGTGATCCTATGCTGTCGAGAAAAGCCTCTAGCGAGTCCACACACGGCCCGTACCCGAAACCAACACAGGTGGTCAGGTAGAGAATACCGAGGCGTACGAGTGAACTATGGTTAAGGAACTCGGCAAAATACCCCCGTAACTTCGGGAGAAGGGGGACCCCAACACCGTCAACACCTTCGCGGTGGGTAGCGGGATGGGGTGGCACAAACCAGTGAGAAGCGACTGTTTACTAAAAACACAGGTCCGTGCGAAGTCGCAAGACGAGGTATACGGACTGACGCCTGCCCGGTGCTGGAAGGTTAAGAGGACCCGTCAACCCCTTCGCGGGGTGAAGCGGAGAATTTAAGCCCCAGTAAACGGCGGTGGTAACTATAACCATCCTAAGGTAGCGAAATTCCTTGTCGGGTAAGTTCCGACCTGCACGAATGGCGTAACGACTTCTCAACTGTCTCAACCATAGACTCGGCGAAATTGCACTACGAGTAAAGATGCTCGTTACGCGCGGCAGGACGAAAAGACCCCGGGACCTTCACTACAACTTGGTATTGGTGCTCGATACGGTTTGTGTAGGATAGGTGGGAGACTGTGAAACAGCCACGCCAGTGGTTGTGGAGTCATTGTTGAAATACCACTCTGATCGTATTGGGCCTCTAACCTCGAACCGTTTATCCGGTTCAGGGACAGTGCCTGGCGGGTAGTTTAACTGGGGCGGTTGCCTCCTAAAATGTAACGGAGGCGCCCAAAGGTTCCCTCAACCTGGACGGCAATCAGGTGGTGAGTGTAAGTGCACAAGGGAGCTTGACTGCAAGACGAACATGTCAAGCAGGGACGAAAGTCGGGACTAGTGATCCGGCACCCCCGAGTGGAAGGGGTGTCGCTCAACGGATAAAAGGTACCCCGGGGATAACAGGCTGATCTTCCCCAAGAGTCCATATCGACGGGATGGTTTGGCACCTCGATGTCGGCTCGTCGCATCCTGGGGCTGGAGCAGGTCCCAAGGGTTGGGCTGTTCGCCCATTAAAGCGGCACGCGAGCTGGGTTTAGAACGTCGTGAGACAGTTCGGTCTCTATCCGCCGCGCGCGTCAGAAGCTTGAGGAAACCTGTCCCTAGTACGAGAGGACCGGGACGGACGAACCTCTGGTCCACCAGTTGTCCCACCAGGGGCACCGCTGGATAGCCACGTTCGGACAGGATAACCGCTGAAAGCATCTAAGCGGGAAACCCCCTCCAAGACCAGGCTTCTCACCCATCAAGTGGGATAAGGCCCCCCGCAGACCACGGGATCAATAGACCAGACCTACACGCCCCGCAAGGGGTTCAGGGAACTGGCACTAACCGGCCGAAAACTTACCCACAAAACCCTCGCAACCACAACCCCACACACATCACACAACCACGCCCCACCACCAAAACACACAACCTCAAACACAACCCAATAAAGTTACGGCGGCCCCAGCGGCAGGGAAACGCCCGGACCCATCCCGAACCCGGAAGCTAAGCCTGCCAGCGCCGATGATACTACCCAACCCGGGTGGAAAAGTAGGACACCGCCGAACACAAATTAAGTCCTCTGCCCTCCAATTTCGATTGGAGGGCAGAGGCATTTTTATTGCATTGTTCAATCGAATAGAGCGGGTGCGGTACGGCTTTTCTCCAATTCGAGCAGGGCCCGCTTTCTTTCCACCCCGCCGCCGTATCCGGTGAGGCTGCCGTTCGAACCGATCACGCGATGACACGGCACGATGATGCCGATCGGATTGTGGCCGTTGGCCAATCCGACTGCGCGGAATGCGCCCGGCGCTCCAATCTGACGGGCGATCTCGCCGTACGACCGGGTCTCCCCGTACGGAATGGTCAGCAGCGCAGCCCAGACGCGTCGCTGGAACTCCGTTCCGATGAGATCAAGCTCTAGGTCGAACTCGATCCGGTCGCCGGCGAAGTACGCTGCGAGTTGCTCGACGGCGTCGGGAAATGCCTCGTCGTCGGGTTCCCAGCCGTTGCGGCTCGGCTCGTACGTCTGGTCGACCATCCGCAGATGCATCAGCCGTTGCCCGCGGCCGGCCAGGGTCAACGTGCCGACGGGACTGTCCACCGCTCGAAATTGCAGTGAATCCATCACTTCTCCTTCGGCGGCCATTCATTGACCGCATGGTCGAGAGCTGTCCACAGATGCTGGGTGGCGTACGACCGCCACGGCCGCCACCTGGCACTGCGTTCCGTGAGCGGGCGCGGATCGGCCGGCAGACCGAGGTGTTCAGCCGCCAGCCGTACACCGAGATCTGTGACCGGAAAGGCGTCGGGGTCACCAAGTCCGCGCATCGCGATCACCTCCGCGGTCCACGGCCCGATGCCAGGCAGCTTCAGCAGCTGCTCGCGGGCACGGTTCCAGTCGCAACCTGCGTCGAGCACCGTGTCGCCGTCGGCGATCGCCCCGATGAGCGTGACCAACGACCGCTGCCGGGACTTCGGGAATGCCAGGTGCGCCGGATCGATCTCGGCGAGATGCTGCACCGCTGGAAACACATGGGTGAGACCGCCATTGATATCGGCCACCGGCTGGCCGTACGCCGCGACGATGCGCCGGGCATGGGTGCGCGCCGCCTTGAGAGACACCTGCTGACCGAGCACCACCCGCAGAGCCAGCTCCTGCTCGTCAACGGTTCGCGGTATCCGCTGCCCGGGCGCCTTGGCCACCAGTGCACTCAGATCAGTGTCCGCGCTGAGCGCGTCGACGACCGCCTCGGGGTCCGCGTCGAGGTCGAGCAGTCGGCGGCACCGCGCGATTGCCGTGGACAGATCGCGGAAGTCATCCAGTATCAGCGCGCACTGCACGTGATCGGGATACGGTCTGAGACTTACGATTCCGCTGCCGTTGGGCAGCCGCAGCGTCCGCCGGTAGGCACCGTCACGGACCTCTTCGACGCCTGGCACCGCGCTGGCCGCGAGATGGCCGAACAACCCCTCATAGGCGAACGGCGTCCGCACCGGCAGCCGCAGCGACAGCGCGCTCGCGGCGCCCACGTCGTCGCGCCCGAATCGGCTCCGTGCACGTTTACGCAACGCGGTCGGCGTCAGATCGCATACCGTCCGCACCGTGTCATTGAACTGCCGGATGCTGGAGAAGCCGGCGGCGAAGGCGACGTCGCTGAACGGCAGCTCGGTGGTCTCGATCAATACGCGCGCGGTCTGCGTGCGTTGCGCTCTGGCCAGGGCCAGCGGGTTGGCGCCGACCTCGGCCTGCAGCAGCCGCTCGAGCTGCCGAGTCGTGTAGCCGACGCGGGCGGCGAGTCCGGTCACGCCGTCGCGGTCCACGGTGCCGTCGGCGATGAGTCGCATCGTCCGCGCCACGACGTCACCGCGCACATTCCACTCCGGCGAACCCGGCGACGCATCCGGCCGGCAGCGCTTGCAAGCCCGGAAGCCGGCCTTCTGCGCGGCTGCCGCGGTGGGATAGAACCGCATGTTGCGGGCGTACGGCGGGCGCACCGGGCAGCTGGGCCGGCAGTAGATCTTGGTGGTGAGCACGGCGGTGACGAACCAGCCGTCAAACCGGGCGTCCTTCGATTGAACGGCCCGATAGCAGCGGTCGAAATCTTCGTGCATACCTGACAATTACACGTACCCACCGACAGCACTGGCGGAAATCCGACATCGTCGTCGCCGCCACGTTCTGCCACACGATCGGCCTAGTGCCCGCTGAACTCGCCCCGAAGGTATTCGGCGCGGCATGCTTGACGAGCCACTTTGCCGCTCGTCGTGCGCGGGATGGCACCAGCAGGCACGAAGCGGACGTCGGCGGCGGAGAGCCCGTGTACGTGAGATACGGCCGCACGGACGGCTTCAACCGCGGGTGCCGGATCGGCGCGGCGGGTGCCCGAAGCGCGTTCGACGATTATCACCAGGCGGTCTGTCGTGTCGGCGGCTTCGGATCCGGGCATCGAGTTCGTCGGTACGGAGAATGCCGCGACGTAACCCCGCCGCACGATCGGCGAGGCGGCCGCTATGGTGGCTTCGATGTCCTGCGGGTAGTGCTGAAGGCCGTCGATGAGCACCAAGTCGGCACGCCGGCCGGTGACATACAGCTCGCCGTCGAGGTACACCCCAAGATCCCCGGTCCGCAGCCACGTTGCTCCGACCGGTGAACCGTCGGCATGGCTTCCCGTCTCCAGCCGCGACTCTAACGTGGCGTCGAACGTCTGCCGGGATTCCTCGGGCCGTCCCCAATATCGCCGGGCAATGTTGTTTCCGTGCAACCAGATCTCACCGACCCGCCCGTCGGCAAGTTCGGTGCGGGCATCGGGGTCGACGATGACGGCCCACTGGCTGCGGGCTATCTGACCGCACGACACCTGCGCGACTGCGCCGCGGGCATCCGGTTCGACGCGTAGCGCCTGACCGTCGGCTAGGTGCTCACGATCGAGGTAGACGCCCGTGGCGTGGGCGGTGGGCGCGATGGTCGACACGAACAAGGTCGCCTCCGCGATGCCGTACGAAGGTTTGATCGCCGTGGGTGACAACCCGTAGGGCGCGAACGCGGCGTTGAACGTCGTGATCGCAGCCATGCTGACCGGCTCGGAACCGATGATCATCACGACATTGCTGAGGTCGAAATCCTCGCCGGGCGTTGGCAAGCCACGCTGCGCGGTGTACTCGTAGGCGAAGTTCGGTGCTGCGGTGACCACGCGGCCTCGCCGCGACCCGGCCGCCAACGCCTGAATCCAGCGCTGCGGCCGACGAATGAACGCCATTGGCGACATCAGGGTCGAGTGACCGCCGTAAACCGCTGGAAAGCCGACCATCGATAGCCCCATGTCGTGGTAGAGCGGCAGCCAACTGACACCGTGGGTGTTTCGGTCCAGCAGGTCGATGGAGAGGATCATCTGCAGCAGGTTGGTGCCGACCGCCCGGTGGGTGATCTCCACGCCGACCGGCGGCCGTGTCGAGCCCGAGGTGTACTGCAAGTGCGAGACGTCATCAACGTTGAGGTCGACGGGAACGAAGGCGTCCCCGGCCGAGTCGGGAATTTTGTCGATCGTGATGACGTGCGTAGTGCGCGCGAATGCGAGCTTGGCGAGGAAGGCTTGAACGGCGTCGGCCGCCGCGGCTGTCGCCATGATGGCGGTGGGCCGTGCATCGCTGAGCGCTGTTTCGAGACGCTCAGCGTGACCCTGGAGTTCAGGCGCGAACAACGGCACCGCAATCGTCCCCGCCTTGACCGCTGCGAAAAACCCGGCGACGTAATCGAGGCCCTGCGGGGCGAGGATCGCCACGCGGTCACCTCGCGAGGTGACACGTTGCACGCAAGCGCCAATCGCCCGCATCCTGCGACCGAGTTGGGTCCAGGAAAGTTCGACGGCGTGTCCATCAACGGAGCGGGTGAAGTCCAGGTAGCGATAGGCCACGGCGTCACCAACATTCGCGATGTTGCGGTCGATAAGTGATATCAGCGTGACGCCTGGCGGCAACACGATGCCGCCCTCTGCATCGAGACAGTCCTCGATCTGCAGCAGACCCTTCGGGGCCACCGAACCTTGCGTTGAGCCGTGCATGTGCACAATTCTAATTACCGTTACGTCCGGTATCACTAAACTGGAGCTGGATGCGATGCACCGCGCACCGCACAGTCTGCGATTACACCAGCAGCGCGCGCCGGGTCGGCTCGTCGTGCCGCGCAATGTGACGGGCGCCTCGGGCGATAGGTTCCCAAACCGTGGCGCAACTGGTGCTGTGGTACCTGGACGAGCTCCACAATGAGCACGCCGGTGTTGCGGACATATTGGGAGATGCCAATGCGGTAGGGCCGATGGGCCAGATGAGCCCTGCGCGACGATCATGCATCCCGAACCTTCAATCGAGCCACGTGCGGGTGCGTCGTCCCTATAGTCGTGGGGTGCCACCCGCAGGGATACACGGTCTTGCAGGGCGCGGAGCAGGAGCCACCGATTGGAACCCATCCTGGGCGTGGGCGGCGGGAAACATGATCTCCCACGCTCGGTGACATGCGGATCTTGGCACACGCAGTCGCCACCGGGGCTCTACTCACTCCGGAAACCCAGCGAAAGCGTCTCGACACCACAGTGCCGATGAAACCCCAATAAACCGCCTTCTACGGTTTGGGGATCTTAACGCCGGTGGCTGGATCGGACACAGCGGCAGCATCTTCGGCTACCAGACCGTCGCGCTCTACCTCCCGCAGATGCAGACCACGCTCGTGTATTTCATCAACACCGACGTGCCACACGAGGCCAGCACCACACTTGCGCGCAATCACCAGCGTTATCTCGCCGACCACGTTTACCGCTGACATTTGGCCCCGTGGTGGCCTGCCCACTCTTGGCAGCATGAACACTCAGACCGGGAGCGCCAGGCGGGTTGGTTCGCCGTGCCCGCGCAGAGTAACGGTGTCGCCGAAAGTCCAATGGTTGCGTTCACTTTCACTCGCATTGGACACCGTGTCTGAGGATGCGAGCAGGTGGGTGTCCGTCGACTTGGCAAGCTCGCACAGCCGGGCGGCTTCGTTGACCGGTTCGCCGATAACGGTGTACTCGAACCGTTCCTTGGCGCCGACATTGCCGGCCACCGTCTCTCCGGACGCAATCCCGATGCCCGCCTCACATTCGGGCACCTCCTCGCGGATACGCCGGGCGATCGCGCGACCAGCCGCGAGCGCCTCGCCCTCGGGGTTGTCGAGGTCATTGGGGGCGCCGAACACGGCCAGTGCCGCGTCACCCTCGAACTTGTTCACGAAGCCGTGGTGGCGGTCCACCTCTTCGACTATCACCGCGAAGAAGCGGTTCAGCAGGCCGACTACCTCGGTGGCCGGCCGGCCGGTGACCAACTGCGTGGATCCGATGATGTCGACGAAGATCACTGCAACATGGCGTTCTTCGCCGCCCAGTCGGGGTCGCCGTTGTTCGGCAGCGGCCGCCACCTCCCGGCCGACGTGGCGGCCGAACAGGTCGCGCACTCGTTCGCGTTCCTTCAAGCCCTCCACCATGGTGTTGAAGCCCCGTTGCAGCTCGCCGAGTTCGGTGCCGTCAAACACCACCACGTTGCAGTCCAAGTCGCCCTTCTCGACATGCTTGAGCGCGGCGCGCACCACCCGGACCGGCGTGGCGGTAATCCACGACAGAATCCACATCAACAGGCAGCCGACTACCAGTGCGATCACCGCCAGAACCATTACGGCGAAAGCGAATTGGGTCTCGGTGAGGTTCTGCAGCGACAGCGCGAACACCCCGGTGAGCAGGATCCCGATCACGGGTAACGAGCTGAGGAACCAAACGATCATGGTCCGGCCCATGATTCCGGCGGTGAAACGGCGGGGCGGAGGACCGGCCTCCAGCGCCTGAGCCGCCACCGGACGCAGTGCGAACTCGGTGAGCAGGTAGCAGGCGGTGGCCACCACCACGCCGCAGAAGCCGACGGAGAACAGGAACCGGGGAATGAACGCGATGTCCTGCAGCCCGTACAACGTCGTCAACAATGCCGCCCCGACACCCCACAGGATGAGGTGGGCTCTGGCCACTCGCCACGGGGCCACGAAGGTGTTGAGCTGATCCTCACGCGTCGGGGCGCGCCCCTCGATGGACCACCGAAGCGCGTTCACCGTGCGTCGGGTGATGCCGAGTGTGCCCACGATCAGAGCGATGACGATGTACGCCGGGCATACCACAAAGGTGATCCACCGCGGGGAGCTGACTCTCGGAGGAGTTGCTGCCCAGTAGCCAGGACCCGTATTCGGGGGTATCGGGGAGCCGACCGCTCTGACGGGTCATAGTTTTCAGGACCCGGCCCAGCCGATGGGCCACGCTCTTCTTGGCGATCATCGAAGTGTCAGCCTAATTTGCGGGGGGCCCACCACCTAAGGTTGTCCGAGTGCGACTCGTGATCGCCCAGTGCACTGTCGACTACATCGGACGCCTGACCGCGCACCTGCCCTCCGCCCGGCGCCTGCTGCTGTTCAAGGCCGACGGATCGGTGAGCGTGCACGCCGACGACCGCGCCTACAAGCCGCTGAACTGGATGAGCCCGCCCTGCTGGCTGAACGAGGAACTCGACGGGCCTGTACCCGTCTGGGTTGTCGAGAACAAGGCGGGCGAGCAGCTGCGCATCACGGTGGAGGACATTGAGCACGATTCCAGCCACGAACTCGGCGTCGACCCCGGACTCGTCAAGGACGGCGTCGAGGCGCACTTGCAGGCCTTGTTGGCCGAACACGTCGAGTTGCTCGGAACCGGGTACACGCTGGTGCGGCGCGAGTACATGACCGCGATCGGGCCGGTTGACCTGCTGTGCCGCGACGACCAGGGCCGCTCGGTTGCCGTCGAGATCAAGCGACGTGGCGAGATCGACGGGGTAGAACAACTCACCCGCTACCTCGAACTGCTCAACCGCGACTCCGTGCTGGCACCCGTCGCTGGCGTTTTCGCCGCTCAACAGATCAAGCCGCAGGCAAGAACATTGGCCACGGACCGCGGGATCCGTTGCGTGACATTGGACTACGACCAAATGCGCGGGATGGATAGCGACGAGTTCCGGCTGTTCTGAAGGGGGCGCCCCCGAGTCAAGGTCTTTGGAGTTAAGTTAGGCTTAGCTATCTTCAAGGCTCGGGAGGACTCTGTGGTAACAGTTTGGGAGCGGTATCGCGGCCTGCGGGTGCTGGTCGTCGGGTTCTGCGTCGCGATCGGACTCGTGGCGGGTTGCACCTCGGCGCCCGAGCAGTCCGCTGACCCCGGTGCGGTGACGATTGCGCACAAGTTTGGCGAGACCACAGTCCCCGCCGATCCACAGCGGGTCGTGACCGTCGGCTGGAACGACCAGGATTTCGTGCTGGCACTCGGCGTCGTCCCGGTCGCCGCGCGGGACTTTTTCGAGAACTACAACAAGTTCCCCTGGGTCGAGGAAGCGACCGGCGGTGAAGGTGTGCCCGTATGGGGTGGCGAATCAATCGATTTCGAGGCGATCGCCAAAGAGAAGCCTGACCTGATACTGGCGATCTACGAGACGATCGACCAGCCGACTTGCGACCGGCTGTCCCAGATCGCGCCCACCGTGATCCAGTCCGCTGACTATCCGGACGAGGAGACGCCATGGGACGTGCAGTTGGTGACCACCGGTAGGGCGCTCGGTAAAGAGGCTGACGCCAAAGACCTTGCCGACCAGGTCAAGTCGAAGATCAACGAAGCCAAGACCGCGAACCCGGTCTTCGCGGGCAAGGTCCTGGTGGAGGATTTCGGACCCGAAACCGGTGGCCACTATCTGCTGGGCGCCAACGACCCGCGTCGCTCGCTGTTCACTGCGCTGGGATTTGAGACTCAGGACGTCACAGGCGACGTCAGCGAGGAGAAGCTGTCGCTGTTGGACCGTGACGTGCTGTTCGTCAATGGCGCTACCGAACAGCAGATGTTGGAGTCGCCTGCCTTCGCGCGGCTCGGCGTCGTACGGGACGGTCGAACGCTGTACACCACGTTCGACTCCAATCTCTGCGGGGCACTGACCTACAGCGGACCCGATGCGTTGCTGTATGCGTTGGGCAAGCTGGTGCCGCAGCTCAGCAACGCGCTCAACGGCAGACCCGTCGCCGATCTGGCCTTTGCCTGACGGCCGTTCCAGTCTCCGGGTCTGCGATGATCTGACATGTCAGGCCGTAGACGAACTCGAGCAGATCCGGCGCAATCACTTCGCCCGGAGTTCATCACGGCCTGCCACCTGCGCCTGCGCGGCCGCCTTGTCGAACCTGCCTCCGGTCAGCGGCCCTAGACTCGACGCCATCGCCCGTCGCCGTTCACCCGCCCGCAGGCCGAAGCAACGACCTCTGCTGCCGGTCGGACGCCGCGTGGAGTCCGGGCCGGACGGGTTTGAGTACGAGGTCCGGGCGATCGCGGCGTCACGCGCTACCAAGACGTACCGCTGCCCCGGTTGTGATCACGAGATCCGCTCCGGCACGGCGCATTTGGTGGTGTGGCCCGCCGATCTCGGCGAGCAGTCGGTCGACGAGCGGCGCCATTGGCACACCCCGTGCTGGACGCACCGCGCGACGCGTAGCCCGACGAGGAAGTGGTCTTGAGGTTTAGTGGTCGGCCGCAGGCTCGACGAGCTCGATCAGCACGCCGCCGGCATCCTTGGGATGGATGAAGTTGATCCGGGAGTCCGAGGTGCCGCGCCGAGGGGCGTCGTAGATCAATCGGACGCCCTGCTCGCGCAGCCGCTCGGTCAGCGCATCGATGTCGCTGACCCGGTAGGCGAACTGCTGCAGGCCCGGTCCACGCTTGTCGAGGAACTTTGCGATCGTCGAGGTCTCGTCCAGCGGGGCCATCAGCTGGACCTGCGCGCTGCCGACAGGCGCACCGCGCACCGTAAGCATCGCTTCCCGAATGCCCTGGTCCTCGTTCACCTCTTCGTGCAGCACAATCATGCCGAGGTGGTCGTGATACCACGCGATCGCAGCGTCGAGGTCCCGCACCGCTATGCCCACATGGTCGATCGCCGTGACGAGGGCCGTGGCCAGGACGTGACGGAACTCAACTTGCTTAGTGGTCATAACGTAACGGTAACCTGACGGGAAAGGTTGCGCTTCGCCAATCGGCTTCTTGAGCGGTTCAGAAGCCGCCACGAACAGCTTTGGAGGTAGGAATGACGACGTCAGTGATCGTTGCTGGAGCCCGCACGCCGGTCGGCAAGCTGATGGGCTCGCTGAAGGATTTCTCGGCCAGCGACCTGGGCGCCATTGCCATTTCGGGTGCATTGGACAAGGCGAAGGTGCCGCCTTCGCTCGTCGAGTACGTCATCATGGGCCAGATTCTGACCGCGGGCGCCGGGCAGATGCCCGCGCGCCAGGCCGCGGTGGCCGCCGGCATCGGCTGGGACGTGCCCGCGCTGTCGATCAACAAGATGTGCCTGTCCGGAATCAACGCGATCGCACTCGCTGACCAGCTGATCCGGGCTGGCGAGTGCGACGTGGTCGTTGCGGGTGGCCAGGAGTCGATGACCCAGGCGCCGCACCTGCTGATGAAGAGCCGGGCCGGCTACAAGTACGGCGACGTCACGGTGCTCGACCACATGGAGTACGACGGGCTGCACGACGTGTTCACCGACCTGCCGATGGGCGCGCTCACCGAGCAGCGCAACGACATCGACCAGTTCACCCGTGCCGAGCAGGACGAATTCGCTGCACGATCGCACCAACGGGCAGCCGCGGCGTGGAAAGACGGCGTCTTCGCCGATGAGGTGGTGCCGGTGCAGATCCCGCAGCGCAAGGGCGACCCGCTGGAGTTCAGCGAGGACGAGGGCATCCGCGCCGACACCACCGCGGATTCGTTAGCGGGGCTCAAGCCCTCCTTCCGTAAGGACGGCACCATCGCCGCGGGGTCCGCATCGCCGATTTCCGACGGTGCGGCCGCCGTGGTGGTGATGAACAAGGACAAGGCCGAGGAACTGGGGTTGACCTGGCTGGTCGAGATCGGCGCCCACGGCATGGTCGCCGGCCCGGACTCCAGCCTGCAGTCGCAACCGGCCAACGCGATCAAGAAAGCCATTGCCCGCGAGGGCATCACTGTCGATCAGCTGGACGTGGTCGAGATCAACGAGGCATTCGCCGTGGTCGCGCTGGCGTCGATGAAGGAGCTCGGAGTCAACCCTGACATCGTCAATGTCAACGGCGGTGCCATCGCGATCGGTCACCCGATCGGCATGTCAGGTGCGCGTATCACCCTCCATGCAGCCCTTGAGCTGGCACGACGCGGATCCGGCTACGCTGTCGCGGCCCTGTGCGGAGGCGGAGGGCAGGGCGACGCGCTGATCCTGCGGGCCGGCTAGTCGTCTACGACGCTGTGTAGTAATTAATGCCGCTTTCCGGCACAATGGCGGCCATGACAGGCGCTTTTGATCTTCGATCCGTTGCTGGCTGGTTTCGCCTAATCGCCCTGCTCGAGGCGGTCAGCTGGGTCGGATTGCTGGTCGGCATGTATTTCAAATACCTCGGCAGTCCGCGAACCGAGATCGGCGTCAAGGTTTTCGGCATGGCCCACGGCCTGATCTTCATCGGCTTCATTGTGTTCGGTCTGCTGGCCGGAATCGCGTTCAAGTGGGCCGCCGGCACATGGTTGCTGGCGTTGCTGGCGAGCATCGTGCCATTGTGCAGTGTGATATTTCTCATATGGGCCGATCGGACGGGCCGGATGGGGGCCACGAGCGCCGCTGCAGCGGTCGCCCAGGCGGGGCGGTCAGCACCCGAAACGACGTGACAGACTTGTGGGCGTGACTCGTCCCCGACCCCCCGTCGCGCCCGCTATGGCCGGTGCCGTTGACCTGTCGGCCCTCAAGCAGCGGGCGACCACCGCCAGCGAAGGTGGTGCTCCCGGAGCAGGTACGCCCAACGGTGTGGAGATCACCGAGGCCAACCTCGAAGCCGAGGTGTTGGTCCGGTCCAATCAGGTTCCCGTCGTGGTGCTGCTGTGGTCGCCGCGCAGCGAGGCGAGCGTCGCACTCGGCGACGCCCTTGCGAGTCTGGAAGCAGCCGACGGCGGCAAGTGGTCACTCGCGACGGTGAATGTCGACACCGTGCCACGCGTGGCGCAGATGTTCGGCGCGCAGGCCGTGCCGACCGTGGTGGCTTTGGCTGCGGGCCAACCGCTGTCGAGTTTCCAGGGCGGGCAGCCGCCGGAGCAATTGCGCCGTTGGGTCGATTCGCTGCTGAACGCCACCGCGGGCAAGCTCAGCGGCGGTGCCGATGGCGAGGAACCTGAACAGGTCGACCCCGAGTTGGCGCAGGCGCGCGCGCATCTGGACGCCGGCGACTTCGATGCCGCGCTGACGGCGTATCAGGCGATTCTCGACGCCGACCCCAGCCACGCCGAAGCCAAGGGCGCGGTGCGTCAGATCTCGTTCCTGCAGCGGGCCACGGCGCAACAGCCCGACGCGGTCGCGGTCGCCGACGGCGCGCCCGCGGACATCGACGCGGCGTTCGCCGCAGCGGATGCCGAGATCCTGCAGCAGGACGTCGCGGCGGCGTTCGACCGGTTGATCGCGCTGATCAAGCAGGCGGCCGGAGACGAGCGCACCAAGGTCCGCACCCGGTTGATCGAGTTGTTCGACCTCTTCGACCCGGCCGACCCCGAGGTGATCGCCGGCCGGCGCAAGCTCGCCAACGCGCTGTACTGACCTATCGCCACCTGACCCAAAAATCCCCGACACGCCCAGGTTTCGGGCCATTTGCGTCTGCTCGCGCAGGACACTAGGGCGCAGGCTCAAACCACAGCGCCGACATCGGCGGCAGCACCATCACCGCTGACGCGGGACGACCGTGCCACGGCTCGTCGGTCGCCTCGACCGCGCCGTAGTTGCCCACACCTGTGCCGTTGTAGATGTCGGCGTCCGTGTTGAGCGCCTCACGCCAGGTGCCCGCGTGCGGCAGCCCCAGGCGATAGCGGGTGTGCTCGGAGCCGGAGAAGTTGAACACACATGCCAGCATCGAGCCGTCGTCGCCGAAACGCAGGAAGCTCAGCACGTTATTGGCCGAATCATTGGCATCGATCCACGAATAGCCCTCGGGGTTGGCGTCTCGCGACCACAGCGCCCGCCTGGTTTGGTAGATGCCGTTCATGTCGTGCACGAACCGCTGAATGCCGCTGGAGAAGCTGTTCTCGTCCAGCTGGTGCCAGTCGACGCCCCGTTCTTCGGACCACTCGGCGCGCTGGCCGAATTCCTGGCCCATGAACAGCAATTGCTTGCCCGGATGCGCCCACTGATAGGCCAGGAGTCCGCGCAGTCCCGCCGCCTTCATGTGATCGTTGCCGGGCATGCGGCCCCAAAGCGTGCCCTTGCCGTGCACCACCTCGTCGTGGCTGATGGGCAGCACGAAGTTCTCGCTGAACGCGTAGAGCATCGAGAACGTGATTTCGTGGTGGTGATAGCTGCGGTGGATTGGATCACGCTTGATGAACTCCAAGGTGTCGTTCATCCAGCCCATGTTCCACTTCATCGAGAAGCCCAGACCACCAAGGTTTGTCGGGCGGGTGACCCCCGGCCATGAGGTTGACTCCTCGGCGACGGTGACGATGCCGGGCGCGATCTTGTGGACGGTGGCGTTCATCTCCTGCAGGAACTGCACGGCCTCGAGGTTCTCGCGGCCGCCGTACATATTCGGCGTCCAGCCGCCCTCCGGCCGCGAGTAATCCAGGTACAGCATTGACGCGACCGCGTCCACGCGCAGGCCGTCGATGTGGAACTCCTGCAGCCAGTACAGCGCGTTGGCGACCAGGAAGTTGCGCACCTCCGATCGGCCAAAGTCGAACACGTAGGTGCCCCAGTCCAACTGCTCCCCGCGGTGCGGATCAGAGTGCTCGTAAAGCGGAGTACCGTCGAACCGGCCCAGCGCCCACGAGTCTTTCGGGAAGTGGGCCGGCACCCAGTCCATGATCACGCCGATGCCGGCCTGATGGAGCCTGTCGACCACATACCGGAATTCGTCGGGAGTGCCAAGTCGCGACGTCGGTGCGTAATACGACGTCACCTGATAGCCCCACGAACCGCCGAACGGGTGCTCCGCGACCGGCATCAGTTCGACGTGCGTGAAACCTTGGGAGACAACGTATTCGGTGAGCTGGTCGGCCAGCTGGCGATAGCTCAGACCCGGCCGCCACGACATCGGGTGCACCTCGTAGGTGCTCATCGGCTCGAACACAGGATTCTGGCGGGCGCGCTGTTCCATCCAGTCGCCGTCACTCCACGTGTAGGTGCTCTCGGTGACCTTGGAGGCCGTCTGCGGCGGTACCTCGGTGGCGAACGCCATCGGGTCGGCGCGGTCAGTCACCGAGCCGTCCGCGCCGTGCACGCGGAATTTGTAGAGGCCCCCGACTTCGAGCCCGGGCCAGAACAGTTCCCACACACCGGTTGAACCGAGCACGCGCAGCTGAGCCTCGTTGCCGTCCCAATGGTTGAACTCACCGATGAGGCTGATGCCCTTGGCATTCGGTGCCCACACCGCGAACGACACTCCATCGACGACGCCGTCGGATGTGGTGAACGAGCGCGGATGTGCACCGAGGATCTCCCACAGTCGTTCATGGCGGCCTTCGGCGAACAGGTGCAGATCCACTTCGCCGAGCGTAGGCAGGAACCGGTACGCGTCGGCAACGGTGTGCACGTCAGTTGAACCGTTCGCACCCGGGTAGCTGACTTCCAGCCGATAGTCGACGAGGTTGGTGAACGGCAGTGCAACCGCGAACAGCCCGGACTCGATGTGCTGGAACGGGTAGCGCTGGCCGCCCACAAGGGCTGTCACTTCGATGGCGTGCGGGCGGTAGGCCCGAATCACCGTGTGGTCGCTGTATTCGTGCGCGCCCAGGACCGAGTGCGGGTCGTGGTGTTCACCGGCCAACAGACGATTGAGGTCGGCGGTGTGCGGCCGCAAGTGCGGACTGGCGGCATTCTTCATCTGCGTCATTTCATCACTCCCTGCGTAGCAGGTTCAATCGTCGGTCTGCCGGTATCTGAGGCATGTTCAGCACATGGGCCACCGCCCTTGCGGGATCAATGTGCACGTAATTGGCCTGCCCCCATTGGTATTCGTCTCCGGTGATCTCGTCGCGCACCCAGAAGCGGTCGTAAGGCTCCATCCCCAACGCTTCCATGTCCAGCCACAGCGTCGCCTCTTCCGGCCCATATGGGTTAAGCGTCACCACCACCAACACCTGATCGCCGGTCACCGGGTCGAACTTGCTGTAGGCCAGTAGTGCTTCGTTGTCTGGATGATGGAACTTGATGGTGCGCAGCTCATGCAGCGCCGGGTGCACCCGACGAATCTCGTTGAGCCGGGTCACGAATGGTTCCAGCGATTCACCGTCGGCCAGTGCGGCGTCGAAGTCGCGGGGACGCAGTTCGTATTTCTCTGAGTTCAGGTACTCCTCGCTGCCTTCTCTCACCGGACGGTGTTCGAACAGCTCGTATCCCGAATAGACGCCCCACGCCGAGCTCATTGTTGAAGCCAGCACCGCGCGGATCGCGAACATGCCCGGACCGCCGTGTTGCAGGCTCTCGTGCAGGATGTCGGGCGTGTTGACGAAGAGGTTTGGCCGGGCATAGTCGGCGTGCTCGGCGATCTGCTGACCGAACTCGGTGAGCTCCGACTTCGACGTGCGCCACGTGAAGTAGGAATAGGACTGCGTGAACCCGAGCTTGGCCAGCCCGTACATGCGCGCCGGTCGGGTGAAGGCCTCCGACAGGAACAAGACGTCCGGATCCTCGTTCTTCACCTCTCCGATCAGCCAAGCCCAGAAGTTGGGTGGTTTGGTATGCGGATTGTCGACGCGAAAAACTTTGACGCCATGGGAGATCCAGTAGCGGACCACCCGCAGCACTTCCTCGTAGAGCCCGGTCGGGTCGTTGTCGAAGTTCACCGGGTAGATGTCCTGGTACTTCTTCGGCGGGTTCTCCGCGTACGCGATCGTCCCGTCGGGCAGCACGGTGAACCACTCTGGATGCTCGCGCGCCCACGGATGGTCGGGCGCGCACTGCAGCGCGAGATCCAGCGCCACCTCCATACCGTCGTCACGCGCGGCGGCCACGAAATCGTCGAAATCCTCGATGGTGCCCAACTTTGGGTGTACGGCGTCGTGGCCGCCCTTGTCGCTGCCGATCGCCCACGGCGAGCCGACATCTTTGGGTGCGGCGGTCACGCTGTTGTTGCGGCCCTTGCGATGCACCTTGCCGATCGGATGGATCGGCGGCAAATACACCACATCGAAGCCCATTTTGGCGATGCGCGGCAGCGCCTTGGTGGCCGTGGCGAAGGTGCCGTGTATGGGATTGCCTTTGGCGTCCCACCCGCCTGTGGATCGGGGGAAAATCTCGTACCAGGAACTGAAGCGGGCCTGCGACCGGTCCACCCAGACGCCGTATTGTTCTCCGCGGGTGACCAATTCGCGCAGCGGATACTGCTCCAGCAACGCGGTCAACTCGGGCGACAGGGCGGCGCCGGCGCGGGTGAACGGGTCGCCTGGCTCACGCAGACGAGCCGCAGCGTCGATGAGCGGGTAGCGGTCCTGGCGGGCCACGCCCGTCGCGGCCCGCTCGAGCAGCCGGGCACCCACGAGGAGATCGTTGGAAAGCTCGCCTTCACTTTGGCCCGCGCCGAGCTTGGCGGTCACGTTCTTGCGCCACGTCGCGATGGGGTCGCCCCAGCCGTCCACCCGGAACGTCCACAACCCGACGCTGTCCGGGCTGAAAGCACCGTGGAACACGTCGGGCATGCGGCCCATCGACATCGGCAACAGACGCGGTTTCTTCCGTGTTGCAGGGCTGACCACATCCTCGATGGGCACCGCCGGCGTGGACTTGGCGCGCCCAGGCGGATCCTCGGCCAGCTTCGGATATGCCGTGCCGTGATAGCGCACCACCAGCGTGGCCGCGACCGCGTCGTGACCCTCGCGCCACACCGTCGCCTGGACCGGCACGATTTCTCCAACGACGGCCCTGGCGGGAAACCGCCCGCCGGAAACCACGGGTGCCACGTCATCGATTTCGATACGACCGGCCACCCCACCACTCCTTAAACTGGCGCGGCCGCTCGGGCCGCTGTGTCGTCGTCTGGTTCTCGTTCAAGCCTTGTCGCGCCTATACCCACCGTAGTGCTCAGCCGAACCCAACGCGGGTGAAGCAGTTACCGCACCGGCGCGAACAATAATCAGAAGTTGTGCATGATCAGCAGGCATGACCAGCAATCAATCGAAGGTTTTGTCCGAATCGGCGCCGCCAATCTCGACTTCATCGCAGCCGCCGCGGCTGATTGCCGAGATCAAACGACTACGAGACGAACTCGACCGCACCACCAGCTGAGTAAGACGCCGGCAGACGATTGATCACCAGCGCTGCGGGCAGGCGAAATGGCAGTAAGGTTGAGTCGCGTGAAAGCACTCCGCCGGTTCACCGTCCGCGCACATCTGCCCGATCGTCTCGCCGCGCTCGAGCGGCTCTCGATCAACCTGCGCTGGTCGTGGGATAAGCCCTCCCAGGACTTGTTCGAGGCCGTTGATCCGGAGCTGTGGAAGCAGGTCGGACACGACCCGGTGGCGCTCCTTGGGCAGGTCAGCCCGAAGCGGCTGGACGAACTGGCCGTCGACGAGTCGTTTCTGCACCGGCTCGAGGGACTGGCGGCCGACCTGGACAACTACCTGACCCGGCCGTTGTGGTACCAGCAGCAGGTTGAAGAGGGCGCCGAGTTGCCGAACGGCATCGCCTACTTCTCGATGGAGTTCGGCGTGGCCGAGGTGCTGCCTAATTACTCCGGTGGCCTGGGCATCCTGGCGGGCGATCACCTGAAGTCCGCCTCGGACCTGGGTCTTCCGCTGATGGCGGTGGGGTTGCTGTACCGCTCGGGGTACTTCCGCCAATCGCTGACCGCCGACGGTTGGCAGCACGAGAGTTACCCATCCCTCGACCCGCAGGGCCTGCCGCTGCGGCTGCTTACGGACGGCGAGGACCGTCCAGTGCTGGTCAAGCTGGCGTTACCAGATGACAACCAGCTGCGCGCTCGTATTTGGATTGCGCAGGTCGGCCGAATTCCGTTGCTGCTGTTGGATTCCGACATCCCGGAGAACGAGCACGCCCTGCGCAGCGTCACCGACCGGCTCTACGGTGGCGACCAGGAACACCGCATCAAGCAGGAGATCCTTGCCGGCATCGGCGGGGTGCGGGCGATCCGGGCGTTCACCGAGGTCGAGGGCCTGCCGTCGCCCGAGGTGTTTCACATGAACGAAGGCCACGCCGGGTTCCTCGGTGCCGAGCGGATCCGGGAGTTGATCGACGCCGGGCTGGACTTCGACACCGCGCTGACGGTCGTGCGTTCGTCCACCGTGTTCACCACGCACACGCCGGTGCCTGCAGGTATCGACCGGTTCCCCGTCGAGATGGTGAAGCGATATTTCGGCAGCCCGCCTGGCAACCCGTCGGGCGCGAGCTCCCGGTTGCTGCCCGGAGTCTCGCTGGACCGAATCATCGCGTTCGGCGAGGAGGACGACCCGTCGAAGTTCAACATGGCGCATATGGGCCTGCGGCTGGCGCAGCGCGCGAACGGGGTGTCGCTGTTGCACGGCAGGGTCAGCCGCCACATGTTCAACGAGCTGTGGTCGGGCTTCGACATCAGCGAGGTGCCGATCGGTTCGATCACCAACGGTGTGCACGCGCCCTCGTGGGCAGCGCCGCAATGGCTCGAGCTGGGCCGCGAGCTGCTCGGCAAGGAAGACCTGGGCTCGCTGAGCGAGCCCGACACCTGGCAGCGGCTACAGCAGGTCGACCCGGCGCACTTGTGGTGGATCCGCTCGCAACTACGCCAGTTGCTGGTCGACGACGTACGCGCCCGGCTGCGCCGCTCATGTCTGGAGCGTGGTGCATCTGACGCCGAATTAGGTTGGATAGCAACGGCATTCGATCCGGACGTGTTGACCATCGGGTTCGCGCGGCGCGTTCCGACGTACAAGCGGTTGACGTTGATGCTGCGCGACGAGGAGCGGTTGGAGAACCTGCTGCTCGACGAGAAGCGGCCGATCCAGCTGATCGTGGCGGGCAAGTCGCATCCCGCGGACGACGGGGGCAAGGCGCTGATCCAGCAGGTGGTGCGCTTCGCCGACCGGCCGGAGGTGCGGCACCGCATCGCATTCTTGCCCGACTACGACATGTCGATGGCCCGGCTGTTGTATTGGGGCTGCGACGTCTGGCTGAACAATCCGCTGCGGCCACTGGAGGCGTGCGGCACCTCGGGCATGAAGAGCGCGCTCAACGGCGGCTTGAACTTGTCCATCCGCGACGGCTGGTGGGATGAGTGGTACGACGGTGAGAACGGTTGGGAGATCCCGACCGCCGACGGGCTGGCCGACGAGGCGCGCCGCGATGACTTGGAGGCCGCGGCCCTGTATGACCTGCTCGAACAGTCGGTGGCGCCAAAGTTCTATGACCGCGACGAGCACGGCCTCCCCACGCGCTGGGTGGAGATGGTGAGGCACACGTTGATTGCGCTCGGCCCGAAGGTGCTGGCGTCGCGGATGGTCCGCGACTACACCGAGAAGTATTACGCGCCCGCGGCGCAGTCGCTGCGCAAGACCGTCGAACCCGGGGCGGCAGGCGAACCGTTCGGTGCGGCCCGCGAACTGGCTGAGTATCGCCAGCGCGTTTACGAAGCCTGGCCGAAGATCCAGATCACCGACGTCGACAGTTACGGCCTTCCGGACACGCCGCTGCTGGGTTCGGAGCTCACGCTGACCGCCAAGGTGCAGCTGGCCGGCCTGCCGCCCGACGAGGTGGTCGTGCAGGCGGTCCTTGGCCGTGTCGACGCCACCGACGCACTGGTTGACCCGGTGACCGTGTCTATGCAGCACACCGGCACCGCCGATGGCGGCAATGACATCTTCTCGACGACGGCGCCGCTGCCCATCGCGGGACCGGTGGGCTACACGGTGCGGGTATTGCCCCATCACCCCTTGCTGGCCGGCGACAACGAGCTCGGCCTCGTCACGCTCGCGTGACTGCGGCCCTCAAGGTGCCGATAGACGGTCGGCCGTACGCGCTGGCGCTCGGCCCAGACGGCGCGCCGTGGGTCGCGCTCGAGGCGGGTTTCGTGCTGCGAATGCCCACCTGAGGCGGCGCCGCAGGGTCGTCGCGGCGACTTTCAGACACCGGGCTTGGCGGTGTCGGCGTTCGATGTAGGTTCCCAATTAGGGCGTCTAGTTAGTCGTGACGCGTCGGAGAAGGGCACAGCAGTGAGGGTTCGAGGTGCGCTGCGGCGCGGCATCACAGCGTTTGCCATGTGCGGGTTGATGACCGGTGTGAATATTGGTCCGGCCTGGGCCGAGCCCGAGACAGGACCCGTCGCCGCCGAAGCGCCACCGCCAGAAGCCGCCCCGCCGCCACCGGAGGGCTTCGTTGAGTCGTCCCCGCCGGCGACGACGACGTCGCCGGATGGCTGGACGATCACGCTGTCGGCCAAGGACGAGACCCAGCTGCCGTCCTGCCCCTGACGACCGCGGTGTGGTCGCGGGAGTACGAGGTCGGCGGCATCTTCACCGGATCGATGACCGGTCCGGAGGAATCCGAGCCGCCGCAAGGCACGCTCGAGGTCGGTTATCAGATCGGCTGCGGTATCGACATGAGCACCTCAAACGGCGTCACACTCACCGGCAGCATCGGCCTGACCCCGGGTCTCGGCTTAACAAATGCTGGCGGGATCCCGACGGCCTTGTCCCCGGTCAGCGGCGGCATGGCGATCGGACTGAAGCCCGGCCTCGTCAACGTCGTGCCTGTGTCCAAGAAGGAGTTCGAGGGCGCCGAACCCTGGATCATGGTCGACGGCTTCAGGATCAAGATCGACGGGTGCGTCGGGGAGTCGTTCATCCGCTCGTATGCGTTCTTGACGCGGTCGACGGATCTATCCGACGCGATCGTGGCGTGGTACGGGGTGACCAAGAAGGTCTGACGATTACTGGAAGCGCTTGAAGCAGCGCTCCGTATCGCCGAGCACGCCGACGCGGAACGCGTCTATCCGGGAGAAGCCCGACGGCACCGACTCACCGTTGACGTCGCTGGCGACCAGGCCGTTCTTGAGGATGCCCGACACCGCTTCGTCAACGTCACCCGCGGTCAATGCGATGGTGTTGCCGTCCGGGGTGGTCACTTCCTTTGACATCTTCGTGGTGGCCACGCCGGTCAGGCAGGCCGTGCGCAGCGCCGCCTCGGCGTTGTCGAGCGCGACGCCGCCATGCTCCTGCTGGATGGCCTGCATGTAGCGGCTCACCACCACCGAATACGCGGTGTTGTCGCCGCTGGCCAAACCGCCGGCCACCTCGCCGTCCGCCTGGGCGCCCATCACTTCCAGCTCGTCCATGTCGACGATGATGGTGTTGGTTGCCGGACAGTACGACGCCGGCGGGCTCAGCCGGGCGTCCGGGCACTCCTGCGAGGCATCAAAGCTCAGCTCCGGCGGTTTTGCCGGCTCGAAAAGAATGCCCATGGCGTCGACGATCGACCGCACCGACTCCTCGGTGATCGCCAGTTCGCCTGTCTGGTCCCCGGGCAGGAGCACGGGCAGATCGCCGCGGCGCTGGCCGATCTCGCGCATGTCGATCGACGCACACGCCGACGGGCCGTCCGTGAACCCGATTTGGAACGCCGAGAGCCGCTCGAACGCCGAGCCGTGTTCGTCAACGCCCGCTTCGGGATCGCCCTCGCTGAGGAGTGGATCACGGAACGCGATCACCGCCGCCAGCACGTTGTTGAGGCCCTCACCGGTGGACAGCGTGAAGCGCGGTGAACTGCCCTCGGCGACCCATCGCATGTAGGACCCCGCAAAGCAGTCGGCCTGCTGCTCGGAGAGCAGTGTCGGCGTGCCCCTCTTGGTCAACCCGCCCTTGCGCTGAACGGCATGGCCGTACTCGTGGGCGAGCACCATCGTGACGCCCATTTCCCCGTTGGCGTCGCGCAACGCGGGCAGGAGCTCGCCGCGGTCCCATCCGATGGTCTCGTCGTCGTAGCAGAACGCGGCGTTGACGAGTCCGTACGTGTCCGCGTCGCAGAACTGGCCGTCGAATCCGTTGGCGTCCCACGAGATCAACGCCTCGACCGGGATGAACTCGCCGTCGAACGTGTCGCTGTAGGCGCCTTCCCAGTATTCCTCGATGTCGCTCACCGCCTGCCGGGCCAGCTCGTCGATCTCGCTATCATCGGTGCCCAGCACGACCCGTGAGGGCCCCGCCGCGTCGTCCCGCAGTCCGGTGGGCCCGTCGGTGGCGGGCATTCCGGCGACGCTGAACGGGTCGTCGAACACCGAGACGGCTTTGCCCTGCAGGGTGGTGGTGCAGGCCGCGAGCAGCAGCGCCGAGCAGGTGGCGAACACCGCGCTCATCAGGTGTCGTCTGCTCATTCACGCCGCCTTTCGGGGTCGGTCAGCGGCCCGGGCGGCACGCATGGGGGATTCGCTGACAGGATAGATAGATCACTCCCCGCCGCGAAGGCGTTCGAGTGCGCCGCGCACCCGCACCGGGTCGGTCGTCGCCCAGAACGGCGGCAGTGACGCGCGCAGATAGCCGCCGTAGCGAGCGGTCGCCATCCGGGAGTCGAGCACCGCGACGACGCCGCGGTCATCCATACGCCGCAATAACCGGCCGGCGCCCTGTGCCAGCAGCAGGGCCGCATGGCTGGCGGCGACCGCCATGAAGCCGTTTCCCCCGCGCGCCGCCACCGCGCGCTGGCGGGCCGTGAGTAGCGGGTCGTCGGGGCGGGGGAACGGAATTCGATCGATGAGCACCAGCGACAGCGACGGGCCAGGCACGTCGACGCCCTGCCACAGCGACAGCGTGCCGAACAACGACGTCTCGGCGTCATCGGCGAATCGTTGCACCAACGCCGACGTGGCGTCCTCGCCTTGGCACAGCACCGGGGTGTCGAGGCGTTCCCGCATGATCTCGGCGGCGGCCTTGGCCGCACGCATTGATGAGAACAGGCCGAGCGTTCGTCCACCCGCCGCGGTGATCAACGCCGCGATTTCATTGAGCTGTTCGGCCGAGCCCGTACCGTCGCGCCCGGGTGGCGGCAGATGCGCCGCGACGTAGAGGATGCCGGACTTCGCATGCTCGAAGGGCGAGCCGACGTCGATGCCGCGCCACTGGACCTTGTCGTCGTCGCCGGCCAGTCCCCACGCGGAGGCCATCGCGTCGAACGTGCCGCCGATGGTCAGCGTGGCCGAGGTGAGCACGGCTGTCGAGCGCTCAAACAGCCTGCCGCGCAACAACCCTGACACCGATAGTGGTGCGACGCGCAGGACGGCGCGCACGCTCCCGCGGTTGTCCTCGTGATCGAGCCAGACCACGTCGGTGCGGTCGGAGATGGCCGGGACGAACGATGCCAGAATGCGGGATGCGGTATCGCTGACGTCGCTCAGCGCCGTCACCGCCTCGGCGCGCGCCGACGCCGCCTTCGGGTCACTGGGCGACGTGTCGATCGCCGATCGTACCCGGCTCGCGGCGTCGCGCAGTGCGGCCAGGTAGGTGGTCATTTCGTCGTCGAGCGTGTCGATTCGGCCCGGTGTGGCGTCGTGGATTGCGGACGAGAGCGTCGCGGTCACGACCTCGAGCCGCTGCGCGAGTTCCTGGTCGACCAGACGTGCGGCGCGGCGATGCGCGACGCCCATTGATGTCGCCGACAGCTCGGCAGTGGCCACGCCCGTCACCCGGTCGACAAGTTCATGCGCCTCGTCGACCACGAGCAGTTCGTGTTCGGGTAACACCGCGGCGTCGGAGACGGCGTCGATGGCCAGCAGCGCGTGGTTGGTGACGATCACATCCGCGTGGCCGGCCTTGTCGCGGGCTTTTTCTGCAAAGCAATCGGTGCCGAACGGGCAGCGGGCCATGCCGATGCATTCCCGTGCCGAGACGCTGACCTGCGACCACGACCGGTCGGGCACGCCGGGCGTCAGCTCGTCGCGGTCGCCGGAGTCGGTTTCCGAAGACCAAGCGATGAGGCGCTGCACGTCGCGGCCAAGCGTGGTCGCGGCGACCGGCTCGAACAGTTCCTCTTGCGACTGCTCGTCCGGTTCGGTAGCCGACCCGTTGTGAATCTTGTTGAGGCACAGATAATTTCCGCGCCCCTTCAGCAACGCGAACTCGGGTCGACGGGGCAGCTCGTCAGTCAGCGAGTCGGCGAGGCGGGGGAGGTCTCGGTCGACAAGCTGGCGTTGCAGCGCGATCGTGGCGGTCGACACCACTACGGGTTCATCTTTGTCGACCGCACGCGCGATCGCGGGTACCAGGTATGCCAGCGACTTTCCTGTCCCGGTGCCGGCCTGCACAGCGAGGTGTTCACCGGTGTCGAATGCATGCGCCACCGCCTCGGCCATCTCGATCTGGCCACCGCGTTCCGAGCCGCCCAGCGCGGCGACCGCCGTGGCCAGCAGTTCGGTGACTTTCCGTGTCTCGCCCGTGGCCACTCCTAACGTGTACCGGGCGACATCATGCGCGTGGGGATCGCCGGTTCGCCGCGCGATAGCTTCAGGCCGTCCCAGGGCAGGCTGTGCAGCCCGGACTTCACCCGCTCGCGCGGGTCGTCGAGGCCGAGGTCGGCCACTGTCTCACCGTCACGCACCAGCGTGATGGTGAGGGGCCGCGCGGTTTCGTTTAACGAACCCGACGGGGGCCTGCCGAACGGGTGGACGACCTCCTCGACGATGGTGCCGGTCTTCTTGGCCAACCGCAGCGCCTGTTTGCGGCCGCCGTGGGATTCCTTGTGGCTGCTGCGTTTCTCCACCGGCATGCCGTCGACTTCCACCAGCTTGTAAACCATGCTGGCAGTTGGTGCGCCCGAGCCGGTGACCACCGATGTGCCGACCCCGTACATGTCGACGGGTTCGGCGCGCAGGGCAGCGATCGCAAACTCGTCAAGGTCTCCGGACACCACGATGCGGGTCTTCTTGGCGCCCAGCCCGTCGAGCTGTGCGCGGACCTGCCGTGCCAGCACACCCAGGTCGCCGGAGTCGATGCGGACCGCACCGAGTTCGGGCCCGGCCACCTCGACAGCGTTGGCAACGCCGGCGGTGATGTCGTAGGTGTCGACGAGCAGTGTGGTGCCGACGCCGAGCGCGGCGACCTGTGCCTTGAACGCCGCCTTTTCCCAGTCGGATGGTCGTCGCCCGATAGGCTCATCATCGGGCCCGGCTGGGCCGTTGGTATACAGCAGCGTGAACGCATGCGCGCTGGTTCCCAGCGCCGGCACACCGTAGCGGCGCTGCGCCTCGAGGTTCGACGATCCGGTGAAGCCAGCGAGGTAGGCGGCGCGTGCGGATGCTACGGCGGCTTGCTCGTGGGTGCGGCGCGAACCCATTTCGATCAGCGGTCGGCCTTCGGCGGCGCTGACCATGCGCGCGGCGGCCGACGCGATCGCCGTGTCGTGGTTGAAGATCGACAGCGCCACCGTTTCCAGCACCACGCACTCGCCGAAGGTGCCGTGCACGGACAACACCGGCGAGCCGGGGAAATACAGCTCGCCTTCGGCGTACCCGTCGACGTCCCCACGGAACTGGTAGTCGGCGAGGTACGCAAGCGTCTCGCGGTCTAGAAAATCCGAAAGCGACGCGAGTGCGGTGTCGTCGAACCTGAACTGCGCCAATGCTTCCACGAATCGCGCAGTGCCTGCCACGACGCCGTAGCGGCGGCCCTCGGGCAGTCGGCGGGCGAACAACTCGAACGAGGTACGGCGGTGCGCGGTGCCGTCACGCAGGGCGGCCGCGAGCATCGTCAGCTCGTATTTGTCGGTCAGCAACGCCAGGGAAGGCGGAGTCACACCGCAACGGTAGTCGCTCGAAGGACTCGGTATGCCGCAGCTATTCTTGAGCACATGGTTACGCCGGCGAAGGCTCGACCGGGAACTCGAGAGCAGCGGGACGTCGCCACCCGCGATGCCACGGAACCCCCGTGGATAACCATCGTCTGGGACGACCCCGTTAACCTGATGACATACGTGACGTACGTCTTCCAGAAGCTGTTCGGCTACAGCGAGCCGCACGCGACCAAGCTCATGATGCAGGTGCATAACGAGGGCAAGGCCGTTGTGTCGGCTGGCAGTCGTGAGTCCATGGAGGTCGACGTGACCAAGCTCCATGCCGCCGGTCTGTGGGCGACCATGCAGCAGGACCGCTGACAGAGACGTGCGTAAATGGAAGCGGGTCGACACCGCCGACGGCCCGCGGTTCCGGTCGGCGTTGGCCTCGCACGAGGCAGCGCTGCTTTCAAGCCTGGTGTCATCGATGCTCGAAATGCTTGAAGATCGTGAATCCTCTTCTCCCGCTGACGAACTCGAAGAGATCACCGGGATTCATACGGGCAATTCGCAGCCTCCCCAGGACGACACGATGAAGCGGCTGCTGCCGGACTTCTACCGCTCGCAAACCGATCACCCGGCCGGTTCCGGCTCCGTCGAAAGCCTCAACAGCGCACTTCGCAGCCTGCACGAGCCAGAGATCATCGACGCGAAACGCCAAGCGGCGCAACGGGTACTGGATACGGTGCCGGAGGGCGGCGGCAAGTTCGAGCTCGCCGAGGAGGACGCCCACGCGTGGGCCGCTGCGGTCAACGACGTCCGGCTGGCGCTGGGCACGATGCTCGACGTAGGCCCCCACGGCCCCGAGGCGCTGCCCCCCGGCCATCCGATGGCCGGACACTTCGACGTCTACCAATGGCTGACTGTGCTGCAGGAGTATCTTGTCCTCGGCTTGATGGGCAAGTCATGAGTGCGATCACCGACGTCGACGGGATCCGCGTCGGCCATCACCACCGGCTCGACCCTGACGCGACGCTCGGCTCCGGCTGGGCCACCGGCACGACCGTCGTATTGACCCCGCCCGGCACCGTTGGTGCCGTCGACGGCCGCGGCGGTGCACCCGGGACACGGGAAACCGACTTGCTCGACCCCATCAACTCGGTGCGCCACGTCGATGCCGTGGTGCTCAGCGGCGGCAGCGCCTTCGGGCTCGCTACGGCCGACGGCGTGATGAGCTGGCTGGAGGAGCAGGGCCGGGGGGTGGCTATGGAGGGCGGCGTCGTGCCGATTGTGCCTGCCGCGGTGATCTTCGACCTGCAGATTGGCGGATGGCAGTGCAGGCCGACGCCGGAGTACGGCTACGCCGCCGCCCAGAGCGCCGGTACGGACGTGGGCATCGGCACCGTGGGTGCTGGGACCGGCGCCAGGGTCGGGGTCCTCAAGGGCGGGGTTGGAACAGCGTCGGTGATGCTCGAGTCGAGCGTCACCGTCGGGGCGTTGGTGGTCGTCAATGCCGCCGGGGACGCCGTCGACCCGGACACCGGCCTGCCGTGGCTGGCGTACCAGATCGAGGAGTTCGGCCTGATCGCGCCGCCCGCCGCCGAAGTCGCGGCGTACGCCGACCGGCACACCGAGCTCAGTCCGCTCAACACCACCATCGCCGTGATCGCCACCGACGCCGCGTTGAGCCCCGCAGGCTGTCGCCGCGTGGCGGTCGCCGCGCACGACGGCCTCGCCCGAACTATCCGGCCGTGTCACACGCCATTGGATGGCGATACGGTATTCGCGCTGGCTACCGGCGCCGTGGAGGTGGCGCCGGATCCCACCACACCGGCATCGATGTCTCCGGAGACGGCCCTGATCACCGCTGTCGGGGCGGCTGCGGCGGACTGCCTGGCCCGCGCGGTGCTCGTCGGTGTGCTGGCGGCCGAGTCGGTGGCCGGAATACCGACATACCGAGACCTGTTGCCGGGAGCGTTCGAATGAAAGGTAAGCGTCCGTGCTGGTGATCCGAGCCGACCTGGTCGACGCAATGGTTGCCCACGCGCGCGCCGACCACCCCGACGAGGCGTGCGGAGTGCTCGCGGGCCCTGAGGGATCTGATCGTCCCGAGCGGTTCATCGCGATGCTCAACGCCGAACGCTCGCCGACGTTCTACCGGTTCGACTCCGGTGAGCAGCTCAAGGTGTGGCGCGCCCTAGAAGATGCAGGCGGGGCTCCTATTGTCATCTACCACTCGCACACTGCGACCGAGGCCTACCCGAGTCGCACCGACATCTCCTACGCATCGGAACCCGACGCCCACTATGTGCTGGTGTCCACCCGCGATCCCGAACAGCACGAGCTGCGCAGCTACCGCATCGTCGACGGCGTCGTCACCGAAGAGCCCGTCAAAATCGTTGAGCAGTACTAGAAAGGCCGGCCCATGTCCGTTTCTGTCTCCATCCCCACGATCCTGCGCACCCATACCGGAGGCGAGAAGCGCGTCACCGCCAACGGCGACACGTTGCAGGCCGTCATCAGCGACCTGGAGTTGAACTACTCCGGGATCTCCGAGCGCCTGGTCGACAACGGCAAGCTCCACCGCTTCGTCAATATCTACGTCAACGACGAAGACGTGCGGTTCTCCGGCGGGCTGGACACCGAGATCTCCGACGGCGACTCAGTGACGATCCTGCCGGCTGTCGCAGGAGGCTGAGTGACCCGGTACGACTCGCTGCTCGCGGCGCTGGGCAATACCCCGCTCGTCGCGCTTCACCGACTCTCGCCCCGTTGGGATGACGAGCCGCACGTGCGGTTGTGGGCCAAGCTCGAGGACCGCAATCCCACCGGCTCCATCAAGGACCGGCCCGCGCTGCGGATGATCGAGCAGGCCGAGCGGGAAGGGGTGCTACAGCCGGGCGCGACAATCCTGGAGCCGACGAGCGGCAACACGGGCATCTCGCTCGCGATGGCCGCCCTGCTCAAGGGCTATCGGATGATCTGCGTGATGCCGGAGAACACCTCGATCGAACGCCGCCAGCTGCTCGAGCTCTACGGCGCGCGGATCATCTACTCGCCGGCCGAGGGCGGCTCGAACACCGCCGTGGCGCACGCCAAAGAGCTTGCCGCACAAAATCCTTCGTGGGTGATGCTGTACCAGTACGGCAATCCCGCCAACACCGAGTCGCACTACTACGGCACCGGCCCCGAGCTGCTGGCCGACCTACCCGAGATCACGCACTTCGTCGCCGGGCTTGGCACCACCGGAACGTTGATGGGCACCGGGCGCTATCTGCGTGAGCAGGTGCCCGACGTCCAGATCGTCGCCGCCGAACCCCGTTACGGCGAGGGGGTCTACGCGCTGCGCAACATCGACGAGGGTTTCATCCCCGAGCTGTACGACCCCGACGTCCTGACCACCCGGTACTCGGTCGGCTCGTATGAGGCGATCAAACGCACCCGCGAGCTGGTTCAGGTGGAGGGCATTTTCGCCGGCATCTCCACCGGGGCGGTGCTGCACGCCGCGCTCGGAATGGCGGCCAAGGCGGTCAAGGCCTCCGCGCGCGCCGACATCGCGTTCGTCGTCGCCGACGCCGGTTGGAAGTATCTGTCGACCGGTGCGTACGCCGGTAGCCTGGATGATGCCGAAGACGCATTAGAGGGGCAACTATGGGCTTGAGCGGGTTGAGCGGATACCCGACCACACCGGCGCCGGAGCCGAAGAAGCGGCCGCCGTGGATCGTCGGTGGGGTCACCATCGTCAGCTTCGTCGTGCTGCTCTACGTGATCGAGCTGTTCGACTCGCTGTCCGGCCATCACCTCGACAACAACGGCATTCGGCCGCTGGAGACCGACGGCCTGATGGGGATCTTCGTCGCCCCGCTGCTGCACTCAAACTGGCAACACCTGATCGCCAACACCGGACCGGCGCTGATCCTCGGCTTCCTGATGACGCTGGCCGGGCTGTCGCGGTTCATCTTCGCCACCGCGATCATCTGGATCCTCGGCGGCTTGGGCACCTGGCTGATCGGCAATGTCGGGGCGCCGTCCTACAACGGAATTCACGTCGAGACCAATCACATTGGTGCCTCCGGCCTGATCTTCGGCTGGTTGACCTTTCTGATCGTGTTCGGGTTCTTCACCCGGAAGGTGTGGGAGATCGTCGTCGGGGTGGTCGTGCTGTTCATCTACGGCAGCGTCCTGCTCGGCGTGCTGCCGGGCACGTTCGGGGTGTCGTGGCAGGGGCACCTGTGTGGTGCGCTCGCCGGCGTGCTGGCCGCGTATCTGCTCTCCGGGCCCGAGCGCAAGTCGCGTGAGCTTCGCAAGACCAAAGCGACGAACCCATACCTGACGCCGTGACCTCCGCGTGGTCGCCCGTCGGGATCTTCGATTCCGGCGTCGGCGGACTGACGGTGGCGCGGGCAATCATCGATCAGCTGCCCGACGAGGACATCATCTACGTCGGCGACACCGGCAACGGTCCGTACGGGCCTCTGACCATTCCTGAGATCCGGGCGCACGCGCTGGCCATCGGCGACGATCTGGTCGAGCGGGGAGTGAAGGCGCTGGTGATCGCGTGCAACACCGCGTCGTCCGCGTGCCTGCGGGACGCCCGCGAGCGCTACGCGCCCGTCCCGGTCATCGAGGTGATCCTGCCCGCCGTGCGTCGCGCGGTCGCCGCGACCCGCAATGGGCGCATCGGCGTTATCGGGACGGCCGCGACCATCGCGTCGGGCGCATATCAGGACGCGTTCGCGGCCGCGCGCGACACCGAGGTGATCGGTGTGGCGTGCCCGCGGTTCGTGGACTTCGTCGAGCGCGGGGTGACCAGCGGCCGGCAGGTGCTGGGGCTGGCCGAGGGCTATCTCGAGCCACTGCAGCGTGCCGAGGTCGACACCCTCGTGCTGGGCTGCACGCACTATCCGATGCTGTCCGGGTTGATCCAATTGGCGATGGGCGAGCACGTCACGTTGGTGTCCAGCGCCGAGGAGACCGCAAAGGACTTGCTGCGGGTGCTGACCGAGCTCGACGTGCTGCGTCCACACCACTCGCCGCCGGCCCGCCGGCTGTTCGAGTCGACGGGCGATCCCGAGGCGTTCACTACACTTGCGGCCCGATTCCTGGGACCCACTCTCGACGGTGTCCGGCCTGTTCAACGTCACGTCAGCGCCCAAACATGACGTTCGTCGCCTAAAGCGGCGATGTTTTCGTCATCCGGATAGCGGGCATGGCAAGCTAGTGAATGTGCGAATCACCGTACTCGGTTGCTCCGGCAGCGTTGTGGGGCCTGATTCGCCTGCCTCTGGCTACCTTGTCACGGCCCCGGACACGCCACCGCTGGTGCTCGATTTCGGGGGCGGTGTGCTGGGTGCGTTGCAGCGGCACGCCGATCCGAACTCCGTACACGTGCTGCTCTCCCATCTGCACGCTGACCACTGCCTCGACCTGCCCGGCCTGTTCGTATGGCGGCGCTACCACCCGTCCCCGGCCGAGGAGCGCGGCGTGATGTACGGGCCGGCGAACACCTGGGCACGCCTGGGTGCGGCGTCGTCGCCCGAAGGCGGGGAAATCGACGACTTCTCCGACATTTTCGACATCCGGCACTGGGTCGACAACGAGGCCGTACAGATGGGATCGCTGTCGGTGTGTCCGCGGCTGGTCTGCCACCCGACCGAGTCGTACGGCATGCGGATCACTGATCCGTCCGGCGCGACGTTGGTCTACAGCGGCGACACCGGATACTGCGACGCCTTGGTCGATCTGGCGCGGGGCGCCGACGTGTTGCTGTGCGAGGCGTCGTGGACGCACTCGCCGTCGCGGCCGCCCAAGCTGCACCTGTCGGGCACTGAGGCCGGTCGCGCCGCGGCCGAGGGCGGCGTGGCCGAACTGCTGCTGACTCACATTCCGCCATGGACGTCTCGTGAGGACGTCATCAGCGAGGCGAAGGCGGAGTTCGACGGGCCGGTGCATGCCGTCGTCTCCGGCGAGACATTTGATGTCACGCGCTCCTGAGCGCGGCTGACCTCACGCGGGTCCTGAGTCCCGTCGGATCAACCGGTTAGGGTTGGCGCGTGTCCAGACGAGAAGACGGCCGGCTCGACGACGAGCTGCGTCCGGTGCGCCTCACCCGAGGCTTCACCTCCCATCCCGCCGGTTCGGTGTTGGTGGAGTTCGGCCAGACCAGGGTCATGTGCACGGCGAGCGTCACCGAGGGCGTGCCGCGCTGGCGTAAGGGCTCGGGTCAGGGCTGGCTCACCGCCGAGTACGCGATGCTGCCCGCGGCCACCCACGACCGGTCGGACCGCGAGTCGGTCAAGGGCCGGGTCGGCGGCCGCACCCAGGAGATCAGCCGGCTGGTCGGACGGTCGCTGCGGGCCTGCATCGATCTGGCGGCGCTGGGGGAGAACACCATCGCGATCGACTGTGACGTGCTGCAGGCCGACGGCGGCACCCGCACCGCGGCGATCACTGGCGCATATGTGGCGTTGGCCGACGCGGTGACGTATCTGGCCGCGGCCGGTCGGTTGTCGGATCCGCGGCCGCTGTCGTGCGCGATTGCGGCGGTGAGTGTGGGTGTGGTCGACGGTCGCATCCGCGTCGACCTGCCGTATACGGAAGACGCCCGCGCAGAGGTTGACATGAACGTCGTCGCGACCGATACCGGCACGCTCGTCGAGATCCAGGGCACCGGAGAGGGTGCGACGTTCCCGCGTTCGACGCTGGACAAGATGCTCGATGCGGCGATGGCCGCGTGCGAGCAGCTGTTCGAGATTCAGCACGAGGCGCTGGAGTTGCCCTATCCCGGGGTGCTGCCGGAGGCGGCGGAGCCCGCGAAGAAGGCGTTCGGAAGCTGACCGACTTGCTGGTGGCCAGCCGCAATCGAAAGAAGCTGGCCGAGTTGCGCAGGGTGCTCGACGCCGCCGGTGTGTCAGGTTTGACGCTGCTGTCTTTGGACGACGTGGCCGCGTTCGATGAAGCGCCGGAGACCGGCGCGACGTTCGAGGCGAACGCTCTGGCGAAGGCGCGCGATGCTTATCAGGCAACGGGTTTGGCGTCCGTTGCCGACGACTCGGGGTTGGAAGTGGATGCGCTGAACGGGATGCCGGGGGTGTTGTCGGCGCGGTGGTCGGGTCGGCATGGCGACGACTCTGCGAACACGTCTTTGTTGTTGGCACAGATGGGTGACGTGCCGGATGAACGGCGCGGTGCGGCATTCGTCTCTGCGTGCGCGCTGGTGTACCGGGCGGGCGACGCCCGCAAAGAAACAGTGGTGCGCGGGGAGTGGCCGGGCAGCATCGTGCGGAAGCCGTGTGGGGATGGCGGGTTCGGCTATGACCCGGTGTTCCTGCCTTCGGAGTCCGCGCGGACTGCGGCGGAGCTCAGCCCGGAGGAGAAGGATGCGGTGTCGCATCGCGGGCGGGCGTTAGCGGCGTTGTTGCCGACGTTGCGGGATTTGGCTGCTCGAAGCTGAGCTTATACGCCAGATTTCATCGAAAGTTCGAACACAAGCTCAGATTCGACGGCGGCTAGAGGTTGCGTGTTTGAAGTGACTTTACGGTTGGCTTTGGTGAGGATTTCGTCGGCGGTCTTGGTCCACACGAAGGGTTGGCAGCGGTCGTTCCAGGCGTCGATGAAGGTTTCGATGGCGGCGATGAGGTCCTTGACCGAGGTGAACGTGCCGCGCCGGATCGCTTGGCGGGTGATGATTCCGAAGAACACTTCGACCAGGTTCAGCCACGATCCGGCGGTCGGGGTGAAATGCATCCGCACTCGCGGGTGCTTGGCCAGCCAGGCTTGAACGGCCGGGTGTTTGTGGGTGGCGTAGTTGTCGGCCACCACGTGCAGCGGCACCCGCGGATAGGCCTTGGCGACCTGTTTGAGGAACGCCAGGAACTCGGCGTGGGTGTGGCGCGGGTGGCAGGCGTCGGTGACCTTCCCGGTCGCCACCTCCAGGGCCGCGAACAAGGTGGTCGTGCCGTGGCGCACGTAGTCGTGGGTGGCTTTCTCGGGCGGCCCGGGGCGGATCGGCAGGATCGGCGCGGTCCGGTCCAGCGCCTGGATCTGCGATTTTTCGTCGATACAGACCACCACCGCCTTGTCGGGGGGGTTCAAATACAACCCGACCACATCACGAACCTTGGCGTCCAACTCGGGGTCGGTGGAGAACTTGAACGTCTCGCGCCGCCACGGCTGCAGATTCCATTCCCGCCAGATCCGGGCCACCGACGCGAACGAAATACCCAAATGCTTGCCCAGCAGCCGAGCCGACCAGTGCGTGACCCCCCACGCCTCGGGCGGCGCCTGAACGGTCGCGACGACCACCGCGACATCGTCGATCACCGGCGGACGACCAGAGCGGTCCAGATCGCCCAGCGCCGATATCCCGCCCGCCTCATACCGGTTGCGCCACTGAATCACCGTCGGACGCGAAACCCCGACCCGGCGAGCGATTTCCGCGTTCGGCACCCCCTGGGCGGCCAGCAGCACGATCCGCGCCCGCTGCGCCAACCCCGCCTCCACCGTCGAGGAACGCACCAGCGAACTCAGCCTCGACTCATCACCGGGCCGAAGAACAAGGGCAGCAGCAACAGACACACATCATTGTCCCAAAGTCACACCGTAAAGTCACTTCCAACACGCGGCACTAGAGGTTGAACCGCTGCTTGATGTCCTTGGTCTGGATCTGCTCGACGATGATGCCGACCAGCGGGATGGTGCCGGCCAGCAGCACGCCGATGGTCTTGCCGATCGGCCAGCGCACCTTCACTGCGAGGTTGGCGGTGAAGAGCAGGTAGACGAAGTACACCCAGCCGTGTACGACGGCGATCCAGTTCAGGCCCTCAACGTCGAAGACGTACTTCATCACCATCTCGTAGCAGAGCGCGATGAGCCAGATGCCGGTCGTCCACGCCAGAACGCGATAACCCAGCAAGGCCTTGCGGATGGTCTCAACGCGGGTGGTCGGCGCTTCGGTCATGGCGTCGGTTGTTCCTTGTCTTTCTTGGCGAGGTCTGAGAGGTAGGCGTTGTACTCCCGCAGAGCGGGGTCATCGTCGGAATGGGTGGCGGGCGTGGGTCTTTCGGGTAGAAGGTCGGTGGGGATTTCGGTGACGGCGTCGTGCCTGGGCTCGGGCGGAGTCTCTTCGTAGCGGACAAACTTGTAGTAGGCGTAGACGACGAAGCCGGCGAAGAGTGGCCACTGCAGGGCGTAGCCGAGATTCTGGAAGCTGCCCGATGCCGACTCGAATCGGGTCCACTGCCACCAGGCCAGCGCCATGCAGCCGGCTGCGCCAACGATCACCAGAGCGATGAGCGCCGGTCTCCTACGTCGTGTAGTGGACACCATTCAACGGTACCGCGCGGTCCTTCGGCCCGGCGAACTCGTCCAGACGTGCCGTCGCGGCCTTCCGGTAGATCGAGACGATGTACGCGGACGACCGTGTCCAGCGCGGCGGTGAAGAGACCGAGGATGTCTTCTGATCTGTTCGAGAAGTGGTAGCGGATGCTAGCGACACCGCGGTCGTTCGCGACTACGCAACAGCCGTCGCTGTGGATCAGGCCGAGGATGAATTCCTCAGTCGCCTTATCGACGGGTCCTTTGCTGCCGGTGCGCCCTCGAACTGCTCTGCGGACCACATCGATGACCCCTCTCGCCAGTGCGATGCCACCACGCCATGCAGCACCGCCGACAAATTGGTTCTCGTTCGAAGCGTTAAGATCGCTAGGCCCGCGGGCGTGATGAAATTGGCAAACATGCCGGCTTTAGGTGCCGGTGCTCGAGAGAGCTTGTGGGTTCGAGTCCCACCGCCCGCACCAATTTGTGGTTGCTAGCTCAGGCCCGTTGGGGAAAATCCCCGACATTGTTGACCAGGATGTCGACTCGCGAATCAGCAACGGCCAGTGCGGTTTCCGTGACGTCAGCCGCGGAGTCGCGGTCGCGGTTGTCGCCGACGACGTTTGTGCAGTCGCCTCCGGCCGCAATGATCTCGTCGCGCGTCGCCGCGACCGCGTCACCATCGATGTCTGCCTGCACCACATGCGCGCTCGCAGCGGGCAGTCGCCCGGCTGATGCCGCCACCGGTGCCCAGCGCCCCGCCCGTCACCACGGCGACTTGGCGGGCAAATCGCGCGGAAGTCACGCGGACAGCCTATTTGGCGAGGCCCCAGCGACCTTCGTTATCGAAAGCCATTAACCAGCGATCGAACTACCTGCGCCCGCAGGCGATCGCCCTACAGGTCGGGGCGAATTTCGCACTGGAAATCCATTGCGCTCCGCGAGGGACCTCAATTGCCTCAGGGCGAACTGGCGGCCGCGACCGGCTGCGGGTATCACAATGCCGGCCCATAGGCCCTCGGCAGCCGGCGTCTCACAGGCTTCTTGAGCGCACCGCCAGCGACGCGGGCAGGCGCGGCAGATTGCCTTGGCGCCTTCATCGGCGGTCATCGTCCATCTATCCGGGTCGCGGGTGCACGCGCCAAGTGGCGCCTCACCGAGCACCATCGCGTTGACCAGCGAGCCATCGCCGGCGCAAAGAGCGACCACGTCGCTCCGCGGTGTCCGTGAGGTTCTATGGTTTTCCATAAGCGTTGGCCTTCCGATATCACTTTCAAACCAGACGCTCCACCAGTCGGCAATACGTCTGTATCGTGACACCATACAGATATATTGTCTAGTGTGTCGGTGTGACAGCAATTAGCTGCGGGGATGAATGACGACACTGCAGCCTGCCGCCGATCGGGTTGCCGCAAGCGCGCGCTCGAGTATCGAGCGGATTCGCGACGCGGCGCTGGCAAGTTTCGCCACACATGGCACGTCGGCGACGTCGCTCCGCACGGTCGCCGCAGCCGCCGGCGTATCCCTTGGATTAGTGCAACACCATTTCGCCACGAAGGCCGGCCTGATCAAGGCCGTCGATGACCATGTACTGGAAGTAGTGCGTTCGACGCTGTCCGAACCGATCCCTGAGCCGCCCGCGGATTCAATCGCCGATATCGGAAAGAGGGTGACCCGGTTTATCGCCGAGCACCCTGACGTCATGGACTATGTCGGTCATGCACTCACCGACGGTAGCCCGCTGGGAATCGCGGTGTTCGACACCCTGGTTGCGATGGGCAGGGCCCGCTGGAACGAACGCAGTGATCAAGGTCAAACGCGCCCTGGTCTCGATCCGATGTGGGGTGCCCTGAACCCGCTCGTGCTAACTCTCGGGACCCTGATCTTGCGCACTCATATCGAGCGGCACCTCCCTGAGCCCTTCGCCACAGCCACGCAGCTGGAACGATGGCAAACCGCGGTCAACACCCTACTGCGCGACGGGCAACTTCGACACGACGATACCGACGGATCGAATGAGTCGTAGCGGCGTGCTGCCGATCAAATCCGCTCGCCGCCAACCCTTTTGCGGTACGTGGACGGTGTTTCTCCGCAGAATTGCGTGAAGGCCCGCGTGAACGAGCTGAGGCTGTCGAAGCCGACGGTGGTTGCGGTCTCTTGCACTGACTGCGCAGGCGCGGCCAGCAGCGCCATTGCCCGCAACATGCGGGCATGCAACAGATAGGTCCGCCACGACAACCCCAGCGTGTCCTGGAAAACCCGTCGCAGCGTCCGCTCGGACACCGAAACCGCGCGGCTGACATCGTCGGCCGTGACCGAGTCCAGGTTCTCCTTCGTGTACTCCATCGCCGCGGCCACGATCGGGTTCTCGGACGTCGGCAGGCTCAACGGCGCCTCATGATCCAATGCTTCGGACACCAGGTGGGCAAGCGTTCGGAAGAAGCCGTCGGACACGTCGTCGCCGTCCGGGCGGTCGATCGGCCAGCGAAGCGCGTAGATCATCATCTCGCGGATCAACGGCGAGACCGCGATGATGCGTGCCCGGTCGCCACCGTCGGGAATCAATCGAGCGTCAAACATCACCGCCACGGCCTTGACGTCCGGATTCATCGTCGCCTGATGTTTCAGACCCAAAGGGATCCACGCCGCCTGCTGCGGAGGCAGTAGATAGTGAGCCAAAGCCGTCTCGACCTCGACCACGCCGCCGATCGCGTACTCGATCTGGTGCACCTCGTGTGAGTGCCAGCCGGTGATGAGTCCGTCGCCCTCGTAGAGGTAACTGCCGCCCATCGCCCGCCCGCCGCGGCGCAGTTCGATGACCCGGCGGGCGGGGTGGCAAGACCGAGCAAGCCCGAGTTTGGCCGATTCGGCTAAACCTTTGTCCGAAAGCGCAGAGACGGTCACACGCGTAGACGGTACTAGTTGGGTATGAAGACCGACCTGATCCTGGTGAGCATCGACGACCACGTCGTGGAACCGCCGGACATGTTCCTGCGCCACGTTCCGGCCAACTTTAAGGATGAGGCGCCGATCGTCGTCACCGACGACAAGGGCGTCGACCAATGGATGTATCAGGGCAGGCCGCAGGGTGTCAGCGGGCTCAACGCGGTGGTGTCGTGGCCGGCCGAGGAGTGGGGCCGCGACCCCGCCGGATTCGCCGAGATGCGCCCAGGCGTCTACGACGTCCACGAGCGCGTCCGCGACATGCACCGCAACGGGATCCTCGCCTCGATGTGCTTCCCGACCTTCACCGGTTTCTCGGCGCGGCATCTGAACATGCACCGCGAGCAGGTCACGCTGGTGATGGTGTCGGCCTACAACGACTGGCACATCGACGAATGGGCGGGCTCGTACCCGGATCGCTTCATCCCGATTGCGGTGCTGCCGACGTGGAACCCCGAGGCGATGTGCGCCGAGATCCGCCGCGTGGCGGCCAAGGGCTGCCGGGCGGTGACCATGCCGGAATTGCCTCACCTGGAAGGCCTTCCGAGCTATCACGACGACGAGTACTGGGGTCCCGTGTTCCGCACGCTCTCACACGAGAACGTGGTGATGTGCCTGCACATCGGCACCGGGTTCGGGGCGATCGGCATGGCGCCGAACGCGCCGATCGACAACATGATCATCCTGGCCACTCAGGTCTCGGCGATGTGCGCGCAGGATCTGCTGTGGGGTCCCGCCATGCGGAACTACCCCGACCTGAAGTTCGCGTTCCGAGGGCGGCATCGGCTGGATTCCGTTCTATCTGGACCGCAGCGATCGCCACTACACGAACCAGAAGTGGCTGCGCCGCGACTTCGGCGACAAGCTCCCGAGCGACGTGTTTCGCGAGCACTCACTGGCCTGCTATGTCACCGACAAGACGTCGTTGAAGCTGCGCCATGAGATCGGCATCGACATCATCGCGTGGGAGTGCGACTACCCGCACTCCGACTGCTTCTGGCCGGACGCGCCCGAGCAGGTTTTGGCCGAACTCACCGCCGCCGGCGCCGACGACACTGACATCAACAAGGTCTCGTGGGAGAACTCCTGCCGGTTCTTCAGCTGGGATCCCTTCGCCAGGACGCCGCGTGAAGAAGCGACGGTGAAAGCGTTGCGGGCCAAGGCGACCGACGTGGATGTGTCGATCAGGCCGCGCAAGGAATGGGCGCGACCTTATGCCGAAAAGCAGCTCGCCAAGGCATAACCGCTAGGTGGCCACCAGTTTCCGCAGCGGGCGGCCGGCCGTCTCCCGCATGGTCAGGATGGTCGCGAGCGAGACGATCGCCGCGACGATCACGTAGTAGGCGGGCGCCAGCTCGTTGCCGGTGCGGGCGGTCAGCCACGTCGCGACATACGGCGCAGTCCCACCGAACAGCGCCACCGACACGTTGTATCCGATCGAATAGCCGCTGGAGCGCACCCGGGTGGCGAACAGTTCGGCGCCTGCGGCGAGCGACGACGACACGAACACCGCCTCGATCGCGGCAAGTCCGGCGTGCGCGGCGATCGCCGCGACCAGCGAACCGGTATTGAGCAGCATGAACAGCGGATACGCGAACACCACGAAGCCGACCGAGCCGGCAATCAGCAGCGGCTTGCGTCCGATCCGGTCGGACAGAGCTCCGAGAGGAAGGATGAGCACCAGCGCAACGACGCTCGCGACGGTGATCGAGACGAACGCGTCCATCTTGGTGAATCCGAGCGTCTTGGTGAAGTAACTCGGCAAGAACGTAAAGACGGTGTAGAAGCCGACGTTGTGAATGACTACCAGCCCGGCGATCTGCAGGATCGGTCGCCATGACGTCGTCACGGCCTCCTTGAGCGGCGACGTCGCAACTTCGCCCTCATCGCGCAGCTCTTCGAACTCGGGGGTGTCCTTGAGGCGCAGCCGGATATACAGCCCCACACCACCGAGCACGCCCGCGAACAGGAACGGAAGGCGCCAGCCATACGAATCCATGGCGCTCTCGGACAGCACCGCCTCTAGCACGGTGACGGTGATCGATCCCAGCACGAAGCCGATGACCACCGACCACACCAGGAACGCCACAATGAAGCCGCGGTGCTTGTCGGGCGCGTACTCGGCCAGGAAGCATGCACCGCTGCCGTACTCGCCGCCCGCCGAAAAGCCTTGCAAACACCGGAGAGCCAGCAGCAACAGTGGCGCGAACACACCGATGGTGTCGTAGCTCGGCACGAGGCCGATCGCTAGCGTGGAGGCCGACATCAGCAGGATCACGATCGCGAGCACGCGCTGCCGGCCGATCCGGTCTGCCAGCGGCCCGAAGAACAGCCCACCGAGCGGTCGCATGAAGAACGCCGCGGCGAAGATCGCGAACGTGTTGAGCAGCGCCGCTGTGTCGTCACCGGGCGGGAAGAACTTCTCCGCGATGTAGGTGGCCAGGAAGCCATAGATCGCGAAGTCGAACCACTCGACGGTGTTTCCGATCGCCGCGCCGCGCACCGCCCTGCGTACGTCCGCCGGGTCGGCGTGCCGATGTGAGACGTGCTCGTCACGAATGGTCATGGCGCTTCTCCTCGGAGTCGAACTCGGCGTGTGGTCGATCGGTGATGAACATGTGGCCGGGGGCGTGGAAGATCGCCAACGACGGCCGTGCCTCGAGGGCCACCGCCTGCGGCGTCACCCCGCAGGCCCAGAAGACGGGCGCTTGATCCGGTGCAACCCGCACCGGATCGCCGAAGTCGGGCGCGTCCAGGTCCTCGATACCCAGCACCGCGGGATCCCCGACGTGCACAGGGCCGCCGTGCATGGCTGGAAAGCGGGCCGAGATCTCGGCGGCGCGCTGGATGTCACCCGGCGCGAACGGACGCATCGACACGACCAGCGGGCCCTCGAACCGGCCTGCTGGAACGCAGCGGCGATTCGTGACGTACATCGGGACGTTGACGCCCTGTACCTGGTGCGCAACCGGCAGGCCGGCGCCGGTCAGAGCCCATTCGAAGGTGAACGAACAACCGAGCAGAAATCCGACCAGATCGTCGCGCCAGTGCCGCGTGACATCGGTCGGCTCGTCGATGAGTTCGCCGTCACGGAACACCCGGTAGCGCGGAAGATCGGTCCTGAGGTCGGCATCGCTTGCCAGCGTGCTGGGCCGGGGGGACCCCGTGTCGGTGACCTCGAGCAGCGGGCACGGCTTGGGGTTTCGCACGCAGAAGCGCAGGAAGTCGAGCGCGTCGTCGGCAGCCAGCACGACGAGGTTGGCCTGCGCAAAGCCCGGCGCCAGCCCGCTCGTCGGACCGACGTGCTCACCACTGCGAATGCGCGCCCGCGCAGCGGTGGCGGACTTCGCCGTGCGCAAAGTCATACACCCGGATTCCCCATTGCGCTATGTAACTAACTCGTGGACGACAAGTGAGGTGCGTGTGAGCGGTGTGATTGTGACAAGTGCGGCATTCGGTATCGGCCTGGCGAGCGCCGAGGTGTGGTGGCCGACGGGCGCACGGTGGCGCTGTGGGACATCGCCACGGAGGAGTGACAAGCCGCCACGCCTAGGCGTTGGCGACCGGAGCGGAAAGCTCCGTCGGCGTGGTGCGGCCGCGTAGTACCTCCGAACCGCACGGAGTCCAGCACCGTAGCTCAGTCGCTTCGGCGCGGGCCAGAGCCGCGCCGGAGCACAGCACCCGTCCATAAACCTCCTTGGCGCGATCGGCAAGCCGCGCTGCCTCGTTGACCGCATCGCCGACAACCGTTTACTCGTAACGGTTTTCGGCACCGATGTTGCCGGCGAAGACGGGACCGGCCGAAACCCGATACCGAAGTCGACCGGCAACCGACGCAGTTCGTCGCCGAGCGCCCGCGGTGGCCAATGCTCGCACTCCCGATGCCGACTCAGTGAGCTCGAAATCCGATGTGGCAGCGACCATCAACGAGCGAAGAGTGCGTTGGGTCAACAGAAATCCAGTACACACGGTCACGTCGCGCCGAAGAGGATGGCGGAGGCGATCAGAACTGTGACTCGCGAGACCTGCGCCGTATCGGACGCGCAGGTCGCTAGGCCTCATCGGGCCATGTTGTCAGTCGCTGGCCGGTAGTGGCTTGGCTTCCTTCAATGTCAGCGCGGTAGTCCCGACGGACAGGGATCCTGCACCGGCCTTGGTCACCAGTACTTCGGCACCGGTCTCGTCGACGTAGCGTTTGCCCATTACGGTGCCGTCCGAGAACGCCGGGTCCAGCGTTGCGTCGGCATCCTTCTCGGCGTCGATCGGCACCATCGGGGCCCCGCCGGCACGGAGGTCGTCGAGGCTGTCGGAGGTGCGCACGACGATCACCTGGGTGTCGCAGACCTGGCTCTGCAACCGCGTGCCGTTTTTCATCATGTTCGGCTCCTTGTCATTTCGTCGACCAGCTCGTGGCGCAGCACCTTGCCGGTCGTGTTGGCGGGCAGCTCGTCCCGGAACACGACGCGATCCGGGGTGCGTGATCCGCAGGTGCGCTCGTACGTGCTCGCGCAATTCGTACGGATCGGGGTTGGCGCTGTGGGCGGGGACGACGACCGCGACGATGATCTGGCCCCATTCGGGGGCCGCCGCCTGCGCCGAGTAGGTCAACTGCAGTCGGGCGCGCCGGTTCGTCCCGTCGTCACGCAGCGTCGGATGGTCAGCACTGCCCTCATCCAGTCCGGTGTGATCTGCTCCCATCCCTGCGGAATCGACAGCTTCGCAGCGCCACTGCTCCTGCCCTACGTCGGGCAGCTGCCCGCGTCGATCGGCAGCGTGGCGCCGGTGAGGTAGCGCGCCTCGTCGGAGGCAAAGAACAGCACCGCGTTGCTGATATCGATCGGACCCACCCACGGTATGGGCGGCGTGTCGAACATCCTGGCAGATCGGGGCCGTGTCGTCGGGCCGGGATTCTCAGATCGGGGCGGAACATCCGCGCCGAGTTCCACGATCTCGTCGATGCTATCGGTGGCAGTCACGTTCATGGGTGCGATGCCGCACAACTCGCCGGCGTCACGACCGACCTTGTCCTGATCGTGGAGGTAGACGCCGGCCAAGGTCAGGTGCGGATGCTCGATGACCGCGCGCAGCGGGCTGGCGCCGACGGTGCCGGTGGCGGCGAGATCAAGGCAGTCGAGATCGGTCCGCAGAGTGGGCACCACCAAAGTGTAAGGCAGGTTCTATGCGTGCGAGAACTGAATTCTCCTCTAGCCGGCGGCGAATCCGCGGGCGCAGAAGTCCCAGACTTCGTCGGGGGTTATGGGGTGCGCGACGCCCTCTTCGGGCTCGCCACTGGACTGCGCGACGGACATGACGGTCTGCATCGTCATCGCCGCCATTCGCTTCGGATTGATGCTGTCACGCAGCTGACCTGCGGTGCTGGCCTCTTCCATCAGCTCGGTGAGCAGCGCGAGCAGCGGTGCGTAGGCGACCTTGACCTCGGACGGGTGTGATACCAGGAGGCGCGGTGCGCAGTCAGTGAACAGGGGCCGCTTTGCGGTCGGGTCGGGTCTAGAGGACTCGAACAGGAGCTGGATCGCGACCTTGAGGCGCTCGACTGGCTCGTCCTTGTTTGTGGTTGCGGCGCGAATCTGGTCCGCTGATCTGCTCAGCGCATCCTCGAACAGGGCCAGCAACAGCTCGTGCTTGCCGTCGAACTGCAGGTAGAAGCTCCGCAGGGACTGCCGGGAGCGGTCCACGACCTCTTGCACGGTGAAGTTAGTGCTGCCTTTTTCAATGATGATCGCCTGCGCGGCGTCAAGGAAACGCTGGACGCGCTGTGCCGCCCGGAGCTTCGCGGATTTGATCGACCGCTCGACAGCGCGCTGCTTCCAGGCGGGCTCTTCGCTGGGACTGGTCACCGACGGCTCAGACGCAGGCCGATTGGGGAAAACATGAACTGACTGTACCGGAGAGCGCCATTGCGGTCCTCAACCGCTCGCGCCCAACGGGCCAGAGATTGCAACTTTCTCGTCATGAGAATAGTAATTTTCATCGCTACAGAAGTCCTTCGATTTCTGCCCGCGGACGTCGTACTTGCTCATTTCTGCTTGCCTCCTCGAACTCGTGGCGAAATGCTGAGCACTTGCTTAGCAAGGCGCCAGAGTCGGGTCAAGGTGACTCGGCGGGCCGACGTTACGATCGGCGTGTCGGGACTAAAGACCCCAGTGGAATCGGGAGTTGCTATGGCATCGGCGCGAAGGATCGGGGCGCCGAACGCGAAGAATCGCGGCGTGCTGATCGATGCTGCCGAACAGCTGATTCTCGAGGAGGGCTACGCCGCGGTGACATCGCGGCGAGTTGCCGATCGGGCGGGATTGAAGCCGCAGCTCGTCCACTACTACTTCCGCACGATGGAGGAGCTCTTCCTGGCGGTGTTCCGCCGTAGGGCCGAGGAGGGACTCGGAGTTCTGGCGACGGCGCTGGAGTCGCCGCAACCGCTGTGGGCGCTGTGGCGGTTCAGCACCAAGCCGGAAGCTACCCGGCTGACGATGGAATTCATGGGCCTGGCGAACCACCGCAAGGCGCTGCGGGCGGAAATCGTTTACTACGCCGAACGGTTCCGGCAGGAGCAGAACAAGGCGATTGCGGACGCCCTCCGGCGCTACTGCGTGGACGTGGCAGCGGTCCCGCCGGTGGTGTGGACGGTGTTCGCGACGAGTGTGTCCCAGGGACTGGTGATGGAGCGGGAGCTCGGCATGTCCACCGGCCACGCCGAGACGTTCGAATTCTGTGAGCAGTGGCTGCGCCGGCTGGAGGGTGAACCGCTTCCGGCAGATGAGGTGAGCAGTCACCAGTTGCGAATTGAGGAGAGCGCGCCCCGGGGGCCGGCATCGGTGGCGACGACGACACCGTCCACGGCGAGAACACAGTGAATGTTGGGCGTCTGCGTTGACGGCGCCGCGGTTGCCGTGACCATCGCCCATTCGTCGGGGTTGGCCAGCTGCACATCGAGCACCCACTGCATGTCCGGCCCGACGTCGGCTTCGACTTTTGGGCTGTACAACCTTTTGGGCTGTACATATAGGGGTTGTGGCTGTATTCGGCCCAGTTCGGCGGATCGACGTCGCGATAGTAGGCGGTCAAGACCACCGCCTCCGTCGTCTGGGCCGCGGTGTCGGAACTGCAGCCGAATTTGGCGGTGGTCCTCGTGTTCGTCAACCAGAACACGCCGAGCAAGACGAATCCCGACGGCGAGCAGCGTCAAGGTCAGCCTGAACAAGGTCGATGGCACCTGGCTGATCTCCTCGTTCGATCCCGTTTAGCATCAGCGTCGTGGCGGTGGAGCTTTCGGCGATCGTGCCGCTGCCGATCGCCGTCGGGGACATCAGGGCGGCCGTCTTCACGCCGTTGGCGGGGGAGCCGCCGCTTGTCCGCATTCTGCGCACGATGCTTGGTGCGGCGATCGAGCCGGCCGCCGTCGTCGCCACGGCCGAGCCGCTTGTCGACGATGTTCGCAAATGCCTTGCGGCCCACGGCCTGTCCGTCGGTGTCGTAGTGGCCGCCGGCACGCGGGCCCAATGCCTGACGGCGGGTTTGGAATACCTTGAGCGCAAGTCAATTTCGCCGAGGCACGTGCTGATCCACGATGTCCGACGCCCGCTGGCTTCCGCCGGCCTGTGCGACCGGGTGATCGCCGAGCTCCGCCGGGGGAGCGCCGTCGTGATGCCGACGCTGCCTCTCACCGACAGCGTCAAAGCCGTTGATGCGCGGGGTTCGGTGACCGGCACCCTCGCCCGGTCCCTACTGCGGGCCGTGCAGTACCCGCGCGGTTTCGCGACCGATCAACTCGCCCAGTTGCTCAACCAGCGCGTGGCGACCGAGTTCGACGAAGTCGAGGAGGCCATTCGCGCCGGCGTGCCGATAGCCGTGGTCGACGGTGATTCCGATGCGTTCGTCGCCGAGCTGCCCCGCGACGCCGCGTTCGTCGAGGCGATCATCGCGTGCCGGCGGACCGACGATTCGTAAGGAGGCGCTCGGCCACGGCGACGTCGCGGGCGTAGGTCACCTTGAGGTTGCGTTCCTCGCCGTCGAAAGTGCGGACGTCGACGTCGGTGAACGTCTCGATGCATGACGACGTGTCGGTGCCTTCGAAACCTTCGGAGTCCGCGGCCCGATACGCCTGCAGTAGCGGTGCGGCCCGAAACGCCTGCGGTGTCTGGACGCGAACCAGCGTGCCGCTGCCACTCACCGACTCGAGGCCGCCGGCCCCGGTCGCCACCACGTCCGGAACGGTCAGGGCCGGCACGGCGCCGCCGAATTCACGGGCGACGGACAGCGCGTTGACGAACATGTCGGGCGCGGCGATCGGGCGCGCGGCGTCATGAATCAGTACGACGTCGATCGAGCCCGATTCGATGTCGGCGGCGAGATAGGTCAGCACATTGAACTCCGAGGCATGTCGGCTGTCGCCGCCCTCGACGAACTCGACCATCGCGGATCCAAGCTCTCGCTGCACGGTGTCCTCGGCGAGCCCGCGCTCACCACGCCGGTAAGCCAGCACCGTCCGCGCGATGCCCGGCACGTGCATCACCGCGTCCAGCGACCACGACACCATGCTTCGCCCGGCCAGCGGCAGGTACGCTTTGTTTCCGTCGGCGCCGACCCGGGTGCCAATGCCGGCGGCCAGCACCACGCCCACGGCGTGGGACCCAGACGACGAGCTCATCCTCGTATCTTGGCACTGTGCAACCCCCGCTGACGATTCTCATCTCCGGTGCGGGCATCGCCGGCCCGACCTTGGCGTACTGGCTGGTGCGGCGTGGGCACCGGCCGGTGCTCATCGAGCGAATGCCTGAGCTTAGGGTGGGTGGGCACGCGGTCGACATCCGCGGCACCGCGCTCGGAGTCACCGAACGGATGGGACTCGACACCGCGGTCCGTGCCGCCCGCACCAAGATCCTGACCCTGTCCGCCGTGCGGCCCGATGGCAGGCGCACCTACGACGTAGCGCTGCGGGGGCTCCGCGAGGCGCGTGGTGATCGCGAGATCGAGATCATGCGAGACGATCTGGTGCGCATCTTGTTTGGCGCGATCGCCGACGACGTCGAAGTGGTCTTCGGTGACGAGGTGCGGGCCGTGGACCCGCAGAATGGTGCGCGCATCGGAGTCGAGTTCGAGCGCGGCGTCCCGCGGGAGGTCGACGTGGTCGTCGGTGCGGACGGACAGCATTCTGCTGTTCGTGAACTCGTGTTCGGGCCGGAGCGGAAGTTCACCCATCATCTCGGCGCATACCTGTCCATCTATACGGTCGACAATCTGCTCGGATTACGTGACAGGGCGGTGCTCTACAACGAACCCGGCCGGGCCGCGGCGATGTTCACGGTGCGCGGCAATGAGCGCGCGAAGGTGGTGTTGTTGTTCCGCAGCGACGCGCTCAACATCGACTTCGCCGATCCGGCCGCGCAGCAGGAGCTGTTGCGTCGGCGATTTGCCGGGATGGGTTGGGAGACCGGGCGATTGCTCGAGGCGATGCCCGACGCATACGACTTCTACTTCGACGAGATGAGCCAGGTACGGCTGCCGAGCTGGTCGACCGGACGGGTGGCGCTGCTCGGCGACGCCGCGTTCGGTCCGTCACCGATGTCGGGTCAGGGCACCTCGCTGGCCTTGATCGGCGGCTATCTTCTCGCACACCACATCGCCACGGCGGCTGATGTACCGACGGCATTTGCGTTGTGGGAACGTGGCTTTCGGTCCAACGTGGAGTTGAATCAGGGTCTGGCCACTGACGGGATGTCGACGCTGCTGCCGGCTTCCCGATTCGGAATCTTTGCCCGCAACCAGTCGATGCGGGCGTTGCCGCTTCTGGTGCGGTTTGGCCGCGGCTTCGGCGGTCGTATCGAACGCGCTTCCCGCGCGGTCACCCTGCCTGATCGGAAGCCGTAGGTCAGGTCGCCAGGTCGAACGCCTTGCGTACCTTGGTTGGCCTGATGCGAACCACGAGCTCGCCGGGAACTCCGTTGCGCCGGCCGTACTCCTCGGCCCGATCGGGGCCCATGTAGCGTCCGCCGGTCCGGGTGGCGATATCGAGCACGTCATTCGGCTCTTCGCTGATCGATGCGATGCCCTGAACCTGGACGAAGGAGTACGGCGGTCGTGGGTCGTCGACACACATCACCACTCGCGGATCACGCGCGAGCGCGCGCCCTTTGGCGGTGTTCTTACCCGTGTTGAATGCCAGTTCGCCGCCTTCGACTACGAACCAGACGGGCGCCACCAGCGGCCGGCCGTCGGATGCCAGATAACCCAACATCCCGGTGCGCGTGCCTTCGGACAGGAAAGCGATGACTTCATCTGTGAGTTCGTCCACCCGATCACGGTAGGACGCAGCCAAACACCGTCGACGACTCAGGTCAGTCCTCTGCGTGACGGTCGTAGTCCCACTGCTCCAGCCGCGCCTGTAGCTCGTACAGGCCCAGACCGGCAAGCGGTGTGCCGACCGACATGCAGATCATCATCAAGGCGTTCATGGTTCGCTCGGTTCCCCGAAATCACTGTGGGCTGTTCTGACGGAACGAAGCGTATGAACCGAGCGGATAACGCCGCACGCGTGGTGCGCTACCTGTTTGTCCGCGCCGCGTCCCAGCATTTCGAGGGCGGCCATCCGCATGGCGTGGTACCGGTTGCGTTCATCAGTGAGCCAGCTCTCGGCCCAACGGTCGAGCAGATCCCCGGCGCGCAGCAGCGGCAGCAGGTCGGCCACCAGGAGTGGATCCGCGCCGGCCGGTTCGTCGTCATCGAGCAGCCGCTCGGTCAGATCCACCGCATCGTGCCAGTCGACCGAGACATCGGGTGCCAACGCGACATATTGCGGATCCACCACCATCAGCGGGTCTGCGCCGACGGGCCGCAGGCGCCACATCGCGGATCGAAGGCTCGCGACGGCCCTGCGCGTCGGCGCGTGCGGCCACAGCATCGCGCAAACCCACAAGCGGTGGACCGGCCGGCGCTTCAGCGCGATCAGCGCGATCAGCCGCTGGCAGGCGGGCGGCATTTCGACCGGCCGATCACCGCGATAAACGGCGAAGCTGCCCAGCAGGTTCAGCGAGAACTGTTCTGACACACCTCGATCGTCGAACTGCGGGGACCTGCGCACATGCGTAGTGCACTACCTGTTTTTATGACTACTGCGCAGGCACTCTACGGTCACCTTCGCTTTTGGCTGTCGCGGTAGAAATGCGCCGCCCGGCGGACCGAGTCGTGAATCGGCCCCGGCCGCCAGCCCAGCTCGCGCTCTGCCTTCCCATGGTCCAGCGTCGGACAGATGTGCATCAATCGCACGCTGGAACTCGACAGCAGGGTGTCGCGCCGCAGCGCGATGCTCGCGGCGTCGCCCACGTAGCCCATCACGTACATCGCCCACAGGGGCACACCGAATCTCGGGGGCTTCACACCGGTCGCCTCAGCCGCGGTCTCGTACAGCTCACGTACGGTCATGAACCGATCGGAGATGATGTAGCGCTCGCCGTTTCGGCCCTTCTCCGCCGCGAGAAGCAGTGCGACCGCAGCGTCCTCGATACCGACCACCTCGCCTGTCCAACCCTTTACGTAGAACGGCAATCCTCCCCTGGCCGCCAGCGCGAGCTGCCGACCGTGAGGCGTCGGGCCCCAGTCCCTGGGCCCGTAGGTGTTCGAGATGCACATCGCCACTGCCGGTAGTCCCCGGTTCTTGGCGTAGTCGAGCACCAGATTCTCGGCCTCGACCCGCGACCGGATGTAGGCGCCGCCCTTATCGGCCCAGTTGAATTCGTCCTCTTCGGTGGCGGGCCGACGATCTGCGGGTATCCCGATGGTGCCGATGGTGCTGGTGAACACGAAACGCCGCAGGTCGGCGTTGATCGCCGCGTCCAGCACATGCCGCAGGCCCTCGACGTTGGTGCGGAACAGTGGCGTGGGGTCGCGCAACCATGCGCGCGTATCGACGACGCACTAGAAGACGTCGTCACAGCCGGCCATGGCGGCGCGCAGCGCGGTGTCATCGAATATGTCGCGGTAGTGGTACTCGACGTCGAGCTCATCGATGGCCTTGGTGGAGCTGGTCCGGCGGATCAGCACGCGCACGTCGTCGCCGCGGTCCGCCAGCTGGCGGGTGACGTGAGAGCCGACGAAACCACTCGCGCCGATCACCAACTTCTTCGCACCCGTCATGGGTGTGAAATGTAACGGTGAACGCGAAAGGGTGGGCAAATGAGTGAGGTTGAACCGCAATCGCCGCGCAGAGTTGCTGTGCATCGCGTTCGCCAGATGTCGGGCCGTGATCCGCATGAAGAGCATCGGGTGGCCACCCCGTTGGAACTGCTCTTCGACCTGACGTTCGTCATCGCTTTCGGCATCGCCGCCAACGAGTTCGCGCATATGTTGGCCGAGAATCATGTCGGGGCTGGGCTGCTCGGCTTCTCATTTGCGACGTTCGCCGTCTGCTGGGCGTGGATCAATTTCAGTTGGTTCGCGTCGGCATACGACACCGACGACTGGATTTATCGGTTGATGACCATGCTGCAGATGGTCGGCGTCGTCATCATGGCGCTCGGGTTCCCGCCGATGTTCGCATCGATCGAGCATGGCGACCACGTCGACAACCGCGTCATGGCGGCCGGGTACGTGGTGATGCGAATTGCTTTGGTGGGACAGTGGTTACGCGCGGCAAGACAAGACCCGGAACACCGCTCGGCCTGCCTCACCTACGTCACCGCCGTCACCGTCGCGCAAGCCGGCTGGGTTGCCAGCATCTTCCTGCACACATCGGTCCCGGTGACCTTTGTGGTCGTGGTGCTGTTGATCGGAGTGGAATTCCTTGGCCCGTTCCTGGCGGAGACTCGCAAGGGCGGCACGCCATGGCACGCCCATCACATCACCGAACGATATGGCCTGCTGGCGATCATCGCGCTCGGCGAAGGTGTGGTCGGCACGGTCGCGTCGTTGTCGGCGGTGGTCAGCGCGCAGGGCTGGACATTCGATGCGGTCTTCGTGGTGGTCGCCGGCATCGGACTCACTTTCGGTATGTGGTGGACGTACTTCGTGGTTCCGCAGGCGGATCTACTCCACGCGTATCGCGAGCGGTCATTCTGGTTCGGCTACTTCCACATCGTGCTGTTCGGAGCCATCGTGGCCACCGGCGCGGGCCTGCACGCCGCCGCCTACTACATCGAGCACCATTCCAAGCTCGGGTCGGTCGAAACGGTCCTTTCGGTGGCCCTACCGGTCGGCGCCTACATCCTCTCCGTCTATGTGTTGTACATGCTGATGGTGCGGACCGTGGACGCCTTCCACATGCTGCTCCTGGCGGTGACCGCGGTTGTGCTCGGGGCGGCGGTGTGGCTGGCAGAGTCCGGCATTTCGATGGCTAACTGCCTGCTGGTCGTCACGCTGGCGCCGATGGTGACCGTCGTCGGTTATGAACTGCTGGGGCATCGGCATGCGGCCGAGGCAATCGAGAACGCCATCGCCAAGCCCGTTTAGCTGCATCGTGTTCGGGTACGCCAGGGTTTGTAGCCGTTCGGGGTTGGGCATCAGGTACGCAGCGGGTCAAGAAGCGGCTCGCGTGCACATGATGCCGGCTTCGGCGGCTACCGCGTGTTTTCGATAGAGGAGCACCACGATGCCGAAGACAACCAAGAGTGGCAGCGCCAAGAAAAGCGAGTTGCCGAGCACGCTGCGCAAGTCGCCACCCAAGGCTCAGCGGACGTTCGCCAAGGCGCACGATTCGGCGGTCAAGCAGTATGGCGAGGGTGAACGTGCGCATCGGGTCGCTTATGACGCGCTCAAACACAGCTTCGAAAAGGTCGGCGATCACTGGGAGCCCAAAGCCAAAAAGGGGCCGTCCGATTCGCGGGCGCGCAGCGGCGGACCCAACCCCAAGGGAAAGTCTGAGGAAGGCGTCGATGCCAACGCATCGAAGAAGCACCTTGTGGAAGTCGCGCGGCGGCTGAATATCTCCGGCCGCTCAACCATGAGCAAGGGGGAACTCGTCTCGGCCATCAAGCGGGCCAACCGCCGCGCCACGGCGCGTAGCCGGTAGGACTACCGGGTCGCCGGCGCCACACCGACGCCCTGAGCAGCACTCGCAAGCTGGGGGCCCACCTGCTCGGCTTTCTTCAGGCGGCGCGCTTTCTTGCGGGTGGCCAAGATGCCGACGACCGCGAGGATCCAGATTGCGTATTGAACCGTCCAGGAAAGCCGGAACGAGTCGAACGAGAGATCACCTGCGGCGTCGAGGATCAGTCCCATCGCCTGCATGACCAGCAGTGATGCAACGAAACCGCCCATGTTGACCATGCCCTGCGCGGTGCCGAGAGTGGCGCTGGGATTGAAGGTTCGCGCGAAGTCGAAGCCGACCATCGAGCCTGGGCCGCCGACCGAGATGACGACGACCAGCATGACCAGCAGCCACAGCGGGGCTCGGCCCGGCAGTGCCAGCACCACTGTCCATACCAGGGCGTTGCTGGCGATGATGGCCAGCACCAGGCGTGACCGCCGATGCGGGTGCCGGCCGGTGAAGATGCCGATGACAATGCCCGCCGAGATGGCGGCGACCACAGAGATCGTCAGCAGGGTGCCCGCGACGCCGGCCGAAACGCCTTGGGCCACAGTGAGATACGGAACGCCCCACATGAGCGCGAACACCGTCACGGAGAACTGGGTGCCCATATGGGTGAAGAACCCCAGTCGGGTCCCGGGACGCAGCCACACCGTTTTGACGCTGGCGAGCGTTTCTGCGACGGAGGTGGTTTCGGCCTGGCCGACCGCGCCGGTCGGGGTGTTCTTCACCACCGCCAGGGTCAGCATCATCGACAGCACGCCGAGCGCCGCGACCGACGCATAGGCGACTGTCCAGCCCGATGCCGACAGCAAGGCAAGGAAGGGCACCGCCGACAGCACCTGGCCAAGTTGTCCGCAGATACCGGTCAACTGCGTGACCAGTGGGACCTGGCGCGGCGTGAACCAGTGCGGCACCAGCCGCAACACCGAGATGAACATGACGGCGTCCCCGAGGCCGACCACCGCACGCGCGGCGATGGCCGTGGGCAACGACTCGGTGAAGGCCAACGCCAACTGGCCGGACGCCATCACCGCGGCGCCCGCCATGATCAACGCCTTGGAGCCGAACCGGTCGAGCAGCAGGCCGGCGGGCACCTGTGCGGCGGCATAGACGATGACCTGAAGGACCACGAATGTCGACAACAGGCTCGGACTGGCGCTGAACCGATCGGCCGCATCGAGCCCGGAAACACCCAGGGTGGTGCGATCAAGGACGGCGACTATGTATGCGAGCAGTCCGGTCGCCCACACGATCCAGGGACGCACACCGAACCTTTCACTCGCTTTGTCTTGATGTCTGTCGCCTTCGATCATCGCGCATCGACGCGGGCCGACGCCAATCGTTAGACGGTGAAATCACTCACGCGCCGTCGGACGTCGAGCGCGGCGTCGAGTTGGCTGAAATCGCACGAGCGTGTCAGGGTTAATGACAGCAAGTTTGCATATCCGCAGATGGTGATGGCTGCAACGTACAGCTAGCAAATCTTGGCTCGAGGGAGCACGACTTCGCTCGCGAACTCGATCCTGCCGCTACAGTGGTCCGCATGAATTGTCGCGGTGCAAAGGTGGCGCGCACCCCGCCCTGTGCTGGGGTGCGTTGCGTTGGCTGAGTACCGACTGGATGATCTCGCGCGGGTTTCGGGTGTCAGCGCCCGCAATATCCGGGCCTATCGGGAGCGCGGCCTGCTTGATCCGCCGCGACGGGTGGGGCGTTCGGCGTATTACGACGACTACCACCTGTCGCAGCTCAAGACGATCAACCAATTGCTCCGCAGGGGGTTCAATTCGGCGCACATCGCCGAGTTCTTCACGAGCATGCGCCGAGGCGCCGATCTGGCCGACATCCTGGGGATTCAGCGCGCCGTTCTCGGGCCCCGCCCAGAGCAAACGGACGACGGAGCACTGGGCCCCCGCGCAAGCAGGGGAGCCAAGACCGCCGCCGTCGACATCGATCCGGGCTGCGAAGAGGCCCAGAAGCTGCTCGGGCACGGTCTGGCCGAACTCGACGACGGCGCGGTCGTGATGGTCGATCGCACAATGGGCGAGATCGTTGCGCGCACACCGGAGCAGCTGCTTTATGTTCGTGCGATTCTGAGGATCTTCGAATCGACACGCGAAACCATCGACATGTTGGCAACCGAAGTCGTCAATGCGCTGGAGGAGCGCGTGATCGCGCGCTTCGGCCCGAACTACGTGCCGAAACCCGATGAGTATCCCGAGCTGAGCCGAATCGTGCAGGACTACCGCGACCTCGGCCGCAAGGTCGTCGCCGACCGCCTCGATGCGGCCCTGCAGCAGCGGATGGTGGCGGCCATTTCCAACTACACCACCGGAATTCTGACAAGCGGGCAATGGGACCCGAAGGCGCAGCAATAGCGCCCTACACCCGCGTCGCGGCCGGATCGCCGCCGAACCGCTGAGCGAGCCAGACGGGGATGATCGCAATCAGGGTCAGTGCGGCGGCGACGACATTGATCACCGGAGCCTGGTTCGGCCGGAACAGATTTCCGAAGATCCAAATCGGCAGTGTCTGCACGGTCGGCCCGGCGGTGAATGTCGTCACCACGATCTCGTCAAAGGACAGTGCGAACGCCAAAATGGCGCCGGCGACCAACGCACCCCGCATCATCGGGAATGTCACATATCTGAAGGTCTGCCATTCGGACGCGCCGAGGTCGGCCGATGCGTCCTCGAGGTTACTGCCCAATCGTCGCAGCCGGGCCTGCGTGTTGTTGAAGACGATGACGATGCAGAAGGTCGCGTGACCGATGATGACGGTGGCCAGGCCCAGCGTCACGCCCAGCGCAGAGGTGAACGTCGCGTTCAAGGCGATACCGGTGACGATGCCCGGCAGCGTAATCGGCAGCACCACAAGGAAGCTCACTGTGTGCTTCCCGAAGAAGTCGTACCGTTGTACCGCGAACGCGGCCATCGTTCCGAGCACCAACGCGATCATTGTGGCGCCGAGACCGACCACCACCGAGTTCGCCAGCGACTTCCACATGCCCTCGCTGTTGGCTGCGTGCAGCCACCATTGCACGGTGAAGCCGGTGGGGGGGAAGGCGAATGTGCGCGATGAATTGAAGGCGTTGACCACCACGAGAGCCATCGGCGCATAGAGGAACACCAGCACTAACGCCGTCCACGCCAGGACCACCCGCCGCGCAATTCTCGACCGCATCAGACGTTCTCCAGCGCGCCCGTTCGCCGCATTGCCAGTAGGTAGCCGATGATCGCCACCAGCGGGATGATCGACAGCGCCGCCGCCAGTGGCTGATTGTTCGCGGTGACGAGTTGGCCGTAGATGATGTTGCCGAGCATCTGTGTCTTGCCGCCGACGATCGTCACCGCGATGTAGTCACCCAGCGACAGTGAGAAGGTGAAGATCGAACCGGCCGCGATGCCAGGGAACACCAAGGGCGCCACCACCATCCGCATTGTTGCCATGTCCGAGGCACCCAGATCGGAGCTGACATCGATCAGTGAATCGGGAACGCGCTCGAACGCCGCAAACACCGGAATGATCATGTACGGCAACCACAAGTACGTCAGCGTGACGACGGTGGCGGTCAGGCCGTAGCCGGGGCTGTAGCCGGTCGCCCACGACAGCGGGCCTTCCGGGGAGAGCAACATCCGCCAGGCGTAAGCCTTCACCAGATAGCTGGCCCACAATGGTGTCGTCACCGCCACGACCAGCAGGAGGCGCACCCGCGGCGACGCCACCTTGGCCATGTAGAAAGCCAGTGGCACCGCGAGCACGGCGCACAGGATGGTCACCACCGACGCCACCGCAACGGTGCGTACCGTCGCGGTCCGGAACACCGCGTCGGTAAGGACTCGCACGACGTTGTCGCCGGTGAAGGTGCGAACCACCGCGCCGGTGAACGCGTTGGTGGTCCAGAACGCCGAAACCAGCAGCACTGCAAGCGAACCGAGGTATGCCACCCCAAGCCAGGCCATCGGCGGCACGAGCAGCAAAGCCAGGCTGATGCGGCGGGCTCGCGATACCGGCACCGCCGCTGGGGGTGTCAGCCCTTGATCTGCTGCCATTTGTCGACCCACTCGTTGTAGGCCGTGCAGTTGTCGCCGCTACCGTCGACGCACTGTTTCTGCGGTGTGGTCCAGTAGTGGATCTTGGAGGCGAAGTCCGCGTCGGTGGCGTGGTAGATCTCGCAGAAATCCGGCTCAGTGGTGTGCTCGCACGACTTCGTGTTGGCCGGTGCCTCTCCGAAATACTCGGCGACTTGCGCGTTCACCTCAGGCGAGGAGATCCAGTTCATCCACTTGTACATGCAGTTGGGATGCGCGGCTTTGGACGAGATCATCCACGTGTCCGACCAGCCGGTGGAGCCTTCCTTGGGCAGCACGGTGTTGACCTGAACTTTGTTGTCGGCGCCGATGGTGTTGGCGATCACCTGCCAGGTGGTGCCGATCACCGACGTCCCGGATTCGAACGCCTGCACCTCCTTGGTGTAATCCGACCAGTATTCGCCGATGTTCTCGCGTTGCTTCTTGAGCAATTCGACTGCGGCGTCGAGCTGTTCAGGCGTCAGCGAGTAGGGATCTTCGATGCCCAGCTCCGGCTTGGTCTTCGACAGGTACAGCGCGGCATCGGCGATGTAGATGGGGGAGTCGTAGGCGGTGACCCTGCCCTTGTACTCGCCGGCGTCGTCGAACACGGCGGCCCAGGAGTTCGGCGCGTCGGTGACGACCCCGATGTTGTACATCAGCAGGTTGGCGCCCCATCCGTGTGGAATCCCAAACATCTGCCCGTCCACCGAGTTCCACGACTTGTCCTTGAGGAAATCCGAGATCGTCTCATAGCTGGGCACCAACGACGTGTTGACCGGGGCCACGTCGCCTGCGTAGATCAACCGCAGCGTGGCGTCGCCGGATGCCGAGACGCCGTCGTACTGACCGGTTCGCATCAGCTGCACCATCTCGTCGGACGTGTTGCCGAGCTTGACGTTGGTCTGGCATCCGGTCTGCTGCTCGAACGGCGTTACCCAGTCCACGCTCGCGTCGTTGGAACCGTCCTCGGCGTATCCGGCCCAGGCAATGATGTTCAGTTCGCCTTCCCCGTCGCCGACGGCGGACAGCGGCTCGAGGTTCGGCGGTGTCTCGCCGTTGCCATCGGCTTGCTCGGGGCTCGAACAGGCAGTCGAGAAGCTCAGGAGCAGGGCGGCGCAAGCGGCGAGCGTCAGGCCGATTCGCGCGGCGGACAGCGTCTTTGGTGGCACGGGCTACTCCTCGATCGACAGGTGGTGGACGGCTTTGTCGGGCCAGGCCAACGTGATTGGGGTGCCGTGACGCAGGTCGGGCGGCAGCCACGTGCTGGCGGTCAGAACGGTGGCGGTCAGGGTGACGCCGGGACTCGCCGTTGCGGCGATCCGGGTGGTGGGGCCCGCGTAGATGATTTCGGACACCGTGGCTTCGACCGTGCGCACACCTGGCACGGCGTCGGTTCCTGGCGCGAACACCCCGATGCGCTCCGGCCGGATGACGAACATCCCGGACTTGCCCATGATCGCCTCCGCGGCGGCGCCGTCGAGCACGTTCGACGTTCCGACGAAGTCGGCCACGAATCGGTTGGCCGGGTTCTCGTACACGTCGCGCGCCTTGCCGACCTGTTCGATGCGCCCGTCGTTGAGCACGGCCAGCCGGTCGCACAGTGTCAGTGCCTCGTCCTGGTCGTGGGTGACGATGACGAACGTGATGCCGACTTCGCGCTGGATCGCCTTCAATTCGATCTGCATCTGTTCGCGCAGTTTGAGATCGAGCGCCCCGAGCGGCTCGTCCAGCAGCAACACCCGCGGACGTCCGATCAGTGCTCGCGCCAGCGCCACGCGTTGACGCTGTCCACCCGACAGTTGCGCCGGGTGACGCCGCGCGTGGTCGGTCAGCCGCACCATATCGAGCGCATCCGCGGTGCGACGCCGGCGTTCGGCCTTGGGCACGCCGCGAACCTTCAGCCCGTACTCCACGTTCTGCGCAGCCGTCATGTGCGGGAACAGCGCGTATTCCTGGAAGACGGTGTTGACGTCGCGGCGGCGTGCCGGCAGCGCAGTGACGTCGGCGCCGCCGAGCTTGATCGTCCCGGCGGTGGGTGGCTCGAATCCGGCGATCATGCGCAGCACCGTCGTCTTGCCCGAACCCGATGGGCCGAGGATCGCGAACAATTCGCCGTCCCCGACAGCGAGGTCTGCGCCCTCGACGGCGACGAGTTCGCCGAAGAGCTTTCGGACGCCGATCAGCTCGATCTGTGGATCATCAACGGCCGCAGTGATATTCGCGTCCAAATGCGAGCTGACCGTACCCGAGGGCATGGCTCATGGTACTCAAATCGCTGCGAAGAAACTCCGAATGTCGTTGATGAGCAGCGACGGTGTTTCCATCGCGGTGAAGTGCCCGCCGGCACCGGTACAGCCCCGGCAGAGCACGCGCATGCGTCGTGTCGTAGTAGAGGTTGGCCAACAGGCGATCCCGGGGAACCGCGTCTCCGGGAATGATCTGGACTGCGGGGAGGAGTTCGGCACGGCTTCTGGGCGCGCCAGCCGAATTCGTCGGCCCCTACGTCGCAAGCTTCTCGAGGTATCCGACGGCACGCCGGGGGCCAGAGTTCGCCGGGCAACTGGCCGGGCCACCGCGTCGGGGCCATGTCGCCTCTCTGCTCGCGCGGGAAAAGTGATACAGATGTGACCAGTGGCGTTGCCGTGAAAAGTGATGCAACTGTCGTACCCTGTGGCTCGTGTCAATGTCCCGGCGCAACCTGCTCAAATACGTCGCCGCGGCACCGGCCGTGCTCGGTCTGGGCACCGGGTTGCAGACGATGGCGTCGGCCTTGAGTCCGGCGCAGGCGTCCGCCGCGCCACTCGGGATCCTGCTCGACTACGCGGCAGGTGTCATCAAGGCCGGCGACTTGCGCGCGTCGGGCGCGCTGGGCGCCATCCGATACGTCTCCGACCGCCGCCCCGGCGGTGACTGGATGCTGGGCAAGCCGATACAGCTGCCCGAGGCCCGCGACCTCTACCACAACGGGCTGAAGATCGTGTCCTGCTATCAGTACGGCAAGCAGGACACCGCGGACTGGCTCGGTGGTCAGAACGCCGGCGTCGCACACGCCAAGCGAGGCTGGCAGCTGCACATCGCCGCCGGTGGGTCCTACGGAGCCCCGATCTACGCATCGATTGACGACGATCCGACCTTTGAGCAGTACAAGCGGCAGGTAGCGCCGTATCTGCGAGGCTGGCAAGCGGTGCTGGGCCGGCAGCGGGTCGGCGTCTACGCCAACTCCAAGACCATCGAGTGGGCATTGCAGGACGGCCTGGGCGCCTACTTCTGGCAGCACAACTGGGGATCGCCTGGGAAGGTCGCCCACCCGGGGGCGCATCTGCATCAGGTCGAGATCGACAAGCGGTCCGTCGGGGGCGTCGGCGTCGACATCAACCACATTCTGAAGCCCCGGTTCGGGCAGTGGGACTGAGCGTTACCGACCAGTAAGGTTTGCCGGCAAACTCAATTCGGTGGCCGGTACGTCAGACAAGACAATTCTCGTCAAGTTGTCGACTCGGAGCGCGGCGATGCGGCTGTCGAGACAGCTCAAAATTTTTACATAACGATTACATCACAATACTGCCTTGATCAGCGGCGTTGCAGCTACTCGACCGTAACCACCTGCATGCAGGACGTTTGTCCCGGATACGATCTGCGGGTGTGGAACCGGGTGTTACCCAATGGCTGGTTACCCGTGCGTAGAACTCGCCAGTAACCATTTGGGGCGGCGAAAATGGTGCTCGGTCTTATGCGAGTCTTAGTACGGCTGGAGTATCCGCTGGGCGGTCGGCGAGGACCGTGAGGCCGCCCGAGCCGCCAGGCGCGACTGTGCCAGTCGGGATTCGACGCCGAATCGCATGGCCTGGAGCAGGGAAGCACAGGCCACCAAAGCCAGATACGGCAGCCCACAGACGATGAGCGAAACGCGCGAAACGCATAGCTAGGGAGATAACGAGACGTGACGATCAACGAGCAACACAGGCTAACCGCTGACCACAAGACCGAGCCCGGCGACAACAAAGGCGTCCTGTCCTCGAGTCACGCCCTCGTCGATCGTTTGAATGCCGGCGAACCGTATGCCGTCGCATTTGGCGGCCAGGGCGGCGCGTGGCTGGAGAACCTGGAAGAACTGGTCAGTTCGGCCGGCATCGAATCCGAGTTGAGCGCCGTGGTGGGAGAGGCCGAGTTGCTGCTCGAGCCTGTGGCGCGCGAGCTGGTCGTCGTGCGACCCATCGGCTTCGAGCCCCTTCAGTGGGTCCGTGCGCTGGCCGCTGAGGAACCGCTGCCCGCCACCAAGCAACTCATCACCGCGGCGATCTCAGGCCCCGGCATCCTACTGGCCCAGATGGCCGCCATCCGCGCGCTGACGAGGCAGGGCCTCGACCTGTACAACACCCCGCCGGTCGCGATGGCCGGGCACTCCCAGGGCATCATGGCCTGCGAATCGCTGCGGACCAAGGGCACCAACGACGCTGAGCTGCTGGCGTTGCTGCAGCTGATCGGCGCGGCAGGCTCGCTGGTGTCTCGACGCCGCGGCATGGTCGGCCGTGGCGACAAGTCGCCGATGGTGTCGGTGACCAACGTCGACCCGGACCGCATCGTCGAGCTGCTCGAGGATTTCTCCACTGACGTGCGCACCGTGCTGCCTCCGGTGCTGTCGATCCGCAACGGCCGGCGCTCCGTCGTCATCACCGGCACGCCCGAGCAGCTGGGCCGCTTCGAGCTGTACTGCACGAAGATCACCGAGAAGGAAGAGGCCGAGCGCAAGAACAAGCTCCGGGGCGGAGCGGTGTTCAGCCCGGTGTTCCAGGGTGTGCAGGTCGAGGTCGGCTTCCACACTCCGCGGCTGTCCGACGGCGTCGATGTCGTCGACCGCTGGGCCGAGAAGTGCGGCATCGACGCCGCCATGGCACACGAGATGACCGAGGCGATCTTCGTGCGCCCGATCGACTGGGTGGCAGAGATCGAGCGGCTGCACGAGGCGGGGGCTAACTGGATCATTGATCTCGGCCCCAGCGACACCGTCACCCGCCTGACCGCGCCGGTGATCCGCGGCCTGGGTGTCGGCATCGTTCCGGCGGCCACCCGCGCCGGACAGCGCAACTTGTTCACCGTCGGCGCAGCGCCCGAGGTCGCGCCGGCATGGTCGAGCTACGCGCCGTCGGCGGTGAAGCTGCCCGACGGCTCGGTCAAGCTGTCGACCAAGTTCACCCGGCTGACCGGACGCTCGCCGGTCCTGCTGGCCGGCATGACCCCGACGACCGTCGACGCCAGGATCGTGGCCGCGGCCGCCAACGCCGGCCACTGGGCCGAGCTGGCCGGCGGCGGTCAGGTCACCGAAGAGGTCTTCGAGGGCCGCATCGCCGAACTCACCGGGTTGCTGGAGCCCGGCCGCGCTATCCAGTTCAACACGCTGTTCCTCGACCCGTACCTGTGGAAGCTGCAGGTGGGCGGAAAGCGGTTGGTGCAGCGGGCCCGTCAGTCCGGGGCACCGATCGACGGTGTCGTCGTGTCCGCCGGCATCCCCGAACTGGAAGAAGCCGTCGAGCTGATCGACGAGCTCAACAGCGTCGGGATCAGCCACGTGGTGTTCAAGCCGGGGACGATCGATCAGATCAAGTCGGTGATCAAGATCGCCGCCGAGGTGCCCGGCAAGGACGTGATCGTGCACATCGAGGGCGGCCGCGCCGGCGGTCACCACTCGTGGGAGGACCTCGACGATCTGCTGCTGGCCACCTACGCGGAGCTGCGCAAACTGCCGAACATCACGGTGTGCGTCGGCGGCGGGGTCGGTACCCCCGAGCGCGCTGCCGAGTACCTGTCCGGGCGGTGGGCCCAGGAATACGGCTTCCCGGCGATGCCCGTCGACGGCATCCTGGTCGGCACTGCCGCGATGGCGACCAGGGAGTCAACCACGTCGCCGGCCGTCAAGCAGATGCTGGTCGACATCAACGGCACCGACCACTGGATCAGCGCCGGAAAAGCCCAGGGCGGCATGGCTTCCAGCCGCAGCCAGCTCGGCGCGGACATCCACGAGATCGACAACACCGCGTCGCGCTGTGGCCGGCTGCTCGACGAGGTCGCCGGTGACGCCGAGGCCGTCGCGGCGCGCCGCGACGAGCTCATCGCCGCGATGGCCAACACCGCCAAGCCGTATTTCGGCGACGTGGGCGAGATGACCTATCTGCGGTGGCTGCAGCGCTATGTCGAGCTGGCCATCGGGGATGGCGACAGCACCGCCGACACCGCATCGCCGGACAGCCCCTGGCTGGCCGACACCTGGCGGGACCGGTTCGCCGAGATGCTCAAGCGCGCCGAGGCGCGGCTGCACCCGCAGGACTCCGGCCCGATCCTGACGGCATTCGACGACAGCCCGGAAGGCCAAGCGCTGCTTGACAATCCGGACCAGGCGATCGCGAAGCTGCTGGCGCGCTATCCGGACGCCGAGACCGTCAAGCTGCATCCTGCCGACGTGCCGTTCTTCGTCACGCTGTGCAAGACGCTGGGCAAGCCGGTCAACTTTGTGCCCGTCATCGACAAGGATGTCCGGCGCTGGTGGCGCAGCGATTCGCTGTGGCAGGCCCACGATGCGCGCTACAGCGCCGACGAGGTGTGCATCATCCCGGGCACGCAGTCGGTGGCCGGCATCACCCGCGCCGACGAGCCGGTCGGCGAGCTGTTGGACCGCTTCGAGCAGGTCTCCGTCGACCAGCTGCTGGCTGCCGGTGTGCAGCCGACGCCGGTGGTGTCGCGCCGCCAGGCTCGCGCCGACGTCAGCGGCCCGCTTGCGGTTGTTCTCGATTCGCCCGACGTGCTGTGGGCCGGCCGCACCGCCATCAACCCGGTGCACCGCATCGGCGCGCCCGACGAGTGGCAGGTCAACGAAAACCGCAGTGCCACACACCCATCCACGGGTGCCCGGATGGAGTTGAATTCCGATGGCGCGGTGACGCTGGCCGTCCCGTTGTCGGGCATCTGGATCGACATCCGCTTCACGCTGCCGTCCTGCACGGTCGACGGCGGCATGCCGGTCGTCACCGTCGAGGACGCGTCGACCGCGATGCGTTCGGTGCTGGCGATCGCCGCCGGTGTCGACGGCCCCGACTCCCTGCCCGCGGTGCACGACAACACCGCCAAGGTCAATGTTGACTGGGATCCCGAGCAGGTCGCCGACCACACCGGCGTGACCGCCACATTCGGCGGTCCGCTGGCCCCTGGCCTCAGCCTGGTGCCCGACGCGCTCGTCGGCCACTGCTGGCCTGCGGTGTTCGCGGCCATCGGCTCCGCGGCTACCGAGGACGGATTCCCCGTGGTCGAGGGTCTGCTGAGCCTGGTGCACCTGGATCACGCCGCGCATCTGCTGGCGCCGATGCCCAAGACCGCGGCCGAATTGACCGTCACCGCAACGGCTTCAGCGGCCGCCGACACCGAGTACGGACGGGTTATCCCGGTGAAGGTCGAGATCAGCGACATCGACGGCAAGCTGCTGGCCGAGCTGGAGGAGCGATTCGCGATTCGCGGTCGCACCGGTGCCGCCGAGCTCTCCGATCCGCCGCGTGCCGGCGGGGCGATCACCGACAACGCGACCGACACGCCGCGTCGCCGCCGCCGCGATGTCACCGTCACGGCTCCGACCGACATGAGCGCGTTCGCGGTGGTCTCCGGTGATCACAACCCGATCCACACCGACCGCGCCGCCGCACTGCTGGCCGGTCTGAAATCGCCCATCGTGCACGGCATGTGGCTGTCAGCGGCTGCGCAGCACGTCGTCGCCGCGACCGACGGCCAGCCCGCGCCGGCGGCCCGGGTGGTCGGCTGGACCTCACGTTTCTTGGGCATGGTGCTGCCGGGCGACGACATCGATTTCCGGGTCGACCGGGTCGGAATCGACCGTGGCGCAGAGATTGTCGAGGTCGCCGCGCGAGTCGGCTCCAACCTGGTGATGTCGGCGACCGCCCAGCTCGCCGCGCCGAAGACCGTCTACGCATTCCCCGGCCAGGGCATTCAGCACAAGGGCATGGGCATGGAGGTGCGTGCCCGGTCCAAGGCCGCCCGCAAGGTGTGGGATTCCGCGGACAAGTTCACCCGCGAGAAGCTGGGCTTCTCGGTGCTGCACGTGGTGCGCGACAACCCGACCAGCCTGATCGCCGGCGGCGTGCACTACCAGCACCCCGAGGGCGTGCTGTATTTGACGCAGTTCACGCAGGTCGCGATGGCGACGGTGGCCGCCGCGCAGGTGGCCGAGATGCGCGAGCAGGGCGCCTTCGTCGAGGGCGCGATCGCGTGCGGACACTCCGTTGGTGAGTACACCGCGCTGGCCTGTGTCAGCGGCGTGTACGAGTTGGAGGCGCTGCTGGAGGTGGTGTTCAACCGCGGCTCCAACATGCACGACATCGTTGCCCGCGACCACATGGGCCGGTCCAATTACCGGCTGGCCGCGATCCGGCCGTCGCAGATCGATCTCGACGACGCCGACGTGCCGGGCTTCATCGACGGCATCGCCGAGCGCACCGGTGAATTCCTGCAGATCGTCAACTTCAACCTGCGCGGCTCGCAGTACGCGATCGCCGGGAGCGTGCGCGGCCTGGAGGTACTTGAGGAAGAGGTCGAGAAGCGCCGCGAGATCTCCGGCGGCAAGCGGTCGTTCATTCTGGTGCCGGGCATCGATGTGCCGTTCCACTCGTCGGTGCTGCGGGTCGGCGTGGCCGACTTCCGCCGCTCGCTCGAGCGGGTGATGCCGCGCGACAAGGACCCCGACCTGATCGTCGGTCGCTACATCCCGAACCTGGTGCCCAAGCCGTTCAGCCTGGACCGCGAGTTCATCCAGGAGATCCGCGATCTCGTGCCCGGCCGAGACGCTCGACGAGGTCCTGGCCGACTACGACACGTGGCGGAACGAGAAGCCGCGGGAGTTGTGCCGCAAGATCGTCATCGAGCTGTTGGCCTGGCAGTTCGCCAGCCCGGTGCGGTGGATCGAGACGCAGGATCTGCTCTTCATCGAGGAGGCCGCCGGTGGTCTGGGTGTCGAACGGTTCGTCGAGATCGGCGTGAAGTCCGCGCCGACGGTCGCGGGCCTGGCCACCAACACGCTCAAGCTGCCTGAGTATTCGCACAACACAACCGAAGTGCTGAACTCGGAGCGTGATGCGGCGGTGCTGTTCGCCACAGATACCGATCCCGAGCCGGAGGACCACGCAGAGGACGACTCGCCTGCACCCGAGCCCGCTGCGGCGGCGCCGGTCGAGGCGGCGCCCGCGGCCCCCGCAGCGCCCGCGGCGCCAAGCGGTGGCCCGCGGCCCGACGACATCGCCTACGGCGCAGCCGATGCCACGCAGGCGCTGATCGCGCTGTCGGCGAAGATGCGCATCGATCAGATCGAGCCGCTGGATTCCATCGAGTCGATCACCGACGGTGCTTCGTCGCGGCGCAACCAGCTGCTGGTGGATTTGGGCTCCGAGCTCAATCTCGGCGCCATCGACGGTGCTGCCGAGGCCGATCTGGCCGGGCTGAAGACCCAGGTCACCAAGCTGGCCCGGACCTACAAGCCTTACGGCCCAGTGCTTTCCGACGCGGTCAACGACCAGTTGCGCACGGTGCTCGGCCCGTCCGGCAAGCGGCCGGCGTACATCGCCGAGCGGGTCAAGAAGACCTGGGAACTCGGCGACGGCTGGGTCAAGCACGTGACGGTCGAGGTGGCGCTGGGCACCCGTGAGGGCTCCAGCGTCCGCGGCGGCGTGCTCGGCGGTCTGCACGACGGTGCGCTGGCCGACGCGGCGACCGTCGACAAGGTCATCGACAGTGCAGTCGCCGCAGTCGGGGCACGGCAGGGCGTTCCGGTCTCGCTGCCGTCGGCGGCAGGCGGTGGTGGCGGCGTGGTGGACTCCGCCGCGCTTGGCGAGTTCGCCGAGCAAGTCACCGGCCCCAATGGTGTGCTGGCTTCGGCGGCGCGCCTGATCCTGGGACAGCTCGGCCTTGGACAACCCGGTCAGTCCGCGCCGAAGCCACGACCGACGCCGAGCTCATCGACCTGGTGACGGCCGAGCTCGGTTCGGACTGGCCGCGTTTGGTGGCTCCGGTGTTCGACGGCCGCAAGGCGGTGCTGTTCGACGACCGGTGGGCCAGCGCCCGCGAGGACCTGGCGAAACTGTGGGTGCTCGAGGAGAGCGAGATCGACGCCGACTGGCCGCGCCTTTCGGAACGGTTCGAGGGCGCCGGACATGTCGTCGGCACCCAGGCCACCTGGTGGCAGGGCAAGGCACTGGCGGCGGGGCGCAACACCCACGCGTCGCTGTACGGCCGCGCCGCGGCTGGTGCGGAGAACCCCGGCAAGGGTCGCTACATCGACGAGATCGCGGTGGTCACCGGCGCGTCCAAGGGTTCCATCGCCGCGTCGGTGGTGGCCCAGCTGCTCGATGGCGGCGCGACCGTCATCGCTAGCACGTCCAAGCTCGACGACGACCGGTTGGCGTTCTACCGCACGCTGTATCGCGACAACGCCCGGTTCGGCGCCAAGCTGTGGGTTGTGCCCGCCAACATGGCGTCGTACAACGACATCGATGCGTTGGTGTCCTGGGTGGGTAGCGAGCAGACCGAAAGCCTTGGGCCGCAATCGATTCACCTCAAGGACGCCCAGACGCCGACGCTGCTGTTCCCGTTCGCGGCGCCGCGGGTGGCCGGTGATCTGTCCGACGCCGGGTCGCGTTCCGAGATGGAGATGAAGGTGCTGCTGTGGGCCGTTCAGCGGCTGATCGGCGGCCTTTCGCACATCGGCGCCGACCGTGACATCGCCGCACGCCTGCATGTCGTGCTGCCCGGCTCGCCGAACCGCGGCATGTTCGGTGGCGACGGTGCCTATGGCGAGTCGAAGTCCGCGCTCGACGCGGTGGTATCGCGGTGGAAGGCGGAATCGTCGTGGGCCCAGCGAGTTTCGCTGGCTCACGCGCTGATCGGCTGGACCAAGGGCACCGGGCTGATGGGCCACAACGACGCGATCGTCGGTGCGGTCGAAGAGGCTGGCGTCACGACGTACACGACCGACGAGATGGCGAGAATGCTGCTCGGGCTGTGCGACATCGAATCCAAGGTCGCGGCGGCGCGCGAGCCGCTGCAGGTCGACCTGACCGGCGGGCTGGCGGACGTCGACCTCGATCTGTCCGAGCTGGCCGCCAAGGCCCGCGAGGACATGACGTCAGAGGCGGCCGAGGACAGCGACCGCGAGGAGCACGGAACCATCCGTGCGCTGCCGTCGCCGCCGCGCGGCTACAGCGCGGCGCCGCCGCCGGCGTGGGACGACCTCGATGTCGACCCGGCCGACCTGGTGGTGATCGTCGGTGGCGCCGAGCTCGGGCCGTACGGTTCTTCGCGGACCCGCTTCGAGATGGAGATCGACGACGAGCTGTCGGCGGCCGGTGTGCTCGAGCTGGCGTGGACCACCGGCCTGGTCAAGTGGGAAGACGATCCCACGCCGGGCTGGTACGACACCGAGACAGGCGACCTGATCGACGAGGGCGAGCTGGTGGAGCGCTACCACGACGCGGTCGTCGAGCGCGTCGGCATCCGCGAGTTCGTCGACGACGGCGCGATCGACCCCGATCACTCTTCGCCGCTTCTGGTTTCGGTGTTCCTGGACAAGGACTTCACGTTCGTGGTGTCGTCGGAGGCCGATGCCCGGCCGTTCGTGGAGTTCGATCCGGAGCACACCGTCATCGCGCCCGTGCCGGACAGTGGCGACTGGCAGGTCACCCGCAAGGCAGGCACCGAGATTCGGGTGCCGCGCAAGACGAAGCTGTCCCGCACGGTCGGTGCGCAGATCCCAACCGGTTTCGACCCGACCGTGTACGGCGTCAGCCAGGACATGATGAACTCGATCGACCGATTGGCACTGTGGAACCTCGTCACCACCGTCGACGCGTTCCTGTCCGCGGGCTTCACTCCCGCGGAGCTGATGCGCTGGGTGCATCCCAGCCTGGTGGCCAGCACTCAGGGCACCGGCATGGGCGGCATGACGTCGATGCAGACCATGTACCACGGCAACCTGCTGGGCCGGAACAAGCCGAACGACATCCTTCAGGAAGTCCTGCCGAATGTTGTTGCGGGGCACGTGGTTCAGTCGTACATCGGCAGCTACGGCTCGATGATCCACCCGGTGGGCGCGTGCGCCACCGCGGCGATATCCGTCGAGGAGGGCGTCGACAAGATCCGGCTCGGCAAGGCCGAGTTCGTGGTAACCGGTGGTTACGACGACCTGACGCTGGAGGCCATCATCGGCTTCGGTGACATGGCGGCCACCGCCGACACCGAGATGATGCGCGCCAAGGGCATCAGCGACTCGAAGTTCTCGCGCGCCAACGACCGTCGTCGTCTCGGGTTCGTCGAGGGACAGGGTGGCGGGACCATCCTGCTGGCCCGTGGCGATCTCGCGCTCAAGATGGGGCTTCCGGTGCTGGCGGTGGTGGCGTACGTGTCGTCGTTCGGCGACGGTGTGCACACGTCGATTCCGGCTCCGGGGCTCGGCGCGCTCGCCGCCGGCCGCGGCGGCAAGGAGTCCCAGCTGGCGCGCTCGCTCGCGAAGCTCGGTGTCGGCCCTGACGACATCGCGGTGGTGTCCAAGCACGACACCTCCACGCTGGCCAACGACCCCAACGAAACCGAGCTGCACGAACGGCTGGCAGACTCGCTGGGCCGCTCCGCGGGCGCACCGCTCTTCGTGGTGTCGCAGAAGAGCCTGACCGGTCACTCAAAGGGCGGCGCCGCGGCCTTCCAGATGATGGGGCTGTGCCAGATCCTGCGCGACGGGATGATTCCGCCGAACCGCAGCCTGGACTGTGTCGACGACGAACTCGCCGGCGCCGCCCACTTCGTCTGGCTGCGGGACACCCTGCGGCTGGGCGAGAAGTTCCCGCTGAAGGCCGGTCTGGTCACCAGCCTCGGGTTCGGCCACGTGTCGGGTCTGGTCGCGCTGGTGCATCCGCAGGCCTTCCTCGCGGCGCTGAGTCCGGAGGAGCGGCAGGACTACAAGGAGCGCGCGGATGCCCGCGTGCTGGCCGGTCAGCACAGGCTGGCATCGGCGATCGCCGGCGGGCGGCCGATGTACGAGAGGCCTGCCGACCGCCGGTTCAGCCACGATGCGCCGGAGAAGCGGCAGGAGGCCGAGATGCTTCTCGATCCGGCGTCGAGGCTGGGTGACGACGACGTCTATGTGCGGTGAGATAGCGTCTCTTGCATGGCGATAGTCGGGGTGGGGATCGATCTGGTCTCCATTCCCGACTTCGCCGAGCAGGTCGACCAGCCCGGCACGGTGTTCGCCGAGACGTTCACACCCGGTGAGCGCCGTGACGCCGCGGACAAGAGCTCGTCTGCGGCGCGGCATCTGGCTGCGCGGTGGGCGGCCAAGGAGGCGGTCATCAAGGCGTGGTCGGGCTCGCGGTTCTCTAAACGGCCGGTGCTGCCTGAGGGCATCCACCACGACATCGAGGTGATCACCGACATGTGGGGCCGGCCGAAGGTTCGGCTCACCGGCGCGATCGCCGAGCATCTGAAGAACGTGACGATCCACCTGTCGCTGACGCATGAGGCCGACACCGCGGCTGCGGTCGCGATCCTCGAGGACCGCTAGCCTCTAGTTCATGAGCGACTTGGTCCAGCGCGTGCGTGAGGTGCTTCCATCGGTGCGGCGCGACCTGGAAGACCTGGTGCGTATCGAATCCGTGTGGGCCGACCCGGCGCGCAGGGGCGAGGTGCAGCGCAGTGCGGAGGCCGTGGCAAAACTGTTGTCCGACGCGGGGTTCGGCGACGTGCAGATCGTGAGCGAAGGCGGTGCCCCGGCCGTCATCGCCCGCCACCCTGCACCGCCCGGTGCGCCGACGGTGCTGCTGTACGCCCATCACGATGTGCAGCCGGAGGGCGATCACGGTCAGTGGCGCTCGCCGCCGTTCGAACCGAGCGAGCGCGACGGCCGATTGTACGGTCGTGGCTCCGCCGACGACAAGGCAGGCATCGCAACGCATTTGGCGGCCTTCCGGGCACATGGCGGAGCGCCGCCGGTGGGTGTGACGGTATTTGTGGAGGGGGAGGAGGAGTCGGGTTCGCCGTCGCTGTCCCGGCTGCTGGCCGCGCAGCGCGACACGCTGGCCTCCGATGTGATCGTCATCGCCGACTCGGACAACTGGAGCACCGACGTGCCCGCGCTGACGGTGTCGCTGCGCGGACTGGCCGACTGCGTCGTCGAGGTGGCCACGCTGGATCACGGGTTGCACTCGGGGTTGTGGGGCGGTGTCGTGCCCGACGCGCTCAGCGTGCTGGTGCGGCTGCTGGCCAGCCTGCACGATGACGACGGCAACGTCGCCGTCGCGGGCCTGCACGAAGGCACTGCAGCCGATGTCGACTATCCCCAGGAACGGGTCCGCGAGGAAGCGGGCCTGCTGGACGGTGTATCGGAGATCGGCTCCGGCTCTGTCCCGCAACGGCTTTGGGCCAAGCCGGCGGTCACCGTCATCGGTATCGACACCACCTCGGTCGCCGCGTCGTCGAATACGTTGATCCCCAGGGCGCGGGCGAAGGTCAGCATGCGCGTCGCGCCCGGTGGGGACGCACGTAAACACTTGGCGGCGCTCACGCGGCACCTCGAGGAGAGTGCGCCGTGGGGCGCCCAGGTCACTGTCACGCCCGGCGATATCGGTCAGCCGTATGCGATCGACGCCAGCGGGCCGGTCTACGACGCCGCCAGGGCCGCCTTCCGGCAGGCCTGGCGCAACGAGCCGGTCGACACGGGTGTGGGCGGCTCGATCCCGTTCATCGCCGAGTTCGCGGCGGCCTTTCCGTCGGCCAAGATCCTGGTCACCGGCGTGGAAGACCCTGCGACACAAGCCCACAGCATCAACGAGAGCCTGCACCTCGGAGTGCTGGAGCGGGCGGCGACGGCCGAGGCGCTGCTGCTGGCCAACCTGGGGTCAAACGGACAGGTCGCGCCGTAGTTTGGCGACGTGGCCGGTGGCCCGCACGTTGTACTGCGCCTCGGCGATCTTGCCCTTCTCGTCGACGACGAACGTCGACCGGATGACGCCCTGAACGGTCTTGCCGTACATCGTCTTCTCGCCGTAGGCGCCCCACGCGGTGAGCACCTCGCGATCCGGGTCGGATAGCAAGGGGAACGTCAGCTTCTCCGCGTCGCGGAACTTCGCCAATTTGGCCGGTTTGTCGGGGGAGATGCCGACGACGTCGAGTCCCGCGCCGTTGAGCTCGGCAATGCTGTCGCGGAAGTCGCAGGCCTGCTTGGTGCAGCCCGGCGTCGAGGCGGCCGGGTAGAAGTACACGATGACCTTGCGGCCCTTGTAGTCCGACAACTTGACCGTGTTGCCGTCGGCGTCCGCCAGGCTGAAGGCGGGGGCTCTGTCGCCCACCTCGAGTCGCGGGGTCTGTGGCATGCGTGGTAACCCTTCTCGTCGACCGGTGCACTCATGAGAGCGCGGGCTGATCTAGGGTAGTTCGGCAGACCGGCGACTTGGAGGGCACAGTGGCGGATCGGGATCCCGACACCATCAAGCAGGAGATCGATCAGGCTCGCGATCAGTTGGCGTCGACCGTCGATTCCCTCGCCGAGCGGGCCAACCCGCGCCGGATTGCCGCCGACATAAAGGCGGGACTGGTGCGGTTCGTGAAGAAGCCGGCGGTCGCCGTTTCGCTCGCCGGTGTGGGTGTGGTGGCTTTGGTTGTCGTTGTGCGCCGGATCAGGCAGCGCTGAGAGCTCAGCAGCGACGGGCGGAGCGGAACCAATCGGCGATCGAGAAGCTGGGCGGGTTAGCGACCCGTCCGAGCCGGCTACAGCTGCAGACAGTGAGCGGTCGCTGCGCAGTTATCTCGTCGGCTGCGTGCACGCTCGGTGCACTCGACGGAGATGATGCGCTCATCTGCGACATCAGCTAAGTCCTCATTTCGTATCACGTACGGCCGATATAGCGAGTGCACTCGGACCATCAGCTAACCGGACTGTAACACTTGTGTCTGCTTCGTAGCAGCTTAGAACGAAAAATCTTGTACGTATACTTGCTTCCGCAACGTTTGGCGGCGGATACCGATCCGTTTGGATAAATTGAGTATGCCGAGAGCAGCACACTCGAACAGGTCAGAGTACGCGTGCCGACTCAAAATTCACGCCTGCGTCAGCCGCAACTATGTGTCTCGTGCGTTCGGGCGGGGGTTGATAGCGATTCCATTGGCTTATTGGCGTTGCGCCGTTCGCGGAGCACCGAGGCTGTCGGCCTCAAATGAGGCGATGATCACACTTGGGTGCGCCGTCAGGGTTTCGAACCCCGGACCCGCTGATTCTTGGTCGGTGGGTCTCTACCGTTTCCGTTGTATCCCGTTATCCGTCCTCTACCTGCGGTATTCCGCTACGAGCCTGCTGATCAGTTTTCAGGCTCTTCTCCACGAATCTGGGAGTGGGGGAAACCTGGGCGACACGCCTCGGGCTCTGAAATCGTTCGATGGTGGGCCTGGGGCTCGCACGATCCGTGATCACGACCAAGATCTCACGGATTGTCGAGGAGCCCCAGGTGGAAGCGGAGGTACCGGTTCGGTTGTTGCTGCGTTGTTCGGGTCGGACGGGTTCCGCGTGCTGGCCGCCGCGGATGCCGGTGGTGAGCTGGAGCTGTTCGTCGAGACCATCGCCGGGTGGTACCGTGCCCCGACTGCGGCGCGGTGGCGCGGCGAAGGATCGCCGTCCGGTGTGGGTACGCGACCTGCCGATCGGCGGCAAGATCGGTCGTGGTGTGCTGGCACAAACGAGTCTGGTGTTGCCCGCATGCGTTGTGCTCCAAGAAGACCTGGACCGAGCAGCATCCTGCGATCGAACCCCGCGCGTGCCTGACCGACCGTGCTCGGGCGTGGGCGTTCGACCAGGTCGGCGCCCGGGACGGCGCCGTGTCGCGGGTCGCGTCCGCGCTCGGTGTCGGCTGGGCGACGATCATGCGGATCGTCACCACTCGCGGCGAGCCGATCATCGACGACCCCGCACGGCTGGACGCGCCGACCGCGATCGGGGTGGACGAGGCCGCGTTCTGCGCGCCACCGGACGGCACCCGACGAGGTATGCGACCGGTATCGCCGACCTGACACCGGGTCGGCCGGCGCGGCTGGTCGATGTGGTCGCCGGCCGGTCCGGCGTGGTGCTCGCCGGCTGGCTGCACGAGCGCGACCACGCGTGGAGGGCGCAGATCGCGACCGCATCGCTGGACCCGTTCCGCGGCTACGCCACCGCGCTCAATCAGCAACTCCCCCGAGCGGATCGCGTGCCGACCCGTTCCATGTCACGAAGCTCGGGCTGACCGCGGTCGAACAGGTCCGCCGCCGCGTGCAGCAGGACATCTACCGGCATCGGGGTCATCGTGGTGACCCGCTCTACGGGATCCGCCGCATCCTGCGCCGCCGCGCCGACCGGCTCTCCGAGCGGGCCTGGGGTCGGCTGCGGGCCGGACTCGTCGCCGGCGACCCGTGCGGGCAGGTCACCGCCACCTGGATCATCGCCCAGGACCTGATGCGCTGCTACCACCTCCGCGACGCCAGCGCTGCGACAGCGGTCATTACCGCCGCCTGCGACTGCCCAGTTCCCGAAATCGTCCGTCTCGGACGGACATTGCACACATGGCGGGCGGGTAACTCGCGAATTCGCCCACACCGACGTGTCCAACGGGCCGACCGAGTCCCTGAACCTGAAAATCAAGAACACAAAGCGCACCGCACGCGGATTCCGCAACTTCGGCAAGTACCGGCTCCGCCTACTTCTCAGCCACGGCCGAATCCAGAACATTCACCAGACATCAGGATCCGAACTCGCCGTCCCAGCTTGGTGG
>CAVQSK010000008.1:0-26228 GCA_963715885.1 uncultured Actinomycetota bacterium
TGAACCCGTTGTGGTCGACGACTGCGAGGAAGTATTTCAGCTGCCTGATGTCCACGGTGGACCTCCCGCCTAGCGATATAGGCCCAGCCTATCCGCCGCATCGAATCTTGGTCTTAGACGGATCGATGGGTGTGACCGCTAATGGAGTCATCACCCATTGGTGACACAGAACACCCGAGATGAGAGGCCATCATGGCAGCACAGACATTCAACATCGCCGCAATCCCCGCCGACGGTGTCGGCAAGGAGGTGGTGGCGGCCGGGCGCCGGGTGCTGGACACCCTGGCCGCGCAGTCCGCAGGCAAGTTCGCGTTCGCCTGGGAAGAGTTCCCCTGGGGCTCGGAGTATTACGAGCAGACCGGCAAGATGATGGCCGACGACGGCCTGGACACCCTGAAGGGCTTCGACGCCATCTATTTCGGCGCGGTGGGCTGGCACAACGTGCCCGACCACATCAGCCTGTGGGGTCTGCGGCTGAACATCACCCAGAACTTCGACCAGTGGGCCAACATCCGGCCGGTGAAGTTCCTGCCCGGCGTGGTCTCCCCGCTGCGCAAGGCCGATGACACCGAACTCGATTGGGTCGTCATCCGGGAGAACAGCGAAGGCGAATACGCCGGCCTGGGTGGACGCAACCTGAGCGCGCGCGGGCCGGGCAACGAGGTCGCCCTGCAGACCGCGCTGTTCACCGACAAGGGCTGCGAGCGCATCATGCGCTTCGCGTTCGACCTGGCCCGCACCCGGACGGTGAAGAAGGTTTCCAGCGTCACCAAGTCCAACGCCCAGCAGTACGGCATGGTGCTGTGGGACGAGGTGTTTCAGCGGGTCGCCGGGGACTACCCGGACGTGGAATCCGAAAGCGTTCTGGTCGACGCGATGAGCGCGAAGTTCGTTCTGCGCCCCGAGGAGCTGTCGGTGGTGGTGGCCTCCAACCTCAACGCCGACATCCTCTCGGATCTGGGTTCGGCGCTGGCCGGCAGCCTGGGTCTGGCCGCCAGCGCCAACCTCAACCCGGAACGCCGCTTCCCCAGCATGTTCGAACCGGTGCACGGATCGGCGCCGGACATCGCCGGCGAAGGAATCAGCAACCCGGTCGGCGCGATCGCCAGCGCCGCGTTGATGCTGGACCACTTCGGTCTGCACGCCGAGGCCCGCCGCGTCGAGGCGGCGATCGAAACCGCCACCGGCAGTGGTGTTCTCACCCGCGACATCGGCGGAACGTCGAACACCGATGAGGTCACCGACGCGATCATCGCCGCGCTGTCGAAGGCCCTGACACCGGCCTGATCTGATCCACCGGTAATTCCCCGCGCCACCTCTCGTGCGGCGCAGTTCAACCCTGGCCGGGTGACCCGGCAGCCCGCTACACACCAATTCACACACGCACAGAGGTGACGTCATGCAAACACACAGCACAACCGAGGCCTACCGGCCCAATCACGAGAAGAAACGCTGGTACAAACAGCTCTACTTCTGGGTTCTACTAGCGATCATCATCGGCGTCCTCCTCGGATGGCTCAGCCCATCCGCGGGGGTCGCGATGGAGCCGATCGGCACCACCTTCGTCACCGCGATGAAGATGCTGATCGGGCCGATCGTCTTTTTGACCATCGTCGGCGGCATCGCCAGTGTCGCCGATCTGAAGAAGGTCGGCATGACCGGGATCAAGTCGCTGACCTACTTCCAGGTCGGCACCATCATCGCGATGTGCTTCGGGCTGGTGGCGATCAACATCTTCCGCGTCGGTGACGGCGTCAACGCCGACCCTTCCACAATCGAGACCAGCGAATCGGCGGAGAAGCTGATCACCACCGGCGAGACCAAGCAGTGGTGGGAGTTCATCACCCACCTGGTGCCGGACAGCGTGGTCGGCCCGTTCGTCGAGGGCGACATCCTGCAGATCATTTTCATGGCGGTGCTGTTCGGTGTCGCGCTCAACGCGGTCGGTCACATCGGCGGCCCGGTGCTGGATCTGATCAACCGGTGCACCAAGATCACCTTCAAGATCCTGAACTACATCATGAAGCTGGCGCCGCTGGGCGCGTTCGGGGCGATGGCGTACGCGATCGGCAAGTACGGGGTTTCCACGCTGACCAGCCTGGGGTCACTGATCGGGCTGTTCTACCTCACCTCGGCGCTGTTCGTGTTCGTGGTCTTGGGTTCGGTGATGGCCTACCTGCGGCTCAACATCTGGCAGATGCTGCGCTACCTGCGCGAAGAGCTGCTGCTGATCCTGGGCACCTCGACCGCCGAACCGGCACTGCCCGGGTTGATCCGCAAGCTCGAATACGCCGGCGTCAGCAAGCCGACCGTCGGGCTGGTCGTGCCGACCGGGTACAGCTTCAACCTCGACGGTGCCGCCATCTACCTGTCGCTGGCGGCGCTCTACATCGCTCAGGCCACCAACACCCCCCTCAGCATTGGCCAGCAGCTCGGCATGCTCGCGGTGATGCTACTGACCTCCAAGGGTGCAGCCGGGGTCGCCGGTGGCGGATTCATCGCCCTGACCGCCACCTTGAGCACGCTGGGGACCATCCCGGTGGTGGGCATCATGCTGATCTTCGGCATCGACAAGTTCATGTCCGAGTGCCGGGCGCTGGTCAACTTCATCGGCAACGCGGTGGCCACCCTGTTCGTCGCGAAATGGAACGGCGAACTCGACGTCGCCCGGGCCCGAGCCGTCTTCGCCGGCAAGGACGTGGAGCCGCTGTTCGACCCCAGCGAGGACCTCGACGTCAACCCGTATGACCCCAACGCCCACGAGCTCGTCGGTGTCAACAGCGGCGCGCCGCTGCACCCCGTCTCCGACAACCCGGGCACACCAGGCGAACCGGCGACCAACGGAGCCAGCGCAGACAGGTCAGCACTGCCCACCCGCGCACCAAGGAGATAGAAACCATGAGAGTCCTCATCGCACCCGACAAGTTCAAAGGCAGCCTCACCGCCGCCGAGGTCGCCGACCACTTGGCGAAAGGCCTCACCGCGGCCGGTGCGCACGGCAGGACCCTCCCACTGGCCGACGGCGGCGACGGCAGCGTCGCCGCCGCCCTGGCCGCCGGCTTTGCCGCACTGACGGTGAGCGTGCACGGGGCGACCGGACGTCGCCACAGCGGTGTCGTCGCCGTCGACGGCGACACCGCCATCGTGGAAGTCGCCAACACCTGCGGACTGTCCACCCTGCCCGGCGGGGTGGACGCCCCGATGACCGCGTCCAGTTACGGCTTCGGCGAAGCCATCCGAGCAGCGCTGACAGTGGCCCGCACACGACTGGTGCTGGCGCTGGGCGGCAGCGCCAGCACCGACGGCGGAATCGGCATGTTGGCTGCGCTGGGTTACCGCTTCCTCGACCGCGCCGGCCAACTGCTGGCCCCCACCGCTAAGAACCTGGACCGCATCCACTGTGTCGAGGACCGCCGCACAGTCAATCTTGATGGGATCGACCTCATCGTCGCCGGCGACGTCACCAGCCCGCTGCTCGGACTCACCGGCGCGGCAGCGGTGTTCGGGCCCCAAAAGGGCGCCACCGCAGCACAGGTCGCCCAACTCGACGCCGGGCTGGACAACCTCGTCGCAGCCTTCACCCGCTCCGGACACACCGACGCCGACACCGCCGCCCGCGCGCACGGATCGGGCGCCGCCGGCGGCATCGGTTTCGCCGCCATGCTGCTGGGCGCCACCACCGCCTCCGGAGCCGAATACTTCCTGGACCTGCTCAACTTCGATGACCACGTCGGCGACGCCGACCTGGTCATCACCGGAGAAGGACGCATTGACCACCAAACGCTGCAAGGAAAGCTGCCCGTCGCCGTTGCGCTGCGCGCCGCACCAACCCCGGTGGTCGCCGTCGTCGGCCGCAACGACCTCGATAACGACACCGCCAGCACCGGATTCGCCGACATCTTCGCCGTCGCCGACCTCACCGACAGCGACACTTCCCGCGACCCGCACCACACCGCAGAACTACTGCAGCACATCGGAACCCGCATCGGGACCCGCTACATCACACAGAGCTGAATCAGCTCCAACAGCGCAACACCCGGCGGCTTGTCAGGCGATCCGGACGTCCTGGCGGATCAGCTCGGCCTGCACCGCGGCGATGTCCACGTCTTCCAGAGGCCGGTCCCCGTGGACGGACACCGCAGCCGCCACGCCCGCGCCCTGGCCGGTGACGGCGCAGCAGGACATGTTCCGGGTCGCCGCGTGGGCGATGCGGTCCCCTCCGGTGGCACGCCCGGCCACGATCAGGTGGCGGACCGCCTGCGGCAGCAGCGACCGGTACGGGATCTGCAGGTAGCGCCCGGTCGTCGGCAGCACCAGCACGCCGTATCCGTCGATGAACTCCGGGTAGATGCCGATGCTGTCGCCGAACCGGCCCTGCTCGCGCACATCGGTCTCGGTGAGGTTGTAGACCGCGTCGATCTTGCGGGTGTCGCGGATGCCGATGGTCATCCCGAAGTTGCGCAGGCGGGCGGTCTTACAGCCCGGTGTGTAGCGGCGAAGCGCCTCAATGGCGAGCATGGCCTGCTTACGACCCTCGATCTCGAAGCGGGTGAGACTGTCGGGGTCGGTGCCGTCGCAGCCGTCGAGATGGACCAGGTTCATGTAGGTCAGCTCGCCTGTATCGTGCATCGCGCCCCAGGTGCCGCCGATCGTGGTCAGGTGGGCGGGGAGCACGCCGTCCTCGATGGCTCTCGCGAACGGCTTGCCGAGGTACGGCGAGTAGAGGTCGGCGTCCTTCTCGTCGGTCTCGGCCGCGAACTCGCCCGCCGCCCAGTCGCGGTACGTCTGCGGGTCCTCGGCCACGCCGGCGAGGAACGCCGCCTTGTCTACACCGGCGAGGTGGAACATCACCGAGGCCGCCATCATCTGTTCAGGCGGTGTCTTGTGGACCGGCGCGCCCGCCCGCGTCGCCACGTCGGCGTCCCCGGTCGCGTCGACGACCCGGCGCGCGAGGATCGCCTCGCGGCCGGCCTTGGACTCGGTGACGATGCCGATGATCGTGTCGCCGTCCATCAGCGGTGTGACGAACTGGCGGTGCAGCATCGCGTGGATGCCCGCCTCCTCGACCAGTCGGTCGGCGACCAGCTTGAAGCCCTCGGAGTCGAGCTCGTAGGAGAGCGACTGGCTCTCGGGCACCGCTGCGCCCATCTCCTTGGCGCGTTGCTCGAACTCCCAGCCGATGCCGCCGGCGTCGGCCGTCTGCTCGCGGCGGTACCAGGCGAAGCCCTCGACGCCGACCGTTGTAATGCTTCCCCCGAAGCACCCGAACCGCTCGACCAGGGCCACTCCCACGCCGGCCCGCGACGCCGCGAGGGCGGCGGCGAGGCCACCGGGACCCGAGCCGACGACCAGCACGTCGGTCTCGTGGATGACGTCGATCTCGCGGCTCGGTTCGGTCACGGTTCGGGGGTGCGCCGGCATGCCGCGGATCCTAGCCGTCGAGCATGTCCATCAGGCCGACGGCGAGAGCGTGATCACTGGTGGGCGCCGACCACTTGGCCTGACCATCCGCGGTCGCGCGACAACAGATCGGTAGTGGTTTCGCGGCGCACGAGTTCGCGGCTACGTCCCCGGCGGACCGCTACGACCGGCGGACGGCCGACCATGTTGTAGTTGGACGCCATGCTGTGCTGGTATGCGCCCGTGCACGCCACCGCGAGCAGGTCGCCGGGGTGGATGTCGGCGGGCAGCTCGACGTCGCGGGCGATCTCGTCACCGGATTCGCAGTGCCGTCCGGCCACCGTCACGACCTTCGTCGGGCCGAGCGCGTGCCGATTGGCAAGCGCCACCGTGTATTTCGCGCCGTACAACGCGACGCGCGGGTTGTCGGACATGCCGCCGTCCACCGCGACGAACGTGCGACCGCCGGGCTGCGACTTCACCGACACGACCCGATAAAGCGTCACCCCGGCGCGGGCGCTGACGGCGCGTCCCGGTTCGACCACGACGCGCGGCCGCGGGAACCGTTCGGCAGCGCACGCCCAGTCCAGCGCGTCGTCGATGACGTCGGACAGCTCGGCCAGATCGAGCTCTGGATCGCCGCTGACGTAGGGCACTCCGTGCCCGCCGCCGAGGTTGAGTTCGTGCAGGATCACGCCGTGCCTGGCCCGGATGTCGGCCATCGCGGCGATCATGCGATGGACGGCCTCGCCGTACAGCATCGGATCGGTGACCTGGGAACCGATATGGCAGTGAAGTCCGACAAGATCCAGAAGTGGCTGGTGCAGAATGCGTCTCGCAACTTCTACGGCGCGGTCGTCGGCGAGTGCGAAGCCGAACTTCTGATCGTTGACCCCGGTTGTCACCGCGGCATGGCCACCGATGTCGATGTCGGGGGTGACGCGGATCAGCACCTTCTGCGTTCGGCGCACTTCGCAGGCGAGGTAGGCGATCTCCATGAGCGAATCGACGACGACGCGACCGACACCGACCCCAGCCGCGTCGCGTAGCTCGTCGACCGTCTTCGCATTGCCGTGCATGACGATCCGGCCCGGCTCGACGCCAGCCGCCAGCGCGATCGCCAGCTCGCCACCGGAGCTGACGTCGAGCCCGGCACCCTCCTCGCCGACCCAGCGCGCGACGTCGGTCGTCAGCAGCGCCTTGGCGGCGTACACGATTTCGACGTTGCGCAGCGTGGTGCGGTAGCGCTTCAGCCGACTCCGAAAGTCGGTCTCGTCGAGAACGTAGGCGGGGGTTCGGAACTCGTCGGCGATCTCCGTCAGCGGTACGTCTCCGACACACAGGCGACCCAGCTCGTCGACGGTCGCCGTCAACGGCCAGATCGCCGGGTCTATTCGGGGCGTGGCCGCCCGGTGCAATGACGGCAGGAAGTCCAGCAATGTCATAACGCCACGGTGCGCTCACCCGCCGCGAAGAGCACGACTCTTGACGCGCTCTTGACGACGTGACGGTCAATACTTACGACTTGCCGCTCAGACGTCCTTCACCGGCTCGATGCCCAGATCCCGGTAGGTGATCAGCGCGACGAAGGGCACGTTGCGCTGCGCGAAACGCTCGGCGGCCACGTCGCCGCGGTCGACCATCGGGATGACGCCGGTGACAACCGCGCCCACTGCAGTCACGCGGTCGAACGCGATCTCGGTGGACCCGCCCGTGCTGATCACGTCGTCGACCAACAGCACCCGTGTACCGGGTTCCAGCCGGGTGCCTTCGATCCACTGCTCGCGTCCGCGCTGCTTCTGTTCCTTGCGGACCGAGAACCAGGCCTTGCCGGTGACCATCGCGATACCGTGAGCCAACGGGTCGGCGCCCATGGTGAGGCCCCCTACCGCATCGAACTCGATCCGATGGCGCGCAGCCAGGTCGGCGACCGCACGGCTGACGATCGTGAGGCGTTCCCCGGTGTCGACGGCGAACTTGCCGTCGATGTAGTCGTGGCTGAGCTGGCCGCTGGCCAACTTGAAGGGCTCGTCGCGACGCTCGTGCCCGCGGGTGCGGATCAGATCGAAGGCCGCTTGCCAGGTGTCCGGACGCGCGGAAGATGAAGTCGCAGCAGACATACCGGGATGGTATTTCAGCCCGGCTGGGCCAGGCGCGCCAGCTGCACCGTGGCCGAACGCAACTCGTCGATCGAGTCGATCGGCGCGGCGTAGCCGACCCGGGTATACGCGATGCCACGCTGCGTGACGACCCGCAGATCCAGGCCGTAGCGGTCGGCACCGGTGCAGGTGGCCGCGGTGGTGTCGGGGTAGCCGCCGAGCGTTTTCGCCATTGCGACGAGCGAGTCGGCGTGGTCGGCATTCAGACGAGCGACCGCCCCCGCCGCGTTCGGCTGCACCGGGTCGGGTTCGGCCGCCGCGTATGCCTTACCCGTCGCCGAGTCCATGCGTCCATACCCGCCGACCCAGCGCACCCGCTGCACCCGCAACACCCACAGTGAGAAGTCGCTGTAGTCGATGTAGTACTTCGCCGCGGCGACGGCGGCCAGGTGGGCATCGCGCGCGGCGGCTCGTTCGTCGCCGGCCGGGTGTTCGACGATGCCGGCCAGCGTGACACGACCACTGGCGAGTGGGTCCGCATCGCTGCTCGGCAAGACGATCGCGATGCTTGCCCGTGGGTCGGCGGCCAGGTTGCGGCCGTGCTCGGCCATGTTGGACACGCACAGCACGGGTGCGCCGCCGAGCAGACCGTAGGTGACGAACGAGGCCCACGGGTCACCGTCGGCGGTGAGCGTCGCGAGTATGCCGGTATTCGCCGCCGCGGCAATTGTGCGTGCTTCTTCTGCGGCTGACGGGCGAACGGAATTTGCCAGGGTGGACAGCGGGGGAGGGGTCGACCTGGCATCGCCCGGGTCGCCGTGATCACGGGACGCCACGTCGGCACCATACCGAAATCCCCCGAGGTTGCCGGGCGCCGGAGAAAACTGACGCGCACGTAGGATAACTCCATGGTTCCAGCAAAAAATTGTTGGCGACTATTCGGCTCGAATATGCGAGAATTGCTCGTAATTTTCTCTGGGGGAGCAACCTCTGAAATGGGGAGGGTGGCGACTATGTCGGCGTCGGCTATACGACTTATCGCGTGTGCCGGCGCGCTCGCAACCGGGCTTTTGCTAGCCGGCGCAGGCGCGGGGGTATCGGTGGCTGATCCCGGTGATCCGACAAGTGGCGGCAATGAGGGCGCAACGGCCGCCGGCACCGACGCCAATCCTGACGGCGGTTCGGCCGGCAGCGAGGCCAAACCGGACAACGAACCGCCGGCCACTACGTTCGGTTCGGGCCGCGACGACAACGACGGTAAACCGTCCTTCGGGGACGGTAAACCGTCCCCGAAGGACGAAGAGAAGAAGCCTGAGCCCACCGTCGGGACCTGGCCGAAGTTCAAAAACTCGCTGTCCATACCCATCCTTCGGATGCCGACGCCCGAGGAAGTCACTGCGACGGGCTGGCCTGACCCGTCCGTGTTCTTCGGCACCCTCGAGGTGCCGGTGCCGTCGATTGACGGCTTCCTGAGCGCCCTTTCCCAACCGGAGCCTCAGCCGACGCCGAGCCCTGCGTTCAGGGGACAACCAGAGGCGCCCGTGATCGACGTCACGGGCGGCGGCAGTGATGGCTCGATGGCCGCCGACAACAATGGCGCGCCGCCGGTGTTCGAGCTCCCGCTGGTGGTGGCGCCGGCGATCCCGATCCCGGGCGTCGTCACGCCCACAGTGCCGCTGCGCGCGTCCGCCCCCGCAGATCCGCCGATGGCCGCCGACGCCCCGACCGCCGTTGCCGGCGCGAGGGCGCCGTTGATCCGCGGATCGTTGTCATCGATCGCGGAAACAGCGAAGACGACCATGACACCCATGAGCGGGCAGGCCACCCGGGTGGGTTATCCGCGGGTCCTTCGCAACCCGACGGTCGGTCAGCTCGCCGCCGTTGCGCTGCCGGGCGTGGCCGGACTGATGTTTTTCACGTTCAGCGGAGGCGTCATCGGATACCGGCAGGCCAACAGCATCCGATTCATCCGCACCATGGGCGCGGAGCGGTTCCTCTAACAGGAGCTCTAGGAGCCCGTCGATGCGGGCCGCATACATGTGCATCACCGCATCCGACCAATGGATTCAACCGCTAGATTTGCGCCGAACACGCCTCGATTCAATTTCCGCCGACATGGGTAGGTTTGAAGGCTGTATGGACCAAACCAGCGATACAGGGGAACTCGCCGAATACGACCCGGCGGACGGCAGCCACGTCGAAGACGGCGTGGTCGAGCATCCCACCGCTGAAGACTTCGGGCACGCACGAGCGCTGCCGGAGGACCGCACCTGGTTCAAGCACGCGGTCTTCTACGAGGTGCTGGTCCGCGCGTTCTACGACTCCGACTCTGATGGGTCGGGCGACTTACGCGGCCTGACCGAGCAGCTCGACTACCTGAAATGGCTTGGCGTCGACTGCCTTTGGCTGCCGCCGTTCTGCGACTCGCCGCTACGTGACGGTGGTTACGACATCCGCGACTTCTACCGGGTGCTGCCCGAGTTCGGCACCGTCGACGATTTCGTCACCCTCCTCGACGCCGCGCACCGGCGGGGCATCCGCGTCATCACCGACCTCGTCATGAACCACACGTCCGAGTCACACGCGTGGTTTCAGGAATCGCGCCGCGACCCCGACGGCCCCTACGGCGACTACTACGTATGGAGCGACACCAGCGACGGATACGCCGATGCGCGGATCATCTTCGTCGACACCGAGGAGTCGAACTGGACGTTCGACCCGGTGCGCAGGCAGTTCTACTGGCACCGCTTCTTCAGCCACCAGCCCGACCTCAACTATGACAATCCGGCTGTGCAGCGCGCGATGCTCGACGTACTGCGATTCTGGCTCGATCTCGGCATCGACGGCTTCCGGCTGGACGCCGTGCCGTACCTGTTCGAGCGGGAAGGCACCAACTGCGAGAACCTGCCCGAGACGCACGCCTTCCTCAAGCACTGCCGCAAGGTGATCGACGACGAGTTCCCCGGCCGGGTGCTGCTCGCCGAGGCCAACCAATGGCCTGCCGATGTCGTCGAGTACTTCGGCGACCCGGGCACCGGCGGCGACGAGTGTCACATGGCATTCCATTTCCCGTTGATGCCGCGCATCTTCATGGCGGTCCGGCGCGAGTCGCGGTTCCCGATCTCGGAGATCCTTGCTCACACACCGGAGATCCCGGATATGGCGCAGTGGGGGATCTTCCTGCGCAATCATGACGAGTTGACGCTCGAGATGGTCACCGACGAAGAGCGTGACTACATGTACGCCGAGTACGCCAAGGATCCTCGGATGAAGGCCAACGTCGGCATCCGCCGGCGGCTGGCGCCGCTACTGGAGAACGACCGCAATCAGATCGAGTTGTTCACCGCGATGCTGTTGTCGCTGCCCGGCTCGCCGTTGCTCTACTACGGCGACGAGATCGGCATGGGCGACATCATCTGGCTCGGCGACCGCGACGGCGTGCGCACGCCGATGCAGTGGACGCCGGACCGCAACGCCGGTTTCTCCACCGCCAACCCGGGTCGGCTGTACCTTCCGCCCAACCAGGACCCGGTGTACGGCTACCAGTCGGTGAACGTGGAGGCGCAGCGGGACAGCAACACGTCGCTGCTGAACTGGACGCGCACCATGCTGGCCGTTCGACGCAGGCACGACGCGTTCGCAGTCGGCTCGTTCCGCGAGCTGGGTGGGTCGAACCCGTCGGTGCTTGCTTATGTACGGGAGGCAGACGGCGATGTGGTGATGTGCGTGAACAACCTTTCGCGGTTCCCCCAGCCCATTGAGCTGAACCTGCAGCACTACAGCGGGTACATACCCGTTGAGATGACCGGGTACGTTGAGTTCCCCCCCATCGGCCAGCTGCCCTACCTGCTGACCCTGCCCGGTCACGGGTTCTACTGGTTCCAGCTGCGGGCTCCCAGCTCAGAGTCTGAGGAGCAGTAATGAACCATCTGTTTGACGAGTGGTTACCACAGCAGCGGTGGTACGCCGGACGCAGTCGGGAGTTGTCCTCCGCCGAACCCGGCGTCGTCATTTCGCTGCGCGACGACCTCGATCTCGTGCTGCTCGACGTCGCCTACACCGACGGCTCGTCGGAGCGCTATCAGGTGATCGTGCGCTGGGACAGCGGAGCCGCGGACGCGGCGACGTCCAGCGGAGGTCCGATCGCCGAATTTCTCCAGGTCGCCACGATCGGCACGGACGGGGACCGCACCGCCTACGACGCGCTCTACAACCCCGCGGATGCGAAATTTCTTCTGTCGCTGATCGATTCGTCGGCGACGGTCGGCGACGTGCGGTTCAGCAAGGAGCCCGAAGCCACTCTGCCGCTGGGTGCCGCGCCGCGCGTGTCGAGCGCGGAGCAGAGCAACACCAGCGTGATCTTCGAAGAGGACGCCGTCTTCAAGGTCTTCCGACGGATCACGCCCGGCATCAATCCGGACATCGAACTCAACCGGGTGCTGGCGCGGGCGGGCAACCCACACGTCGCCCGGCTATTGGGATCCGTGGAAGCGATGTGCGACGGCGAACCGTGCGCGCTCGGCATGGTCACCGAATTCGCAGCCAACTCTGCGGAGGGTTGGGACATGGCCACGGCCAGCACCCGCGACCTCTTCGCCGAGGGTGACCTCTATGCCGACGAGGTGGGTGGTGACTTCGCCGGTGAGTCGTACCGGCTCGGCGAGGCGGTCGCCTCGGTGCATGCCGCACTCGCGGAGCACATGGGCACGTCCGCCATCCTGTTCCCCACCGTCGCGGTGCTGGAGCGGTTGTCGTCGGCGGCGACGGCGGTACCCGAGTTGCAGCAGTACGCCCCGCTGATCGAGGAGCGCTACCGCAAGCTCGCCGAGGAGACGATCACGGTTCAGCGGATCCACGGGGACCTGCATCTCGGGCAGGTGCTGCGCACGCCGGAGAGCTGGCTGCTGATCGACTTCGAGGGCGAGCCGGGCCAGCCACTCGACGAACGGCGACGGCCGGATTCGCCGCTGCGGGATGTCGCCGGTGTGCTGCGGTCCTTCGAGTACGCGGCCTACCAACGGCTCATTGAGCAGGCCTCAGACTCTGGAGCCGACGATCGCGATCGCCAACTCGCCGCCCGGGCGCGGGAATGGGTGGACCGCAACAGCGGCTCGTTCTGCGAAGGCTATGCGGTGGTGGCCGGCGCCGACCCGCGCGACTCCGGACACCTGCTTGCGGCATACGAGTTGGACAAGGCGGTGTACGAGGCCGCCTACGAGGCCCGGCACCGACCGAGCTGGCTGCCCATTCCGCTCAAGTCGATCGCCCGCATCGTGGGCTGACGGCGCCGGCGTAACGGTGGCCGCCGTTCGCGGCACTACGTGAACATGACCACTTACTCGATCAGCTCCACCAGACAGAAGACCCTCGATACCGTCGCCGGCTTGGTCGCGCGCTACGGCCTGGCCATCGTGCTGGTGTGGTACGGCGGGCTGAAGTTCATGAACTACGAAGCGCAGGGCATCCAGCCGCTGGTGTCTGAAAGCCCGTTCATGAGCTGGCTTTACGAAATCTTCTCCGTCTACACGTTCTCGGCGTTGTTGGGCGTCCTCGAAATCGCGGCCGCGGTGCTACTGGTCGTCAAGCCGTGGTGGCCGAAGGTGTCGATCTTCGGCAGCCTGCTGGCGATCGGGTTGTTCGTCGCGACTATCAGCTTCATGTTCACCACACCGGGGGTTTTCGACGCGTCTCAGGGCGGGTTCCCGGCGCTCTCACTCGAGGGCGGGTTCCTCATGAAGGACATCGCACTGCTTGGCATCTCGGTGTGGACGCTGGCCGATGCCCTGCGGGCAACCCGCGGCACTCTCGCCGGGCGGGACAACCACCGGCGAATCAACACGCCGGTAGCCGACAATGGGCGCTATGGCCAAGTACCTGCTCAACGAAGCCGCGGTGTCCAAGGCACGCAAGCTGATCGATGCCCGCCAATACGTCCTCGACAGTGACTGGGGAGAGGCGCAGCCGCGTGCCGAGGCGCAGAACGACTACCTCGAATCGCACTCCTGGGACGAGTACGCGGAGTGGCATCTCGGGCTGACCGAGGGCGCGACGGACCAAACCAAGGGGCGGTACGCGTTCGTGTACGGCGACTTTCGGCGCCTCCACCGGACCGGCCTGATCGCCTGCGTGTACCGGGCGTCCGAATGGCGGCACAAAGACATCGAGCTGGCCGCTCATGACCTGCTGCAGTATCTCGACCGCAAGACGGGTCTGAAGCCCACTCAGAAGAGGGCAACGTCCTAGCCAAGCCTATCGACGCAGGATGAAGTCCAGGAATTGCTCTCGCAGCTCGACGGGTGCGGCCTTGCTTGAGCCTGCGGCGGTCAAGAAACCCAAACCCGCTGCGAACAGGACGGCCGACCGCAAACCGGCCTCCTCCGGCTCGAACCCGCCGTCGACAAATGCCTGCCGGACCGCTTGCAGTATTCGGCCGTCACTTCGCTGGACACTGGCCAGCACCGCTTCGTCGGTCAACGCCCACGCCCGCATCGCACGTTCCAGTTCCCAGTGCTTCGGAGCGACCAACGTCTGCATCATGATCGCCAAACGTTTACGGGTATCAACACCGGGCATGTTCTCGAACGGGCGCCTGCGCTCGTCTTGGAGGCTGCCCCACGCGTCGGCAATAGCGTCGCGATAGGCCTGCATATCGGTGAAGTGCCAGTAAAAGCTGCCCTTGGTGACGTTCAGCCGGGCGCAAAGCCGCTCGATTCGCAGCGAGTTCGGGCCGGTATCCGCGAGAAGTGCGAATCCGGCCTGGATCCAATCGTCGGCCGACAATCGGCGGCCAGCCTCGCGCACCGACGCCATGCTGGGCAGCATACGGTGAGCGCCGACGACTGCCAATGACACTCGCGAAAATTAAGGATGGCAAAGAAACGGTTGATTGCCGATAGGCCAGGGTGTCCGCACATAAGCGGCAACCGTGGCCGCCAGGTAGGGCGCCGCCGCTCATCGGCTCCTACTCCGGCCCGCCCGGCCGGCGGCACTGCAGAGAAAACTCGGGTGCCATGCGCGGCGGCCACGGTTGCTACAGCGGCTAACCGTACCATACGGCCTGGTACGGACAGTGGAACTCAGGCGGTAAGCATGCTGGCGCGCAACACTTCTGAGATCAGCCGCGGCCGAGCGGCCGGCTGGCCGTCGGCGCCGATCGCGGCCGCGTTGCCCCGCCGCTGAAACGTTTAGCCGCGCCGTGTGTCGGGCAACATGGCTGCATGGCCGGTGACGAGTTCGACGACAACCCGCTGGAGCCCGCCGAGGCGCTCGACTCCGACGAGGTGCGCAATGACGACGGTGACCAGGTGGTCGATCCACCGGATGAGTGGATCGAGGTCGAGGACCACGAATCGCTCGACGAGCGGTTGTCGGAGGAGACCCCGGACGTGTCCCCCGATAACATCGACCCTGACGACGCCGAGGATGCCGACGACGAGCCGATCGTGCTGACTTCCGACGACGAACTAGACCGCCTCGATCCGGAGCAGCACGGGCGCGCACGTGGCCAGATTGACGGGACGCCGGAGGACGGCGATTCGTTCTTCGACGTCGTCGAGTGAGCTATTCGTCCGCCGCCTGCAGCACCATCACCGCGCGGGATTCAACCGTCACCTTCGTGCCGGCCGTGATCGGGGCGGGTTCCTCGTCTGCGCCCGTATCGGCACCGGTGTAGATCACCTGGACCCACGACTTGCCGAAATCCGCGGGCGGCAGCGTGAACTCGATCGGTTCGTGGTGAGCGTTGAAGCACAGCACGAACGAGTCGTCGGTGACGCGTTGACCGCGCACGTCGAGATCTGGGATGCCCTGGCCGTTGAGGTACACCGCCACCGATTTGGCGTAGCCGGTCTCCCAATCCTCGTCGCTCATCTCCGAACCGTCGGGAGCGAACCAGGCGATGTCGGGCATCCCGGAAACGCCGCGCTGCCGGACCGGACGGCCACTGAAGAAGCGGCGTCGCCGGAAGACCGGATGCCCGGCGCGCAGCGCTGAAACCGATCGAGTGAACTCCATCAGCTCGGTGTCGGCGTTCGCCCAGTCGATCCAGGAAAGCTCGTTGTCCTGGCAGTACACGTTGTTGTTGCCATTCTGGGTGCGGCCCTGTTCGTCGCCGTGCGAGATCATCGGCACGCCCTGTGAAAGCAGCAGTGTGGTGATGAAATTACGCTGTTGGCGGGTCCGCAGAGCATCGACCGCCGGGTCGTCGGTCGGACCCTCGACGCCGCAGTTCCACGACCGGTTGTGGCTCTCCCCGTCGCGGTTGCCCTCTTGGTTGGCCTCGTTGTGCTTCTCGTTGTAGGACACCAGATCCCGAAGCGTGAAACCGTCGTGGGCGGTGACGAAGTTGATCGAGGCCACCGGCCTGCGGGCGGTGTTCTCGTAGAGATCGGCCGATCCCGTGAGCCGGTAGGCGAACTCGTCGAGGGTGGCCGCCTCGCCCCGCCAGTAGTCGCGCACGGTGTCGCGGTACTTGCCGTTCCACTCGGTCCACTGCGGCGGGAAGTTGCCCACCTGATACCCGCCGGGGCCGACGTCCCACGGCTCGGCGATCAGCTTGACCTGGCTGACCGTCGGATCCTGTTGCACGAGTTCGAAAAACGCAGACAGTCGGTCGACGTCGTAGAACTCTCGGGCCAGTGTCGAGGCCAGGTCGAACCGGAACCCGTCGACGTGCATCTCGGTCACCCAGTACCGCAGCGAGTCCATGATCAGCTGCAGGCTGTGCGGATGGCCCACGTTGAGGCTGTTGCCGGTGCCCGTGTAGTCCATGTAGTAGCGCTTGTCGTCCTCGACCACGCGGTAGTACGCCGCGTTGTCGATCCCACGCATGGACAGCGTCGGCCCGAGGTGGTTGCCCTCCGCCGTGTGGTTGTAGACGACGTCGAGGATCACTTCGATGCCGGCCTCGTGCAGCGCACGGACCATGGCCTTGAACTCCTGGACCTGGCCGCCCGGCGTGGCGCTGCTGCTGTACTTGGGATCGGGCGCGAGGAAGCCGATGGTGTTGTAGCCCCAGTAGTTGCTCAACCCCTTTTCGATGAGCGTCGAGTCGTTGACGAAGTGGTGCACCGGCATCAGCTCGATTGCATTGACGCCCAACGACTTCAAGTGTCCGATGATGACCGGGTGAGCGACGGCGGCGTAGGTGCCGCGGATCTGTTCGGGAATTTCGGGGTGCGTCTGCGTCAGCCCCTTGACATGCGCCTCGTAGATGACGGTGTCGGCGTACTCGTGGCCAGGCGGCCGGTCCACGCCCCAGTCGAAGAACGGGTTGATGACGACCGACTTGGGCATGCTGGCCGCCGAGTCATCGTCGTTACGGCTGTCGGGGTCGCCGAAGTTGTAGCCGAACAGCGACTGGTTCCACTCGAAGGTGCCGTCAATGGCCTTGGCGTAGGGGTCCAGCAGCAATTTGTTGGGGTTGCAGCGTTGCCCGGCCCGGGGGTCGTAGGGGCCATGCACCCGATAGCCGTAGCGTTGGCCCGGCTCGATGTTCGGGATGAAGCCGTGCCAGACGAATCCGTCGACCTCGGGCAGCGTCACCCTGGTCTCGGTGCCGTTGTCGAACAGGCACAACTCGACCCGCTCCGCGGCCTCGCTGAATACCGCGAAATTGGTGCCCGAACCGTCGTACGTCGCGCCCAGCGGGTAGGCCTTGCCGGGCCAGATCTCCATTGTCGCCGCGGCATCATTCATCAACGCGACATTACGGGGCGGCCGATGCGGGAGCATCACACCCAACCACCTGATCCCGATCAACCGGAGGGAGACCGCGTGTCCACCCGTCCCGACCTGCCTAGTTACGGTGGGATGCGTGAGGAACCGGCGAGACTAGGCGACCTCGACGCCTGCGGCCCGAAGGTCCTCGACGGCCTTCGTCGCCGACTCGGGCGCGACGCCGGCGGTCAATTCGAGCAGCACCCGGGTGGAAAATCCTGCCTTGGCAGCGTCGGCGGCGGTGGCCTTCACGCAGTAGTCGGTCGCGATGCCGACGATGTCGACCTCGTCGACCCCGCGTTGCCGCAACCAATCGGCCAGCGGTGTGCCCGCCTCGTCGGTGCCCTCGAAGCCGCTGTAGGCCGCCGAGTAGTGGCCCTTCATGAACACCGCTTCGACCGCGCCGGGGTCGAACAGGGGATGAAAATCGGCGCCCGACGTCCCCACCACGCAGTGCCGCGGCCAGGACACCGTGTAGTCGGGATTGTCGGAGAAGTGCTCGCCCGGATCGATGTGGAAGTCCTTGGTGGCCACGACGTGCGCGTATCCGGGCTGGGTCGCAAGCAGTTCGCTGATCGCGCGGACCACTGCCGATCCGCCGGTCACCGCCAGGGAACCGCCCTCACAGAAGTCGTTCTGAACGTCGACGATGATGAGCGCTCGCATGAGTCAACGTTAGGAGCCGGGGCCCGCGGCGTCGACCCGTCGGCCAGGATGCCCAACAAGACGTTGGCGTCCTGAGAGCGTCAATTCGCCCACCGTTATCCACCGAACAGGAGATATCACCCGGTGAACGTGTAGCCGACCATCACCAGCATCATCGCCAACTGTCCGGTCAGCTGGTGACCAGCCGGCAGCAGCCGCAGTGCCCGGTCGTGCGCGGCGATGACGCCCGCGACGTGTCCGGCCACCACACAGCCGACCTTGAGGGTGGCCAGCACCGACGTGTGCATCGACAGCACGTAGTTCACCTCCGCGTCGAGGCCGAGCAGCAGGATGCCGGTCTGCTGTCCGCGCTCGATGAGATACGTCAGGGTGGAGTGGGCGAACACATAGCCGAAGACGATCGGGATGAGCGAGTGTGCCATCAACCCCGGTAGCTCGCGGCGTCGTTGCGCGTCGACGCCACCGGTGCTACGGGCCGCGAGCCAGAACGTGCCGGCGACTACCCCGGCGAACACCAGCAGCCCGCAGGTGCGCACCAGGGTCGCGGTGACGGCGGACGCGGTGTGCGCATCGACGAAGTCGCGCCACTGCGGCATCGCCGAAAAACTGTCGAACGCTGTGGATCCCAGCAGCACGGCCAGCACCGCGACGGTGCCGGGCCGCACCGGCAGCGACGGCAGGTGATCGAACGGGTTGCCGATCGCGATGAGGGCGTCGGGGTTGCGACGCAGGGTGACAGCCGCGACGCCACGACGCTGTACACCTCGAACGGGTCGGCGCGGGAGCACCAGCGTTCACCGCACCACAGTGCACCCGCGAGCAGGCCCAGCACCGCCGGCCAGTACCCGCACGCTTCGGGCACCCATCCGCAGCTGAATCTGCTTGTCGAACAACGTCATCATGTTGATCGGGTCGCCAGCACCGCCGTACACGCCAGACAGTGAGATCGTGCCGCCGCGGCGCACCAGCGAGATCGCCGAGTTCAGCGCGGCGAGCCGGTCGACCCCCGCGAGCTTCATCACGACACGGCCCACCGGGGAGGGCGAGAAGCCGCTGGCGGTCTGGGCGGCCTCGGCGACCGGCGACCCGTGGGCCTCCATCCCGACCGCATCGATCACCGCGTCGACCCCACGCCCGTCCGTGTAGCTAATCACGATCTCGTCGGCGTCTTCTTTGCGAAGATCGACGACGTCGTCGCAGTACTCTCGCGCCCGGCTCAGCCGCTCCTCTCGTCGGGCACCTTGATGTGGGTGTACTGCGCCTGCGGCACGCGCAGGTACTCGGCCTGGCCGCCGGCCACCTCGCCGTACAGCTTCGATTAACCGAACAAGGCGGCGCCAGTGCCCTGGTCGCGGTTCTGCGTCGTGTCACATTGGCTCTGCAGCCCGTGGTCGCACATGAAGCAATGCCCGCACGCGATGTTAACGGAATCACCACCCGGTCACCGGGGTTGAGGTCGTCGACCTCCTGGCCGACCTCCTCGACGATCCCCATCGCTTCGTGGCCGAGGATGTCGCCCTGGCTCATGAACGCCCCGAGCACCTCGTAGAGATGCAGATCCGATCCACAGATGTTGGTGCTCGTCACACGAATGATCGCGTCGGTCGGTTCCTTGAATCACCAAACCTGTTCTGATTCGCGCGTACCGCCGCGAAGTTCACGCGAGGATGTTCTGCATGGCTGACACGGGGGGCACGGTTGTCGAGCTACGCGTGCACGGGGTGTCGGGCACGCCGCCGGAGGCGCTGCTGGGCTGCCCAACGGAATTCATCGAGCAGGTGGCAGGCGACAAATCCGCCGGCTTCTGGCGCAGGCGAAAGTGGATCGACGACGCGAGCAATGCCGATACCGACGACGATCTCGCTGCGCCGGACACGCTGAGATGGCGAAGGGTCATGGAGGCGTACTCGTGGGGCGGGCTGACGTCGCGGCGGGCGAACCGGGCGGTGTGGCTGCTGTTCCTGCCATTCATCTTCATCAACCTCGCGCACTGGATGTTGCCGCCCGCTGCAAAGGAGAGGCGCTCCGCAGGATCGATTGCGGTGGCGCTGCTTCGGCTGCTCGCGTTGTCGTTCACGCTGACATTGATGCTCGCCGGTGCGCTGGCGGTGATGGACGTAATGGTTTGGCAGTGCATGTCTTTGGACCACTGTGGTTCCCGACTCGGTCCGTTGTCGCGCCTGATGTCGATTTCGCGCGGCCAGCAGGTGGCCATCAGCGCAGTGCCGCTGGTTGTGGTGATCGCAGTGCTGTGGTTCTTGGGCCGGGAGAGCACGTGGGACGACAAAGGTGACGACGACGAGGATGATGCGGACACTGCAGTGCCGCCGCCGCATCCCGCGGTGATGGAGAACGAAGTTCCGTTGGAAAAGAAGACGTTCTGGCACGCCGACGAGTCGGTCCTGCGAATGCGCGCCTGCCATGTCATGGCGTGGAACGCATGCCTTGCCGCGCTGGCTCTAGCGGCGCCCCTCCACTACACCGAGTCGTCCACCGTGCGGTCGATGAGCGTCGCACTGTTGGTCGCCAACGGCTTGATTCTGACCGTCGCCGTCGTGGCCACGGCGTGGAATAAGGCGACCGCGCGCGGAGGTAGCAGTGCCGACCGCCTGACGAAGCCATTGGTGAACGTGCGGCGGTTGTCGCTGGCTCTACTCATCGCGTCGTTGATTTGGGTCGGGGCGGCCCATGCGAAGTATCCGTGATCGCTCACACCTTTTCCGGGGTTGGCCTCAGCGATCTATGTCCTGCTCGGTGTACAAGTCGTGTTGCTCATCGCGGTGTTCGTGTTCACCGCGGTGTCGCTGCGCCAGCGGCGTGACGCTGCGCGGACTGCCGACGAAGGCGACGCTTGGGCGCCCACCTTGGGCGGGTTCACGGCGCCGTTCGTCGCGTTGATCGCTTGGCTGCTCGGCAGCGGATTCAGTGTCGGAGTCGGTCTCGGCGTGGCGGAGCAGCTTGGCGAGGTGGTGGTCACCACCTCGGTCGCCCACGCCGAAATCGGTCAGAGAAAGTTCACCCTCAAGAGTTCGCTCGCCTCCTTCGAGGAGAAAGTCGCCGCGCTCAACACCGAACCCCGACTGGTTGTGCCCCCGCCCTATCTGTGGGGGGCCATGGCGGTCGTCGTCGCCATCGCCGTCGCGATCCTGGCGGGACTGTGCGTGTGGTGGTGGACAATGCGCACGCGGACGAAGTACGAACTGGACTCCGGGGACAAGGGTCGACCCGGCTCGGTGCTCTCCGACTATTCCGGCTGTCCCGGAGCTGACGCCGAGAACGAGCGCATCTTGCAGTTGGCCAGGTCGCGGGCGTGGGCGTACCTGACCGATCTCGGCCCGCGAATCGTGGCCAGTCTTGCCGTGTTCACGGTGGTGGCCACCGGCTTGCTGGCCGTCGCGTACCTGACCGACTTCGCCAAGTTCGGGACATTTACTCGGTACCAAACCGTCCTCGCCAACGGCAGCGTTTTCGTCGCGGTGGCGCTGCCGGCGGGATTGTTGCTGGTGACCGTGCAGGCGTATCGGAACCGGCAGTTGCGCCGGGTGGTCGGGGTGCTGTGGGACATCGTCACGTTCTGGCCGCGGGCGAACCACCCGCTGACTCCGCCCTGCTACGCCGAGCGCACGGTGCCCGAACTGCTCAAGCGAATCAGGGTGCTGGTGGAGCAGGGCGACATCGTGATCGTCGCGGCACACAGCCAGGGCACCGTCATCGCCGCAGCCACCCTGCTGCGGGCCAATAGCGATGACGCACGCGTCGGCTTGTTGACCTTCGGTTCTCCGCTGCGCCGCCTGTACGCACGCAACTTCCCCGCCTACTTCGGAACCGGCGCGTTGCCAGAGCTGTGTCGGCGGCAGAGGCCGCGGTGGATCAACTTGTGGGCACTGAGCGATCCGATCGGATCGTGGGTAAATGACGATGGAAACCTTGAAACCGACGAGCGGGACGTTGATCCGTACGACAGGGAACGCCGAATTAGGCAAGCGCTACCGGATGTCGACTTTCGACTCCGTGACGTGGAGGGCCTCGAGAAGAAGCCCGACCGCACGTATCCACCCATCTGCGGGCACTCAGGGTTCTGGAACCGCCGCGAATACTATGAAGCGGTGGACGTGCTGGACTCCAAGCTGACGCCGACGGAGGTCAAGACCGACAGCAGTGCGATCGCCCCGCCGACCGCGCAGTACATGTGAGATTCGACGGGCGCACCGCGGTCATCACCGGCGGGGCCATCGGCTTCGGACGGGCGTTCGCACGTGCCCTGGTCGCTGAGGGGGCCGGCGTGGTGCTAGCCGACATCGATGCCGATACGGCCGAACAAACTGCCGCCGAATTGGTTTCGTCAGGTGGACTGGCGATCGCGGTCGAGTGCGACGTCGCCGACGCCGATCAGGTGGACGCCGCCGTCGCGACGACGATCGACCGCTTCGGCGGCATCGACATAGTGATCAACAACGCCGGTCTGCACCTGACCAAGTACAACCGGCCGTTCGGGGCGCTCTCGCGCGACGAGGTCCGCGGCTTGTTCGACGTCAACGTCATGGGCGTGATCAATGTGACGCTGGCGTGCCGGGATTCGATGCGCAAGCGGGGCGGCGGGGTCGTGCTGAACATCTCGTCGATGGCCGGCTACATGAGCGCCACGCCATACGCGGTGTCCAAGCTTGCGGTTCGTGGCCTGACCGTCGCGTTCGCCACCGAGCTGGCACCCGATCGCATCCGGGTCAACGCTCTTGCGCCCGGGTTGATGAACACGGAGAACGCGTTGGCTGATCTGCCCCGGCCGCTGATCGACGAGTTCGTCAATCAACGTCAGCTGGTGAATCGGCTCGGCACGATGGGCGACGTGGTCTCGGCGATGCTGTTTCTGTGTTCCGACGAGGCGTCCTTCATCACCGGCGAGACCCTGAAGGTCAGCGGCGGCTACCCGCTCAACTTCTGACTGGCATAGCGGACCAGCCGGGCCTGCATGTCGGGATAGGCGGCGGCCGCGGGGATTTCGGTCGCATCGCGAACGGCGACGGCGGTCTGGGCAGCAGCATGGATCGCGGCGCGGTAGGGCAGCGAGCCGGTGGACACCCGGCGCACGCCGAGCCCCGCCAGCTCGGCCAGCGAAAGACCTGGAATGGCAAGCACGTTGACGGGCCGCTCGATTGCCGCGGTGAACTCCCGCAACACTGCAGGCTCGGCAGCCCCTGGGACGAAGATGCCGTCCGCACCGGCGTCGACGTAGTGGGCGGCCCGCTCGAGGGTGGCCGAAACGGTCGCGTCCTGGCCGAGCCAGTACGTGTCGATCCGTGCGTTGACGAAGATGTCGGCCGAACGAGCTTTGATGGCACGGACTTTCGCGGCGTGGTCGCTGGGTGCGATCAGCCGTTCGGCGGTGCTGTCCTCGATGTTGATCCCGTCGACAGGAAGCGCAGCGACATAGTTTGCGACCTCGTCCGGATCGTCGGCGTAACCGTCTTCGATGTCCATGCTGACGTAGCAGTCGAGGGGTCGCAGCGCGGCGGCCAGCTCGACGTTGGCGTCCTTGGTGGAGCGCCCGCCGTCTGGCGTGCCCCGGCTCGATGCCACACCGAAGCTGGTTGTACCGATCGCGGTGAAGCCGCAGTCCAGCAGCGCCAGCGCCGACGGAACGTCCCATGCGTTGGGTAGCAGCAGCGGCAGCTCGCCGTAGTGAAGGTCAGCGAACGTCACTCGTCGCTCCATGGCGTGACGGGCCGGTCTCGCCGCTCGCCGTCCACGATCACGTCGAGCCGTTCGTCGAAGAAGCAGATGCGGTCGCGAACCTGTTCGGCGTCGTGCAGCGGCTCGTGATAGGTCCACGCCACGTCCCGTGGGCCGTCGGGCACCGAATAGTAGGTGGCGCGGCCCTTGTACGCGCAGTATGTCACCGTGTCGCTGTGGTCGAGCCGGACGACGACGTCCTCGCGCGGCAGGTAGTAGCGCACCGGCAGAAGGGTCTCGAACAGCAGCATCGGGCGCGACGACTCGGCAAGTAAGCGGCCGTCTGCTTCGACGCGGATGTGCCTGCTGCTGCGCAGCACATCTATCCGACCGAACGGATCGTGCGGATGGCTGACGATCGGCTCGTCCTCCTCCCGCCACTCGAAGGCGTTGAACTCGAGGATGACGTAGTCGGCCAGGTCGGGGTCGTCGGGCCGGAACGCGGCGGCGGCGCCTGTTTCGTCGCCGGCGAGCACGTCGAACGCGGTGCCCGCGCAGGAGTGCGCGTCGAACGGCACCGTCGGGTCGAGGATCGGACGCGAACTGATGGCTGGCAGCCGCACGCCGACGTCCTCGTCGGCACCCGATTCGGCGCCGGCGGGCACCAGCTGCCCGGACAACGCCGCCAGCGGCACCGCGTACGTCGGGACGACGCGCCGCGGCTCCCACACCAGCCTTGCGTCGCGGGTGTCGGCGACCGGTTCCCCGCCAAGGGAAACGCGAATCCGTTTCGCCGTCGGCTCATAGCGCAGCGCGTCGAGATTGCCGCTGAGCAGGTCCATCATCCTGACGCCCATCGCGGACCTCTTTCACTTGCGGGGCGGACGCACACATTCATTGCCAGTCGCATTATCGGACTGGGGACGCGGTCCTTTGCGTTCAGGGCGGCGTTGGCGACCTGGGTGCGGATCAGTATGCCGCGGCCGAACATCCGGTTCAGCGATCCACCGAAGCGGTGGTTTCCTTCGGCGGCGCCCAATGCGTTGGAGATGACGATGCGCTGGATCTCACTGGTGCCTTCGAAGATGGTGTACAGCTTCGCCATCCATGACGCCCGCCAGGTCAGCAACCGTGCGCCGTCAATTTCGGTGGCGAGGTCGTCACCGTCGCGGCGGGCCAGGGTGCGCAATTGCGCACGTCGCTGCCGCCCTCGGGTTCGGAGATCGCCAGCGCAGCGAGCTTGAGATCGCCTGGTGTGCCGAAACATTCAGGGGCCCACTCCAACATCTGCTCAGGTGACGCCGCCTGGCCGATCGCGGACAGCGCCAGTGCGGGCATCACCACCACCAGGCCGATGCCCGCACAGCCAGAACAGCTCCTCCATGAACATCGGCAGCGACAGACCGGTCGGGTCACCGATGGGTCGCGGTAGCAGCGGACTGTAGAAGCCACGCTCGGCCGCTTCCTCCAGCACCGGCCACGGGAACTCTTGGCGTTGGTCGTAATCGGACGCGACGGGTTCGAGTACCCACTAGCGTGAAGATACATGAAATCGCGGCCGTTCGCCTTCGGCAGCGCGACGGCGTGACGTGTGGTCCGACCGTCGCGGTGGTGGCCGGTGCACTGCTGGACCCGGACTACCGGGCAGCGCTGTTGGAATCGGATGAGCACGCCGCCGACGAGCAGACTCGGGTGCACGCCGAGGTGAACCGGGTCTGGCCGCGCAGGCTGGGCACGACGCCGAGGGCATGGTTCGCGCGTGAACGCGCACAGCTCCGCGATGGGTGTCCGATACCGCTGGCGTCTGTTTCGCGGTCGGCGCGACAAGTTGTCGGACGTGGCGTCCGCCGTCGATGCCGGTTGGCCCGTCGCCATGCTCATCGGACGGCTCGTACCCCGGCACTGGGTACTGATCGTGGACGCGGCCGGGCATCAGTGGCAATGCTATGAACCATCGTCGGGTGAGAGGCGGCCGGTGGAGGTCGACGCGGTCCGGCGCGCCCGGCTGAGCGGTTGGGTTATCCCCGGCCGTTCGCGATCGTGTTGCCGAGGAGGTCGACGCGGTTGGCGACGACGTGATCGGCGGTGCGCTGGATTCTTTTAGGCCGGCGACGACGCCCTTCGGTTCCGCTCGGGCTGGTTCTGCGACATCTTGGCCTTGCCTTCGACGCGGAGATGACGAGTTCAACCCCGACGATCGCCTTCAGCTGCGAGCGAGTGAAGGTCTCGGGCGCATCGGTGACCTGCCACGGCCTGGCAGCTGGCTCGTGGTGGTTCGTCAGCATGGTCACGAGATCAAGCACCCAGTCTGGGTCGTCGTGCGCGACAAGTCGGCCGTACACGTTCAGCACTTCGTAGTTCCACGTCGGCACGACCTTGCCCGTTTCGGCCTTCGTCGGTAGAAGCTGGGCGAGATGTAGGTCTGCGGGCCGGCGAAGATGGCCACTGACTCGCCTCCGGTCGCGCGCCAATGCGGGTTGGGCCTCGCGACATGGCCGACCAGCGAATGCCGCGCTTCGTCGTAGAGCATCGGCAGCGGGTCACCATCAGGGCCGCCTCGTCATGGGTGACCAGCAGCGCGAACCGGCCTCGGCGAGGACGGCCTTGGTCTCGTCGTCGGACAGCGCGAAATTGCGCGGGATGTACATGGTCAGTCCAGCCTGAACTTCCCAATTG
>CAVQSK010000009.1:0-118266 GCA_963715885.1 uncultured Actinomycetota bacterium
ATGTCGTCGATTCGGCGTGGATCGCCCAGTTGGTCGAGCACGGACTGGTGCGGCCCTCGTTCGTCCCGCCGCCAGCGATCCGGGAGCTGCGTGACTTCACCCGGCACCGCCGGGTGCTCAGCGAGGAACGCACCCGGATGGTGCAGCGGCTGGAGAAGGTGCTGCAGGATGCGGGCATCAAGTTAACGTCGGTGGCCTCGACGGTGTTATCGAAGTCGTCGCGGGCGATGCTCGAGGCGATGCTGGCCGGCGAATCCGACCCCGTGGTATTGGCTGATCTGGCCAAGGGCAGGATGCGCTCGAAGATCCCCGCCCTCACCGACGCCCTGCGCGGCAGTTTCCGAGTCTCCCATCACGGAGTGCTGGTTCGTCAGATCCTGGCCCATATCGATTTCCTCGATCACCAGTTGGCCGAACTCGATGAGCAGATCACCACGTTGGTGGCCGACGATGAACCGATCATCGAACGCCTGGAAACGATCCCGGGGGTAGCCCGTAAATGCGCGGTCGGCATGATCGCCGAGATCGGCGTCGATATGAGCGTGTTCGCCACCCCCGCACACCTGGCGTCCTGGGCCGGAATATGCCCGGCCAACAACGCCTCCAGAGGCATAGCCCGATCAGGGCGAACCCGCCACGGCCCGGTCGCGCTCAAGACCGTGCTCACCGAGGCGGCACAAGCCGCTGGACGCACCAAAAACACCTATCTGGGTGCGCGCTATCACGCGATCCGAGGCCGGCGCGGCACCTTCAAAGCCGTCGGCGCGATCCGCCACGACATCCTGATCGCCTACTGGCACATCGTCGGCGCAGAAGTCCAGTACGTCGGCGATTCCGTAGCGCCACGTTAGCGTCGACGGTGCCCATGCCGGGGTGTGCCACACCGCAACACAACCGGCGTCAGGCATGCTCCGTGATCCACTTCGCGGTGAAGCGCTGAATTTCAGAAATCTGTTGGACCAGCTGGCGGCCGATGAAGCTCTCGATCTTGCCGCCGACCAACGGGACTTTGAACTCCACGGTCGCGGTGCACTTCAGGCGCGAGCCGTTCTGCGCCGGTGCCAGCAAAACCATGCCGAGCCCGGATCCCGGCGCTCCGCGCGTCGCGATGCTGACCTCCCCGCGCACCCGGCCGCCGTCGATCGGGCTCCACGTCTCGTTTTGCACGACTTGCCACTCACGGGGATAAAGCTTGGCGACCAGCCCGGGCAGCCCCTCGTGGCGCACGTCCCCGATGATGGCCACGGTCACAGAGCCATCGGTGTCCACGATCAACGAGTCCAGCCTGCCGATGCCGCCGAAGGCCGCCAGCCGCGCCAGCCAGTAATCTTCCTCGGAGAACGCCGACTGGATTCGTTCGACGGTCACCGGGGATTCGACCGAGAAGTCGAATGATCGTGGCATAGCAGCCAGGCTATCGCTGTCGGCCCCGGCAGGGATTGCTTCGGCAGGGGGATAGGCCCCGCGTGCCTTGAGGCCCGGCAATCCTCAGGCATTGCCAGACCCACCCCGAATCTGAATTCACGGGGGTAGCCGGCGGCGCCAAACCCACGGAACTCACAGTCGCGGGGCGCCGATCCCGGCCATCAGCCCCGCCGGGCGCACTAGGGGCACTTCACCCCCGTCGGGGCCGCCGAGGTGTGTGTATCCATGTTGAAATTTGCTGGAAAATTTCAACTGTGTATGAATTGCCGCAAAGCGGCGATCAAGCCGCGTCTTCGCATAAGCGCCGGTTGGATGGGGCACGCTCCTGTTGTGGCTGTTCGCTGGATGGTCATCACAACGGCGCGCACCAAATCTAAGATTCTTTACACCTCCGTTTAAGAAGCCGTTAGGCTAGCTGCACGCAAACACGTCATTTGATGAGTACTCTGTAATGTCGCCAGCAATATAAGGTCGCCAACTTTGCAGACCAGACGAACCGCTCTCGTTCTCATCCCACACAGCAGAAATTATGATGATATCACCATCGAACACACCGGGTTCGTGAGCTTGATACAACGCCATGTTAGTATCAATGTTTTGAACTATCAAATTCCGAAGCTGCTTGTATCGAGCAAATTCTACGCCTGCTCGTTCGCGAACCAGCTCTTCTACCTGCTCGTAAGTAAGCGGCTCATCCTATTCCGGAATATCTATATACCACAGAACCGCAACACTTCGTCCAACATGTCTTTCTCGTCTAAAGCATGGTCTGGTAGGGTGACGCTGCCGTCGAAACTGGGTTGAGCATCGAGAAGGATAAGGCGCGCGATTACACATCCGCGTCGCTTAAGCTCGATGGCAAGTTCATGGGCGACGACGCCTCCAAAAGACCAGCCGAGAAGATTATAGGGCCCGGTAGGATAAATCGCTTGGATCCTGTCGGCATAGATTTTCGCCATCGTTAGGCGAACGGCTCAGGACAACCTCGCATGGCGATGGATGCCGACCTCGTCGTCTCGTTGCGCCAGCAGGGCACCGCGACACACGCAAGTTCACCGGATCACGGTTCACGGTCCCTACGCGGATTGCCGGTTTGCCGGCTCTTCGATTTTGACCGGGCAATCAGCACGAAGTCCGGGTTGCGGCCCGCTGTTTGCGGGTGCAGTGGAATCGTATCCGTCGGCCCGAGTTCTCTCGATTGCGGAACCCGCAGCCGCTGCGCTTGACCTGTTTGACGAGCCGGTTGTAGCCCTCGGTGCGGGCGTTGGTGATGCCGGTCTGGACGAACGCGTTGATTTCGGGCCACCAGGTGTCGATGGTGGCGGCCAGGGTGAGCAGCTCGGGGATCTGGGAGGCGATGCACCAGGACAGGAACCGGTGTAGCCGATGCCGAGTGAGGTGCGGATCGCCGCCGACGCGCACTGTGGAGAGCAGGGTGCGCAGTTCTTCCTTGGCGATCCACGCCGACAGGATCTGGCTGGTGTCGTCCTGGGACACGATGGCGTTCCACATCTTGGCGAAACTCTTGTCCGACAAGCGTTCCCGAGCGCAGAGCAGCCGGCGGCGGTTGGCCCACTCCGGGTCAATGCGGCGGCCGCGGCGATCCCGCAGGTCCCAGGTGACGCGGCGACGCACTCGGGTCAGCGCATCGTTGGCGAGCTTAACCAGATGGAAGTGGTCGACCACGATCGTCGCGTTCGGCAGCAGCCCGGGTGTGCGGATCGCCGAGGCGTAGGCGGCCGCGGGATCGATCGCGACGTACTCGATGCCCTCGCGGAACTGCGGGATGCGTTCGGATAGCCACCCGACGACCGCGGCGCCGGTGCGGCCTTCGCGTTGCCCGAGCAGGCCCTGATCGCCGGCCAGATCGACGAATCCGGTGTCCCAGGGGTCGACTCGCACCCACCGCCCGGTCGCCGCACACCGTTCCCACCTGGGCTTTCCGCGGCGGGTCTCGTCGATGCCGAGCACCGGGGTGGGTTGCGGCTCGCCCAGCACCGCTTCGGCGTGGGCGACGAAGGCGCGGTGTGCGGTCGGCCACGACACCCCGTGGCCAGCGGCGACCTCGGCCACCGAGCGGGCCTCGTCCCCGATCGCCGCGCCGATCTGGGTGCGCAACCGTCGGGTGGTCCGCGCCCGCGCTGGTACCTGCGCGATGGCCTCCGTGAACGAGGACCGCTCGCAGTAGTCCTCCCGACACCGCCAGCGTGTCTTGTTCCACCGCACCACAATCCGGTCCTCACCATAAGGGATGTCGCGCGGCGAGGTGGTCACCCGCCCCTTCACCGACGTGGAGAACACCCCACATGACGGGCACACCGCCGCCGTTTCCTGCGCCGTCGCCACATGAACCACACGAGTTCGGTCGGCGAGCCGCTCGACACGCTCGACCCGTACTCCTGGCAGCCCGAACAACAATGTCGTACCGTCAGACACAGCCCTTGGTTCCTTCCTTCCGCCTGAAATCCGCAACTTCAGACTTCGGAAGGCCAAGGGCCTCCTCATGCAACGACACGCCCTATGAGAGCGAAATCACAACTGCCCCTTTAAAATTGAAGAGCCGGTTTGCCGGGCGCGACCGGCAACCATCGCCGTCGTGCCCAACGGTCGGGTGCGAAACTCGACGTTAATCGCCGGGCCGGCATATCGGGCGAGCGCACGCAGCGCCGACGGGCTATAGGCGCGTAGCGAGCTGATGACCCCATCGTGTAACAGCGGGACCAGCCCAGTGAACGGCAGCGCCGCCGCCAACACCACCACGTGGACCGGTGGCCGCCACCTGCGGAGGTCGATGATTAACAACTTGTTTGCTGCCCGGGTCCCTTCGGCGAACACTTGGGCGGCCCGTTCAGGCGCCAGGTGATGCAACGACAACGCAAACACCGCGAGGTCGTAATGCCCGTCGGGAGCGTCGATTGCGGTGGCGTCCATTTCCCGCACCGTGGCGCGTGGGTGACTGCCGAGGTCGCCGGCGGCGACGGCGGCCACAAACGTGGGATCGATGTCGGTGACCGTCACCTCAGCGGTGGGGTGATACTCCAGTAGCTTGCGCGACAGCCCGCCGAGACCGCACCCGAGTTCGAGGATCTTCGGCGAGGCGATATCGGTTACCTCACCAAGCGCCGCCCGGGCGCACAACTTGTAAGCACCGAAAAACCGGCGCCGTCCGGCGCGGTCGAGTGCTTGGATGACCTTGCGCTTCAGATCGTCGACGTCGTCGCGGTCCAGGTATTCCAGCCGGTCGGTCTGCAGCCGCCGGTCCAGCCAGGAGGCGTCCGGCCCGCCCCGGGGCATGCTCACAATGTCGCGGGTTGCCCTGTCCATGTGGACCATCATGGATGATGGCAGCAGTGGTCCACACAAGAGTCACAAAGTCAGAAGCAGGTGCGGCCAACTTTCGTTGGGCCAGCGGCGGGCAGCCTTGTCCAGCGCCTCGGTCAATTTCGGTCTCGGTCACAGAATGCCGACGGTGAGTGGTGGGCCCGGCCGCATCAGCGACGGACTCACCGAAGCCATCAACTTGCTGATCAAGAAAATCCGGCTCTACGCGGCTAAGCGTGGTAGTCGACCTCGTAGTGGTGTCGGGGTGTGATGTTGCCAGGTGATTCCGCAGTGCAGCAGGAGGCGCAGCCGGTAGTTACCAAAATTGCGGAAGCCGTGTCCGACCCTCAGGATTTCTTGATCAGCAGGTTGACCGCTTCGGTGGGGCCATTGCTGATTCGGCCGGTGTGGAAGTAGGCCAGGAACTCCTCGCGCCACGTGGTGAGGGTGCGGGCCAGCCGTCGCAGCTCGGGCACGTGGGAGTCGATACATGTCACGGTCCAGGCGTAGAGGCGCGCGGCGGCCTGGTCACCATCGCGGCAGTGGTAGATCGCGCGCAGCTCTTGGGCCGCGACCCAGGCGGCCGCGACCTGACCGTGCTCGTCGCCGGCCTCGATGCCGGCCAGCAGCCGCGCCCACGCGGGAGTACTGAGGTTCTCGGCGCCGCGGCGCAGCACCCGGCGGATCCCATACAGCGGATCTGTGCGGCGGCCCGATGCCCACAGGTCTGTTGTTGCACACGACGGCGCACGTCATCCACGGCGGCGAACCCGAGCCGCACGACGTGGAAGGCATCCAGTACCCGCATCGCGTTGGGCAGACCGGCCGACAGCGCTGCACCGTAGCCGCGGAAAGGGGTCCAAGGCGGCCACCTCGATGCCTGCGGTCCATTCGGCGGGTTGATCAATCAGCCAGTCGGCCAACACTTTCCGGCTTCGACCGGGGATGATGTCGATGAGCTTACCGCGGTGCAGGTCGACAATTCCGGTGGCTGGCCGTGATGACCGCGCAGCCATCCCTGCCGCTGGTGCTGGACGACGCGTGCCCGGTCGGCACGGCCGCGGCGATCGTCGAGGACGACGACGGCGGCCGGGTCTTCGTGCACGGCAATCTGGCCTATGCCTGGGATGCCGGCGACTCCGCGGCGCGGCGGTTCGCGGCGGTGTCCCTGATGCGGATCAAGGCGGCCACCCAGCTCGAGGTCGCCGAGGCGTTCGCGGTGAAACCGGCCACGGTGCGGCGCTGGGAGACCCGGCTCACCGATGCCGGTCTGGCCGGGCTGCTCGCCGAACGCAAGGGCCCCAAACGCAAGTCGAAACTCACCGGCGACACGGTCGCCGCCATCCGCCGGCTGCGCGAGGACGGCTCGTCCTACCGCGCCATCGCTGCCGCCGCCGGCGTGTCCGAGGGTAGCGTCCGCAACGCGCTCAAGGACACTGACACCGAGGAGCCTTGCGCCCCAATAGGTTCTGATGCTCACCGCCGGAAGGAACCGGAGATCGAGGTCGAGCGCGAGGTCGAGATCGAGGTGAGAACCAAGGAGGATTGCCCGGCAACGATTTCGGCTGCGCCGGTCACAGACACTCGCGCTGGTGCGGCGGACGCTGTGGTGCCGGTGTTGGCCGATCCGGCACCGCGTGCGGCCGAGCGCGCGTTGGCGCGGTTCGGGCTGATCCCGGCGGCACCGCCGGTGTTCACCCGGTGTGCGCGGGCACCGTTGGCGGGGCTGCTGCTGGCGTTGCCCGCGCTGGCGGCGACCGGGCTGCTCGAGACCGCGCACGCCACCTACGGAGGGTTGCCGAACGGGTTCTACTCGCTGGATACGATGCTGTGCGAGAGCGTGTTCCGCGCCCTGCTGGGCCAGGCCCGCGCGGAGGGCGCGGCACGGATCGACCCGGTCGCGCTGGGGCGGGCGCTGGGTTTGGACCGGGCGCCGGAGGTGAAGACGATCCGCCGCAAGATCCGGCTGCTCGCCGACGCGGGCAAGGCCGGCGACTGGATCGCCGCGATGGCGCGTCGTCGTGTCCAGGCCCGCCCCGAGCAGGCGGCAGTGCTCTACGTCGACGGGCATGTGCGCGCCTACCAGGGCACCCGGGCGATCGCGAAAACCCATGTGCCGCGGTTGAAGTTCCCCGCCCCGGCCACGGTGGAGACCTGGGTGTCCGATGCCGCCGGGGATCCGCTGCTAGTGGTGATGGCCGAACCGGCCGCTTCCCTGGCCGCCGAGCTGCGCCGGCTGATCCCCGAGCTGCGCGCCACCGTCGGCGACGACCGGCGGGTGCTGGTCGGGTTCGACCGCGGCGGCTGGTCCCCGACGTTGTTCGCCGACCTGCACGCGGCCGGGTTCGACACCCTGACCTGGCGCAAGGGCGCCACCGCCGACATCGACGAGCACACGTTCGCCACCCACAGCCACACCGACGCGCACGGCCGCACCCACACCTGGCGGCTCGCCGACACCGTGATCGAACTGGACATCGCCGACGGGCCTCGGCAGGGCGAGGTGTTCGCGATGCGACAGATCAGCCTGTTCAATGCCGCCGCAACCCGGCAGATGCACATCCTGACCACCCGCCGCGACCTGCCTGCCGCCGAGATCCGTTACCGGATGGGGTCACGCTGGCGGCAGGAGAACCACTACCGCTACGCCCGTATCCATTTCGATCTCGACTCCCACGACACCTACCGCACCGGCGAGGACGACCGGACCCGGATGGTGCCCAACCCGGCCAAGAAACCCGCCTACCAGCAGGTCGAGAAGGCCAGGCGTGCACTGCATTCGGCCGAAACCACCCGTGACCGTGAACTGTTGGCGGCATCGACGCCGCCGCCGGGGGTCACCACCGTGGTCACCAACGAGATGATCAACACCATCAACACCGACGTGCACGCCGCCGAAGCCACGCTGGACGCGGCACTGTCCGAGCACCAGGCGATCCCTGCCCGGCTGCCGCTCGCCGAGGTCCACCCCGGCCAGCAGGTCCTCGACACCGAGACCAAACTGATCCACCACGCCATCCGCATCGCCGCGTTCAACACCGCGCAGTCCCTTGCGCGTGCGATCGTCACCGGCACCAGCTACACACGCGCCGACGACGAAGCCCACACCCTGATCCGCACCGCACTCGCCGGATCCGGCGACATCATCCCCGACCACGACACCCTGCACATCCGGCTCGACCCGCTCCCCGCGCCACGGCACACCGCCGCGATCGACGAACTCTGCCACGCCCTCAACGACATCAACACCGTCTACCCCAGCACCGGCCTGACCCTGCGCTACAGCATCAAATCCCACCGATGACCGCGCACCAATTCCTGAGCTATGTCAGGAGAACACCGTCGAGCGGATCGGATTGGCGCGGGCGAACGCCGTCTCATCGACCCCGACAGCTGCCACCCCTTCGATGCGATCGGGGTGCTCGATCAGCGCCGAGCCGTACTCGATGACGGCGGCCATCACCGCAGCCCAGCCCACGCCGAAATCCCGGGCCACCGCCGCTACCGAATGCCCATCACGACCGACACGACGACACGCCTGCTTACCAGCCCGCTCAGTCCACGCCGCCCGCGGTCTGATCTGTGGATGGCTTTCGGTCCAGGTCTGCTGCTCACACTCGAGGTGGGGGCAACGCCAAATACGCTTGACCCACACCAACGTCACCGCCCGATCCCCGGCCGGCAGATCCCGCACCCAAGTGGGCCGCCTGTTGTGCAACCGCGCTTGCGCCCCGCACACCGGGCACCAACCCGTCGCGGCCGTCGTTTCGATCGCGTACTCGACCTCGCCGTCACTCTCCGAGACCGCCAACACGGCCATGCCTGCCAGCCCGAGCATCGCCGTGGCACTACTGTTCTCAATCACCTGGGGCCTTTCAGTTCGTGTTCCGTAACACCACGAATCATGAGGCCCCAGGGCCATTCCCAAGCTCAGGCAACCAACCGTGTCACCCGACCACTACCACGCTTCATCACGAAGAGCCGAAAATCCTGCGCGTCGAGACACGTACCCTGCAGATCCTCACCACCACCAGGGGTATCGGCTTTCCCTACGCCAAACAGGTCGTCCGGATCACCCGCGAACGCGTCGTCACGGCCACCGGCAAACGCGGCGTCGAGGTCGTCTACGCCATTTGCAGCCTGCCGTTCGAGCAAGCCCGGCCAGCGACCATAGCCACCTGGCTGCACCAGCATTGGGGTATCGAGAACTCCCTGCACGGGGTGCGCGACGTCACCTACGTCGGAGATCGATCCACTACCCACATCGGCAACGGCGCCCAGTTCATGGCTTCCCTGCGCAACACTGCGATCAACCGGCGCCGCCTCGACGGCGCCACCAACATCGCCGAGGCCTGCCGCGCCACCGCGCTGATCGTCAACCGTCGCCTCGACCTCCTCAGCCCGCGAAATCCCAGCTCAGCTCACAACCTGCTAATCAACTACGCCGGAACCCCGGTGTCCAAAGGCTTCCGCGCCGACACGATCACATAGTCCGCGAAGCCGGTCACTCGTTCCCACTGCGATACGCCGCGGCACTGGGCGCGATCGTCTTCCGTCACTTCCACGACCACTTCATCCATCTTTTTCTTTCCCTCAACGCGCTGCCGAATGTACTTGGCCATCGCGGGGTACACGTCTTCCCGGATCGATTCCACGAGGACATCGCAGAATCCCGCGGCAGCCAGCCGCCGGCGGTATTCCTCCCGATCATAGTAATTGGCTTCGGGAATGTGGCCGTAATTTCGGCCGAAGACGGTCGTCAGGCCGGGTTTCTTGCCTGGATTCGGGAGCATGTCGGCGAGCGCAATGGTTCCTCCTGGTTTGAGGACGCGAAATGCTTCGCGCATGAATTGATCACGCGTGTCAAAGTGGAATGCGCATTCCAGGGCCAAGACTTTTTCGAACGATGCGTCGGGAAACTCCATTGCGGTCGCGGAACCGAGTCGAATGTCGATTTGTTTCTCCAGCCCGTGCTGGGCGACGCGTTCCCGGCCCTTATCGACGTGGACGGGTGTGATGTCGATGCCCGTGATGTGAGACACCTTGAAGCGATCGAGAAGAACAAAGTCCTGCTCCGCGAAACCGACACCGACGTCGAGGACTCCATCGCCTGGTTGCAGCCCAGCCCGCGTTCCCAGGAGTTCGACCATCGCGACACAAGCGTCGGGATAGGTGCGAGCGACTTTCCAGTAACCGAGGTTGAGCCACAGCGGCTTGGAGTTATCGACGTACCCTTCATTCATGAAGTCGATGACGTCGTCGCCGAGCATCGTGTAGTAAGCCGCGGCGTCTTTCTGTCGCATCAGGCCAAAGGAGCGGACAATCGTCAAGAACGCCCAGTAGATCGAAAGGGCAATTCGGCGCATTTTGTTCCTCCCGGGATTGTCGGTGTGGGCCGTGTGCGGGGTGGAGCTACTCAACCGGGCTAGAGCAGTCCGAGCAGTTGCAAGTCGGTGACGTATTTGATGATGATCGGCGCCGAGACGTGCGGGATGTCCGGGATGTCCTTGTCGGGGCCGATTTTTGCTTCTTGCACCGCAGCACGGAATCGGTCGGTCGGCGCGAAGGACCCGCGGGTCGGCTCGGGGGGCTGAAACTGCTTGGAATTGCGCAACAGCAACATCTGCAACACCGAGTGCTCGCGCTGTCGAGCCGGCAGGGCACCTAGGGCGGTCTCGAACCGCTGCAACCACTCCCCAAAGTCACCGATGCGCTGGATCGGGTAACCGGCCTCGATCAGCCAGTCGACATACTCATCGGGCCCGATGCCGTCGTCGTGCGGGTTCATCACATGGTAGGTCTCAAACCCGTCGACCACCTGGGCACCCAGCGTGGCGATCGCCTCGGCGACGAAATTGACGGGCAGCCCGTCAAAGTGCGCGCGTTGCCGGTTGCCCTCGGCGTCGAGCTGGAAGAACGAGCCGGGCGCGATGCCGGTGGCCACCAGGCTCAGCACCATCCGGGTGACCGTGTCCGACACGTTGAGCTGACCCGCGTATGTGGGGTCAGCCAGGATCATGTCGCAGCGAAACACTCCGACCGGCAGCCCGCACAGGTCGTGGGCCTCGCGCAGCAGCACCTCACCGGCCCACTTGCTGTTGGCGTAGCCGTTGCCGTAGCTGTCGTCGATTGTGCGGGTGGGACCGATGACCCGGATGTCGGCATCCTCAGTGAACGCGGACGGATCGATCTGGATTCTCACGTCGGCACTCGACACGTAACTGTAGGGCTTGAGTTTCGTGGTGAGCGCGATCCGGATCAGCTCGGCGGTGCCCACGACGTTGGGCCCGAACAGCTCGCTGTAGGGTAAGACGCCGTTGAGCAGGGCCGCGGGATCGACGATCAGATCCACGGTGTCGGCCAGCCGCTGCCAGGTCTGCTGGTCCAGCCCCAGGTTGGCTTCGCCCTTGTCGCCGGCGATGACCTCCAGATGATCGGCGGCCCGTTCCTGGAAGTGCCGCAGCAGTCCGGGGTCGCCGCTGTCGAAGGTCTTGTCCAGACGAGCCCGCGCCTCCTCGTCGGACTCGGCCCGCACCAGGCAGATCAGCGTGCCGTCGACCAGCTCCATGCGCTCCAGCCATTCCAGCACCAGGTAACGCCCGAGGAAACCGGTCGCCCCGGTCAGCAGAACCGTCCGCACCTCGGCGCTCGGGCATGGCAGCGTCGGGGCGGCGGTCAGCGTCGCGGCATCGATGAACTTGTCCAGCGTGAGGTCGCCGGCGTGCACCTCTGTGGTGTTGCGGCCGTGCACGGACGCAAAGCTGGGCCCGTGGGTCGAGCTGGCATGTCTGCCCAACTGCTGGCTAAGTCTTCTAACGGACGGAGCGTCGAACAAGGCGCGCACCCCAAGGCCGGTATCCAGGGCGGTGTTGACCGCGGCGATCAGGCGCATCGCCGACAGCGAATTCCCGCCCAGGTCGAAGAACGAGTCGTCGACCCCGACCCGGTCGAGCCCGAGTATCTGGGCGTAGATGCCGGCCAGGATCTCCTCCACCGGGCTGGCTGGGGCGCGATACTGATCGCCATCCCGGTATTCGGGTGCCGGCAGGGCGCGGGTGTCCAGTTTGCCGTTGACCGTCACCGGCAACGCGGCCATCACCACCACCGCGGCCGGCACCATGTAGGCCGGCAGCCGCTCGCCCAGCGCGGCGCGTATCTCCGCCGGGTCCGCGGTGCCGGTGATATAGCCGACCAGGCGTTTGTCGCCGGGGCGGTCCTCGCGGGCGATCACCACCGCCTGCTTGACCCCATCCAGCCCGGTCAGGGTGGCCTGAATCTCGCCGAGTTCGATGCGATAGCCGCGGATCTTGACCTGCTCATCGGCGCGGCCCAGATACTCCAGCTGCCCATCAGCACCCCACCGCACCAGATCCCCGGTGCGATACATCCGCGCCCCCGGCCCCCCGAACGGGCACGCCACAAACCGCGACCCGGTCAACCCGGCCCGGCGCACATACCCAACCCCCACCCCGCCACCGGCCACATACAACTCGCCGACCACCCCGCCCGGCACCGCCCGCAACCACCCATCCAGCACGAACAACGCCGCGGTCGGCACCGGCGCACCGATCGGCGGCACACCCGACCCCGCCGTCAACGGCGCACTGATCGCCGCGTACACCGTGATCTCGGTCGGGCCGTAGCCGTTGATCATCACCCGCCCCGGCGCCCACCGATCCACCACCTCGACCGGGCAAGCCTCACCGCCGAGCAGCAACGCCACCGACTCCAAACCCTCCGGGGAGAGCGCCGCCACCGCCGACGGGGTCTGGGTGAGCACGTTCACTTTTTCAGCGACCAGCAAGGCGTGCAAGTCTTCCGGTGAGCCCGCCACCGATTCGGGCACCACCACCAGCCGCCCACCACCCAACAGCGCAGCCCAGATCTCCCACACCGAGAAGTCGAAAGCATACGAGTGGCACTGCGTCCACACCTGCGCCGCCGGCAGGTCTGTGGGCATTGACTCCGCCACGTGGGTCAGGTTGTGGTGGGTGATCGCCACCCCTTTGGGGGTACCGGTGGTGCCCGAGGTGTAGATGAGGTAGGCGATGTCATCGGGGCCCGGCGCCGGTGGTGCCGTGCTGGGCTGGGTGTCGACAGCGGGGTCGTCGACATCGATGACCACCACGTCAAACCCGTCCAGCCGCTCGGCCAGATCAGCGGTGGTGATCGCGGCGATCGGCGCGGCATCGGCCACCATGAACTGCATGCGCGCCGCCGGCAGCGCCGGGTCGATCGGCAGATACGCCGCCCCGGTCTTGAGCACCGCCAGCATCGCCACGACGGCCTGCGCGGAACGGGTGAACAGCAGCGCCACACACGCACCCGGGCCCACATCATGGGCGGCCAACAGGTGCGCCAACCGGTTGGCGGCCTCATCCAGTTCCCGGTAGGTCAGTGAGCGGCCCCCGAAGGTCACCGCCACCGCCTCCGGGGTGCGGGCCACCTGTGCGGCGAACAACACCGGAATCGACACCGGCGTCGCGGGCCGGGTCAGCACCGCGCGGTTGCCGATTTCATCCAGCCGGGCATGCTCAGGCTCGTCGAGCACATCGATCGACGACAACGACCGCCCCGGGTCGGCGGTCATCGCCAACACCACCCGCTTTAGCCGCTCGATGAGCGCCTCGATGCTGGCCGCGTCGAACACATCGGTGTCGAATTCGACGCGAAGGCCCAGTTCGGGGCCCGGCGTGGCTTGCACCGTCAGCGGGTAGTGGTTGTATTCGCGGCTGGTGAACTCGGTGACGGCCAACTCGTGGGCGCCGGACAACGCGGCGGTGTCGATCGGGTAGTTCTCGTAGACGAACAGGGTGTCGAACAGCTGGTCGTGGCCGGTGATGCGGTGGATCTCGTTGAGCGCCAGGTGCTGGTGCTCCAGGGTGTCGTTGTGAGCGCTTTGCAGCTGGTCGAGCAGGTCGGCGGTGGTGGTTGCCGCGGTGATCGCCGCCCGCACCGGCACCGTGTTGATCAACAGGCCCACCATCGATTCCGCGCCGACCACCTCGGCCGGCCGCCCCGAGACCGCGGTGCCGAAGGCGACATCATGCTGACCGGTCAGCCCTATCAGCAGCTGTGCGAAGGCGGCCTGCAGCACGATGTTGACGGTGGTGTGACACGAGCGCGCCACCTCGCTAAGCGCCCGCGTGGTCTGCTCAGGCACCCGAAACGATTCCACGCCTCGGGCGCCCAGCCCCAACCTTTGCGCCGGTCCGACCAGTGTGGGGGTGTCAAAACCGGCCAACACCCCACGCCACGCCGCGTGGGCGGCATCGAGGTCTCGACCGGCCAGCCAGGTGACAAAGCTGCGGTACGGCGCGGGCGCGGGTAGCCGCTGTCCGTAATAGCCGGCGAATATTTCCCCCAGCAGGATCGGCAGCGACCAGCCATCCATCACGATGTGGTGATTAGTCAGCACAAACCGGTGCCGGTGCTCGGCGGTGCGGATCAAAGCCGCCCGAACGGCCGGCTCGTCGGCCAGCTCGCAGACCGCGGCGCGTTCGTCGGCGCACACCCGCTGGATCTGCTCATCGACATCGACGTCGCCGGCTTCCAGCTCGACATACCGCCACCCCGGCGCGGGATCGGCCGGGATGATCTGCACCGGTTGGTCGAACTGTGGGCAGAATCGGGCCGCCAGATGGGGATGGCGGTTGATCACCGTGTGCACCGCATCGCGCAGCCGGTGGGGGTCAAGGACACCGCTCAACGTGATAACCAGCTGCACCGCATACACATCGTCGTCGCCACCCTGCGTGGTGCTGGCGTGAAAGAGCAGCCCCTGCTGCAGCGGGGTCAACGGCAGCACATCGGCGATCTCATAGTGCTGGTGAAGCTCATCGATCTGGTGTTGGCTCAGCCGGGCCGGCGCGATATCCGACGGGGTCAGCCCGCCCCCACCGCCTCGCACATGCGCACAGATGCCGGCCAGGGCGTCAAACCACAGCCGGCTCAGCCGGCTGACCTGCGCGCGATCAACCGCCGAGGGCGCCCACGTCCAGTTGGCGTGCAGCTGCGGGCCGACCTCGGTGTCCACGGTGCCGGCGTTGAGCTCCACGGTGTGCGCCAGCGGCATCGGCACCGCCGCGGCGGCGCCGGTCAGCGACAAGCCGTCCTGGCCGATCCGCCAACCATCACCGTCGGCCGCCGGGGCGCCCAGGCGCCCCAGATAGTTGAATCCGATCGGCGGATCCGACCCGGCCAGCTCCACCTCGGGGTTCAAATAGCGCAGCAGACCATACGTCAGGGGATCGGGCAGGGCGCGCAGCTGCTCCTTGGCGTCCTTGAGCACCGTCCCCAGCGCCGCCTCGCCGGCGATCACGTGCGCCCAGTCCAGCCCACCGACGGTCAACGACACCGGGTATTTGGTGGTGAACCACCCCACCGTGCGGGACAGATCCACATCGGTGGCCAGTTCCTCGGCGCGCCCGTGACCCTCCACGTCGATGCCGATCGGCGCGCGCGCCGGTGCCCAAAAACTCCGCCCACGCCAACCCGAACGCGATCAACAAGATGTCCTGTATCCCGGCATGAAACGCCGCCGGCACCTCACCCAAAAGCATCCGGGTGGTCTCGGTGTCCAGCGACACCGACAAATGCCCGGCGCTGGCATAGGTATCCCGCTCAGGTTGGGGCGCCGGCAGCGCGGCCGGGGCCGCCGCCACCTGCCGCCACCCGTCGGCCTGCTCCACCACCGCCGCGGCGTGCGCGTGCTCGCCCAGCAGCGACGCCCACCGCTGGCAAACGACGTCCCGCCTGCCGGTAATGCCACCGGCTGCCCGCCGCGGTGCTGGGCCCAGGCGATGTTGAGGTCCTCCAGCAACACCCGCCAGGACACCGCGTCGACGGCCAGATGGTGAATGATCAACACCAACTGGCCGGCCGAGGCCACCCACAGCGCGCGCAGCATCACCCCGGCCGCCGGGTTCAACCGCGACCGCGCCCCCACCAGCGCCTCATCGGACAACACATCCACGGTGTGCAGGCACCCGCGCGCATCCACCGAACCGGGCTCGGGCACCTGTAACGACCAACCCCCGGCGCCGTCGTCATCGACGCGCAGCCGCAACATGGCATGCCGATCCAGCAACGCCTGCAGCACCACCACCACATCGGCCTCGGTGACCCCCGCCGGAGCCTGCACCAGCACCGCCTGATTGAACTCATCGACCGGGCCATCCACGCCGTGCAACCAGCGCATGATCGGGGTCGCGACCACCGGCCCGATGCCCTCATCGACGGGGCCGACCGCACCGTCGGTGACCCCGGCCACCCGGGCCAGCCCGGCCACGGTCTGCTCGACGAAAACATCGCGCGGCCGACACAGCACCCCGGCCGCCCGGGCCCGCGCCACCACCTGCATCGACAAAATGCTGTCCCCACCCAAATCGAAGAACGAGTCGTCGACCCCGACCCGCTCCAGCCCCAGTACCTGGGCGTAGATGCCGGCCAGGATCTCCTCGACCGCGCTGGCCGGGGCGCGATACCGATCGCCATCCCGGTATTCGGGTGCCGGCAGGGCGCGGGTGTCCAGTTTGCCGTTGACCGTCACCGGCAGCGCGTCGATCACCACCACCGCGGCCGGCACCATATAGGCCGGCAGCCGCTCGGCCAGCGCGGTGCGTATCTCGGCCGGGTCCGCGGTGCCGGTGATGTAGGCGACCAGGCGTTTGTCGCCGGGGCGGTCTTCGCGGGCGATGACCACAGCCTGGTCCACCCCGTCGAGGTCGCCTAGCGCTGCCTGGATCTCACCGAGTTCGATGCGATACCCGCGGATCTTGACCTGTTCGTCGGCGCGCCCCAGATACCCAGCTGCCCATCAGCGCCCCAACACACCAGATCCCCGGTGCGATACATCCGCGCCCCCGGCGCCCCGAACGGGCAGGCCACAAACCGCGACCCGGTCAACCCGGCCCGGCGCCAATACCCGCAGCCCACCCCGCGGCCGGCCACATACAACTCACCGACCACCCCGACCGGCACCGGCCGCAACCACCCGTCCAGCACAAACAACGCCGCCCCGGGCACCGGCGAGCCGATCGGCACCACCCCCGACCCCGCCGTCAACGGTGCGCTGACCGCGACACACATCGTGGTCTCGGTCGGGCCGTAGGCGTTGATCATCACCCGCCCCGGCGCCCACCGGTCCACCACCTCGGCCGGGCAGGCCTCACCGGCCACCTGCAAGGCCACCGACTCCAAACCCTCCGGTGACAACACCCCCACCGCAGACGGGGTCTGGCAAAACGCGGTGACCTGTTCGGTGACCAGTAAGGCGTGGAAGTCATCCGGTGAGCCCGCCACCGACTCGGGCACCACCACCAGCCGCCCGCCACCCAACAGCGCAGCCCAGATCTCCCACACCGAGACGTCGAAAGCATAGGAATGACACTGCGGCCACACACCTTGGCGGGGCAGGCCGGCGTCCAGTGACGCCATCAGCTGGGTGACGTTGTGGTGGGTGACCGCCACCCCCTTGGGAACACCGGTGGTGCCCGAGGTGTAAATGAGGTAGACGATGTCATCGGCCGCGGGTGCCGGCAAGCCCGTGCACGGGTAGCTGTCAATGCGGGGGTCGTCGACATCGATGACCAGCAGATCGCACCCGTCCAGCCGGTCGGCCAACCCGGCGGTGGTGATCGCGGCGATCGGCGCGGCGTCGGCCAGCATGAACTGCATCCGCGCGGCCGGCACCATCGGGTCGATCGGCAGATACGCCGCCCCGGTCTTCAGCACCGCCAAAATCGCCACGATCGCCTCAGCGCACCGGGAAAACAGCAGCGCCACACACTGCCCCGGGCCCACACCCTGACCGACCAATAAGTGCGCCAACCGGTTGGCCGCCTCATCAAGCTCGCGATAAGTCCACGAACACTCCCCGCACACCAGCGCCACCGCCTCCGGGGCGTGCGCCACCTGTTCGGCGAACAACACCGGAATCGACACCGGCGCCGGTGCCGGCTGGGTCAACGTGGCGCGGTTACCCCACCCATCCAGGCGAGCATGCTCAGGCTCATCGAGCAGATCGATCGACGAGAGCCGCCGTTCCGGGTCGGCGGTCATCGCCACCAACACCCGCGCCAACCGCTCGATCAGCGCCTCGATGCTGTCCGCGTCGAACACGTCGGTGCGAAACTCCACCGCCCCGCCAATCCCGGCGGCATCGCCAGCCTCGGTCCAGCGTTCGCCGAGGGAGAACATCAAATCCATGCGGGCGGTGCGGGTGTCCACCGGCAGCGGCGTGACCTGCACATCACCCAAGGCCAGCTTCGCGGGCTCGTTGTTCTGCCAGGCCAACGCCACCTGAACCAGCGGGTGGTGGGTCAGCGATCGGGTGGGATTGAGCCGCTCCACCAGCACCTCAAAGGGCACGTCTTGGTGCTCGTAGGCGGCCAGGCCGCGCTGGCGCACCTGGGCCAGCAACTCGGCGACGGTGGGATCACCGGCCACCTCGACCCGCAGCACCAAGGTGTTGACGAAAAACCCGACCAACTCATCCAGCGCCGGGTCACCGCGCCCGGCGATCGCGAACCCCACCGCCACATCGGAACTGGCGCTGATCTTGGACAACAGCACCGCCAGGGCGGCCTGGACCACCATGAAACTGGTCGCGTTGTGCTCGCCGGCCACCCGCGCAACCTGCTGCTGCAGCTGCGCCGGCCAATCCACCCTCACATTGGCGCCGCGCTGATCAGCAACCAGCGGATAGGGCCGATCGGTGGGCAGCACCAGCCGGTCAGGCAGCCCGGCCAGCGCCTGCTCCCAGTAGGCCAGCTGCGCGGCGATGCGGCTATCGCTGTCGGCCAGATCACCCAGCTGCGCGCGCTGCCACAGCGTGTAATCCACATACTGCACCGGCAACGGCGCCCAACCGGGGGCGAGCCCCGCACACCGGCTGGCATAGGCCACCCCCAGATCAGCCACCAGCGGAGTGATCGACCAGCCGTCCGCGGCGATATGGTGCACCACGGCCACCAACACATGCTCGTCCTCGGCGAGGCGGAAAAGTGTTGCCCGCAACGGAATCTCGGTACCCAGGTCAAACGGGTGACGCGCCGCGGCGTCGATGGCCTCACCCAACCGGGCCGCCGACCAGCCGCTGGCATCAACAACATCCCAACCCAAATCGGCTCGCTCGGCAGAAACGACCAGCTGCTCGGGTATCCCCTCGGGCGCCACAAACAGGGTGCGCAGGCTCTCCTGGCGGCCCACCACATCGGCCAGCGCCGCACCCAACGCCCTCGGCATCAAGGCGCCCGCCCAACCGCAACGCGGTCGCCATGTTGTAAACCGGTGAAGGCCCCTGCAACTGGTCAAGGAACCACAACCGCTGCTGGGCAAACGACAACGGCACCACCGCGGGCCGCTCAACCACCACCAACGGCGCACGCCGACCCGCATCCTCACCGATACGGGGCGCCAACTGGGCAACCGTGGGCGCCTCGAACAACGCGCGCACCGCAAGGCCGGCATCCAGGCCGGTGTTGACCGCGGCGATCACCCGCATCGCCGACAACGAATCCCCACCCAACTCGAAAAACGAGTCGTCGACCCCGACCCGCTCCAGCCCCAGCACCCGGGCGTAGATGCCGGCCAGGATCTCCTCGACCGCGCCGGCCGGGGCCCGATAATGATCGCCAGCGGTGTATTCGGGTGCCGGCAGGGCGCGGGTGTCCAGTTTGCCGTTGACCGTCACCGGCAACGCCGCCAACACCACCACCGCGGCCGGCACCATGTAGGCCGGCAGCCGCTCGCCCAGCGCGGCGCGTATCTCGGCCGGGCTCCGCGGTGCCGGTGACATAGCCCACCAGGCGCTTGTCGCCGGGACGGTCCTCGCGGGCGATCACCACCGCCTGCTCCACCCCGTCCAGCCCGGCCAACGCCGCCTGGATCTCACCGAGTTCGATGCGATACCCGCGGATCTTGACCTGCTCATCGGCGCGCCCCAGATACTGCAGCTGCCCATCGGCGCCCCACCACACCAGATCCCCGGTGCGATACATCCGCGCCCCCGGCCCCCCGAACGGACACGCCACAAACCGCGACCCGGTCAACCCGGCCCGCCGCCAATACCCACACCCCACCCCGGCGCCGGCCACATACAACTCACCGACCACCCCCGCCGGCACCGCCCGCAACCACCCATCCAGCACAAACAACGCCGCGGTCGGCACCGGCGCACCGATCGGCACCACCCCCGACCCCGCCGTCAACGGCGCACTGATCGCCGCATACACCGTGGTCTCGGTCGGGCCGTAGGCGTTGATCACCACCCGCCCCGGCGCCCACCGATCCACCACCTCGACCGGGCAGGCCTCACCGCCGAGCAGCAACGCCACCGACTCCAAACCCTCCGGGGAGAGCGCCGCCACCGCCGACGGGGTCTGGGTGAGCACGCTGACCTGTTCAGCAACCAGCACGTCGTGGAAGTCGTCCGGTGAGCCCGCCACCGACTCGGGCACCACCACCAGCCGCCCACCACCCAACAGCGCAGCCCAGATCTCCCACACCGAGAAGTCGAAAGCATACGAGTGGCACTGCGTCCACACCCCCGCCACCGGCAGGTCTGTGGGCAGTGACGCCGCCACGTGGGTCAGGTTGTGGTGGGTGATCGCCACCCCCTTGGGCACCCCGGTGGTGCCCGAGGTGTAGATCAGGTAGGCGATATCGTCGGGGCCCGGCGCCGGCAATGCGGTGCTGGGTTGGGTGTCGACAGCGGGGTCGTCGACATCGATGACCAGCAGGTCGTGCGGGGCCAGCCGGGTACGCAAGACAGCCGTGGTGATGACAGCGATCGGCGCGGCATCGGCCACCATGAACCCGATGCGGGCCGCCGGCAGCGCCGGGTCGATCGCCAGATACGCCGCCCCGGTCTTGAGCACCGCCAGCATCGCCACGACGGCCTGCGCGGAACGGGTGAACAGCAGCGCCACACACGCACCCGGGCCCACATCATGGGCGGCCAAAAGGTGCGCCAACCGATTAGCGGCCTCATCCAGTTCCCGGTACGTCAGTGAGCGGCCTTCAAAGGTCACCGCCACCGCCTCCGGGGTGCGCGCCACCTGTGCGGCGAACAACGCCGGAATCGACACCGGCGTCGCGGGCCGAGTCAACACCGCCCGGTTACCGAGCTCATCCAGCCGGGCATGCTCACCCTCGTCGAGCACATCCATCGACGACAGCCGCCGTGTCGGGTCGGCGGTCATCGCCGCCACCACCCGCTTTAGCCGCTCGATGAGCGCCTCGATGCTGGCCGCGTCGAACACATCGGTGTCGAATTCGACGCGAAGGCCCAGTTCGGGGCCCGGCGTGGCTTGCACCGTCAGCGGGTAGTGGTTGTATTCGCGGCTGGTGAACTCGGTGACGGCCAACTCGTGGGCGCCGGACAACGCGGCGGTGTCGATCGGGTAGTTCTCGTAGACGAACAGGGTGTCGAACAGCTGGTCGTGGCCGGTGATGCGGTGGATCTCGCTAAGCGCCAGGTGCTGGTGCTCCCGGGTGTCGTTGTGGACGCTGTGCAGCTGGTCGAGCAGGTCGGCGGTGGTGGTGGCCGCGGTGATGCGCGCGCGGACCGGCACCGTGTTGATCAACAGCCCCACAATCGAGTCCGCGCCGACCACCTCGGCCGGCCGCCCCGAGACCGCGGTGCCGAAGACGACATCAGGCTGGCCGGTCAGCCACATCAGCAGCTGCGCGAAGGCGGCCTGCAGCACGATGTTGACGGTGGTGTGGTGCGAGCGCGCCAGCTCGGTAAGCGCCCGGGTGGTCTCGGCGGGCACCCGAACCGATGCAACGCCTCGGGCCCCTAGCCTTAACCGGCCCGGCGGGCCGACCAGGGTGGGGGTGTCCAAACCGGCCAACACCTCACGCCAGGCCGCGTGGGCGGCCTGGAGGTCTCGCTCGGCCAGCCAGCTGACAAACCGGCGATACGACCCGGCCGCAGGCAGCCGCTGCCCGTGATAGCCGGCGAATATTTCGCTCAGCAGGATCGGCAGCGACCAGCCATCGATCACGATGTGGTGGAAGGTCAGCACACACCGGTGCCGGTCCTCGGCGGTGCGGATCAACGCCACCCGAAAGGCCGGCGGGTCGGCCAGATCGCAGACCGCGGCGCGTTCGGCGGCACACACCCGCTGGACCTGCTCATCGACATCGACATCGACGCCGACGGTGTCCAGCTCGACATACCGCCAGGGCGCCCCGGGATCAGCCGGGATGATCTGCACCGGCTCGTCGAACTGGTCGCAGAATCGGGCCGCCAGATGGGGATGGCGGTTGAGCACCGTGTGCACCGCATCGCGCAGCCGGTGGGCGTCGAGGGCCCCGGTCACGGTGAAATCCAGCTGCACCGCATACACATCGTCGCCGCTGCCCTGCGCGGTGCCGGCGTGAAAGAGCAGCCCCTGCTGCAGGGGGGTCAACGGCAACACGTCGGCGATCCCATAGTGTTGGTGAAGCTCGTCGATCTGCTGCTGGCTCAGCCGGGCGGGCGCGATATCCGACGGGGTCAACCCGCCCCCACCGCCGCGCACATGCGCGCAGATGCCGGCCAGGGCATCAAACCACAACCGGCTCAGCCGGCTGACCTGGTCGCCATCAAGTGCTGAGGCCGCCCACGTCCAGTCGGCGTGCAGGTGCGGGCCGACCTCGGTGTCCACGGTGCCCGCATTGAGCGCCACGGTGTGCGCCAGCGGCATCGGCACCGCCGCGGCCGCGCCGGTCAGCGACACGCTGTCCTGGCCGACCCGCCACACCTCACCGTCGGCCGCAGGGGCGCCCAGCCGCCCCAGATAGTTGAACCCGATCGGCGGATCCGACCCATCCAGCTCCACGTCGCTGTTCAGGTAGCGCAGCACACCGTAAGTCAGGGGATCGGGCAGGGCGCGAAGCTGCTCTTTGGCGTTCTTGATCACAATCCCCAGCGCCGCGTCGCCGGCGATCACCTGCGCCCAGCCCAGCCCACCGACGGTCAACGACACCGGGTATCTGGTGGTGAACCACCCCACCGTGCGGGACAGATCCACATCTCCCGCCAGCTCCTCGGCCCGCCCGTGGCCCTCGACGTCGATGCCGATCGGCGCGCGGCCGGTGCCCAAAAATTCCGCCACCGCCAACCCGAACGCGAGCAACAAGATGTCCTGTATCCCGGCATGAAACGCCGCCGGCACCTCACCCAAAAGCATCCGGGTGGTCTCGGTGTCCAGTGATACCGACAAATGCCCGGCGCTGGCATACGTATCCCGCTCCGGTTGGGGCGCCGGCAACACCGCCGGGACCGCCGCCACCTGCCGCCACATCTGCGCCTGGCCCACGACTTCCGCGGCGTGCGCGTGCTCGGCCAGCAGCGACGCCCACCGCTGGAACGACGTCCCGCCTGCCGGTAATGCCACCGGCTGGCCGCTGTGATGCTGGGCCCAGGCGATGGTGAGGTCCTCCAACACAATCCGCCACGACACCCCGTCGACTGCCAGATGGTGAATGATCAACACCAACTGGCCCGCCGAGGCCACCCACAATGCGCTAAGCATCACCCCAGCAGCCGGGTTCAACCGCGACCGCGCCTCCACCAGCGCCTCATCGGACAACACGTCGACGGTGTGCAGGCACCCTCGCGCGTCCACCGAACCGGCCTCGGGCACTGTCAACGACCAGCTGTCGGCCCCGTCGTCGTCGACGCGCAGCCGCAACATCGCGTGCCGATCCATTAAGGCCTGCAGCAGCACCACCACATCGGCCTCAGTGACCCCCGCCGGAGCCTGCAGCAGCACCGTCTGATTGAACTCGTCGACCGGGCCAGCCACGCTTGCCAGCCAGCGCATGATCGGGGTCGCGACCACCGGCCCGACACCCTCATCGACGGGGCCGCCCGCACCGTCGGTGACCCCGGCCACCCGGGCCAGCCCGGCCACGGTCTGCTCGACGAAAATATCGCGCGGCCGGCACAGCACCCCGGCCGCCCGGGCGCGGGCCACCACCTGCATCGACGAAATGCTGTCGCCACCCAGCTCGAAGAACGACTCGTCAACGCCGACCCGCTCCAGCCCGAGTACCTGGGCGTAGATGCCGGCCAGGATCTTCTCGACCGCGCTGCCCGGGGCGCGATACTCACCGGCGGTGTACTCGGGCGCCGGCAGGGCGCGGGTGTCGAGTTTGCCGTTGGGTGTCAGCGGCAGCGCCTCCACCACCACCACCGCGGCCGGCACCATATAGGCCGGCAGCCGCCCGCCCAGCACGGCGCGTATCTCGGCCGGGTCGACTGCCCCGGTCACCGACTCGGTGACATAGCCGACTAGGCGCTTGTCGCCGGGGCGGTCCTCGCGGGCGATCACCACCGCCTGATCCACCCCATCCAGCCCGACCAGGGCCGCGCGCACCTCACCCAGCTCGATGCGATGCCCGCGGATCTTGACCTGCTCATCAGCACGCCCCAGATACACCAGCTGCCCATCAGCGCCCCAACACACCAGATCCCCGGTGCGATACATCCGCGCCCCCGGCCCCCCGAACGGGCACGCCACAAACCGCGACCCGGTCAACCCGGCCCGGCCTATATAGCCAACCCCCACCCCGGTACCGGCCACATACAACTCACCGACCACACCGGCGGGCACCGGGCGCAACCACCCATCCAGCACAAACAACGCCGCCCCCGACACCGGCGCACCGATCGGCGGCACCCCCGACCCCGCCGTCAGCGGCGCACTGATCGCCACACACATCGTGGTCTCGGTCGGACCGTAGGCGTTGACCATTACCCGCCCTGGCGCCCACCGGTCCACCACCTCGCCCGGGCAGGCCTCACCGACGACCGCCAACGCTGTCGACTCCAGACCCTCCTGCGGCAGCATCGAAACCGCCGACGGCGTCTGGGTGAACACGCTGACCGATTCGCTGACCAGCAAGGCGCGGAAGTCATCCGGTGAGCCGGCCACCGACTCGGGCACCACCACCAGCCGCCCACCACGCAACAGCGCACCAAAGATCTCCCACACCGACACGTCGAAGGCCAAGGAGTGACTATGCGCCCACACCCCCGCCGCCGGCAGGCCGGCATCCAGCGACCCCAGCAGCTGGGTGACGTTGTGGTGGGTGACCGCCGCCCCCTTGGGCGCACCGGTGGTGCCCGAGGTGTAAATGAGGTAAGCGATCTCATCGGGACCCGGCCCCGGTGGTGCCGTGCTGGGCTGGGTGTCAACAGCGGGGTCGTCGACATCGATGACCACCACGTCAAACTCGTCCAGCCGCGGGCGCAGCCCGGCGGTGGTGATCACCGCCACCGGGGCGGCATCCTCCACGATGAACTGCATGCGCGCCGTCGGCACCACCGGATCGAGCGGCAGATAGGCCGCCCCGGTCTTGAGCACCGCCACAATCGCCACGACCGCCTCGGCTGATCGCTCCAACAGCAGTGCCACACACTGTCCTGCGCCCACACCGTGGGCGGCCAGCAGGTGCGCCAACCGGTTAGCGGCCTCATCAAGCTCCCGGTACGTCATGGAATGGCCCTCGCATACCAGCGCCACCGCATCCGTGGCGCGGCCCACCTGTTCGGCGAACAACACCGGAATCGACACCGGCGGTCGCGGGCTGGGTCAATGTGGCGCGGTTGCCGATCTCATCCAGCCGGGCGTGCTCACCCTCATCGAGCACATCCATCGACGAGAGCCGCCGTGTCGGGTCGGCGGTCATCGCCACCACCACCCGCTCCAACCGCTCCGATCAGCGCCTCGATGCTGGCCGCGTCGAACACATCGGTGCGAAACTCCACCGCCCCGCCGATCCCCGCGGGCTGACCGGTGTCGGTGAAATGCTCGGCCAGGGAAAACGTCAGGTCCATGCGGGCGGTGCGGGTGTCCACCGGCATCGGCGTGACCTGCAGATCACCCAAGGCCAGCTTCGCGGGCTCGTTGTTCTGCCAGGCCAACGCCACCTGAAACAGGGGGTGGTGGGTCAGGCTTCGGGTCGGGTGGAGCCGCTCCACCAGCACCTCAAAGGGCACATCCTGGTGCTCGTAGGCGGCCAGGCCGCGCTGGCGCACCTGGGCCAGCAGCTCGGCGACGGTCAGATCCCCAGCAAGATCCACCCGCAGCACCAGAGTGTTGACGAAAAACCCGACCAACTCATCCAGCGCCGGGTCACCGCGCCCGGCGATCGCGAACCCCACCGCCACATCGGAACTGGCGCTGATCTTCGACAGCAGCACCGCCAGGGCGGCCTGGATCACCATGAAACTGGTCGCGTTGTGCTCGCCGGCCACCCGAGCAACCCGCTGCTGCAGCTCCGCCGGCCAGTTCACCGCCACCCTGGCGCCGCGCTGATCGGCCACCGGCGGATAGGGCCGATCGGTGGGCAACTGCAGCGCGCTCGGGCATCCCGGCCAGCGCCTGCTCCCAGTAGGCCAGCTGCGCGGCGATCCGGCTGTCGGTGTCGGCCAGATCACCCAGCAGCGCGCGCTGCCACAGCGTGTAATCCACATACTGCACCGGCAACGGCGCCCAGCCGGGGGCGAGCCCCGCACACCGGCTGGCATAGGCCACCCCCAGATCAGCCACCAGCGGGGTGATCGACCAGCCGTCGGCGGCGATATGGTGCACCACGGCCACCAGCACATGCTCGTCCTCGGCGACGCGGAAAAGTGTTGCCCGCAAAGGGATCTCGGCGCCCAGGTCAAACGGGTGACGCGCCGCGGCGTCGATGGCCTCGCCCAGCCGGGCCGCCGACCAGCCGGTGGCATCAACGACGTCCCAACCAAAGTCGACCCGCTCAACGGGGATAACCAACTGCTGGGGTATCCCGTCGAGCGCCACAAACAGGGTGCGCAGGCTCTCCTGGCGGCCCACCACATCGGCCAGCGCCGCACCCAACGCCCCGGTATCAACGAGCCCGCCGAGCCGCAACGCGGTCGCCATGTTGTAAACCGGGGAGGGCCCATGCAACTGGTCAAGGAACCACAACCGCTGCTGGGCGAACGACAACGGCACCACCGCGGGCCGCTCAACCACCACCAACGGCTCACGCCGACCCGCATCCTCACCGATACGGGGCGCCAACTGGGCAACCGTGGGCGCCTCGAACACCGCCCGCACCGAAAGACCGGCATCCAGGCCGGTGTTGATCGCCGCGATCACCCGCATCGCCGACAGTGAATCCCCACCCAAATCGAAGAACGAGTCATCCACCCCGACCCGCTCCAGCCCCAGCACCCGGGCGTAGATGCCGGCCAGGATCTCCTCGACCGCGCTGGCCGGGGCGCGGTAACGATCGCCCTCCCGGTATTCGGGGGCCGGCAGGGCGCGGGTGTCGAGCTTGACGTTGGGCGTCAGCGGCAACGCGGCCATCACCACGACCGCGGCCGGCACCATATACGGCGGTAGCCGCTCGCCCAACTCTGCACGCGCGGCGCCCGGATCGACTGCCCCGGTGGTCGATTCGGTGACATAGCCCACCAGACGCTTGTCGCCGGGGCGGTCCTCGCGGGCGATCACCACCGCCTGCTCCACCCCGTCCAGCCGGGTCAGTGCCGCGCGCACCTCACCGAGCTCGATGCGATAGCCGCGGATCTTGACCTGCTCATCAGCACGACCCAGATACTGCAACTGCCCGTCAGCACCCCACCGCACCAGATCCCCGGTGCGATACATCCGCGCCCCAGGCGCCCCGAACGGGCACGCCACAAACCGCGACCCGGTCAACCCAGCCCGGCGCACATAGCCGACCCCCACGCCGCGACCGGCCACATACAACTCACCGACCACACCGACCGGCACCGGCCGCAACCATCCGTCCAGCACGAACAACGCCGCCCCCGCCACCGGCGCACCGATCGGCGGCACACCCGACCCCGCCGTCAGTGGCGCAGTCCTGGACGCACACACCGTGGTCTCGGTCGGGCCGTAGCCGTTGACCATCACCCGCCCCGGCGCCCACCGATCCACCAGCTCGGCCGGGCAGGCCTCACCGGCCACCAGCAACGCCACCGACTCCAAACCTTCCGGCGACAACGCCCCCACCGCAGACGGGGTTTGACTTAAGAAGCTGACCTGCTCAGCGACCAGCAAGGCATGGAAGTCATCCGGTGAGCCGGCCACCGATTCGGGCACCACCACCAGCCGCCCACTATGCAGCAGCGCACCCCAGATCTCTTCAACTGAGGCGTCGAAGGCCAACGAATGCCACTGCGCCCATACCTGTTCCGGTGCCAGCCAGGCGTCCATTGACGCCAGCAGCTGGGTCAGATTGTGGTGGGTGATGGCCACCCCCTTCGGGGTACCGGTGGTGCCCGAGGTGTAGATGAGGTAGGCGATATCGTCGGAGCCCGGCGCCGGTAACGGGGTGCTGGGTTGGCCGTCAACAGCGGGATCCTCGACATCGATGACCAGCACGTCAAATCCGTCCAGCCGCTCGGCCAGCCCGGTGGTGGTGATCGCGGCGATCGGCGCGGCATCGGCGATCATGAACCCGATCCGGTCCGCCGGCAGCCCCGGATCGATCGGCAGATACGCCGCCCCGGTCTTGAGCACCGCCAGCATCGCCACGACCGCCTGCGCGGAACGGTTAAACAGCAGCGCCACACACTCACCCGGGCCCACACCCTGGCCGGCCAACAGATGCGCCAACCGATTCGCCGCCTCATCCAACTGGAGGTAGGTCATGGAGCGGCCCTCGAACGTCACCGCCACCGCCTCCGGGGCGCGGGCCACCTGCGCGGCGAACAACACCGGAATCGACACCGGCGCGGTCACCGGCTGGGTCAGCACTGCGCGGTTACCGATCTCATCCAGCCGGGCATGCTCAGCCTGATCGAGCACATCCACCGACGACAGCCGCCGGGTCGGGTCGGCGGTCATCGCCGCCAACACCCGCTGCAACCGCTCGATGAGCGCCTCGATGCTGGCCGCGTCGAAAACATCGGTGTCGAATTCGACGCGAAGCCCCAGTTCGTTGCCCGGCCGGGCCGCCATCGTCAGTGGATAATGGGTGGATTCGCGGCCGGTGAACTCGGTGATGGCCAACCCGTCGATGCCGGACAACGCGGCGGCGTCGATCGGGTAGTTTTCGTACACGAAAACGGTGTCGAACAGCTGATCGTGGCCGGTGATGCGGTGGATCTCGCTAAGCGCCAGGTGCTCGTGCTCCCGGGTGTCGTTGTTGGCGCTGTGCAGCTGATCCAGCAGATCTGCGGTGGTGGTAGCCGCGGTGATGGTCGCCCGCACCGGCACCGTGTTGATCAACAACCCCACCATCGACTCCGCGCCCACCACCTCGGCCGGCCTACCCGAGACCGCCGTACCGAAGGCCACATCATGCTGGCCGGTCAGCCACATCAGCAGCTGCGCCCACGCGGCCTGCAGCACGGTGTTGACGGTGGTGTGACACGAGCGCGCCAGCTCGCTAAGCGCCCGCGTGGTCTCCTCGGGCACCCGAAACGATTCCACGCCTCGGGCGCCGAGCCCCAACCTGTGCGCCGGTCCGACCAGTGTGGGGGTGTCAAAATCGGCCAACACCCCGCGCCACGCCGCGTGGGCGGCATCGAGGTCTCGACCGGCCAGCCAGGTGACAAACCTGCGGTACGGGACCGCCGCGGGTAGCCGCTGCCCGTGATAGCTGGCGAATATCTCGCTCAGCAGGATCGGCAGCGACCAGCCATCCATCACGATGTGGTGGAAGGTCAGCACACACCGGTGCCGATCTGGCGCGGTGCGAATCAACGCCGCCCGAACGGCCGGCTCGTCGGCCAGCTCGCAGACCGCGGCACGTTCGTCGGCGCACACCCGCTGGATCTGCTCCTCGGAGAGCAGGTCGTCATATCGCCAAGGTGTTACGGGATCGGCGGGGATGATCTGCACCGGTTGGTCGAACTGTGGGCAGAAGCGGGCCGCCAGGTTGGGATGCCGGTTAACCACCGTGTCCACCGCATCGCGCAGCCGGTGGGGGTCAAGGGCACCGCTCAACGTGATGTCCAGCTGCACCGCATACACATCGTCGTGGTTGCCCTGCGTGGTGCTGGCGTGAAAGAGCAGTCCCTGCTGCAGCGGGGTCAACGGCAAAACATCGGCGATCTCATAGTGCTGGTGAAGCTCATCGATCTGGTGTTGGCCCAGCCGGGCCGGCGCGATATCCGACGGGGTCAGCCCGCCCCCACCGCCTCGCACATGCGCGCAGATCCCGGCCAGGGCGTCAAACCACAACCGGCTCAGCCGGCTGACCTGGTCGCCATCAACTGCCGAGGTCGCCCACATCCAGTCGGCGTGCAGGTGCGGGCCGACCTCGGTGTCCACGGTGCCCGCATTGAGCTCCACGGTGTGCATCAGCGGCATGGGCACCGCCGCGCTGACGCCTGTGAACAACGAATCCTCATGGCAGATCCGCCAACCACCACCAGACCCATCGGCCGCCGCGCCCAGGCGTCCCAGGTAGTTGAATCCGATCGGCGGGTCGGACTCGGCCAGGTCGACGTCGGGGTTCAAATAGCGCAGCAGACCATACGTCAGGCCGATCGGGCAGGGCGCGCAGCTGCTCTTTGGCGTCCTTGATGACGGGGCCGAGGGCCGCCTCGCCGGCGATCACCTGCGCCCAGTCCAGCCCACCGACGGTCAACGACACCGGGTATTTGGTGGTAAACCACCCCACCGTGCGCGACAGGTCAACATCTCCGCACCAGCTCCTCGGCCCGCCCGTGGCCCTCCACGTCGATGCCGATCGGCGCGCCGCCGGTGCCCAAGAACTGCGACCACGCCAACCCGAACGCGATCAACAAGATGTCATGGATACCGGCATGAAACGCCGCCGGCACCTCACCCAAAAGCATCCGGGTGAGCTCGCTGTCCAGTGACACCGACAAATGCCCGGCGCTGGCATAGGTATCCCGCTCGGGTTGCACCGCCGGCAGCGCGGCCAGGGCCGCCGCCACCTGCTTCCACGCCTCCGCCTGCTCCACCACCGCCGCGGCGCGTGCGTGCTCGCCCAGCAGCGAGGACCACCGGGCAAACGACGTCCCCGCCGCCGGCAGCACCACCGGCTGCCCGCTGTGATGCTGGGCCCAGGCGATGTTGAGGTCCTCCAACAGGATTCGCCACGACACCGCGTCGACGGCCAGATGGTGAATGATCAACGCCAGCTGGGCCGCCGAGGCCACCCACAACGCGCGCAGCATCACCCCGGCCGCCGGGTTCAACCGCGACCGCGCCGCCACCAGCGCCTCATCGGACAACACATCCACGGTGTGCAGGCACCCGCGCGCATCCACCGAACCGGGCTCGGGCACCTGCAGCGACCAACCCCCGGCGCCGTCGTCATCGACGCGCAGCCGCAACATGGCATGCCGATCCAGCAACGCCTGCAGCACCACCACCACATCGGCCTCGGTGACCCCCACCGGGGCCTGCACCACCAGCGTCTGATTGAACTCATCGACCGGGCCATCCACGCCCTGCAGCCAGCGCATGATCGGGGTCGCGACCACCGGCCCGATGCCCTCATCGACCACGCCGGCCGCACTGTCGGTGACCCCGGCGACTCGGGCCAGCCCGGCCACGGTCTGCTCGACGAAAATGTCGCGCGGCCGACACAGCACCCCGGCGGCACGGGCCCGCGCCACCACCTGCATCGACGAAACGCTGTCCCCACCCAAATCGAAGAACGAGTCGTCGACCCCGACCCGGTCGAGCCCGAGCACCTGGGCGTAGATGCCGGCCAGGATCTCCTCGATGGCGTTGGCCGGGGCGCGATAGTGGTCGGCGTCCTGGTATTCGGGTGCCGGCAGGGCGCGGGTATCCAGTTTGCCGTTGACCGTCACCGGCAACGCATCCATCACGACCACCGCGGCCGGCACCATGTACGGCGGTAGCCGCTCGGCCAACTCGCTACGCGCCTCGGCCGGGTCTGCTGTCCCGGTGATATAACCCACCAGGCGCTTGTCGCCGGGGCGGTCCTCGCGGGCGATCACCGCCGCCTGCTCCACCCCGTCCAGCCCGGTCAGGGCGGCCTGAATCTCGCCGAGCTCGATGCGGTAGCCGCGGATCTTGACCTGTTCATCGGCGCGGCCCAGATACTGCAGCTGCCCGTCATCGCCCCAGCGCACCAGATCGCCGGTGCGATACATCCGCGCCCCAGGCCCGCCGAACGGACAGGCCACAAACCGCGACGCGGTCAACCCGCCCCGGCGCACATACCCAACGCCCACCCCGCGACCGGCCAGATACAACTCACCGACCACCCCGACCGGCACCGGCCGCAACCACCCATCCAGCACAAAGAACGCCGCCCCCGCAATCGGCGAGCCGATCGGTGGCGCCCCCGACCCCGCCGCCAACGGCGCACTCTTGGACAGCCACATCGTCGTCTCGGTCGGGCCATAGACATTGACCATCACCCGCCCCGGCGCCCACCGATCCACCACCTCGACCGGGCAGGGCTCAGCACCGATCACCAACGCCGCCGACTCCAAACCCTCATCCGGCAGCATCGCCACCGCCGACGGGGTCTGGGTCAACACGCTGACATGTTCGGTGACCAGCAACGCGTGAAAGTCCTCCGGTGAGCGGGCCACCGAGTCGGGCACCACCACCAGCCGCCCCCCAAACAACAACGCACCCCAGATCTCCCACACCGAGAAATCGAAGGCATAGGAGTGAAACTGCGTCCACACCTGGTCGGGCGCCAACTCCACGCCGATATCCAGTGCGTCGAACATCTGAGTGACGTTGTGGTGGGTGACCGTCACCCCCTTGGGCACCCCGGTGGTGCCCGAGGTGTAGATGATGTGCGCCAGATCATCAGGGGCCGGACTCGGTACGGCGGTACTGGGTTGGGTGTCAATGCGGGGGTCGTTGATATCGACGACCGCCAGCTCGCACCCGTCCAACAATGCGCGCAGACCCGCCGTGGTGATCGCGGCGATCGGCGCGGCATCGGCGATCATGAACTCGATCCGTGCCGCCGGCAGCGCCGGATCGATCGGCAAATACGCCGCCCCGGACTTGAGCACCGCCAAAATCGCCACGATCGCCTCAGCGCACCGCGAAAACAGCAGCGCCACACACTGTCCCGGCCCCGCACCCTGGCCGGCCAGCAGGTGCGCCAACCGGTTAGCGGCCTCCTCGAGTTCGCGGTAGGTCATTGACCGGCCGTCGAAGGTCACCGCCACCGCCTCCGGGCTGCGCGCCACCTGCGCGGCGAACAACACCGGAACCGACACCGCGGGGGGTGCGGGCTGGGTCAACACCGCCCGATTACCGACCTCATCCAGCCGGGCGTGCTCACCGGCATCAAGCACATCGATCGACGAGACCCGCCGTGTCGAGTCAGCGGTCATCGCCACCAACACCCGCCCCAACCGCTCGATCAGTGTTTCGATGCTGGCCGCGTCGAACACATCGGTGCGAAACTCCACCGTCCCGGAAATCCCGGCGGGCTCACCGGTGTTGGTGAAGCGTTCGGCCAGAGAAAAGCCCAAATCCATCCGGGCGGTGCGAGTGTCCACCGGCAGTGACGTGACCTGCAGGCCCTCCAGCTCCAGCTCCGCCGCCGGGTCGCTGTTCCCGGCGAACTGCCAGCCCACCAGCACCTGAATCAGGGGATGATGAGCCAACGACCTCGAGGGGTTGAGCCGCTCCACGAGCACTTCGAAGGGTACGTCTTGGTGCTCGTAGGCGGCCACGCTGCGTCGGCGCACCTGGCCCAACAGTTCGGCGGTGGTGGGATCCCCCGACACGTCGACCCGCAGCACCAAGGTGTTGATAAAAAAGCCCACCAGATCATCCAGTGCGGGATCGCGCCGCCCGGCGATCGGGAACCCAATAGCCACCTCGGGGCTGGCGCTGAGCTTCGATAGCAGCACCGCCAGGGCGGCCTGGACCACCATGAAGCTGGTCGCTTTGTGCTCACGTGCCGCCCGCGCAACCTGCTGCTGCAACTCGGCCGGCCAATCCACGACCACGCTGGCGCCGCGCTGATCAGCCACCGGTGGGTAGGGCCGATCAGTGGGCAGCTGCAGGCGCTCGGGCAGGCCAGCCAGCGCCTGCTCCCAGTAGGCCAGCTGCGCAGCGATGGGACTGTCGCTGTCGTCGAGATCACCCAGCAGCGCGCGCTGCCACAGCGTGTAATCGACATACTGCACCGGCAGCGGCTCCCAGCCGGGGGCGAGCCTCGCATACCGGCCGGCATAGGCCACCCCCAGATCCCTGATCAGCGGGGCGATCGACCAGCCGTCGGCAGCGATATGGTGCACCACGGCCACCAGCACATGTTCGTCATAGGCGACCCGGAAAAGTGTTGCCCGCAACGGGATCTCAGACGCCAGGTCGAAACTGTGACGCACTGCCGCGCCGATGGCCTCATCCAGCCGACCTGCCGACCAGCCGGTGGCATCAACAACATCCCAACCGAAGTCGGCCCGCTCGGACGGCACTACCAGCTGCTGGGGGATTCCCCCGGGCGCGGCAAGCAGCGTGCGCAGGCTTTCATGACGGCCCACCACATCGGCCAGCGCCGCACGCAACTCCTCGGTTTCGAGGAGGCCACCCAATCGCAACGCCGCCGCCAGGTTGTAGACCGGGGAGGGTCCCTGCAGCTGGTCGATGAACCACAACCGCTGCTGGGCATACGACAATGGCACCACCGCAGGCCGCTCCGCTGGCACCAAGGGCTGAAGCCGACGCGAACCCACACCGATACGGCACGCCAACTGGGCAACCGTGGGCGCGTCGAACACGGTGGGTACAGAAAGATCGGCATCCAGTGAGGTGTTGATCGCCGCGGACAGGCGCATCGCCAACAGCGAATCCCCACCCAGATCGAAAAACGAGTCATCGACCCCGACGCGCTCCAAACCCAGCACGTCGGCATAGATGCCGACCAGGATCTCCTCGACCGCGGTGGCCGGGGCCCGGTAACCATCGACATCCTGGAACTCCGGTGCCGGCAGGGCGCGGGTATCCAGTTTGCCATTGGCCGTCAATGGCAGCGCCGGCAATACCACTACCGCTGTCGGGATCAAGTAGGCCGGCAGCCGCTCGCCCAGTTGCGCGCGAATCTCAGCCGGGTCTGCGGTGCCGGTGATGTAGCCCACCAGGCGCTTATCACCGGGGCGGTCCTCACGGGCGATCACCACCGCCCGATCCACCCCGTCCAGCCCGGCCAGCGCGGCCTGGATTTCACCGAGTTCGATGCGGTAACCGCGGATCTTCACCTGCTCATCAGCGCGCCCGAGGTACTGCAGCTGCCCGTCAGTGCCCCAGCGCACCAGATCCCCGGTGCGATACATCCGCGTCCCCGGCCCGCCGAAGGGACAGGCCACAAAACGCGACCCGGTCAACCCGCCCCGACGCACGTACCCACACGCCAGCCCGCCACCGGCCACGTACAACTCACCGACCACACCCGCGGGCACCGGGCGCAACCACCCATCCAGCACAAACAACGCCGCCCCAGGCACCGGGGCGCCGATCGGCACCACATCCGTGCCCGCGGTCAACGGCGCACTGATCGCCACACACATCGTGGTCTCGGTCGGACCGTAGGCGTTGATCATCACCCGCCCCGGCGCCCACCGCTCCACCACCTCGGCCGGGCAGGCCTCACCGGCCATCACCAACGCCGTCGACTCCAAACCCTCATCCGCGAGCATCGCCATCGCCGACGGCGTTTGGGTCAACACGCTGACCTCTTCAGCGACCAGTACCTCGTGTAAGTCCGGCGGTGAGGTCACCACGGATTCGGGCACCACCACCAGCCGCCCACCCCGCAGCAGCGCGCCGAAGATCTCCCACACCGACACGTCGAAGGCCAACGAATGACACAGCGACCACACTCCGGCCGCCGGCAAACCGGCATCCAACGGCGCCAGCAACTGGGTCACACTCTGGTGAGTGACCGCCACCCCCTTCGGAGTGCCGGTGGTGCCCGAGGTGTAAATCAGGTACGCGATATCGTCGCCGCTCGGAGCGGGCAACGCTGTGCTGGGTTGAGCGTCAATGCGGGGATCGTCGACATCGACCACCAGCAGATCGCACCTGTCTAGCCGGCCAGCTAACCCGGCGGTGGTGACCGCGGCTATCGGCGCAGCGTCGGCGATCATGAATTTGATCCGGGACGTCGGCACCGCCGGGTCGATCGGTAAATACGCCGCCCCGGACTTGAGCACCGCCAGCATCGCCACGACGGCCTGCGCGGAACGGGTGAACAGCAGCGCCACACACTCACCCGGACCCGCACCCTGGCCTGCCAGCAGATGCGCCAACCGATTCGCCGCCTCCTCAACCTCGCGGTAGGTCCACGAACGCCCCTCGCACACCAGCGCCACCGCATCCGGAGACTGGGCCACCCGCGCAGCGAACAACACCGGAATCGACACCGGCGCGGTCACGGGCTGGGTCGACACCGCCCGGTTACCGATCTCATCCAGGCGGGCATGCTCAGCCTCATCGAGCAGATCCACCGACGACAACGACCGCCCCTGATCGGCGGTCATCGCCACCAACACCCGCTCCAGCCGCTCTGCTAGATCGCAGACATCGCAGTTCGAAAAGAACTGTCCAGTACCCACCGTGCTGAGAAAGAGCTGATCGCCGTCTGTAAAAAAGACCAGCCCAAACTCGACGGGGCCAGCATGGGTCAGGGTTCCCGTTGTTGCAGCAGTAGCAAAATACCCTGTATGTGTAGCCGGAATAAAATTAATAACTACCCGATTCGACGCCTGGCCGGAACCACGGAGACTCGCCTTGTAATCAATAGCATGCACCGGGAATCGCTGATGCTGTAGCGCCTCTCTCATTCGCCTGTCGACACGTTCACAAAAATCAGCAACCGCCGATCCCGGCGAAGTCTTCAACACCAGTGGCACAAACCCGGAAATCATTCCGGGCACCGTCATTGTTTCCGGACGCACACGCCTGCTTACCGGAAAATCGAGCACTACCTCCGAACTCTCAGTGTCGAACGCGCGCACCAGAAGCGCGCACGCTGCAGTAATCACCGACGATCGGCGCACCCCCAAGGCCTGTGACAACACTTGGATCCCGGCAACGGCGGCAGGGTCCAACTGAACTGGTGCGGAAGACTCCTCCAAATCACCCCCGCCCGCGGCGCCGTGCGCCACCCGATAACGCGGTTCGCTTTCCGGCGGAAGGTTCCTCGTCCAATAGGCCTGATCATCGAGATAATCGGTGGACGCTCCGTATTCTAATTCGCAATCTATCAGATCACTCAACGACCCAAAAAAAGCAGGAGGAATCGACGCGCCCGTTGCCATTGCAGAATAGACATCCGCGATCCGATGACAAACAAGAGTAATGCCGATTCCGTCTACCACTATATGATGGCAGCACGCGAACAAATAAAATTCATCCACCCGTGTCTGCAACAACGCAAATTTGAACAGCGGGCCACCAAGCGGCATCAGCGTGCGTTGGATCGATGATGCCAGCCGATAGGCGTCCTGTGCAGGATCCTGCGAGCCGATGAGATCGTACCGAGCAAGCTCAACGTCCGGGTAATCAACCGGCTTTTGGAAAACCTGGCCATCCACCTCGAAAAAGGCGGCTCTAAGTGGCTCGGCCTCGCGCACCACTTGAACGATCGCCCACTCAAGCAAACCAGGCTCTACCGTGCCCTCGATTCGCAAAAGCTCGCCCAGCTGCCACTTCGCACCGAAGTGACCCGTTTCCTGCGCAAGCCATATGTCTAGCTGGCCCCGTGTCAGCGGAAGGGCCCGGTCATCAAGATCCATCCGACTCCCTCACGGTTTACGTGTCCTCCCTCACGGTTTACGTGTCCTCCCTCACGGTTTACGTGTCGAAAGCCCGGCCCGCTGCCAGCCTCTCGCGCAGACTCTTCGGCCGTATATCGGGCCAGTTCTCTTCGATGTAGTCCAGACACGCTGCGCGGTCCGCTTCGCCGTAAACCACCCGCCAACCCGCTGGAATATCGGCGAAGGTCGGCCACAGGCTGTGTTGCTCCTCGTCGTTGACCAAGACGAAAAAGCTGCCACTGTCATCGTCGAACGGATTGATGCTCACCGGTGCTCCAGATCATCTAGCCGACATGAGTCGAATCAGTCCAAACCCTACTGGAGCCCAACAAGGTCGGTCAGGTGTATCGGCAAAGTTCCTGATGCGACTCCTGGCACACCTCAGTAACTCGTGCGCGCGCCACAGGGTTGGGCCGATTGCGGCTTCCTCTGATGTGACCTGCAGTGATGTATCGGCTTGTGGCGTTTCGCTACCGGGCAGGCGCGGGCCCCGCGAGGACGATGAAGTTTTCGATGCTCGCTAGTGATGCTAGCGAACACCGGCTCGCCTTTGCTGACATGGATCAGCAACGGCGGGCGGACGGACTTCACCGGCGTGCAGTGGGGAACTTGCCGCGATGATCACCAAGTGGGTCGTCCGGACAGGGTTCGTCATGACGTCCTCCTCACCGCCTGGCAAAGGTGCGGGCTGTCGCTCGACCTCGCAAATGTTCTGGTCACCCTCCCGCAGGGACAAAAACCTCCAACATCTGGCGGACGCACTACAAGCCCATCCCGACGAACCCTTGCACGTGATATGGGAGTACAGCTGGGATGGGGCCACTGGCGCCCTCATGTCGGAGTTCATGGCACTGGGCAATCACCGCAAGTCCATCCGCGCAGAAATCGCCGAGGTCAGCGACCGCGTCCGCCAGGTCGAGCTCGACGCGCTGAGGACGAATCGCGAGCTTGCGCACGGCAACCTTTCGCCGGACGCATTGGTGGTGTTGATCAGCGCCATCCCGAAATTCCTCAACCTCGAGAATCGGCGTCCAGACGGCACACCGCGAACTAGTCGACGCCGTCGAACGGTATCTAGACTCGGTGGAGCCGCCGGGAATCGAACCCGTCACGAAAATCGTGCTGACCTGCGGAACGCTGGATCTAACAACGCGGAATTGCGCGAAACAACGCGTAAGTGCCTGGGAATATGCGAGAGGTGTTGACGGCGTCAATACGCTCAAACGTCAAATGACACTGCCGGCGCGAAGGTCCTCAGCTGCGCGAGAGGTCAGCTTGAGGAAACGGTCCCTGGGTCGGATCCGAGAGATCTTTACGGCGGGTGACTTACCCTTCAGGGCGTGGAATCCCCGGCGCCCACTGCTTTCAGCCCTGCCATCCGTGCCGACGGTCTGACCAAACGGTTCGGCCGTGTTGTGGCCGTCGAGGATCTGAGTATGACCGTCGCGCCCGGCGAGGTGTTCGGGTTCCTGGGCCCCAACGGTGCCGGCAAGTCGACGACGATCCGCCTGCTGCTCGGATTGATTCGCCCGACCGCAGGCAGTGCGGCGATATTCGGCTGCGCTGCGGGTGACGTCCGTCGGTCCCATCGTCACATCGCATACGTGCCCGCTGATGTTGCGCTGTGGCCGGAACTGACGGGCGCCGAAATCCTTGAGCTGCTTGGCTGCGTGGGCCTCGGTGTCGACGCGGCCTACCGCGACGAGTTGGTCGACCGTTTCGATCTCGAGCTCAACAAGCCGGCCAGGACCTATTCGACCGGCAACCGGCAGAAGGTGGCCCTTGTCGCTGCATTCGCGACACGGGCTTCCCTTCTGGTGCTCGACGAACCGACGAGCGGCCTGGATCCGTTGATGGAGCGAGAGTTTCGCGGCTGTGTCACAGAAGCACGCGAGCGGGGCCAGACGGTGTTCCTCAGCTCTCATAAGCTGGCCGAGGTAGAAGCCGTATGCGACCGGGTAGCGATTCTGCGCACGGGGCGCCTCGTCGAAATTGACAGCATCGCTGATTTACGCCGGTTGCGCCGGACCGTAGTCGAGGTGTCCTATCGCGGCGTTCAACCTCCCCTCGAGGATATCGCGGGTGTGTCAAGTGTCGAGCCGCTTGATGGTGATCGGTTGCGGTTCAGTCTGACTGGGTCGCCGATGGCCGCGCTTCGAGCGCTCGCGACAGCCGATATCACCGCGCTCGCGATGCACGAACCGACACTGGAAGAGATTTTTCTCGATTACTACGGAGAGGCGCAACGATGACAGCCGCCACGCTCCCCAGTTCGCCGGTAGCGGCCGTGCCGCATCTCGCGCCGGGGCGGGCTGTAAGCCGGCTGGCCGTGCGCCAACTTCGCCGTGGTGCCGTGGTCGTCGCCTTGGTCTGCGGGGTTATGTCGGCGTCGTTTGCCAGCCAATACCAGACGATCCGCAGCTTGCTGGATGAATCAGGTTTGCGCGCATTGGCTGGGAATCCCATCGAAAGGATCTTTTTAGGCCCCCCGGTCGCTCTCGACAATCCCGGCGGTTTCACTGTGTGGCGCACCGGCACAGCCGTTTTGGTGCTCGCGAGCGTCTGGATCATACTCGCCACCACACGTATCACCCGCGGTGAGGAGGATGCAGGCCGGTGGAATCTGCTCCTCGCGGGACGCCTGCGAATGGCCGATGTAGTTATCCGCTGCCTGGCCGCCCTCGTTGGATCCGCGACGCTGACCGGCGTGGCCGTCGCGGCGGGCCTTCTGGCGGCCCGTACTGAACTGGCCGGGGCGGTGATCCATGCAGCCGGGATCACCTGCGTAGCTATGACTTTCGCGACGACAGCTCTGCTCGCCGCACAAGTCATGCCGGGGCGATCCGGTGCCACGGGACTAACGGTCGCAGCTCTGGGCATTGGCCTGACGCTGCGCATGATCGCCGATGGCTCACATCAACTGGCATGGTTGGCTTGGGCGACACCGTTCGGGCTGACAGCACGCTCGGCGCCATACGCCGACAACCGCATCGCCCCGCTGATCGTGTTGGGCGCATTTCCGATCGCGCTGGCCGGTGCGGCCCTCTTCGCGGCGCGCCACCGCGACCTGGGCGATGGGATTGTGGCGGTGTCGGATAGCCGTCCTCCAAGGACCCGACTGTTGCAGAGCATCGGCGGGTTCGCGCTTCGCCGCACCGCGCGGACAACTCTCGGGTGGGCGACGGGCATTGCCGCATCCTTCCTTCTGGCAGGCGTGCTGCTCGCCTCGGTTCTCGAGTACTTCCAGACGAACCCACGGATCATTGAACTAGCCGCTGCCGCAGGGATGAGCGGCCTTGGGTCGGTGAACGCCTTCGCTGCGCCTTTATTCAGCCTGCTCCCAGTTCCCACCGGGCTGTACGCCGCAATGCGCCTCGCGACGATGGTCGCCGACGAAAAAGCCGGTCGATGGACCTTGCTGTTCGCCCAACCAATTTCGCGCGTACATCTGGTGTCCACTGAGATCGCGGTCACGGTTGGTGGGGTCGCTTCCCTCCATTGCTCGGCCGCAGTCGCGATCTGGAGCGGCGCCAAAATCACCGGCGCCCCACTGCAGTTCGCCGATTCACTTGCGGGTGCGCTGAATTCCCTTCCCGTGGCATTGCTCGCGGCAGGGGCCGCTGCGGTGGGCGTCGGATGGCTCCCATCCGCTGCCGGCGCGATCGGTGCACTGCCGATTGTCGGCGGATTCCTGGTGAACGCGATCATGCAGACCACGAACGCGCCTGGCTGGATTGCCAACCTGTCGCCATGGGCTCACCTCGCCCCTGTACCCGAAACACCGCCTCATTGGGCGGCGACCATCATTTTGCTGCTCATCAGCGCGGTCCTGGCAGCGCTCGGAGTGTATGGGTACGTCGAGCGCGATTTGGCAAGGTGAGTTAGGGACGCCGCCAATGAACGTCAATTCGCCTTGGGCAGGTCGTCTGATCTGACGAAAAAGCAGGCCGACGCGCTCGCGCGCGGCCCGGCCTTGACATGAACGGGATTGTTGCGGGCGTGTCGGCCTTCTGCGGTCGGCCGCGCGGGTGACCAGTTCGGTTAGGCCGCTGGTGGTGGGGGTGCGCATCAGGACGGATCCCGCTTAATAGATGCACGGCGTGGGTCACGTGCTGGCTTGAGGCACTGGTTTGCTGGCGTACCATGATCCGTACCAGCAAACGCTGCTCAGTGGATGGCTCGAAGTTCTGGCTCGCAATGGAAGGGAACCAGATGGGTTTGATACCGAATTTCAATGAACTGAAAGACACCATCGAGGACGCCTTCGAACTGCTCAAGCGCGCAGTCGCGGCCCTGGAAAAGATGGCGGCAGAACAGGAGCGCACCAATGACCTGTACGCCGAAGTGAATCAAGTATCACTGGCGAAACCTCGAAACGCGAGCGAGCTATAGCCAGAGCAAACGCGATGGGAAGTTTCGTGCCGTGCTACCAACCCGAATCGGCTGCGCTTCGGCAGCGGCGGCCTTACCCAGTGCGGTGCCCAGCCGGTTGCGCACAATCCCACCAGCAGCTCTGCGCCAGGCCATCGGCATTGGGGGGTCGTCCATCCGTCCCACGCAATTTCGGACGGCCTTTGCCCAGAACAGCCGAGCGCTTAACATTTGTATTGCAACGCGATGGAGGCGGAGTGAGCGGACTCGAGAACCTCGACTTCTTTACCGACAAATCGCTCGTCGATGACCCCTACGATTACTACGACGCGATCCGTCGTTGTCCCATAAGGCGTGAGCCGGCGCACGGCGTGGTGATGGTGTCGGGGTATGAAGAGGCCGTCGCCGTGCAACGCGACACCGACCAGGCCTTATCGGTATGCAATATAGTCAGCGGTCCATGGTCGGGGATTCCGATCGAAACCGACAGCGATGACATCTCGGATCTGATCGAGCGGCACCGCCAGAGGGTTACGTTCGGCGAATACTTCATAACGTTTGATCCTCCGAAGCACACCGCGCACCGCTCGGTGTTGGGCCGGTTGTTTACGCCGAAGCAGCTCAAGGACAACGAGGACTTCCTGTGGCGTCTTGCCGACGAGCAACTCAACCGCTTCATCGCGAAGGGCAAGTGCGAGATCGTCATTGACTACAATTTTCCGTTCACGCTCGACGCTATTACCGACCTGCTGGGCGTACCCGAGGCCGACCGTGAGCGATTCCGCCGCGCTGCGATAGCCAGCAGGCTCGAGGGCGAACGCAGCGGCTTCGTTGGCGTGAAAGAGGAGTGGTTCGTCGAGTACATCGAGGATCGGCGGCGCGAGCCGCGCGACGACGTCCTCACCGAGCTTGCGCTGGCAAAGTTTCCCGACGGCACGACACCCGGCGCGATTGACGTTGCCCGCGTTGCCACGTTCATGTTCGCCGCCGGCCACGGCACGACGATCGACCTGCTGAGTCTCGCGATGCTAATGCTGGCGGAGCGACCGGACTTGCAAGAGCAGCTGCGCGAGGACCACTCAAAGATTTCCGCCTTCATCGAGGAGATGCTGCGCTTCGAAAGCCCGATCAAGTCGAACTTCCGCATGGCGCGGCGCACCACCAAGATCGGCGACATCGATGTGCGAGCCGGTACCAGCGTACTCGTCATGAACGGTGCGGCAAACCGAGATCCACGACGGTTCGACGAGCCCAACGAATTCCGCCTCGGCCGCCCAAACATTCTGCAACACATCGCATTCGGCCGTGGTATCCACACTTGTCCGGGCGCCCCGATCGCACGCGCCGAAGTACGGGTGAGCTTGGAACGAATCCTTGATCGGATGGCCGACATTCGGCTTTCAGAAGCCGAGCACGGTCCGGCAGGCGATCGTCGGTTCAAATGGGACCGCACCTTTCTGTTCAGGCGCCTCAAGGAATTGCACCTCGAGTTCACTCCGGTTCAGTGAGCCGTTCCATTGCGAAGACCGACGGGGTGAGCCCCAACCGTTCGACAACGGTATGGCCGGATCGTACACCGGGACGCGGCATTCCCCCGGTAGCTGGGTAGCTGAACCAATCTATGGCGAGCTAGTATGCGTAGGTCGAGCTACAAATGACGGCTGCGACGCCGCCCTCCTACGCCGATTTGAGTGGGGCGGGCGCGGCTCGAACCCGCGACCAACGGATAATGAGTCCCTAGTAAGCGCCCGCGCGACCAGGCCAAACGGTTGGCCGGAACGCATCAAATCGCCTGGAAGACACCAGATTTGACCGCTGCCAGTACGATCTCGGTACGCCTCCGATACGGCCACAAATCGCCCTCGGTCGCCGGGGTGACGGTGGGTTGGCAGGCATTCGCTAACCAGGCCACGCACGCCGACGCCGAGGAGTGTCGCACGAGGCTTCGCCGATCCCCTACGATATTGCCACGGAGGTCGAGTGCGTGAACTGGAGCGGGCCGGTGTCTGACCGTGTGCGGTGACTGAGACGGCGCCACAACTCCAACCGCTCTATCTGCTGGCGGACAGTCAGCTGCTGTTCTGGAAGCGGCAGGACCGACTGCTCCTCGAGGCAGGCCTCGATGGATTGGCTCGGGACACACCACTCAGCGCGGCCTACATCGGTGCCTCCAATGGGGATCGTCCGGAGTTCTACGGGATCTTCGAGGCGGCAGTGGATGCGATTGGAATCTCCGACCGTCGCATGATCGATTCGTCGTTCGGCCCAGACGACCGCGCCTTCCTGGAGCGTGCCCAGTTGATCGTCCTCGCGGGCGGCGATGTGCGTCTCGGCTGGAACACGTTCGAGAAAACCGGCATGAAGGATGTGATCCTGGGCCGGTACGCCCAAGGGGCGGTCCTGGTGGGCATTTCAGCCGGCGCGGTCCAGCTCGGACGCTATGGAATCGTCGAGACACCGGAATCCCCCGCGACCGAGCTGCTCGATGTGTTCAAGCTCGTCCCCGTGGTCATCGACACGCACGACGAGCGAGCCGAGTGGGCGCGGCTGTCGCGCACGATTCATTTGCTGGAGGGAGCGGCCACCGGGCTCGGAATCCCCTCCGGTGGCGGAGTCATCGCGCACGCGGATACCACCATCGAGCCTCTGCGGCGTCCCGCGCACGAATTCCGTTTCGTGGGCACTCACGTCACGCACTCACTGTTGAGCGCCGTAGAGGGCGACTGACTGGTTCGGCCGGCCTGTAAGACCCCTGACTGACTTTGGCTACGCGAAACGACGTGAAACTACGTGCGGATACACCGAATGGTGTTGACGGCGTCAACAGGCCTTTGCGGTCGGCGAAACACTACGCCCTGATGGACAACACCTGCTGTTGGTTCGTCGCTATGCGCGCGTCGCAGAGTTGCCAACCAGCGGTGCTCTCTTCAACCACGAACTGCGGCGACGCCGATGTGACACGATGGATTCGTCGCACTCATCTCGGGAAGCCTGCTCATGGACGCGCACCTCAGTAGTCATCATCGCGACACGATCGAGAAAATCTTCCGCCTCCAGCGAGCGTCAACATCGAATGGCGTGAAGTCCTGTCGCTACTTAGTTAGGTACCTCGAAACGACTACTGAAGAGCGCAACGGCAAATTCACGGTGGCGTTAGGTCCAGAAACCGAAGTCCTCGAGGCGCCGCGTGGCAAAGACATCGATGCACAGATGATCATTGATTTGCGCCGGATACTCAGGCAGGCAGGATTCGCACCCGACGACGAAGCGCCGACACCGGACGAACGTCGCCGCGATCACGGGGACGGGCAGTGGGGCGCGCCGACCTAGCCGTCACGCGAGTGCCCCCCACTGAGACCAAACTTTTTCTGACACTCGCTGTCTGCCAAGCGTTTAGCCCGGCCGTCGCGGACGGCCGATACGACGCCTACACGGCTGCCGAACTCCTCCTCGACGCCTCCACACCACCTGAAAACGCCGACGGCCGTGCGAAGTTCCGCGCAGCGCGCGCCGGCTGCACCGGGAACCTAGCCGGTCCAGAAGGGACCGTAGATGCCAATTGCACCCGGATACGGCGCCGGCAGACCGGCGAAAATGTGGCTCTGACGTGCTATCAACTTGTGGAGCTGCCGGGAATCGAACCGCTGCAAAAAAATGAGCTGACCTGCGGAAATACCGAATCTGACTACGCGAAACAACGTGAAACCACCTGCGGATACACCGAAAGTTGTTGACGGCGTCAACAAGGCGTAGCGCCTTCTGCTGGTAGCCAGAGCTAAACCGCTGACATCGCCAAAATTGCTGCAATCGGCACAGACCGTTTTGCATGGGATAACCACGCTGTTTGCAGAAGTCGATCCATGCGGCCCAAGCGCGCCATATTTGAGGCGGATGCCTCATGTACCGCCATGGTTGTCCGGTCCACCATTTCTGCATGCAGATTTTCGACACCGCACCCGAAGTCGCTCCCGCAAATCAGCGGCACCCTTGCGACAAGGTGCCAGCAGATGGTCTTCGGCTGCGGGAAAGCAAGCGGAAAGGATTGGGAGGCAATCATGTTCACTATCGATGAGCTGGTTACGATTCCACTGTTCTCGGCACTTGAGGAGAAAGCGCTGGACTACCTTGCCGGCGAGGTTGAGGACATCCACCTCACGCCCGGGGAGTACGTGGCCCACGAGGGCGAAGTTCGGGCGCTGGCTGTCGTGGTCGAGGGAAAGACCGAGCTGACGAAACTGGTGAACGGCGTCGAGCAGGTGATCGGCGTCCGACTTCCTGGGGACCTCGGAGGGGAGATCCCGATGACGCTCGGTACGCCATTGCCCGCCAGCATGCGGGCTGTCGAGCCGTCGCGCGTGCTGAAGGTGACCGTCGAGGTGTTCCACACGCTCGCCGCCATGGCCCCTCAGGTGTCCGCAACGGTCGGTGCCGCCGCCTTGGACCGCATGGAGATGCTGAGAAGCGCCACCGCGCAGCCGCGCGAGCCCGCGATGTTCGTCATCGGCCCGCGCCTCGACCCGGGAGTCCACGCCTGCGACAGCTTCCTCCATCGCAACCAGATTCCCTACGAACGCCTGGATCCAGACGATCCCGCCGCTGTTGCACGCACCCGAGCTGACGACTCCGTAGCTGGCCCCTATCCGGTGGTGGCGCTGCGCGATGGCACTCAGCTGATTGCCCCGACGATGCGTGTCGTTGCCACCGTCTCTGGACTTACGGTCGCGCCAGGCCGGGCGCGCTACGACGTGGTGATCGTGGGCGGCGGGCCGGCGGGTCTGACGGCGGCGGTCAACGGCGCCTCCGAGGGCTTGGAGACTGGGCTGATCGAGTCCTTCGCCCCGGGCGGTCAAGCCGGCACCTCGACCCGGATCGAGAACTACACGGGGTTCCCATACGGCGTCTCCGGCGACGAGCTCGCGAGCCGGGCGCTGCAACAGGCGAAGCGGCTTGGCGCTGAGATCGTCGTGACCCGCCGCGTCGAATCCATCGACCCTGTCGACATGACCGTCACGCTGGATGGAGGCGACGTTCTCCGAACGAAGTCGATCGTGCTCGCGATGGGCGTGGAGTGGCGGCGCCTCGAGCTCGACTCGATCGATCGATTCGTCGGCTCCGGTGTCTACTACGGTGCGGCACCCAGCGACGCCGGTCTCGCGCAGGGAACCGACGTGTATCTGATCGGGGCGGGCAATTCTGCCGGGCAGGCCGCCATCTTCTTCTCCAACCACGCGCGATCGGTGACGCTCCTCGTGCGGGGCGAGTCGCTCGGAGAAAGTATGTCTCACTACCTCATTGAGCAGATCGCAACGAAAGCGAACATCCGTGTGGAGACGAGGTCCGAGGTTGTCGCGGTGCACGGAGACGAACAACTCGAGGCGATCGAGGTCATCGATCGAAGGACGGGCACGACATCTCGACGGGATGCGCGAGTGGTGTTCGTCCTCATCGGCGCCGAGGCTGCGACTGACTGGCTCCCCTCGGAGATCTCGCGCGACGAGCACGGATTCGTGTTGACGGGAACGGACGCGATGAAAGCGGGGCACTGGAAGGCCGATCGGGAGCCGTTGGCTCTCGAAACGAGCGCACCGGGCATCTTCGCCGTCGGCGATATCCGCTCCGGATCGGTGAAGCGCGTAGCAGCATCCGTCGGTGAGGGCGGTGTGGCGATCGCCCTCGTGCATCGCTATCTCCAGCTCTCGTCCCAGCCATGACCAATCCGCCGTTCGAATCCGACCTTGCGGAGGTACTCTCCGCCGCGGGATCAACGCACCACGAATACGAGCAGACTGCTCTGAAAGGCGTGCGCGATGAGCTATGGGCAAGCTTCTACGCCGCGTTCGTCCTAGGCAGGCTCGGCGATTTCACGGCGGCGAGCACGCTGGCGGCTCTTCTCGAAGAGGTTGACGCGACGTCGAACTGGTCAGAGGCAGCGGCCGAGCACGTGACGAGCGCAATCGGACGCGATGGCGCCAACGGTCACCGACGTCTCAGGCCGCAGGCGCTTTGAAATCGCAGTCGGCGGATCTCTTTCATTCACACCGAGATCGACCCGGCTCACACGGGGGAAGGCCTGGGAACATTGCTCGTCAAAACCGCGCTGGACACCGCACGAGCGGAAGGGCTGGCGGTGCTGCCCTAGTGCCCATTCGTCCAGGGCTTCATCGACCGTCATCGCGAGTACCTCGACCTCGTACCGGTGAGCAACGCCCCAAATTCGCGCTGGCCGACGGCTGACACCTCGCCGCCCGGGCTGAGCGCCGCTGCGGCGCCGGGCTTTTGGACCCGCTGCAGAGATCCGGAGACGGCATCGGTTGTTGACCGTCTCTCTGGATGACGACCACGGGGTGCCCTTTCTTCATTGAGGCCGCCGATGTGGCGGTCGGTGTGGTCGCGGGTTTGATCTTGTCCGTGTGCACCGTCAATGTGACGAGGAACTGATGGGTGCGCGGCACCCCGCTGAAGTCTTGGCCGGCTTGCGGGTGCCGCGCTGTAGTGCTTGGAGGCACCGATGGTGACGGTAGAGGCTGATCCTGTCCACGTCGAGTCGCGGCTGGCGGCCGATGATCGGCTGCCCGACGTGTGGGGTCGGTGTGCTGGGCGGCTGGGGTATGCCCGGGCCCGACAGATCGAGGGGCTCGGCGGTCCGCTGCGGCCGCGGCAGGCACGCTGCCGGGCGTGCACGATCACCCACGTGTTGTTGCCGGTGACGGTGCTTTTGCGCAGAGCGTATGCGGCGGAACGGATTTGGGCTGCGTTGACCGCCCGCGCCCAGGGGGCTGGGCATCGCCGGATCGGCGCGAGCCTAGGTGTTCCGGCGGCGACGGTGCGGGGTTGGCTGCGCCGCGCAGGGTCGCGGCTGGAGACGGTTCGAGTCTGGTTTCTGGGTGTGGCAGTCGCAGCCGGGGTGGACGTGAGGATCCCAGACGGGACGGGTTGTGCGTGGCGTGACGTGTTGGCCGCCGTGGCGACCGCGACCGCCGCGATCAGGTTCCGCTTCGGTGCGGCCGGGTTGCTGGGCGCGGTGACGCCAGATCGGGTGGATCAGCGCATCGCGGTCCGCTACGCGATTGCCGGGATGGGCGGCGCCGACACCGCCGACTACATACGGCATCATTGCAAAATCGCCGGACGGGCCGACACCCTGTTCTCCGAGGACGCGATCGGGCTGATCCACAACGCCTCCCGCGGTCACCCCCGCGCGGTCAACAACCTGGCTCTGCATGCGCTGACCGCCGCGTTCGCCGCCGATCACGCCATCGTCGACGAGAAGGCGGCACGTATCGCCATCGCCGAAACCCCTGCGGACTGAACCCAATCCAACAAACCCGGGGGAAGCTCAGGCCGGTTCTGGGTGCACCGTGAACCCACAGCGCCCCTAGCTCCGAGACCGGGACGGTCGGGTTTTCCCTTGAACTGCCCCGCCGGGGACTCGTCGAGAAGCAAGGGTGGTTCGATGCTTGGCCTCGCGGAGATGTACACACGCCGGGGACGGTCGGCGCGTTGGCCTCGAGAAGTCCCGCTCGATGAGGAAACGTTGCATCTCGATCTCCTTGTGTGTCGATGCCGTGCCGCCGCTCGACGGCACGAGGAGATCATCCGCTCACGGGCGGAGGCGCACGTCGGGCACTTGCCCCATCCGCCACCCCCATCGACCTCGCTGGGGGGTGGCTCAACCCTCGAGCGCACGACAGATCGGCCATGCGCCGTCACTCCAGTTGCTCACGACCGTGCGTGTCCGGCGAGCCGTAGGATCGTGCGTGCTGCGGAACGACACGCCGGCGTCATAGCCCTCGAGCTCGACGGCACCGTCGGGTGTCAGCCTGAACCCGAGGCCGTAGTGCAACCGATCCGACGGGTCTTCGCTGCGTGGCCTCGTCATCTCGGCAACGACGTCGTGCGGAACGATCGCCCCGGCGAACAGCGCCTGCCAGAATGCGTCGATGTCGGTCAGGCCGACGTGCGCGCCACCGTCGCCGGAGCCCCGGACCGGAAGGTGCAAGGCGTTGGTGCGCAGCCCGTCGGCGAACAGGTAGCCGATCGCCACGTCGCCGGGCAGTTCGTCGTTGCGGAGGTACGCCGCGCCGGCCATCCCGGCGGGGTCGAACACCCGCTGGCGGACCAGTTCGTGGAACGCCACGCCGGACGCTCGCTCGGCGAGGAGCGCGAGCACGACATAGCCGCCGTTGTTGTACGCGAATCGCTCACCAGGCGTCGAGACCTGGGGATAACCGTCGAGGACCGCGATGAAGTCCTCCGTCGTCTCCAGGCGGTGCACCGGCACGGGCATCACGTAGTCGGTGATCGCGCCCACGACGTCCTCGTCCAGGTAATCGCCGATCCCGGAGCGATGGGCCAGCAGGTGCTCGACGGTGACGGCGTCGTCGATCAGCGGCAGGTCCGAGCCGAGCACTTCCCGCGCCGGTGTGTCCAGGCTCAGCCGCCCGTCGCTCACGAGGGCGATGACGGTCAGCGCAGTGAACGCCTTGCTGCCGCTCGCGATCCCGAAGCGCGTCGCGAGCGCCACGGGGACACCGTGCGCCCGGTCGGCGAGTCCGCGTACGAGCGTCCATCGATCACCGGGGGATTCGCCGTCGCTCGCCGCAATGCCCGAGAACCCCGACGCGTCGGCGGCCTCGACGACCTCGGACGGCACCTCCATCCGATCACCCTAGGCCCCGTCACGGTAGGCACGCTGGCTATGTGTCGCAGCGCACGGAAGGGGCCGCCCGGGTGGCACGACGGGTCCCACGGACGGGGACGTCCGAAGGAAACCCGAAGTGGAAGCAACCCGGAGATGCCGCGTCAACCCGACCAGGACCACATCAACCCGACCGCAACGCCGTCACCACGCCCACCACGGCCGTTCTCATGATCGGATCGTCGTCAACCCCAATGACGCCATCATCGTCATCCTGAGTGACGCGCAACAATCGGTCGCAATTGTTTGCGTCTGACTTCGCCGCAGAGATCGGGATGAGAAATTACCCAAGGCTGTCAGTCTTCTCGGGTGATCCGAGAGGAGTTGTTTATGCCCGAGTCCGACAGTGCCCGGCGGCGACCGACGAACCTGTCGGCGGAGACGAAGTGGGAGATCTTTCTGCAGGTCACCGCTGGGAGATCAGCCAGGCCGAGGCGGCGCGCAAGTGGCGTGTGGATGTATCGACCGTGATCGGGATCCGGCGCACGGTCAAGGACGCCGCGTTGTCGGCTTTGGCGCGCAAGTCGGGTCGTCCTGGCGCGCAACGGGATTGGCAGCTCGAGGCGCCCGGGCGGAGATAGCGCAGTTGACCGAGGCGGTCAAGGCGCAGGCCATCGAGCTGGCGGTCGTGCGGGGAAAATCCGGTTGGGGCTGAGCGGGCCGGTGCCGGCGCGGGTCCCCGCCGAGGTCAAGGAAGCCGTCCTGAAGAGCGTCGACGACGCCGTCGCGGCCGGGTTCGCCCACCGCTGGGCGTGCTCGTTGTGGCAGGTCTCTGACTGCCGGGTGCACCGCTGGCGCGCACGGCGCCGCGACATCGGCACCCTAGTCGACAAGGCGGCGGGCGGGCATCCGGTGCATGCGCTGCTGCCCGAGGAGGTGGCCGTGATCCTCGACGTCACCGAGCGCTGGGGTGCCGTGGACCGCTCGCATCGCAAGCTGGCCCATCGCGGCTCCTACCAGCAGCTGGTGTGGGTGTCACCGTCTAGCTTCCGTCGGGTGCTCGTCGAGCACGGGCTCACCGTGCCCCAGCCGCAGCCCCGTAGCCGTAGCGAGCGCAGGCCGTGGCCGGACTGGCTGGTGTGGGCGCCGAACCGAATCTGGATTTGGGACGTCACGCATTTCACCCGGGCCCGGCGGGTCTGCTTCGCGATCGTCGACGTGGTCAGCCGCAAGTGGATCGACACCCTGGTCTCGGTGGAGGAGACCGCCACCCAGGTGCAGGTGATCTTCGAGCGCTCGCTGCAGATCGAGGGACTGCTCGACCTGCTCACCGACGAGCGCCTCGATCTCGACCCGGACGACCCGCGCCGACCGATCCTGCTCGCCGTGAGCGACAACGGGCCGCCGATGACCGCCGAAGCAACCCGCGCGTTCATGGCGCTGATGGCCATCGCCCAGCACCACGGCCGCCCGCACACTCCGACCGATCAGGCCTGGATCGAGTCGTTCTTCGGCCACATCAAAAGCGAGTGGCCGCACCTGGAGACCATCACCGATCCCGCCACACTTGATGTCGAATTGGAAAGAGTGCGAATGGAATACAATACGGTTCGACTCCACGAGGCGATCGGGTACGTGACCCCCGACGACGAGCACACCGGCCGCGGCGAGGCCATCCGCCAAGCCCGCCGCGACGGGCTGCACCGCGCTCGCCAGCGCCGCCTGGACTACCATCGCCGCACCAGCACCAACCCCACCGGGGAGACACCATGAGTTGGGTAATTGCTCACGCCATCCGACCGACGCCGCAGTGGTCAGGCCGAGGTCAGACGTGCGACGTCTGCGACGAACGCGTCGATGTCCTCGGGCTGTGTGTCGAAGCTGCACACCCAGCGCACCTCGCCCTTGGACGCATCCCAGTCGTAGAAGCGGGCGCGCTCGCGCAGCCGGTCGGCGACGCCGGCCGGCAAGCAGGCGAACACGGCGTTCGCCTGTGTCGGCTGGGTGAACTCAACGCCGCGAATGGTGCCGTCGTCGATGCCGGCCTGCACGCCTGAGCGCAGCCGCGTCGCCATCGCATTGGCCTGCCGAGCGTTGCGCAGATACAGGTCGCCGTCGAGTAGCGCGAGCAGCTGCGCAGAGACGAAGCGCATCTTCGACGCCAGCTGCATCTGGAGCTTGCGCAGGTAAATCAGTCCGTCGGAGGCCTCGGTGTCGAGCACCACGATCGCCTCCGCGCCGAGCGCACCATTCTTCGTACCGCCGAAGCTCACGACGTCGACCCCGACGTCGGTGGTGAAAGCGCGCATCGGCAGGTCCAGCGCCGCAGCGGCGTTGGACAGGCGCGCGCCGTCCATGAAGACACGCATCCCGTGCTCACGCGCGAAGTCGGTGACCGCTCGCACCTCGTCGGGCGTGTAGACGGTGCCGAGCTCGCTCGACTGCGTGATGTAGACGACGACAGGCTGCGCCCGGTGCTCGTCGCCAAACCCCCACGCCTCCTCAGCGATGAGGTCGGGCGCGAGTTTTCCATCAGGCGCGGCGATCGGGAGCAGCTTGATGCCGCCGGCCTTCTCCGGTGCTCCGCCCTCGTCAGCGTGGATGTGTGCGGTCTTTGCGCAGATGACCGCTCCCCACCGGGGAAGCATCGACAGCAGCCCGACGACGTTCGCGCCGGTGCCGTTGAACACCGGGTAGATTTCGACGCCCTCACCGAAATGCTGTGCGCACACCTCCTGCAGGCGGGCCGTGTACACGTCTTCGCCGTACGAGACTTGGTGGCCGCCGTTGGCAGTGGCAATCGCAGAGAGCACCTCGGGGTGCACGCCCGAGTAGTTGTCCGAGGCGAAGCCGCGGACGGTGGGGTCGTGGAGTGTGGTCACGGCGTTTCAATCTAAAGGTTTGACCTGTGGACGCGGACCGCTGCCGATTCGCTCAGCGACCGCCAGGACTTTCGTCCTGGCCTTGTCCGAATCCCGACAGTCCTGCTGACGACTGTCATTGACACTCGCCAGCGAAGTACCGTACGGTCCTGATATGCCTTCGCCGACGTCCACCGGGGAACTTGCGACGTCGACGGTCAGTGCGCGGGAGGTCCAGCGGCTTGAGACGCGGGCCCGTTTGTTCGACGCCGCGGTAGCAGAGATTGGCCGGTCCGGGCTAGCGGGCGCGGACGTCAGCACGATCGCTGCGGCGGCCGGGGTGGCGCGGGGAACCTTTTACTTTCACTTCCCGACCAAAGAGCACGTGGTGGTCGAGGTGGAGCGGGCCGAGGAGGCCAAGATCGTGGCCCGACTCGGCACGAAACAGCCGGAGCTAACCGATCTGTTGTCGGTGCTCTCGCTGTTGGTCCGCGAGGTGCTGGCCGCCGAACGGCGGTTGGGTCCCGTGTTCTTTCGGGACATGTTGGGGTTGCACTTCACCTCGACGCGGCCGGTAGAGGACGAATTGAGTGAGCATCCGCTGGCCGAATTCGTGATTGCCGCGATTGCCGGTGCGCAAGGCGCGGGTCGGGTCGCTCGGGATGCACACGCGGCAGAACTCGGGGTGTTCTTTCTCACCGGCCTGTTCGGGTTGCTGGCTACTGACAGAAGCGCGCCGAGGGCGCGGGCGGCTCTCATGGATCGCTATGTCAAGACGATCGTTCTGGGAATGGAGACACGATGAACGACACAGGCATTGACGGCTACCGCGTCTACTTGCAGCGTCGCGACGGTGAAGCCGACTTGCTGAATAGACGGTTGGCCAGCCGCGAGGAACTCTTCGAAGGTTTAGAGGCTGACCCCGTGCGGTCGGCCCATCCCATCGACCGACGTGTCTTCATGCTGAACCTGCGCCGCCGCCGGCCCGAGCCCGGCGTGGACCGCAAGATGCTCTTTCTTTTTGGCCACCGCCAAACTGAACCAGGCCGAGCGGTTCGGCGTGGGCCTCGGGGAAACTTATGGACTCAACAGCGGCGATGATTTGCCACCCGAGCGGGTCTACCTCGAGCTCGAGGAGCACTATCACACGCGATTGCTGGCTTATGTGCTCGACATCTTCGGTCTGCCGTTCCGGGTAGTTCCGCCGCCGTTCGTGATGCGTCAATTCGTCAAGATCGGCGTGTTCCTCCCTGAGCGGTTGGGTTTCCCGTTCGTGGGCGCGGCGGAAATGGCGGGCTGTGTGATGTTCGATGAGCTGCGCCGAGTCGGCATCGAGTTGTTCGCCGACGAGCCAGATGTTGCCGCTCGCATCGAGTGGCTCTACAGCGAGATCCTCACCGACGAGGTCGGCCACGTCGGCTACTGTGCAGCCCGCTGCACCTCGACGGAACGGGCGCTGATGCGCTGGCTTTACCCGCGCTTCGCACGTCTATTTGCTCGCCAGACTCTTGAGATCAGCCTTCTCACCGATCGCGAGGAGCTTCACGCCCGCCTCGACCGGCCCTTCGACGTCGCGGAGCTCACTGCCGGCCTGTCAAACGAGACCTTCCTTGCCGCTCACCCCTGAGTTGATGTCATTGGGCTTGGTATCCGTCGGAGCGGTGCAGGCGAAGGATCTCGTCGGTCGACGTCGCCGGGTCCGCAAGCTCTTGGGTGGCGGCCCAGCTGGCAAGCAGCTTGAGTCCGTCCTCGGACGGTGTCCCGGGTTCGGCGGTGTAGGCGAACAACATCAAGCCGGGGTCGGAGGGCAACTCCATCCCCTCGTAGGTGAGCTCGAGGTCACCCACCACCGGATGATGCAGGTGTTTCACGCCGGTGCGATGCAAACGCACGTTGTGCGCCGCCCACCGACTTCGGAAATCCTCACTGCGCGTGGATAATTCGCCGACGAGCTTGGTCAGCTTCTCGTCGAAGGGGTCGCGTCCCGCCGCACCGCGCAGAATCGCGACGGTGTTGTCGGCGATCTGTTCCCAGTCAGGATAGAAGTCGCGCGAGCGTGGGTTGAGGAACATGAACCTGGCACTGTTCGCTGGCCGGACCGGATCGGTGAAGAACTCCGAATACAACGCGAAGCCGAGCCGATTTGCGGCGAGGAAGTCCAACCGGTCGTTGTGCACCCACGCCGGCGCTCCGGACATGGCGTCGAGCACACGCTGCACACTGGGTCGCACCCCCGCCGCGCTGGCCCGCCGACGGGTCCGCGGCGTCGCGTTGGCGACACGGGCCAGGTCGAAGAGGTGCTCGCGTTCGGCGTCGTCGAGCTGCAGCGCCCCCGCCACCGCATGCAGCACGCTCTCGGACACCCCCGTCAGGTTCCCCCGCTCGAGCCGCGTGTAGTAGTCGACGCTGACCCCGGCCAGCAGGGCGACCTCCTCTCGGCGCAGCCCGGCGACTCGGCGCTTTCCGCCGTACGCGGGAAGCCCGGCACGGTCCGGCGTGATCCGGGAACGCCGCGAGGTCAAGAAGTCGCGGATGTCCTTGCGGTGGTCCATGCACTCGAGGTTAGAAGCGTGACGCGACCCGTGAGGGGTACTGCCATTACCTGGAACGTCAGTCACTGCCAGTCTGCAAGTAACCGACGCTGACTGATTTCGATGAGAGCAACCGTCATGTATCAAGCCGGAGACGTGCGGGTCGAGAACGTGCCCGACCCAGTCCTCCACGAGCCCACCGACGCCATCGTCCGCGTCACCTCGGCGGCTTGATGTTGTTACGATCGCGCCGTGCACGATTCGCCCGCGCGATCTGGTCGTGGCCGACTGCCATCTGTTTCACGACGCGAAGTCCTCAAATATGCTGTGGCCGCACCGGTTTTAGCCAGCCTAGGGACCGTGGCTGCGACACTCGACGCGCAGAAGGCATCGGCCGCCACCATGAGGCTGATCGATTTTGCGGAGCGGTTGGTCCCGCCGGATCAGATCAAATCGGCGGGCTATGACGGGGCACTCGTCTACGTGTCCGAGTTGCGGCCAGGCGCAGACTTCGATTTCAAGCCCGTCACCCGCGAGTATGCGGATGCGCTACGCGCGGCGGGTCTTCATGTCGTCAGCTGCTATCAGTACGGCAAACCCGGTTGGCCCACGCCGTCGGACTTCACCCGCGGGTATGAGGGCGGCGTAGCGGACGCTCAGACAGCTCTGCGGCTGCACGCCGCTGCCGGGGGTCCGGATTCGGCGCCGATCTTCTTCAGTGTCGATGAGGATATCGACCTCAACACCTGGAACAGCCTTGCTGTCGAGTGGTTTCGAGGAATCAACTCGGTACTGGCCGTGAACCGCACCGGCATCTACGGGCACGCCAAAGCGTGCGGATGGGCTATCCGCGACGGCGTAATCGGGCGCTCAACCACTGCAGGACACGGGTGGGCCTGGCAGACGAGGGCGTGGTCTGACGGTGAACGTGAGCCCGCGGCCGTGCTCTATCAGTATGTGATCGTCACCGCGTCGGACCCGGGTGTCCCTCTGGGCGGTACCCACGTGGATGTCAACGAGGTGCTTGCGGCCGATTTCGGGCAGTGGGACCTTGAGAGATAGATGCCCTCGGCTGCCGGAAATCGAACTCAGCGCATTCCGAGCTCGCTCAGCCGGGCGTGGTAGGTCTCGACGCTGGCCAGTTTGACGTCCTCATAGCCCCGCACCATGTCCGCCAGGCCCGCCACTTCCACTGCCCGGTCGTAATTGGTCGGATCCAGCTCGGCAGCGAGCCGCGTGACGACATCGACGTACTCGGTGAGCAGGCTGCGCTCGACCCTCCGGACGTGCGCGTAGCCGAACGGGTCGAACTTCGTGCCGCGCAGTCGCTTTCCCCTAGCGAGAATGCGCAGCGCGACGTGGCTTCGCGGACCAAGGCCGATTTTCTTTCTCCGCCCCATCGCCCGCAGCACGGGCGGGTGGAGCTTATAGGTCAGGTTCTCGCCGGCCGGGACCTCAGATTTCACGTACGAGAGGAACTGAGGGTCGGTCAGCAGCCGCGCCACCTCATACTCGTCCTTGTATGCGGTGAACTTGTAGAGCCCCTTCGCGACGGCCTCACTGAACTCGGTGCGATCGCCCACTGCACGCTCAGCGGTCCAGATCGACTGCAGCAGCGTCACGTATCGGCGCGCGACCTTCTCGCTTTGGAACTCAACTAGGTTAGCCGCCCGTCGTGAGATGAGGTCGCCGACCTGCCCGCAGAAGGTGGCACCTTCAAGGACGCGTGCAGGCGGCGGTACTGGCTGTCGGTCGCGTGCGGGTGACACCACGTCGTCGAAGCGGGCCGGGTCGGCAATGGCGACGCGTCCCCAGCGGAAGGCGGCGACGTTGGCCTTGACGGCAACGCCGTTGAGTTCGATGGCCTCCTCGATCGACGCCGCCGGAAGCCGCAGCGCCCCAGTCTGATAGGCAGCCCCGATGAGCAGGAAGTTGGCTGCGGCCGTGCTGCCGAACAGGTTCTGGGCGGCGGCCAGGGCGTCGAGGGAGTGCACGGTGCGCGACACCTGGCCAAGGCGGTTGAGCAGGTAAGCAGTTTCGGGGTAGGTGATCGTCTTGTCGTAGACCATGTCACCGGTCGGCGTCTTGCTGGTCGACACGACCGAGATCGTCTTGGCGTGATCGCCATATCCGAGGTTCTTGGTGTCGGCGGCTGCCAGCAGATCGAAGGCCACGATGCAGTCGGCACTGGCGGGGGTGAGACGGTTAGAAGGATCCAGCGTGCCTGCGGCGAATCTCAGGTGCGACACGACGGGCCCGGCCTTTTGACTCAGCCCGATCTGATCGAGGCTTTCGACGTCGTAGCCGGCACGCAACGCTGCCGTGCCGAGTACCTGATTCACCGTGACGATGCCAGTACCGCCGATTCCGGCGAGGAAGACGTTGTGGGTGGAGATGACTGGCTCGACGTCAAGGTCGGGCAACACCGGAGGCTCGGGGGCCGACGGGGTGCGCGGCTTTTTGCCGGGCTGAACCTCGACGGTGACGAAGGACGGGCAGTCGCCGTCAAGACAGCTGTAATCGGTATTGCACGAGGTCTGCTCGATCCGCGTCTTGCGGCCGAACTCGGTATCCACCGGCTGCACCGACAGGCAATTGGACTTGACGCCGCAGTCACCGCAGCCCTCGCAGACCGCCTCGTTGATGAGGACTCGGGTGGTGCGGGTGGGCAGCGTGCCGCGCTTGCGTTGCCGACGCGCGTCGGCCGCGCAGTGTTGGTCGTAGATCAGAACGGTCACGCCCTTGATGTCGCGCAGTCTCTTCTGGGCGTCGTCGAGGCGGTCGCGGTGCCAGACGACGGTGCCCTTGGCGAGGGCACGCTTGTCGTGCCGCTTCGGTTCGTCGGCGCAGATGATGATCTGCTTCACGCCTTCGGCGGTCAGTTTGTGTGTCAGCTGCGCGACGGTCAGGGCGCCCTCGGCGTCCTGGGCGCCGGTCATCGCGACGACCTCGTTGTAGAGCAACTTATAGGTGATGTTCACGCCTGCCGCGACGCAGGCCTGCACCGCGAGTTGGCCGGAGTGGAAGAAGGTTCCGTCGCCGATGTTCTGGAACAGGTGGGGCACGTCGGTGAACGGGGCCTGGCCGATCCACTGGCTGCCCTCCCCGCCCATCTGCGTGAGGCCAATGACGGCGCTGTCCGTGCGGCCGGACATCGTCACCATGGTGTGACAGCCGATACCGCCGCCGGCCAGTGATCCTTCAGGCACTGCGGTCGAGCGATTGTGCGGGCAGCCACTGCAGAAGTACGCGGCGCGTTGGGCGGGAAGCACTTCCAGCGACAATGCCGGTGGCGGCGGCTTCTTCAGTTCCAGTCGGTGATTGAGCACGCGGCGCAGCGGCGCCAGCAGACGTCCTGCGGTGAGTTCGCCGCCGGCGGGGATGAGTAACCGACCCGTGGCGTCCTTCTTCCCGATGATCCGCGGCGCACCGGCTCTGCCGTAGAGGATTTCGCGCACCTGGGTCTCGACGAATGCGGTCTTGTCCTCGACGACGAGGATCTCCTCGAGCCCTTCGGCGAATGTTCTGACGGTGTCGGGCCCCAGCGGGGAGGGCATGCCGATCCGCAGCAGCCTTACACCGGCATGGTAGAGCGCGAAGTCGTCGGCGCCCAGATCGCGCAGGGCCTGTCGCACGGAGTCGAAAGTCGTTCCCGTGGCAGCGATGCCGATGGTCGCGTGGGGTGGATCGAGCTCGATGACGTCGAGTCCGTTGGCGGCACCGTATGCGCGCACGACCTCGGCACGGGGTCCGTAGAGGTCGGCCTCGGCGTCGAGGCTCTTCGCAGGCGCGGCCATCGGCCGCTGGCGGTAAGCGAACGGCCTTCCTTCCCATCGCACTTGGGGAATGACGATGTCGGTGTGGACGTCGCTGCCGTCGACGGACCAGGCGCCGTCGGCGACATCGGCGACGATCTTCAGCGCCACCACACATCCCGAGGCACGCGACATCGCCACACCGTGCATAGCCATCGTGACGATCTCGCGGGCGTTGCGCGGGAACAGAACCGGGATTCCGAGAGCGGCCAACGAACGCTCGCTAGCGGCAGGCACGGTGGACGACTTGGAGGCCGGGTCGTCGCCGACCAAGAGCAGCATCCCGCCGCGCGGGTTGGCGCCGTACATATTGGCGTGCCGTAGGGCGTCGGTCGCCCGGTCTAAGCCGGGCCCCTTGCCATACCAGACTCCAACGACTCCATCGTGAGTGGCGGTGCCCATGGGTAGATCGGCTTGACTGCCCCACACCGAGGTCGCCGCCAACTCCTCGTTGAGGCCGGGGACGAAGGTGATGTCGTGTGCCGCCAGAACGTCGGGCATCGCGGCGAGCATCCGGTCGACACCACCGAGGGGGCTGCCCTGATACCCCGAGACGAACGTCGCCACCCGCAGGCCGGAACGCGCGTCGCGCTCGTGCTGTTCGACGAGTGCGCGGGCGATGGCCTGCACACCTGTGAGCACCACTGGACCGGATCCCGTGCGGTAGCGATCGCCCAGCTCGTAGGGCTGCCGGTCCGGTCGGCGGATGTCGAGATCTGTCATCGGGGCTAACCACCTAGGCATTTGATGGGCGTATTGCTCCTTCAAGAGTTACAGCGGTATGCATTATGAGCAAGCTGTTGGGATATTGTTGAGCATATTGACCAATTTTTTCCCACTGTGACGTGCGATACTGAGCGACATGACGAGGTTGGATCGCACCGATGCCCGAATACTCCTGGCGCTGTGTGACGCACCGCGCGCCACCGGAGTGCAATTGGCGGCCAAGCTGAACCTGGCCCGGAACACCGTGCAGGCGCGGCTGGCTCGGTGGGATCAGGAGAAGGTCCTCGCGCCGATAGACCGCTGCGTGTCGCCGCGCGACCTCGGTTATCCGCTGAAGGCATTCATCACCGCGGTGGTCGATCAGCACCAACTCGAGGACGTCATCGCCGCGCTGGAGACCGTCACGCAAGTCACCCAGGTCACCGGGCTCTCAGGTGCGGCCGATCTGTTGATCGGTGTGGTGGCAATCGATGCAGACGACCTGTATCGCGTGGCCGGACTGGTACTCGCGGTGCCCGGGGTTGAGCGCACGACGATGTCGGTCGCGATGCGCGAGGTCGTCGCCTACCGGACGCGACCACTGTTGGAGCAGCTCGCCCGCCGGCAGTGACCGACACTCTCGTGCCGAGCGCCGTTGTCTCTGCGTCGAACCGCCCCGAGATCGACGTTGCCGTCGTCGGCGCGTGTCGCCGCGTCGGCTCCCACGGCCAGGTCATCAGGGCCCACACGATGAGGACGATCGTGATCTCGGTCAGCAGATACACCGGCCACGGGCCCAATCCGTCTAATAGTGACGCGGTGTGGGCTAGCCGACCGCCACGGCGTCGACGATATCGAGGCGTGCCGCCCGAACAGCCGGCGGAATCGCCCCCAGCAACGTCAAAGCAAAAGCAGCGCAACCGAATACCGCCGCGAGCACGCTCGCGTCATACACCACGTCGATGCTGAGCACATTCGTCAAGGCCGACGTGGCCAGGTACTGGTTGACCGCGCCGAATGCCGCTCCGATCAACGCGCCGACAACACCGATGCCCGCCGCCTCGGCAACGACCGTGCGCAACACGAAGCGGCGCGACGCGCCCATCGCCCGCATCACACCCAATTCGCGGCGCCGCTCCAGCACGGACAACATCAGGGTGTTGAGCAACGCGACGCTCGCGACGAACACAACGATCCACGCCATTGCGTCAATCAGACCGGTGGTCGACGCCATCCCCTTGCCGATGGCCGCCACTGCCTCGTCACCCGAATACACGAGGACACCGGCGGGCAGCCGATCCCGGATCACCGCCTCGACCTCGGCGCGATCCGCGCCAGGTACCAGCTTGACGGCCACAATGGTCGACCCGGGCCGGTCGAACCATTCACGCATTTGTGTCAGGCTCATCGAGACGAGACCGCCGAAGAGCGAGAAGTACGGCACCACCTCCAGCACCCGGACCCGCCGCTCGCCGGTGGGAGTGGGCAATGTCAACTCGTCGCCCGGCCCGATTCCCAGGTTCCGGGCGATTTCGCGCGACACGACCACGCCGTCTCCGGCGAGCATCTGTTGCAGGACTTGCGGATTCATGTCATCGACCGGCGGGCCGACCGCGCCGGGCGCGAGCCCCTGAATAACCACCCGGTCGTCGCCGAGCGTTGCGAATGCCATCTGCGAAGGAACGACTTCGGCGACGCCGGGGATCGACGCGATCGAGGACTGAGTGTCCTGCGGCAGCATTGGAGCGGTCGGGAGCACGCCAGCAGGGGATGGGCTCACATACAGCGCGGCTTCGGTGAGCGAGGCGAAGCTCGCGTTCGTCGAATCTATCGCGTTGGTGTTGGCGCCGGTGCTCTGCACGGTGATCGACACCGCGATCATCACTGTCATCAGGGTGGCCCACACGCGACGAGGCGCGCGTTCGATCGTCGCCGCCGCGAGCGCGCCCGGCGAACCAAATGCCCGCGCCACCGCCGATGCAGCACGAACAATCGTGCCCGCGAAGGCGAAGCACAGAGCGATATCACCGACAACCGCGAGCCCGATGGCCGCCACCGAAAGCTCGCCAAGGTCGATGGACGCGACGTATGCCGCCGCGACGATGAAGAACACGCCGAGGATGCCGGCCACCGCCCGTACCGTCCGCGGAACGGCATCGGCGGCCGACGTGCCAACCGGGGCAAGGGCTTCCGCCGGCGCCACCTTGTAGACCTGGCGGGCCGCCAATGCTGCCGCCGCCACGCTCACGGCAATGCATGCGGCGACGGTGACGGGGATCGCGTAGCCGGGGAGGATGTAGTCGGTTCGCGTTTCGAGGCCCTGCAGCAGACCAGCGGGAAGACCCCCGATTGCCTGTCTGCCGATCAGAACACCCAGCGCCGATCCGACGATCCCGCTGACCAACCCGACCAGACCGGCCTCCGCCAGCAGGTCGCGCACAATCTGCCACTTCTTGGCGCCGACGGCCCGAAGCAGCGAGATCACCGGGCGGCGTTGGGATATCGCCATGCTCATCGCGTTGAAAATCAGGAATCCGGCGACGATGAGGGAGCATGACGCCGCCGACAGCATCAGGGTGCTCATGATCGAGACGGCTCCACCGGTCTTCGCAGAACGGAAAGTCGGATCGGTGACGACGGCCCGTCCGCCGGCCGCCTCGGTGACATCGGTACGGACCGAAGCGAGATCGGCGTTCGGCGCAGCGACCACCAGCACCGAATCGATCATGCCGACGCGATTCATCAGGCGTTGAAGCAGCGGCAGCGGCCCGAGGATGAAGTTGCCGCCGTTGATCCGTTCCGCGTCGGCACCCGTGATCACGGCCGCGACCGTCGCCCGCCCGTTGCCGACGGCAATGGAGTCACCCACCGCATGTTCCGTCGCGGCACCCACCACGACGCTGCCCGCTTCCATCACTAACGGGCCGATCTGATCCTGGACCGCCCGCTGCAGATCGCTCTGCATGGCACTGATGCTCTCGTCAACGCCGAGCAGGACGACGCGCTCGGAGGCCGGCCCGATGGATGTTCGCAGCATGGGCACGGCCGCGGCCACTCCGGGCACCTTCGCGACGTCGGGTCGGACGGCTTCGGGCAACCCGGTGTCGGTGACGCCGGAAACTTCGAGACTCGCGTTCCCGCCAATCCCGGCAACGAAGCGGTCAGCGGATCCCGTGATGGACCCGGCAATACCGAACACCGCAACGAGGAGCATCGCCGAAATCGCCACTACCACAAGCGACAGCACGGTGCGGCCAGGATGCCGGCGCCACTCGCGCATGTTAAACATACGCATGCGATCGACGATCATCGCAACTCCCCGGCCAGCACGTCCGAGCCGATGCGGCCATCCGTGAGCGTGATCACCCGATCCGTCGATGATGCGGCATCGAGGTTGTGCGTCACCATGACGACCGAACGTCCGTCCTGATGTGCGATGTCGGTGAGCAGGGCCATGATCGCCGCTCCGGTCTTCGTGTCGAGATTGCCCGTGGGCTCGTCGGCGAGGATCAGCGGCGGGTCCATCATCAATGCCCGGGCCACGGCGACGCGCTGCATCTGGCCGCCGGACAACTCCGACGGCCGGTGCTCCGCGCGTTCCGCCAGCCCGACCAGTGCAAGCAGGTCCAACGCATGCGACTTGACCTTTGACATCCGTGCGCCATCGAGCAGCTTAGGCACCGCGACGTTCTCCCAGGCGGTCATCGTCGGAAGCAGATTGAAGAACTGGAAGACGAATCCGACACTGTGCCGACGGAATTCGGACTGATGTCTTGTCGTTGAGGTCGGAGATCTCAGTCAATCCATTTGGGCCTTGGAACCGGATTGAGCCAGAGTCCGGCCGGTCCAGAGCACCGAGCATGTGGAGCAAGGTGCTCTTGCCCGCGCCCGACGGGCCGACGATGGACACGAATTCGCCGCCATTCAGTGTCAAATCGATCGAGTCAAGCGCGCGCACAGTCTGGCCGCCGACCTGGTACGTCTTCGTGACGTGGGTCATCTCGAGCAGTTTTATCTGCTCTTCGCGCAAGCTGCTCATCGCTGGTCTACCCTTCATTTCGTTGATCATGCGACGCGCTCCTGCGCACCACGAACTGTGCTCAGTGCCGGCAACGGCCCGCAACGAACGTCGAACCGTTCACGCACCGTGTCGAGGATGTGGCGCAGGTGATCGCGGTCGCGGCGGTGCGTGAGCATGAACCGCGCCGTAGCCGCCATGCGGCGCGGAAACGGGTACCAGCGATCAAAGTCGACCCCGCAGTCAAGGAACACCTTGGCCGGCACGGCGTCATAGATGAGACTGAGGTTGTATTGCGCGAGCGTAAAGAGGGTGCACGGAAATGCCAGACTCGACTTCTTCCGCAGATCCCGCATGTCCAGTTCATAAAGCGGGACGTCCTTTATCTTGCCCAAGAACAGCAGGTGCGTCAGGAAGTAGCCCGCAAACGACGTCAAATGCATTGTGGCCGAATAGTTCTGGATTGAGAGCACAGAACCACCGTCGGAAACATAGGGCTCGTAGGGGTGGTCACCGCCGTCGAGGTATCCGGTGCAGTTCACTATCCAGCTGCCGGGTTGGATGGCCTTGGTGGCGCCGCTACGAAACACCAGCTCGGTTGCGCCGTGGTGGTCGACGACATCGGCGAAATGATCCATGATCACGTCGTTCAGGCCCGCGGCGATCGTCCGGTTCTCCGCTTCGGACAGGACCCCGATAAGGAAGTTGTCGGCCTCGGGGGTCAACCACGTGCCGAATTCTGCGCGTACCGAATTCGTTACTGCTGTCTCGTTGGTGCCGTCGTATAGACGGGACGCTTTCCGGGCGATGCTGCTCACCAGCGCGCCGCGCCACCATCGCCGGGTCCCGGCAGGGTAGAACTTGTCGCGGCTTGCGAAGAACGTGCCCGAACCCGCCACGAGGTTCACTTCGCGGCCTGGGTATTCCGTGATGAGCGCGTGCGCGGTATCCATCGCGGTCTTACCGCCACCGATGATCCACACCGGCGTGTCGCTCGCCCGCATTTCGTCGCTGCGCATATCGCAGTAATCCGGAGACACAGATTGCACACGCGTGCTGGAGATTTCGAGCGGTTCGTTGGGTACAACTCGAAAGCCGTAGGCTTTGATCAGTCGCTTCGCGTCCACCACCATGGGCTGGCCGTCCGAGAACCTGCAGGTGATCCGCACGTTCCCGTCGGTCTCATCGTGGGACTCCATCGACCAGCCGAAGTACTCCTCGACCTGCACCCGCTGCCTGAGCACGTTGAGGCAGTGTTCGAAGTGGTCGAGCACCTCGCCCTTTGTCGCGAGGTACGAAGGATCTTGGCCGAGGTTCCACTTGATGTTTCCTGCGGTGAAAAGGCCATGCGGCTGGTGCAGTCGCACGTAGTCGTAGGTGTCGACCCACATGCCGCCGACACGCTCCCGGCGGTCTACCAGGATGACCTTCTGATCGCGAGAGAGGTATTGGCTTGCCGCGAAAAGGGCGTTGAGCCCGGCGATGCCGGCTCCGACGATGACGACATCGCAGCGCTCGACCCGCACGGACGTCTCGACTGATGCAACTGCTGTACTCACTCCGACCTCCTGTGAAATGTATGGGCCTATGCGGCGCGTTCTTCGGGTGCCGAGTTTGTCAGGCGATCGATGATCGTCTGGGCCAGCTGTTCGATCGACGGGCCGACCGCCAAATCCAAAGCGTTCAAGCGCAGTCCGATTGCCCTCTCGAGGCTGGCCGCGATCTCGAGGCCCATGATGGAGTCCATCCCGACCTCATGCAGCGGCTGCGATAAGGCGAAGCTCGGCTCCTCCATCTGCATGACGCTCGTGACGATCTTCACGAGGAGCGCCTGAATGTGGTCGCGACGGCCCTCGTCGGACAGACCCTTGAAGGCCTCGATCACGTCGGCGCCCGCTCCGGAGCCACCCGAACCTGCGGCGTCGGTGAGCAACGTGATCCGCCGGTCACCGGCCATCGGGACGAGAGACGCGGCGAATCGCGACCAGTCGGCCTCCACTACGGTGAGGCTTTCGAGGTCGCCGTAGATCACATCGCGCAACCCCATCAGCGCGTCATCGATGCTCATCGCGGTGAGCCCCATCTGCTCGAGGTACTTGGCGGTGTTGGCGTCGCGCGCCACGATCCCCGTCTCCCCCAGAACACCCCACTGGATCACCGACGCCGCCTGCCCCTGGCGACGGCGAAGCGTGGCCAGCGAGTTGAGCACGCAGTTGGCGGCGACGTAGTTCGCTTGGCCGCGCGTCCCGAACAACGACGAGATCGACGAGTACAGCACGAAGAAGTCGAGATCGGTGGTCAGCGAGTGGAGATTCCAGGCGCCCTGCGCCTTTGGCCCGAGGACACGATCCATCGACGCGCGGTCCTGGTCGGCCAGGCTGCGATCGTCGAGCACCGTTGCGCTGTGGATGATCCCGCGCAGTGGCGGCATCGTTGCGGCGATGCCGTCGAGGACCGTGGCAATGTCGGCTCGGTGCCCGACGTCCGCGGCGAAGGCCCGAACGGTTGCACCGCGTGCTTCCAGATAGCGGATTGCGTCGCGTGCTCCTGGCGCGTCGGCGCCTCGACGGCTCACCAGTGCCAGGTGTCGGGCCCCTTCGTCGACGAGCCACCTCGCCGTCTCCAATCCGAATCCGCCCAGTCCCCCGGTCACGAGGTACGTGGCGTCCGGGCGGATTCGTCGCGGCCGGTTCACGCGCAGCTGCAGCTCCGGATCGCGGATGGCCACACACACCTTGCCGATGTGCTTTGCCCGGGCCATCAGCCGGAAGGCGTCTTCGACGCGACTGGCGCCGAACAGCGTGACCGGGACACTGCCCAAACGCTTTTCGGTCATCAAGTCGAGCAACTCGGAGATGATGCCGGCGATGTAGTCCGGCCGGCTCGCCATCAGCCGGTCGGCGTCCACCGACGCGTAAAGCAGGTTCTCGTTGAACGGGCGCAGGTTCAGCGGTGCGTCCTGCTCGAAGCTCATCTTTCCGATCTCGATGAATCGTCCGAACGGCGCGAGGCACGCAAGGCTCTTCGTCATCAGCTCGCCGGGTGAGAAGTTGAGCACGACGTCAACGCCCCGCCCTTCGGTCCACGCCATCACGTCGTCGGCGAACGACACATCGCGCGACGTGGTGACGTGCGTTATGCCCAGCGAACGCAGGTGGTTTCGCTTCTCGTCCGAACCTGCGGTTCCGATGACCTCGGCACCGATCCACTTCGCCAGCTCAATCGCCGCGAGCCCGACCCCGCCTGTGGCGCCGTGCACCAGCACGGTCTCGCCCTTCTGCAGGCGGGCGATCTTCACCAGCCCGTGATACGCGGTGATGAATGCCACCATGCTGGTGCTCGCCTCCAGCGAGACGGATTCCGGCAATTGGAAGGCACGGTGCGACGGGACGATCACGTGGGACCTGAACCCGTCGGCGCAGAGGGCGTAGACGCGATCGCCGACGGCAAGGCCCGTGACGTTGCTGCCGACGCGGGAGATTCGCCCGGCGACCTCCATTCCGACACCGCTTCCGGAGTACGTGTCCTTCATGATCCGGTCCGACATGAGGCCCATGGCCTTGAGGACGTCTTTGTAGTTCAGCGGAACGTACTCGGCCTCGATCTCCACGTCGTCGGCGCCGAGGGTCGCGCGCTCGCAGGGGGTAAATGCGATGTCGTCCAGCGATCCGGTGTTCTTGAGCTCGAGCGCGTAGGCGGTGCCGGGAGAGACCGCAAGCGTCTGCGATTCCTCCTGTTGCACGGCTTTGACCGCGGGCACCCGATCGATCCTGGCGCAGAACAGCTTTCCGTCGCGCAGCGCGATCTCCTGCTCGTCGCCAACCCGGCTGAGGATTTGCAGCAGTTCGTCGGTGTCCTCGAACGGCCTGTCGATGTCCACGAGCGTGACGCCGAGATCGAATCGCTCCGAGATGAGCGTGCGCGACACCCCGAGGAGCACGGCGCGATCGATCGCGGGATCATGAGCGTCCGCGTCGAGGACCTCCGCGCGTTGGGTGACGATGAAGTAGCGGGCCGGCTTACCCGGCGGCAACGCCTTCACCGTGTTCAGCAGCTCCTCTGCGATGGCCGCCCCGTCCTCGACCGGGCTCAGGGAATCGGCGGGTTCCGACGCCCACCGCAGATCGACCAGGCACACGGGTTCGGATTGCGCCGACAGCTCGTCGAGTACCGGCTGAATGTCGCCGTCCCGCAAGACCAGCCACGAGGCCGGTGCGCTTTTCGCTGCCCTCTGCTCTTCGCGCGAGCCGCTCATCGCCGCGTCGAGCGGCACCCACGTGCGGGTATACAAGCGGCGCTGGTGTTCGTCAAGCCGTGGAATCCTCGGCAGGAACCGGCAGGTGAACCCGAAGACCTGGGCGATCACCGTGCCGTCTTCGGCCAGCAGCGTGATATCCCCGGTCACCCCGTCCGCGTCGGCCCGAACGATCCGACCGTGGCTGTAGGCGACCGTTGACGGTCCACCGATGTAGTGAATCCGATCGATTCCCACCGGGATCAGATCCTCGCGCGGTCCGTCGTCGACCGACGCGATCAGGCTTTGGAACGCACCATCGAGCAGCACCGGATGAAGGTGATAGCCCTGCGCGTCAACGCCTTTGGGCAGCGCCAGCCCGGCCAGTACCTCGCCCGTGGTGCGGCGCAGCGAGCGGACGGGCTGGAACCTGGAACCGTAGCGCAGGCCGCGTTTGGCCAGTGAGGCATAGAGCGCGTCGGGCGGGACGTCGTCGGTCAGCCGTCGCCGAAGGTCCTCGATGTCAACGTTTTCCGGTATGCGCCCGGACGAGTACACCTTCGCCCGTGCGCAGAGCACCGGGTCGCTGCCCGTGCTCTCACGATGAATCGAAAACACCGCGGAGTCGGGTGCTATCGTCGCGGCCACGTGTGCGGGGCTGTCAGCCTCGAGCGGCAGCGCGACCTTGAATTCGAGGTCCTCGATGGAGCAGGACGGGCTGCCGGTGAGCGCGTTGCGCGCAGCGACCGCGAGCTCGACATAACCCGCGCCCGGGAAGATCACGGCTCCGGCGACGTGATGATCTTCGAGGAAGGGCATGGACCCGAAGGACAGCTCCGAGAGGAAGCGCCGGGGTGTGCTGGACTCGACGTCGGAGATCATCGGGTGCCGGTGGTACTCCACGCGTCGCCGTTCAATGTGGTCGCCTTCGTCCCAGAGACTGGCCAGCTGCCACGGGTACTTGGGCAGCGCGGTGTAGGCACCGGGGCCGAAGAACGTCTGCCAGTCGATCGCGGCGCCGCTGGCATAGAGCGAACGCAGGGTGGATTGCATCGTCTCGAGTTCGGGGGCGCCACGGCGCAGGGACGTGATCCCGATGCCTTTGGCCCCGACCTCGCCGAGCACGTCGCGGATGGATGAGGCCAGCACCGGATGCGGTCCTATCTCGAGGAATACGCGATGACCGTCGGATATCGCCGCCTTCAGAGCGTCCGCGAAAAGAACTGTGCCACGGACGTTTTGCCACCAATACGGTGCGTCGTGGCGATCGTCCACCATCCGCGAGCCGGTGGCCGTCGAGTACACGTCGATCTCGGGCGATGCCGCCTGCAGCCCGTCGAGCGCGGCGAGCAACTCGTCGCGGATCTCCGTCATCACCTCGCTGTGGTAGGGCACCTCGACCTTGAGGAAGCGGTTGAACCTCCCTGCCGCGGTGAGCTCTGCGGCAATGGTTTCCAGTGCGGCGGTGTCCCCCGCCAGGGTGACCGAGCTCGAGCTGTTCACTGCCGCGACGGACACCTGCGGGGTGAAGCGCTCTATGAAGCCCGCGGCTTCGTCGGGGTTCAATCCAACGGCGAGCATCGCTCCCTTACCCGCGAGCAGCGCTTGGAGCCTGCTTCGTTGGTATGCCACAAGCATGGTGTCGCGGAGGCTGAGCGCGCTCGACGCGTAGGCGGCGCCGAGCTCGCCGACGCTATGTCCGAGCACGCCGTCGGAATGCACACCCCACGAACGCCACAGTCGGGTCAGCCCGATCTGCAGGACAGCGTTGGCCGGCTGCGCGATGTCGGTCCGCGCTATGCGCGACAGCCGCTCGTCGGCGAGCATCTCGTCGAGGATCGACCAGCCACTCAGCTCGCGGAACACGTCGTCGCACTCCTCGACCGCTTCACGGAAGACCTTCTCCGTCTGGTAGAGCTCGCGGCCCATCGCCCACCACTGCGGACCCATGCCGGTGTAGACGAACAGCACCTTTGGCGCGTCCAACGCGGGGTCGACGGCGTCGGTTTCTTGCGCGGAATACGTTGTCAACGCGTCGATCAACGACGTTCGGTCGGCCGCCGGGAAGGACGTCCGCAGGCGGTGGTGGCTGCGATGAATGGCCGCGCTTCGGCAGTAGGCGGCCACGTCGACGTTCGGGTCCGCGAGCGCCTCCGCGTGCTTTCCGGCGAGCTCCCGCAGAGCCTCGGGACTACGCGCGCTGACGAGGAGCAGAGGATCGGTCGCAGTTTCGACGTGCGCAGCCGGTAGCTTGGGCACCCCAGCGGTCGTTGCCGCATCCCCGGGCTCGGCGAGCACCACGTGCGCATTGGTCCCTCCGTACCCGAACGAGTTCACGCCGGCGACCCTGCGCCCGTTCAAGCGTGGCAGAGCTTCCGTTTCCGTCGGGATCGCGAGGTTGAGTGCGTCCAGGTCGATGGCGGGATTGACCGCCGTCAGGTGCAGGTGCGGCGGGACCTTGCCGTATTTGAGGCACAGCGCCGCCTTGATGACGCCTGCGGCCCCCGCAGCGGCCTCCAGGTGTCCGATGTTGGTCTTGATGGAACCGATACGGCAGGGTTCGCCGACGCGGCCGGTGCCGACGACCGTCCCGATCGCGCTCGCCTCGATGGGATCGCCGACAGGGGTACCCGTTCCGTGTGCCTCGACGTACGTCACATCCGAGGGCTCAACCCCGGCCTGCGCGTACGCGGACCGCATCACCGCGACCTGCGCGTCGCCGTTGGGCACCGTGATTCCGTTTGTCCGGCCGTCCGAATTGGTCGCCGTGCCAAGGATTACCGCGTGCACGGTGTTCCCGTCGCGCCGGGCGGCCGACAGCGGCTTGAGCAACAGCACCGCCGCACCCTCGGCGCGGACGTACCCGTCGGCGCTCTCACTGAATGCCTGGCACCGCCCCGTTTTCGAGAGGAAACGGCCCTTGGCCATCGTGACTTGGGTCTGCGGTGAGAGCAGTACATTGACGCCACCCGCTAGGGCGGCATCACTCTCGTTGGCCCAGATGCTTTGGCAGGCCTGGTGAATCGCGACGAGGGACGACGAGCATGCGGTGTCCAGCGAGACGCTCGGCCCCCTCAGATCGAACACGTACGAGAGGCGATTGGACAGCATTGTCAGCGTGGCCGCGGTCGCGGAATGTGTCGTGATCCGGTCGCGGTCTCTTAGATCTGCCTTGAGGGTCAAGTGGTCCATCATGAAACCGCCGATGAACACTCCCGTGCGCGCACCGGCGTGGTGGCTCGCGGGCTCACCTGCGTCCTCGAACGCCTCCCAGCTGCATTGCAGGAGCAGACGCTGCTGCGGATCCAGAATCGCCGCCTCCCTGGGCGGGATCCCGAAGAATGCGTGGTCGAACGCCTTCGGGTCGTCGGCGAGCATTCCGGCCTTCTGCACATAGCTTCTGCCGGGCACCCTGCCGGTGGGGTCGAGGTACCTGTTGGGGTCCCAGCGGCTACCGGGAATGTCGACGATGCAGTCGCGACCGTCGAGGAGCGCCGTCCACAGCCCGTCGGCATCGGTGACACCGCCCGGCAACCTGCATCCGATGCCGACGATCGCGATCGGTTCGCGATGCGCATGCGCATGCGCCATGGACGGCTCCTTCGATTGGAATGTGACGATTGAGAAGTAGGAGTGAAGCGTCGAGTTCAGGCGGCATCCACGCTGCGTGTAATCACCCGATTCATAAGGGAAATCATCGTGATAGGGCTGAGCTCGCGTAATCGCCAGGAAGACAGATTCCACTCCTGGCGGGGAAGGGTTTCCTAGCCGCCGGGTAAGCAATCCGCGGTCCGCTCGGCCCGAATGGGTTCCTCAGCGTTGGTCTGACCCGCGAGGGAAGAATTTGCCCGAAGTTCCCTGGTTGGCTGACGTGTGTGGGTGTTGAGGTGGAATTCACGTTGCGGCCGGGTGGCTGCTGCCTACGTGTAGCCCAGACGGTGGGAGACGGCGAGCAGTTCGAAAGTCTGCCGGGCGCGTAATGCGCTGATCCAATCCAGCTGCACGGGGCGCGGCCTCCTCGGTGATACGCGCACTGGTGAGCATGCCCCGATCCCCGATCAGACACACCCGCGACAGCCCCAACCGGGTTTTGAGCTTGTCGATTAGGGTGGTCAAGGTTTCGGGTCGGCGGTGTTTGCCCTGGCACCTCGATCGCCACCGGTACCACGGCGGTCGAGCACAGCAGCCCATGGACGATCTGCAGCCCGCCGCGGACCCCGTCTCTGGGGGTGCCCGATCGCCCCAGCGGGCAGGTGCGGCCCTCGAACGCCGCCGTGGGCACGGCATGCAAAACCAGCGTCCCACTACTGAAATGCCGTGCAGCAAGGCAACTTTCGGTGCTGTCCTTGCGGGCCAGCACCCAGTCCATCGCCGCATACAGGTCATCCTCGTCACACGAAGCCACCCCGAGCAGCTGCCCGGCGAGCTGGTCACGGTCTCGGTGCGCAGCCCGCGCGCGGTCGCCAGTTTCGAGCCTGGGGCGATCACCTGGGCCCACAGCATCGCGGCCACCGGATCCCGCGGCCGCGAAGGTGTCGGGTCGATCGGCTCCGCCACACCGACCTGCATAAACGTTTAGATGCGGTACGCGAAAGCAGGCGAAACTACGTCGCGCGACCTGCGGATACACCGAAGGACGTTGACGGCGTCAACACGTGCCGCCCAACCTGTGGCTCACGACCAGATCAGCGAGAGCCGCACAACGGTGAACGCCAGAAATTGTCGAATGCGTAACCCGGTGGGTGGCGAGTCTTCTAGCGTTGGGCTGGTGCCGAAGGCTACACCATTCACCCCTGCGCATCCCGACCTTGCGAACGCGGCCGGCGTGCCTGCGAGGCTCGCCAACGAGAAGTACGTCGAGTCACTCGCACGGATCGTGTACTACTGGGGATATCCCGCCGTCGACACCTTCGGGCGGACCAGCGCCTGGCAGCTGATGAAGGAGCCGGGCGCCACGTTGGGGCTTTTCCCTGGCGCCCCGAAGAACCGCATGGGTTACCTGGACGACTACATGCCAGCGTCGCAGCGCAAGGTGGTGACCCCGAACAACGACACGATCTACGGCGCTGGGATCGCAGACCTCGCCGACGACGCCGTGGTGCTCCAGACTCCGACAGCCGTGCCCGCTGGCCACTACTGGACCATCCAGATCGTCGACCTCTTCACCACCGTCACCCACCAGCTCGGCTCGGCTTCGGGCACGCCCGGAGGAAAGCTGTTGCTGGTAGGGCCGAATTGGAGCGGTGAGAAGCCCGCCGGCTTCCACGACGTGCTCTGCTCGCCTACCAACCTGGCCGCCGTCTTCGGCCGTAGCTTCGCCGCACGGACGCCCGACGCGAAAGCGCGTGCGCGCGAGGTGCTCGACCAGATCGGCATGGTGCCGCTGAGCCAAGACAAGCCGGGCCGATTGACTTTCGACTGCGCAGCGAGCGCGCGCAACAAGGTGTTCCCTCCGGGGCTGACAGAAGAGATGGTCGCCGCGGACCCCGATCTGCTGCGCGTACGGCCGGTGGATGTCACCACCTTTTGGGACGACCTCGAAGAGGCGCTCGAATTCAACCCGGTAGTCGGGGCCGACGACGCGCCGATGGCCGACCAAGCCCGCACGCTGCTCGCGCTGCGGAAGGCCGACCCCGCCTGGAAAGCATTGATTGATCACGCTGCGCTCGAAGCCGATACCGATTTGCATGACACCGCCAAGTACCACCAGGTGGGCGTCGATGTCGGCAATGGCTGGCAGCGCCAGGAGAACGCGGGGTTGTGGGGCACCGACTGGTTCGGCCGTGCGCAGGCGGCGGTGATCTACATCTACGTCAACGACTTTCACGAATCGCTGTACTTCATCCGCGGCACCGACGCCGGAGACGCCTTCCTGTTCGGCCGGTACCGCTACACCATGACCTTTCCGCCTGGGGCCTTGCCACCGGTGGACGGGCAGCGAGGCGGGTTCTGGTCGCTGACCATGTACGACCAGGACTACTTCATGCCGGCCAACAGCCCCAACGCCAGACACAACATCGGCACCGTGAATCTCGACGCCGATGAACTGTCATTCGCACCGGACGGATCGCTGACGCTGCACCTGTCACACGAACAGCCCACGGACCAAGCAGCGCAGGCCAATTGGCTCCCGGCGCCGGACGGTCAATTCGCGCTCATCGTGCGCGCCTACGTCCCGACGCAACCGCTGCTCGACGGAACGTACAAGCTGCCGAACGTGCAGCGGATGTAGACGACCCAGTGAGGAGCGGCAATGGCAGGGCAGTTCAACGGCAAGATCGAACTGGACATCCGTGACTCGGAACCGGATTGGGGCGCCTTCCTCGATCAGACGGCGCCGAAGGACGCGCCGAACGTGCTCGTCATCCTCTACGACGACACCGGGTGTGCGGCGTGGTCCACGTACGGCGGACGAATCAACATGCCGACGCTGGACCGGCTGGCGAGTCAGGGACTCACCTACGCCCAATGGCACACCACCTCTGTCTGCTCGCCGACCCGCTCCACGTTGTTGACGGGCCGCAATCACCATCAGAACGGGTTCGGAACCATCGCCGAATCCGCGGCCGGCTTTCCCGGCTACGCCGGCCACATCCCTCCCGAGAACGCGACAATCGCGACGGTGCTGCGTGACGCGGGCTGGAGCACGTTCTGGGTGGGCAAGAACCACAACGTGCCTGTCGATGCCTTCGATGTCGGCGCCAATCGCAAGCGCTGGCCGTTGGGGCTGGGCTATGACCGGTTCTACGGCTTCATCGGCGGCGAAACCAATCAGTGGTATCCGACATTGATCGAGGACAACCATTTCATCGAGCAGCCGTACTCGCCTGAGGACGGCTACCACTTCTCGAAGGACATCGCCGACAAGGCAATTGGCTTCATCCGTGACACCAAGCAGTCACGACCGGACAAGCCTTGGTATATGTGGTACTGCCCCGGCGCCAACCACGCACCACACCACGCTCCGAAGGAATACATCGAAAAGTACAAGGGCCAATTCGACGACGGTTACGAGGCATACCGGGAATGGGTACTTGCGCGCATGATCGAAAAAGGCGTGCTACCAGCCAATACCGATCTGACAGAACTCAATCCGATGGAGCCTGGCACATTCATCCAGGGTGACAGTGTCCGCCCCTGGGCATCGCTGTCGGAGGACGAGAAGACGTTGTTCAGCCGGATGGCGGAGGTGTTCGCCGCTTATTCCGAGTACACCGATGTCCAGATCGGGCGGGTGATCGACTATCTCGAAGAATCGGGTCAGCTGGAGAACACTCTGATCTTCTACTGCGCCGACAACGGCGCATCGGGTGAAGGCAGCCCGAACGGGTCGGTCAACGAGAACCGCTTCTTCAACGGTTATCCCGACGACACCGAGTCCAACCTGGCCATGATCGACAAACTCGGCTCTCCGGAGACATACAACCACTATCCGACGGGTTGGGCCGTCGCGTTCAGTACGCCGTACCGCATGTTCAAGCGGTACTCCCAATATGCGGGTGGTACGGCCGACCCGATGGTCATCCACTGGCCCAAGGGCTTCAAGGCCCGCGGTGAAATACGGGACCAGTATCACCACTGCACCGACGTCGTCCCGACCATCTTCGAATGTTGCGGCCTGACCATGCCGGACGTGGTGGACGGCGTTCGGCAGGCGCCCATGGCCGGGGTGTCGATGCGGTACAGCTTCGACGACGCCGATGTGCCCACACGTAAGGAAACGCAGTACTACGAGATGCTCAGCACACGTGGCCTCTGGCACAACGGCTGGAAGGTGTCGACCGAACACGGCCCCATGATCAACAAGGGCGCATTCGACGATGACCGCTGGCAACTGTTTCACACCGATGTCGACCGCTCCGAGGCGCACGACCTGGCAGCAGAGCATCCCGAAAGGGTCAGGGAGCTGTCCGAATTGTGGCTGGCCGAAGCGAAGAGGAACAACGCCCTGCCGCTCAACGACTATGGCGTGGAGGGGATCCACTCGCTGGAGTACAAGGTGGCACCGCCGGAGGACGGCCGCTACACCTACTACCCCGATACGAGCGAGGTCCCGGAGGCCTCGGCCGCGAGAACGCTCGGCGCATCGTTCAAGATCCTCGCGGAGGTCGAGTTCACGAAGGCCACCCGGGGCGTGATCGTCTCGCAGGGTTCACGATTCGGCGGATACACGATGTTCGTAAAGGACGGTCAGCTGAACTTCGTCTACAACTTCCTCGGCATCGCGCCGGAGCAGAAGCTGAGTTGGCCGGCGCCCGTGTCCGGGAAACATGTTGTGGGAGTTGACTACGCCAAGAGTTCGATCAGCGAGAAGCTCGAGGTACTCGGGACGATGACCCTCTACATCGACGACGAGGCCGTCGCGACGGCGGACTTCCGAACACAGAGCGGCCATTACGCCCTGTGCGGCGAGGGCGTGGCCGTCGGACGTGACAGCGCGGACCCCGTATCGACCGAGTATTCGCCCGGGTTCTCGTTTACCGGCGGACGGATAGCGAAGGTGACCTACGACGTCGGCGACGACGCCTACGTCGATCTGGAGCGCCGGCTCGGGGCAATCCTCGCGCGCGACTGAAACCGCGCCGGACGTGGGAAGAGAAAACAAATGAGCACGCGTCCGAACGTCGTCGCGCCACGCCGCCGTGGCCGGAGCATGTGCCCGAGTGGCGGGTGCTAAACGAGTAATCGCAGTCCCGGCAGATCGCCGTCGCGCCCGGCGCAGTGGCCGACCCCGCCGGTTCTTGCTTCGGGCCCCACCTCGAGAGGACTGAACAACAACGAGAACCGATCTCGGTCCACACGTCGAGCAATCCTGCGCTTACCACGTCGTGGTGTGTGCATCCGCCCCACAACAGGCGTTAACGGCCGGCGATCGCATTAGCAATTCGAGCGGCCACGGCCGTCTTGTCGCTCGACGAGCCTGCTTCCCGGCGATCGCCTTGACGATAGGCGGCATACAGCGCCGTCGCGCCGATCCATCGGATGGGCTCGATTTCCCAACGACGGGCATGACGGCCAACCCATGGCAGCCGCGTGGTTTCGGTGCTGCGGTCGAGGATAAGATCCCGTAGCGTCCGGGCGGCGAGGTTGGTGCCGGTGAGTCCGTGCCCGACGTATCCGCCGGCGCTGCCGATGCCGGATCCGCGGTCGAAATTGACTGCGGCGCACCAGTCCCGAGGAACACCCAATACCCCTGTCCAGGTGTGCTGTACCGATCGCTGCGACAGCGCGGGGAAAAGGGACTGCAGCTTTTGCATCAACTGGTCAATGGTTTTCGTCGCGGTCATACCACCTGGGTCGAATGATGACGCGAAGTTGTAGGGAACACCGCGACCGCCCATCGCGATGCGGCCATCTGCGGTCCGTTGACTGTAGGCGAAGGTGTGCCCCATGTCGCCGACCAATTCCGCGCCGCGCCAGCCGATCTCGTCCCAAACCGACTCCGGGAGGGGTTCAGTCACGATCATGCTGCTGTTCATTGGGAGAAGCTGGCGCCGGTGGCCCGCAAGGCTGTCGGTGTAACCCTCCAGCGCGGACACGATGTATTTGGCCGTGACGGTACCCCGCGATGTCTTGACCACTCTGGCCGTGATGCTGGTGGCTGGCGTGTCTTCGTAGATGGTGACGCCCAGCCGTTCCACGGCACGTGCGAGCCCGACCGTGAATTTGGCCGGATGGACACGCGCGCAGTGAGGTGTCCAGAACGCCCCCAGGGCCCCTGCTACCTTGACGCGTTCATCAAGTTCCTCGCGTGACAACACGAAAAGATCGTCCTTGTCCCACCCTTGGGTGCGAAGTTCCTCCACGTGATGGGTAAGTCGACGCAGTTGCGCGTTGTTGGTGGCTACATGGATGAGACCGTCTTTGACGATATCGGCCTCGATGCCTTCGTTCTTCCCCACCTCGATGACTTCGTCGATTGACGAAAACATATGCTGCTGCAGCTCTTTGGCTCGGTGTGAACCATGGGCTTTGGCGTATCGCCGGAACTGTCCGGCGGGTTCGCCGCTCAACCAACCGCCGTTGCGTCCGGACGCGCCGAATCCAGCAAACTCTTTCTCCACGATCGCGACGCTCAGTTCCGGCACCGCCGTGGCCAGGTAGTAGGCCGTCCACAGACCGGTCAGACCCGCCCCCACGATCGCGACATCGACGTCGATCGGCCCTGTCAGCGGGGCGCGCCGGGGCGGCAGACCGATGTCGCGGAACCAGAACGACACTTCGCCGTTGGCGAAGTCGCTCGTCTTCTGCACTATGTCACCTTTCGCTTGCATATTTCGGCCGTCAGAACGCCTGCTCGGCACGGGTGTCCGTGTCGTACTTCGCCTGCGTTGTCACGCCTGCACTGTCGTCGTCGAACACCAAGTTGCCGCGGCGGCCATGGTTTAGAAACTATTCGTGCGGCGCGCTTAGGCCGATGCACGGGTCGTGTCGTGACGAACCCGTTGTGATATTGGCCGCCCAGGGTCACCGACCCGCGCTGACGGCCGTGCTGCACCGCGGCACCCGGTTGCAGGTGCGAGCCGCCGACGGGTCGCGATGACCGAAACCGCCCCGGCCGAGCTGCTGTCGCGGGATTTGTCCGGGCTGGATGTGGCGGTGTCCTAAGCCGACTACACAAATGGCCAGAGAACGACAAGTATGAAGTAAGCAGATGCTGTGAGAGGTGGACACACGTTATGCCTACGGAACCGCCACCTCCACACCGAGATGAAACCATGGGTAAGGGGCGTGACATGAGTCTGTACGCAGTGGTCGATCCCGCGACCGGGGACGTAGTGCAGGAGTACCCGACCGCGACCGACGAACAAATGGAGCAATCGCTTGCCGCGGCGGCTAAGGCGCACCGCGAATGGTCGCGTAGCTCGACAGTGGCCGAGCGGGCTGCGCTGATCAAGCAGGTCGCCAAGCTGCATACCGAGCGGCGCGAGGAACTGGCCAAGATCATTCAGCGCGAGATGGGCAAACCACTCGACCAGTCAGAGGGTGAGGTGGACTTCAGCGCCGCCATCTATGAGTACTACGCCGACAATGCCGAGAAGTTCCTCGCCGATGAGCCAATCGACTTGCTCGACGGTGAGGGCAGCGCCCTGATCCGCCGCAGTTCGGTCGGCGTGCTGATCGGGATCATGCCGTGGAACTACCCGTACTACCAGGTCGCGCGTTTCGCGGGCCCGAACCTCACGCTGGGCAACACCATCATCCTCAAGCACGCACCGCAGTGCCCCGAGTCGGCCGCCGCGATGCAGCAGATCTTCACCGACGCCGGCTTCCCCGAGGGCGCCTACGTGAACGTGTATGCCACCAACGAGCAGATCGCCGAGGCCATCGCCGACCCACGAGTGCAAGGGGTCTCCCTCACCGGTTCGGAGCGTGCCGGCGCCGCCGTCGCCGAGATCGCCGGCCGCAACCTCAAGAAGGTGGTGCTCGAGCTCGGTGGGTCCGATCCGTTCATCGTGCTGAGCTCCGACGATCTCGACTCCACCGTGGAGTCCGCCGTCGCGGGCCGCTTGGAGAACACCGGTCAGGCCTGCAACGCGGCCAAGCGCTTCATCGTCGCAGAGGACATCTATGACGAGTTCCTCGACAAGTTCACCAAGAAGGTGCTGGAGAAGGCCGACAATCTCGCGCCGTTGTCGTCGGTCGCCGCCGCCGAACGGCTGGACGAGCAGGTGAGCCGGGCCGTGGACAACGGCGCGGCCCTGGTCTCCGAAGGGCAGCGCAAGGGTGCGTTCTACCCGCCCGGTGTGCTGACGAACGTCTCGCCCGACTCGCCGTCGTACAAGGAGGAGCTGTTCGGCCCGGTCGCCACGGTCTACAAGGCATCCTCCGAAGAAGAGGCCGTCGAACTGGCCAATGACACCCCGTTCGGGCTGGGGTCCTACGTTTTCACCACCGATAAGGAACAGGCCAAGCGGGTCGCCGATCGGATCGAGGCGGGCATGGTGTTTATCAACGCGGTCGGCGCCGAAGGTGTCGAGCTGCCGTTCGGCGGTGTGAAACGGTCCGGCTTCGGCCGCGAGCTCGGCAGGTTCGGCATCGACGAGTTCGTGAACAAGAAACTGATCCGCGTCGGCTAAAGCGTCTCCGGTTTCGAGCCGCCGACGGTGCCTCAACACGCCGCACAGCCGGCGGAATACCGCCCCGCAGGTGATCGAGACCCGGCCCATGCCCAAACTGGTATCGGCGGGAAGAACGACCACGTTGTCGACCAATCAGGTCCGACCTACTGCCGCAGAGTCGGCCTTGTCGGCGTTCTTCCCGCCCGCCGCGTTCGTTGTTCAGAGGCCTCCTAGACGAGCTGCAGGACCTGCACGAGACGCTCACCCGCGTCCCGCTGACGATTCCGGCTCGCACCTCGACGGGGGCCACGAACCATGGTCGATGGCCCGGGCCGTCAGCGGATCCAGACCTGCCTCGGTGACGTACTGCGGGCGAACGAGCGCCGAGCCGGGCATTACGGCGACGATATCGGGTCCACAGTTCTTCACTCACACCTCGGCGGCCAGGCCCGAGGTCCCGTCACCAGGGCCGAAGGTCCGGGCAATTGCAGCGCCGGTATCCATGACGTAGCCGCTGCGGTGGAGTGCCGATTCGGCCTTGTCCGGAGCCGTCACCGGGTACCGTCCTCACGGTAGGTCCTGCAAGCTGTGTCAGTCTGGCTCTGATTTGAGGGGCAATCGGTTGCGCTCTTCGAGTCGCTGCACCGACTGATGAGAATGGGGGTCGGCCGGCGACGTCGACACACACTGGCGCGGGTGAGCCCGTTGAGGTGTATGGCGCGGTGATCGTACGGCCCTCTGAGGTCCGATAAAAATCGATCGCGCGTGCCTTAAAGTCCGGGGCGAACTTGCTCGGTCTAGTCACAACCAGCTCCTCCCTTGGCCCAATCAGACCAAGATCGAGAGCCTCCAGAAAAGCGGGAGAACCTCACACAGCGCACGCGCCGGAGTAAGGAGGTAGCGGATATGGCCGGGTTGGTGGTTGGTGTGCCGAAGGAGATCAAGGAGAAGGAAGGCCGGGTGTCGGTGCAGCCGGACGGCGTTGCCGAGCTGGTCTACGACGGCCGAGAGATCGTAGTGCAGGCCGGCGCTGGGTCGGGCTGTGGCTTTCCCGACGACGAGTACGTTGCGGCCGGCGCCCGGGTTGTCGGCTCCGCAGACGAGGTGTTTGCTGCTGCGGACTTGATCGTCAAGGTCAAGGAGCCCATCCCCGAGGAATATGACCGGTTCCGCCCGGGTCAGCAGCTGTTCACCTACCTGCACCTGGCGGCCGACCGCCGCCTCACCGAGTTCCTCCTTGACCGGCGCATCGACTCGATCGCATACGAGACTGTGCAGACCGCGGACGGGCGGCTGCCGTTGCTCACGCCGATGAGCGAGGTTGCCGGGCGGATGGCTGTCCAGGCCGCCGCCCATCACCTGGAGAGTCCCGCCGGCGGGGCGGGTCTGCTGCTGGGCGGGATCCCGGGCACCCCCGCCGCAAAGGTCACCATCATCGGGGGCGGCGTCGCCGGAACCGAGTCCGCCAAGATGGCTCTCGGTTTGCGGGCGATCGTACGGGTGTTGGACACCAGCGCGGCGCGCCTGTCCTATCTCTCCGATGTGTTCGCTGGCCGGCTTGACCTGGTGATCCCCAACCGGGCGCGGACGGCGGCGTACGTGGCTGAATCCGATGTGGTGATCGGCGCCGTGCTTGTCGCCGGCGCGAAAGCGCCGAAACTGGTTACCCGCGACATGATCAAGAGTATGCGGCCCGGCAGTGTAGTCGTCGACATCGCCATCGACCAGGGCGGATGCTTCGAGACTAGCCGGCCGACCACGCACTCGGAGCCGACCTACGTCGAAGAAGGTGTCGTGCACTACTGTGTCGCGAACATCCCCGGCGCCGTCGCCCGCACCTCCACCCTCGGGCTAACCAGTGCCACCCTGCGGTACGTCGTCAGCGTCGCGGAGCACGGCGTAGCCGGCGCCGCCGCGCGGGACCCGGTCCTGGCGAAGGGCCTGAGCACCCTCGGCGGCAAACTGGTCTCGCAGCCAGTGGCCGAGGCACACGGCCTGCCCTACCAGGACCCGGCCACCCTCCTGCCGGCGGGCCAAGCGACAGGCCCGAACCCAACCTGATTCCCGCAGCCCGTACTTACGCTTCTGACCAGCGATTTTGTTGTGGAGCTGCCGGGAATCGAACCCGCTACAAAATCGAGCGTGACCTGCGAAAACTCAGAAGTTGACGACGCGAAACGACCTGCGGTTACGCGAAAGGTGTTGACGGCGTCAACACGCCGCAGCCGCTGTTCCGGTGAGCGGCGGTGCCACCCAGCGCGCTGCGGCTGGGGTCAGGTTCTACATTCGCCGTGCGCGAAGAATGGGCCGCGATCCACGAACCCTAGCCGGAGACCGCGTAGAGCTGCCAATCGTCCGGTACGCCCTTGAGTGTGTGCACGCCACGGTCCGCGAAGGCGATTCCGGAACCGATGACCAGGTCCTTCACGGTCCTCGAGGCGAGGAGTTCGTCCGTAGCCGCAAGGTCGCAGACACGTCGTGCAATCACGACTCCGAGGCCGGTGATGTCGTCTCCGCGCAGCTCCACCTCTCCGGTGTGGAGCCCGGCCCGGATGTCGAGCCCCAACGGCTTAGCACCCAAAGCGATCTCCTGTGCGCACGTGATCGCGCGGGCCGGACCATCGAACGTGGCCAGCAGTCCGTCGCCGGTCGTCTTCACGAGGCGACCCCGATGCCGGGCGATCCGCCTCTTCGCAACGTTGTCGTGTTGGTCGAGCAACTCTCGCCATCGGTGGTCGCCGACGCGGACGTCAGTCTCGGTCGACGAAACGATGTCGGTGAACAGTACGGTCGCGAGCATCCGGTCGGTCGCCGACTGCGGCGCATCGCCAGCGAGGAATGAAGCCGCCTCAGGGAACAGACCCTTGGTGTTCCAGTCTCCGTGGAATGCTCCCTCGAACTCGACGAACTCCGCGGACGGGATGTGCTCGGCGAGCCAGCGTCCGAGCTCGATCGGCACGAGCGGGTCGCCCTGTGTGTGCAGGACGAGCGTGGGAACCGAGATCGCGGGCAATACGCTGCGCACATCTATCGCGAAGTTGGATCGCATGATCTCCGCGACCATCTTCGGCGTGGTCGCGTTTCGCTCATAGCGCGCGATGATCGGCATCGCCTCGGGCGGGATATTCTGCACGACCATGCTGAGGGCCTTCCCGGTGCCCCACTCCTCGCTGAGGGTGTTCAGGCCTGCCTCGACTATTTCCGGACTCAGCCCAATCTCGTAGTCGGAGTCGTATGCAGCGCGAGCAAATGTGCCGTAGAGGCAGAGCTTTGTCACGCGGTCGGGATACGTCGCCGCGAAAAGGATCGCGAGGGGACCACCCTCTGAGACGCCGAAGAGCGCGGCACGTTCGATACCTGCTGCGTCCATAACCGCCCGGATGTCATCCATTCGGTCGGCGAAGCTGCCGAACCCGAGCGATCGATCGGAGAGTCCGGTGCCGCGCTTGTCAAACGTGACGACCCGCGCGAAACGCGCCATGTCATCGAGCGGGTGGCAGTAAAAGGGCACGTCATCTATCAGATCGAGATGAGATACGAATCCGGGTACATAGACGATATCGATCGGGCCGTCGCCCATGACCTTGTACGCGATGTCGATCCCGCCAGCGCAACGGGCGTACCTGATGTCTCCACCGCTCGCCATAGACTGCCTCCGGACGAAGGGTAATGCACATATGGACATCGCCCTGGTGACTTCAGCGGCGTCGACGCGATCAACGAAAATGTCAACCACTGCAACACCTGAGGTTGATAGTTGGTCCCATCCCCACTGTCAGGACGTGCAGACGATGCACATCATGGGCCTTGACTCGCTTCTGGGAGCAGCGGCCCCTTGGTGGAGCTGCCGGGAATCAAACCCGCTACAAAAAAACCTGTTGACCTGCGGAAACGCTGAGTTTGACCACGCGAACCGACGCCAAACGACGCGACACGACCTGCGGATACACCGACAGGTGTTGACGGCGTCAACACGCCGCTGCGCCTTCCGGGTCGGTTCCGGGTTCGCGGATCACGTAGCCGTTCGCGCTTTCGCCCGTTCGCGCTCGCGCAGCTCGCGTCGCATGATCTTGCCCGTGGTCGTCGTCGGCAGGCTGTCGACGAACTCAATGGCGCGCGGGTATTCGTGGCGCGCGAGCCGCGTCTTCACGAATTCGCTGATCTCCCGCTCCAGCGCCTGGCTCGGCTGCTGCCCCTCGGCGAGCACCAGGAAAGCCTTGATGCTCTCGGTGCGCACGGGATCTGGCACGCCGATTGCCGCGGCGAGGCGCACTGCCGGATGCCGCAGCAGCGCATCCTCGACCTCGCCGGGGCCGATGCGGTAGCCGGCCGAAGTGATGACGTCGTCGGCGCGACCGCGATACCAGAAGTAGCCATCCTCGTCGTGGTGGCCGAGGTCGCCGGTCAGCAGCCAGTCGCCGACGAACTTATCCTTGGTCGCTTGCGGGTTGTTCCAGTACTCGAGCAGCATGGCCGGGTTCGGCCGCTTGAAGGCGATGTGGCCGAGCTCTCCCGGCGGCAACTCGTTGCCCCCGTCATCGACGACGGCGCCGACAAAGCCGGGGATCGGCTGGCCGAGCGAGCCGCGCTTCGGCCGCATCAAGGTCTCGTTGTGGCCGAGCACGATGTTGCACTCGGTCTGGCCGAACACCTCGTTGATGCGAGCCTTGAGCGTCTCCTGTGTCCACTCGATGAGCTCCGCGCCCACGACCTCGCCGCCTGATGTCAGCGTGCGCAGTTTGAGGTCGTAGCGGGCGAGCGGATCCTGCACCTGCTTCATCAATCGGATCATGGTCGGCACCAGCAGCGTGTTCCTCACCTGGTGTTTCGCCATCATATGGAAGGCCTGCTCCGGGTCGAAGCCGATCGAGCGGAAGGCGAGCACCGGCACGCCGTGGAACCAGGACGGCATCAGCACATTCATCAGCCCCGCGATCCAGGCCCAGTCGGCTGGAGACCAGTGCAGGTCGCCGCGCTGGGGAAAGAAATCATGCTGCATTTCTGTGCCCGGCACGTATCCGAGCAGCACGCGATGGGCGTGCAGCGCGCCCTTGGCAGGGCCGGTGGTGCCCGACGTGAAGCAGATGAAGGCCGGATCGTCAGCAGCGGTGTCGACGGTTGCGAATGCGTCCGCGCCCTTGCGCAGCAGTGCCCAGAAATCACCGGCGCCATCGCCTGCGCCATCGACGCACAGCACCCTCGCCTCGCCCGCCGCCTCGACCGCCTTGGCCAGGTTGGCTTCGTCAGCAATGATCAGCTTGGCGCCAGAAGTTTGCATCCGGTACTGGACCGCATCGGCCGAGAACAGTACCGAGCACAGCACGCTGATCAAGCCTGCGCGCCACGCGCCCAGATGCAGGATCGCGGTCTCCGGTCGCTGGCCGAGCAGCAACAGCACCCGATCTCCGCGCACAAGGCCGAGGCCGACGAGCATGTTGGCGCACCGGTTGGACAGGCTTTGCAGCTCGGCGAAGCTATAGCGGCGCACCGCTCCGTCCGGCTGCTCATGGATCAACGCGACACGGTCGGGATCAGCTGCCCAGCGGTCGCAGCAGGCGACCGCCATGTTGAACTGCGCCGGTACCTTCCAGCGGAATGCGTCGTAGATCTCGCGGTAGGTGGCGGCCCGCTTGATGAGCATCGTTCCTCCCCGGTTCCTACCTGGGAGGAACGTAGCTCAATTCACAACGTCATTTTTCTCAATTTGCACCGTCAAGCGTCGCCCACGATTTCCGAACAGAAAGGGCCGCCGACCTGCGGCCCTTTTGGTGGAGCTGCCGGGAATCGAACCCGCTGCAAATACGCCGGTGACCTGCAGAAACACGAAAAGTGACGACGCGAAACAACGCGAAACAACGTGAAACGACCCGCGGATACGCCAAAGGTGTTGATGGCATCAACACGCCATAACCCACGCGGCTCAGGTGGCGGGAGCTACTGGACCCGCACCGAATGAGGCCTAGCGGTCTGGCCGTCATCCGCAGATAGGGTGACCCGTCATTCATCTAACGACCAGGCGACCCATCGCCGAGCAAGTCCGGCCCAGCGGGGCAGCCCCAACAGTGTTCCCGGCCTCCACATACGCCGCGTGAACGTCGTGACTAACCATTCCTGGCCAGCAGCCGCGACAGCGGCAGGAGTATCAGGAGACTGACCATCGCGACGACAACCACCATGACAACAACACGGGGGTCGCTGAAGCTTTGGCTGCCCACTACGAGCCCCGCTGCAATGTTGCGCTGCGCCGTCCCCAAGCCCAGGACGGGCCGCGTGTCCGATCCGGGGCCGCCGAGCGCCCATCCCACGACATAGCCCAACGCAATAAACAGCAGGCCGGCCAAGATGGCACGGGTGCCGAAAAGGGACAGCACATCGTTGAAGTTGACCACTACCAGCAGCAACACCACGAGAACGAGGCCGAGACTGGAAAGGCGATCGAACAGCGGTTTGGCGCGCGCGGCCGCAGCCGGCAACTTGGCATTGACTGCGAGCGCGCCCGCCAACGGGAGGAGCATCAGCAGAACCAGCGAGCGGGCGATCTTCACCGGGTTGACCGACACGCCCGGCAACAAGATCGGCAACACGAGTGGCAGGTAGCCCACCGTGATGACCATCAGCAACACCATCAGAGCCACCGCGAACGCTAGATTCCCTTTGGCGATCTGCGCGAGCTTGGGCAGGAACGGCGCGCCGGCGGCCACACCCAACAGCAGGAGTCCCACGCCCAGCGGTTCGTCGAGTCGCAGCACTCGAGCAAGCACGATGGCCCCCAAGGGCATCACCGCAAAATTCGCCAGCAGCGACATCGCCACCAGGCGGAGATTGCGCAGCGGAGCCGTAATTTGCGCGACCTTGAGCCCCAATCCCATCGCCAACATGCTCGACAAGACAAAGACGAGCGTCGCGACCGGGACCGCCCTCTCCAGTGCTCCCATAAGTTCCGTCGTTAGACCTCCATTCGGTTCGTACGCCGGTACCGCGCGACTCCCGGGGCTGCGTGGCGCGATGTACCGGTCCACCGCCGGCACCCAACGTCGCAGTCACTTAGGGTTCACCTGGCGCCCACCAGCCGGGCCACTTCCAGACTGAACGGGCTCATCTGGATTCTGCCGGACCTCGCAGAAAATCGTCCGCCACGTCGGCGACGGTGCGCAACCGTTCGATCCCGCCGAGTCTCTCCTCCAGTCCTTCGCTGCGCAACCGGTCGCGCACCTGCGAGTGCGCCTCCACGGCCTGGATCTTGATGCCCTTCGCGGCGAGTTCGCCGGCGAGGCCCGCCAGCATCTCCGCAGCGTGCATGTCCACTATCGACACTTCGGACAGATCCAGCACGACTAGCTTGGTTTCCTTTTCCGCCCGCACACGTTCCTCGATCGTGTCGCGCACGTAATTCATGTTGAAATACAGCAAGCTCGCGCCTGGGCGCAAGATGAGCATGCCGGGAATCGTTTCGTTCTCCGGATGGCGCTCGCTATCCGAAAATCGGCGCGTGCCGGGGATGCGACCGAGCAAGGCCACGGGCGGTAGTGCCGCGCGCCGAATCAACAGCACGAGCGAGATTAGCGCGCCGATCGCTACGCCACGCAGCAACCCCTGCCCCAGCACGCCGAACATGGCGACCATTGCGATGACGAATTCACGGCCATCGCTGCGCCAAAGATGCCTGAGGGCGGACAGACTGACCAGGCTCGCCACCGCCACCAACACGACCGCCGCCAACACGGGTTGGGGCAACGCGGACAGCAGCTGCGAGAAGAACAGCACCACCACCAGAATGAATACCGCCGCGATGGGGCCCGACAGCGGCGTTCGCGCGCCCCCGCCCTCGTTGACGACGGATTGCGACATGCCACCGCTGACCGGGAAACCTTGGCCGAACCCCGCAGCGAGGTTGGACGCGCCGAGCGCCAGAAATTCCTGGTTGGCGTCCAGCCGCCGGTCGTACTTGGCCGCGAACGTGCGGCCAATGGCGGCCGTCTCCACCGCGGCGAGCAGGAAGCACGCGAAGGCCAGGGGCAACATCGCGTTCAGGTCTTCCCAATGAACCGCGGGGAGGCCGAGGTCCGGCAAGCCTTGCGGCACTTCGCCGAGTAACTTCACCCCGCGCTCCTCCAGCCCGAGACGGCGCGAAGCCACGATGCCGGCCACCACGACCAATAGCGATATGGGTAGCTTCTTGAGGAAGATCTTCCCGAGCACGAGCACCACCAGCGCTGTGCCGCCCGTCGTCAGCGCTGCGAGGTTGGTTTCGTTCAGGTGCTTCAGGAAGGTGCCGCTATTCTCCCAGAAGTCACCGTGACCGGCGGGGATGCCACACAACTTCGGCAGCTGCGTACTGGCGAGGAACAGCGCCACACCACACTTGAACCCGATCATGACGCTCTCGGAGATGAAGTTGATGATCGAGCCCGCCTTGACCAGCCAGGCGATGATGGCGATGAGCCCCACGAGGAAGGCCGTGCCAGCCGCCAGCGCGGTGAACCGCGTCGGGTCTCCACCCGAAATGGTGCCCAGTGTCGAGCCGATCAACAGCGAGATGGCGGAGGTGACCGAGATGGTTGTGTGCCGCGAACTGCAGAACAGCCAGAAGACCAGCCCACCAAACATGCACGCGTAGAGCCCCGCTTGGGGCGGCAGGTTGGCGAGCGAGGCGTAGCCCAACCCGGCCGGCAGTAGGTAGGCCGCGACTGTGACACCGGCGGCGAGGTCAACCCGCAGCCAACTCAGTCGATAGGAAGCGAGCCACCCGACTGCCGGAATCCAACGCGCCAGTCGGGCCGTCAGAGTCGAAGCTGATGTTGGGCTCATTGTCTTCTGACGGCCACCAAGTTCTTCGTCCGCCCCCGGGCGTCAGGCTCCGGGAAGGGGGCGACCGTCGGCCGACGGGTCATGCCCGCAGAATCTACGCCCTTGACGCTCGGTAAAGACGGGAACTAGGACTACCGTTGTAGATCGGTGTGCGGCGTGTTTGCGCTGGTAGGAGCGGTCAGCCCGTGATTATCGCTGGTTGTGAAGACAAAGACGTGCCGGAGTTTGGACGATCCAGTCAGGCATCTTCGCCGAGAACGTTGCCATCATCGCGCTCCACCAACGGTGCGGCTTCCGGATTGTGGGGACACGTGAACGCCTGGGTCAACGCGACGGTCGCAGGTGTGACGTCCAACGGTTGGAGCGTCGAAGCCGAGTCGTGGGCGTCTGACTTACCGGCGAAACTCGCGCGCCGCCGGGTCTGAGTGACCTGAGCCGTTGGGGTTGGTGTCGGTTCAAGGTCATCGCGCGTCCTCATTCTCCTCCTCGTAGAACCTGCCCCAGCTGATCATCTCTTCAAGCCAGCCCTCGAAGGTGATCTCCTCGCGCTGCACTGACTTCCAGGTTGGAGATGTCGTCGTAGAACAAGTCGACGATCTCATCGTCGTCGTACAGAGCCGTCGAGGCTCCTGCCCGGAGAAGCTATCTGGCAGCCGGTGTCCGCTGGTGTTCAGTTCTCGCCCAGCGCAGCCCGCTACGAGCCACTCATCGGCGCCGTCCACCGGCAGCGGTCGCAGATCTGCAGCGTGGCGGTCGCCATGATCTTCTCCTTTGGCGGGCGCGGCGGGCGCCGGTGTGATCTGCATGCAAGTCACCCGGCAGCCGTGCACCGCGCCCGGTCTACGGCGGGTGTTCCGTGGGCGGCCCAGGGAGAGGCTGACTATTGTCGGCGCTGTCGGTGCCCGACTTCGCGAGTTGCCGGATCTCTGCCCGAAGTTCTTCGATATGCGCGGTCGTCGCGGCGGTGTCCTCTTCGGCGACGCGCTGAACAATCCAGGAAGCCAGCGTCGCGGTGACGATACCGACCAGGCTGATACCGGCGAGCATCAACGCCACGGCAACGACGCGGCCCATGCCGGTGACGGGCGACAGGTCGCCGTACCCGACCGTCGTGACCGTGGTGATCGACCACCAAACCGCGTCACCGAATGTGGCGATCTTGGAGCCGGGATGTTGGCGTTCGATCTCAAGGATCGCCAGCGATGCCGCGTAGACGATGAGGACCGCCCCACACGCCGTGTAAACGATCACCCGGCCACGGATCGTGTGGCCGACCGCACGCTGCAGCACCTTGATTACCACCGCGAGGCTGAGCAGTCGCAACGGCCGCAGAAACGGCAGCACAACGATTGCGAGATCGAAGAGGTGATGCAAGAACCACCTACCCCGGGGATCTGCCAGATAAAGCCGCGCGAGGTAGTCCGCCACGAAAACCAGATACAACGCGAACAGTGCAGCCCTGACCACGTCTGCACCGAACCCTTGAGGGCGTGCCAGAACCTGCACCGAGTAGAGGCCGAGGAACAGGATCGCGACGGCGGCCAGCGGCCACTCCGTCCGTTGCTCGAAGCGCTCTAACCGAGATTGCGGGGTCATCGACCGCTGACATTATCGCGGCAGCAGCGCCGCCCGGGCCAATGTGCGATTGATCGGCCACGGAAGCCCGGTCCTATCCGGCCGTCGCTACCTTGACGATCGCGCCAGGCTGATTCACCGACACCCCGCAATCTCATCGAGCGGCCGCTCGGGTTGGCCGGCGGCGATCAACAGCCGCAGTGGTGCGGCCGTCCGGGATGCGGACGGCTAGTGTGACAACGAGCTTTGAGCTATGAACTTCACACCCTGCAATGGGGCGTGGTCGACATCGGCGTTGTTCGTTACGCCATTCCCCGGCTGAGCAGTCGTCCTCTTGGATCCTCGTCCAGATCTATCCGCTTGCCGGCCAGCCAGGTGCTGCGCACGACTCCGGCGAGCGGCCGCCGGTCATAGGCGGAGACGGGATTCTTGTGTTGGAGCTTTGCCACATCTGCGTGCGCGTCTTCGGCGTGCACGATCATCATCGCGCCGAACGACGCGATTTCTTTCAAGGCCAGTTCGAGTTCATCCGGATCGAGCGGTGGAAACTCGTCCACGCCGGAGTGCAGCAGGAAGCACTTGAAGCCGAACAATCCCGCGTCGTGGAGCGCACGCAGGTCCGAAACATTGCCCGGCAGCGCACCGCCCCAGAATCCGACGTCGACACACGCCTGGCTGGCAGCCACCCGCCGCTTCACCGCCAATGCCTCGACGTCGACGGTCGGAGGGATGCTGTTGAGTGGCATGTCGACGATCGTGGTCACACCGCCGGCCGCGGCCGCGCGTGTGTCGCGCTGGCGAACCCTTCCCACTCGGTTCGTCCCGGTTCGTTGACGTGCGCGTGGGTGTCGACCAGACCCGGGATGAGGACCTCGTCGTCGCCGAGTTCGACCACCTCGTCGGCGTCGAGTTCAGCGTCGATGGGCTCGATGACGACGATTCGACCGTCCCGCACCTCCGATACAGCGCGACACCTCGCCAGCCGCCGTGATCACCCGCGGTGCGCGAAACAGCAGGTCCAACTTGTCAGACGTCGGACTCACCACCCTTACCGGCAACCTCACGAACCGCTGCGGCGACCGCCGGTGCCACCGCTGCGTCGAACACGCTCGGCACGATGTAGGTGGAGTTGAGTTCGGAGGGAGATACCGAATCGGAAATCGCGCGCGCGGCCGCGATGAGCATGTCGTCGGTGATGTCCACGGCGTGTGCGTCGAGCAGGCCGCGGAAGACACCCGGGAACGCGAGCACATTGTTGATCTGGTTCGGGAAATCGGATCGGCCGGTGGCCACGACGGCGGCATGCTCTCCGGCGACTAATGGATCGACCTCTGGGATCGGGTTCGCGAGAGCGAAGACGACGGAGTTCGCGGCCATCGCGGCAATATCATTGCCGGTGAGGATGTTTGGCGCCGAAACACCGATGAACACATCGGCACCAACCAGTGCGTCGCTCAGTGAACCGGACCGCGCATCGGGATTGGTGTTCTCCGCGATCCACGAACGAAAGCTATCCGAAGTGTCGCTCGGGGAAAGGATCCCTTTCCGGCCGCACGCCACGATGTGCGACGCACCCTGTGCGACGAGCAGGCGAATGATCGCGTGCCCGGCGGCGCCGACACCCGACACGACGATCCGCACGGTCTCGAGATCCTTCTCGACCACGCGAAGCGCGTTGGTCAGGGCCGCGAGAACCACGATCGCCGTGCCGTGCTGGTCGTCGTGGAACACCGGAATGTCAAGCATCTCACGCAGCCGCGCCTCGATCTCGAAGCATCGCGGGGCAGCGATGTCCTCGAGGTTGATACCGCCGTACACCGGTGCCATCGCCCGCACGATCTCGACGATCGTGTCCGTGTCCTGCGTGTCCAGGCACACCGGCCACGCATCGACACCTGCGAACTGCTTGAACAGCGCGGCCTTGCCCTCCATCACCGGCAGTGATGCGGCAGCACCGATGTTTCCCAAGCCCAGCACCGCTGACCCATCGGTGACGACTGCGACGGTGTTGCGTTTGATTGTCAGTCGTCGCACGTCCTCCGGGTTCTCGGCGATGGCCATGCACACCCTCGCAACTCCTGGTGTGTATGCACGGGAGAGGTCGTCACGGTGTTTGAGCGGAACCTTCGGCACCACTTCGAGCTTCCCGCCGAGGTGGAGCAGGAATGTGCGGTCGCTGACCTTGCGGACCACGACGCCGGGCACGTCGGCAATGGCGTTGGCGATCTGCTCGGCGTGCGCGGAGTCGGAGGCGTCGCAGGTGACGTCGACGACCATGCTGTCGGCGTGGCTCTCCATGACATCCAGCGCGGTCAGGGCGCCCTTGGCGGACGCCACCGCCCCGACCAGGGCAGAGGTGGTGCCGGCACCGACCGGGGCGGTCACGCGGACCGTGATCGAGTATCCGGGGCCGGGGTTCGACATTTGGTGCTCCTTGTTGGTTCGTGACTGACTAGCTGTGATGTCCAGGGAGGTTGGTCAGCCGGGTGACCGGTGGGCGGCCTCCGATGGCGGAGTGGGCTCGGTGGTGATTGTAGAAGTGCAGCCAGCCGGGCAGTGCGGTGTCGCGTTGTTCGGTTGACTCATAGAAGCGTGCGTAGGCCCAGCCGTCGGCGAGGGTGCGGTGGAATCGCTCGATCTTGCCGTTGGTCTGGGGCCGGTATGGGCGGGTCCGCTTCGGGGTGATGCGCAGCTCGGTGCAGGCGTCGCGCCACGCGTGGGACTTGCAGGCGGATCCGTTGTCTGACAGGACCCGTTCGACGGTGACACCGTGCTCGGCGAACCACGCCACGGCACGGCGCAGCACACCGATCGCGGTGACTGCCTTCTCATCGCTACAGATCTCGGCGTAGGCCATGAGGGAGTGATCGTCAATGACGGTGTGCACGAACGCAATTCCAATCTTTGGGCGATACTGCTTGCCGCGTTCGCCAGTGCGTCGGGCCGTCTGAGTGGCGTTGTGCTGGCTTCGTTGTCGGCTTAGGAACTTGCGCCCGCCGCCGCAAGGTCAGCGCCTAGCCACCGAGTGTGAACTCAGCGCGACTTTCAGGCGGAATCTCGCGGTGGAGCGTCTTCGATCAGACTCACAGGCGGCCATCGGTGGGCGCCAGATAAGGTGCGCGCTATGTCCGATGCCCTGATGGCCGGGTTTCCCCCACCTCCCGACTCGGTGGTGAGCCTGGGCAACTGGCAGGAGCCACCCTTTAACCGGTGGTCCTTCCAGCATCTGCGCGAGATCGTTCCCACGCAGCGCATCACCCGGGGCGCTCGGGCGAAGGCACTGGCGCTCTCCGACAAGCCACCGGCTCTCGACCACATCGCCGTGACGCGGCTCGGCGCCGGTCCGTCCACTGTCGGAGAGGTGTTGGCGGACACGTGGACCGATGCCGTCATCGTGCTGCACAACGGTCAGGTCGTCCTCGAACGCTACTTCGGTCAGATGCGGGCCAACACGCCTCACCTGCTGATGTCGGTCTCGAAGTCAATCGTGGGATGTGTCTGCGGGATCCTTGCCTCGAAGCGCCGCCTGGATCCAGAGGCGCCTGTCACGCAGTACATTCCGGAGATCGCCGGCTCCGGGTACGACGGGGCCACCGTGCGACACCTCCTCGACATGCGCACCGGGGTCGCGTTCAGCGAGACCTACGAGGACCCCAACGCTGAGGTGCGAGTTATGGAGCGCCACGTGGGCTGGCGTCCAGGAGGCGAGCACGAGAGCGCCGGCCTGTATGCCTATCTCACCTCGCTGTCCTCTCAGGGACCCCACGGCGGCCCGTTCGTCTACCGCTCGGCGGACACCGACGTTCTGGGATGGGTGTGCGAGCGGGCCGCCGGCGTCCGGATGGCCGACCTCGTGTCCACCCTGATCTGGGCCCCGATCGGCGCAGAGTACGACGCCGAGGTCACCTGTGATGGACTCGGGTCCGCGGTGCACGACGGCGGAGTCAGCGCTACGGCTCGCGACCTGGCCCGCTTCGGCAAGATGTTGCTCGACGACGGCTGGGTCGGGCATCGACACATCGTGCCCGAAAACTGGCTGCAGCAGGCCCGGCACATCGACGCTGACATCCGCGGTGCGTTCGCCGCCTCCGACTCGGAGCCGGTCCTGCCGGGCGGCTGGTACCGCAACCAGTTCTGGTTCGTCCCCGGACCGTCCGGCGACATCTTGCTGTGCCTCGGCATCTACGGCCAGATGGTCTTTGTCGACCGCGCCACTCGCACGGTCGCGGTGAAGCTCTCGTCCTGGCCGACGCCTCAGGATCCCACCCATCTGCTTGACACCATCCGGGCCTTCGCCGCCGTCGGCCGCCACCTGTCCGGTTTGGAACCGGTCGGGGATGCCGCCGTGGACAGGCCGCCGGGCCCGAGCGGCATCGTCGAGGGTCCCGAACGCGGGCACGGGTAACGGTGTCGGTCACCCCTCGAAGCCGTGGTACTGCATGACGTGCTTGATCCGGGTGGAGTCCTCGAACCCGTACATCGACAGGTCCTTGCCATACCCGGAGTGCTTGAACCCTCCGTGGGGCATCTCGGCGACGAGCGGGATGTGGGTGTTGATCCACACGCAGCCGAAGTCCAGCCGCGCCGCCATCCGGGCCGCACGCCCGGCATTGGCGGTCCAAACAGACGATGCCAGCCCGTACTCACTACCGTTGGCGAACCTGACCGCCTCGTCCTCGTCGCTGAACCGCTGTGCGGTGACGACCGGACCGAAGACCTCCTTCTGCACGAGCTCGTCGTCCTGGCGCAGGTCGGCGATGAGCGTCGGCTCGTAGAAGTAGCCGACCGACCCTTGCTGCTTGCCCCCGGCCAAAGGCGTGCGTGGGCCGGTGCGCGGCTGACCAGGTCGCTGATGTGCCGGAGCTGGTTCGGGTTGTTGATCGGCCCGTACAGGATGTCCTCGTCGTCGGGGTCGAAGCCGGTATTGGTTTTCGTGACGGCCTCGGTCAACGCCGCCAGGAACTCGTCGTAGACACCGGCCTGAGCGACCACCCGGGTCGCGGCGGTGCAGTCCTGGCCCGCGTTGAATAAGGTGGGCGCGCTTGAGGTCCTTTGCCGCCGCCGTGGCGACCGCGATGCCGGCGCGGGTCGATCCGGTGATCGAGACGAGCTCGGGGATGGGGTGCTCGGTGAGCGCAGCCCCGGTGTCCCGGTCGCCACAGATCAGGTTGCAAACTCCGGGGGGAAGATGTCCTGCATCTTCTCCACCATCCAGTACGACGATGCCGGCGTGGTGTCCGACGGCTTGAGTACGACGGTATTGCCCGCGGCCAGGGCCGGGGCGAACTTCCAAACCGACATCATCATCGGGTAGTTCCACGGAGCCACCTGCGCGACGGGACCGACCGGCTCGCGACGTATGGCCGAGGTGAACCCGCGCATGTACTCCCCACTCGAGCGGCCCTCGAGCACCCGCGCGGCACCGGCGAAGAACCGGATCTGGTCGACCATCGGCGGAATCTCCTCCGACATCGCCAAGTGCGGCGGCTTGCCGGTGTTCTCGGACTCGATGGCGACGAGCTCCTCGGCGTTCTCCTCTATCACGTCCGCGAGCCTTGGCAGCGCGCGCTGCCGCTCGCTCGGCGTCGTCCAGCGCCACTTCTCGAACGCCGCGCCGGCTGCCTGGCAGGCGTGGTCGACGTCGACGGCCGAGGAGTTCGGTTGGCGGACTCCCTCCACACGAGACGGGTGCGCCTACTTGACGTACCCGATCGGAACGACTGTCGGGGTCTCCGGCAGCTTTTCGCTGGTGTACTGCGACCGGATGCCGTCGATGTAATGCCTGCAGCGCTGGGTGAGACCGTCGGCGGTCTGCATCCGGCCCTTGGTGACGAGGACGCCGAGATCGGCTCCCTTGAAGCGGTAGTCGCCCGGTCCGTAGACGCGCAGGAAGAAGCACTCGTCCTCGTGGGTGACGTCGTGCCAATCATTGGTGACCCTGACGAACCGCAGCGATCCGTCGTCGTCGAGGTGCCAGGTACCGGTGCGCGGCGCTTCCAGGATCCGCTCGACGGAATCCACCGGCTCCTTCATGATCAGCTGTGCCCACACGTCGACGGCTGCGAGTTCGCGCCAGCGCTCGTTGAGCTCGTCGACGTCCACCTCGTAGTCGACGTCCATGAACTCCAGGAGGTGGAACAGGAACAGCGGGATGTCGGCGTAGGCCCCGGCGGTCACGTTGGTCATCGACGACGCCCCTGAGATCCGCGGGTTGAGCTCGCCCAGGTAGACCTGGTCGGAGTCGAGGTCGACGAGCACATCGACCTCGAAGAAGCCCCTATAGCCCTCCTGCCGCAACCGGTCTCCGAGCCGGCGGACATGCTCGATCGCCACGGCCCGGTGCTTTTCGCTCAACGCCTCCGGGAACAGGTCGTTGCCGCACCAGCCACCCTTGTACGGCGTGAGCTCGGGATAGCCGGTCAGATCGGTCATGAACGGCCCCACGACGGTGCCGTGGCGGGTGTTCACGGCCTCCACGGCCGCGGCCCGGTTGTTGATCCGCTTCATGACCTTGAGCTCCTCGCCGACCATGTGCTCGGCGTTGCGCCGCCAGTCGCGCTCCTCCTTGATGAAGAAGGTCGTCTTACCCGAGTCGCCGTACGGTGTCTGCACGACCAGGTCGGAGCCCAAACCCGCGCCGGCGGCGAGCTTGGCCAGCTCGGTGTGGCTGTCGGCCCGTCCGATGACATTGGGCACCGAGGGTGCCCCCGCCTCCTCGCCAAGGCGAGTCGTCACGATCTTGGAGTCCAGGTGCCGTCGCAGCGAGTCCGGCGGGAGGATCAGGTTGTAGCCCAGCTCCTCGCAGATCTGCTCGGTCTCCTCATCGAAAAACACCATCGCGATCATCGGCGCCACGCCCGAGGATCCCACCCGAGACGCGACGTGGGCCTGCACCTCGGGATCCCGCAGGAGGTAGTTGTTGATCTCCTCGCTGCTCTCGAACTCGACGAACGGCTTGTTCTTCGGGGTGAACACCCGCGGATGGGCGCCGTCCCAGGAGTCGTAGTAGACGAGGTAGCCGAAGTTACGGACCCAGCGGTCGATGCCGAGCAGGTTGAACGCGGTCGGACCCACGAAGAAGATCGGGCGAACGTTGGTCCGGAAGAAACTGCGGATCTCGGAGATCGTCCGCAGCGGTCTGCCCACATCGGAAACTTTTCTCGTGGCGTCGTTCACGACTGCCTCCTGGCGGTATCGTCGCATAACCCCCGACGGTCGTCCATGCTCTGCGCAAGGCCGGGAGCGCGCTGGCCTGACCCGAGCAGTTCACCCACGTCGGCCGGCGGAGTCGCGCGTCGGAAAGGACGGTCGGAGATGGCACAACACCCGCTGGAACCACTGAGTGCGGACGAGTTCACCCGCACCACCGAGATCCTGCGTCGCGAGGGGCACTTCACCGACACCTTCCGCTTCGCCTCGATCGAGCTGTTGGAACCGGCCAAGCAGGAGGTGTTGGCGTGGCGCGCCGGAGACGCGGTGCCCCGGCGCTCGTTCGCGGTGGTGTGGAACCGTTCGGACAACAAGACCTACGAAGCGACGGTCGACCTCACCGGCGATGCCGTGCTTTCGATCAAGCACATTCCCGACGTCACGCCGAACTTCACCGTCGACGAGTTCCACGAGGTCGACGAGGCGCTTCGCAAGCACCCGGACGTGATCGCCAAACTGCGCGAACGCGACATCTCCGACATGAGCCGCGTCATCGTCGACGTCTGGACCTATGGCAGGGCGGTCATGCCCGAGAAGTACCGCGACCGCCGGCTCGGCTGGGCCGACCTGTGGGTCCGCGAGACCCCCGACGGCAACCCATACGCCCACCCGGTCTCGGGGTTGAAGCTCATCGTGGACATGAACACCCTGGAGCTCCTCGAGATCGAGGACGATTACAACGTCGGAATGCCGGCGGTGGACGGTGAGTACGTGCCCGGGCCGTGGAAGGGCGAACCGCGCACCGATCTGAAGCCCCTGCACATCACCCAGCCCGAGGGCGCATCCTTCACCCTCGACGGCACCGAGCTGCGGTGGCAGAAGTGGTCGATGCGCCTCGGCTTCAACTACCGGGAGGGCCCGGTGATCTATCAGGTGGCCTATGACGACCACGGGGTGCGGCGTGACGTCGCCTACCGGATGTCGTTCGCCGAGATGGTGGTGCCCTACCGCGACCCCACCTTCGACCACTACCGCAGGACGGCCTACGACATCGGCGAGTGGGGCCTCGGCTTCATGGCCACCTCGCTGGAGCTCGGCTGCGACTGCCTCGGCGAGGTCACCTACGTGGACGCGGTGCTGCACGACGCCGCGGGAGCGCCGTACGACATCAAGAACGCGATCTGTTTGCACGAGGAGGACAACGCCGTTCTCTGGAAGCACGACGATGCGCTGACCGGTGCCGAGGTGCGCCGGCAGCGACGCATGGTGGTCTCGTGCCACGCTACCGTCGCGAACTACGAGTACCTCGTCTACTGGCGCTTCTACCAGGACGGCAACATCGAGTGCGAGGTACGCGCGACCGGCATCATGGTCACCACACCCTATGCCGAGGGCGAGGCCGCGCCGCCCTACGGGACCGTCGTCGACAACCGCACCTACGCGCCGTTCCATCAGCACTTCCTGGTCGCCCGCCTCGACCTTGACGTCGACGGTTCCGCGAACACCGTCGTCGAGGTCGACTCGGTCGCACCCCCGGTGTCCGACGAGAACCCCTACGGTCTCGCTCTGGTCACCCAGTCCACCCCGATCACCTCCGAGGCGTCCTCCGCCCGCGACTACAACTGGGACACCCAGCGCGGCTGGAAGGTCGTGAACCCGGACAAGCTGAACCGGCACGGCACCCCGGTCGCGTACAAGCTGGTGCCCGGCGCCGCGTTCCCGGCCATCATGGACCCCTCGACGCCGCAATACCTTCGGGCGCCGGTCATCGGCCACACTCTATGGGTCACGCGGCACGACGACGACGAGCGCTGGCCGTGCGGCAAGTACCCCACGCAGTCCACCGTTGACACCGGTCTGACGGAGTGGATCAAGGACGACGCGCCGCTCGAGAACGCCGACGTCGTGCTCTGGTACGTCTTCGGCCTCCACCACATCACCCGCGTGGAGGAGTGGCCGATCATGCCGGTCGACACGATCTCGTTCTGGCTGAAGCCGTTCGGGTTCTTCGACCAGAACCCGTCGATCGACGTCGCCCCCACGCCGAAGGCGGAGGGGGGAACCTGCCACACCGGGACCGAGCACATCGACGCCGAGCACGCGGCGCACCACCACTGAGCGCAGGGCCGGCGGCTACGGCTCGTCGACGACGAGCACCGGCGTGTCCTTGCGCAGGGTTTCGCCGCGGAAGAACGCCGGCTGCACGGGCGCGCATGATCAGCATCAAAACCACGCCGAGCAGGATCAGTCCCAGACCCAGGATCAGCACCAGGCCGACGCCGCCGATGCTCGCGCCGCTGCCGTAATCCGGTGAGGCGCTGTCGCGAAGCGTGACCACCAACACCGTGAGGAGACCGAGCCCGCCCAGCAGCGGGAACAGCAGCTTGAACACGAAGCTCTGGAAGTTTGCGAACAGCTCGTGACGGAAGTACCAGATGCAGGCGAACGCGGTCAGCCCGTAGTAGAAGCAGATCATGATGCCGAGCGCGAGGATCGTGTCTTGGAGCACGTTCTCGCTGGTGAAGGTGAGGATCGAGTAGAACAGCGCCGAGCCGATGCCGGCCGCGATCAACGCGTAGGACGGTGTCAGGTACCGGGGGTGGATCGTGGCGAAGCGCGCCGGGAAGGCCTTGTAGGTCCCCATCGCCAGCATGGTCCGCGAGGTCGGCAGGAATGTGGTGATCAGGCTGGCGGCGCTGGAGGCCACCACGGCGAGGAAGAGGAACAAGTTGAGCGGGCTGCCCAGCACGGGTTCGGCGAGGGCGCCGAAGACGTTGTCGGAGATCTCCTCGTTGCCCAGACCGAGCCCCTCGGTGCCGACGCCGGCATACATCTGCGTCGCGATGGCAACCAGTAGGTAGGTCAGCAGGATCGACACGACGCACAGCAGCGCCGCCCGGCCGGGGGTCGTCTCGGAGTCTTTGGACTCCTCGTTGACCGTGAGAGCGGTGTCCCAGCCCCAGAACGCGAAGATCGAACCGGATAGACCCGCGATGAACGCCGACAGCGTCAGCCCGGCGGGGCTGAACCAGTCGAGGCTGAATGACATGCCGGTCTCCGAGGAGCCGGATTTCGCCAGCGCCATTACGGCGAACAGCACGAGGATGACCATCTGGAACCCGACCAGGATGAACTGGACGTGTTCGGTCGTGGTGATGCCGCGGTACGACACCGCGGTGGCGATCGCCAGGAAGACCAGGCAGGTGACGACGTTGATCAGCTTGTTCTCCCAGAGCGCGCCGATGAATTCGCTGCCCGTCAGATCACCGATGAACTGGTAGAAGAACTGCACCGCGACGCCGGCGAGGTTGGACAGCACGATGACGGTCGCCAGCACGGCCGCCCATCCGCCGAGCCAGCCGATGTAGGGCCCGAAGGCCTTGGTGGTCCAGGTGAACGATGTCCCGCAGTCCGGTGCGACCTTGTTGAATTCGCGGTAGGCGTACGCGGCGAAGAACATCGGCAGGAATCCGGCAATAATAATCACCGGCATCTTGGAGCCTGCCTCGGAGACCAGGATGCCGATGGTGGCCGTCAGCGCATAGGCCGGGGCCACCGAGGAGATGCCGAGGACCGTACCCCCGAGCAAGCCGACGGCGCCGTGTGAGAGTCCCTTGTCTTGAAGGTCCGCCTCGATTTGATGGTGCGGGTCGTGAGCCTCGATCCTCATCAGGACCTCCCGGGGAGGGTAATGGAGCGATCCCTGATGTTAGGTCGACGGCGGGCCCTGGGTGCCCAAATCAATACGCCGAGAATTTCGGTGTAACGGGACGCGAGAGCCGTGGCCGACAATGAGGCTGTCGTTCCGCGGGGCGTCGTCGTCGGTGCCGACGGATCCGATGCCAACCCCGCCGCGTTGGTGCGATGCCCGGACCGGGCCGGCCGGCGCGCCCGGCTCGCGCCGCGAAAGCGGACGTTGTGGAGTAGCGGGCCACCCGACGCGACCGATTTGTAGCAAAGGTTGGTCCACGCATTCAGCGTCGCCGGCTTCTGCCGGTCACCGGCGACCCTCGACTCAACAAACCAGTTTCGTGGAAACCGACGTCGCGTGCACCGGCCAGTCGATGCTCAGGTACTGCGTCTCCTGGAATTCCTCGAGACCGGCGCGGGCGCCCTCGCGGCCGAGCCCGCTCTGCTTGACACCCCCGAACGGAGCGGACGGGTCGGACACGACTCCACGGTTGACGCCGACCATGCCCGCGTCGAACGCCTCACCGAGGCGCATCGCGCGCTGTAACTCACCGGCGTATACGTAAGCGGCAAGCCCCATCTCGGAGGCGTTGACGAGGTTGAGCAGCTCGGTGTCGTCGTGCCACGCCACGATCGGTGCGACGGGACCGAAGATTTCGGCGTCGAGGATGTCGGCGTCTGCGGGCACGTCGGCCAGCACGGTTGGCGGGTAGAACCAGCCCTTGCTGTCGGGCACCGGCGCGCGATGGCTGATACGCGCTCCGGATGCAATGGCCTGCCGCACGAGCGCGTCGACGCCCTCCACGGCGCGCCCGGAGATCAGCGGGCCGATCTCCGCGCCGTCCGCGGCTGCCCCGACGGTGAGTGCCTCGACCGCCGCACCGAACCGGGTGGTGAACTCATCGACGACGTCGGTGTGGATGTAGAAGCGGTTCGCCGCGGTGCAGGCCTGACCGCCGTTGCGGAACTTGGCGACCATGGCGCCCGCGACGGCGGCGTCGAGGTCTGCGTCCTCGGTGACGACGAATGGCGCGTTGCCACCCAGCTCCATCGACGAGTTCACCACACGGTCGGCCGCCTGGCGCAGCAGCACCTGGCCGATGCGGTTGGAGCCGGTGAAGGAGATCTTCCGGACGCGGGGGTCCTCCAGCCACGCCGTCACCACGCCGGCGGCGTCGGTGGTCGGCACGACGTTGACCACGCCGCGCGGAACACCGGCCTCGACCAGCAGCCGCGTGAGAGCGATTGCGGTAAGCGGTGTTTCGGATGCCGGCTTGAGCACCACGGTGCAGCCCGCCGCCAGTGCGGGCGCGATCTTGCGCGTCGCCATCGCCGCCGGGAAGTTCCACGGGGTGACCAGCGCGGCCACCCCGACGGGGCGGTGCGTGACGACCGTGCGGACGCCGCCGGCCGGGGAGGCACCGTAGTCGCCACCGGCGCGGACCGCCTCCTCGGCGAACCAGCGGAAGAACTCCGCGGCATACGCGACTTCCGCGCGGGCGTCGGTGCGGGACTTGCCGTTCTCGTCGACGATAAGTTCGGCCAGCTCGTGCTGGTCGCGCATCATCAGGTCGAACGTGCGGCGCAGCATCTCCGAGCGCTCGCGGTCCGGGGTGAGACGCCAGCTCTCCAGCGCGGCGTTTGCAGCGTCCACGGCGGCCGTCGCGTCGGCGGTGTCGCCGTCGGCTACCTGCGCGACGACCGTGCGGTCGGCCGGGTTCTCGACGTCGAAGACGCCGGCACCGCCGGGCCTGAAGGTGCCACCGACGAATACGCCACGTGTCGCGTCGAGGGAGTCGAGGTAGGTGCTCACGGGTACAGGCCTCTCTGACGGTGTGCCTCGGCGACGCGCTGCACCGCGAGGCTGGTGGCAGCCGCGCGCAGCGTCAGCTGATGAGTCTTCGCGTGGTCCAGGACGTAGTGCCAGGCGCCGATCATCCGATCGGCCAACCGGGCCTCGACCTGGTCCTCGGTCCACCAGTACGCCTGGTTCGCCTGAACCCATTCGAAGTACGACACGATGACACCGCCGGCGTTGGCCAGGATGTCGGGCACCACGGTGACGCCCCTGGCGGCGAGGATGTCGTCGGCCTCGGACGTCGTCGGGCCGTTCGCGCCCTCGACGACCAGGCGCGCGCGGACACGGTCGGCATTGCCAGCGTGCAGTACGCCCTCGACCGCCGCCGGTACAAGCAGGTCGACATCGAGTTCGAGCAGATCCGCGGCGTCGATCGGTCCGGCGCCGTCGAACCCGACGACCGTGCCCGTCTCATCGACGTAGGTCTCAAGGGCGGGCATGTCGATGCCGCCGGGCGCATGGATTGCTCCGTACTGGTCGCCCACGGCCTCGACCCTGACGCCGGCCTCGGCGAGGAACCGCGCCGTCCCACGACCAACCTTGCCGAAGCCCTGTACGGCCGCGGTCGCACTGTCGTGAGCGATGCCCAGGTGCGTGAGCGCCTCCAGGGCGACGTGCACGACGCCGCGCGAAGTGGACGAGGCACGGCCGAGCGAGCCGCCGAGGCTGATCGGCTTGCCGGTCACGACGCCCAGAACGGTGTGCCCGGTGTTCACCGAGTAGGTGTCCATCATCCAGGCCATGGTCTGCTCGTCGGTGCCGATGTCGGGCGCGGGGATGTCGTGCGCGGGACCGATCAGCGGCATGATCTCCGAGGTGTAGCGCCGGGTCACGCGTTCGAGCTCGGCCTGCGAGTAGTCGCGCGGATCGATGACCACGCCACCCTTGGCGCCGCCGTACGGGACGTTGAGCAGCGCGCACTTCCACGTCATCCACATGGCCAGCGCGCGAACCTCGTCGAGGTCGACGTGCGGGCTGTAGCGCAGGCCGCCCTTGGCCGGCCCGCGGGAGTAGTTGTGCTGCACCCGGTGGCCGGTGATGATCTCCACGCTGCCGTCGTCGCGGCGCAGCGGGATGCTGACGGTGAGCTCGCGACGCGGGGCGGCGAGCAGGTCGTACATGCCCTGGTCGTAGCCGAGCACCTTGATGGCGTCGGCAAGCTGCGAGCGGGCGTCATCCAGCGGGGATCTCGTCGCCGCTGTGGTGTCGGGGCGGGTGTCGAGAATGTCGGTCATCGGATCTCCTTGAAAACGTCGGTGAGGATGTCGAGCGCGTCGGTGAGCAGGTCGTCACCGATCGCGAGCGGGGGCAGGAAGCGCAGCACGTTGCCGAATGTGCCGCAGGTCAGGACAATGACCCCGCGCTGGTGCGCCGCCGAGGCGACGGCCTTGGCCAGGTCGGGAGCCGGCTCATCGGTGCCGGAGCGGACGAGTTCGACGGCGATCATGGCTCCGCGGCCGCGGACGTCGCCGACCCGGTCGTCGTCGGCCTGCAGGCGATGCAACCGGTCCTTCATGAGTCGCTCGATCTGCTGGGCCCTGCCGACCAGGTCGTCGGCCTCGATGGTCTCGATGGTCGCCAGCGCCGCGGCGCAGGCCAGCGGGTTGCCGCCATAGGTGCCGCCGAGGCCGCCAACGTGCGCGGCGTCCATGATGGCCGCCGAACCGGTGACCGCCGACAGCGGCAGGCCGCCTGCGATGCCTTTGGCCGTGACGATCAGGTCCGGCACGACCCCCTCGTGGTCACAAGCGAACATCGCGCCGGTCCGGGCGAAGCCGGTCTGCACCTCGTCGGCGATGAAGACGACGTCGTGCGCGCGGCACCACTCGAGCAGCGCGGGCAGGAACCCGGGCGCCGGCTCGATGAAGCCGCCCTCGCCCTGGATAGGCTCGATGACAAGCGCGGCGAGATTGTCGGCGCCCACCTGCTTCTCCAGTCGGTCGATCGCGCGGGCGGCGGCCAGTTCGCCGTCGACCTGCTTGGCGTCGCGGAACGGGTAGGACATCGGCAGGCGGTACACCTCGGGGGCGAACGGGCCGAAGCCGTGCTTGTAGGGCATGTTCTTGGCGGTCAGCGCCATCGTGAGGTTGGTGCGGCCGTGGTAGGCGTGGTCGAACGCGGCGACAGCCTGCTTCCCGGTATGGGCGCGGGCGATCTTGATGGCGTTCTCGACCGCTTCCGCTCCGGAGTTGAACAGCGCCGTTCGCTTTTCGTGGTCGCCCGGGGTCAGGCGGTTGAGCGCCTCGGCCACGGCCACATAGCTCTCGTAGGGCGTGACCATGAAGCAGGTGTGGGTGAAGTCCTCGACCTGGGCCTTGACCGCGTCGACGACGCGCGGAGCGCTGTTGCCGACCGTGGTGACCGCGATGCCGGAGCCGAGGTCGATCAGGCTGTTGCCGTCGGCGTCGACGACGATGCCGCCGCCGGCCCGCACAGCGAACACCGGCATCGTCGTGCTGACGCCGTGGGCGACCGCGGACGCCTTACGCGCCATCAGTTCCTGCGACCGCGGTCCGGGAATTGCGGTCACGAGGTGACGGTGTTGGGTGATCTGCTCGGTCAAGGGGTGCCTCCGTTGGTGCAAGGGAATCAAAATGTCTGGAGCCCAGTGTTGCGGCTCGCTGCCATGCCGTCCAATACTTGTTAGGCATCCGAACTATGCCTGCAGAACATAGGAGAGTCGATGGAACTGCGCACCCTGCGGTATTTCGTCGAGACCGCCGACGCCGGCACCGTCAGCGCCGCGGCCGACGCGGTGCACGTCACCCAGCCCGCCCTGTCCCGCCAGCTGCGTCAACTCGAGCGCGAGCTCGGCACCAACCTGTTCGACCGGGTGGGTGGGCGTCTGCTGCTCTCTCCGGTGGGGCGTGAGCTGCTCCCGCTGGCCCGGGACATCCTGACCCGCGCCGAACGCCTGGCCGTCGCGGCCGCGACCCTGTCGCACGGGCGGCTGGAGCGCCTGATGCTGGCCGCCCCGGCCACCACGCTGGCCGACGTCGTCTCGCCCTTCATCGCCACCCTCGAGGAGGATGACCCAACGCCGTCCGTGTTCGCGTCCGACGCGCTGGAGCCGCAGGCTGCGCTGCGGCACGGTGCCGACCTGGTCATCACCAACGGTCGACCCGGTGATCAGCTCGACATGCTGGCGCTGGCCGTGCTCCCGGTGTGGGCCTACGTCCCGGCCGGGCACGCGTGGTTCGGCCGCGATACCGTGCGGCTCGCAGACTTGCTCGGGGACAACGTCATTGGCCTCCCGCCGACGTTCACGGCACGGCAGGCGCTGGACGCCGCTGCGCTCGGCGCCGGCCTGGCGCCGCGGGTCGTCATCGAGGGCAGCAGCGGCCCCGTCGCGCAGGCCCTTGCGGCCGCCGGCCGCGGGGTCGCCGTCGTATCCGACGATCCGCGTTTCGCCCTGCACCCCGTGCGGATCACCGTCGGACGCGACGAACTGAGCATTCGCCTCTTCGCGGCATGGGACCCCCAGCACCCCGCTGCCACGACCCTCGCCATGATCGCCCAACGGCTCTCGACGTTCATCGTCCGCCGCTACGGCGAGTCCACCCGCCCGCCCTCGTGACATTCCGGACGGGGCAATTAACTCACACCGACGTTCCGAGCCGCCTCGCGGGTCGCGTCGATCCGCTCAGCCGGCGTCCACTCATCGGGATCTGCCATCGGCCCCAACTATTCCGCCCTATCGGTTGGCGCTCTCCCGAACTGAATAATGCGATCGGCGTCTGGGGGCTGGTATCGGATACCGCCTTTGCCGGGACCGTGGAACGAATCGATGCTCGTTCGTCCACATTGTGCTTTACCAATCGTGGCTAGCGCGCCGACCAGCGATTCGATGTCACCGGAGTCGTTGTAGACGTGCAGTGAGACTCGGATCGCATTCAGTCTTGCGCTAGTCACGATTCCGTAATCTCGGTGAAGCGCTGCCCGAACAGCGGTTGCGTCAAGGTCGGCATGCTGCAGCGCGATGATGTGCGGGCTGGCGGACGGGTCGTCGAGGTTGCGGAACGGACGCCAGCCAAGTCGCTGAACAGCTTCGACCAGCTCGGCCGCAAGGAGGCGCGCGTGGGCCTCGATAGTCCCCGAGCCGAAACCGTTCAGCCGGGTGATCGACTCAGTGAGCCCCAGCGCCGACGCATACGCAATAGTTGACTGCTCGAATCGGCGAGCTCCTGGTGCCTGCTCGCGGCGAGTAGCGTCAAAGGCGAACGGGTTCGGAGTTCCCATCCAACCGGGATGCGGCGGGATCGAGTCCAGCAGATCGTCACCTACCGCGAACAACGCGACTCCCCCGTGTCCGCACAACCATTTGTATCCGCTGGTGACCACGAAGTCGGCGCCCCAATCCGCCATTGCGACCTCGCCGGCGCCGGCAAGCTGAGTAGCGTCGACAATCAGTCGAGCACCGACCTCGTGAGCGCTGTCGGCGAGTACCGCGCAGTCGACCCGGGAGCCCGTGCCATACATCACTGCGCTCACGCACACAGCGGCGACGCCTGGCCGTAAAGCGTCAACGACGGAGTCAGTAAGGCTGACACTGGCGCTGTCCTCGACCCACGTCACCGATCGTCCACTTGCCGAACCGGCAAGCCACGGGTGCGTGACGCTGGGAAAATCCGTCGCGACCAGGACGACGTCCCCAGCCGGCACCAGAGCCGCCGCTGTTGCTAGACCCTCGCTGGCCCCTCCAAGTACGGCCACCGCGCCAGGCTCCGTGCCGAGCAGTATTGCGCCGGCGGCACGGAGTTCGTCGAGTATCCGCAGCTCCTCCTCATCGCTCAGTCGGACATTGCCGTGCTGGGCTGTCTGGGTGAGGTGCTCCAGCATCACCTCCAATGATTGGGCGGGGATCAGGCCCAGGGCGGCCTGGTTAAGGTAAACAGACTGCGCAAGGGCGGCGAAGTCAAGCCGCGGAACCAGAGCATCCACGCCGTGCTCCTCACGTTGGCGATCCGCCGCTCGGCGCCGGTGGAACGCTAAGTCAGCCATCCGTAGAACTGCGGTCAAGTCACGGGTACAGCTGTGGGGCCGTCGGCTCGCTGGCCTTACGCCCCGCATGGCCGTGCGGCAGCGCGCTGCGCGAACCGGCGCGCAGCGTCTCCACGCCGCGCAGCTCACCGCCGACGTCCGCTACGGCGAACATGACCACGTCGCCGACCTCTGTCTCGGTGACGCCAAGTAGGCGATTCCAGGACGCCTCAAGGGCAACGCGTTCACATCGCATAGCCGGGGCTCCTCCGCAGTCGATCACCGGCTTCATTTCGTGGAAATGAGCGTCCTTGAACAGTATGTCCCGAGCTAGGGCGCCGCGGCCTTGAGCGCGGCCGCGACCGCCTCGACGGCCGGGGTGCGGGTCGCTCGCGTCAGCAGGAACACCTCGCGGCCGATCGTGCCCTCGGCGATTGCGCGCACGGCCACGCCCGGCGCGCCATAGCCGCGCGCGAGGTCGGGCAACAGCGCGCATGCCCCGGTCGTGCGGATCAGCTCCAACAGGATCAGGAAGTCGTCGGACGCGTAGCGGAGGTCAGGCTCGAAGCCGCCGAGTCGGCGGCATGCGCGGATCTGCATCTCGCGGTGGCCGGTGCCGGGCTGGCACGCGGCCCACTCCGCATCCGCGAGCCGCGCCATCGGCACCCGGCGGCGCCGCGCGAGCGGGTGCGTGGCGGGCATGACGAGGCGGACCTGCTCGCGCACCAGCGGCGCGCGCGTCAGGTCGGCATGCACGCGGCGCGGCTGGCCCTCGTACTCGTCGCCGACGACGGCGTCGAGCTGTTGCAGGCGCAGGGCGGGCACGGCCTCCTCGACCTCCAGCTCGGTCGCCTCCACCCGGATGTCGGGATTGCTCTGCGCGAGCGCCGCCACGGCCGGCGCGACGATGCGCAGGAACGCCGACTGGAATGCGGACACGCGCACGACGCCCGCCGGATGGCCCGCAGCGATGCCCGCCAGCTCCGCCTCGGCCGCCTCGACCCCGTCGAGCAGCGTCGCGGCGTGGCGGACGAGCACACGCCCGGCCTCGGTCAGACGCACGTTGCGCCCGCTGCGCTCGAGCAGCTTCGCCCCGGCCTCGCGCTCGAGCACGGCGAGTTGCTGGGAGATCGCGCTGGGGGTGTAGTCGAGCGCCCGCGCGGCGCCGTGGACGGTGCCGCGGGCGTCGACCTCGCGTAGGAGCTTGAGGCGGTGGAGGTCCAGCATTGTGCACCTAAGCTACACAATTCTGTACATGAATGTGAGATGGACGTGAACGGTCTTCGTTGCCAGCATGGATCGCATGGGACCGCTGCTGTGCCTGCTGTCCGCCGCCGGGTTCGGGGCGATGGCGATCTTCGGCAAGCTCGCGTACGACGCCGGCGTCGAGGTCGGCGACCTGCTGCTCGTGCGGTTCGCCCTGGCGGCGGCGCTGCTGCTCGCGGTCGCCGCTGCGACGGGTGCGCTGCGTGGCCTGCCGCGCCGGTCGGTGCTCGCCGGGCTGGGAATGGGCGCGCTCGGCTACGCGACGCAGTCGGGGCTGTACTTCGGCGCGCTCGAGCGGATGGACGCCTCGCTGCTCGCGCTGATCCTCTATGTCTATCCGGCGCTGGTGCTGATCGGGGCGGTCGCGCTCGGCCGCGAGCGCGCATCGGTGCGGCGGGTCGCCGCCCTGCTCATCGCGCTCGCAGGCACCGCGCTGGTCCTCGCGGGGGCGGCGTCCGGGAGCCTCGACGCGCTCGGCACGGCGATGGGCTTCGGCGCCGCGCTCGCCTACACCGCGTACATCCTCACCGGCGACCGCGTCGGCGCCGGGGTGCCGCCGGTGGCGCTGGCGGCATTCGTGTGCCTTGGCGCGACGTGCACGTTCGCGCTGGCGTCCGTCGTGCGCGGCGGCCCAGAGCTCGGATTCGGCGCCGACGGCTGGGCATGGCTGGGCGCGATCGCCCTCGTGAGCACCGTCGCAGCGATCCTCTGCTTCTTCGCCGGCCTGGCTCGGGTGGGGCCGTCGGCGGCGTCGATCCTGTCGACCCTGGAGCCGCTGGTCACCGTCGGCCTGGCGGCGGCGGCGTTCGGGGAGTCACTCGGCGCGGTGCAGCTGGTCGGGGGCGCACTGGTACTCGGGGCCGTGCTGGTGATGCAGTGGCCGGCGCGCCCGCGTGTGACGTTCGCCCCCGGCACGCACGCGGCCCCGGCCAACGTCAACTGCGGACTTTGAGGCGGGAGGGCGCGGGGCGCGCCTCAACCTCGGTCAGCCTCGCGCGCGAGCGGCCCTTCCAACGTTGGCGGCGTGATCTCGGCAACTGACCCGGGGACCGGACGACCATTGTCCGACGACGAGATTGGTTAGGTCTTTGTCGCGCCGAATCGCCAGCACAGCATCGGTAAGACCGTCGTCTGGCGGGCTCGTGTTGGCCTCGGCGATCAGGATGGCCGGCGACAGCCCCAGCTGGTCGGCGATCGCCCCGAGGACACGTTCACTGGGTTCACGGAGAGATTACGTTCGATCTGCGAGAGGTACGCGTTTGAGATGCCCACCACGCGCTCAGTCACCGGCTGTCGCTCCGAGCGAGGCCAAGCCCGGCAGTGGCGGTCGGCGGACAAAGTGTTTGATGACCCGGTGCGTCCGCCGACCAAACGATCAGCACATCCGCTGAATCGGCAGTGACGATCATCACGATCACTTGTCACTCAGCAGCGCAACACTTTTCGGTCATCCGGGCGTGCTGCGAACACGGGCAAAGACCGGCCACGGGAGATGCTACCCATGAACACAACACAATTCGACGTCGCCGTTATCGGCGCCGGCATCGTCGGCGCCAGCTGCGCCTACCACCTTGCCCAGCGGGGTCTGAAAGTGGTGGTCCTCGAGGCCTTCGCCAGCCACGCAGAGGGCAGCACCTGTCCTTTGCGTCGATCCGCGGGCAGTGGGCTGACGATCTGAACACCGAACTGTCGTGGCGAAGCATCCGCACCTACCGTGACATTGAGAGGGACCACGGAGTCGATGTCGGTTATGCGTCCAACGGGTACCTGATGCTCATCCCACAACACGCCTGGGACCGACAGCTGGAATCCGTTGAGCTGCAACGCAGACACGGAGTGCCGGTCGAGGTGCTCACTGTCGAGCAGGCTCAAGCCATCACCCCTTTCGACGGCGCCGGAATCGGTGGCGCGACCTGGGGCAGCGCCGACGGCCAGATCGACCCGTGCGCAGCGACGGGCGCCTACCTCACTCTCAGCCACGGGCGCGGCGCCAAGACGCTCTACAACTTCCGCGTCGACGCCATCGAAGCTGGCTCCGGTGGCGACTGGGTGGTCAAAGCGGGCGACCGCTCGGTGCGCGCAGAGCACGTCGTGAACGCCGGCGGCGGGTGGGCCGGCGAAGTCGCGAAACTGGCGGACTCGATGTCCCCGTCGTCCATTCACGCCGCAATGTCTATTCCTCGTTGGAGGGAGCAGTGGATGGCCGGCACGTTCGACGCGGTCACACCGCCCAGCCAGGCAGACGAGGCCGCCAAAACCCTTCCGCATGGCAAGGTGGTGCGATTCCCCGGTATCGGTCACGATGTATTCATCGCGTCGGACTGCGGCCGCCAGATCGTCGCCGACTTCCTGAGTCGACCAGACAGCTACGACACCCACTGCGCCGACCCCATGCAACCACCGACATTCGTGAGCTGACCGGCGGCCGCATTCGTGCACGTCGGTCTCCTGGTTCCAGCAGTAGTCCGTGCCGGGGTGCCCATGCTGATTCGAAGGCTTAGTGGAGGGGGTCGAAAGGCGTTTTAGTGCATGGCGATTCGCGATATACAGGAGTTTACTGGTAACCCTGCGTATTCCGGCGTAATCGTCTTGGGTGGGACCAGCGGGCCAGGCGGCGCATGGGTTGGTCGTTGTCGGGGTTGATGGTGGCCAGCCATATGGGATGAACGCGTCATGCAGAACGGCGAGCTGGGCCTGCCGCTGCTCGGGGTCGGCGGCCAACAGTTTGTCGACCTCGTTTTGCACTACCTGGGCCATCCCGCCCAGAGACTCGTACTCGGCGACAGTCAGATCGCCGTCGTCGCCGCATCTGTGATGGAGCCGTTCCAGGGTCAGCGCCAATAGCGGCAGCGCGTCGGCCCCGTCGGAGGTGACTGCCAGCAGCCGCTCTACCAGGGTGGGTTCGACGGCCAGCCGCTGCCCGGCGGCGGTGGCGCGCCGGGCGGGCTCGGTGATCACGTCCTCGTACCCGGCGGGCAGCAGCGGTCTGCGGTCATCGAAGGGGGCGTTTTGAGGTCGGCAAGCTGCGGGGCGATTTGCAGCGGCTCGTAGCGGTCGGCGCGGATGGTCAGCGCCACGATCAGCGCCGGAGTAACTCCGGCCGCGTGCCGAAGCAGCGCGGCCAGCAGCTCCACGAAGCGTGGGGCCTCGTCTCCGGCGTCGGTGTTGAATAGTTCCTCGGCCTGATCGACCGGCAGCACCAGGGTGGGCGCGGCTGCTCGGCGGGCACATCCAGCAGGCGGGCGCGGGCGACTTGGCGGCCTGCTCCAGCCATGCACGTAGCTGCTCGACATGCTTGGGGTCGCAGCGACTTTCGATGTGGCCGAGCGTCGGCTGATGCAGGTCCAGGATGGCGCGCAGCTCGTGGATCGCGTTAGCCAAGCCCCGTTCGCTGGTGATCACCGCCCGCTCCGGGCGCACGATGGGCAGGGGCAGGAAGCGGCGGTCGCAGCACTCGATCTGCCGCTCAAGGTCCTCGTCTGGGCCGACGATCCACGACGAAGATCAGCTACACCGCGCCGCGTGCGCTCGCTGCCCGCTACAGGCTGAGCGACGATCTGACAGACAGACTGGCCGGGATGGACGCGCTGACGGACGCCGTCATCAAAGCGTAAAACCGTTGAGCCACTCCACAACTACGCCTCAGGCGGCGCGCTGGCGTCGAACCGCTTTGGCGATAGCACGAGCATCGATGCGCATGAGTCGCAGCTGACCGCTGAGGTCGACTCGGTAACCAATGAAGAAGAGGCCCGCTGCCGAGGGATGCTCCTGGCCCCCACTCACCAGGGGAACGCCGTTGGAATCGAGGACACCCAGGTGGCCGACCAACTCGTCGAGGCCACGGCGGTAGCCGGTCGCCGCGATCACCGCATCGGGCTGTATGCGGGCACCGTCCGCCAGCACGACATCACTTTGGTCGAAGCCGACGACCGCGGCGACAATCTCGATGCGCCCGGCCCTGAGCTCGTCGACGAACCCGTCGTCGTACGCCGGTGCTTGGTGCCGGCGCACCATCGTGGTCGCGACCCCTTCGGGCGACCGTGGGAGCCCGTACCGGTCGAGGCGGCCGAACAAGATTCGCTGCATCAGCCATGCGACCTCGTCGGCTACGCGTAACGGGAGGTGGTTCAAGGCGAGCCCGGGGACATTGACAGTCACGCCCAGGAACTTGCGGGCAACCAGGTTCGGCACGGTCCGGCACGCGACGCGAACGCGCGCCGCCCCGCCCCTGGCTAGCTGGTTCGCCACCTCGGAGCCCGTCACATTGGGCCCAACCACCAGAACGTCGCGCCCACGGTACGGCCTCGGGTTGCGGTAGGCGCTGGAATGAATCAGCTCACCCGCGTATCCCTGCCGCCCCGGCCAGTCCGGGAGGTCAGGGTCGTGGTCGTAGCCGGTCGCGATGACGACGAAGCGTGCCTGTAGCGCATCGTCACTGGTTTCCACTCGCCAGCCACCATGCGACGCAGTCACCTTGTGAACCGCCGTGCCGAACCGCACATCGATCCGATGATTGTCTACGTAGTCCTGGAGATACCGGACCCAGTCCTCACGGGCCGGATATTCTCCGTAACGGCGCTGGCTCGCACGATACCCGGGCATCGTCGACATCCACGCCGGCGTGTTGAGCCGCAACCCGTCGTAACGGGCTCGCCAGCTCGCGCCGACCCCGTCGCTCCGTTCGAGCACAATCGCTCCAACGCCTGCACGGCTCAGGGTTGCCGCGGCTGCCAGCCCGGCCGCACCCGCGCCGCAGACGATGGCCTCCGCCACGGGGTCATAGTAATCGCCGACGCGATCCGCGGACCGTGTGTGATGGGCATATGGGCAGGAATCGGTTCACCTGATCAGCGAGGCCCACCTGATCAGGCAGCGGCGTCCTCGGTGAGGTACCGATAAACCGTTGCACGGCTGACGTCGAGGTACTGGCGATGTCACTGCCGGTGTGCCCGTCGGCCTTCATCCGGGCGGGAGTGCGGCCTGCGGCTGTCCGTTGTTATCAATGCGCTGGATGGTCGCCGGTGCCGGGGACAACCGGTGCCGGGGACAAATAGAGTCACGCAGAGAGCGACGCACCATCGGATAGGTAGCGGTACACGGTGGCGCGGGAGACTCCCAACATCTTCGCGATGTCGCTGGCCGTGATGCCCTTCTCCCTGAGCTGGCGGGCTTTGGCGGCATCGGCGTCGTCGACCTTACGTGGGCGTCCGCCCTTGCGCCCGTTCGCTGCGGCAGCGGCCAGCCCGGCGCGGGTCCGCTCAATCATGGTGTCGCGTTCGAGTTGGGCGAAGGCGGCCATGATGGTGAGCATGGCCGCGCCCATCGGCCCCTCGGTGTACAGACCTTCGGTGAGGCTCCGAAACCCGATTCCGCGTGATGTCAGCTCATCGATGACGGCGAGCACACGCTGTGTGTTGCGCCCGAGCCTGTCGAGCTTCCAAACCGTGAGGATGTCACCCTCGCGCAGGTGATCGAGGCAGGCATCAAGCTCGGGGCGGCGGCCCGTGGAACCGCTGGCGCCGTGGTCGGTGAAGATGCGGGAGGCCCCGGCACCGCGAAGTGCATCGAGTTGAAGCTGGGGGGTCTGTTCGGCGGAGCTCACGCTCGCGTACCCGACAATGGCCACCGTTGCTCCTGTCTCATAATCCCGTCGCGTTCCGGGTTTCGATACCACCCGGTTATGAGATGGGTATTCAAGACAAGTGATCGCGCCGTTGAGCCTGGAAACGGGCGTGCCGACGAACGAGATATCTGGGTCGCATCAACCCATCGTTTTCGAGACAAGGCGGCATGAACGCTCGCCAAGCGGGACCTATCAGGACAGCTTGCGTAGCAGGCAAGTTCAGTGCCTCGAATGTGGTCTGTTATGAGACGCAGATCAGCCCGCAAACATTCACACTCTTCCGCTCAGCCGGAGTGCAATCCGAGTCCCGATCCCGAGTGGAGGTACACCAGCACGAATCCCGATGTTGGTTCGACGTTGAAGAACGCACTTATGGCGAAATTCAGGACCGCGCTGATTAACACGTCGAACGGCGATACCGGTGTCATCGGGGCGGGCAGCGCGATTGCGGTGGCAGTTCCTGCATTTGTGGAGTTTGTGCGGTCTGGCCAGGCGAGCCGTAGATGCCGTTGTGGGTTCCGTCGAGCATGTCGTTGATCATCCTGAAGCCAGCGTTTGCACGGCGTCGATGGTTTGCGGCTGCGAAAATCCGCCCACCAAATAGGCACCGAGCTGGACCAGAGTGTTTCCTCTCTGCACAGCGTCAATGTGGCTGCCGCCGACCAACTCCACGCCGTCGAACTTCCCCGGTCGCGCGACAACGAGTTGGGCGGCCATGAGACCCAACCGATTCAGCCAGGACCGCGGTGACGAGATCAGCAGTATCAGCGGGATTCCTGGATACCCCGGCGGGAAGAGTCCATACGATCGAATCCCGACCCGCACCGCCCTTCCCACATATCCGGGGTGTCGAGGGGTATGGTCGTCTTCGCGATCGTGGCCTGCCTGGCAAGGCGTAGTCTCCCGTTACCGGGTCGTGCGGATTGTTTGGGGGGTGTCCGCGCGGGCATCGAAGCCGACAAGGACTCCCCGCCTGAGCCGTTACGAGGGGGCGACATTGTCAGCAGAAACGCCGAGCCTGCGGCCACGCTTCGAGGACGTGCAGGCCCACTACGACCTGTCCGATGACTTCTTCGAGTTGTTCTTGGACCCGACGCGGACTTACAGCTGCGCTTACTTCGAGCGCGACGACATGACCCTGAAAGAGGCCCAGATCGCGAAGATCGACCTGGCGCTGGGCAAACTTGGCCTGCAGCCGGGCATGATGCTGCTCGACGTCGGCTGCGGTTGGGGGGCGGCGATGCTGCGCGCGTTGGAGAAGTACGACGTCAACGTCGTCGGCCTGACGCTGAGCAAGAACCAGGCTGCCTACGTCGAGCAGCGGCTCGCGGTATCGGAAAGCCCGCGTTCCAAGCGGGTGCTGCTCGAGGGCTGGGAGCAGTTTCACGAGCCGGTGGACCGGATCGTGGCGATCGGCCCGCTCGAGCATTTCGGCTATGACCGCTACGCCGCTTTCTTCAAACGGGCTTATGACCTGTTGCCGGGCGATGGCACGATGCTGCTGCACACGATCGTGCAGTTGAGCACCAAGGAGAACGAGGAGCGCAAACTGCCGGTGACGATGCGGCATGTGCGTTTCTTCAAATTCATCATGGACGAGATCTTCCCCGGCGGCCGGTTGCCGACGGTGGCACTGGTCGAGGAGCACGCCACGAAGGTCGGGTTCACGGTTAGCCGGATCCATCGGCTGCAGCCGCACTACGCGAGGACGCTCGACACGTGGGCGGCGGCGCTGGAGGCGCATAAGGACGAGGCGATCGCGATTCAGTCGGAAGAGGTCTACGACCGGTACATGAAGTACCTGACCGGCTGTGCTGAGTTGTTCCGCGACGGCTACACCGATTTGTGCCAGTTCACGCTGGAAAAGGGATAGTCCCGGCTCATTGGGGCTTCGTTGCCTCCGGTGCAACGATGAACCCATGACCGACCTATCGGAGAGGTGATCGGCAACCACTAGAGCCGGGAGGAGACCGGGGACGCCCGCTCGTTTCAGTCGACGCTCACCGTTACTACGACACCAACTTTTGAGTTTCGTGGTCCCTTCGGGACGCGTACGCATGCGGGAAAAACGGGTGCGGTCGCTCGCCGAGGTCGGTGGTTCTTGGCGCAGTGAGCCCGTTTTTGAGTTTGATCCGGGGAGCCGGTGGTGGGGCTGCGCATTGTCGCTACGAGCACGAGGGTCCGACTCTCTTCCATCCCTGTTCGGTTCCTGCGGGCGACCGACTTGTCGTAGTCAGCTGCGTTGGAGGAGTTTTCGATGGATGAAGTCGACGACGCCGATCTGGTGGTGGAGCGGGTGGCGGCGCTGGATCTGGGCAAGGCTGGTCTCGAGGCGTGTGTGCGGGTGCCGCACCCGCAGCGGCCCGGTAGGCGGATGCAGGAGCTGCGCGGCTACGCCACGACCACCGCACAATTGTTGGCGATGGCTGCCTGGTTGCGGCACTGGCACGTGCAGCGCGTGGTGATGGAATCGACCAGCACGTACTGGAAGGGCGTGTACTACCTGCTGGAGGCCGAAGGGTTTGACTGCTGGTTGTCAACGCCCGCGCGGTCAAGAATGTGCCGGGCCGGGCGAAGACGGATCGGGCCG
>CAVQSK010000010.1:0-47295 GCA_963715885.1 uncultured Actinomycetota bacterium
GGGTGGCAAGCATGCCAAGTGTCAGTTCCTGGTGGCTGCTGAGTGGGTCATCGACGGCGACGGCCGCGACGCGTCGTTCGTGGCCCAGCAGGCTGTGTTGCAGGGTCGGTGCGCCGGGGGTGGATCGGAAGAACGCGACGTCGATTTTGCCTGTCCGCAAGGCGAGTTCGGGGTCGTCGACGCGTCGGATCACCAGGGCGGTGTCGGGTTGGTCGGCCTCCCAGCTGCGCATCAGCGCGACGGTGTGGCGTCCGAGTGCCGACCAGGAGAATCCCACCCGTAATTGCGAGCAGGCGCTGGTCGTCGCGGCGACCGCCTCATCGACACTGCGCAGGATGCGGTGCGCGTGCTCCCACAGGACCTGCCCGGCGGTGGTGAGTTCGAGTCGGCGGGTAGTCCGGTCCACCAACCGTGTTCCCAGCCGGTTCTCCAGCTGGCTGAGCGTCCGCGACAATGTGGGTTGAGCGATGTGCAACGCGGCGGCGGCGCTGATCGACCCGTTGACCCCGATCGCGGCGATCGCCTGCAGATGGCGAACTGCAGGTCCATAACTGTCGAGCTAACGTCACGTCAGAAGGTATTTCTCTTCCGTGGACGGCGCCAATAGCGTCGGCGGCATGAACATTCTTCTCGTTGGCGCATCAGGAAAATTGGGTTCGGCGGTGTACCGGGCTCTCACTGAGCGCGGCCACACGGTGGTCACGGCGGGCCGCGGCAGCGGCGACACGCGGGTCGACCTCACCGACCCCGCATCCATCGCCGACCTGTATGCGGGGGTGGGCGTGCTGGACGCGGTGGCCTGCGCGGCCGGGGTCACGCCGTTCAAACCGATTCGGGAGTTGACCGCCGACGATTACACCGCGGCCTACCGGGGCAAGGTCTTAGCGCAGATCGAACTGGTCCGCCAGGGCATCGACCGCATCGCTGCGGACGGGTCGTTCACGGTGATCACCGGCGTCCTGGCCCGATCCCCGATCGTGACCGGCGCCGCGGCGTCGATGGCCGGTGGCGCTCTGGAATCGTTTGTGCGCGCCGCCGCGATCGAGATCGCCCCGCAGCGCATCAACGCGATCAGCCCGACGGTGTTCACCGAGGCGCTCGACGTCTACGGCGACTACTTCCCGGGCTTCCCCTCGGTCGGGCTCGCCGAGGTCGGCCAGGCCTACGTCCGGTCGATCGAGGGCAAGCAAACCGGCCAAATCTATGAACTCGACTGAGTCCCGGGCAATCCCAACCCACCCCCGTCCCGGCATTCACACCGTTTGAAAGACACCCCCCACATGATGCCAGCCACCACCTTCACGACCACCCCGGGCGAGGACCTTCACGACCACCCCGGCGAGGAACAGCTACGACGTCGTGATCATCGGCGGCGCGACCGCCGGATCGGCGGTCGCCTGGTTCCTGAGCGCCAACCCCGACTTCGACGGGTCGGTGCTGGTCGTCGAACGCGACCCGTCCTGGTCGCGGTCGGCGACGATCGCCAGCAACAACTGCATGCGGCAACAGTTCGCGACCGAGATCAACGTCACGATCGCCCAGTACGCCGCGGAGTTTGTCCGTAACTTCCGCGAGAACCTCGGCGGGAGCCCCGGACATCCCCGACATCCCGATCCGCAATTTCGGCTACCTCTACCTCGCCGACAACGAGGACTTCGCCGACATCCCGCGCCGCGATCAGGCGCTGCAGGCCGCCTGCGGCGCCGGCACCCGGATGCTCACCGGAGAACAGATCGCGTCGGCCTACCCGTTCTACCATCTTGACGACATCGTGGCCGGCAGCCTCAACACCGTCGACGAGGGCGCATTCGACGCCCTCACCATGGTGGATTGGCTGCGCCGCAAAGCCGTCGACAACGGTGTCGACTACATCCACAACGAGGTCGTCGCCATAAAGCGGGTCGCCGATCGCATCGAGACGATCCTGCTGCGCAGCGGCGAAACCATCACCGCGGGAATAGTAATCGATGCGGCAGGCACCCGGGCCGCCCACTTGCGCGGATGGGCGGCGTGGACCTGCCGATCCAAGCCCGCCGCCGCGATACCTACATCTTCTCCGTCGACTCACCGCTCGATCAGGACCTACCGCTCACCATCGACCCGACCGGGGTGCACATGCGCTCCTACGGTGCCCACGACTACCTCGTCGGCTGCCCACCCATCGGCGAGGACACCGCCATCGACGTCGACGACTTCGACCACCCGCAGAACACCTGGGACGACAAGATGCTGCCCGTGCTCACCAAACGCGTCCCGCAATTCCACACCGCCACGGTGACCAACTCATGGGTCTCGCACACTACGAATTCAACACCTTCGACCACAACGCGATCATCGGCGCCCACACCGACATCCCAAACCTGCTCCTGTGCAACGGATTCTCCCGCCACGGATCCCAACAGGCACCCGCCTGCGACGTGGCATCGCCGAACTCATCACCTACGGCAAATACCACACCCTCGACCTGTCGGCACTGTCCTACGAGCGGATCGCCAACAACCAACCGCTGCTCGAACGAGCCGTCATATGACCAACGCAGGTGCCCGCCGATCAATGGTCGGTTGGACCCCAAGCCGTTGAATGGCTCGGTCGATGCCGGCGGCCTGCGTCAAACGCTGTGGATACTCGTCGTGGCGAGTTGGGCCTCGAGGTCAGCAATTCGACGGTCTTGGAACCGCAGGTTGGAGCGGGCGGCTTTGAGTCGTTCGTCGAGCGTGCGGTTGTCGGTGCTGAGCTGGCGCACGCGCTGTTTGAGGGTGGTGTTCTCGGCGGTGATCCGCTGAACGTCATCTTGTGTCCATTCGGCTTCCAGATCGCGGATACGCCCGAGGAGTTCGCCGATGCGATTGCGTTGGGCGAGGATCTCGGCGTGCGCGGCCTTGAGCGCGTCCTCGGCGTTGAGGGCTCGCTCCCGCCAGGTCGCTTCCCGTGTATCGTCGGCCTCCGCAAGTAGTCGGCTGCGTGGGTCACCGGACTCCCGGATCGCTTTAGCGACTGCCGTTTTCGCGTCCGAGCGGAACCCGGTCAAGACTTCGCGTGCATGACTGGCGCGGTCGACGGTCGACGCGCAGGTCTACGACATCGACTTATTCGACAACTCCGCAGCCACCGTGCAAATGCTGCATCAGCGGGGCATCCGGGTGATCTGCTACCTGTCCGCTGGGACATGGGAGCCCTACCGCCCCGACAGCGCTAGCTTTTCCCAGGAGCTAATGGGCGGACCGGTGGCGGGTTGGCCCGATGAGCGTTGGCTGGACATTCGCAGGCTGGACGCGCTGCGACCGTTGATGGCGGCCAGGCTGGACCTGTGTCGGGACAAGGCTTTCGACGGCGTCGAACCTGATTGGCTGGATAATCACACGCAGGACACCGGTTTTCCTCTGACGGCCGCCGATCAACTGCGCTTCAACCGCATGCTGGCTGATCTGGCGCACGAACGCGGGCTGGCGATCGGCCTGAAGAACGACCTCGGCCAGGCCGACGAACTCGCCGGGCTGTTCGATTTCTCGGTCGTCGAGCAGTGCGCCGAGTTCGATGAATGTCATGCCCTGCAACCCTTTCTGGACCGGGCCAAGCCGGTGTTTCACGCCGAGTACCATCTCGAGCGCGATGAATTCTGCCCGGTGGCGCGACGGCTCGGGCTCTCGTCCATCCGCAAGAAACTCGAGTTGGACGCTTGGCGCGAGGCCTGTTGAGGCCACCACCGTGGTCGCAAATATTCGCCACGACAGGTGAGAATCGCCACGATCTTCGAGACCCGACAGCAATTGCAGGCGCGTGTCGACACCAGTAATTGTTCATGAATCATGAACGGTATGTCCAGAGAAATCACGTGGACATGAACGGTCCTTCTGCCGTTCAATGCAGGAGTGATGACGAACCAGGCCCGCACCGGCGCCTTCATGGCGATGGGCTCCATGCTGTGCGTGCAGCTGGGCCTGGCGATCGCCGTCACGCTGATCGACGAGATCGGCGTTGAGGGCGCTGCATGGCTGCGGCTGGCGTGGGCCGGCATCATCTTGCTGCTCTTGGTTCGGCCTCGCGCCGTCGCGTTCACGCGGTCCAGCTTCTTCATGTGCGTGGTGCTGGGCGTCGTCACGGCGACGGTCACGCTGCTCTTCATGGCCGCGCTCGACAGGATTCCGCTGGGTACCGCCAGTGCATTGGAATTCCTTGGCCCGCTTGGCGTCGCAGTCGCGCACGGAAAGGGCCGGCACCGCTTCGTCTGGCCTGGCCTGGCTGCAGTCGGCGTCCTATTACTCACCCAACCGTGGGCCGGCGCCGTCGACCCGGTCGGCGTGCTGTTCGCGCTCGGTGCGGCCGTGTGCTGGGCCACCTACATCCTGCTCACCCAGCGGGTCGGCGACGAGGTCGCCGGCATCAACGGGCTCGCGGTCTCCATGCCCGTCGCCGGCCTGGTGGCCACCATCACCGTCGGCCCCATGGTGTTCCACCGGATGACGCCCGAAATCCTACTCATCGGAATCGGTCTCGCGATCCTGCTGCCCGTGGTGCCGTTCGCGCTTGAACTCATGGCGCTGCGAAAGTTGACCACCGCCGCGTTCGGGACGCTGATGAGCCTGGAGCCCGCGTTCGCGATGATCGTCGGCCTGATCGTGCTGCATCAGGTACCTGGTCCCGCCGGCGTAGTCGGCATCTGTTTCGTCGTGGCCGCCGGGATCGGGGCGGCGCGCACCGGCGCCCGATCCACACCCGTCCCCGCCCAAGTCGGCTCTTAGCGTGCCGATTGCGCCGAGATCTGCATGAGGTTGTGGATCGGCGAAAACTACAGCCCTCAGGCAGATCTCGACGAGCGATGTAAGGAGAGAGAGCATGACGTCCAAGACGTCCGAGTCGAGTTTCGTGCGCACCGCCAACACCATGGCCGTCGCGCTTCTCGACGCACCGGTTGTGGGCCGCATCGTCGGCCGTGGCTTGGTGAAGATCCGCTACGTCGGTCGTCGCTCGGGCAAGACAGTGCAACTACCCGTCGGCTACCGGCGATCGGGGACCGACATCATCATCGGCGTTGCCGCGCCCGATTCCAAGACGTGGTGGCGGAACTTCCTCGGCGACGGCGGCCCGATCACGCTGCTCGGGTTCGACGGTCGAGATCGCATCGCGCACGCTGTCGCCAACCGCGACGCGAATGGCCGCGTCTCGGTCATCGTCGCGCTGAGCTAGCCCTCGATTCGCCTGCGCCGGTACAGCGTTCCCACGGCCAACAAAAGCAGGCTGATTACCAGGATCGCAGTCGCCAGCACGTTGATCTGCGGCGGGACGGCGGCCTTCACCGCCGCGTTCACGTACAGCGGATAGGTCACCGTCGACCCGCTGACAAAGTACGTGATGATGAAGTCGTCGAGCGACAGCGCGAACGACAACATGCCCGCGGCCACAATGCCCGGAATGATCAGCGGCAGCGTCACTTTGAAGAACGTGCGGGTTGGGCTGGCGCCGAGGTCCATGGAAGCGTCCTCCAGCGTCCAGTCGAACCCGCGCATCCTGGCGCGCACGGTCATCGCGATGAAGCTGATCTCGAATGCCACGTGGGCGATCACGATGGTGGTGTAGCCCGCTGGCCACCCCAGATCGAGGAACAGCGTGAGCAGCGCGGCGCCGATCACCACCTCTGGAGCCGTAAGCGGTAGCACAAGAAAGGTGTCGACGGCGCTCTGGCCGCGGAACCGTTGGCGCACGAGGGCGATGGCGAGCAGCGTCCCAAGCACTAGGGCGATCGCGGTGGAAACGGCGGCGATGTTGATGCTCAGCTTCAACGCGTCGGTCAGCGCCGGATACTTGAACGGGTGTGCCCAGTTGTTCAGGGTGAAGCCCTGCCACGTGTAGTTGAACTTGCCTGCCGGCTTGTTGAACGAGAACAGGATGATGATGAAGATCGGCAGGAATAGGTACAGCAGCACCAGCCCCGCAACGATCCGCAGCAGCAGGTCGCCGATCTTGCGTTCGCCCCGAACGCGTTTGGGTGTTGGCGGCTGCTCGGCGGCGGTAGCGACCGCAGCGCCTGCCTGCGTCGTCATACCAGGTCCTCCGTGCCGAGGGCTCGCGTGTACAGCAGCACACCGACAAGGATGATCGCCATCAGCACCATGCTGAGCGCCGCGGCGGCTGGGTAGTCCTTGACGACGAGGAACTGCTTCTGGATGACATTGCCGATCATGGTCGTCTGCGTGCTGCCCAGGTAATCGGCATTAATGAAATCGCCCACCGACGGGATGAATACGAGCATGCTTCCCGCCAGCACGCCGGGCAGCGCCAGCGGCAGGATTACCTTGCGGAAGCTTCGCGGCGCTGTCGAGTACAGGTCTTTGGAGGCCTCCAGCAGTCGAGGGTCGATCTTTTCGAGGCTGACGTAGAGCGGCAGGATCATGAAAATGATCCAGTTGTAGGTCAGCCCGCCGATCACCGCCCAACTCGTCGACAGCAGGCGTCCTTCACTGGGCAGCAGGCCGATCGAGCCGAGCGCGCTGACCACCCAGCCGTCATCCGCCAGAATCGTTTTCCAGGCAATCGTGCGGATCAGGAAGGTTACGAAAAACGGCAGGATCACCAAACCGAGGATGAGGTTCTTGTACCGGCCTGCCTTGAACGCGATGACATAGGCCAACGGAAAGGCCAGCAGCAAACACAACACCGTCGCCACCAGTGCGTAACTGAACGACCGGATGATCTGGTCCTTGTACGCGCTGAACGCGTGAGTGTAGTTGCCAAAATCCCAGGCGAAAGTCAGCGTGGGGAGGTAGATAGAGCCGCCGGAGCTGGACAGCGACGTCTTGAGCAGCGAGAAGAACGGCACCACGAAGAAGACCCCGAGGTACACGAGTGCCGGCAGGATCATCAAGTAGGGGGCGATCTTGCTCCGCTGCCGACTGCTGCTGGCTACACCTGCCATCTGGTCAACCGCCGGTGACCGCGGCGTACGCGTTGTTGAATTCCTGGGTCTGCTCGTCGCTCAGCGGTGCTTTCCAGGACTTGAGCTTGTCCAGCGTCGACTGCGGTGGGTTGATCAACGGGTTTGACGCCGTTTTCGGATCGACCTTGTTCAGTTCGTCGGTCATGTCGGACAGGACGGGCACGTACTGCACCCCAACGACGAGCTTTGCATAGTTAGCGCGGTCGTAGAGGTAGTTGATCCACGCCTCGGCCGCCTTCTGGTTCTGCGTGGTGTAGGGGATCACCTGGGTGTCGATGAACCACGTGCCGCCGGACTCGGGGACAACAAACTGCAGGTCGGGGTTGTCGGCCTGCAACTGCACCACGTCCCCGGAGTAGGCCTGGGCGATAACGACGTTCCCACTGCTGAGGTCGTCCCCGTAGTCGTTGCCGGTGAAGCGCCGGATCTGGCCCTTTTCCTTCTGTTCCTTGATCAGGTCAACGGCCTTCTGGACGCCCTCGGTGGTCGGGTTCTCGATCGAGCTGCCCTGGGAGAGCATCACCAGTCCGAGCCCATCCTGGGTGTCGGACAGCAGGCTGACCCTGCCGGCGAATTTCGGATCCCACATGTCGTCGAGCGTCTTGATGTCGCGACCGGCCGCGGCTCTGTTGTACGCCAGCCCGACCATGCCCGTCAAGTAGGGAGCAGTGAACTTACGGCCCGGGTCCACCGCCGCGTTAAGCAGGTCGGGGCGCAGGTTCTGTTTGTTGGGCACCCCCGCATCGCTGATCTCGTTGAGCCAATTCAGTTGCATCAGGCGGGCGGCCATGAACTGAGTGGGCACCACGAGGTCCGCGCCGATGTCCTGCTTGCGTGAGAGCGGCTCCTTGTTCTTGGCGAACCACTGTTCGTTGTCGTTGAAGTCTTCCTTGTAGTCCACGGTGATGCCCGACGCCGTCTGGAAATCGGCGACGAAGCCGTCGGCCATGTACAGCGGCCAGTTCGAGATCCGAAGAGTGCCGCTGGCTGGCCCGGCTTCGGTGGCAGTCGTCGCCGTCGTTCCGCTTTCCTTTCCTCCGCATGCGGCCAGGATCGACGGGCCGAGGGCCAACGCCGCAGCGGCGGCGGCGCCACCGCCGATGAAGCGCCGGCGCGAGGTGCGGTTCGTCGCGAGGCGGGAGAGGAGCCGGGGGTCGATTTCGTGAGGCATGGCGACTGTGCCTTTCTGGATTTCGGGGGAGAAGGAGGAAACCGAGGGCGGCCGACGGTTACGAGTCGTCGAGCATCTCTTCGAGATCCTCGGTGGTCGGGATGTCGGCGGCGGGCAGCACCAGCGACGCGTCGGGGGCCCAGCAGACGTGCACCTCGTCGCCGGGGCGCAGCATCGGCAGGTCCTGCTCGGGGCCGATGTGGGCGAGGATCGTCGAGTCATCCGGGGCGGCCAGCGACAGCCGCACCACCGGTCCCTGGAAGGTCAGGTCGCGCACCGTGGCGCGCACGGTCGCGACGTCGCCGGTCGGCGCGTCCATCGAGATGCGGACGCGTTCCGGACGCACCATCAGCGTGGCCTGGCCGCCCGGTTCGATCGTGGTTTCGCCGGGCCGGGCCTTCAACGTCGTTCCGAGAACGTCGACTTCGACGAAGTCACGGCTGCCTCGTCCAGTCTGCCGGCCGGCCCACAGGTTGGCCTGACCGATGAAGCTGGCAACGAAGACAGTCGAGGGGCGGTCGTAGATCTCGGTCGGGGTGCCGATCTGGTCGACGTTGCCTGCGTTCATCACCGCGATCCGGTCGCTCATCGTCAGCGCCTCTTCCTGGTCGTGGGTCACGTAGACGAACGTGATCCCGACCTCGCGCTGGATGCGCTTGAGCTCGAACTGCATGACTTGGCGCAGCTTCAGGTCCAGCGCGCCCAGCGGTTCGTCGAGCAGCAGGGCACTGGGGTAGTTCACCAGTGCACGGGCCAGCGCGACCCGCTGCTGCTGGCCGCCGGACAGCTGGGCGGGCTTGCGCTCGGCGAAATCCGTCAGCCGCACAATCTCCAGCAGCTCGTCGACGCGCTTTCGGACCTCCTGCTTGTCCTTCTTCTTGCTGCGGGGTCCGTAGGCGACGTTGTCCCATACCGTCATGTGCGGGAACAGCGCGTAGTGCTGGAACACGGTGTTGACGTTGCGCTTGTGCGGCGGCGTCCGCGAGACGTCGACGCCTTCGAGCCGGATGGCGCCTTCGGTCGGGGTTTCGAAGCCGGCGATCATCCGCAGCGTCGTGGTCTTGCCGCAGCCCGACGGGCCGAGCATCGAGAAGAACTCACCCGACGCGATGGAGAAGTCAGCCTCGGTCACGGCGACGTAGTCGCCGAAGCGCTTGGTGACATCGTCGATCTCGATGACCGGACCGCCCTTGGGGCGGGTGGTCCCGTCTTGTCCAGCTGTCTGATTTACAGCGGTGGAGTGTGTGCCGGTCAGGGGGATCCTCCTTGGGGTACAGCCTCAGAAAAGCTGTGGATAAACCATCGCGGATCGGGCGGTCCTTCGCAAGCGATTCCGCAACGAATTTACAATTCCGCAAGGGAATCCTTCGTGGTTTGTGCCAGAGACCGAGAAAATCCGCCGAATAGGACGTGATCACCCACCGCCGGACTTGTCAGCCGGCCGAGTGTGGGGAGAGCGTGCCTAATCAGTCTCGCAGCCGATCCCGCGGCGGTCCCAGAAACCCGCGACCTCGTTTACTGGTCCCGCATCGCGGGGTAGTGCTGAGGGCATGGCAACGGTTGACGTGTCGGTCTCGTCGGATCTCAGTCCGGAACGCGCCTGGGCACTCGCGTCCGATCTGGGTCGCTTCGACGAATGGCTGACAATCTTCGGCGGCTGGCGCAGCGAGATCCCGGCGCAGGTCGAGGTCGGTGCGTGCGTCTCGTCGCTGATCAAGGTGAAGGGCTTTCGCAACGTCATCCACTGGCGCGTGACCCGGTACGACGAGCCCAAGGAGATCGAGCTGGTCGGCAGGGGCCGACCGGCAGTCTGCATCTCCTTGCGGCTGTGCGTGAAAGAACTACGCCCCGGGCCCTCGTCCAATGTCGCGTCCGGCTCCGTCTTTCAGGTGGTCGCCGAGCTGACCGGCGGCCTGCTCAACACCCGGATAGGCAATGTGGTCGCCAACGTTCTGGAGTCCGACGTGCGCAAGTCGGTGACGAACCTGACCGTGCTGCGCTAGCCCCATTCGTGGTTCATGGCACGAGATTCGTATCTCGCCTCAACCGATTCGATACGACGCGCCTGCGGACGGGTCAGCGCGATCAGCACCATCGCGAGGGCGGCGGTAGCGGCGCCGCCGAGGAATATTGCGACGAAGCCGTTTTCGGCCGGTATGAAGCCCGCGGCCGGACTGCCGAGCAGAACCGCGACCACCGCGGCGGCGGTGGAGCTTCCGATCGTCCTGGCGATGGCGTTCATGCTCGTCGCCACTCCGGTTTCACCGGCGCCGACCTCGCTGACGACAAGCGCGGGCAGCGCGCCATAGCCCAGGGCGATGTATCCGTTCGCCAGGATGCTGGCCACGATGACCTGCCACGCCGCATCATGAGCGAGAGCGATGAACAGGAATCCGACGATGCCGGAGACCGCCGCGACGACGAGGACCGGCCGGGCGCCGAAGCGGTCGATGAACCGGCCGCTGGCCATTGCGACGAGAAAGCCGGTGACGGCACCCGGTAGCAAGTAGACGACGCTGGCTTCCAGGACCGTCGCTGAGAAGCCGTATCCCGCTGTCTCGCGCGGAATTTGGACGAACTGCGTCAGCCCGAGGAACGCGAAGTACAACCCCATGCCGACGAACACTGTCGCCAGGTTGGTGAACAAGATGGCACGACGGGTCAGCATCCGGGTGGACACCAGCGGCTGTTTGGCCCGCCGCTCCCACCACCACCAGCCGGCCGACACCACGACGCCGCCCACCGCGCAGCCGAGCGTCGCCGGCGACGTCCAACCCCACGAGTTGCCTTGCGTGATCGCCAACAGGATCGCCGACAGCCCGGCGGCCAGACCGGCGGCGCCGAGCCAGTCGATGGTTCCGCTCGAGGTCCGCGGGCGGGCCGGGACGACGACCACCACGATGGCGATGACAAGGATCGTGAACGCGGTGGTGAGCCAGAACACGCGGTGATACCCGGCGTCCCCGCTCATCAGCAGCCCGACCACCACCAGCCCGGTGCCACCGCCGAAGCCCAACGTCCCGGACAGCACCGACATGGCCGACCCCATCTTGTCCGGCGCCAACTCCTCACGCAGGATCGCGACGCTGATCGGATACAGCGCGAAGGAGGCGGCTTGCAGCACCCGGCCCACGATCAACAAAGCCAGCGACGACGTGACGGCCGCGAGCACCGAGCCGGCCATTACCACCGCCAGCACGATCAGCAAAACACGCTTCTTGCTGTGAAGGTCGGCCAGCCGGCCGATCAACGGTGTCGCCGCGGCGGCGGCCAGCAGGTTGGCGGTGACCGCCCAACTGACCGCGACGCTGGATGCATCGAGCTGCTCGGCGATGATGCCGAGGACGGGAACCACCGCGGTCTGCAGGACAGCGACGGTCAACACCACCACACTGAGGCCCGCGACAAGCAGTCGCGGCCGGCGAAGCTGCGGACCGCCCGTGGCGGCGGACCGTGTCGCGCCGGTGTCGACCACGGCCCGCTCCGATCGTTAGCACATCTTCGGTTCTTCCGATTATGTCCCTACAGCCAACAGGGCCACGAGGCGGTCGTGGGGGAGTCGCGGAGAGCGGTGTCCGTCACGGCCGATCATGTCGTCGTTGACGACCAACGCGTTGAGAACAGCTTCTTCCACCGACTGGACGACCGCGGTATAGAGGTCGTCCATCCGGCCCCACGGGACGAAGTTCAGGGTGGCGAACTCTGCTTGGCCATCCCTGCCGGCCGGGCCGACGGGAAACGTGCTGGCCAGCCCGGGCACGTCCGCGGTGGAGAAGGCAAGGAAGATGTCGCCGGAGAAGTGGCTGCCGCTGGTTCCGGTGCGGGCCAGGCCCATTGGAACCCGTCGCGCCAGCGCCTTGCACTGTCCGGGCAAGAGGGGAGCGTCGGTGGCGACGATGGCGATGACCGAGCCTGCGCCTGCGGGCGGCTTGAGGCCGAGGTCGACCTCGAACCAGTCGCTGTCGAGCGGGTTGTCGTCGAGCAGCTGCGGCCCGACATGCCTTCCGGCAACGGTCAATTCGGCGCGCGAGCCGAAGTTGGCCTGAACGAAGGCGGCGACGGTGAAGGTGCGCCTGCCGTAGCTGACCAATCGGGACGCGGTGCCGTTGCCGCCCTTGTAGTCGTAGCAGTTCATGCCGGTTCCGCCACCGACCGATCCCTCTGCGACCGGGCCGGTTGCCGCGGCGTCGAGCGCCGATTCGACGTGCTCGGGGCGGACGTGACCACCGTTGAGGTCGTTGAGGTACCCGTCCCACGTTTCGGCGCACACCGGCAGCAGCCAGTGCCGCGCGAGCAGCGGGTCGACGCGGTTGACCCAGCTGATCACCCCGGTGTGGCAGGCGCCGACCGCGTGCGTATTCGACAGCACGATCGGCAGATTGAACGATCCGGCCTCGTCGATCCATGTGGTGCCGGTCATCTCGCCGTTGCCGTTGAGCGAGTACCAGCCTGCGGCGCAGGGCTTGCCGACCCCGGCCCGGCCGCGCGGCAGAATCGCGGTCACGCCGGTGCGCACCGGGCCCTTTCCGACGACCAGCGGGCCGTCGCCGCTGATCAAGGTCGTCACGCCGACGTCGATGCCGCCGACATCGGTAATGGCGTTCAGCGGTCCCGGTTGGCCGGGCAGGGCGATTCCCAGTCCGCGTGCCCGCGGCCGGCCGTGGGCGGTATGGGTCGTGGTCACCCGATCATTCTGCTCGGCGTGTTGGCTCCAAGCCCGACTTGAACGGGCAACGCTTGGTGACATGTGTTCGAATGAGCACATGTCACCCGGGCCACAGACCGCTTCCTCCAGTGCGCTGACCGACTCCACCTTCACCGGCCACCGCCCGGCCGGCGCGGGCGATTTGTCGGTTGAGACGCACGGCATCGCACCCCTCGGCGAGGATCAGCGGTACGGCACGCCTGCCCGACTGTTCACCGTGTGGTTCGCGCCGCAAGTCAACATGACGGGCGTGTTCACCGGCACGCTCGCGATCGTGCTCGGGCTGGGCTTCTGGCTCGGACTGCTCGCGATGGTGATCGGCACCGTGCTGGGTTCACTTGTGGTTGGCTACCTGTCGACATGGGGTCCGCGCACTGGCACAGGCCAGCTGCCCAACTCACGGATGGCGTTCGGCGGCGGCGTCGTACTGCCCGCAGCCCTGCAGTGGCTGTCATCGATCGCCTGGGACGCACTTGTCGGGTTGTTCGGCGGGGAAGCCTTGGCCGTGCTGCTCGATATCCCGTTCTGGATCGCGGTTCTCATCGTGCTGGGGGTGCAGGGCGCCGTCGGTTTCTTCGGCTATGAGTTGATCCACCGGATGCAGGCGGTGCTGACCGTGGTGCTGTTCGTGACGTTCGTGGTGTTCGCGGTGAAACTCGTTGGTGGGCACGAGATCGTCGCACCCGCGAGCGTGCACGGTGCCGACCTTGCCGGTGCGTTCGTCCTCGAGTTGACCATCGCGTTCAGCCTCGCGGTGTCGTGGGCCAGCTACGCCGCCGACTTCAGCCGGTACCTGCCGGCGAACTCGTCGCGCACCCGGGTCTTCGGATTCACGTTCGCCGGAATCGTGTTGGCGTACATCTTTGTTCAGGGCATCGGCATCGCGGCGGCCGGCGCGATCGGGGAGCACACCGCCGAGGGGGTGCGATCGGTGATGGGCGGGGGCGTGTTGGGGGCGTTGGCCTTGCTGGTGATCGCGGTCGCCTCGATCGGGTCTGGGGTGATGAACGACTACAGCGGGTCATTGGCTCTGCAAACCATCGGGGTGCGGGTGCGACGGCCGTTGTCGGCCGTCATCGTGACGATGCTGGCGTTCGCACTCATCCTCTGGCTGCACGCCGCCGACACCGCGACCCGGTTCACCGATGTGCTTCTGCTGGTGAGTTATTGGATCCCGGCATTCGTCGCGGTGGTCGTGATCGACTGGTTGATCCGCACCCGCGGACGGGACACCGTCAACCCGGCCGAAGAGCGCACGGACCGCCTCGATGCCACTGCCGCGTTGGTTGCGTTCGTGCTTGCCTACGCCGCGGCACTCCCGTTCATGCACACCTCGCTCATCGAGGGACCGATCGCGCGCGCCTGGCACGGCGCCGACATCGCGTACTTCGTGAACTTGCTGGTGGCCGCAGTGCTTTACGGGGGCTATCGATCGGTGCGCATGCGCGGTACATCCGTGGGCTGATTCGAAGTGTTGATGAAGTCGTCGATCAGGTCCACGACCTCGCTGGGCCGTTCGACGTGAGGAAAGTGCCCGACGCCTTCGAGCACCTCGAGCCGGCTTCCTGGCCGGGCTTCGTGCACGGCATAGCCATGGTCGACCGGGATGATCCTGTCCTGGTCGCCCCAGATGATCATGGTGGGCAGTTCGGACGTCAGATGCAGCCGATTCAATGCACTCACGGCCTGTCCGCGGTGGTCGACCACCGAGCGCAGCGTCCGTAGGAAAGCATGGCGCGTCTCCGAATCGGACAGTGACGAATAGGCGCTCCACACCTCCGCACCGCGGGGTGATTGAAGCCCGACCGCCGAGAACCACGATCGCAGCTTGTTGCCGGCGGTCAACACCGGCCGTGGCGCGATGACCGGCAGTACCAACTCGGCCCCCGGGGCCGACAGCAGTCGAAGCGTCCAGCCGACATCCGGACCCAGGCCGCCGCTGCTGATGAGAATCAGCCGCTGGCAGTAATCGGGGTGTTGGTAGATGAACTGCATGGCCACGCCGCCGCCGAGCGACTGTCCGACGACCGTAACACGCGAAATTCCGATCTCGTCGAGTAGGTCTCGCAGCCACACCGCGAACGCGCCAAGTGAATAGTCACCCCGGGGCTTGTCGGATTTTCCGTGCCCTACCAGGTCGGGTGCGACCACACGGTACTTTCGCGACAGCTGAGGGATCACCGCGCGCCACGTCTCGGAACTCCCGGCCATTCCGTGTATCAGCAACAACGCTTCGTCGCCGCTGCCGATGTCCTGGTAAGCGACACGATCGCCGTGCAGCTCCAAATACTTCATTTCACCCATGTGAAGTGGTCCCCTCGTGGTGTCCAGTCACTGTCTACCCTGAAATCGGGACAAGTAAAGCCACGTCGGCTGGTATCCCTGTCGCTCATAGAGGCGGATGGCGTCGCGATTGCCGGCCAGCGCCCCAAGGATCAGGTCCTCGACGCCCCGCTCGGCTAAATGCTCTTCGAGCCGACGCAGCAGTTCTGAGCCAAGGCCGCGGCCGCGGTATTGCGTTAGCACACTGAGTGATTCGATCTCGCCGATACGGGAGCCCGTCACCCATGTGTCGGGAATCCATGTCTCGTCCAACTTAAGGACATGCGCAAGGCCGTAACCCACGGCCGCGTCGTCGACGACGGCGACCAACAGCAGAGTGTCCGGCTTGGCCAATAGTTCCTCGTACAGCGTGCGCCGGACGCGCCAGGTTTCGTCGTCGCTGACGTAGGGCGCCAATTCCGGCATGGTCTCCGCGTGCCGGTGATGAACCGCCACCCACAGCGGCCCGACGAGATCCAGGTCCTCGACGCCGCCCGTGCGCAGCTGCCATTCGGTGGCCATCAGGCCACGCTAGCGTGCCGAGTTTTCGGTCACGACATGGATGTTGTCCCCCAGTGAGCGACCAAGTCGCTGACAGCGACAATGTCGCTCGCAGGTGGGCAAGATGGCCCCACTGTCATGAGCGGATCTCGCCCGGTTCCACAGCGCAGCCGGCTCAGATCTTCCTGACCCCGTCGGCCACCGCGTGCAGTTTGTCCGGGTTGGCGACGTTGTGGACGGTCGCGATGCGCCCGTCAGCGTCGAGGTCGACGGTGATGGTGGCGATGATGCGACCGGCGCCGCTCATTACGATGCCCGGGCCGCCGTTGATGTCGACGACTTCAGCTGTCATGTCGGCGATTTCGACGCCCTCGTAGGGCCGGTTGATCGCACCCGCAATCCATCTGGCGACGTTCACCGCGCCGATGATCGGACGCATCGCCTGGCGGACCTTTCCGCCGCCGTCGGTCCACAGCGTGACCTCCGGCGCGAGTAACTCCATGAGCTCATTGATGTCGCCGCCCACGGTGGCGGCGAAGAACCGCTCGGTGGCTTCGCGCTTCTTGACGCGGTCGGCCTCGAATCGCGGCCGCCGGGCCTGGACGTGTTCGCGAGCCCGATGCGCCGCCTGCCGCACCGCGGACTCAGAACGCTCTACGGCCTCGCCGATCTCGGCGTAGCTGAAGTCAAATACCTCCTTGAGCACGAACACCGCGCGCTCCAGCGGGCTGAGCGTCTCCAGCACCACCAGCATCGCCATCGACACCGAGTCGGCGTCGGCGACGTCCTCGGCGGCATCGGTGAGGATCGGCTCCGGAAGCCATGGGCCGACATAGGTTTCGCGCTGATGGCGAGTTGACCGAAGCCGCTCCATCGACAGGTTCGACACGATCCTGGCAAGGTAGGCCTTGGGGTCGGAGACCTGCGAGCGGCCGTCCGCCGACCACTTGAACCACGCGTCCTGCACAACATCCTCCGCATCCGCGGCGGAGCCGAGGATCCGATAGGCGACCGAGAACAACAGGGTCCGGTGGTCGGCGAACGTCTGCTGGTCGGCGTTCATCTCGTCGATCGGCCGCCGCGACGCCACGTTGCCGCTCCGAACGTTGGAAGAGCCTTGATCAGGCGGTATGTCGTCCACGGGCTGGAGCTCACCGTCTCTTTGTACGCGACGGCAAACCGTCCGGCCAAGTAGAACCGTCCCGGGGTGTCGTCGGCATGAGTGAATTGGATGACGGCGTCGTTGCGGCCAAGGCTCACCGGCTGGTGCACGTAGCCGAAGCGGAACGCCTTGGGCTGCTTGCCTTTCAGCTCCCGCACGATCGACGTCGCCGCGTGCAGCGCGGTCGGGATACCGCTCTGGCAGGTGCCGTGCATGACGCCGTAGCCCTGGTGAATCGCGGCCGCATCGCCGACGGCGTAGACGCTCGGATGCGAGAGCGAGCGCAATGATTCGTCGGTGACGATCCGGCCGCGCTCGTCGACCTGCAGTCCGGCGGCCGAAGCGATCGGTGAGACGCGCACACCGGTCGTCCACAGCACTGCCTGCGCCGCGATGACCTCGCCAGTGTCGAGGGCGACGCCGTCAGACATCACCTTGACGATGTCCACGCCGGCACGAACGGCCACCCCCAGACGTTCCAAGCCGGCGTGCAGGCGCGTCCGCGCCTTGTCGCCCATCATCGATCCGGGCACTTGTCGGCTGAGCAGGACGACGTCGAGTTCGGGATGCTGCTCGGCGATCTCGGCCGCCGACTCGACGCCGGTAAGGCCGCCGCCGGCCACTATGACGGTGCCGTCCGACAACCGGTCCAGGTGCTCGGCCAGCAGCGCAGCGTCCTGCGCGCTGTTCAACGTGTAGGCGAACTCGTCGACACCCGGGACGACCGCGGTGTCGGCGACGCTGCCCAGCGCATAGATCAAGGTGTCGTAGCGCAATGTTGACGCGTCGTCGAAGCGGACGGCGCGTGCATCGGCGTCGAGGCGCGTCACCCAGCCTTGGACGAAGTCCACCCCGGTGCCTTCGAGTTGCTCGGGGATCTGCAGGTCGGCCAGCGTCTGGCCGGAAGCGGTCTGGTGCAGTCGCAGACGCTCGGTGAAGCGGGTCTGCGGGTTGACCAGCGTGATCTGGACGTCGTCGTGGCCCTTGAGCCGCCCCGCCAGACCCATGGTCGCGGCCATGCCGGAGTATCCGGCGCCAAGAATCAGAATCTCGTTCATCATGCTGCCTTTACGGTCGTGTCGGCGGTGGATACTCACCAGACGCGTGCAGCGGTCGGATTTGTGACATCCGCATTCGGGTAAATGAAGGGATGCGTGCGTCAACGCTGGTCAAGACCGCTGGAGCAGTTTTCGTCACCGCTGTGGTGTGCCTTCGCGACCTGCTGTCCACCCCGATCTGACAGCTGAATCGTTGATTTGAGGAGTGGCCGTGGAGAAGCAAAAGCAGTCGGACGAAGAAAACGAAGAAGAAGAAGAAGAAGACCGTCAACGCTTCGCCGACCGCGTTCTGCTGTTCTTCGAGGACGCGGTGTACTGGGCCATCTCGGTCGTCCTCGTCGTCGGGTCGGGTGCCCTGCTCGTCTCCCAGTTCAACACCATGCTGCGGCTGAGGGACGCTCCGGCCAAGGTCGTCATGCTGGAGGTCCTGGACGGCCTGCTGTTGATCTTCATTTTCGTCGAGTTGCTCTATGCCGTGCGGTCGTGTCTGCGGTCGCACGAGATCGTCGCCGAGCCCTTCCTCATCGTCGGCATCTTGGCCGGTATCAAGGAAATTGTGGTGCTCTCTGTGGAAGCGGCCACATTGTTGGACAAGGGTGCCCCCTTCGCGCGAGCGGTCGTGGAGATCGGTGTGTTGGGTGCCGTGGTCCTAGTTCTCGCCGTGGCCGCATTCGTGCTGCGCGAGCGTCGCCGCGATACCGCGGACGTGGGCGAGGAGGCCGCCGAAGAAGAAGGCCCGGGATCCGGCTGATCCCGCCAATCCAGAGCCTTCACCTGGGATTATGGCGATGTAAGGGGGTAGGAGGGGTGCTTCATGGCCCGAACATCCGTTGCACACGTCCTCGTAGCGGTCGTCATCGCTGTGGCCGCGTGTTCGCGCGGCGATGGCGCAGGGGATGCCACCACTGAAACCACCGCTGACGTCCCGCGGACCACGGTGGCGTTCGTGACCCACCAGGCGCCTGCCGACACATTCTGGGACCTTGTCCGGAAAGGCGCCGAGGCCGCGGCGGCCAATCACGACATCGATCTGCAGTATTCCCATGATCCCGACGCTGCCGACCAGGCCGACCTCGTTCGTGCGGCGATCGACAACGGGGTCGCCGGGATTGCCGTCACCCTTGCCTTTCCCGGCGTGATGGCACCGGCGATGCAGGCTGTCGCCGCCGCCAAAATCCCGGTCGTCGCGTTGAATTCGGGGATCGCGGCTTGGAAAGCGATGGGTGTGCTGGAGTACTTCGGACAAGACGAGATGATCGCCGGCCAGGCAGCCGGGGAGCGATTCACTCACGAAGGTGCGCAGAATGCGTTGTGCGTCGTCCATGAGCCTGGCCACGTCGGACTCGAAGCCCGATGCGCGGGAGTCGCGAAGGGCTTCACGGGCCAAACCCAAACGTTGTACGTGAGCGGCATCGACAGGCACACCGTGAAGCACGCGATGCTGGATAAACTCCACCAGGACTTCAGCATTGACCGCATCCTCACGCTGGGTGCACCGGTGGCATTGGCGGCGTTGGAGGCGATCGGCGAGGCGAACAGTTACGCGAAGGTCGCCACCTTCGACACGAACGCCGCGGTGGTCGACGCGATCAAGAACGGGACAGTGGAGTGGGCCGTCGACCAACAGCCGTTCCTGCAGGGATATCTGGCGGTCGACGCGTTGTGCCTGTACCTGACGAACAGGAACGTGATCGGCGGCGGGCTGCCGACACTGACCGGGCCCTCGTTCGTCGACGAGTCGAACATCGATTCCGTTGCCGAGCTCGCCGAGGCCGGCACTCGCTGACGGCCATGACCACGCGCTCGGATTCCGACGTGATCGTCTTTCTCACCGGCGACGTGATGACGGGGCGCGGGATCGACCAGATACTGCCCCATCCCGGAGATCCGGCCTTGCGGGAACCCGTTGTGTCCGATGCCCGGACATACGTCCGGCTTGCCGGGCAGACGAACGGCGGCATTTCTCTTCCGGTCGGCTTCGCATGGCCGTGGGGAGAGGCACTGCAGTTGCTGGACGACTTCGCCCCCGATGTCCGTGTGATCAATCTGGAAACCAGCATCACCGTCGGCGGCGAATTCGCGCCCCATAAGGCGGTGCACTACCGGATGCATCCGGACAACATCGGCTGCCTCACCGCGGTCCGACCGGACGTCTGCGCGCTGGCCAACAATCACATTCTTGATTTCGGGTATGACGGGCTTGCCAGCACCCTGCGCGCCCTTGCTGACGCCGGAATTTGCTGCGCGGGTGCGGGTTTGGATGTCGAACAGGCGCAACGCCCTGCAGTGGTGATGCTGTCTGATGGTGGGCGAGTGGTGATCACTTCGTGCGGTATGGCTTCCAGCGGCATCCCGCACACGTGGGCGGCGACCGGGCGGCGCCCTGGCGTCGCAATGATTCCCGATCTGTCCGACAGCAGTGCCGCCGAGGTCGCCCGTCGCACAAATGTCGAGAAGCGTCCGGGCGACGTGGCTATCGTGTCCGTGCATTGGGGATCGAACTGGGGTTACGACGTCGACTCCGGCCAGATTCGCTTCGCGCACAAGCTGATCGACGAGGGTATCGATGTTGTGCATGGGCATTCATCGCATCATCCGCGGCCGATCGAGATGTATCGCGGAAAGCTGATCCTGTACGGGTGTGGCGACACGATCGACGACTATGAAGGAATCGGAAGCTACGAATCGTTCCGGCATGAATTGCGGCTGCTGTACTTCGCGTCGATCGAGCGCGAGACGGGCAGGCTCAGTGCGTTGCGGATGGTGCCGATGCGGATGCGGCGGATGCGGCTCGAGAGTGTGCCGGACGACGACGCCGAATGGTTGCGTTCGACCGTCGAGCAGATCAGCAGCCGGTTGGGGACCCGCATCAATACGACGGCCGACGGCGTCCTGACGGCTACTGCTCCGTGATGGCGTGTTCGGGGCTGGGGGCTGCCTCGGCGAGGGTGAACTCGAGGTGCAGCTCGGTCAGCCCCGCAGGATGAAGGTCGGGACGTACTGGTAGTGGCAGTGATCGGCTGGGCCGTGCCTGTTGCTGAATGTCCGACCGTTCTGCGAGCACTTTGAGTGCCGAGCCGAGCAGGCGCACCGTTGTTTCCTGCCCTGCCGAGAACACGTTGGTCGCCACCCGCACGACATCGATGACCTCCGGCGTCGAATCGTCGGGGAATGTCGCGGTAGCAAGACCGGTGCGTACGTCGTCGCGTGGTTCGCGGCGTAGCCGCTCACAATCACGACGCGTGACGCGGCTCCCGTGTCACCACTCCTAGTCGATCCTAAACGAATATGCTTTACGAACGGCAAGTACAGTACCATATGATCGTAAAGCTGATAGTCGAGCAGCAAGGAGTTCAAGATGGCCACAGCTGCTCTAAACAGAGCCGGCGCCACGGACACTCGACAGCGACTCATCGAGGTCGCTGTCGACCTGTGCACGCGGCACAGCTTCGCCGGCACGTCGCTGCAGATGATCGCCGACGAGCTGGGGTTCACCAAGGCGGCCATCTACCATCACTTCCGTACCCGAGAGCAGCTGCTCGCCGCCGTCCTCGAGCCGATGCTCGAGGAGCTCGGAGCTGTCGTCGTGTCGGCGGAGTCGCGACGTACCGCGCACGCACGAGCGGAGCACATGCTGAGCGGCTACGCAGCGCTCGCCGTGCGGAACCGCGGCCTTGTCGCCGTACTTGCCGCCGATCCGAGTGTCGCGACAGTGTTGCAGGACCGACCCGAATGGAGAGACCTGATCGACCGCCAGCTGGCCTTGCTTGCCGATGTGGACCCCGGGCCGGCGGGCGCCATCAAAGCGGCGATGGTTTTCGCCGGGATGGCGGGGGCAGCAGGTCCGACATGGGTCAACCTCGACGATGACGCACTGCAAGAGCACCTGGTGGATGCGGGCCGACGCACACTGGGCTTGCGCGCGCCACGACGCACGACATAGAACCTCAAAACCCAAGCGCCAGGAAGGGAAACGATGAAAACGGCTGTCGTCACAGGGGGCGGCTCAGGAATCGGTATGGCCGTGGCCGATCGACTGCGGGCCGACGGATATCACGTCGCCACCATCGATTTGACGCCGTCTGACGACGAGTTCGCGCAGACCGCTGATGTGACCGATCGAGCACAGGTCGACGCGGCACTGTCGGCCATCCGCGCGCAACTCGGGCCGGTGGCGATCTTGGTCAACGCCGCTGGGCTGGACGGATTCAAACCGTTCAGCGACATCACCTTTGACGAATGGCAGCGCGTGGTCGACGTGAACCTCAACGGCGTCTTCCACTGCATCCAGGCGGTCCTGCCCGACATGGTCGAGGCCGGATGGGGACGCATCGTCAACATTTCGTCATCGAGCACACATTCGGGCGTGCCGTACATGTCGCATTATGTGGCGGCGAAGTCGGCCGTCAACGGACTGACCAAGTCTCTCGCGCTGGAGTATGGGCCGGCTGGTATCACGGTCAACGCCGTCCCGCCCGGCTTCATCGACACCCCGATGCTGCGCAACGCGGAAGCCCGAGGCACCCTCGGCAATGTCCAGGCGACCATTGACGCGACGCCGGTGCGGCGGATGGGCAAGCCCGAAGACATCGCTGCCGCATGCGCTTTCCTGATCTCGGAGGAAGCCGGCTACATTACCGGACAGATCCTCGGCGTCAACGGCGGACGCAACACCTAGGGGTTCACCCCCGGCCGACGAAAAGATTCGCAATACTTTCGGTTTCGCGAAATCGGTCCGTCGCGTGATGGGTATTTCCCCGACTCGGCTACCGCACCGGGTTGGTGAGCGACGCCAGCTCGTCACCGAGTTCGCAGCGCACGACATCGCCGGGCGAGATCGCCACGGCCCCAGGCGTGCCCGTGGACAGGATGTCCCCGGGGTGAAACGGCATCACCTGGCTGTGGAAGCTAAGCAGTTCGGCGGGGGAGAACGTCATACCGGCGACGGTGTCCTTCCGGTGCACGGCGCCGTTGTGCACGGTCGCGACCCGCAGGTCCTCCAGCGGCCCGTGGGCGAGCACCTCGTCGAGCGTGATCAGGTCAGGCCCGAACGAGAAGAAGGTGGGGTAGTTCTTCACCCGCGTGAGGTAGCGCGGGTTCTCCAGCAGCACCGCCTCCGCCGTCTGGTCGAGAACGGGGACGACGCCTGCCACGTACGACATTGCTTCGTCGACATCGACCTGATAGCACGTGCGTCCGATGACGAGTCCGAGTTCGGCTTCCGAAGTGACTTTGCCAATCCCGGGCGGAACCACGATCGGTTGTCCAGGACCGACGATCGTGTGGTCGCCCTTGAGGAATGAAGCCGGCGATGTGCGAGGCGCTTGCTCGCCGAGGTCGCCCGCGTGCACGCCATAGTTGAGGCCGATCCCGAGGATCTTGCGCGGCCTCGTCCACGGAGCAAAGACCGGCGAATCGGGATCGACGCAGTCCCGGTCGAGGACCCCGGCTTCGACCGCCTTGGCGAGCGGATCTAGTTGCTCAGCGGACAAGAGCGACAGCAGGTCGGACGGCCCGCCGCCGAGCAGCCGGTCGGCGCGGGCCAACCGGCCGTCCGGGAGTGCGATGCAGGCAGCCAACCCGTCGTCGAGCTGGACGGTACGAACGCGCATGAATCTCCTTTGTTTTCTGGCTAAATGCTGCGGAGCAGCCCGCCGTCGACGCGCACGATTGAGCCGGTCACGTACGACGCCCGCTCGCTGCACAGGAACGCCGCCACATCCGCGTATTCCTCGGGGCGCCCGTACCGGCCGAGCGTCATCGAGGCCGCGCTGTCGCGCATGACTTCCTCGACGGGCCGGCCTTCGCGGTCCGCCTTGCTCTTGTCGAGGAAACGTGTTCTGCCGGTGGCGATCCTGCCGGGTACGATGACGTTGCACGTCACGCCGTCGCGCCCCACCTCGTCGGCCAGCGTCTTGGACCATGCGTGCAGGCTTGCGCGCAAGGTGTTGGAGAGTCCGAGATTCGGGATCGGAGTAAGCGCACCCGACGACGTCGACGTGAGGATGCGGCCCCAGCCGCGTTCCCTCATCCCTCCAAGTACGCGGTCGGTGAGGGCGATGACCGCCAGGACCATCGATTCGAAGCTTGCGCGCCAGGTGTCGACGTCCTGGCCGGCGGCGGGCGTCGGCGGCGGACCGCCGGTGTTGTTGACGAGGATGTCGACCGGTCCCAGCGTGCGTTCGACCTCAGCGACGCTCGGCTCCATCCGATCGAGATCACCCAAGTCCCAAACGAGCGGCACCGCCTCGGCGCCTGCGGCCTCGATCTGGGACACGGTGGCGGCAAGTGCATCGGCGGACCGCCCGGCCGCTGCGACGTTGACACCTTCGTGGGCGAGTCGCACGGCGATCGCGCCGCCGAGGCCACCGCTCGCGCCGAGCACCAGAGCGGTACGTCCGGTGATGCCAAGATCCATTGTCGACCTCCTTCAGTGGGATGCGTCGGCGGGCACGGTGGCGAGCTGCTTGTCCAGCAGCGGGACGAGCGTCGCCGGCAGCGGCCAGGCGGGCCGTCGAACCCGAGCGCAGGCAATCACCCCGCGCCGCCGCAGCAGCTCTTTGCGAATCGCCAGGCCGACGCGTAGCTGTCCCTCGAAGTTGGCAAGGGGCAGCCACGGCGCCCAGACATCACGCGCTGCATCGAAGCCGCCGGCACGATGAGCCCGTAGCACGGCAGCCAGCGCCGCCGGATGGCTGAACCCTGTCATTGCACCCGCAGACCCCGCGGCCAGCTCGTCGAGAAGCCCGACCCCGCCGAGGCCACCGAAGACGGGAACGTCCAGCCTGGGCGCCAGGTAGGCCACCGCCACCGACGTGGGCGGTGTCTCGGATTTCACGCCGACCACGAAGGGGCAGGCAGTCACGATCTCGACCACCTGCTCGTCGGAGACGGTGACGCCCGAGACAACCGGGTAGTCCTGGACCAGGATGCCGACCCCGGTCGCCTCATACAGGCGGCGCAGCGACGCGGCGGCAACCGCGGGGTTCGCGTCGCCGATCTGGGCCATCAGCGCAATCGGGGGTCGCGGCACCGCGTCGAGCAGCCGCCGAGCCTGTGCGACCACCGCATCGGGCTCCCGTTCGGACAGGCCCAACACGTACGGCAGATCGGTGGACGAGGCGACCATATGTGCGACGGCGTCCGCCTCGTCGGCGCGCAGCGACGCTGCCTCACCGAACACGCCGAGTGCGACGAGTCCGTCGCAGCCGTCGGCGGCGAACGCGGCCACCTCGTTGTGCAGCGACGCGAGGTCGACGTTGAGGGCGTCGTCGAACGGGGTGGCCAGGACGCCCCAAAGGCCGTGGGGCAAGGGATTATCCACTCAATCACCTCGGGTTTCGATAGTGGTGACGATGTGTTCGGCGATGGCGAGCGCGGACGTGGCCGCCGGTGACGGGGCGTTTCGGAGCACAACGATGCGGTCGCGGATGCTGATCCGGAAGTCGTCCACAAGCCCGCCGTCGGCTTCGAGTGCCTGGGCGCGGATGCCGGCGGTGCCCGGCACGACGTCGTCGTCGGCGAGCTCGGGCACATACGCGCGCGCGGCCGCGACGAACCTGCGCTTGCTCACCGACCCGTACATCTCCCGGATGCCGGTGCGCCAGTGCTTGCGCGCAAAGCGCCAGAACGCCGGCGTGCGAGCGACCTCGACCAGGTCAGGTACGGAGACGGTGCGCCAGGTGTAGCCCTCACGGGCGAGGGCGAGCACGGCATTGGGTCCGATGAGCACTTCACCGTCCACGCGTGGAGTGACGTGCACACCGAGGAACGGGTAACGCGGGTCCGGTACGGGGTACACCAGCCCGTTGACGAGGCCGCGCCGGTCGGGCTTCAGCGCGTAGTACTCGCCGCGGAACGGCATGATCACCGGGTCGGGGCCGTCACCCGCCAACTCGGCAAGGCGGTCGCTTTGCAGTCCGCCGCAGACGACGGCGTGGTCGAACGCGGACTCAGCGGTACCGTCCTCGGTACGCGCGGTGATCACCACCTCGGATCCGGCCGATCGCAGGCCGACGACCTCGTGGCCGAGGAGGATCTTCGCGCCGGCGGCGACGGCGTCGGCGGCAAGTGCCTGCGTCACCTCGGCGAAGTTGACGATCGAGGTGGAGGGCGAGTGTAGGGCGGCGACGCCGCGCACGTGGGGTTCGAGCTCGCGCAACTCTTCGGGGCCGATGATGCGAACGCCGGGAACACCGTTGGCGAGCGCCCGCTGCTCGATGTCATCGAGCCGCGCGCGTTCGACGTCGTCGAGTGCGACAAGAACCTTGCCGCAGGCGATCCGACGGATTCCGCGTTCGGTGCAGAATTCCTCCAACAGGCCAACACCGCGGCGGCAGAGCACGGCTTTGACCGAGCCGGGCTGGTAGTAGAGGCCCGCGTGGATGACCCCGCTGTTGCGCCCGGTCTGATGCGATGCGAGCCGGTCCTCCTTCTCGAACAGCGTCACCTCGGCATTCGGCCGTCGCCGCAGGATCTCGCGGGCGACGGCGACGCCGACGATGCCGCCACCGACAACGGCGACCCGGTCGGTCATCGGCCGCCCAAGGCCGGGGCGTGGACGTCGAGATCACCCAATGGGGGATGGGGCAGGGTCAGCACCATCGATTCGCGGACCTGTCGCCAGTCGTAGACCTCCGGAACGGTCCGAACTCTGCCTGCGGGCACACCTACATCATCCAGGGCCTCGAGCACGTCTGCGGCGGGTCGGTCGGAAAGCAGTGCGTCGATTTCCTGCAGGGCGTCGGCGCGGGGCCACCCGGTCGACCGCGTCGGGGGCGACCGCCGAGGGTGTGCGCGCGTTGGTTCCGGACATCAGGTTGGGCTATGGCGTAGGTTCAGTCGCGAAGGAAGCCCTTGTTGCGCATCAAGAAGTCTGCCAGGAAGCCGTCGTGCGGGATCTCAGGAATCGTGCGATAGGTGGGGTGGTGGCCGCTGTAGACGTTGGTAATGGTCGGCTCGCTGAGCAAGTCGTCAATCAGGTCTTCGTCGGTGGTAATCGCGTTGAGTACCAACGAATGCCGCAGCGGACCCAGACCGTCGCCGCGCGACCACGGTGACACCCATACGCACGGGAAGGCCAGCTCGACGTTGAGCTTGTCCGCGTCGGGCCTGGCCAGCAGGTGCACGGCAGGGCGCAGGGCGGCGTAACCGTTGCCGAGATCGGCGACCACCTGATCGGCGCCGCGCACCGGGGTGGTCCCAGCGGCGCGGGCCGCCAGATAGTTCGCCAGCGCCTGTGCTTCGTCGATGGGCTGAGTTGGCAGGATGGCCCGTTCGTCGGAGTTCGGGAGCGGGGGGATTGCCGAAAGCCGCTCGGCGATCGCCTGCGCCAACGGAAGGGGATCGCCTTCGTAGAGCACGGCGGTGGCGTTGACACATGCCATCCCGCCTTGGCTGCTGATCGAGTCGACGATCACGTCGAGGTAATCGCGCCAGTCCTGCTCGGCGGTGATCAGGATCTTCGTGCGTCCCGGTCCATTCGCCAGCACAGTTGCATCGTTCGCGTATTTGTCCACGACGTCCTGGCCGCCGTAGACCATGGACAGCTCGGCGGCGCGGACGATCTCGTCGGCGCCGGCATAGTCGGTGGGTAGGTATACCGCGTCTTCGGGCCGAAAACCGGCGTCCCGCAACGCAAGGATGAGCCGGTGCCCCGTGAACGGCTCTCTTCTCGACGGGCGGATCGCCACCCGGTAGCCCAGCGCCAGCGCCTGCGGCCACGCACCGTGAACGCCGGGAGTGTTGCCGGAGGCGTGCACGGCGAGCACTTCGCCGCGACGCGCCCACACCGAACCGCCGTTGCGGATGCGTTCGTCGCGCCAGTCAACCACCGCGCCTCTCGGCTGAGCAGGCCGCACCGCATCGATTGCGGTCCTGGTCGCGTCGGCCACGCCGCGAGCCGCCGCCCGGGTCACGGCGATTGGCAGCCGAGGCTCGGCTGGCCAGCTCGACATAACTGTCGAAGTCCATTCCGGCGATCACCGAGGTGATGAAAATGTCGGCGGCCTTGCCCAGCGCGAAGTCGCGCTGGGCGGCGAGCAACGGCCGCACCTTGCGTTGCGCGCTGATGGTGCGGGCCACATACAGCGCAGGCACGATGCTCAACTCGGCGAGCGGCATACCAGCGGTGTCCCTGATGACCTCCCGGTTGTGGGTCCGATACTCGCCACTCGGGCCGAGTGCATCGATTGCGACCAGATTCCCTGTGGCGCTTGCCTGTTGGACAGGGTCCATCAGTACACGCCTTCGATGACAGCCTCACCCTCGAAGGTGGCCACGGGTGCGACCTCGCTAAGAGGGTCGCCAACTTGGCCGTCGGGCCCAGGGAGTCGGATCGCGGTATCACGTTCAAGGTTATTCGGTATGAACATTCCCTTGCTGATGTGGTTCATCACGACTTGGCCGCGTTCGCCGTACGGCACTTCGTCGCCGGTGACCGGATCAACCACCCAGAACACGACATACGGCGTCCGAGGATCGAATCTGAACGATTCGACGTTTGTTGTCCGGGTGATGGCCTGGGACAGAATCATGGTGCTGCCGTACGCCATTGTGATCCGTGCATTCGGGAAGATCTCGCGAAGCAGGTCCAGGGTGTCGGGGTCCAGATGAGCGCCACTGAGCAGGATGTAGCGGACCTTCTGATCGACCAACTCGACAAGACGGTCATCACGGGCGATGGTCTCCAGCAGCGGAGGCGTGGCATGGAGGTTGCCGATATCTTGCGTCTGCAGAATGTATTTGGCCTGCTCGATGACGTGCTCGACGTAGGCCGAGGCTTCCGTGCTGGCATTGCGGGCGACGATCTTCTTCACCCAGCGCGGATCCAGGTCGACGGAGTGATAGATCGATCCCAGCTGCTCGGAGACCAGACGCGAGAAGTAGCCGACTCCGTGCGGCCCGCTCGGCATGAGGCTGAGCAATCCACGACCTGAGATGAACCCGCCTGCGGCGAAGTCCTCAACTTGCCAGTGCACAACTTGCTCAACCCAGTCCGGCAGTTGAACCGTCCGTTTGGGCGCCCCAGTGGTGCCACCTGATTCGAATATCTGGGGCAGCGGCGGCGGTGACTCGTAGCCGCGTGGGATCAGATCTTCGACCGGCACGCTTCGAAGCTCGTCGACAAGATTGGGGAACAGACGCAGATCGCTGAAGGTGGTGATGCCGGTTGGCGGGTCGAAGTCCAGTTTCTTCGCCGTGCGCAACCAGTACGGGGAACCCGTGTCCTCGCCGAAGTGCCACGCAATCGCTGAGCGTAAATACGCCTCGGTGTCGGAGGGCGGCACCTTCCGCGGCAAGTGCAGCAACGAAAAATCGGCCTGCGACCGATCCTGTCGTACTTCGCACTTCGCAGTTGCAAAGTCATCGGCTGGTAACCGGTTGTACACCAGGCATATCCGGCAAGGCGCGATTATGCCTCAACGTGACTTTCAGCAGATGCGCTAGGCAACACCGGCGCGACGTGGCACGATTTCGCAGGTGACCGACAGACCTGCCCCGGCACAGCGCCTGCGCGACCTCGCGGTATTGCGCCGCGTCCGCGATCGGATCGATCGGGAGTACGCGCAGCCGTTGGATGTCGAGAGACTGGCCCGCGACGCGCACATGTCGGCCGGGCACTTGTCCCGTCAGTTCAAGCTCGCCTACGGCGAGTCCCCGTACAGCTATCTGATGACGCGGCGCATCGAGCGCGCGATGGCGCTGCTGCGTCGTGGCGACCTGTCTGTCACCGAGGTCTGCTTCGCGGTCGGCTGCTCGTCGCTGGGTACCTTCAGCACTCGCTTCTCCGAGCTGGTCGGGATGCCGCCCGGCAGGTACCGGAGCGAGGCGTCGCAGGCGACGGTGGGAATGCCGCCGTGCGTGGCGAAACAGGTGACCAGACCGATCAGGAATCAAGAAGCGCGGGTCACGGAGCCGCACCTAGCCTGATCGCCATGGACATCACCATCAATGCGAGTTTCCTCCCTCACACCGACCCGGAGGACTCCTTGGCGTTCTATCGCGACGCTCTCGGCTTCGAGGTCCGCAAGGATGTCGGATACAACGACATGCGCTGGATCACCGTCGGTCCCGCCGACCGGCCCGACATGAACATTGTCCTGACGCCGCCGGCCGCCGATCCCGGCATCACCGACGACGAGCGCCGCACCATTGCCGAGATGATGGCGAAGGGCACGTACGCCAGCATCATGCTGGCCACCACCGACCTCGACGCCGTGTTCGAGCGAGTGCAGGCCAGCGGCGCCGAAGTCATGCAAGAGCCCACCGACCAGCCCTGGGGTGCCCGCGACTGCGCCTTCCGCGATCCAGCGGGCTGCACGGTCCGCATCCAGGAGCTGCGCTGAGCGCGCACCTGATACCGCTGTCGTTTGACTAGGACGGCAGCCACCCGCCTATCAGATGGAGACACGATGAGCACGGCCTCGAGGAAAGGTGTGACGAAGGGCGCGAAATCGCCTGCGGTGCACGCCGCCGACAGTCACGACCTGATCCGCGTGCAGGGCGCGCGCGTGAACAACCTCAAGGACGTCAGCATCGAGCTGCCGAAACGCCGGCTGACGGTCTTCACCGGCGTGTCCGGCTCGGGCAAGAGCTCGCTGGTGTTCTCGACGATCGCCGCGGAGTCGCAGCGGATGATCAACGAGACCTACAGCGCCTTCTTACAGGGCTTCATGCCGACGCTGTCGCGGCCCGAGGTCGACATGCTGGATGGCCTGACGACGGCGATCATCGTGGACCAGGAGCGGATGGGCTCCAACCCCCGTTCCACCGTCGGCACCGCCACCGACGCCAATGCGATGCTGCGCATCCTCTTCAGCAGGCTGGGGAGGCCGCACATCGGCTCGCCTCAGGCGTTCTCCTTCAACGTGGCCTCGATAAGTGGAGCGGGGGCGGTCACCATGGAGCGCGGCGGGAAGACCGTCAAGGAACGTCGCAGCTTCAGCATCACCGGCGGCATGTGCCCGAAATGCGAGGGCCGGGGCTCAGTCAGCGACTTCGACCTGTCTGCGCTGTATGACGACAGCAAGTCGCTGAACGAAGGCGCGATCACGATTCCCGGGTACAGCATGGAGGGCTGGTACGGCCGCATCTACCGTGGCTGCGGCTACTTCGACCCGGACAAACCGATCCGCGAGTTCACCAACAAAGAGCGCAATGACCTGCTGCACAGGGAGCCGACGAAGATCAGCGTCGACGGGATCAACCTGACGTACGCGGGCCTGATCCCGCAGATCCAGAAGTCGTTCCTGGCCAAGGATGTCGACTCGATGCAGCCGCACATCCGCGCCTTTGTGCAGCGGGCGGTGACGTTCACCATCTGTTCCGAGTGTGACGGCACGCGGCTGTCCATCCAGGCACGGTCGTCGAAGATCAAGGGTCGCAACATATCCGACGTCTGCTCGATGCAGATCAGCGATCTCGCCGACTGGGTCCGTGGCCTCGATGAGCCGTCGGTGGCCCCGCTGCTCGCCGGGCTCCAACACCTTCTTGACTCGTTCGCGGAGATCGGGCTGGGATATCTGTCGCTGGACCGGGCGTCGGGAACCCTGTCCGGGGGAGAGGCGCAGCGCACCAAGATGATCCGCCACCTCGGTTCGGCGCTCACCGACGTCACCTACGTCTTCGACGAGCCGACGATCGGCCTGCACCCGCATGACATCGACCGGATGAACAATCTTCTGCTGCAGTTGCGGGACAAGGGAAACACGGTGCTCGTCGTGGAGCACAAGCCCGAGACGATCGCGATCGGCGACCACGTCGTCGACCTTGGCCCCGGTGCCGGTACGGCGGGCGGTGCCGTCTGCTTCGAGGGCACTGTGGAGGGGCTGCGGAAGAGCGACACCATCACCGGCCGTCATCTCGACGACCGGGCGGCCGTCAAGGAATCAGTGCGTTCGTCTTCGGGCGTGCTGGCGATCCGCGGCGCGTCGACGCACAACCTCCAGGACGTGGACGTCGATATCCCACTCGGGGTGCTCTGCGTGGTAACCGGCGTCGCCGGGTCCGGTAAAAGCTCGCTGATTCACGGCTCGCTCTCTGGCCGCGACGGTGTGGTGATGATCGACCAGGGCGCGATCCGCGGTTCGCGACGGAGCAACCCGGCAACGTACACCGGACTGCTCGACCCGATCCGCAAGGCGTTCGCGAAGGCCAACGGCGTGAAACCTGCTCTGTTCAGCGCCAACTCAGAAGGCGCCTGCCCGACCTGCAACGGCGCCGGCGTCATCTACACCGAGCTGGGCGTCATGGCCACCGTCGAATCCACCTGCGAGGAGTGCGAGGGCAAGCGGTTCCAGGCGTCGGTGCTGGAGTACACGCTGGGCGGCTGGAACATCGCTGAGGTGCTCGCGATGTCGGTGACGGAGGCAGAGGAGTTCTTCGACGACGGCGAGGCGGCGACGCCCGCCGCTCACAAGATTCTCGAGCGGCTCGCCGACGTCGGGCTGGGCTACATCAGTCTCGGCCAACCACTCACAACGCTGTCCGGCGGCGAGCGGCAGCGGCTCAAGCTGGCCACGCACATGGCCGAGAAGGGCGGCGTCTACATCCTCGACGAACCGACCTCGGGCCTGCACCTCGCCGACGTCGAGCAGCTGCTCGGTCTGCTTGACCGGCTCGTCGACTCCGGTATGTCGGTCATCGTCATCGAGCATCATCAGGCGGTCATGGCGCACGCCGACTGGATCATTGACCTCGGGCCCGGCGCCGGCCACGACGGCGGCCGGGTCGTCTTCGAGGGAACGCCAGCCGATCTCGTCGCCGACGGCTCCACCCTGACTGGCGAGCACCTCGCTGAGTACGTTGGCACATGACCGAGGCGACGTCAGATACCGGAGCCGAAGTTGATCGCCGAGTCGTTTGACCATTACCATCAGGGTGATGTATTGCGTTGGGCGCCAGCCTGATTGCGGGGGAGCGATCAGGATTCCCCGTTGCGTGGTTTCGAACGCTACCTACAGTCGCGACCAGTACATTGCGGGGACAACTCGACGGAACGGCGGCCAGTCAGGAGATCGCTGAATTGCGGGACTGGCCCGGCGAGCGCGTTGGGCATCGATGGCTGCTGGAGCGGACGTGGCAACTACGGGATTCGTTGCTGCGGATTGGATGCTTCCTGTGTCGCGTTGGCGGAGATTTTCGACTCCACGCTGTTGACGACGGACGAGCGGCTCGCCTGCCTGCACGGGCCGACGTGCAGGATCGAGGTACTTGGCGCGCCGGCCGATTGTCGTCGGCTCTAGCCGAACCCCGCAAAGCCGCGCCGAAACTGTATTCCAGCAGAGAAAGCTCGAGTGGACGCCTGCTGGAATGCAGTTTCGGCGCAGAAATCTGCCACGTTGCCGATGACAAAACCCGTCGTGCGGGCCGGGTAATGTGATTTACATCACATAACGAAACGATTACAAAATGGCTACAGGCAGATATAGGTCAGGCCGGACCTGGGGAAACACCGACGTGTCGTGGGGTTTTAGAGACCTTGGGAGGTTTGCCCTAAGCAAGAAATGCTGATTTCGCAAAAGGTGACGTGATCCGCGTCACCCGTTACCGTCGTGACCCAAGCCAGCCGAGCGTTTCCAGCGGCGGGCCTTCCCTTCCTTTCGAGCCGAACTTCATCCAATGGGCGGGGACACCGACGAACACCGTGGATGGAGGCGGGGGACCCAACTGGTCCACCGAAATCGGACCCTGGAGCCGCTTGCGGCCCCTTGGGGTGAAGCCGGCGACGTTTCCACCCGGAAACAATCGCCGGCCGGGCAACCTCTCAGCCCGAACCCGACAGCTGACCTCGTGGGCTCGCATAGAGAGGACACCACCGAGCCATGAGTAAACGACATCGTAAGCCCACCGCATCTGCCAAAGAAATCGCCAAGATCGCCGTCACAGCTGCAGGATCCCAACGCGCCGATCATGCAAGCTCCGGTGGACGCTGCGCTGGTGCCCGCGCCGGCTATCCCCTCAGCGCTATGCCGATGGAGGCGCAACACATTGTCCGTGCGGGTGTTCTAGCGTTTGCGCTCGGCGTCGGAGCCGTCGTGGCGAACACCCCGGCGGTGGCGTTCGCCGAACCGACTGACACCAGCTCTTCGAGTGCGTCGTCTGGTGCGTCGTCGTCGACGTCCAGTTCGTCATCAGAATCCGCGGCAAATACGTCATCAACGGATCCGACCTCATCAACAACTTCGTCGGCCTCAGCGTCTGGCTCATCGTCAGGTTCGACGTCTGAGACGGAGCCGAGTTCGGTTGACTCCCAAACCAGTTCGACCCCCTCACCGAGTGACGCTTCGACGGCAGACACACGCTCTGGGGTTGTGCAGAGTTCGGGAGACGCGCACACCGGCACTTCCCCGTCGCGCAGCGACAGCACCGCATCAGCTGAGGCGACGCCCGCCGAAGCCGAGGTGCCCTCTGCCGACGCCGCAGCGTCGCCCGTCGAGCAGCCGGCCGCAGCGTCGCCCGTCGAGCAGCCGGCCGCAGCGTCGCCCGTCGAGCAGCCGGCCGCAGCGTCGCCCGTCGAGCAGCCGGCCGCAGCGTCGCCCGTCGAGCAGCCGGCCGCAGCGTCGCCCGTCGAGCAGCCGGCCGCAGCGTCGCCCGTCGAGCAACCGGCCGCGCCGGCGCCCTCCGCAGAGCCGGCGCAATCACTGGTCGCCCAAGAGGATGCGACACCGGATGCGTTGCAGGGTGATTCGCACACGACAGCGAATTCCGCGGGCAACGCCCTGACGAACCGCTCGGGATCGGTGAGTGCGACATCGGCGAACCAGCAGTCAACGGTGATCGACAGGGCCGCCGCAACCCCCGCGTCGACCGCTGAACCGCCCACCGCGACAGAAGCAGCGGTGGAGTCGGTGGCCGGCATCGCTTCGGCCGTGGCGGACGCTCCCGAGACGCAAGCGGTGGCAAATGCGATTGGTGACCCGTCGGCACCGCCGAACGTCGTAACCGACGTCGTGTCAAAGGTTTTGACATCCGTGGGCCTGAACCCGTTTGCCTCCGACAACCCGGTGGCCCCGGTCGACTCGCCGGCGATGTGGGCGATGCTGGCCTGGGCGCGCCGCCGGGCGCAGGAGCCGCAACTCCCGTCAAGCTTCGGGCGAATGTTCCCGGTCGGGGTAACTACCGAAAACACGGAGGTCCTTCCGCCGCTCAACCAACAGACGAATGACCAACTCGCCGAGCTCGCGCAGGGAATGTTGGAGGGGGTCGCGACCGACAATCCCAAGGGCACAGCCGCCGGCATCACCTTTTTCGGCCAGTTCATCGATCACGACCTGACGCTCGACAACGAGCCGCCGCCAACCGACACCGTCGACGTCGAGGGCCTGGTGAACGGCCGCACGTTCGCGTTCGACCTCGACTCGGTGTACGGGGGCGGCCCGAAGAAGAGCCCGCAGCTGTACGACGGCGACAAATTCTTGATCGGCACCGCCACCGACGGCGTGTCGCCAGACCTGCCGCGCAACCCGGATGACATTGATGACGACAAAGTCGATGGCGCCGCAATCCTGGTGGAGCCACGCAACGACGAGAACCTCATCATCGCCCAGATTCACCTGTCGTTCCTCAGGCTGCACAACTCGCTGGTGGACCAGGGGATGTCCTTCGACGAGGCTCGCCAGACGGTCGTCGGTGCCTACCGCTATGTCGTGCTGAATGATTATCTGCCGCAGATCGTCGGCCAGGAAGCGGTGAACCAGGCGCTGCGCCAGCCTGTCAACGCCGGGTTCTACCAGCCGGGGTCGGGCGCCCCGATGACCCCGGTGGAGTTCTCGACGGCGGCATTCCGCTTCGGCCACTCCCAAGTTCGGAATGCCTACGCCATCAACGACACGTCGGGCGGCGTGAGGGTGTTCTCGCTCGACCCCGCGGTGGCCGACCTGCGCGGCGGACGCCGCCTCCCAGCCGATCCAATTGATCCACTCGATCCACCCGATCCGAGCAAGCAGAACTTGGTTATCGACTTCAACAACTTCTTCAGCGAGCTTCCGCGAGCCACCACCGAGGATCCTGCGTTGATCGGACGGGCGATCGACACGAAGATCGCGCCGTCGCTGTTCGAGCTGCCGATTCCGGGCGCGGAGGCCACCGGGTCGAACGTGCTCGCGTTCCGCAATCTCGTGCGCGGCAAGTTCTACGACGTGCCTTCGGGTGAGGCCATCGCTGGGGCGATGGGCGTGGAGGTCGTCGGTGATGATCCCGTTTTCCCCGAGGGCACACCGCTCTGGTACTACGTGCTTCGCGAAGCTGTACCGAGGTGGAGGTGCCGGCCGAACCGGGAACGACAGTGAAGGTGACGGGCGCGGAACTTGGCCCGGTCGGCGGCGGGATCGTGGCGGAGGTCTTTGTCGACCTACTCCGGTCGGACAGTGGCTACAAGACTGTCGAAAAGCCGAACCTGCCGGAAGTTTCGGGCGGGGACTTCCGCATCGGGGACTTGCTGGTTGCCGCCGACCAGCCCCAGATAGACGAACCTCAGCCCGCCGGCTGAGCAACCGTACCGCGGCGGAGAAGGTTGCCATCGCTTCCACCAACAACTTCGCAGGGCGCTGACCCTACTCCGGGGCGGCACCGCCTCCACCAACAGCTTCACGGAGTAGACGATCCTGCTGATTAGTGATCCGGGCGGCACCTTTTGCGATAACTGCACGAAGCAGATGACTAAGAACGCCGCATTCGGTCGAGGGCTTGGACCGGCTCGACGAACCTCACCATCGGGGGAGTAGGGCTTGCCATCGTTGATTCGCACCATGAACTTGTTCTGGTCGATGTCACTGACGGCGAGCCTTGCGCGCGGATCCCATGTCCCCAGACCTTGATCGCCGCTACGGCGAGGGGCAGTGCCAGCAGGCAAGGCGAACACACATGGCGCGCAACGCCTCCCGTCGCGAGCCGGCGTCAGGTCCGTGTCGAGGTGACGTAGCTTAACGAGCGGAAGGCATCCGTCTCCTTGCCATCCGCGGGCTGGACGACCAACCCAAAGGCCGTGTACAGATCCGCCATCAGCGAGGCGGTAGTGTGCCAGCCGTGGCTGTCGAGGTATTCGGCCACATCGTTGCGGTCGCCGTCGAAGTACCACAGGTCGTCCATGTCATCGATGTCGAAGCCGTGCTGGCGCCAACTCGCTGTGGCCTCCCGCATCTTGTTCTGCAGCTCGGCCGCGTCGCCCATGTCGGTCATGTTCTCCGACACCAGTCGGCTTCCCGGCGCGCTGAGTTCGGTGATGTTGTCCAGCAGCCGATCCTGAGCGTCGGGCGGCAGGAACGCAAGCAGTCCTTCGGCGCTCCACGCCGTCGGTCGGGCGGGATCGAAACCGGCTTGGCGCAGCGCCGACGACCAGTCGTTGCGCAAGTCGATACCGACGTCGCGCCGATCGGCGGTCGGTTCCGCACCCAGGTCGCTCAGTGTCCTGGTCTTGAAATCGACGACCTGCGGCTGGTCGATCTCATACACCGTCGTGCCCGCAGGCCACGGTAGGCGGTAGGCCCGAGCGTCCAGACCCGCGGCGAGAATCACCGCCTGCCGGATGCCGGCCTTGCCGGCGTCGACGAAGAACTCGTCGATGAACCGGGTACGCACGGCCATCATCTCAACCATCCCGCGTATGCCGAATACCGCGTTGTCGTCGACCTCGCCGGGGTCCAGTTCGCCCGCGGCCATTCGGGTGAAGAAGTCGACACCGACCGCGCGGACGAGCGGTTCGGCGAAGGGGTCGTCGATCAGCGCGTTGCTGCCCCTGCTGGCAAGTGCGCGGCACCCACGCTGCTTGCCAGATCCCAGGTGTCGTTGTCGGTCCGTGCCATATAGCACCCCTAACGTCGATTATTAGCCGACTTAATCAAGCCAGGGCGACTGTACGCCTCTAAACTGGGAATGTGCCGCGGCAGCGAATCCCGCGTTCACCCAGCGATGATTGCCTTTATCCAGGCAGTCCCTGCTCCTCGGGAGGGAGGGGCGCAGGCCCCTTAATGCGGGGCGTGGCCATGGCCGTCTTAGGTGCCGTCGGTGGGTGGGTTGCGGTAACGGTGCCGCCGGTTGACATCCCAGAACTCGCTACTGAGCCGGGGCTTGCCTGCTCTTGACCCAACGCCACGCCGAGCACACCCAACATAACGACGACACTGCCGCCGATCACTGCGAGCAGCTTGAGCTCATTCTTCTTCATATTTGACCTTCAATTCATAGATAGGTTATCTATCCATTCACGTACAAAGGCCATGAGTCCGTCGACTATTCCCATCAGCCGGCCAACTAGTCAGTAAGTTCACGGCGTGAATCGGCTGTGTTCGGTAAGGTGCGCGACGGAGCCATGCCATTCCAGGGATGTGCCGGCCGAAGTGGTCCGAGACGTGCACGAGAACCAGCGCATATGCCGCGAATCTCGCCAACGCACTCACGGGGTAGCAGCGACCTACGAACTACCGCCGACTTACGACTGCGATCCGAGATAGTAGTTGCCCGACTGGGGCCATGTGTGGGTCTGCGGCTTGCGTTGGGGAAGCAGCGCCGCGAGCTCCTCGCGGCTGGCCGTACCGGTCTTGGTCATCGCCTTGTAGATGTGGCCTTCAACCGTGCGAACCGACAGGGTCAGTCGCAAGGCAACGTCGCGGTTGGAGAGACCCTCTCCGAGCAGCATGACGATCTCGCGTTCTCGATCGGTCAGCGGCAAGGGCTCGCGGGCCTGACGAAGCGCGGGGGTATCGGCGCCGCCGCATTGGGCGCCCAGCGCTTCTGCTCGGGTCACGGATGCCAACGCCGATCCGCGCAAATCCCGATGGCGATACGCCATGGCCGCGTGTGCCGCCGCATCCACCGCCGCCACCAGATCGCCGATCGCCTCGAAATCGCTTGACACTGCGGCCAATTCAGCTGCATCGCCGTCGTGCAAGGCGCCGGCGAAGCGCGCCGCCAGGCCGACACGAGGCCCGTCTACGATCTTTTCAAGTTCGCGCAGGCGGGGCGCACCGGAGTGAACCCCGAACTGTGTGGCCGTCTGCAGGCAGATCACTTCGGCCGCGAATCGTCCGTTCGCTGCAGCCGTTTCGGCGGCCGACTGCACGATAGTGATCGCCAGATTAATGGCGCCCTGGCTGGCGGCCACCCATGCACGGGCGAGGCTCCGCTCATAGTCGAGCGACCGAAACGGACGTCGCAGTTTGTTGAGCGCGCCAAGCGCGGCGGCGGCCTCGCCAGTGCAACCGCGCATGGCGAGCGCGGTTGTGTATGGGACGTGATAGCGGTACCCCCAGCCGATGGCGTGGCCCGACGCGGACAACGCTGCTGTTGCCTCCTCCAGCAGCACGCAGGATGTATCGAGGTTGCCGGCACCGAGTGCGGCCCGACCCGCAACGGCAGCACCGAGTGATTCAGCTGCTCCGGGGAGGTCGGCTGCCTGCTCGCGCACGCGCTCGGCCACATCAAGGGCGTCCCTGATGCGGCCAGATAGCAAGAGAGCGCTGAGATGTGCATCGGCGACGTTGAACCTCATATGCGGAGCGTCGAAACAGCGCGTCGCGACGGTGTATCCCGTCTCCGCGATGGCCACGGCTTCGGCGGCGCGCCCTGCGTCCGCGGATATGGCAGCGAGCGCCCAGGCGGTCTCCGTGCCGACGATGGGGGGCAGGTTGTCCAGCGCGAGGTTCTTGGCAGCCAGTGTGGCCGCATCCGGCCGGTCCATCGCAAACCAGTACACCGTGAGGAGGGCGTCGATCCAGCTGCGAGCCTGGCGTGCTGTGGTGTGCGAAGCGTCGTCGATGAACTTTTTCGCCCGCGCCGGGTCAGCGAGCGCCCACAGCATGTTGCTGGCCCGCAGATAGGTGAGTCGGGCGTGGTCCCTGTCGGTCAATTGAGTGAGCGGAACGTCGGCGAGCACCGCTTCTGCTTCTCGGCCTCGGCCGAGCCACGACAATGCATGTGCTCGCAGAAACTGGGCTTCTGGTCCGGCGCCTGCGCGCACGGCTGCTTCCGCGAGTCGGTCGGCGAGGGACAGATCCGCGAGCCAAATTGCGCTGTGGGCGGCTTTGGTGAGCAGGCCGACATCGGGCGGGAGGTCGGAGTCGACGCTCAATGTGGCGCGGCGGATGACGACGTGGATGTCGTCGCGGTCGTCCCCAGCGGCCAGTTCGGCGGCGACCAGTCCGCGTAGCCGACGCAGCCTCGTGGGTGCCGCGCGTTTCCTGCGCACCTCGCCGTAGAGCGGGTGCGCCACACGGACTTCTATGCCGCTGTCGAAGTGGTCGAGGATGATCAGGCCACGAGAGTCGGCTTCCTCGACGGCGTCGGGATCGGCGATGTGTTCGAGCGCTGTCAGCTTGATCGGCTCGCCGATGGCGAGTGCATCGATGACGGCGCCGGCGGCGGCGGGCAACGCTCCGATGCGGGACTCGATCAATTCCACCAGGCCGCATGGCATGATCGGATCGCCGATCCACTGCCAGAAGCCATGCAGCTTCTTGAGCCGGCCGCCAGCGACCTCCTGCTCGACGATGTGGCGCAGATACAGAACGTTGCCGCGGGCCAGCTCCCAGAGGCGGCTCGCGGCGTGCGAGTCCATCGATCCGCCCAGTGTGGCCGACAACAGCGTGGTGGTCTCGTCGGGCGGCAAAGCCTGCAGATCGAGCCGCTCGAACTGGCCGGCCTTCCACAGTTCCTGTGTCCCAGTGGGAATCAATTCACCGTCGCGCACCGTGAGCACTACTTTCGCGGCGCACCGCTGGACGATCTGATGCACGACAAATGTCGACAGGTCATCGAGCAGGTGCACGTCATCGACGCCGACCACCACTGTCGTGCCCGGCGCGGTCGCAGTCAGCGACTCGATCACCCCGCGGACCAACTGAACGGTGTCGGTGCCTTCTGACCGCGCCCACGCCGTGAAAGCACCCAGGGGGAGTGTCCGCGCGCAAGACGTGCCTACAGCCCAATGGGTTACGCATCCCCGCGAAGCCGCCGACTCGAGCGCCTCGCGGGCGATGCGGCTCTTGCCCACCCCTGCCGCACCGCAAATCACAATTCCGGACGAACCCGGGTCGGATAGTGCGGCTTCAATGAGTCGCATCTCCTCCGAGCGTCCGGTCAACGGCCATGTCAACCGCACAGATACAGGGTAGGAGCCCAGGTAGCGCCGCGCAGAGCAACGACAAACTAGCGCGATGACGTGGTCGATCGGCCGGCGATCCTCCGTCATGTCCGCAAGAGCCGCGCGTCGGAAGAAAGTCGAAGTCGTCGGGGACCCGTGGAAATCGAGTAAGGGCCGGACGATAGAAGCCCTCGGCCTAGGGAAGCGGTACCCCTAGCGGTTGTCGCACGTAGTCGGGACCGCCGGCAGTTGTCGAAATCGCGTGGTGCGCTACTTACTTCCTCAATGTAGCGCGGCGCGACGATCGAACCAGTCCACATTCACGTGGCACGTTTACGGAGGCTTCTCATGGCTATTCAGGTCGTCTTCAGCCCGCCGCCCGGCACCACGGTACCTATCGCCTTTGCTGACGGCAGCAGTCTGCCACCCGACGCGTCGGTTGTTCGCAATGCCCCCCGTTGTCGGCAGGCGGAGCTTGGAGGGAAACAAATGGCTAATCACGCCCCCAGCACCACGAAGACGAACATCCCCAGCACCACGAGGAAGTTCCTCGCCGCCGGCTGCTTGGCGCTCGGCCTCGGCAGCCTCGGCCTGTTTGCCAGTGGCGGCACTGCCGCTGCCGACGGACTGGAGGTCACGCCTATGCCGCGGCGGTCATCGACGAGGACGGCTTCCAGAACTACGACACGTCGTCTTACCCGGCGGACTCGTCTTGGCCGGCGCCCCCGGCTTGGGGATCTCACCCGGCGGACCCGTCTTGGCAGGGGATCTCGTCGCATCCGTGCTGCTCGCGGTGAGGGGTAGACGCGTAGCAGAAGCCTGACCCCGCAACGGGAGCGGACGGCGGGAACACTCAGATTGAGTGTCTCGACTTGAAAACCTCTGCGGTGCAGCGAGATCCATCGCCCATATCGTCACAATGATGCTCAATGACGTTGTCAAGCCGCAGTTTTGACAGCCCGAGCGACGGGTGGATACGAGCGTGATCGAAGGCAATGGCGGTTAACGCCTCCGAAAAGCTGCTCGCCGAACCGGATCGGGTTCGGCGCATCGGGGACATCCACGAAAGCATGCGCAACGCCGATGCCGCCCATGAGGCGCGACGCACCCGCGCGCCTTCGGCCAACTGGCGAATCTCGATGTGTCCGACGATTGTGACGGTCCACTTCCGGGGCGGAAACCGATGTCTGGCGAGGCAATCGCCAGCACGATTCGTCACAGTGACGATTAGAGCTTCTTACGGACCCCTGCTAGGGAAAGGGGATAGGAGGAATGTCAGACGGCAGTTGGATCCGCGGAATATCAGCGGGTAGCTCAACGGGGGGATGTCGTTGGGGAGCTGGACGCGCGGGATATCGTTCGGCAGTTTCACGGTCGGGACATCGCTCGGCAAGGGGACAGTAGGGATATCGCTTGGCAGCGGGGCAGGGGGAATGATGGATGGTATCGGGAGAGTCGGCATCGGGTTCTCTGGTGCAGCCTGCTGAGTCCACCCGGCCCCGCAGCCGATCGTCATGGCCAGCGTGGCGAACGCAATGCTGGCCACTGCGATCCGTTGTTCGGCAGTGCGGCTCGGCGGCGAGACCTTACTCCGCCGCGGTGCGCACTCAGGCTTCGTGCTCATCTGCCCGACCCCTTGACGGATGTGCTTGCGACGCTACACCTACCCGGCAGTCCGGATCGTTACAGCGACGTATTACGTGCCGTCCCCAACCAACTGAACGGCTCTATTCGCCAGACCAGTCTCTGCCCGTGGCAGGGCACAGGGACGCTGGCTGTGGCCCGGGACACTTGTAACCCGACCCGTCGACGGAACGACGTGCCCTCGGGAGCGGTCGAAATCGAGTAGTGGAACGGACCAAGCTAGCCCGCCGCCCAGGTAAGCGGTACCCCTAATCATCGTCGGCAGTAGTCGACGTCGTCGGGAATCGCCGAATCGAGTGGTGCACTACTCACGTCCTCGATATGGCCCAGCGAGATGATTAACACATAGAAAGTGTCCGGTGTAGCCGGTCATGAACCGCCAGAGGGCGAGGAGATTTCGAAGGAACGACCATGGCGACCCAACGAGGGGAACGACCTGCAGTACCGGACGAGCTAGACGACGCCGAACACTCGGCGCAAACGAAAGGAGTTGCTGTGATCAAGAAAGCGGTTCTCTGTGCGGCGGTTATCGGCGCCAGCGCTGTGCTGAGCAGCTCCGCTGTGGCCCAGGCCAATCCGGCGACACCCATGCCGGTGATCGAGTCCTCTGCGGGGGAGCTGTGCGGGTCCATCAACGGCAATCCCACACCGGACGGGGTGATTGACGGGATTATCAGTCTGGAAAACAGAGGGTTTGATGAGGTCGATGGGGCGCTGGTGCTGATCACCGCGATCCACCACGTCTGCCCGCAGCACGAGGCGCTGATGATGGGCGTGATAGAACCGGCCGCTGCTGAGGACCTCTGCAGTAAGCCGTGGTGACCTATAGGCCGGATGCGCCGCACGGCGAGTCGCGTACGGCACCGAGTTTCGCAGGCAGTGTCCTCGATGCGAGTTGATGGCTCTTGTAGAGGAGCTTGACCGAAGATGACCCGGCGCCGCGCACCTGGTGCACCCGAGTGGACGGCCCTGTACACCATCGGAGACCACGTGCGACTGGCGGTACCGTTAGCAGGCCACCTCGTCGGGTCGAACTGACATGGCCACGTATCGAATCGGTTGATATATATCGTCACAGTGACGTATCGCGTTGGGGAACAGGCTGATTGCCGGGGAGCGAGTCAGGATTTCCGTCGTGTGGTGGTGCTCTTGGATGACATCTTTCTTGGCGGAGAGTCCGGACTGCGAGTCGCTAGTCGACCTAGGGTGGAGACGCCGGGGATGGACGAAACGGCGTTGAATACGTCATTGCCTGTGGCGACAAGTGCTTCGAGTCGCGGCAGGATCGCATCCATGGTTCGGATCATCGGATCGGCCAGCGCGAGGTAGCGTTCAGCGCGATCGATCGCCTCGTTGAGGCGCTCGGTGGCAGTCGCCAGGTTCTCGAGGAGATCCGGCAATTGACTGGCGAGTTGTATCGACGCGGGTGGGATGCGCACGGCTCCGCTGGCGACCGATTGCGCTGTTTCCGCTGCCGCCTGGGCGGCGGCCTTGATGTCTTTCGGGCTCGGAACTTTTCTACTCGTCATGAAACAACTATGCGGCACGCAGGCTCCGCGACAGCCGCGCTGATGTCGGCAAGTCGGCATACGAAGGTACCGAAGTGCATCGCACCAGTAGCAACTACCGGGACTATCCGGAATCTCTGATCAATGAGGTCAAATTACTGCGCAGCATGCAATCACTTTGATTCTCCTTGACCGAGATCCGACAAGTGCTCGAGGGGCTTCGCGCCCGCGATATCGACTGCGCCGACGGCGCCCATCTGCTGAACGATAAGCGCGCGAGTCGAAGGACCAATCAGCGGTCTGAGAGAAGTCAGGCGAATTCTGCTGCAGGAACAGAGGCGCTTAGAGGCCAGCGCGCGTCGGCTCGGAAAGCAGCGCGGGCAGGCGACACCCCCGAAAGACTTTGTGCGCCAAGACAAAATTGTCATAGTGACGTTTTGGGGGTCGAGTGGCCGGGACGGCCTGTGACATGGACGAGCGCGAAGCTCGCAGAGTGAAAGCGTCTGGGTGCAAATATGTTTGGGGGAGACGATCCGTCACAGTGATTCGACTCGCGCACCGGCACCACCACGCCGGACCTGTGGCCGCCCGGCAGTAGACCTGAGGTCGACGAGATCCACGGCATCGATGATTGGCTCGCCGTGATCGCCGCGGGCCAGTGCGTCGGCGTCACGGCTGAGAGCGCTCTGACGCAGTACCGGCGGCAGGGTCTTGTCTTCCGCCGCCTGCGGGACGCGCCCCCGGTGCCGGTCCGGATCGCCTGGTGGCGCGACGACCCGCATCCGGCGACGTCCGACGTCGTCGGACTACCGGCCGAGCTTTACCGCCCTCCTGCCTGATCCCGTTGACCCGTGAAGAAGTCGGGCGCATGAAGTGGCGCAGCCACGGTGGCAGCCGCCTGAGGGCCGGCGTCCAAGGCAATAGGCGTCGAAGGTTTGGGGCTGCATCTGGTCCAACGGTGGAGGTCATTCGGAGATGGTCGTAACGCCGTATCGGTCCTGGGCGTTGATTGGGCCGGTATGTCATCGCCAGCGGTGCGGTTTGAGCTGGCGGGCCGTTCGCGAAGTGCCAGCACTCGCGGCAAGAGTCAGCATCCCGCAACATGAGGTTGGCTAGTAGTTTCTTGACGACCTCGATGCAGGAATCCATGACTTCGATCTCGGGCTTCTGTTCACCCACAGTGGGCAGGTCGATGTACTGATTGCTCACCAAGACGAAGGAGCCGACCGTCGCGGTCCTCAGTGCAGATGGACCTGCAGATCCGGTTGCTGCCAAGCTCGCGGCCGACGTGTGTGGATTCCTGAACAGGGAACTGTTCGATTGCCTTCGTTTGCACACGCTCGAAAACGCAGGCGGTGGCCTCGCCGATGACCGCAGAACTGGGGACAGATCTAATAGAGTCGCCGTACCAACAGGATGAAGGGTCAGTACTTCGTGCTGCGCACATTGCGGGATCTGCCCGCCGCCGCGATCGCCCAGGCGCTGAATTGACGACTTCCGAAGCGTCTCAATGGGGCTGGTTACGCCGCTTGAGCGCCTCCTCACGGTTCCTCGACTACGCGCGCACGTTGCATCCGGTCGGGTTGACGTACGCGCTGCTGTTCTTCGCTTGGTCGATGAGCCCCTCGCTGCTGCCCCGACCCTGGTTCCTGCAGGGGGTGGCGACGGGCATCAGTGTCGCCATCGGTTACGGGCTGGGGTGTGGCATCGCGTGGGTGGTGCGGCGCTGCGGCGTCAGCCCGCAATGGACGCAACGCACCCGAACGATCGGATGGCGCGCGCTCGCGGTGACGGCCCTGGTGGTGGTGCCCACTTTCGTGGTGCTTGGGTCCTGGTGGCAGCAGATCCTTCGTGACCTGGTCGGTCTGCCGCGCGCGCAACGGTCCTTCTACATCCTGGTGCTGCTCATCGCGGTCGCGATCGCGCTCGCGCTGCTCGCGATGGCGCGCGGTGTGCGACGGGCAACCAACTGGCTGACCGGAATGGCCGGCCGGATCCTGCCCGGTCCGCTCGCCCGGCTTGCTGCGGTGGTGATCGTCGTGGTGCTGGCCGTTGTGGCACTCGACGGCGCTCTTCACCGCGGCCTGCTGAGCATGGCAGAACGCTCGGCGAAGGTTGCTGACAAGAGCACGGCCGAGGGCGTCACCCAGCCACAGGCGCCGGAACGCTCCGGTTCGCCGAAATCACGAGAGGCCTGGGACACGCTGGGCCGCGAGGGCCGCACATTCGTTGCCGGTGGCCCAACCGCCGAACAGATCTCCGAGGTGACCGGCTCCCCGGCACTCACCCCCATCCGGGTGTACGCCGGCCGCGAATCCGCGGGCAGCGTCGAGGCCATCGCCGAGCGGGTGATCGGCGAGCTCCAACGCACACACGCCTTTGACCGCAGGGCGCTGGCCGTGGTCACGACGACGGGTCGCGGCTGGGTCAACCCGAATGTGGCGGCCGCTTTCGAGTACGTCAACGGCGGCGACACCGCCATCGCATCGATGCAGTACTCATTCCTGCCCAGTGCACTCTCGTTCATCGCCGACCGTGAGACGCCACCGCTGGCGGGACAGGCGCTGTTTGAAGCCGTGCACCGCGTCTGGGCAGCCCGGCCGGAGGGACAGCGGCCGAAACTGGTGGTGTTCGGCGAGAGTCTGGGCTCGTTCGGCGGACAGTCCGCATTCGCCTCAGGGGCTGACATCGTCAGCCGCACCGACGGTGCGCTATTGGTGGGTACGCCGAACTTCGCGCAGCCGTGGACCCGAATCACCGCCAACCGGGATCCCGGGTCGTTCGAGCGGCTGCCGATCGTGGACGACGGGCGTCATATCCGGTTCGCGTCCCGCCCTCACGACGTCGACCTACCCGGGCCATGGGAGTTTCCCCGGGTTGTGTTCTGGCAGCACGCGAGTGACCCGATCACCTGGTGGTCGTTCGATCTGTTCCTGCACCGTCCGGACTGGCTGCGCGAACCACTCGGGCCTGATGTGGACCCAGGGATGCGGTGGCTGCCGTTCGTGACGTTCTGGCAAGTGACGCTGGACATGATCTTCTCCGCCGAAGTGCCGTACGGGTACGGGCATGCGTTCGGACCCGATGCGGCCGAACTGTGGGTGGACATCCTGGCTCCCCCAAACTGGGACTCGGCCGTGACCGAGCGGATCCACGACGCCGCCGCACGAGGCTGAACCGACGCAGTTCGGCGTGACGCTGTTTGCTTCGACAAGG
>CAVQSK010000011.1:0-120746 GCA_963715885.1 uncultured Actinomycetota bacterium
ACCCATCTGTCGCCCGAGATATTGGGAGATGGTGAACCGTCCCCGGTTTTATGCGCACTTCCTTTCTAGGGAAGGATGGCGCGATGTCGATCAGGTACGACGAGAACACCAAGGCCAGGGCGGTACGGCTGGTCCGTGAACACCGCGACGACTACGACTCGGAGTGGGCGGCGATGAAGGCGGTCTCGGGCCGGCTGGGGATGAGCGCGGAGACGCTGCGCAAGTGGGTGCGCCAGGCCGAGATCGATGCCGGTGAAGCGGCAGGGGTGTCGAGCGAGGAGAGGCGGGAGCTGCGTGAGCTACGCCGAAGAACCGCGAGCTCGAGCAAACGATCGAAATACTCAAGGCCGCAACAAGTTTCTTCGCGCGGGAGTGCGACCCGCGACACCGCTGATCTGCGCGTTCATCGACGCGCACCGCGAACAGTTCGGGGTCGTACCGATCTGCCGGGCACTGGCCGTGCACGGCGTGCAGATCGCCCCGCGCACCTACTGGGCGCACCGTTCGGCGGCGCCGTCGAAACGGGCCCTGTGGGACACCACGATCACCGAAATCCTGGCCGGCTACTACGAACCCGACGCCGACGGCAAACGCCCCCCGGAGAGCCTGTACGGCAGCCTGAAGATGTGGGCGCACCTGCAGCGCGAGGGTATCCCGGTGGCGCGGCGCACGGTGGAACGGATCATGCGCGAAACGGCTGGCGCGGGGCGATCCGCGCCGCGCCCCGCGTACCACCGAGCGCGACCCGGCCGCGGCCCGGGCACCGGACCTGGTGGGTCGGCGGTGGCGGGTTGGCGCACCGAACCTGCTGGAGGTGGCCGACTTCAGCTACGTGCCGATGACCTGCGGGTTCGGCTACACCGCGTTCGTCGTCGACGCCTACGCGGGACTGATCCCGGGTGGGAATGCTCACTGACCAAAGACACCGGCTTCGTCGAGCGTGCACTGCGCCACGCCGCGGCCTTCCGCGCCCGCCAAGGCCGCCCGTTCGACGACACCATCCATCACAGTGACGCCGGAAGTCAGTACACCGCAATACATTACGGTGAAACGCTGATGCTGGAAGGGCTCAGGCCGTCGGTCGGGACGGTCGGGACGCGCTCGACAACGCGTTGTGCGAGACGACGATCGGCCTCTACAAGACCGAGTGCGTCGCGAGGGCTCCCCGTTCCGGCCGGGCCGATCCGCACCCTCGACGACCTGGAGGACATCACGTCGGCGTGGGTGAGTTGGTACAACGACCGAAGGCTGATGCACCGCCTCGGCCGACGTCCACCCGCCGAAGCCGAGGCCGAGTACTACGCTCAACTCCACGCCGGAGAGCACACCGGTCACACGTAACGAGGTGTGCATGAAACCGGGGATGCTTCAGTGGCGATCGCGCCTTCCGGATTGTGAACGCCGTTCGATCCCTTTGGCCCAGGAAGGTCAGTATCGCCCCTTGGTGTCCGCATCTGCGGCTCACTGGTCATGGGGAAGGCGGCAATGTCCTCTGCGCCCGACGGCCTTCCACGACAGTACCGCTCCTGTAAGAGCACAACGCAGAGGCTCACCGACTCGTCGCACTCTATTGGACCCGGCCAATTAAGCTGGATAACAATGATTTTGAAACGTAGCCGCGCTGAGGCCGAGGCCGCTTTCGAGCCCCGGTCGCGGCCCGCACACCAGCCCCACCCGGCTGGCGCAGTCCACCGTCGATCTGATCATCGAACTGCGGGACACCTTGTCGGGCAAAGGCTCGACCACGGGCCTCACACGATTGGCTGGCATTTGGAACACCACACGGGCTGGTGGTGTCGCCGTGTCGATCCACCGACATCTCCAGGCGGCCGGGCTGATCACCCCACCCCGCAGAAGCGGCCCAAATCCTCCTACATCCGGTTCGCCGCCGAGCAACCCAACGAACGCTGGCAGGCCGACTTCACCCACTGGTGGCTAGCCGACCCCACCTACGTGGAGATCCTCGACTGGCTCGACGACCACGCCCGCTACGCCCTCTCGGTCACGGCGCCGTGTCACCGGACCCATCGTCCTCGCCGAAGTTCAAAGCCTATGAAACACATGGCATTCCGGCCTCCACCCTGACCGATAACCCTGGCTGGAGGAAACACGTTGAGTCCCAGTAAAACTACACTGGATTCGTTATTATGCTGATACCCAACATGTTTCGTGGCATCTGGAGTCGCGGTATCTCCCGTCACACGCGACGGTAATTCGACTTCGTCAGGAGCCGCGCGGCGGAGGACCGGCGATCGCTGCCGCCATTGAGTAATGAAGAGGAAGGTAGGACGGAATCGATTCCCGCCCGGACTGCGCGGGACCGACCGGTGCCAGCAATCTCCTGCGCGACCAGGGCTTTGTTATTAGTGTGACAGTAGTGATAATTGGGTACACAGTGGCGTCAACCGCTCAGTACACACCCAGGTCGAGGAGAGACCCGTGTCCGTCGTCCGCGTTGCGACCGCCGTCGCCACCTCGGTGCTCACTGCGCTCGCGGCGCTGACCACGCTCGAGGCGCCATCGGCGTCGGCCGCCCGAAGTGCTCTGACATCGAGATGGTCTTCGCCCGCGGCACCGACGAGCCGCCCGGTCTCGGTGTTGTCGGCAAGGCCCTGGTTGACACGCTGCGCCCGATGGTTAAGGGCAAGTCGATCGGTACCTACGCCGTGAAGTACCCGGCCTCCTGGGATTTCCTTAAAGTGGCTGCCGGCGCCAACGACGCGAGCAAGCGTGTTCAGTCCATCGCCGATACCTGCCCCGACAGCAAGATCGTGCTGGGCGGCTATTCGCAAGGTGCCGCCGTCATTGACGTCGTCACCACGTCACCGATAGCAGGGCTCGGTTTCACCGCTCCGATGCCCGCCGCGACCGCCCCCCACATAGCCGCCGTCGCAGTCTTCGGCAACCCTGGGGCGCGGATCGGCCAGCCATTGACGATCATGAGCCCGGTCTTCGGCGCCCGTACTGCCGATCTGTGCAACACCAACGACCCGATCTGCTCGCTCGGTCGAGATTTCAACGCGCATGTCCGTTACCCGCAGTCCGGTCTGGTCAAGCTGGCCGCCCAATGGATCACCACGCATATTGCGCAACGGGACCAGGGGGCGTTCGCCAACATAGAGCCCGTCGGGCGTTAGCTGGGCGCGGGGGTCCCGAGCTCGGGCAGCCAAGTGCGGTGCGCCGCGGCGCTCCGGTGGGCGCGTTACTACTACCGGTAATCCGTCGTACTCGAGCCGGGTCGGCGGCGGTGAGACGCTACGACGACGAGATCGGCCGCCTCGAATGGGCCGCACCCCAGGACCTCACGTGCCGACCTGGTGTGCTCAGCGCGCCTCAACCCCGACCTGGCCGACCGCTACGCCGAGGTCGAGCGCCGCATCGGTCACCGGTTCCGCACCGACCTCACAATGGCCGACGTGATCGCCGAAGCACACGACGCCGGCCAGCTCGCGCTGATCCCTCTCGCAGCGATCGCTTAGCCGCCATCCCGGCGCGCTCGACACGGCCCACACACAACCCCAGTCTTCGGATTCGCCCAGCGACGACAACGAAGCCTGATCTCGTCCTCAACGAGGCGCGCCCCGAGTGCGCTTCAGAACAAACGCGGTTCGACGCCGAGCAACGCATCGGCATCCCACACGCCGTCCTGGACGGCCTGGCGCAGCGCTACCGAACGCGCCCGCCGCGCCTCGCGCCCCAGCCCACGAATCGTCGGCCGACCGCCTCCGCGCCGCGCCCGCGCCATGCGCCGCATGTTGTCGAGCTGCGTACCAGCCACCACGTGCTCACACCGCGCCCCAGGCCCACTCACTTTGACGCACACCGGGTTGTCGCATTCATGCAACGCGAACACGTCCGCACCCAGAGCAGATCCGGTGGCCAACGCCAGCGCATACCGGTTGGGCCGCACGCACAATCCCATGCCCGCACGGGTAATGAAAAAAAGGCTGGCAGAGGGTACTTATTCGAAACGTGCGGTATTCCCCGGCCCGGCGCCCGATCGACCTTGACCGCACCTAGGGCCTGCGCGGATTACGACTTCGATCTGAACTGCGCTGTCGATGTCTGTCAGACGTGGCGAAGTGCTTCTTGCGCGAGTTGCACGCAGGAGATGAGGCGAGTTTCGTGTAGACGTGGTGTGAGGCGGGTTTGCACGGTCCGTGGTGATACGAAAGCCGTGTGCGATGTCCTACTGGCGGCAGCCCGGTAGCGGCGTGCGCTGGGTCCAGGATGCGGCGGGCGACCGTCGACAGGTCGACCGGTTCGGTCCAGTCCAGCGCCGTGGATCGGTGGCTCTCGGCGCTGCTGAGCCTCCGTTGCCTCTCACGCCAGGTAGACATTCTTGCGGCCGGGTGTGGCGACGCCCCGGGGCGTGGCAACCGGATCGGTCGTTGCTGACGTGTCAGCGCGCGGCCGGTAGAGTTTCACCTAGGGCCGGGGGGCAACGATATGTAGTTCGCCCTGGGGGTTTTGATGGGTCTTGAGGGAAATCAACCGCACCGCCCGGCTGGCAGCCAACAGCTGCCAGTACGCGAAGAGCAAGCCATCGCCGGGAGTGATGTGTCGCACTTACTTGACCCGGCGGCGGGCAATGACTTGCGGGCGTTGCGTGCGGTGCTGAAGGTGTCCCAGGCCGTCTTGGGCGCCCGCCGTTTCGATGACGCCCTCGAGGTGATTGCCGAGCAAACCCGAGCGGTTGTGGGCGGCTATACAGAGGAGAGGTTCCAAACGCTTATCGATCGAGCAAAATTGACATATCAGCGGCTGCAGCGGGATGAGTTGACGGCGGCAGAAATAGCGGTGATCCGCTCACGCGTCAGCGGACACTTTCCGTACGTGTCTGGATGCGCATGCCCAGCGTGCGATAACGAGGGTGCCCTGCGTGGTAGTACCACGCTAAATGTCGAAGAAGTCTTCGATTACGACGAGGACGACAACTACATCTACACCGTGAGTGAAGTGGCGACCGAGGAATTTGGATGTCGATCCTGCGGCCTGCTGTTACGTGGACCTGACGCCGCGGAAGGGTCGAGCCAGTTCAGCACAGAGCGCATTTCGTCGCGGCCGATGGCCACACATCCCCAGGTGGGATTGCCGTCCGTCACGTGGAGAAAAATCCCGGCCACCCGTCCCGGGATCCGTTGGGGGTTTACCGCGATGTTGACGGCGTAGTCGTAGACCGGGCCGGAGTCGTAGAGGTTTTCCGCGATTGACGAGGGACTGCCGGATCCCCGCACGTGGGTGTTGTAGGTGGGTGATCCGGCGTCCTCGTCCCACCAGTCCTGGTCGGTGGCCTGGAAGTAGGGCATCTTGGTGCCGGGATTGGGCTGGCGACCGAAGGCTTGGTCGAACGTGAACGTTCCCACGGGAGTGCGGTAGACACCGTCAGCGGGGGTACCGACGCCGAGCTCGCCGACCTTGGCGGGCGTCGGTCCCAGGACCACCTTCCATTGCTGACCGACCCGCTGGAAGGCTGTGAGGGTTCCCGTTGTCGCGTTTGCGGCGGGCACGCCGACGACGATCCACTGCGCGGGCTGGCCGGCCGGGGAAGTCGCCGGGTCCGCCGCCGCGGGCACGGCGAGCAGCAGGCTCAGGAGCGCCAACCCAAGTTGCCCCGCGACGGTCGCGAGTGTCTTGGGCAGTTTCACAGGCACCCCGGGGTTGGGACTGAGCAATCGCATCTGAAAGTGCGCTCATCGTAACTGGATGCTGTAGCAGAATCGGCGCAGCGAAATGCCATCGGCACAAAAAGAGTTGGCGGCTGCAGTACGGGACGGCCATGAAGGAGTAGTGCAGTACTCACGCCAGCCCACCAGATCCGGGTGGATGATTCCTTCGCAACCTTTGGCGGGTTTCGCACGCTCGCAGGGAGCGAGGAGGTCAACGAGGCGTGCTGACACTGCGGACGCGCCGGAGTTGAACGACCGGGGTCAAGGGGCGTCGTTCACCTACGACGCCTTCTTGTCCTACAACCGCCAAGACGGGGCCGTCGCCGCCGGAATCCAGAAGGGCTTGCACCGCATCGGTCGCCGGATGGGCCAGTTGAATGCGCTGCACGTGTTTAGGGATACCACCGACATGGCCGCCAATCCCAACCTGTGGGGCAAGGTCACCGACGCGATGGACCGCTCCCGCTACCTGATCGTGGTGCTCTCCCCACGGGCGGCGGCCTCTGAGTGGGTCAACAAGGAAGTCGCCTATTGGCTGGAGCATCGGGGGCCGGACCAGTTGTTGCTGGTGGTGGCCGAGGGTCACCTGCACTACGACGAAGCCACCGGGCGGTTTGACCCGCAGCGCTCCGATGTCGCCCTGCCCGTGCTGACCGAGCCTGGGGTGCTGGCCGCCGAACCGTCCTACGTCGATGTCAGCGCCGACGCGCCGTGGGACCACAATGCGCCTACGTTCCGCGACAAGGTCACCGACCTGGCCGCCCCGATCCACGGCAAATCCAAATACGAACTGGCCAGCGATGATGTGCGGGAGCAGCGCCGTTTCCGACGGTTGCGCCGCTATGCAATCGCCGCGCTGGCGCTGCTAACCATCCTCGCAGTGGTGGCGGCAACAATCGCGTTCGTGAAACAGCAAGAAGCAAATCGTCAGAGAAACGAAGCGATAGCTCGTGGGCTGGTGTCAGAGGCCCAGTCGATGCTGGCCGGTAACCGCTCCGGTGGCGATGTGCGTGCCTTCCAACAACTGCTTGCGGCCCGACGACTTGCGCAAACGCCTGATGACGGCCCACTGCTCAACGCGCTGGTAAAGAGGATCACCACAATCAAGATCGCCGAGGCGGGGTCGCCCGTGACCAGCGTGGCGTTCAGCCCCGACGGCAAGCGGATCGCCTCCGGCAGTTTTGACCAGACGGTGCGGGTGTGGGACGCGGCCACCGGCCAACCGACGGCCAGCCGCTGACCGGCCACACCGGCCCGGTGTCCAGCGTGGCGTTCAGTCCCGACGGCAAGCGGATCGCCTCCGGCAGTCTTGACCAGACGGTGCGGCTGTGGGACGCCGATACCGGCCAACCCGTCGGCGATCCGCTGACCGGCCACACGGACTCGGTGCTTAGCGTGGCGTTCAGCCCCGACGGCCGCCGGATCGCCTCCGGCAGTGAAGACAAGACACTGCGCGTGTGGCCCACGTACCCCGACGCCACGTCGGCGATGTGCGCCAAGCTCACGACCAACATGAGCCACCAGCAGTGGCGGGACTGGGTGTCTCCCGACATCGGCTACATCGAAGCCTGTCCGGGACTGCCAATCCCGCCGGACGCCCCAGCCCATTGACAGGCCACGGCGATTTCAGGTCTGAGTCGAAGATGTGAATTTGCCGCGATTGCCACCGCCCCGGATGTGCGGCTCAGATGTGAAGTGGCCGCGAGCAGTTGCAGGCCGCGATCGCGAAGATGGTCGCCACCGGTCTGGACCCGCGGATGGAGAACACCGCGAAGTCGGTGCGACACCAGCACGCGGCGAACACGAGGTGGCACCCGGGTGGCGCGTAGGTCCGGCGACTCGGCCGCCGAGCCGGAGCTGCGTGCGTATCTGCTCGCCGACCGTGTCGAGTTTCGCCACGACATGTGCGTGACGCTTGCCGAGAATCCGTCGTGGAGTGCGACCGCGTGGGCGCAGCTCTCGCCCCTGTCGATGCGCTGGCCGCCGGCCAGCCGTATCGGTTGCATCGGTGGGAGCTGCCCGACTCGCATCCGCAGCGCTTCGTCGGCTCGGTTCACGACGATCTGGTGCTCGACGAGCGGGACGTGTTGCGCCCCGCGTCGATGCCGGTCAGGAGTTAATTGCGCCTGGCGCAGCGCCGCTGCGCAATCTGCGCAACACCTGCCCGCAGCAGGTCAGTCCGTCGCAGATCGCCCAACTGTTCAACGCCATGGCGTCATAGGCGGATTCGTCGCGGCCGGTGCGCGTAGCCGCTCATGTCCGGCTCGTGGCACATGCAGCGGCCGTCCGGGGTCATCCGGTGCTGGCAGTAGCCGAGCTTGTTGTGTTCATGTCGGGGGTGGAGGCAGCGGGGGCACATTTCCCAATACCTACCGGATGGCGTGACGCGACCACAACCCGGCGTGGCGTCCTGTAACCGGACTCTCAGCAGGATCACAGTGGGTTGGTGAACTGCACCAGGTGTAGTCACCCGTTCCCGAACCATCTACTCGGCAAGGCGCGCAAATGCCGGGTGCGGATTGCTGCGTGGGTGCTTCTCCTTCCGCGCGCGGCCGGGGGATCGGGTGCGGCGTGCGGCGCGCCAAGGGGTTTCAGTGATTGCCCCCGGTGAGCGCCCGCCGCACCCACCAACCCACCCATACACCGTTATGCGCGCTCGGCCGTCATGTGCATGTCAACTGTGCCCTGGCACGCGCCGCTCAAGATCTCGGTGTGCATGGTGCCGGAAAGTGACCGTCGAGTTGGGGCGTGTAGCGCACGTCGCCTCGGGCCGGATTCCATTGGATCGCGCCGTCGGGCATCAAGCAGTCCCATTGAAAATCGCTGACTTGTGTCCAGGACGACCCGTCCCAGGTGAATTGAGCCGGTTGCGGAACCGTCGGGTTCCTCGGCGGAGGGCCGCTAATGATCGTGGCGGTGCACTTACCGCTCGTACAGCTCGAGCGGAATGCGTAGGTAGTGGTGTACTGCCCCTCAGACTGACTGGCCGCCATGCTCGTCCCGGACTTTGGACCAACGATGAACGTGATCGCGTACTCGCCGTTCCAGGACGGAGGGTCGGCGGAGGCAATTGGGGGAAGCGACAGGGCGATCGCAGCCGCCGCCAACAGCGGTATCAGATAACACTGTCTGACCTGCACGGCTGTCCTCATTTCGTGAAACTAGCCCACGCACGTTGCGCGGGCTGGACTTTGACCGGGTTCCGGTTCCGGCGGGATCTGGGGCTCCTGGGCGTTGCCAGCCTGTCGCCGGTCGCCGAACGCGGACTCGGATCGTTCACACCGCCCGGACGCCGGCGACATATTCGCCGCGTCTAAGCATCCTCGCTGAGTGACTGATTGATCGCTTGCTTCAGTGCCTCTAGCCGGTCGTCCTCAAGGTCGGCAACGCGATGAGCTTCCGCGGCTCGGCCCACCGCTGCGCTGAGCCAGTCGGTCAGTTCATCTAGCCGGTCGCGAACCTGCTGAAGAGTCGTGTCACGAATCTCCACCTTCATTCGGTCACGTTCGTCCACACGGATCACCGAGGGATAGTTCCCGGCCGTGCGCCGCAGTTCCCGCTCGATGAATCCGTCGATGCCCACGGAAACGGTCAGCACGACCGCGTACGTGCCGCCGCCGTCGTGGATCGCCCGATAGGTCGCGAGGCTCTCCGGCGGCAACTCGACATGGAGAATCCTTGGCTCGACGTCCCTGACGTCCATGGCCGCCGACGCTACGCCATGCCGAACCGGCGTGAGCCCGCTGCCCTAACGTGCCATCCGTACGCGTGACGCCGCCGCCGACCGCTGCCAGATCGACGCCGTCCGATACACGCGGTCGGCTTTCACATTCGCGACCGTCTCGCCGCACAGCCCACACGAGCACGACGGCCGATGCGATCAGCGCACGATCGATCACCGCCATGCTGACCGGCTGGCCGCTGCACTACCTGCCGTTTGCCCACTGATAGCATCCGGGCCGCAGCAGCGACGCTGACCAGTTCGCCGTCCTGGCAGGTGCAGCATGATCCGGCGGGCAGCGTTTTGGCCAGCCGATGTCGCGGTCGCGACGCGTCGATGTGTGCGCGGCGCAGTACCCGCGCCAACTGCTGCAGGTCGGCGGACGGCAGCCCGTCTGCTCGCCGGCGTTTGATACCGGCCAAGACGCTCTGGTACGCCGCGGCCAGCATCTGCGGGCCCTGGATGAGCACGGAGCCGTCGAGCTGCTGTACCGGGGGCAGGTCGGCCATCGGGGGCTCAGTCGTCCGTCCCAAACCGAACACCGAAGCCGCCGCCGCGCTCGAAAGCGCGGAGCCACACGCAGCTTTCGTCATGGCGGACCTCGCCCTGGTACACCCGCGCCGCGACTTTGACGACAGCAGTCTCACTGTTGCAATCGGGGCATCGAATAGCGCGGGCGAGCTGTTGTGCGCGGCTGCCGGCGCGGCGCTGTCGGCGATTCACGCCAGCCCCCGTGCGGCTTTCACGGCAGTTTGCGTCTCCACCACGATGTAGCCGGTCTCTGAATAGGGCGACTGGGCGGTGTGACAGTGCGCAGCGCGGTGCCCGTCGCCGGTGCCGGGGGGTAAAGAAGCCGAAGCCGCCGCCTCCGCCGCCGCCCGGCTCCTCCCCGACGCTCCCCCCGGCCCGCCACGCTTCACGTCGACGTTCGATCAGTTGACGGTGGCGTCGTAGCGGCCCGCCGCGCCCCCAGGGGCCCCGAGCGACAGTGCCTAGGTTGGCAGGGGCGCACCATCAACGAGACCGCAAGGCGCTCAGCGGCTCTCAGCGCCACGACGAAACCGCCGAGTGCAGCACCACGAGGGCGCGGCGAACGCCCGCCAGCGACGCCAGCAAACGCCCCTGGGGGGTGACTCCCGGCGCAGCGTCGCGGCCCCCCAAGGGGTGATAGCGCCCCGGCTCCCGTACGGGTTAGAGGCCGATTTCACCTGACCTGCCCGGCGCGACCAGCAAACATCAGCAAACACGGGACTTCGCGCCCCGAGGGGTGAAGCCCCAAGCGATGGGCACAGGGGCCGCCCACACTTCACCGGGCAATGAACCCCGGCGCGCGACGCGGTAGCGCCCTCGCTGCGTTCGGTTTCAGCGCCTGCCCTCAACCACCACGCCGCTTTCGGATTTCCTGCCGCTTTCGGATTTCCTGCTGCACACGGGAAGCCGAGCGGTGCGCCATCGCCAGCGCGCGCTCAGCGCGGCCGCCCGCCGCGGGCATGAGGCCGAGTTGGCGCGAGATGCTTAACACGTCGAGCGTGATGCGCAGCTTGCAAACGCGACCGTCGCGATACTCGTGTAAGTCGACGCCGTCCTGTTCCCAGCGGCGGCCGGTGGGCGCGAAGCCAGCCGGGTCGAGCGGGCCTGTGTGGGTGGCCCTACCGCGCCAATGGAGGGCGGCGCGCGGCTCACCCGGGATCACGTAAGGCCCGTCCAGCAGCTCGACCGTGATGTCCGGAAATGCCCGCCAGCTCGCTTCGAGGAATTCACGTACGTCGGCGTGTCCGCGCATGGGCTTGGGCCAGGCGTCATCGCGGTACTCGATGTCTTCGGACATGAGCGCCAGCAGTCGGTTCACCTCATGGGAGTTACACGCGTCTATCCACTGCGTTGCGAAATCGCGGATCCACTCGATCGACAACGTCGCCTCGTTCGTCGTCTCGGCCTGGGTCCCTGTGCCCTCAGCCGCAGTCGCTGAATTGTTCTCGGACATGCGTTCTCCTTACTGTCGCAGGGCATGCCAAGCGTAACGCTGTCGCGGCATTTCGAGCCCCCCGTTCCCCGACTGCCGTTCGTAGCCACGGCAGGCGGCGGCATCCCACTTACCCACCCCGTTCGCTCGTCGGGCGGGGTCTTTTCGGTGGCGTTCCATGCCCTGACGCCCGGTAGCGATCGGCACCTGGCGCTGTCGGTGTGACCCGTGACAATGAGGCATACGCCCTGCTGGCCTAGTTGAGCCTCACCGCGGCGGCGCGGGGCCAGCCGGGGCTGTGTTCGAGTGTCGCGGAGCGTCGAGAACCCATCGGAATACGTTCTGGGGAGCTGTTTCGGGAATTAGCTGGCGGGTGTCGCGCATGTCAACTCCGACCATCCCGGGCTGGAGTGGCGGGGATGCAGCCTGCGCTGAGCCGGACACCGTAAGTCAGCCCGGCAGCCCGGTCCTGATGGCGATCTCTTGCTTGTTCCCAACGTCGGTGACAAGCTGCGGTGGCATGGCATCACCTGGGGCGCTGTCGAATTCCAGTTTCACAACTGCGCTCCCCTCGGTGAACAACAGCACGGTCACAGCCTTGGATCCGTCCGGCGAGGTACCCGAAACCACGGTCCCGCCGGTGCCCACCGGCGACGGTTGAGGACTACCACCGGTGACGATCGTCCCGATGGAGGACACGGTCGTGTTGAGTGTGGTCGTGGCCGCGGCGCTGTCGGGGAGGATCAGGATGGTGTCGCCGATCGCCCGGGTGTCGTCTTGGTTGACGAAAAGAGCCGTAACACCATCTGCTCCGCCAGGGCTGGTGGTTGACGAGCGGGTCGCGAAAGTGTCTGTGCCGGTGTTGATGTCGCCGGGTTTGATCAGCAGCCGGCGATAGTCGGGCGCTACTCGGCCCGCCGGCGTTGTCTGCGGCGGGCTCGACAACGCGATGGACGTGTCGGGCGATTCAGCCGATGAGGTGGAACTCGTCGCGGTGCAGCCGGTGACCGCGGCGGCCACCACGAGTGTGGCTATCGCGAATCCGAAGGGGTGCGATCGCGTCGGCACTGGCCTGTCCTGATCCTTTCATGGCTGTGCCAGTCGGCGATGGCTGCACGGCGGAAGAGCAATATACTGGACATCGTGTCCACAAATAATGGTACACAGGGTGACACCGCAACCCAAACGGTGGAGCCGGGGCGCAGGGGCAGACCCCGCAGCGCGCGGGTGCGGGCCGCTGTGGTGCGCGCCGCCGCGCAATTGACGCGGGCCGGTGGGCCGGCCGCCGCGACCGTCGATGCCATCGCCAAGCGGGCAGCGGTCAGCCGCACCACGATCTACAAATGGTGGCCCTCGTCGGCGGCCATCGTGCTCGAAGGGCTGCTCGACTCGGTACGCGACCCTATCAACGCGCCACCGGGCAGCAGTTCCAAGGAGGCGCTCGACCACCACCTGCGCGCGCTGAACGCCATCCTCACCGACACCCGTACCGGACCGCTGCTCCGCGACGTGGTCGCGGCGTCGGCCTCCGACCCCGCGATGGCCCGCGCCGTGCTTGATCAATGGCTGCACCCCCGTCGCGCGGCGGTGGCCGCCATCGTGCGCCAGGCGGTCGCGCGGGGTGAGATCCGCGAGGGCACCGACGTGGACGTGATTGTTGACGCGCTGGTCTCGCCGCCCTACTACCGCCTGCTGTTCGCGCTATCGCCGCTCGATGACGCGGCGCTCATCGACCTGCTCGAGACCGTTTGGCATGGCTGCCGGCGATCGGATGCGCTTCCCTAGACGGGGCGCGCCGTGGCGGCGGCGCGGTCCATCTCCCAGTAGGCGCGCACCGCCACTAAGGTGCGGCCGCAGGCCTCGAACAAGGCGCAGATCTTGGTTGTGAGCAGCTCGCGGCGTCGTTGTCCGGCGCTGGGCGGCCGGCGCAGCCAGTCGTAGAAGCCGGATTTCGACACATCCAGCCATGTGCATATGTTCGCGGTCGTGGGAGCGTCTGCCGAATTGTCCGCGCGCTCCGCGGCGATGAACGCGTATTTGTCGCTCACCGCTGCTCCCGGGCGAAGTACGCTGCCGCTGAAGTGTGAATGCGAGTTCCATTTCGAGTTCGCGGTTGCGGCGTTCGAGTTCTCGTAGCCGTGCGCGTTCGGACAATTCGAGCGGGGGCTCGTCGGCAGCGTGCGCGGCCCGGTATTTCTTCAATCCTTCGCGGACCCGTTTTGGGTTGGGGATCATAGGCAGTTAGTAATGTTGCGTATCAGGACGCCCCTCCCAGTACCCTATGGAGGTCGATCAAACGGGCGACGCGCGCAGGGGCATCGCGCGTATCGTCGGCAAAATCCCGAGGGGGGACATAGCATGCCTGAGGTTCAGCTAGATCCGTCCCACATTATGGATGTCGGCATGGGATTTTGGCCGTCGAAGACGTTGCTGTCGGCGGTGGAGCTGGACCTGTTCAGCCACCTCGGCGGAGCGTCGATGACTGGCGAGGAAGTCGGCAAACGGCTGGGACTTCACTCGCGCGCGACCTACGACTTCCTCGACACCCTCGTCGCGCTGCGATTCCTCGAACGCGATGGCGACGGTGCGGATGGCCGCTATCGCAATAGCGCCGAGGCGGCGGCATTCCTCGACGAAAAGAGTCCCGCCTACCTCGGCGGGTTCCTCAAGATGTGCAACGCGCGGCTCTACCGGTTCTGGGGTGAGCTGACCGAGGCGCTGAAGACCGGGGAGCCCCAGAACGAGGTCAAACTCACCGGAAAGACGTTCTACGAGGGGCTCTACAGCGACCACGGTCGGCTCGAGCAGTTCATGCATGCGATGGCCGCTCTATCGGCCGGGCCGTGCGATGCGCTTGCTGAGCAATTCGACTTTTCGCGCTACAAGACGGTCTGCGACGCGGGCGGCGCTACCGGCCAACTCTGTATGGTTCTCGCCCGCCGCCACCCGCATCTCGGCTGCACGACCTTTGATCTGCCGGTGGTGTGCCCGATCGCTGAGAAGGCGATCGCCGCGGCCGGGCTGAGCGAGCATGTCACCGTCGCGTCGGGCGACTTTTTCGCTGGCCCCCTCCCGCGGGCCGACGTCATCACCATGGGCCACATCCTTCACAGCTGCAATCTCGATCAAAAAAAGCAGCTCATCAGAGCGGCTTATGACGCGCTGCCGGACGGGGGAGCGTTCATCGTCATCCAGGAACTGATCGACGACTCTCGCCGCGAGAACGTGTTCGGGCTGATGATGTCGCTCAACATGCTCATCGAATTCGGTGACGCGTTCGACTTCACCGGTAGCGATTTCGCAGGTTGGTGTCGGGAGGCCGGCTTTCGCAACATCGAAGTCCTCCCGCTCACCGGTCCAACAAGCGCAGGAATCGCCCACAAATAGAGTGGGCCACAATGCTCGAGTTTGCAGACCTTAACTGGTAACCCTGCATGCCGCCACCCGAGCCGCCGCCGTGCCCGCGGCTCGGGACCGCGGTCGGCGGCTCGGCCCGCTCGATCGGGCACAACTCCGGGTGCTCCTCGCGGTAGACCCGCTCACGGCAATTGCTGTACTGGTGAGGATCGGCCAGGGCAACGGACGGCGCACCCGGCCATAGTGCATTCGCAATGGTTGGAGTGGGAGCACTGTGGGCCGGTTCGTTTGGCACCGCTGCGGGGACCACGAAAATGTCTCTCAGCCTTATCGTCAGGAGACGCAACGGCATCGTCCACCGGTGCGATGTTGATCCGTCCGGAATAGGAACGCTGTATCCACTCAGCGACGTCGATGCTCTCGATTCAATCGCCACTGTTGAAAGTGTCGTGGCTGGCATCAACTCGTACGTGTGAGAGTGCCAGGGTGGCCAATCGCCTGCCGGCATGCCGACCTCCTCGGCTAGGGCCTTGGCCTCGGCGAGAACGAACAAGTCATGGCGGGCCTGGCGGATCTTCTCGTCGAGGTCCTTGACCGACTTGGTGTGCTCCTCGACAGACTTGGCCTGATCGGCCGTGAGGTCCGCCTGCAGAGCGTCGGCGGTGTCGATGATCTGCTGCACGCCGTCGAGCTGGCTCTGACGATCCTTGACGAGGATGTCGAGCTTGACGTTGGTCATCATGTCGGCTGGTCCTTCTTTTTCATAGCGCGCGAACGCATCTCGCGCGAGTTGGTCACGAATGGGTGCTGTTGGCTTGCCTTGGGCCTTCACATTGGTGACCAGGGCAGCCGGGTTGGCAGGCCGGGACACGAGGTTGACCTCGACCACGGACAACTCGCGCAGCTCATTGGTGCCGTCGCTGCTCTTGGTCGCGACGATGACTTCGCAGCCGATCGACAGTGCGCCAACTCGGCGCGACTTGACCTGTCGGTAGGCACTGGCCCCGAACTCGGTGTCGAGGTCGAGCTTGCCCCGGACCTTCAGTCCCTCAGCGACTTCGGTGGCCTCGACATCGCCGACGAAACAGCGCGGATCGTCGCTCTCGTGCATCCAAAGCAAGGGCACACATGGTGGCGTTGACCCCGGATGCGGTCGCCAGCACCGCGGCGAGACTGATGACCGCGAAGCCCAACCTGCCCGGGATCACGCGGCCGGCGTCGACCAGCACATGCCCCTGGTTGGCACCTCGATGGCGGGCAGGCTCAACGTCATCACCACGACGGAGCTGACCACGATGTAGACGACGATCACGATGCCCAGCGCCAGGAACATGGCGCGCGGAAGCTCCTTCGCCGGATTGCGCATATCGCCGGCCGAGTTGGTCACCACACCGAAGCCCTCGTAGGTGACGTACAGCAGGCCGGCGGCGAACAGCACTCCGATCCAGCCGTCCCCGCCCGTCTGCGCAAATCGGCCGGGATCGGCCTTGGTCAAACCGAAGAGGACGAATGCGGTCGGGATTGCCCGCTCGATGCTGATGACGATCAGCATCGGAGCGCCCCACGAACCCGGTGCCGATGAGGTTGACGATCACGACGGCGACGATCAGTCCGATGCCGATGGCCTTCGCCGACCAGTCGGGTGTCTCCCACGGCAGCAGCGCCTGGAGGTAGCCGGCGAATCCCGCGCAATACAGCGCCATCGCGATGATCCAGCCGAGGAACTGGAATACGTTGAGGCCTCCAGCGATAACGCCGTCACCGAAGCAGCGGATGAGGAACTGCGCAGCCCCGCCTCGGCTCGGATAGCGTGCGCCGAGCTTTGCGTAGGAGTAGACGCTGAACACCGACACCGCCCCGCCGACCAGGAACGCCAGCGGAACCCACACTCCCGCCGTGGTCGACGCCAGGCCGACCAGCGTGTAGAGCCCAGCGCCCATCATCCCGCCCACGCCGATCGCCGGGCTCAAGATCACGCCCTGCGAGAAACCGTGTTGCATCTCGGACGAGAGATCGACGACTTCACCTCCTATGCGTGGTACGAATCCGTCGATGAAGGCGACACCCGCTCGCGCCAAGGCTTCATGGACTTGACCGACATTCCGCTCCCGGACGACATTCAGGCCTTTACGTGCGGTCCGCTGCCGTTCATGCGGCTCGTCAGGTCGACGCTGCTAGACCGTGGCGTGCCGCCGGCCCGAATCCGCTATGAAGTCTTCGGGCCCGACCTGTGGGCCGCCCAAACCGCACCCGATTCGGGGAGCCAACGGAAATAGCCGATTCTGCTAGGTCTTGAAGCGTCACGAGTTCGATGCGACGCCGGATACGTGGAGCCCCCTGTCAGGATTGAACTGACGACCGCTGGCTTACAAGGCAGCTATGACTGAGCCAATGGCTAGCCAGCAGTTTCCCCACAGATCAAGAAGATCACGATCACCGACCGAACGACGGGGAAACCTGTTGTGCGTTACCAATTTACGGTCGACGCCGGCCCACCCGGAAACTGGCAAACGACAGCAGGCACGCCGCCGTCACGCGACGGGACGAGTCGCTTGGATATCCACACCGTGGATCGCGACGCCCGCGGAAACACGCTTTTGCCGATGCACCCGATTTGACGCGGGGCCGCGCATAATCTGGGTGTATGTCGGAGCGCCGGCCGACTTTGACAACCGTCATCAGGTTGGCGGGATGCTGTGTCTTGGCCGGAGTGGCGGCGGCGGCGCTGATGTTCCCGTTCGCCGGCGGCATCGGGTTGATGTCCAACCGTGCCTCCGACATCGTCGCCAACGGCTCCGCGCAGCTTATACAGGGCGACGTCCCGCAGGTGTCGACAATGGTCGACGCGGCCGGCAACCCGATCGCGTGGCTGTACTCGCAGCGCCGGTTCGAGGTGGCGACCGACAAGATTGCCAACACGATGAAGCTGGCGATCGTCTCGATCGAGGATAAGCGATTCGCCGAGCACAACGGCGTGGACTGGCAGGGCACGCTGACCGGCGTTTCCGGATACCTCTCCGGCAACCCCGGCACTCGCGGGGGCTCGACGATCGAGCAGCAGTACGTGAAGAACTATCAGTTGCTGGTGACGGCACAGACCGACGCCGAGAGGCGGGCCGCTGTCGAGCTGACGCCGGCGCGCAAGCTGCGCGAGATCCGGATGGCGCTGACGCTCGACAAGACGTTCAGCAAACCGGAGATTCTGACCCGTTACCTCAACTTGGTGTTTTTCGGCAACGGCGCGTTCGGCATTCAGGATGCCGCGCAGACCTACTTCGGCATCAACGCCTCGGAACTGAATTGGCAGCAGGCCGCGCTGCTGGCGGGACTGGTGCAGTCGACGAGTTTGCTCGACCCCTACACCAATCCCGAAGGCGCGCTGCAGCGGCGAAATGTCGTGTTGGACACCATGATCGAGAATCTTCCTCAGCAAGCCGATCAGCTGCGCGCCGCCAAGGCCGAGCCACTGGGCGTTCTGGCCCAGCCGAACGAGCTTCCGGGTGGCTGCATCGCCGCCCGCGAGAAAGGTTTCTTCTGTGACTATGTGCTGGAGTACCTCGCGCGGGCCGGCGTCAGCAAGGAGCAAGTTGCGCGCGGCGGCTATCTGATTCGCACGACGCTGGAGCCCAAGGTGCAGGCTTCGGTCAAGTCGGCGATCGACAAGATCGCCAGCCCGGCGCTCGAGGACGTGGCCAGCGTGATGAGCGTGATCAAGCCCGGCAAGGACGCGCATCGGGTCATGGCGATGGCCGGCAATCGGACGTATGGCCTAAACAGCGACGCCCACGAGACGGTGCAGCCAGCAGCCGTTCTCGCTCGTGGGTGATGGGGCGGGCTCGATATTCAAGATATTCACCACGGCGGCGGCGCTCGACATGGGCTTGGGTATAACGCTCAGTTGCAGGTGCCGGGCTCATTCCAGGCCAGGGGCCTGGGCAGCAGCGATACGCCAGGCTGTCCGAAGGAAACTTGGTGCGTGAGGAACGCCGGGAACTACCGCGGCTCAATGAACGTCACCGACGCACTGGCGACCTCGCCGAACACCGCCTTCGCGAAGTTGATTCAACAGGTTGGCGTTCCGCGCGCGGTCGACATGGCGGTCCGGCTGGGGCTTCGGTCCTACGCGCTGCCCGGAACGGCGCGGGCCTACGACCCCGAAAGTAACGAAAGCTTGGCCGACTTCATCAAAAGACAGAACATCGGATCGTTCACGTTGGGTCCGTTCCAGCTCAACGCGCTCGAGTTGGCGAATGTGGCGGCAACGCTGGCCTCCGGCGGCGTGTGGTGCCCGCCCAGCCCGATCGACAAGATATTCGACCGCCACGGCAACGAGGTGTCGTTCGCCAGTCAGCCGTGCGACCAGGCAGTTCCCGAGGGACTGGCCAACACGTTCGCGAACGCGCTGAGCAAGGACAGTCAGAGCCCGGGTACCGCAGCGGGCGCGGCCGGCTCGGTAGGTTGGAGCCTGCCGATGTCGGGCAAGACCGGCACCACCGAGTCGCATCGATCGTCGGGTTTCGTCGGCTTTACCAACCAATACGCGGCGGCGAACTACATCTTCGCCGACTCCAGCAATCCGTCCGGCATCTGTTCATTCCCACTGCGCGAGTGCGGTAGCGGCGACCTGTACGGCGGCAACGAGCCCGCCCGCACATGGTTCGAGGCGATGAAGCCGATCGCCACCGATTTTGGCGAAGTGCATCTGCCGCCAACAGATCCGCGCTACGTCGACGGTGCGCCGGGTGGGCGGGTGCCCAGTGTGTCCGACCTCAATGTGGACGCGGCGCGTCAGCGGCTGAAGGACGCCGGTTTTCAGGTCGCCGATAAGACGACACCGGTGAACAGCTCAGCGTCTTATGGTGCCGTGGTTGGCACGACGCCGAGCGGTCAGACCATTCCTGGGTCGATCATCACTATCAACATCAGCAACGGCATCCCGCCGGCACCGCCGCCACGTCCAGTGCAGCGGCCGCCGGTTGGCGAGCCAGCCGGACCAGGCGCTCCCCCGGAGGTCGGCACGACGGTCGTGGAGATTCCGGGGCTGCCGCCAATCACCGTGCCACTGCTCGGACCGCCACCGCCGGCCGAACCACCGCCACCGCCGGCCGAACCGCCGCCACCGCCACCCGGCTAGACGCGCACGCGCTGCGCACAACGTTGAATGGGTTTGCCCCTCGGTATCCAAATTGTGGCCAAGATGCGGCCACGTTCGAGACCGGTCCGCGCGTGTCCAGGGACCGATGCGCCCGACGGTCCACCCACAATCGACGCCATGCCGCTTGAGATTCACACTCAGCCAGACCCGGATCATTTCTGCGAAACGTGCGGAGGTCCTTCAGAACTTGTCTCGCAGACCATCACCTCATGGGACGGCAACGAGATGATGGCCCGTGAAGTGTCGCCGTGGACACCACGGTGTGCAGACCCGTGGTGCCAGAGCCGCCGACCACGGCATTCGAAGGTGAGCGACACGCGCGTCTGCGGGCCCTGAGTCGGTCGGTCGGTACCGCTTACGGGGTGCCCGGTCACGGGTCGGTGTCGGTTGCTTGTCAATTGTGCTGTCAGTCGCGGCGCGGGGTGGCCAGGTCAGCGCACCAGGCCCACACTGCCTGGTGTCTGCAACTTCACCGCCAGACCACGGGGAGCGGCCACCATACAGACAGATGCACACAACATGGGTCGCGACGAGCGCCGCGCGCTGCGCGCTTGGCAGCGGGCGCAGCCGTCGTACGCCAATTGCGTCGCCTGGCAATCGAATTAACGGACCTCGACAGGCAGCTTGACGAGATCGAGCAGTCGGAGCGTTGACTAAAGCATTGACTAAAGTGCGATCCGGGGTTCTGCGCGCTGGCTGGCACCCAATTGTCCGATAGCGCCGCCGCAACTGGAAAAGATGGTCGCCCGACGGTGGGTAAACGGCGACAGCTAAAACTACTCGGCGACCACCTGGTCGCTGTCGACGAAAACCAGACCGCCCGCGTCGAGCGCCACCGCCCATCTCCGCGCGGGGCCGACTATATGGTTCTCACCGATATCCACGACATGCCCCGCCAGATCGCCGAAATCCTCGACCACAGTGCCGCCGACCTCGCCGTCGGTCCCCGGATGCACACGCACCCGCACATTCACCGCCACGCGGCTAGCGCCGGTATCACCAGCCGACGCGCTAGCGCCTTTCATCCGTCTTCTCATCCGTCGTCACCCCAAGTCGTGTGCGTGAAAATAGTGACGCAATTAGAGCACGACCAGCTAACGCCGTCCGGGCTTATGCTCCATGACCACCACCCCGCCGACCCGGATCGGCAAAACCACCGTCGCGGCCTGCGTCGGGTCGATCTTCGTGCAACTGCGTCAGATGGCCGGGTGGTGGCCATCGACGCCGACACCTCCTTCGGCAAGCTGGCGGCCCGGATCGACCCCATGCGGTCGGTTCGTACTGGAACCTGGCCGCTGATGACCACCTCGACACCTTCTCCGACGTGCGCACCGAGGTCGGCACCAACGCCGACGGACTGTTCTCCTTGTGCTCGGGTGGTTCCCCACTGCGAAGCGGATGAAGGCCGACGGCCACACCGGCAAGGACATCGCCCGGTTCCTGGGGTCATCGCCAGATACTGCCGCGCCTTCTCCTCGCCGGCGACGCGGGTCAGCGTGAGGATGTCGGTGGTCTCATGGCCGGCCCGCCTGGGGGTGAACTCGTCTGGTCCTTGGAGATGTCCCACCTCAGGCTGCCGTGCCAGTCGTCGTACGGGTCGAGCTGGTCGAGCCACGGACCGGAGGTCATGTACACCCGCCGGCCATCCACCAGCTCGACCAGTCGGAAGAGTCCTCGTGCCAGGTGACTGCCGGCCTCGGCTATCTCGGTGCGGACCCATTTCTCTTTTTTACGAATGCATCGTGGGCGCGTAAGAGATGCCGATGATCGCGCCCTCGATGGACTGCAGGCGAGCGACGGTTTGTCCCCACGGCTCGGTATGTGCGTCGTGCAGCAGCGTGAAGCCCTTCTCCTTCAACTCGTCCGCTGCGACCTGGACGGTGTCGGCGTCCGCGACCTCGAACTCGACGCTGGCCTGCGGCACCGGCCGCTCAACTGGCCAGTCAGGCGTGCCAAAGCACGCTTGCGCAGCCTGAGTCAGGGGCCAGACGCCGAAGGACTTGCAACCGTCGATGTCTTCACTGTGCAGGTAGCCGTCGGCTTCCGCGGTCAGTGGCAGGCCAAGCGCGTCCACGTACAACCTTCGGCTGACGGCCGGCTCGGGGGTGATCACTGCAACGCTCGTGATGAATTGCACATCCATGGCGTCACCTTCCAACGCTAATTCGACTGATCCACCGATCGTCGCATCCTGCCCCAGCGGAATAGCATTAGCACGCAAGCAAAGAGCGCAAGTAAGAGAAGGAAGGTGAAATCATGAGCAAGGCGGAAGCGAAGCGGTTCGACGCTCCCGACGAGGTTCGCCCATTCACCGGACACGGGCACGTCGACCTGGTCCAGCTGAGCACAGGTGACGTCGGCCTGGGCACGTTCGAGCCGGGGTGGAAATGGTCGAACGACGTCAAACCCATTGCCGGAACCGAGAATTGCCAGGTAGGTCACGTCGGATACTGCCTATCGGGGCGGATGTCCGTGCGCATGGAGGACGGCACCGTCATCGAACTCACGCCCGGCACCGTATTCCACATACCGCCGGGCCACGACGCCTGGACCGAGGGCGATGAGGCCTGCGTGGAGCTCGACTTCGGTGGCCTAACCGGCTACGCGGTGCCCACGAAGTGAGTGTTCGATACCGAGGAATCTGAGCCTGCTTCGCGCGAGCGTGCATCACTCACGCTTGCGCGAGCAGGTGGCCGCGTGCGGAAAATATCCGACCCCCCGGGGCCGGACTCACGCGCGTCTCGCCCTGTGGCTTGTTGGGGCGATTGGCGGCCTCGCGTAGCACGGCGAGCCGGCGCAACGTGGGCACGCCTCGGCACAGGTCGCACCGGTAAGGCTCGGGCGTGAGCCAACCCATCGAGGCGCGCGGGGCGAGCTCGTTGCAACCCTGGCACCACTCGAACACGTCGACGAGCTCGGCGTGAGCCTGTGTACGCAACCCCACCCATACGCGCCGGCAGACGAGGGCGGCGACCAATCCGCAGACAACGAGGCCGGCGTTGGCGAGGAGGCGGTTGTCGGCGGTGAACCACCCGCACACCGCGAGGACGAGCGCGAGAGTCGCGTAGGCCGCCGGCGTCGGACACGTATTGGCAAGCGGCGCAGTCTCTTTGGATACGGACACGCGTGGTGTCGACGTGCAATGGTCGGAGAATGCGACCGCCGACTCGTTTGGCAAGAACCTGGTGTTCGCCCGGTGCGAGAGTCGCTACGCGACAAGCGTTTTCAGCCAGCTCGGTGTGGTGTCGCTGGACCTCACCGCGCAAAGACACAGCCCCGCGGGCGAGTTACCTACTCCTCGCTCGCCCGCGGGTCGACCAGGACCTGGCCGCGCGGGTGGTTCCTCTCCTTGCACCGCGCGCGGCCGGGAGGAACGGGTGCGGTGTGCGGCGCACCGGCCGGCCCGCCGTCGCCGCGATGGACGCCTTGGGGGCGATGGCGACGACCGTCCAGCCCACCAGGGCGGCAACGTGTTCCGGCTGCGGAGCTAGAGAAGCCCCTGCACCTAATGGGGATCGATCGGCGAGCCGTTGACAGGTTTCGGCCCGTATCGAGGGAGGCTGATCATCGAGCCGCTGGCCGGTTGGTGAGGTCGCTCGTAGCGCTGATGGGGTGTCGTGCCGGTTCGAGCACTGATCCATTAGTCGCCGCCGGGTGTCCTCGGGCTCGAAACAGGTTCAGCGACAGCTGAACCGAGGAAGATGGTGATGATTGATGATCTTCGTCGGCGATGACTGGGCCAAAGACCATCATGACGTCTATGTGATGGTGGTTCAGCTCGGCGATGATGCCCACGGCTGCGCGGGTGGTGGCCGCGAACGCGGCGGCGAACGCAGCGGGGCCGGCCAGCTGTTTCGGACCGCAGTGCGGCCTGGATTGTCGCGAGGGGGCCCAGACATCGAAGATCGAATTAATGAGGTTGATGCCACGACCTGGGCCCGCATGCGGGCGTCTCCTTCAGGCAGCGACTGCGCAGTCGACACTGCCGAACGTTGTCCGGTCACAGCTGCGTCGTATCCAAGGGTGACACGGGAGCCGCAGATCGCAGCCGGGCGATGATGCCGTCGAGGTCGAGGACGAACATGTTGGGCCGGAAGACGTGGCCGCCGGGCTCCTCATGCGCTTCGTGCGGGATGCCGGCTTCGCTGAGGCGTTCGCGGAACTCCCGCTGGCCGGCGAGCACCTGGGTCTCGTTCACGCTGTCGAACCAGTTGAGCGGGTCCGGACTGATGCCGGCGACCAGGAAGATCCGCTTGTTCCGGTAGCTGTCGATACGCTCGACCGGGTTGTCGGCGCTGACCCTGGCCTGGTCCCAGTTCGGCGCGCCGTAGACCGTGCCGCCCGCCAGGTCCAGGACCGCCGAGGTTATGTTCGCCCAGTGCACGACCAGGCCGAAGTCACGGCGCAGACTCGCCGGGCCGGAGTGGGCGCTCACCGAGGCGAAGTGGCCGTAGTACTTGGCTGCGTACTTCAGCGCACCGAAGCCACCCATCGAGAACCCGGACACCGCACGACCGTCGTACTCGGCGTACGTTCGGAAGTTCGCCTCGATCCAGGGGAGGAGCTGGGCGATGTGGAATGTCTCCCAGTTCCGCGGACCGACGAACGAGCTGACCGGGTTGGAGTACCAGCCTGCGTGCCCGCCGTCGGGCATCACGACGATGATCGGCTTTCCGGCGGTCAGATCGCGGATACCCAGAAAGTCGAACTGGCGGAAATCCTCATTGCCGCCGTGGAACATGTAGAGGACCGGATAGGTGCGTCCGCTGGTGCGGTAATCGTCCGGCAGCAGGACATTGACGCCGGGATTCCAGCCGATCGCGGAGGTCTGGAACCGGTAATACCACAGGCGAGGGTCGTTCTCGTTGCGGTCCACGATACGCAGGCCGAACCCGTCGCTACGCCCGACGAAGACGACCAGTACATGCCCGACGTTGATGACGGCGGGATCGGCGATGCCGTTGACCTTGGCGATCAACGGATAAAACGCGACGTCACCATAGAAGCGCACAGCCAATGCCGCCAGCGTGTCCCCGACAACAACCGTGTATTTCGTGATGTCCGGGATGATGAGCCGTTGCCCCACATTCACGACGCTGGATTCGGCGATCCCGCTGGCACCGGCGATCAGCCAATCCAGTTCCGCGTCACCATAAAAGCGCGACGCCAACGCCGACAGCGTGTCCCCCGCGACAACCGTGTATCTCGTGAAGTCGGGGAAGATCAGCCGTTGCCCCACATTGATGACGTCGGGATCGGCGATCCCGCTGGCGGTGGCGATCAGCCGATACAGTTCCGCGTCACCATAGAAACGCAACGCCAAGGCCGACAGCGTTTCCCCCGCGACAACCGTATGTGTTCTGACCATTCGTTTCACTCCTTCAGTTGCAAGGGCTCTAGCCTCGATTTTGCCCGCGGCTGTGGTGGGTGGTGGCGGGTTGGCGCTGACCCGGTTTGGGTGTTGATTGTTGCAGGTGGGTGTGACGGGTCGTCCGGTGTCGCTCGGTGGGCGGGCTTTCCAGGGCAGGGTTTCCTTGGGTCGGTATGGACGGTGGGCCGGGTGGTCAGGGGAAGGCGGCCCGAAGTCATTGCCATGCTTGGCAGATCGCGGTGGCCCACCGCCAGGTCGCGTCGATGCGCAAGCGGACCTTTCGGGCGAGTGAGTAGACGCCGTGTTGGTGTCGCCGCGCGGACATGCACGCGCGGTAGAACGTCGTCCGGGCCTCGTGCAGCAGCGGTGATGCGACGACAGGCCGTCACGGTGCCGGCGCGCGATCAGGGCGAGGCAGGACCGGTCCATCGTGGGCAACCCGTCGCCTCGAATCAGGACCGTGGTCCCGATTTGGGTGATCGGCGGTGGGTCGGTCATTCGCAGATTTGCGATTCAGCCAGGCTGACAGGCGGTATGCCAGCCGGGCCCGATCTTGACCGGGAGAGGGGGATGCGGCCCAGGTGTCAGTGGTCATCGCTTCGCCGGTTTCGTCGTTGCACCCGCCAGATGGGCGAACTTCTGGCGGACCTGTTTCGCGGTCAGGATTCGCCAGATCCCGAGGCAGCCGCCGCAGGCCCACATCTCCGGGTTCTCCATCGTCGGCGCTGGGTACGGATGATGACCGAGGTCGCGATGGTGCGCGATCCACCTCTTCGCGGCCGGTGAAGGCTCGGGATGTACGGGAGCCGGTCCATCGCCCCAGGGCAATCGAGTGGTGTCGGTCATGTCGGTCAGTCTTTCCGGTAGACGGGCAGGCCAACCAATTCGTGCGGTGCGATGAGGCCCAGTCGAGTACTCGGCCACGGCCCCGCGGTTGTAGCGCAGCAGCAGGTGCTCCTCACCGTCGGCACCGATCGCGACGCCGCGCAGTATCCGGGTAGGCCGGCGCTGGCCAAGTCGATGCCACGGGCGCGGTCGACCGGGTCGGGGTCGTCGTGGAGTGTGAACGCAGGCATGGGCAGCCGCCTTTTTCTCAGGTTGGTGGTTGGTCGGCCTCCTCGTCCTGGTCCTCCGCGCGCTCCGAGGTCCGGTGCGTGAGAGGCGTCCAGCGGGGGCACGTCCATCAGACTCGCACGGCTGGGGCTGCAGCGAGGGCAATGTCTGGGGTCGGGGAACGCGAAGTCGGTCCGGTCGTCAACCACCGGCAGGTAGGGCAGGAAGGACAGCCGGCCAAGCACCTCGACGCTGTAGCGGTTTAGGTCTGCGTCGGGCAGTTCTGCGCGGACCAGCCAGCCGCCTTCGATCTGTCCGAGGTACCCCACCCGTCGCGCCGTCGTCCGGTCCTGACGAGGTACTGAGGCGTGGTGAGCTCCTGCGGTTCGACGCGGTCCAGAGTTTCGTACTGGCTGAGAGTGATCTGGCCGGGGTGGTGCACGGTGAAGGCCCTGCTCTCGGTGCCGTGCCAGCCCTCGGCGAGCTCGGTGGCCCAGGCCCTCTGGTCGATGGTCATGGATTCGGTCCTTTCCTTGGGGTGGGTGGTGGTCATGACTGGTCCTTGGTGTAGGTGGCCAGGTCGATGAGGTCGGCGATGGTGTCGGTCGGCCGGGCCGCCAGCTCGATTACGGGCAGCTCCAGCACCACCAGCAGGAGTGCGATGTACTCCTCGGGGAAGGGGCCGGTGAGGCTCTGCGTGCGGATGGTCAGGCGGGCAAGGTGCCCTTCGTCCCGGTCCTCCTCGCAGAATCCATGTATGGCGGGGTACGTACGTGGCGGGATGAACACCAGCGCACGGGCCAGCACCTCCTCGTCGCCGTACGGGCGGTTGTTACGCGGGTGAATGCGCGCCAGCAGCACGCCACCGGTAACGGCGATGGTGTCGACCCAGCGGGTGCATAGCGCGGCGAACCGCTCCAGGGTGAGTGTTGCGGGGGTTGATCCGGCGATGGTGTTGGTCATGATGCGGATGTCCCTTTCGGTGCTGTGCCTGCAGCCGCTGCGCGACTGTGCCGAGCATTGGCGCTCTATTGGTTGTGCTAACCGGGGTGCAGATTGGGGTGCAGGTTCGAGGGGGTGGGTTTATGGCCTCTGACCAGGGGATTCGGGGTCTGGGGTGCAAAGGGTGCAGTTTTCTCTAACCTCTACCCCCGCGCGCGCACACGGGGAGGGGTAGGTAGAAAACTGCACCTTTTGCACCCTGGCCCCGTCGATTTACCCGCTGACCAGCGGATATGACCCCCGTCACGGGGGTGCAAAACCTGCACCCTAAATTGCACCCTGCTGCCACCTCCCGCCCCAGGCATTCGCGTGCTGTCGCGCCGCTGGCGTCAGACCACCCCAGAGAAGCCGCGAGTGCCCTTACGGATGGACGTCCCGATGCCGTCGATCTGCTCGATGCGGTTGTAAAACTCGCGCGAGGACAGCAGCTTCGAGCCGTCGGTGTCGGTGTGGGTGCGATAGGCGACGTAGAGCTCCTCCTCGGGGTCCACGCAGGGGTCGCGGATACAGCATTCGTCCATCCAGGCCCGGACCGCGTCGGACGCGACCACGAACGCCATCTTGGCCTCGGTCAACGACTGCGGCTCGGCGAACCGTCCGCGTGCCATCAGCGCCGGCAGCGCGTCGACGCCGCGGCGCAGGATGCCGCGCAGCTCGGCGTCGGTGGTCAGCTTGGCGTCCAGCGTCCGGTCCTCGCGGCCCATGAAGCTCGTCGGGAACGGCACCACCATCCAGCGCGCCACCCAGCCCTCCGAGGAGTCGGCCGAGCCGAACGGCTTGTTGATCGAGTAGAACGGCAGCGCCCACGGCGTGAAGTCGAACGGCGTGCCGTACTTGTTCTCGGCCTGGACGGTGTCGCCGCCGGTGATCGCCTTGAACATGGCGGTGCTGTCGAGCCACTTGGAGTCGAGGTCACCGGCCAGGTTGGCGATCTTGCGGTAGCAGAGTAGCGGCGCGAAACCGGTTCTCCGGTAGCTGGTGCAGCCCCACGGTAGAGCAATTGTGTTCTCCCAGTAGGGCTTTGAGCACCCGGATCAGCGTGCCCTTGCCGTTGCGGCCCTTGCCGTACAACAGGACGGCGACGTGCAGCGGGTTGCCCGAGTACAGCGTGTAGCCGATCAGTTCCCAGATGAAGCCCTCACTGTCGCTGGTCTTTTCGTAAGGTCGGGCGGCAGCACCTCGGCGACGAACTTCTCGAACAGCGGGCAGTCGGCCTTCGGGTCGTACTCCACGGGCAGCTGCACGGTCGAGTGGTAGCGGGATCGTGCGGCAGATCGCCGGTGCTGCCACGCACCATGCCGTTGGGCACGTTGATCAGTCGGACAGCGGGGTGTCGGCGATACCGCGGTGCTCGGCGGGTAGCGGATTAGGTCGAGCACGTTGTGGGTGTGGCTGGTGCGGTACCGGTTGCCCAGCAGCCGTGGCGATCTCGGTCTCGATACTTCCGGCGTTGAGCGTCCACACGCCGCTGCCGTATGTGTAGACCGCGCATCTGGGTAGCCAAATCCGCATGTGACCGACGCCATCACCGCGTCGGCGAGATCACGGGCGAGCAGCCCGCCGCGACCACCGAAGAACTGTGACCCGTTCGGCGGCACCGCCCGCGGGTTCCTCTTCCCGTCCCGCAGCCCCGACCGGATGGTGGCCTGACCTGCCGCTCGCCGGTCCACGGTGATGAGCCCGACGGTCTCGGCGGCGGCCTCCAGGGCGGCGATCACCTTCTACTCGTCCAGACCCGCCCCGGCGATGTAGGGCCCGATCTTTAGCGCGGCCTCGAACAGCGCGTCGTTGCGGCCGCCCTTGGCCCTGGCCACCTTGGCGGCCTCGTCGGCTCAGCGCCGCGTCGAGGTACGCCTGCTGGCGCTTGTCGGGCGCGTCGCCGTCCCACGGCTCGCAGGCTCCCAGTCCCACTCCTGGGCACCACAGATGTCTTGCGCGCCTTCGTCTTAATCCTTCGCTCGCTGCTCGGCCACCTAGTCGGCCAGCGCCTCGGCCCCGCCGTCGTCGTCGGGCCCCAGGAGGGAGCTGGTCGAGCTCGTCGAACACGATCGTGTAGCCGCGGCCGTTGTACTTGGGCCGGCTGGTGCCGGGCAGGAACACGTTGCACCCGTGCGACTGGATGTCCACACCGGGGTAGCCGGGCAGCTTCGGGTTGTCCGCCTTCGAGTGCGTGCTGGTCAGGTCCGGGTGGCCGGCGACGTAGAAGTGCTTGCCCCCGCCGGGGGTGTCGATCTCGGCGAAGATCCGCACCTTCAGCTCGGCCAGCTGCGCCCGCACCTTCGCGACGTCGCCACCGTTCTGCGGGTCGACGTCGACCATCGCGAACGGCAGGCCGGTGTTCATCGCGAGACAGTCCTGGCCCTGGAAAGTCCTTGAGCCGGTCCGCGTTCCCGCCGGGGTCCAGGTTCTGCCAGCCGTTGGGGCGGGTGAACTCAGGCCTTGTCCTGACCCCGGCTCGCCGACCCAGACCGTGACGTCGGGCAGTGCCGTGAGGTGCGCGAGGAACTCGCGGTAGTCGGCGGTCATGGCGTCACCCCGATGTCGGACAAGGGTGCGAGAATGGCTATAGCCCTGGGTGATGCTGGTAGTGCTGGGTGTTGGAGTGCCGCTCCTTGGATGTGCCGCCGGGAGCGGCCTCTGCATTCCGGGGTCATGTCGGCATCGGCTCGTCGTGGTGCAGCAGCTTCGGGTCATCGACGTGTTCGTCAACGTCGGGGGGCGATGCTCGATCAGGTCGCGGTCAGCCTGGGAGGTGTTCGGCCTGGTTGTGCCGCCGGGGCGGCGCTTCATGTCTGGGCATCACACCGAGGCGGCCTCGCTGAGCCGATCCACGTATGCGGCAAGGCTTTCCGTGGTGATGAAAGATCGCGACCGATGGATACCTGACGAGTTCGTGCTCGTTGACAATTCGTAAACCTTGGTCCGGCCGACTCCGCCGAGCGACGTTCGCAGACGCCGTCTGATAGGGAGAGTAGCCGTTCGGGACTGATGGTCATGTACGTCTCCGTGCTGTTCGGGGTTGACCGCCTACGTTTCGGCGGCCATTGACAACCTAGAGGACCAGTGGCATCGTCAGCCATATCAGTTAAGGCTTTTTCTAAAGTGATATGGAGACAGCGATGCCGGTACATCTGCGGGTGCGGGTGCCCATCGAGAACGACGACGGGCACCTTGTCGGTTGGGTGGTGTACGACGACCTGGACGAGCGGGTCGAGACAGCCGACGAAAGCGGAACGCTGCCGGTCGAGTTCCACCTGCTCTGGCCGGGCACCGCCGAACAGCCGACCGTCAAGGTGAGCTTCCGTGTGCGCGACGGCGAGCCCCAGTGCTCCGGCAGTGAGTGTCGACGCGAAACCCGGTGGGCCAGAAGTGACCCCCGCTGATCTCGACACCGTCGCACGAGGCGCTGAAGGGTTGGGGGTACGATCGCGGCCTTTCCCTTGTTACGGGGCAGCCAGGGCGAATTGCCGTCCGAGGATGTGGACCTACCCGCACAAGATGCTGCGGACAAGGCGCCCAAGGCGCCCAAGGACCGCCGCCCTCGACGGCGCAAGATCACCGACGACATGCTCGGCGAGATCGCTGCGGGTGTACCGCGACCACCTCGAGGAGAGGGGACGAGGGGCCGTGGCGGGCCATCCAGGATCGTTTCGACGTCTCCGAGAGCACCGCCGGGCGCTACGTGCTGCTGGCGCGCAAGGCGGGCTATCTGCCCGCCACCACAGCGGGCAAGAAGCAGGCGTGACGATGGCGAAACGGGCGAACGGCGAAGGCAACATCTACCAGCGCGCCAACGGCACCTGGGAGGCACGATTCTCCTACCTCGATCCGGACACCGGCGTGCGGCGGCGGGTCTCCTTCTACGGACCGAGTGCCAAAGCGGTGCGCGACAAGCTCAAGACCGCCCGAGAACGGCTGGACGCCGGGGCACCCGTGAAGGATGCGACCCGCACGGTCGGCGACTGGCTTGCGCACTGGCGGGCCACCACACTGGCGGTGTCCGACCGCAAGGAGTCGACGCGGGTGCTGTACGCGAATCTGTGCCGTAAGCATCTGGAGCCGGCGCCATTCGGCGCGATACCGCTGGACCGGCTGCGGCCCACGAACGTCGAGGCGCTGGTGCTGGCGATGCGCGCCAAGGCGCTGTCCGACTCGACCATCCGGCAGACCTACACGGTGCTGCGGGCTGGTCTCGACGGTGCGGTGCGCGACGGGCTGCTGGCACGCAATCCTGCGGCCCTGGTGGCGCGTCCAGGTGTGCCGCGCACCGAGGCCAGGCATTTGGGCGCCAGCGACGTGGCGGCGGTGCTGAGCCGCGCAGTCCTCGCGCTATCACGCCGCGCTGGTGCTGATCGCCGCCACGGGGGTGCGCAGGGGCGAGGCCTGGGGCTGTCGTGGGACCGCGTCGACCTCGACGCCGGCATGCTGAAGGTGGCGGCGACCCTCGGCGCGCGTCGAGCGGCAGGCTGATGATCACCGAGCCGAAGACCGACCGCGCGCGGCGCACCGTGCCGCTGTCCCCGGCCGTGGTGGCGATGCTGCGCGGCACACCGCACCGAGCAGGACGCCGAGAAGCTGCGCGCCGGCGACCAGTGGCCGGACTCGGGCCTGGTGTTCACCACCGAGCTCGGCGCCCCGGTGGATCCGCGCAACCTGCTGCGGGTGATCGAGGGCGCCGCCAAGGCGGCTGGTGTCGAGGGCGTCGGCGTCCACACCCTGCGGCACTCGGCGGCGGTCGCCTGGCTTGAGGCCGGCGTGCACATCAAGGCCGTCGCCGACCTGCTCGGGCACTCCTCGATCGCGATCACCGGCGACGTGTACGGGCACACCAGCGATGACACGGCCCGCGCGGCGGTCGACGGCCTGGCCGGGGCGCTCGGGCTGTGAGGGCTGCGGCGTAACCGGCTATGGAGCGTCGGGGTCACTGTATTGCGGGTAAACGCGAGCGATAGCCGCGTGCACGAGCAAGAGGTGCTAAGGCGGCGGCTAGCTCCACGGATGGCCGTCCCCGCGACTCCCGGTGCGGCGATCTCGTCGCGAAATTCGTGGGCCAGCACGACCATTTGAAGGAACCTGGGGAGTTGTGTCTTCGAATTGAACTTGCCATCGCGGGCGAGTCCAAAGGCGGTCTCAAAGAACGTTTCCAGTCTTAGTGCCGGGCTAATGTACGCCACCACCGTGGTCGGTTCGTCGAATGGGTTACCCCAGACGTGGCTAGCGCCGCGCGGAACTATCACGGTCTCGCCTGCGTCGGCTATGCGAGACTTGCCGTCAATCTTGATCTTGATGCGGCCAGCCGCCACCTCAAACCGCTCCTCCGCCCGCGGGTGGACATGAGGCACTGGCAACCGGCCGCCGGGTGCCACTTCCAGGCTGATCTTGAGGAAGTCACCGCCCGTCGTTGCGGCAGTTTCCAGAAAGGTAATCCGCTCGCCAGTGAGCGGTTGTTCGATGATCTCTCCCACGTGCGCCATTTTCGACCTCTCGTTCGGCGGACCAGTCACAGCGGCTTCTCAGTATTTTCACGCCGGCTGCTGCCGCGGTCGCGCAACGAAGAAAGTGAGCCTGGCGGGGGCCGACTCGGCTATCTCGGATTGTGAGCGGGTTGCTGTACCGGTTGCTGTACATACCCTCGGCGGGTATGAAAAAAGCGGCTCCGGATTTCTCCGAAACCGCCTCTGACCTGCTGGTTCTTCTGGTCGGGCTGACAGGATTTGAACCTGCGACCACTTGACCCCCAGTCAAGTGCGCTACCAAACTGCGCCACAGCCCGTGGTGCTGCCAGGATCGCCGACAGCAGGTCGAAAGCCTACCGCAGACCGGGTGCTCGACCCCAAAACGCCGTGCCCTATATCGTCACCAGTCGATACAGCCCGATCACGCCGACCACGACGATGACGGCGCGCAGCACGTTCGGCGATAACCGTCGACCATAGTGCGCGCCGAGCCACCCACCGATCAGCGAGCCGATGGCGATCAAACCAGCCGCCTGCCAGCTGATTCGGTCGAATGCCACCAGCGTGTACGCCAAGGCCGCCACGATGTTGACCAACAGCGACAGCAGGTTCTTCGCCGCGTTCATCCGCTGCATCGACTCCGGCAGCATCGCGCCCATCGCCGCGATCAAAAGAATGCCCTGCGCCGCGGTGAAGTAGCCCCCGTAGATAGCGACCGCGAACGTCACGATCACCAGCGCCGCCATCCGTCTCGGCGACACGCGGTGCGGCGGGTGCCCGGGCTGCCCCACCACCCGTCCCGGCGTCACCTCTTCGACCGAGCGCTCGGCTCTCTGCAGCGCCCATGCCTGAATCCTCGGCCCGATCAGGACCAGTATCAGCGCCCCGACGAGCAGCACCGGCACCACCTGCGTGAACACCTTCTCGGGCAAGTGCAGCAGCAGCCATGCGCCGACTATCGCGCCCACCAACGACGCCGGGATCTGCCATCGCAGCCGGTCCCACTGGCCACGGAGTTCTCTCCGGTATCCCCATGTCCCCGAGACGCCGCCCGCCACCAAACCGACGGCATTCGACATCGTTGAGGTGACGGGCGGATATCCCAACGCCACCAGCGTCGGGAACGTGATCAGCGTGCCTGATCCCACCAGCGCATTGATCGCACCTGCGCCGAGCCCCGCCAGCAAGATCAGGACCATATGTGAAACGGGCACTAGGGCAACCCTAGTAGACGGGCTTCGATCCGCTACTCACGCAGAGCGTGACGTCACGCACTCAAGTCCGCGACCGGGCGCCGCGCTTTTCCCGCACCCTCACGTTGATCCGGATCGGGCTGCCCTCGAACCCGAATGTCTCCCGCAGCCGCCGCTCCAGGAACCGCCGATACCCGGCCTCCAGAAAGCCGGTCGTGAACAGCACGAACGTCGGCGGCCGCGCGGTCGCCTGGGTGGCGAACAGAATCCGCGGCTGCTTACCGCCGCGCACCGGCGGCGGGGTCGCAGCCACGATCTCCTTGAAGAAGGTGTTCAGCCGTCCCGTCGGCACGCGCTTGTCCCACGACTCCAGCGATTTCTCCAGCGCCGGCACCAGCTTCTGCACCGCCCGGCCCGACTTCGCCGAGATGTTCACCCGCTGCGCCCACTGCACCTGCACCAGTTCCCGATCGATTTCCCGATCCAGTTGGTAGCGGCGATCCTCGTCAACCAGATCCCATTTGTTGAACGCCAACACCAGCGCCCTGCCCGCTTCGATCACCATCGACAGCACTCGCAAGTCCTGTTCGGTCAGCGGCTGTGACCCGTCGATCAGCACGATGGCCACCTCGGCGGCATCAATCGCACCGTGCGTGCGCACGGAAGCGTAGAACTCGTGCCCGCTGGCCTGCCCAACTTTGCGCCGCAAGCCGGCCGTGTCGATGAAACGCCAAGTCTTGCCGCCCAATTCGATCAGTGAGTCCACCGGATCGACCGTCGTGCCAGCCACGTCGTGAACCACCGACCGTTCATCCCCCGCCAACCGATTCAACAAGGAACTCTTGCCGACGTTCGGCTTGCCCACCAACGCAACCCGCCGTGGGCCACCGCCGCCCGATGCCAGCTCGGAGACCGCGGGCAGTGCATCGACCACCGTGTCCAAGAGATCAGCTACCCCGCGGCCGTGCATCGCGCTGATCGGGTGCGGCTCGCCCAGGCCCAACGACCACAACGCCGCGGCGTCGGCTTCACCGCGCTCGTTGTCAACTTTGTTGGCCGCCAGGAACACTGGCTTGCCGGATCGCTGCAACAGCCGGGCTGCCGCCTCGTCGGCCGTCGTCGCACCGACCACTGCGTCCACCACGAGGATGATCGCGTCCGCGGTGCGCATCGCCACCGACGCCTGTTCGGCCACCAACTGCTGCAGACCCTTGGCGTCGGGCTCCCAACCGCCGGTGTCCTGTACGACGAACCGCCGCCCGCTCCACAGCGCGTCGTACGACACCCGGTCCCGGGTCACTCCCGGCACGTCCTGCACCACCGCTTCCCGGCGCCCCAGGATCCGGTTGACCAAGGTCGACTTGCCGACGTTGGGCCTGCCGACGACGGCCACCACCGGCGGCGGCGCTGCGGCTTCCTCGATCGCTTCGGCGACGTCTTCGGCCCCGAGTTCCCAGTCGCCTTCGTCTGCCCAGGTGCCGTCGCTCATTGCTGCGCCCCGGCGCGCTGCTGCACGAGCTCCAGCAGTCGCGCGATGACTTCGGGTTCGGTCATCGTGCTGGTGTCGACGACCAGCGCGTCGTCGGCGGTCCGCAGCGGCGACACCGCGCGTGTCGAATCCAGGTGGTCACGCCGCCTCACATCCGCAAGTACGGCCTCGAAGTCGTCGGCCAGGCCGGACGCCACGTTCTGGTCGTTGCGCCGTCGCGCCCGCTCTTCGGCCGAAGCGGTCAGGAAGATCTTCACATCGGCATCGGGCAGCACGACGGTGCCGATGTCACGGCCCTCGACCACGACGCTGCTGGGCCCCGCGGCGAGTTCGCGCTGCAGCCCTACCAAACGCGCCCGGACGGCGGGCACCGCCGACACCGCCGACACCGCCTTGGTGACCTCGTTGCCGCGGATCTCACGCGAAACATCCTCTGCGTCAAGGTAAGCCTTATCCTCGTCGGGGTCATAGCCAACCGACAGCGGAACATCCTCCGCGGCCGCTTCGATGGCCGGGGTGTCGGTCAGGTCGACGCCGGCCCTGAGCACTGCCAGCGTCACGATTCGGTACATCGCGCCGGTATCCAGATATCGCGCGCCGAGTGAACGCGCCAAACCCCGTGACACCGAGGACTTTCCGGTGCCCGCGGGTCCGTCAACGGCAACGACAAGCGAGTCGGTCACAGGCCCACCGCTTTGTACAACTCGCCTAGCTCCTTCTGACTCAGCACCCGAATGCTGCCCGGTCGCTGATCGCCCAGTGACACCGTGCCAATATCGGTGCGCACCAACTCCTGCACCGGATACCCGACGGCTGCCAGCAGCCGGCGTACGATCCGCTTGCGACCTTCGTGCAGCGTGACCCGAACCAATGTCTTGCCAGGGACCTTGTCCACCAACGCGAAGTCGTCGACATGCGCTGGGCCGTCGTCCAATTCGATTCCCAACCGCAGCTTGCGACCCAACCCGCGCGGCACCGTGCCGAGCACCGTCGCCAGGTATGTCTTCGGCACCTCGAACGACGGGTGCATCAACCGGTGGGCCAGCTCGCCGTCGTTGGTCAGCAGCATCAGTCCTTCGGTGTCGGCATCGAGGCGGCCCACATGAAACAGCTTCTTGTTTCCCCGAACCCGATGCTCGACCAAGTCTCCGATGCACGGCCGGCCCCGATCGTCGGACATCGTCGAGTGCATCCCCTTTGGCTTATTGATCGCCAGATGCACGAGCGTGTCATCGACCGTCACACGGGCGCCGTCGACCCGGATCACCGACACATCGGGGTTGACGCGCGTGCCCAGTTCGGTAACCACTCGATCGTCGACCTCCACCCGGCCATCCAAGATCATCTTCTCGGCGACGCGGCGCGATGCGATTCCGGCCTGCGACAACACTTTCTGCAGACGCACGCCTTCGGGGTCGGTCATCTCACTCCCGGTCCACGTCGAACGCCATCGGCTCCTCGGCCGCCGGCGCACCGCTGAGCTTCATGAAACGTGGCTCTTCACCGAGAGATTCGCTCAAGTCGTCGATGACATCGACGTCGGGCAGCAGCGGTGCAATATCGGGCAGATCGGCCAACGACGTCAAACCGAGCCGCTCCAGGAACAATTCGGTGGTCGCGAACGTCACCGCCCCCGTGTCGGGATCGGTGCCCGCCTCGGTGATCAGGCCGCGCGTCAGCAGCGTGCGCATCACCGCATCCACGTTCACGCCACGCACCGCGCTGACCCGCGCCCGCGTCACCGGCTGCCGGTAGGCCACCACCGCCAGCGTCTCCAGCGCTGCACGCGTCAGCTTCGAACGCGCCCCGTCGAGCAACAGGCGCTCCACGTACGGAGCGAATCGCGCCCGGGTGTACATCCTCCAGCCGCCGCCGGCTTCCCGCAGGTCGATACCGCTGTCGCGGGCGGTCAGCTCCTGGGCCATCAGTTGCAGTTTGGCCGCGACCCGGTAGGCGGGCTGCTCGGTCGTGGCGGCGAGCGCCTCCACCGCCACCGGCGTATCGACCACCAGCAATAGCGCCTCGAGCACCGCGCCGAGTTCGGAATCCTCCAGTTCAGGCGCGGTTGCGACATCGATGCCCAGGTCGAGGTCCGTCGGAATGTCGGTCGGAATGTCGTCAGTCATTACCGTCTACTTCTTCCGCCTCAGCGGTTGCCAGATGATCGTTGATTGGTCGTTCTCCGGTCCACGAAATCTGGAGCACACCAAGCGCTTCTGATTGGTCGAATGCTACCGCCCGCGCCCGATACAGCTCGAGCAGCGCCAAGAACCGGCCGACGATCTCGATCGGCACCTCGCAGTCGGCGACCAGCTCGGAGAATGACGCCCACTGCCCCACTCCGCGGCGCTCCAACAACACCATCAAATTGCCCACCTGCTCGGGTACCGACACCATCACCTGGTGCAGGTGCTCGGTGGCCACGGTCGGCACCGGCCGCGGCGTGAACGCCGTGGCGGCGATCTGCGCAAACCGCTCGGCGTCGACGCCCAGCATCACCTCGGGCAGCAGGTCCTCGTAGCGCGACTCCAGCGACACCGACCGTGGATAGCTGCGCAGCGCCGCGGCTTCGAGTTCGGCGAACATCACCGCGACATGCTTGAACGCCCGGTACTGCAGCAGCCGCGCGAACAGCAGGTCGCGCACCTCGAGTAGTGCGAGGTCCTCCTCGTCATGCACCTCGCCTGCCGGCAACAGGCGCGCCGCCTTCAGATCGAGCAGCGTGGCCGCGATGACCAGGAATGCCGTCGTCTCCTCCAGCTCCATCTGGGCGCCGATCGCCTTGGTGTAGGCGATGAAATCGTCGGTCACCTGGTGCAGAGCCACCTCGGTGACGTCGAGCCGGTGCGCGAAGATCAGCTGCAGCAGCAGATCGAACGGCCCCTCGAAATTGCTCAGCCGGACCTGGAAGCCGCTCTGTTCAGATTGCTCCGGCTGTGTCTCGGTGTTCACGCGCCAAACCGGTCGATGACCTCACGCGCCAACGACCGATATGCCTCGGCGCCACCGGATTTCGGCGCCCATGTGGTGATCGGCTCGCCGGCGACGCTGGTCTCGGGGAAGCGCACCGTGCGGGTGATGACGGTATCGAACACGAGGTCGCCGAACCTATCCATGACACGGGCCATCACTTCGCGCGAGTTGACGGTGCGTGGATCGTAGCGGGTGATCAGAATGCCGCCGATGCTCAACTTCGGATTGAGCCGGTCGCGCACCTTATCGACGGTGTCGGTGAGCAGGGCCAGGCCGCGCAGTGAGAAGTACTCACATTCGGTCGGGATGATCACGCCGTCGCTGCACGCCAATCCGTTCACGGTCAGCAGACCCAGCGACGGCTGGCAGTCGATCAGCACATAGTCGTAGCGATCCAGCACCGGATGCAGCGCACGGCCCAGCGACTGCTCGCGGCCCACCTCGTTGACCAGTTGGATCTCGGCCGCCGACAGGTCAATATTGCTGGGCACCAGGTCCATGTGCTTGACCCGGGTGTGGAGCATCACGTCGTCGATCGACACCCGCGGCTCGATCAGCAGGTTGTGGACCGTGCGCTCCAATTCGTAGTGCGGCACCCCGAGCCCCGCCGACAGCGCGCCCTGCGGGTCCAGGTCCACCAGCAACACCCGGCGGCCGAACTCGGCAAGGCCGGCGCCCAAATTGATCGTCGATGTCGTCTTGCCGACGCCGCCCTTTTGGTTGCACATCGCGATGACCTTGGCCGGGCCGTGCACGGTTTTCGGCCTGGGCTCCGGAATGGTTCGCGGCGGTCGGCCTGTCAGGCCGAGTTCGGTACCGCCTCCGGAGTCGGTCACGCCTGACCGCCTCTGGTCAGGTACCGCTGGGGCATGGCGAACATCGGGGCAAGTTTAACGGGGCGCGCCAGCCTGGTCTGGCAGACCCGCGGGCAACGTTGCGACCACTTGACTGTGTGCGCACCTAGACTTCCTCTGGTATGAGCCTGAAGCAGCGAATGCCGTTTCTACGCTGGTCGGTCCTGCGCATGGCGGTCTCGGTCGGCGCCCGCAACATCGAAAAGACCGGCCAGATCGGCGACGGACGTGAGACCGCTGCGGCCGAATTCGTCATCGCCAATGCGCGCAAAGGCGACATCGACGACGTCATTGCCACCATCGACAAGTTCGCCTACGAGAAGTCGTACCTGATCAATGTCGGCGACGAAAAGGGCGAAATCCTCGACGCCGCAGTGCGCCGCGCCAACACCGGACTCGCCCTCGAGCTCGGCACGTACTGCGGCTATGGCGCACTGCGCATCGCCCGCGCCGCGCCGGACGCCAAGGTGTACTCCGTCGAACTGGCCGAGGCCAACGCCGCAGTCGCCCGGCGCATCTGGGCGCACGCCGGCGTCACCGACCGCGTCACGTGCGTCGTCGGCACCATCGGCGACGGTGGCCATACCCTCGACGCATTGGCCAACGAGCACGGCTTCGCCGCCGGCAAGCTCGACTTCCTGTTCATCGACCACGACAAGGCCGCCTACCTGCCCGACCTGCAGAGCATCCTGGATCGCGGTTGGCTGCACCCCGGATCCATCGTCGTCGCCGACAACATCCTCATTCCAGGCTCGCCGAGGTACCGCGAGTACATAAACCAGCAGCAAGGCAGGCTGTTCAACACCGTCGAACACTAAGGCGCACGGCGAGTACCAGACGCTGGTCCCCGACATCGTGCTGGAGTCGGATTACCTCGGCTAGGAATTCAGCCCTTGATCGAACCGGTCCGCTGCGGCAGCGTCAGCTCCTTGGCGATGTGTTTGGCGATTCGCTTGGATTGTTTGCCCACGAAACCGATAAGAGCCGGCCGCGATGTGTAGCCGATGAACCACAATCCGGCCGACGCCGGTCGATCGCCGTTGACGCGGGGCGCCCCGCGCGCGTCGAGCACGCCGAGGTGCCCCACCAACGGGTCGAGCCCGGTTCGATAGCCCGTCGCACAGATCACGGCATCGGGCACGAGCCGACGCCCGTCGACCAGCCGGACACCGTCGCCGTCGAATTCATCGACGGTGGCCACGACGTCGATCGACCCGTCGCGGATCGCGTCGATCACGTCGAGATCGACGAGGGACGGCACTGCGCCGACCCGGACCAAGCGGCCGAACGGACCCTCGTCAGGCATCGGCAGACCGAACGCGGTCAGATCACCGATGAACCGGCGCCGGGCACGCAACGCGAGCCCGTCGGCCAGCCGCGTCGGCGCGTGGTACAGCGGCAGGACGATGACTTCGCCGGGCAGACCGCCAGGGCCGCCGCGCAACATGATGTTCGGCGGTGTCCGGACCGCCATCCAGACCTTCGCCGCCCCGGCTGTCGCTAGGTCGTGCGCGATTTCCATTCCCGAAGAGCCGGCACCGACGACCAGTACCCGCTTACCGGCGTAGGGCTCGGGGTTGCGGTACTTCGACGAGTGCACCATCTCACCGGTGAAGGCGCTGCGGCCGGCCCAGTCCGGGGTGAACGGCGTGTGCATGAGCCCGGTCGCAACAACGACGTGGCGCGCGTGGATGTCGCCCGTCGACGTGCGCAACCGCCAGCGACCGCCGGTCTCCGGATCGATCCGCTCGGCCGTGCAGTTCAGTCGCAGCTGCACACCGGCCTCGCGAACGTGCCGGTCCAGGTGCTCGACTACCTGATCGCGCGTCGGGAAAGGAGGCGTGCCCTTGGGATACGGCCGTCCGGGCAGGTGCGAGAACTGCCTGCCGGTATTGAGCTTGAGCCGGTCGTAGCGGGTGCGCCACGAGGACGCGACCTCGGCGGCGCGGTCGATGACCAACGGTCGCACGCCGTACTTCTGCAGGCTGAGTGCCGTCGCGATTCCGGCGGGACCCGCACCAATAACTGCGACGTGATGCTCACTCATACCCTCGACCAACGATCATCCCCGCCTGATCGTTCACTGGTTCGGCTATCGCGCCCGCGGATGCGCGCCGGCCCACACCTCCCGCAGCGCATGCACGGTGACCATGGTGTAGATCTGCGTCGTGGTCACCGATGCGTGGCCGAGCAGTTCCTGCACCACGCGGACGTCGGCGCCGCCGTCGAGCAGATGGGTCGCGAACGAGTGCCGCAACACGTGCGGCGATACCGCTGCATTGACGCCCGCCCGTTCGGCCGCGTCCTGCAGCACCTGCCACGCGCTTTGCCGCGACAGCCGACCGCCGCGGGCGTTGAGGAAGATCGCCGGGGTGCCCCTGCCGCGGCGGGCCAGCTCCGGGCGTCCGCGCACCAGATACGCGTCCAGCGCGGTGACCGCCGGCCGGCCGATCGGCACCAGCCGCTGCTTGCCGCCCTTCCCGCGCAACAGCACCGAGCGGACGTGGGTGTCGATGTCGTCGACGTCGAGTCCGACCGCCTCGGAGATCCGCGCCCCGGTGGAATACAGCAGCTCCAGCAGCGCCCGGTTGCGCAATGTCAGCGGCCCGTCCGCCTCGCTGTCGCCGCCGGCGCCGTCCAGCAAGGCCAGCACCTCGTCGATGGTCAGGCTCTTGGGCAGCCGCCGGCTCGGGGTCGGCGGCTTGACCGCCCGGGCCACGTCGAGCTCGGTCAGTCCCTCGGACGCGGCGAAGCGGTGCAGCCCCCGCACCGCGATCAGCGTCCGCGCCGCGGACACCGCCGACAGCGGCGTGGCACCGGCGTCGGGATCGCCGCGGCGCAGCGACACGAGGAAGTCGCTCACGTCGGGCTCGGTGACCTTGGCCAGGTCGTCGATGCCGCGCGACGACAGGTGCTCGCTGTAGCGGCGCAGGTCGCGGCGGTAGGAGCTCAACGTGTTGGCGGCGACCCCGCGTTCGATGGTCAAGTGGTCGAGGTAACCCTGCAGCTGGTCGTCAAGCGCAGTGCGGAAGGCCGATGTGGGGGCACTCCCCTCGCAAGCTGGGGGCCCACCCGCTTGCGGGGGACCGCATGCGCGAAGAGCAGAAGGGGATGAGCCGCTTGCGCGAAGAGCGGACGACATGGTCATCAGTGCCCCTTCCGGTGCGCGAATGCCGTGGGCCGGTCGGTCCACGGGGCATCGACGGGTCGCAGCGATGTCACATCGGTGACGGTGAGTGCGGCCAGAATCCCGCCCACCGTAATCGAATTGACGATCTCACCGGACAGCACCATCCGCACGGCCGCCTCGAGCGGGAACCACCGCAACGTCAGGTCGGCTTCCTCGTCGTGAGCAGCTTCGGGGCGTCCGACGTCGGTTAGCCCGGTCGCCAGGTACACCCGCACACTCTCATCGGAAAATCCCGGAGCCGAGTCGAGATCGACAAGCGTGTGCCAGGTCGTCGCCGCAAGCCCGGCCTCTTCCTTCAACTCGCGTGCAGCGGTGATGTGCGGCGATTCTCCGCCCAGGTCCAGCAGCCCCGCGGGTAGTTCCCACAGCCGCCGGCCGTGTGGATGCCGGTACTGATAGACCAGCATGACATTGCGGTCGTCGTCCATCGCGAGAACGGCCACGGCACCGTAGTGTTCGACCACTTCTCGTCGCGCGATATTGCCGCCGGGCATGCGCACCTCGTCCGCGCGTAACGCGAAAATCTTTCCAACGTAAACTGTTTCGGATGAGACCGTCTCGAAATCGTGTTCAGCCACGGGTCGCGGGCTCTTGCAACAGCTGCCCGACGTTATCGGGATGCTCGGCTCCGTTCGCATGCTCCGGAATGTCCATGCCCGGGAGCCGTTCCTCCGCCTTGTAATTCAGCGACGCTCCGATGAACGCGACGAACAGCGGATGCGGTCGGGTGGGCCGGCTCTTCAGTTCCGGATGCGCCTGGGTTCCGACGATGAAGGGGTGAGTGTTGGCCGCGTACTCAACGAACTCCACTAGATGGCCGTCTGGTGAGGTCCCGGAGAACCGCAGTCCGCTCTCCGCGATGCGGTCGCGGTACTCGTTGTTGACCTCGTAGCGGTGGCGGTGCCTTTCGGATACCTCTGTCGCGCCATACGCTTGCGCCACAATGGAACCCGGCTCCAGCACGGCCGGATACGCGCCGAGGCGCATGGTCCCCCCGAGGTCGGCCTCACCGGCGACGGCGTCACGTTGGTCGGCCATCGTCGAGATCACTGGGTGGGGCGTCTTGGGATCGAACTCCGCCGAGTTGGCCTCGGTGAGGCCGACGGTGCGGGCCGCTTCGATGACGATGCACTGCAGCCCCAGGCACAGTCCGAGTACCGGCAGCCCGCGCTTGCGGGCGCACTGGATTGCGCCGATCTTCCCCTCGATTCCCCGGATGCCGAAGCCACCCGGGATCAGCACACCGTGCACATCGGCCAATGCCGCCGCCGCGCCGTTCTCGGTCTCGCAGTCGTCGGAGGTCACCCACCGCATCTCGACCTTGGCGCGGTGCTTGAAGCCGCCGGCACGCAGCGCCTCGGCAACCGACAGGTAGGCGTCGGAGAGGTCGATGTACTTGCCGACCAACGCGATCCGCACGGTCTCGTGCGGATCGTGCACACGCTCGAGCAGATCGTTCCATTGCGTCCAGTCGACGTCACGGAACGGTAGATTCAGCCGACGCACCACGTAGGCGTCGAGTTCCTCGCGGTGCAGCACCTTGGGGATGTCGTAGATCGACGGTGCATCAGGGGTGGAGATGACGCCGTCGATGTCAACGTCGCACATCAGCGCGATCTTGTTCTTCAACTGCTCGGGCACGTCGCGGTCGCTGCGCAGGATCAAAGCGTCCGGGGCGATACCGATGCTGCGCAGCGCCGCCACCGAGTGCTGGGTCGGCTTGGTCTTGAGCTCCCCGGACGGTGCCATGTACGGCACCAGAGAGCAATGCAGGAAAAAAACATTCTCGCGGCCGACGTCGTGGCGTACCTGGCGAGCCGCCTCGAGGAACGGCTGCGATTCGATATCGCCCACCGTGCCGCCGATTTCGGTGATCACCACATCGGGCCGGTGACCATCCACGTCGGGCTGGGACATCGCCAGGATGCGGCTCTTGATCTCGTCGGTGATGTGCGGGATGACCTGGACGGTGTCGCCGAGGTACTCGCCGCGCCGCTCCTTCGCGATCACCGACGAATACACCTGTCCTGTTGTGACATTCGCCGAGCCGGACAGGTTGCGGTCGAGGAACCGTTCGTAGTGCCCGACATCGAGGTCGGTCTCCGCACCGTCCTCGGTGACGAACACCTCGCCGTGCTGGAACGGGTTCATGGTGCCCGGGTCGACGTTGAGGTAGGGGTCGAGCTTCTGCATTGTCACTTGCAGGCCCCGCGCGGTCAGCAACTGCCCGAGGCTGGACGCCGTTAGGCCCTTGCCGAGGGAAGAAACGACGCCGCCCGTTACGAATAGGTGCTTGGTAGCGGTTTGCGGGTGCTTGCGTAACGCTGGCAAGAACAACCTCCGTGACGACGGGCAGGGCTTACTTTTCTAGGCTGAGTCCTAGTTTGGGGCCTGCCGACCCACGGAACCCCACCTTAACACCGACCCCGACATGGCGTCGCTGACACGCCACTGCGTGGGTCACTCCCCCACAAGCGGGGACCCCGTCCGTTGCGCGGGGACTATTGCGGGATGGTTACCGATACCGCGCCATGGCCGATGCCGTACTGACCGGGCCGCCCGCCGTTGATGAGGTCACTTAGGGCTAGCGCTGCGGTGATCCGGCCGGACTCGGTGTCGACGTCGTCGACGGTGCTGACCGCGGCGCTCAGCGCGGCATCGGACCTGGTCACCGCCACGGCCGCGGTGCCCGACGCAGAGCCGTCTCGGCCAACGACGACCGTGCCGGAGCCGTGTGGGGCCAAGCCGGCTGCGAACCGGGCGACGGTGGCACCCCGGTTGCCTGCGTCGTCGCCCAGTGCCCCACCGGTCACGATGAGCGCCGTGTTGGCGGCGCCGATGTGCTGGTTGCCGTACGTCATAAACCCGGTGTCCCGCAGCGCGGCCAACACCGCGCCACGCTGCGCGTCGTCAACCACCTGCACCTTCGGGTCTTTGTTGATCAGCAGAGCGATTCCGAGCAGGTCACCGGCCTGCGACCCTTGATCTACCGACGCGGTGCTGAGCTGTTTCCCGGCGGGCACGATCGGTGAGTTCACGACTGACAGCAGCTTCTCCGCGGAGTTGGCGTCAACGAACTCCTGCGTCAACGCCACCGTTCCGGTTATGGTTCCGCCGGCCTGCCCCACCAGCCGGGTGAGCGCCTCGACGTCGTCGTCACTGGCGTCGGGTGTGCGGAATACCACCACCGATTTCTCGGTTAGCGCGTCACGCAGGATTCGCGGAGACATCTGCGAATCGAATTCGCCCGCAGCACTCAGTTTTTCGTTCAGCCCATTCTTGTCGTCGGTCAGCGTATTGATCTGGTTCTGCATCTCCTGTTTGTCGTCCCGCAGGCCGGACAGCAGCGTGTTGGACAGCAGGCCAGAGCCCAGCACCACCCCGATGGCCAGCGCCAGAAATACCGCCGCGAGCGAAATCGCGTGTGTGCGTAGGGAAATCATGTTTGCCCCTTAGGTGACCCAACTCTGAACCCAGAGCGAGAACCGATTCCAGTAGTCGACGACCCAGTCGAGTAGGGCCGCATCGGCGCGCGACACCCACAGCGCGACGATCACCGCGATCAGCATCGCCAACACCAGGAGCGCGATGGCGCCACCGGACACTCGGTTGCGGTACAGGGTTGCAACGGCTTTCGCGTCGACGAGTTTCTCACCGACCTTCAGCCGGGTCAGGAAGGTCGACGGGTTGCTGTGCTGCCGGGACCGGTCGAAGAACTCCTCGATGCTGGCTGTGTGACCGGCGGTGACGATCAACGATGCGCCGTGGTGGTCGCACAGCAGTAGAGCAAGGTCGGCAGCCGAGCCTGCGGCCGGGAACGTCATCGCCCCGACTCCGAGGTCCTGGATCCGCTCGAGCCCAGCGGCGTGCCCGTCAGCGTCGGCCGGCAGCACTACTTGCGCCCCGCACCGCAGCACCTCGGCGCTGATCTTGTCGGGATCGCCGACGATGAGTTGCGGGCGGTACCCGCCCTTGCGCAGCACGTCGGCGCCGGTGCCGACGCCCACCAGGACCGGCTGATACTCCTTGATGAACGGCTTGAGCGCCTTGAGGTCGGCCACGGCGGTGGGCTCCTCGGCGACGATGACGACGTGGCGACGGTTGAGATCGGCATCGACGTCGGGAATGCCGATGCCGTCGATCAGCAGTGGACTTTCACTGCGGATGAACTCGATGGTGTTGCCCGCGAACGCTTCAAGATGAGCGACGAGGCCGCTCTTGGCCTCTTGCATCAGCTCGTGGATCTCGTGGTCGGTGCGCTCCGCACCGAGGATCAGCCGGCGGTCGCCGGAATACACGCCGCCCTCGTGGATCCGGACGCGCGCTCCGTCCTTGACCTTCTTGAACACCTCGGGGCCGGTGTCGTCGATCAGCGTCACTCCGTTGGCGACGAGCACCTCGGGACCGAGGTTGGGGTAGCGCCCAGAGATCGACGGCGACGCGTTGACCACCGCCGCGACATTTGCCTCGACCAGGGCATCCGCGGTGATCCGGTCCAAGTCCAGCGCGTCGATGACGACGATGTCGCCGGGGTTGATTCGTCGCAGTAGCCGATCGATGTCGCGGTCCACACGGGCCGTGCCGGAGATGCCCGGCCGTGAGCTGGCATGACGGGATAGCAGCGCTGACATCTTCATGGGGCGATTCTGTCGAGATCCGGCGGATAACCGTCGGAGGCGCGCCGTAACACCAGCCCCAGAAGTACCTTTTATCACACCTGCCACAGACTCATTCGAGCAGCTCGTACAGCTCCAGGAGGTTCCCGGCTGGGTCAGGTACGAGCGCCTGACGGCCGCCCAGTGATGCCTTAGTCGCTGCCCGTGCGTTCCTGCCGTGCCGCTTCGAGCAGTTCACGCGCGTGCGCGCGTCCGCTATCGGATTCCCCAAGCCCGGCCAGCATGCGCGCGAGTTCGGCGACGCGGTCGTCGTCGTCCAGGCGGCGTACTCCGCTGGCCTTGTTCCGGCCGCCGCTGTCGACCGCGAGGTGCACGTCGGCATAAGCAGCGACCTGCGGCAAGTGCGTAACGACGATGACCTGATGGGTGCGGGCCAGCCGGGCCAGCCGCCGCCCGATCTGTACCGCGGCGCGCCCGCCGACACCGGCGTCGACCTCGTCAAAGACCATCGTCGTGCCCGCAGCGGACGCGGCCAGCACAACCTCGAGCGCGAGCATGACCCGCGACAGCTCGCCGCCCGATGCGCTCTTGCTCAGCGGCAGCACGTCGGTGGCGCTGTGCGCGGCGAAGCCGAACTCAACCGCGTCGACACCATCGTGGCCGGCGTGAACGGTCTCACCGGACGGCAGTGTGACCGGGGCGGTGTCGTCGGTCCGCGCCTGCAGTGGGGCGACGGAAACGGTGAATTCGGCGTCGACAATCGCCAGACCCGACAGTTCGGAGGTCACCGCTTTCGACAGTCCCTTGGCGGACTTGGTGCGCGCCTTGGTGAGTTCAGTTGCGGCAGCGACGACTTGGGCCTGCAGCTCCTCGACCTGACGTTCCAGGTCCGCGAGTGCCTCTTCGGACACGTCGAGCTGCGCAAGGCGTTCACGGGATTCATGGGCCCACTCCAGGACGCCGTCGATGTCGGCGGCGTACTTGCGGGTGAGCGTGCGCAACTCACCCTGCCGAGCCAGTTTGGTATCCAAAGTGCTGGCGTCACTAGGTAATTCGGACAGATAGTCGCCAAGCTCGCCCGCCACGTCGGCGATCACCGCCAAGGCGCCTGCCAGCTGTTCGGCCAGCGCGTTGAGCGCAGAATCGTCGGTCGCCTCCAACGCCGACTTGGCCTGCCCCACACCGTCGGCCGCCGACACCTCGTCGGCTGCGGTGTCGCCATCGAGTGCGCCCGACAGCGCAGCCCGTGCGATTTGAGCGGCTTCACGCAGCGCGTCCAGCTCCGACATCCGCCGGATATCGTCGACCAGCGCGTCATCCTCCCCGGGTTGCGGTGCGACGGTGTCGATCTCGTTGAGTCCAAACTTGAGCAGGTCCGCCTCCTGGGCCAGTTCCCGCGCCCGCTGCTTACGGTCGGCCAGATCACGGCGGGCGGCCAGCCAGTCGTCACGCACGGTGCGGTAGCGCTCCAATGGGCGCTCGACGTCAGCGAACCGATCCAGTGCCGCGCGCTGCTCGTCGGGTCGCATCAGGCGCAGTTGGTCGTTCTGGCCGTGCAGGGCAAGCAACTCGGTGGTGAAGCTGCTCAACGATTTCGCCGGTATGCTGCGCCCACCGAGGTAGGCACGCGACGGCCCGTCGCGGCTGACGGAGCGGGCGGCGATGATGCTTCCGTCGTCGTCGCGCTCGGCCCCCGAGGATTCGAGTAGTTCGTCGACGAGGGCTCCCAGGCCCTCGCCGAGTTCGGTTGTGGTGAAACGGCCTTCGACGACTGCCCGGTCGGCGCCGGAGCGCACCCGGGTGGCGTCGGCGCGGCCGCCGCCCAGCAGGTGCAGGCCGGTGACGACCATCGTCTTGCCCGTGCCGGTTTCGCCGGTCAGCACGGTGAGCCCGCGGTCGAACTCGGCGGTTGCGGTGCTGATGGCTCCCAGCGACTCGATACGGATCTCGGATAGCACTACTGTCCGCGCCACCCCGTGACCGGCAACCGGAACTTGCGCACGAGGCGGTCGGCGAACGGCGCGCTGTCCAGCCGCACCCACTTGAGCGGGGTGCTGCAGCGCGTCACCTCCAGCCGGCCACCCGCGGGAACCGCCATTTCGCGGCGGCCGTCGCAGAACACCAGCGCGTCATGACCGCCCGCCTCGACTTCGATCGCGATGGCGGCGTTCGGGCTGGTGACCATCGGCCGGGAGAACAGCGCGTGAGCGTTGTTGGGTACCACCAGGATTGCTTCCAGATCCGGCCACACGATCGGTCCGCCCGCGGAGAACGCCCATGCAGTGGACCCAGTCGGTGTCGCCACGAGCACGCCGTCGCAGCCGAACGCCGAGACGGGGCGTCCGTCGACTTCGATGACCGCGCCCAACACGCCAAGGCGCGGCCCCTTCTCCAGGCTGGCCTCGTTGAGGGCCCAGCCGCGGTCCACGATCTCCCCCTTGGCGCGGACCAGGACATCGAGCGTCATGCGTTCCTCGACGCGGTAGGCGCGTTTGATGACGTGGTCGAGCACGCTGTCGATTGAGTCGGCTTCGGCCTCGGCGAGGAAGCCGATACGGCCCAGATTCACACCGAGCACGGGGATTTCGACGTTGCGGGCCAATTCGGCGGCACGCAGGAAAGTACCGTCGCCGCCGAGGACGAGAACCAGTTCGCAACCTTCGGCGGCGCGCTCGTCGGCATCGACTACCTCGATTTCGACTCCGAGCGCACGCATGTCGTCGGGCGCAAGGTGCAGTGGCCCCCGGTCGACCGCTTCCGCGGATAGAACTCTTAGCCCAATGCTGTTGTCGCCGAGCACCTTTTCAACGCGGCGGGCAACTTCGGTGGCCTCCTCACGTCCGGTGTGCACCACCAGCAGCACGGTTCGTTCGCATGTCATTGCGGACCCTCCACGACGGCCTGGCGCACGGCCTGCCGAAGCCGCTCGCCCTCCATGGGACTTTCGGTACGCGCACGCAGGTGTAAGAAGTATTCGACGTTGCCGGACGGGCCGGGCAATGGGCTGGCAGTGACCCCGACGGTGTGCCAATGCAGTTCGGCCGCCCGGCGGGCGACCGTGAGCACTGCGTCCGCACGCAATTGCGGGTCAGAGACCACCCCGCCCGCCCCCACGTGATCCTTACCGACCTCGAACTGCGGCTTCACCATAGGAACGATATCGGCGTCATCTGACGCGCAGGAGGTCAGCGCGGGCAGCACCGTCGCCAAAGAGATGAACGACAGGTCGGCGACCACGAGATGTACCAGTCCGCCGATTGCGTCTGCAGTCAGTTCCCGCACGTTGGTGCGCTCCATGACAGTCACGCGGGGATCGTTGCGTAGTGACCAAGCCAGCTGGCCGTAGCCGACGTCGACGGCGACGACCTCGCGGGCCCCCCGATCAAGAAGGACCTCGGTGAATCCTCCGGCCGACGCGCCGGCGTCGAGGCAGCGTCGGTTGGTCACCGCCAACTCGAACGCCTCCAATGCGCCGATCAGCTTGTGGGCGCCGCGGGACACCCAGTTGCGTTCATCGGCGCCTTCGACGGTGAGCGCGGCGCTGGTCGCGATCGCGGTCGCTGGTTTGGCAGCCGGCATGCCGTCGATGCTGACACGCCCGGCAACGATCAACTCAGCGGCCTGCTGGCGGGAGCGGGCGAGTCCGCGTCGGACCAGCTCGGCGTCAACACGCGCCCGCCGGGTCACGGGTGGTCACCCCTTCTCGACCGATTCCAGCGCCCGCACCAGCAGGTCGTGCGCCTCCTCGAGTCGAGCCGCGATGGTGTCGATGTCGGAATCGGGAAGATTCGCGAAGTTGGAGCCCTCCGCCGCGGGGTCGGGCACGTCAGCCAGCAATTTCGCGATCTGGGCACGGATCTGGTCGGGGTCGGTACTCATAGCGGTGTTCACGCTAGTCGATCTGCGGGGGTGAGCAGGTACCAGCGCGCCATGGCCTGTTGCGCGGCGGCGTCACCCGCCAGCAGCGTGACCGAGCCCAGGTCGAGGCGGGCGTTCCAGACCGCGCCGGCAAGGGCACGGACCACCGATAGCGAGTCGCCCGGGTCACGGCCGGTTGACTGCACCGTCACCGCCGAGGGGCCGATGTCGACATACCACGCCGGGTGGGGCCCGACGCGAAGGCTATCCGCGCGGGCGTACAACGAGCGGAGGTCGGCGGCAATATAGTTCGGCCGTTGTCCCACGGCCGCCCGTACGGCGTCGCCGGCAGTGCTGACACCACATAGCACCAGCAAGCTGGGCAGGCCGGCAGTGTTGGCGCCGGCGATGTCGGTGTCGAGGCGATCGCCGACGACTAGCGGAGTTCGGAACGTGCCCCGCGCCAACGCATCTGTCAGCAGAGTGGGCTCGGGCTTGCCGGCCACCTGGGGTACGCGATCGGTGGCGGCGCACAGGGCGGCGACCATTGCGCCGTTCCCGGGTAGCAGGCCGCGCTCGGAGGGCAGGGTCCGATCGACGTTGGCAGCGACCCAGAGTGCGCCGCCGCGGATGGCCAGAGCCGCTTCGGCGAGGTCCGGCCAGCCGGTCTGCGGCGAATGGCCCTGCACCACCGCGACAGGGCCGTCCGACCACTGCCGAACGGGTTTGAGGCCGACCTTTCGGACTTCGGCGGCCAGCGAATCGGTGCCGACGATGAGAACCGCCGCGCCGGGCTGCAGCTGTTCCTGCAGCAGGCGGGCGGCGCTTTGGGCGCTGGTCACAATGTCGTCGGGCTTGGCCGTGAAACCCATGGCGCACAAGTGCTGTGCGACTTCGGCGGGCCCGCGGGAGGCGTTGTTCGTGACGTAGAGCGTGCGCGAGTGGACTAAGGCGAGCGTCTCGACCGCGCCCGGTGTGGGCTGGTGACCGCGGAAGACAGTGCCGTCGAGATCGAGAAGCAAGCAATCATGTTCCTGCGCAAGCGTGCTCACGTCAGGCCAGCTCCGTGAGCCGCTCTTCGGCGTCGGTCATACCCTCGACATCGGCGGCCGCAGCGTAGATGAACCACTGCAACGCGTCATGCTGACGACCGAGCGCGAGCAGGGTTTCGGCGTAGACGTAGAACAACCGAGCGGCCGTCTGGCCAGTGCGTGTCGGATCCAGTTGCGGAGTCGAAAGGAGCGCCAAGGCTTGTTCGTGCTGCCCCAGGTCGGATCGTGCCCCGGCCACGACGATGCGCAACTCGTCGGCGTCGTCTCCGGTGAGCTGGGCTGCCTCGGGGCTGCGGGCCAGCTCGATCGCGCGCTCCGGACGGCCGACGCCGCGTTCACAGTCGGCGATCAGAGGCAGTAGCGGTGACTTGCTTCCCATCCGGCGGGCGGCCCGCAGCTCGGCGAGGGCCTGCGCCCAGTCGCCGCATTCGTAGGCGGCGATGCCGACGGCCTCGCGAACGGCGGCGATCCGCCCTGAACGGGAACGTGCGGCACGGGCGTGGGCAAGCGCTGCCTCGGGATCCTGATCGAGAAGCTCTCCGGCCGCCACCAGATGCCGCGCCACGACGTCGGCCGTGCTGCGGTCCAACGTCGTGAGCTCGCCGCGGATCTCGGGCGCCAGTTGCTTGGCTTCGATGTCGGGAGGTATGCGCGGGCCTTCTTGGCCTGGCGCCCCGCCGTCGGGCATCGGCTGCTGTCGGCGTGCCCTGTCCGGACCCGATGAGCGGGGCGCCGCACGCTTGGCACGCCGATCATCGCGGCCGCCTTGCCTGTCCTGGACCACGTATGCCTTTCTACCCGATGACACGACAATTGAGAATTCGAGAAAAATTGTCGCAAATAGAATCACCCCCCACGAAATTGTGGGGGGTGATCCTAATTTGTGTTCGGCGGTGTCCTACTTTTCCACCCGGGTTGGGTAGTATCATCGGCGCTGGCAGGCTTAGCTTCCGGGTTCGGGATGGGTCCGGGCGTTTCCCTGCCGCTGGGGCCGCCGTAACTTTATTGGGTTGTGTTTGAGGTTGTGTGTTTTGGTGGTGGGGCGTGGTTGTGTGATGTGTGTGGGGTGTGGTTGCGAGGGTTTTGTGGGTAAGTTTTCGGCCGGTTAGTGCCAGTTCCCTGAACCCCTTGCGGGGCGTGTAGGTCTGGTCTATTGATCCCGTGGTCTGCGGGGGGCCTTATCCCACTTGATGGGTGAGAAGCCTGGTCTTGGAGGGGGTTTCCCGCTTAGATGCTTTCAGCGGTTATCCTGTCCGAACGTGGCTATCCAGCGGTGCCCCTGGTGGGACAACTGGTGGACCAGAGGTTCGTCCGTCCCGGTCCTCTCGTACTAGGGACAGGTTTCCTCAAGCTTCTGACGCGCGCGGCGGATAGAGACCGAACTGTCTCACGACGTTCTAAACCCAGCTCGCGTGCCGCTTTAATGGGCGAACAGCCCAACCCTTGGGACCTGCTCCAGCCCCAGGATGCGACGAGCCGACATCGAGGTGCCAAACCATCCCGTCGATATGGACTCTTGGGGAAGATCAGCCTGTTATCCCCGGGGTACCTTTTATCCGTTGAGCGACACCCCTTCCACTCGGGGGTGCCGGATCACTAGTCCCGACTTTCGTCCCTGCTTGACATGTTCGTCTTGCAGTCAAGCTCCCTTGTGCACTTACACTCACCACCTGATTGCCGTCCAGGTTGAGGGAACCTTTGGGCGCCTCCGTTACATTTTAGGAGGCAACCGCCCCAGTTAAACTACCCGCCAGGCACTGTCCCTGAACCGGATAAACGGTTCGAGGTTAGAGGCCCAATACGATCAGAGTGGTATTTCAACAATGACTCCACAACCACTGGCGTGGCTGTTTCACAGTCTCCCACCTATCCTACACAAACCGTATCGAGCACCAATACCAAGTTGTAGTGAAGGTCCCGGGGTCTTTTCGTCCTGCCGCGCGTAACGAGCATCTTTACTCGTAGTGCAATTTCGCCGAGTCTATGGTTGAGACAGTTGAGAAGTCGTTACGCCATTCGTGCAGGTCGGAACTTACCCGACAAGGAATTTCGCTACCTTAGGATGGTTATAGTTACCACCGCCGTTTACTGGGGCTTAAATTCTCCGCTTCACCCCGCGAAGGGGTTGACGGGTCCTCTTAACCTTCCAGCACCGGGCAGGCGTCAGTCCGTATACCTCGTCTTGCGACTTCGCACGGACCTGTGTTTTTAGTAAACAGTCGCTTCTCACTGGTTTGTGCCACCCCATCCCGCTACCCACCGCGAAGGTGTTGACGGTGTTGGGGTCCCCCTTCTCCCGAAGTTACGGGGGTATTTTGCCGAGTTCCTTAACCATAGTTCACTCGTACGCCTCGGTATTCTCTACCTGACCACCTGTGTTGGTTTCGGGTACGGGCCGTGTGTGGACTCGCTAGAGGCTTTTCTCGACAGCATAGGATCACCGAATTCGCCTCACTCGGCTATGCATCACCTCTCGGAATATATGACACCCGGATTTGCCTAGATGTCTTCCTACCGGTTTGCCCCAGTATTACCACTGACTGGTACGGCTACCTTCCTGCGTCACCCCATCGCTTGACTACTACCAGAGAAGGTTCCACGCAGCCCCAGAAACCCGCCCACCCGAAGGTGATTGGTGATTCCGGTTTTGGGTGGTTAGTACCTCTGTTTCATCAGGGACGCTCACACACGGGTACGGGAATATCAACCCGTTGTCCATCGACTACGCCTGTCGGCCTCGCCTTAGGTCCCGACTCACCCTGGGCGGACTGGCCTGGCCCAGGAACCCTTGGTCTTTCGGCGGGCAAGGTTCTCACTTGCCTTATCGCTACTCATGCCTGCATTCTCACTCCCACACCCTCCACCACTCCATCACTGGGCGGCTTCACCGGATGCAGGACGCTCCCCTACCCAACGAACAACGTTCGTTGCCGCGGCTTCGGCGGTGTGCTTGAGCCCCGCTACATTATCGGCGCACAATCACTTGACCAGTGAGCTATTACGCACTCTTTCAAGGGTGGCTGCTTCTAAGCCAACCTCCTGGTTGTCTTCGCGACTGCACATCCTTTTCCACTTAGCACACGCTTAGGGGCCTTAGCCGGCGATCTGGGCTGTTTCCCTCTCGACGCACGGAGCTTATCCCCCGCCGTCTCACTGCCACACTTTACTTACCGGCATTCGGAGTTTGGCTGACGTCAGTAACCTAGTAGGGCCCATCGGCCATCCAGTAGCTCTACCTCCAGCAAGAACACATGTAACGCTGCACCTAAATGCATTTCGGGGAGAACCAGCTATCACGGAGTTTGATTGGCCTTTCACCCCTACCCACAACTCATCCCCTCAGTCTTCAACCTAAGTGGGTTCGGGCCTCCACAACATCTTACTGCTGCTTCACCCTGGCCATGGGTAGATCACTCCGCTTCGGGTCCAGAACACACCACTACACCACACACTGCTGTGTGGATACGCCCTATTCAGACTCGCTTTCGCTGCGGCTACCCCACCCGGGTTAACCTCGCGACATGTCCCTGACTCGCAGGCTCATTCTTCAAAAGGCACGCCATCACCCCACGACAAGTCGAGGGCTCTGACGGATTGTAGGCACACGGTTTCAGGTACTCTTTCACTCCCCTCCCGGGGTACTTTTCACCATTCCCTCACGGTACTAATCCGCTATCGGTCACTGGGAAGTATTCAGGCTTACCGGGTGGTCCCGGCAGATTCACAGCAGATTCCACGGGCCCGCTGCTACTCGGGGACACTGCGACAACAGACAGCAGGTTTTCGGCTACGGGACTCTCACCCTCTACGGAATAGGCCATCCCAGACCACTTCACCTAACACCACTGTTTTCTCACTGCTGCCCTAGCCGGCGGGCTAGAGAACACAGACCCCACAACACCGCCCACACAACCCCCGCCGGGTATCACATGTGAACGGTTTAGCCATCCTCCGCTTTCGCTCGCCACTACTCACGGAATCACACTTGTTTTCTGTTCCTACGGGTACTGAGATGTTTCACTTCCCCGCGTTCCCTCCCACCAGCTATAGATTCACTGACAGGTGACACGACATCACTCGCGCCGGGTTTCCCCATTCGGACATCCTCGGATCCACGCTCGGTTGACAGCTCCCCGAGGCATATCGCAGCCTCCCACGTCCTTCATCGGCTCCCAGTGCCAAGGCATCCACCATGCGCCCTTAAACACTTACAACACAAAACCAAAAGCTAAACAAAACTTTGAAATTGCACATCAGACACCAAAAAGCCCACACCACCCACACGGGCGGCATGAACACATTCGCTGCCTAGATGCTCGCAACCACTATCCACAAATCAAACACCACACCCCACCACCAAAAGATGGAGCGACAACCAGTCCTATCCCCGGTTTCCCACAACGGGACGAAGAGATAGCGGGCCTGTTGCCTCAAAGCCCAATAGTGTGTCTGGCAATCCATCACCGGTGTTTCCCCACCGGCTCAACGCTTGTCGTGCACCCACCGGACACCCACTACAGGGCCCGGCACTGATCTCCCAACCGCACTACTCCCACACGATGCGGGGGCGGGGGAATGAAAACGGTGCTCCTTAGAAAGGAGGTGATCCAGCCGCACCTTCCGGTACGGCTACCTTGTTACGACTTCGTCCCAATCGCCGATCCCACCTTCGACAGCTCCCTCCCCGAAGGGTTAGGCCACTGGCTTCGGGTGTTACCGACTTTCATGACGTGACGGGCGGTGTGTACAAGGCCCGGGAACGTATTCACCGCAGCGTTGCTGATCTGCGATTACTAGCGACTCCGACTTCACGGGGTCGAGTTGCAGACCCCGATCCGAACTGAGACCGGCTTTGAAAGGATTCGCTCCACCTCACGGCATCGCAGCCCTTTGTACCGGCCATTGTAGCATGTGTGAAGCCCTGGACATAAGGGGCATGATGACTTGACGTCATCCCCACCTTCCTCCGAGTTGACCCCGGCAGTCTCTCACGAGTCCCCACCATTACGTGCTGGCAACATGAGACAAGGGTTGCGCTCGTTGCGGGACTTAACCCAACATCTCACGACACGAGCTGACGACAGCCATGCACCACCTGCACACAGGCCACAAGGGAACCGATATCTCTACCGGCGTCCTGTGCATGTCAAACCCAGGTAAGGTTCTTCGCGTTGCATCGAATTAATCCACATGCTCCGCCGCTTGTGCGGGCCCCCGTCAATTTCTTTGAGTTTTAGCCTTGCGGCCGTACTCCCCAGGCGGGGTACTTAATGCGTTAGCTACGGCACGGATCCCAAGGAAGGAAACCCACACCTAGTACCCACCGTTTACGGCGTGGACTACCAGGGTATCTAATCCTGTTCGCTCCCCACGCTTTCGCTCCTCAGCGTCAGTTACTGCCCAGAGACCCGCCTTCGCCACCGGTGTTCCTCCTGATATCTGCGCATTCCACCGCTACACCAGGAATTCCAGTCTCCCCTGCAGTACTCCAGTCTGCCCGTATCGCCCGCACGCCCACAGTTAAGCTGTGAGTTTTCACGGACAACGCGACAAACCACCTACGAGCTCTTTACGCCCAGTAATTCCGGACAACGCTCGCACCCTACGTATTACCGCGGCTGCTGGCACGTAGTTGGCCGGTGCTTCTTCTGTACCTACCGTCACTTACGCTTCGTCGGTACTGAAAGAGGTTTACAACCCGAAGGCCGTCATCCCTCACGCGGCGTCGCTGCATCAGGCTTGCGCCCATTGTGCAATATTCCCCACTGCTGCCTCCCGTAGGAGTCTGGGCCGTATCTCAGTCCCAGTGTGGCCGGACACCCTCTCAGGCCGGCTACCCGTCGTCGCCTTGGTAGGCCATCACCCCACCAACAAGCTGATAGGCCGCGGGCCCATCCCACACCGCCAAAGCTTTCCACCACAAACCATGCGATTCGTAGTCCTATCCGGTATTAGACCCAGTTTCCCAGGCTTATCCCAAAGTGCAGGGCAGATCACCCACGTGTTACTCACCCGTTCGCCACTCGAGCACCCCCGAAAGGGCCTTTCCGTTCGACTTGCATGTGTTAAGCACGCCGCCAGCGTTCGTCCTGAGCCAGAATCAAACTCTCCAAACAAAAACCCCCCACCAAACCAGGCAGAATCAATCAGAGAAATCTGACCACAACAACCAGACACCAAAACTGGCATCAAAAACAACACCACACCCCTAAACGGGAAAAAGAGAGCATGGCAAAAAAACAACAACAAACAAAAACCACCAAACACACTATTGAGTTCTCAAACAACACACCCGCCCGGCCGCGCAACTAGCCCGCGGCAATTGCCGCGTGCTCGTGGTGCGGACGGTCAGGAACCCACCGAAGTTGGGGCTTCCCTCTGGGACGCCGTCGCGCTCTGCGGGCTGGCCGCGTCGCGACGACTTCAACAAGTTACGTGAGGGAAAACTCGGAGTCAAATGGCCTGATAGGGCGTGTCTTGCAATTTAACGCCTACCGCGCGCACAGCTGTGCGTCGACTCCAACCACATCATCCAACACGCTCGACGCCGGCAATATTCCGCTTGCCCCGACGCATCACCAGCCAGCGGCCATATAAGAAGTCCGACGACTGCGGCACCCACTCCTCGCTCTCGATCCGGACGTTGTTGACGTACGCCCCGCCCTCACCGATCGTGCGCCGCGCGGCGCCCTTGCTCGCCGACAAACCGCTGGCCACCAGCAGGTCGGTGATCGCGTCCGGTCCACCGGGCTTCAGTTCAGCCACGGAAGCCTCCCGCAGCGCAGCCGCCAGCGTCGGCTCATCCAGCTGGGACAGGTCCCCTCGACCGAACAGCGCCTGGCTGGCGTGTTCGACCGACGCCGTTGCAGCCTCGCCATGCACCAGCGTGGTGAGCTCGCGGGCGAGGCGACGCTGCGCTGCGCGCTCGTGCGGCCGTTCCGCGGTCGCACGCTCCAGCTCGGCCAGCTCCTCTCGCGACAGGAACGTGAACCACCGCAGGTAGGGGATGACGTCGTCATCGGCGGTGTTGATGAAGTACTGGTACCAGACGTACGGGCTGGTCATCTCGGGGTCCAACCACAGGCTGCCGCCACCCGTCGACTTACCGAACTTCTTGCCTTCGGAGTCGGTGACCAGCGGCGTCGTCATCGCGTGCACGGTCGTACCCGACTTTTGGCGCACCAGCTTGACTCCGGCAATGATGTTGCCCCACTGATCCGAGCCGCCGATCTGCAACGAGCAGCCGTACCGCTGATGCAACTCCACGTAGTCGTTTGCCTGCAGCAGCATGTAGCTGAACTCCGTGTAGGAGATGCCCTCGCCCTCCAACCGGCGCCGAACCGTGTCGCGATCGAGCATGACGTTGACCGAGAAGTGCTTGCCGACGTCGCGAAGGAACTCGATCGTCGACAGGCTCGCCCGTCCAGGACAAGTTGTTCTCCACGATCGCGCCGGTCTGCGAATCGTTGAACTCGACGAAGCGCTCGAGCTGACCGCGGATCCGGTTGGCCCAATCGGCGACCGTGTCGACGGTGTTCAGGGTGCGCTCGCCGGTGTCTCGAGGGTCACCGATCATGCCGGTGGCGCCACCCGCCAGCACGATCGGCCGGTGGCCCGCCTGCTGAAGTCGGCGCAGTGTCAACAGCGGAATCAGATGCCCGGCGTGCAGGCTCGGCGCGGTCGGGTCGAATCCCGAATAAGCGGTGATGGGTCCGGCGGTCAGCTCCTCCGCCAGCGCGTCCCGGTCAGTGGACTGCGCAATCAGCCCACGCCAGTCCAACTCATCGAGGATGGACGTACCCATGCCGTCGATCTTTCCGTACTAATCGCTTTCGCCTGGAGCCGGTGCCCGCGGACTGCGGCGATACAGAGACACCTCGGAGCGGCCGGCCAGCCAGAATCGCCAGGACCGGTCGGCTGCCTTGCTGACGCCGACGCGCGGGCCGTCGGCGTACTCGTGCTGCTCGCCAAGCATGACCTGAATCGGACTGTCCGTGTCGAACAGGTCAATTCCGTTGTCATCCATGGTGATTCCGAGGGCCGAGCACAGATTCCCCGGCCCGCGCGCCAACGCGGCCGGGCGCGCCGAATCGCCGCGGCGTTCCTGGGCGACGTCGATACCCGCTTCGACCGCCGCCGCCCGCAGCAGCACCGCTCCGGCAACGCCGTCAGTCGCGCACACGACGTTCGCGCACACGTGAATGCCGTGACTTCGGTATGTGTAGAGGCGCCCGGCCGGGCCGAACATGACTGCGTTGCGCAGCCCCGGCCCACGAAACGAGTGCGACGCGGCGTCGGGCCAGGGACCGTCGGCGGGGCCGCCGTAGGCCTCGACCTCGACGATCATCGCGCTGACTCCACGGCCGGTGAGCGCCGATCCCAACAGCCGCCGAGCCGCTACCAGAGGGTCCACGGACAGCAGCTCGGCACTCACCCGAGCGATTCTGCCCGCGACCCTTGACATGCCTACCAGCGGGGAGCATTATTCATCGCATGATGAGTTCATCGAGTGATGAATTACTGCGAAACGGTGTTGACGTCGCGATCGACGTCCAAAGCCTGCGCGTCATCCGGGGAAAGCGCATCGCGCTGGACGACGTCACGGTGCAGATCGCCCGCGGCACGATCACCGGCCTGCTGGGCCCGTCGGGCTGCGGTAAGACCACATTGATGCGCAGCATCGTCGGCACGCAGATCATTGCGGAGGGGACGGTGACCGTGCTGGGCCGTCCAGCCGGTTCGGCGGAACTGCGACACCGGGTCGGCTACGTCACGCAGGATCCCACGATCTACAACGACCTGCGCATCATCGACAACGTGCGCTACTTCGGCGCGCTGTACGGCACGGACGCACGGGCCGCGGACGAAGCAGTGGCGACGGTGGGGCTGGAAGATCACCGGACGGCGTTGTGCGGCAACCTTTCCGGTGGTCAGCGAACGCGGGTTTCGTTGGCGTGCGCGCTGGTATCCCACCCGGACCTCCTCGTGCTCGACGAACCCACGGTTGGCCTGGACCCCGTGCTGCGGGTCGACCTGTGGGAGCAGTTCGACCAACTCGCTCGCAGCGGAACGACATTGCTCGTTTCGAGCCACGTCATGGACGAGGCCGATCACTGCGGCGACCTTCTGCTCATGCGCGAGGGCCACCTGCTCGCGCACACCACACCCACGAAGCTACGAGAGGACACAGGATGTCAGTCACTGGAGGAAGCGTTTCTGTCCGTCATCCGGCACAGCACCGCAGCCGCAGCCGGCTGAGCCCGCAGGCGTACCTCGCCACCACCACACGAATACTGCGCCAACTCGCCGCCGACCATCGCAGCGTCGCGATGATCCTCGTCGTGCCGAGCCTGATCATCACGCTGATGTACTTCATGTTCCAAAACGCCCCGCACCGTCCCGGCGCGCCCTCGCCGTTCAACAATGCGTGCCTGATCATGCTGGGCGTCTTCCCCCTTATCGTGATGTTTCTGATCACATCGATAACGATGCAACGGGAACGTGTTTCAGGAACGTTGGAACGCATCCTGACCACGCCGCTGCGCCGCTTGGATCTGCTGGCGGCCTACGGCACTGCCTTCTCCATCGCGGCCGCCGCACAGGCCACGCTGGCGTGCATCGTGTCGTTCTGGCTCCTCGGCCTCGACACCGCGGGAAGCCCGATTCTGGTGTTCACCATCGCGATCATCAACGCGGTGCTCGGTGTCGGACTGGGCCTGCTCTGTAGTGCGTTCGCCCGCACGGAGTTTCAGGCCGTGCAGTTCATGCCGGTCGTGATCGCTCCTCAGCTGCTGCTGTGCGGGATCATCGTCCCGCGCGACCTGCTGCCGGACTGGCTGCAATGGATCAGCAACGTGCTGCCGGCCAGCTACGCTCTTGAAGCGTTGCAGCAAGTTGGCGCGTATTCGGAGCCGACGTTCATCGCGGTGCGCGACATCGCCGTAGTCATCGGCTTTGCAGTGCTGGCGCTGTGCTTGGCTGCGGCGACGCTACGACGAAGGACACCTTGACGGCATTGACCACCAACGCTGAGCGCAAGAAACCAGGACGACCGCCCGGGACGTCGGACACCCGCGAGCGCATACTGACCAGCGCGCGGGATCTGTTCGCCCGCAACGGTATCGACAAGACATCGATCCGGGCGGTCGCGGCCGGCGCGGGTGTTGACCCGGCGTTGGTGCACCACTACTTCGGTACGAAGACTCAGCTGTTCGCCGCGGCGATTCACATTCCGATCGACCCGATGCAGGTCATTGGGCCGCTGAGGCAAATCCCTGTGGAGCAGATCGGCCACGTGCTTCCGTCGATCCTGTTGCCGCTGTGGGACTCCGAGATGGGCAAGGGATTCATCGCGACCCTGCGATCGATTCTTGCCGGCAACGACGTCTCGCTTGTTCGCTCGTTCCTTCAAGAAGTCATCGCCGCGGAGGTCGGGGCCCGCGTCGACAATCCGCCCGGCAGCGGCCGCATCAGGGTGCAGTTCGTGGCGTCGCAGTTGGTTGGCATCGTGATGGCCCGATACATCCTCGAGCTGGACCCCTTCAAGTCGCTGCCCGTCGAGCAGATTGCCGAGACCATCGCGCCCAACCTGCAGCGCTACCTCACCGGCGATCTACCCGGACTGTCCTGAGCGGTCGAGCATCCGCTGGTGCTCAGCGTCGTCGGTCACGGTGACGGCTTCGTCGACAAGCAGCACCGGAATGCCGTCCTCGATGCGATACGCGCGCCGCAACCGGGGGTTGTAGAGGAACTCGTCGTCAACCAACAGTAGCGGCCCGCGGTCCTGCGGGCAGACCAGGATGCTCAGCAGTTTTTCGTCGAGCACGACGGCTGCTAGCCGATCGGCTGCGTGATGCCGGCGCTCGGACCGATGAAGATGCCGGTGTTGTCGGGAGCGGTCGGGCCAGGCGTCATTCCTGGCGGAAGCTGGTTGATACCGGCGTTGACTCCGCCCTGAGGTGCACCCGCGGCAGCCTGCCGCGACTTCTGCATCAGCTGATAACTGAGCGTCTGTTCGAGGGCTTCGATAAGCGGTGTCTGATTCGGCCGTTTCTCCAACGCCTCCTGGATCGCGATCTTGTTCGCATTGGACGCCTTGAAGCCTTGAGCACGGAGTGTCAAAACGTCGTGAATCAGGTTCGAGAGCTTTCCGCCGCCCGCACCGGTGTCGTATTCCGTAGCAATGATGGTTAGCGCCTCATCGGCCGTCATTGTCGGCGTCGCCGGGGCCTCGGCTTGCTGACCCGGCGGCGCATCGGTCACCGGGGTTGGCTCCGGTTCGGCCATTGCCGTAGGCGCCGCGAAGCCTGCCATGAGTCCGATCGCCAGCGCGCCGCCCGCCATCGCGCCGGTGATTACACGACGCCGGCCGCTTCGGTTCTTACCGGTCTGCGATGTCATCAATCCTCCATCTGCCGCCAGCGGGAGCTTAACAGTGCGTGTGCGTGGGGGCACTCACTGTTGGGCGCGTGCGATCTCGGTCCGTACCGCGACGGTCAACCGCTTGTACCGATTCGTATCGGGATCCAAGTACCAGGCGTTACGCGAGGGCTTGGGGATCCCTGCGGCCCGCAGCGGGCTGATCAGAGGGCGGTATGAGGCGCTGAGCGCCATTTCCGGCACCACGTGCACGATGTCGGCAGGGTTTCCGACGGGCAGATCGGCCAGCGCCTCGGACAGGTCGGCCGACGGGATAGTGCCGCCGGGGCGCAGCGCCAGCGCCGTGATGGCCAGCTGATGGCCGCCGGCCTCCACGCCGTAGGTGACCGCCATATCCACCGCGCCGAGCCTGCCGACGGCGTGGTCGACGGTTGAGGCATAGACGGGCCCACGGGCGGTGTGGATGACCGAGCCGCGGTTGTCGACGAGCCAGTAGTCGCCGTCCTCGTCGCGGCGGAAGAGGTACTCCGTGGACACCCAGGTGTCGGCCGGGGCGAACACGCCGCGTTTCACCGACGCCGTCGGGTCGACCGGTCCCCGCGGATGGGCCAGCAGCACGCCCACCTCGTTCGTGTCGGCCCTTCGAACGAACCCGCGCTCGTCCTCGAGGATCAGGTTGTCGTCTGTGTCGTAGGCCGCCAGTTCGACCTCGCCGCCCCCGGGCAGCGGCCTGCCCTCGCTGCCAACCTTGACACCTGACACGTTGGCCAGCACGGCCTGCCCGTCGGTGGTCGCAAAAAACTCCACGACATGGGCCGGCTGGAAGATATCGACGACGCGCTTCCATAGGCCCGTCGGCATACCGGAGCCGATGAACAGCCGCACCGGATGACTGCCGGTCGGCGAAAACGACGGATCATCGATGACATCCCGCAGCATCGCCCAGGTGTACGACACCACCGTGACGCCGTATTGCCGGATCTCCTGCAGGAACCGGTCCGGGCGCAGACCTCGCGACAGGGCGATTCGCGAGCCGCCGACGACGGCGCCGCCGAGCGCCACCAGCAGCCCGGATTGGTGGTGTAGCGGGGTGAGGCAGTAGACGGTGTCGCCGCGGCCGAGGTTGGCGGCCGACGCGGTGCCGAACGCCGACAACGCCCACCGGTAGTTGGTGATCTGGCGCGCAACCAGTTCGCCACCGATCGAGCTGAACCCGACGAAGGCGAGGTCACGGGCCAGGCCCGGGTTGGGGCGGTACCAGCCGGGCAGGTCGACGACATCTGGATCGATTTGTTCCATGTCGGCCACGTCGGCGTCGTCTGGAAGGTGCAGATCGCGTGATTCGCCGCCGCCGAGCACCAACACGCGCATACCCAGCCCGCGCGCGGCCTCGAGGTTGCTCGGATCGGCGATGATCTCCGATACCCCGCCGAGCCGGACGGCGGTCGCCAGGTCGACGTCGGGGGGCATCAGCACCGCCACCGCACCCAGGCGCGACAGCGCGGCGATCGCGACGAGGGCGCTGGGCCGGGTCTCCATCAACACCCCGACGTGGGCGCCCTGCCGGACGCTTACCTCGATCAGCCCGCGGACCACATTGTTGATCCGTCGATCGACCGCTTCGAAGGTGTGCACGCGTCCGTCGAACAACAGGCACTCGCCATTCGGCAGGTCGCGTGCCTGCTCAGACATGATGCGGCCGAGCGAGATCCGGGTGTGGTCGTTGATCTGACCCAGCCGCGCCAGCCTCGGCAGGGTGCGATACGTCTCGACGGCCAGCGCGCGAGCGGATTTGTTGGCCGCCACCAGTGCGTCGGCCGCCGAACGGGCCAGGGTGAATGCCATCTCGGTCGCGGCTGCGGTGCCGTGCGCGACCCGCGAGCTCAACGAGACGCCGGTTTCGTCGTGTTCGGTCGGCTGCAGCGCCATGGGCACGACATGCTCGGGCATGTCGGCGCCGCCGTCGATCCATTGGACCCAACGCGCAACCGTGGGCCACGTTTGGGTGGCGGCCTTCGACCCGACAACCAGGCCGAAATGACCTGCGCGGATGAGAAATTCGTACACGTCGGCCTGCGGGGCGGCGCGTTTGATCCCGCGCACCGCGGCCGGCTGGCCGATGTCGTCGACCTCGCCGACCACCGCAAGGACCGGGCAGTTGATGTCGGACAGCGTCACCAGGTCGCCGTGGATGGAGAATCCGCCGGTCATCATCCGGTTGTGCGAAATGAACTGTTTGAGCAGCTCGGAGATCGCCGGGCCGGACCAAGCAATCCAGCCCTCCGACGCGAGGAAGCGCCGCTGCTGTTCGCGGGGCAGCAATGCGTCGCGGTCGTGCAGTTGGCGCAGGAAGTCCAGCCGCGACTGGGCGGTCTTGATCGGGTCGAGCATCTGGAACCCGGCGCGTGCCAACCAGCCGGGGATATCGATGCGGGAAAAGACGTGGTCGGCCATGAAATCGGCCGCCCCTGCAGCCAGCCCGGCGGGCAGGTTCATCGGCAACGCGGCCAGCGTGTCGACCGGTGCTCCGAACGCGATGATGCTGGCGAGGTCCCTGGACCGGCGGTATGCCGCGGTCTGGTAGGCGAACATGCCGCCCTGGGAGTAGCCGGCCAGATGCACGTCGCGGCCGGTGACCTCCTTGACGGTGTCGATGGCTTCGCTCAGCGCGACGACGTGGTCGGCCAGGTTGCGCTGCATGCCGCCTACGACCTTGTCGGGCGATCCGAAATCGATGACCCACGGGTCGACGCCTGCCCTGTGCAGGATTCCGACGGCGCCGTCGTCGCGGGTGACGTCCCACATGTCCGCCGACATCATCATCGGGTGCACCATCAACACGGGCGGTCCGGGCCGCTTCGCGCCCGGCCGGGCGTCGGGCGGGAAGTAGCGTCGCAGCCGGTACATCGGCACGCTTTGCATGATCTGGAACGGTGACGGCACAGCGCCGGTCTCCAGGCCGCCGTAACGCAGCACTTCCAGCCCGTTTTGCGCGGTGGCCACCAGCCGGCCCACCGGTCTGGTGATCGCCGACAGGTGCACCACGACACACTCCCCTTTTGCTGCCCGTCCCCCGACTGCCGCCGACCATCATGGCACGGCAGCGACCTATCATCGCGGCTGATGGCGAACATGATCAACGTCGAGCGCGCGACCGTCGGCTACGGCACCCGTACCCTGCTCGACGCGGTCAGCCTGGGCGTCGACGACGGTGACGCGATCGGGGTGGTCGGCCGAAACGGTGACGGCAAGACGACGCTGCTGGGCATCCTGACGGGCACTCGCGAGCCCGATTCGGGCCGGGTCACCCATATCTCCGGGCTGTCGGTGGGGTATCTGTGGCAGACCGATGACTTCAGGCCTGACACCTTGGTCCGCCAGATCATCGTCGGAGGCCGGCCGGATCACGTGTGGGCCGCCGAGCCGGACACCCGCGAAGTGGTCGAGCAGCTGCTGTCGGATGTGGATCTCGACGCTGACGTTGGCCGGCTCAGTGGCGGTGAGCGGCGTCGAATGGCACTGGCGCAGGTGCTGCTGGCCGGTCACGACGTGCTCGTGCTCGACGAGCCGACCAACCACCTCGACGTGGAGGTGATCGGCTGGCTGGCGGGTCACTTGACCGCGCGGCGGGCCAAGGCGCTGCTGGTGGTCAGCCACGACCGCTGGTTCCTCGACGCCGTCTGCAACCGGACGTGGGAGGTGCACGACGGCGCAGTCGATGCCTACGACGGCGGTTACGCCGCTTATGTGCTGGCCCGTGCTGAACGAATGCGGCTGGAGGCCGGCGCTGAGGCGCGCCGCCGCAACCTGATGCGCAAGGAGCTGGCCTGGCTGCGCCGCGGTCCGCCGGCTCGGACGTCGAAGCCGAAGTTCCGCATCCAGGCCGCCAACGAATTGATCGCCAACGAGCCGGCTCCGCGTGATTCGCTTGTGCTGCAACGGTTTGCCACCACCCGGCTGGGCAAGGACGTGTTCGATCTGCACCGGCTCCGGTTGGAGGTGGGCGACCCGCCGCGGGTGATCCTCGATGGTGTCGACTGGTCGATCGGGCCCGGCGCCCGCATCGGGCTCGTCGGCGTCAACGGCAGCGGCAAGACGTCGGTGCTGCGGCTGTTGACGGGCGAACTGTCCCCCGCCGCTGGCACCGTCAAGCGAGGCATCACGCTGAAGATCGGCTACCTCAGCCAGGCGCTGATCGAACTGAGCGGGGATCGGGTGATCGACGTCGTGGAGAACCGGCACCGCGTCACTCAATTGGCGGGCGGGCGCGAAATCAGTGCCGACACGTTGTTGAAGGACTTCGGGTTCACCGGCGACAAGCTCACCGCGCGGGTGGCAGACCTGTCCGGCGGTGAGCGCCGTCGGCTGCAGTTCCTGCGGCTGCTGCTCGATGAACCGAATGTGCTGCTGCTCGACGAGCCGACCAACGATCTCGACATCGACACGTTGACGGTTATCGAGGACTACCTGGACGGGTGGCCCGGCACTCTGATCGTCGTCACCCACGACCGGTACTTCCTGGAACGGGTCAGCGACGTCACCTATGCGCTGACCGGCGGCGGGCGCTGCGACCTGTTGCCCGGCGGCGTCGACCAGTACCTCGCCGAGCGGGCTGCCGCTTCATCATCGCCTGATCGCACGGAGCCTTCGCGCGCCTCAGAGTCGGCCTCCGCACGTGAGCGACGGACCGGCAAGGAGATGGCCCGCATCGAGGGGCAACTGACCAAGCTCGACGACCAGATCGCCGCGCTGCACGAGTCGATGGCCGCGGCCGCGTCCGATCACCTCCGGCTCGGGGAGCTCAACGCCGAGCTGAGCGGACTGCTGGCCCGCAAGGACGAGCTGGAGGCGGCATGGTTTGCCGCGGCCGAAGATTGATCGAGCCGTCCCACGATGTGGCTCGTGTCGGGGCCGCTGTGGGAAAGCGGAAAGAAGGACCGCCTATCGACGCAGCCGGAGTCGCAACCGGTCGGCCGTGTCACGGACGACCCCGAGCTGCTTGGCGACCTGAATGGGAGCCGTGCCGCCGCGGGCATCGCGGGAATCAACGGAGCCCGTGATGGTCAGGACATCGCGCACCTGCGGCGTTAGCTCCGGGTGGATCTCCACGAGTTCGGCGTCCGCGAGCTCCTCGAGGCCGACGCCGCGGGCCTCGGCGGCGCGCACCGCGGCGCCGGCCGCCTCGTGGGCGACCCGGAACGGCACACCCCTGCGGACCAGCCATTCGGCGACGTCGGTGGCCAGCGTGTAGCCGAGCGGCGCGAGTTCGGCCATTCGGTCGACGTCGAACCGCAGGGTTCCGACGAGGCCGGCCAACGCCGGCAGCAACAGCTCGAGCTGGGCGACCGAGTCGAAGACCGGCTCCTTATCCTCTTGTAGGTCGCGGTTGTATGCCAGCGGCTGCGCCTTGAGCGTGGCCAGCAGGCCGGCGAGGTTGCCGATCAGCCGGCCGGACTTGCCGCGCGCCAGCTCGGCGATGTCGGGGTTTTTCTTCTGCGGCATGATCGAGCTGCCGGTCGACCACGAATCGTGCAGCGTGACATATCCGAATTCGGTTGTGCTCCAGAGGATGATGTCCTCGGCCAACCGCGACAGGTCGACGGCGATCATGGCCAACACGAAGGCCGCCTCGGCCGCGAAGTCACGGGCAGCGGTGGCGTCGACGGAGTTGTCGGCGGCGGCGTCGAAGCCCAGCTCCTCGGCAATCGCGTCAGGGTCGAGGTCGAGCGAGGACCCGGCCAGAGCCCCGGATCCATACGGCGATACCGCGGCTCGCTTGTCGAAGTCGGCAAGCCGGTCGACGTCCCTCAGCAGCGGGTGCGCGTGAGCGAGGAGATGGTGCGACAGCAGTATCGGCTGCGCCGACTGCAGGTGCGTCTTGCCCGGCATGATCGCCGTCGGGTGTGCGGCCGCTTGGGTGGCCAGTGCACCGACGACGTCGAGCACGCCGGCGGCGACCCGGCGCACCGCGTCGCGCAGCCACAGCCGAAACAGCGTGGCCACCTGGTCGTTTCGTGACCGGCCCGCTCGCAGCCGTCCGCCCAGCTCCTCACCGACCCGGTCGATCAGGCCCCGTTCCAGCGCGCCGTGCACGTCCTCGTCGGTGACGAGCGGCCGGAAACCACCGTCCGCGACGTCTTCGGCCAGGGTGTCCAGGCCGACGAGCAGACCGTCGCGCTGGTCCTCGGTCAGCAGCCCGGCCCGAAACAGCACCCGTGCGTGGGCCTTTGACGCAGTGATGTCGTACGGCGCAAGCACCCAGTCGAAGTGGGTGGACTTGCTAAGCGCGGCAAGCGCGGCCGACGGGCCGTCGGCGAACCGCCCGCCCCACAGTGACCCTTCGTTGGTGCTCACGTCACCCCCTCTGGGCGAGCAGACGCAAAAGGCCCCGACACGCCGGTATTTTGGGGATCTTTGCGTCTGCTCGGCATCATTTGGAGAGGTCCCGGCGGGCCGCGATCTTCGAAGACAGGCCGTGCACGTGCACGAAGCCCTTGGCCGCCGACTGGTCGAAGGTGTCTCCCTCGTCGTAGGTTGCGAGGTTGAAGTCGTAGAGCGACTCGGCGCTGCGCCGGCCGTTGACCGCGATGTGGCCGCCGTGCAGCACCATCCGGATCTCGCCCGACACGTGTTCCTGGGTGTGGGCGACGAACGACTCCAGCGCGTTCTTCAGCGGCGAGTACCACAACCCGTCGTAGACCAGCTCGCCCCACCGCTGATCGGTGTTCCGCTTGAACCGGCCGAGCTCACGCTCGAGCGTGACATGCTCGAGCTCGGTGTGCGCGGTGATGAGCACCATCGCGCCTGGCGCTTCATAGATTTCACGGCTCTTGATGCCTACCAGCCGATCCTCGACGACGTCGAGCCGGCCCACGCCCTGCGCGCCGCCGCGTTCGTTGAGCTCCTCGATCGCCTGCAACACCGTCACCGGCCGCCCGTCGATCGAAACCGGCACTCCCCGTTCGAATCCGACGATCACCTCATCGGGTGTGCTCCAGTTGACGGTCGGGTCTTCGGTGTAGTCGTAGACGTCCTTGGTGGGCGCGTTCCACAGGTGTTCCAGGAACCCGGTCTCCACTGCGCGGCCCCACACGTTCTGGTCGATCGAGAACGGCGAGCGCTTGCTGACATTGATCGGAATCGCGTTCTGCTCGGCGAACGCGATGGCCTTCTCCCGGGTCCACGCGTAGTCACGCACCGGTGCCAGTACCTCCAGATCGGGTGCCAGGGAAGCGAATCCGACCTCGAAGCGGACCTGGTCGTTGCCCTTGCCGGTGCAGCCGTGCGCGACGATGCTACCGCCGTGCTCGCGCGCGGCGGACACCAGATGCTTGACGATCAGCGGGCGGCTCAGCGCAGACACCAGTGGATAGCGGTCCATGTAGAGCGCGTTCGAATGGATGGCCGGCAGACAGTATTCCTCGGCGAATTCGTCTCTCGCGTCGACGACGACGGCCTCGACCGCACCGCAGTCCAGCGCCCGCTTGCGCACCACCTCCATGTCCTCGCCGCCCTGACCGAGGTCGATGGCGACCGCCACCACCTCACGGCCGCTCTCTTTGCCGATCCAGCTGATCGCCACCGAGGTGTCCAGACCACCGGAATACGCCAAGATGACGCGCTCGGACATTGACCAATCTCCTTCTACGGGGCTCTCATTGCAGGTTCTCGATCGTGGCAGTCAGTTCGGCGCCGGTCATCGGCTCACGCGCGACCACAAGGATGGTGTCGTCGCCGGCGACGGTGCCGACCACATACGGCAGTGCGGCGCGGTCGATCGCGCTGGCCAGGTAGTGCGCCGCGCCGGGCGGGGTGCGCAGCACGGCCAGATTGCCGCTGGCGTCGGTGGACACCAGCAGCTCCCCCAGCAGCCGCGACATGCGTTCGGTGCCACCGGAAACACCGCGCACGGGGCTGCCGTCTTCGGGAACGACGTACACCCCGACGCCGCCGTCGGCGCCGCGCAGCTTGACCGCCCCGAGTTCCTCGAGGTCCCGCGACAACGTGGCCTGGGTGACATCGATGCCCTCGTCGGCCAGCATCGCGGCCAGCTCCGTTTGGCTGTGCACGGATTTCGACGAAAGCAGGGTGACGATGCGGGCCTGCCGGCCGGCCCGGGTGGCGCTGATCTCCGGAGCCGCTCGGCCGGCGACATCCGACACGGGTGCCTTGCCCGCGGTCATGAGGATCGCTCCAAAAGCCACACCAGCAAGGCTTTCTGGGCGTGCAGCCGGTTCTCCGCCTCATCCCATACCGCGCTCTGCGGCCCATCAATGACATCGTCGGTGATCTCATACCCGCGGTGTGCCGGAAGGCAATGCAGCACAACGGCATCCGGATCAGCGCGACCGACCAGCTCAGTGTTGACCTGAAACGGCCGGAACGGGCCAACCCGGTCCAGCCCGTCGTTCTCCTGGCCCATCGATGTCCAGGTGTCGGTGACCAGCACGTCGGCGCCATCGGCGGCTTCCGCCGCGTCGGCCGTCAGCGTCACCGTCGCGCCGGTCTGCAGCGCCCGCTTTTCCGCGGCGACGACGAACTGCGGATCGGGTTCGAAGCCCGCCGGCGCGGCGATAGTGACGTGGATGCCGGCGGTCACCCCGCCGAGCATCAGCGAGTGCGCCATGTTGTTCGCCCCGTCACCGAAGTACGACAACCGCAAGCACGCCAACGTCCCTTTGCGCTCCGCCAGCGTCTGAAGATCGGCTAGCACCTGGCACGGGTGGAATTCGTCGGATAGCGCGTTGACGGTCGGCACGCTCGATCCGGACGCCATCGCGATGAGACGCTCCTGGGCGAACGTACGCCACACGATCGCGTCGACGTAGCGGGACAACACCCGTCCGGTGTCCTCAAGCGTCTCCTCGCGACCGAGTTGGGTGTTGCGGCCGTCCACCACCACGGCGTGGCCGCCGAGCTGGGCAATGCCGATCTCGAAGGAGAACCGGGTGCGGGTGGAGTTCTTGTCGAAGATGACGGCGACCCCGCGCGGTCCGTCGAGCGGGCGCCGGCTGAACGGATCCTTCTTCAGCTCGGCGGCCAACGCCAGCACCTCGGCCTGCTCCTCCGGGGTCAGGTCGTCGTCGCGCAGGAAATGTCTTGTCATGAGCCGGCCTTGTCCAGAACGGTTGGCAACGCGGTGAGGAAGTCGTCGATCTGGCCCTCCGTGATGACCAGCGGTGGAGCCAGCCGGATCACGTCGGGAGCGGCGGCGTTGACCAAGAACCCGGCGTCGCGGGCCGCGCTCTCCACGGGCTTGGCGGTTTCCGCGCGCAGCACCACGCCACGCAGCAGTCCGCGGCCGCGGACGTGGTCGACCAGCGGATGCGCCAGCGACTCGATGCCCGCCGAAAGCGTCTTGCCGAGCACGTCGGCGCGGCCGATCAGACCGTCGTCGGCCAGCACGCCCAGCACCGCGAGCGCGGCGGCCGTGCAGACCGGATTGCCGCCGAACGTGCTGCCGTGCAGACCGGGAGTGAGCAGATCGGCGGTCTTGCCGACCGCGATGCAGGCGCCGATCGGCAACCCGCCGCCCAGCCCCTTCGCCAGCGTCACGATGTCCGGCGTGATGCCATCGTGCTGGTGGGCGAAAAACGCTCCGGTGCGGCCCATTCCGGTCTGTACCTCGTCGAGCACCAGCAGTGCGCCGTGCTCGGCCGTGATCTCGCGCGCGGCCACCAGGTAGCCGGCGGGCGGGACGACGACGCCGCCCTCCCCCATGATCGGTTCCAGGAACACCGCGGCGGTGTCCTGATTGACAACGCGCGCAAGTTCGTCAATGTCGCCGAAGGGTATGTGCGCCACCTCGCCGGGCAGCGGAGCGAACGGCTCCTGTTTGGAGGGCTGGCCGGTCAGTGCCAGCGAGCCCATGGTGCGTCCGTGGAAAGCGCCCTGGGCAGCAACGAGTTTTGTCCGGCCGGTGAGCCGGGTGATCTTGAAGGCCACCTCGTTGGCCTCGGTCCCGGAGTTGCAGAAGAACACTCGGGCTGGAAAAGACGGGTCCGCGCCGAGCAGACCGACCAACGCCTCGGCAAGCGCGATGCCCGGTTCGGTGGCGTACAGGTTCGACGTGTGGCCCAGCGTGTTGAGTTGCCGGGTGACCGCCTCGATGACGGCGGGATGGCGGTGGCCGAGGATGTTGACCGCGATGCCGCCGAGCAGGTCGAGGTACGACTTGCCGTCGACGTCGGTGACCACCGCACCGTCACCGCTGGCGAGCGCCAGAGGTGGGGTGCCGTAGTTGTTCATCATCACGGCTTCCCAACGCTGTTGAAGATTCAAGCGCTCACCACTTTCGTGCCCGTCCCCTCGTCGGTGAACAGTTCGACCAGCACGCAATGCTCGACACGGCCGTCGACGACGTGTGCGCTCGGCACCCCGCCGCCGACCGCGCGCAGGCACGCCTCGATCTTGGGCACCATGCCTGCCTCCAGCGTCGGCAGCAGTTGCGTCAGCGCGCCGACGTCGATCTCGCTCACCAGAGACGTTCGATCCGGCCAGCTTGTATACAGGCCCTCGACGTCGGTGAGCATGACCAGCTTCTCGGCATGCAGCGCCTCGGCCAGCGCGGCGGCCGCCGTATCGGCGTTGATGTTGTACACCACACCATCGGCGTCGGGCGCGATCGTCGACACCACCGGAATACGGCCCGCGGCGATGAGGTCCAGCACCGCGTTGCTGCTGACCCGTTCGACGTCACCGACCAGTCCGATGTCGGTGGCCACCCCGTCGACGGTGACGCAGCGCCGTACGGCGGTGAACAGCTGGGCGTCCTCGCCGGTGATGCCGACGGCGTAGGGGCCGTGCGCGTTGATGAGGTTGACCAGCTCGCGGCCGACCTGACCGAACAGCACCATCCGCGCGACGTCGAGCACCTCGGGTGTGGTGACCCGGAAGCCGCCCTTGAAATCACCTGCAATGCCGAGCCGTTTGAGCATCGCGCTGATTTGCGGACCGCCGCCGTGCACCACGACGGGATGGATGCCGCAGTTGCGCAGGAACACCATGTCGGCGGCGAACGCCTCCCGCAGGGTGTCGTCGGTCATGGCGTTGCCGCCGTACTTGACCACGACGATCTTGTCGTGCAGTTGCTTGAGCCACGGCAGCGCCGCGGCAAGCACGTCGGCCTTTACGTGACGATCGACTGCGGCGGTCATGAGCTGTAGGCCGAGTTCTCTTCGACGTATCCGTGAGACAAGTCAGTGGTCCGGATCGCTGCCCGCTCCGCGCCGACCCCGAGGTCGATGGTGACGTCGATGTTGTCGCCGGACAGGTCGACGTCGCGTGCGCCCTGTACGCCGACGCCGTCGACGCAGACCGCAGAACCGTTGAACGACACGCTGATCCGGTCGGGTTCGAGGCTGACGGGGGCCATGCCGACGGCGGCCAGCACGCGGCCCCAGTTTGGGTCGGAACCGAACAGCGCGGTCTTGACCAGGCTGTCGCGGGCCACCACCCGAGCGGCGGTCAGCGCGTCGTCCTCCGATGCCGCCCCGCTCACAGTGACGGTAATGCGCTTGGTGACACCCTCAGCGTCGGCCTGCAGCTGGGCGCACAGGTCGTCGCAGACCCGCAGCACCGCATCGTCGAGATCGCTTTGGCTGGGCGCGATTTCGCTGGCGCCGGAGGCGAGCAACAGCACGGTGTCGTTGGTGGAGCAGCTACCGTCGACATCGAGCCGATCGAAGGTCGACGCGCTGGCTTTCCGCAGAGCTTGGTCGAGGGCAGTCGCGTCGGCGACAGCGTCGGTGGTGATGACGCACAGCATGGTGGCCAGCGACGGTGCGAGCATGCCCGCGCCCTTGGCCATGCCGCCGACCGTCCAGTTGCCGGTGTGGTGCAGCGCAACCTGTTTTGGCACGGTGTCGGTGGTCATGATGGCCCGCGCGGCCTCTTCACCGCCGGTCAGGCCACCGGCCAGCTCGTGCACGATCTCGGTGACACCCGATAGCACCTTTTCCATCGGCAGCCGGTCGCCGATCAGCCCGGTGGAGCAGACGGCGACCTCGATCGCGCCGGTCTCGGTCCCCCAGTCGGACAGCGCGGCGGCGACCGCCTCAGCGGTGGCATGGGTGTCCTGAAAGCCCTGCGGACCCGTGCAGGCGTTGGCGCCACCGGAGTTGAGGATGACCGCGCGCAGCCGGCCGGTAGTAAGCACCTGCTGGGACCACAGCACCGGAGCCGCCTTGACCTTGTTGCGGGTGAACACGCCTGCGGCGCCGTGGTCGGGTCCCTCGTTGAACACCAGCGCCAGGTCGAGCGCGCCGGATGCCTTGATACCGGCGGTGATTCCGGTGGCGCGGAAGCCCGCAGGTGCCGTGACCCCTTGCGTGCGTACCAGCCGCGTCGCATCGGTCAGGTGGGTCACGGTGCCACTCCCACGATCGACAGTCCTTCGGTCTCCGGCCAGCCCAGTGCGAGGTTCATCGACTGCACGGCCGCTCCGCCCGTGCCCTTCACGAGGTTGTCTATGGCGGCGATGGCGATGAACGTTTCGGCGTCCTCATCGACCGCAACGGCCAGCTGCGCGGCGTTGCTGCCGATCACCGCGCCGGTTTTCGGCAACTGGCCCTCCGGCAGCAAGTGCACGAACGGCTCACCGTCATAGGCCTTTTCGTATGCAGCGCGCAATTCAGACAGCGGCGTGGTGGTGCGGGCGGTGCAGGTGGCCAGGATGCCGCGCGACGTCGGGATCAATACCGGTGTGAACGAGACGGTGACGTCCCTGTCGGTGACGGCCTTCAGCCCCTGGGCGATCTCCGGGGTATGGCGATGCTTTCCGCCGATGTTGTAGGCGCGGGCCGACCCGATGACCTCCGAGCCGAGCAGGTCGGTCTTGGCGGCTCGGCCTGCACCCGAGGTTCCGCTGACGGCGACGACTGTGACGGCCGGCTCGATGAGGTCTTCGGCGACAGCGGGCCACAGCGCGAGCAGCGCGGCGGTCGGATAGCAGCCGGGTACGGCGATGCGCGTGGCGCCGCGCAGCCGGTCGCGGGCGCCGGGCAGTTCGGGCAGCCCGTAGGGCCAGCTGCCGGCGTGGTCCGAGCCGTAGAACCGCGCCCACGCGGCGGAGTCGGTGAGCCGGAAGTCGGCGCCGCAGTCGACGATGACGGTGTCGGGGCCGAGCCGCTCGGCCAGCGCCGCTGAATGGCCGTGCGGCAGCGCCAGGAACACGACGTCATGGCCGGTCAGCACGTCGACGTCGGTGGTTTCCAGCACCCGGCTGGCCAGCGGAAGCAGGTGCGGATGGTGTTCGGCGAGCGCGGTGCCCGCGCTGGCCGCGGCGGTCAGTGCGCCGATGGTCAGCCGACCGTCGGCGTGGGCGGGATGCCCGAGCAGGAGCCGCAGGATCTCTCCACCCGCATAACCGCTGGCACCGGCCACCGCGACAGAAACCATGCAACGATTCTGCATGGATATGCATCCTATTGCAAACTAATTAAGCGCGAGAAACGACGCAGAGGTTCCCGACACCTCGAATTCGGGGACTGGTGCGTTCCCCTGCTGGCGCGTGGGCCCAGCTCGCGCAGGAAAGTCACCGGCGCTGCTCGGCACCCACAAGCTCGGCGGCGGTCTGAACGGCGGCATCGCGGGCCGCGGATGCCTCGTCCTCGGTGAGCGTGCGGTCGGCGGCGCGGAACCGCAGCGCGAGCGTCAGCGATTTTCGGCCCTCCCCGATCTGCGGCCCGGTGTATACGTCGAACAGCCGGACGTCCTCGAGCAGTGTGCCCGCGCCGTCACGCACGGCATCGACGACGCTCTGCGCGGCGACATCCTCGCCGACGATGAGGCTGACGTCCTGGAACACCGCCGGGAACGGCGACACCACAGGCGCAGGCAACGCCTCCGTAATGGGGATGACATCTAGGTCGAGCTCGACGGCGCAGGTGCCCTTCGGCAGGCCGGACCGCTCGACGACGGCGGGGTGCAGTTGGCCGGCATGCCCGACGACGGTGCCTCCAACGAGGACTTCGGCGCAGCGACCGGGGTGCCATGGCAGATATTGCGCGGGCCGCAGCGTCAGCTCGACACCGGCCGCGCGGCCGATGATGCGCACCGCCTCGAAGGCGTCGCTGGCGTGCACGGGACGGCCGGGACCCCACGGGCCTGCCGGTTCGCGCAGCCCGGCCAGCACCAAGCCGACATGCTGCGGCTGCCGCGGGAGCGATGCGTCGAGAGCAGCGACCTCGTCATCGGTGGGCCGCCGTTCTGGCGGAATACGTTCAACTGCACGGGTTTCCGAGGTCGGCTCCACCACTTGAGCGATCGCGTAAAGCGCAACATCGACGGTGCCCCGGGACACGTTGCGTCCCAACGCTTCCAGGAGTCCGGGTAGCAGCGTGGTGGCCAGCGCGGGACGGTCGGATTCCAGCGGGTTGAGCACCTGGGTGGTCGACCGGCGGGGGTCGTCGGGCGGCAGACCCAAGTGGTCGAACACTCCGGCGCTAAGGAACGGGGTGGGCAGGATCTCGACATAGCCATTGAGCGCTAACGACTTTCCGATGGCGCGGCGGCGATTCTGCGTCGGGGTGAGCCCGCGCCCGGCCGGCGCGTGCGGCAGTACCGACGGGATGATCTCCAGCCCTTCCAGCCGCAGCACCTCTTCGACGAGGTCCGCGGGCTGCCGCAAGTCGGGCCGCCAGCTCGGCGGTGTCGCGGTCACTCGCCCGTCGTTGACAGCAACGTCGGCGCCGATCTGGGTCAGTCGCCGCTGCGTGGTGCCGTCGGCGTAGTCGACGCCTGCGGTGCGGTCGGGCAGGTCGGCGGGCATGCTGACCGGCGGCGGGGACCAGTTGTCGCGCGGCGGGTCGCCGCGCCAATCGGTCAGTGTGGGTTTGATTGTGCCGCCTGCGATGTCGGCCAACAGCGTGGCTGCCCGATCAAGCGCCGCAACGGAAACCGCCGGGTCGACGGTCCGTTCGTAGCGACGGCCCGACTCGCTGGTCAGATGAAGGCGACGCTGCGTGCGCGACACCGCGGCGGGGTCCCACACCGCCGCCTCCAACATCAGGTCGGTGGTGGTGTCCCGCACCTCGGTGGTGCCTGCGCCCATGATGCCGCCGATCGCCGCGGTTGCCACGTCGTCGACGATCAGCACGTCGCGCGGGTCGAGCTTGCGTTCGATGTCGTCGAGCGTGACGACGGTCTCGCCCGGCTTGGCGAAACGAACCTTGAAGCCGCCGGTGATGAGGCTGCGGTCGTGGGCGTGCATGGGGTGACCCAGCTCGAGCATCACGTAGTTGGTGACGTCGACAGCCGGTGAGATGGCGCGGATGCCGGACAGCAGCAGCCGCCGCTGCATCCACCACGGCGACACCGCGCTCGGGTCGATGCCCGTGACCGGGCGCAGCCCGAACCGGATGACACCGGTGCCCGGCTCGATCGTCAGCGGCAGCGCCTCGCCTTCGGCCGGCAGTGGTGGGACGTCGGCGGGGTCGACATACTCGAGGTCGTAGGCACACGCGATTTCGCGGGCCATGCCACGTACCGACAGGCAATAGCCGCGGTCCGGCGTGATCGCCAGGTGGAACACGACGTCGTCGAGCCCAAGCACGTTGGCGGCCGGGGTGCCGGGTTCGGCGGTGCCCGGCGGCAGCACCAGGATGCCGGAGTGGTCTGTCCCCAGATTGAGTTCGGCCGTCGAGCAGATCATTCCGTCGGAGGTTCGGCCGTACGCCTTGCGGGTGGCGATCGTGAAATCACCCGGCAGCACCGTTCCGGGCAGCGCCACGGACACCAGGTCGCCAATACCGAAATTGGTTGCACCGCAAATGATGTCGCGAGGCTCGCGTTCGCCGACGTCGGCCTTCACCGCTCGGATGGGCTTCTTGAACTCGGTGAGTTCCTCGAACTCGACGACGCGGCCGACGGTCAGCGGCCCGGTGACGGGCCCGACGGGAATGATCTCCTCGACCTCGTGGCCGATCCGGATCAGCGTCTGCTCCAGTTCGTCGGCTGAGGAATCCCACCCGGGCGCGCCAACGGCAACGACCTCGCGCAGCCAGCTGTAGGGAAGCCGCATCAGGCTCCCGCCCCGAACGGCAGCGAGAAGCGGACATCGCCCTCGACCATGTCGCGCATGTCGGGAATCCCGTTGCGGAATTGCAGCGTCCGCTCCAGTCCCATACCGAACGCAAACCCGGAGTAGGATGAAGGATCAATACCGCAGGCGCGCAACACATTCGGGTTGACCATGCCGCAGCCGCCCCATTCCACCCAGCCCGGGCCGCCCTTCTTGTTCGGGAACCACACGTCGACTTCGGCCGACGGCTCCGTGAACGGGAAGAAGTGCGGACGGAACCGGGTGCGGCCCTGCGGCCCGAACTCCGAGCGGGCGAACGCGTCGAGCGTGCCGCGCAGGTGCGCCATCGTCAGCCCCTTGTCCACCGCCAGCCCCTCCACCTGGTGGAAGACCGGGGTGTGGGTGGCGTCCAGTTCGTCGGTGCGGAAGGTGCGTCCGATCGAGATGATGTACACGGGCAGGTCGCGTTCGAGCAGCGCGCGGATCTGTACCGGCGAGGTGTGGGTGCGCAGCACCTGCCGAGAACCGTCCGGCGCGACGTAGAAGGTGTCCTGCTCGCTGCGCGCCGGATGATCGGGCGGGAAGTTCAGGGCGTCGAAGTTGAACTGTTCGGTCTCGACCTCGGGTCCCTCGGCCAGTTCCCAGCCCATCGCCACGAACGTGTCGGCGATGTGCTCGGCCAGGATCGTGATCGGGTGGCGGGCTCCGATGGGCTGACGGGTCGACGGCAATGTCACGTCGATGCGCTCGGCGACGAGCGCCGCGGCGTCGCGTTCTGCCCGCAGCGCGGCGAGCCGCTCGTCGTAGCTGCGCTGCGCCTCGGTGCGGGCCACGTTGACCCGCTTGCCGGCATCGGCGCGGTCAGCCTTGGGCAGCGAGCCCAGCGCTTGGCGGGCCAGGGCGATCGGCGAACGGTCACCGAGGTGTTCGGTCTTGGCGCGCGCCAGCGCGTCGAGGTCGGAGGCCAAGTCGAACGCATGCCGGGCCGCGCTGACCCCTCTGGTCAGCGCTTCTTCGGATAGGTCTATGGGCTGATCAGCCACCCGGCGATCATAGGCGATGCCCTGATGGCACTTCGCAGGCATTTCCCGCGCGCCATATCTGCACGCTCGCCGCCACGACGAGACCCAACCCCGTCGCGAGAATCATCGACGGCCCGGCACTCGCCAGCAGCAGGTAGCCGAACACGGCGGCAACCCCGAGCAGCACGTACCGCACCGGCGTCCAGCGCCTCGGCGTGCCGAACCGCGTCGACACCAACATCCCGAGCGCCAACGCGACGGCGTGGCCCACATCGGTGAAGCCGCGACCGACCGCGACCACCGCGAGCCCGACCGCCAACCACCAGCCGATCCACGCGCACCGCCAGCGTCGCGGGATGGCCGCGGTCAGTGCGCCGAGCACCGCGGCGGCGCCGTAGCTCATGCCCACGTCGGTCGCGCGGCTCACCGACACCGGCAGCCAGCCGAGTTCTACGGCGGCGGTCAGGCCGACCGCGACGAGTAGGGTCGCGCCCACGTGCCCGACGACGAAGGCCACCACCAGCTTGACGCTGCCCCATAGCAGCTCGGCCAACCCCAGCAGGCAGACCAGCCCAGGCAGCCACACGTAGATCGGCCCGGCGTCCACGACGAACGCGCTGTCCAGCAGCGTTCCGATGTGCCCGTGGCCCAGGTTGTGCAGATTGGTGCTGGCATGGCGGATGACACGGTCCTGCACGTCCTGGCCAAGCTCCAGCAATGCCGTCGTCACGCACGTCACGATCACCGCGTACGCCGCGGTGACCCGGACCCGAGCGAGGCTGGCGAGCGCTTCGAACACCATCGCGCACCACTATGCGCCCGCTGTACTCCCGTCTCCGTCATCCTCGGCTGGCAACTGCCTGCGAGTTTTCAAGCGGTACATGGTGAAATCCGCGGGTACTCCGTTGGGCTTGTTCGTAAACACCTGCCTGCGAAGCCGTTTGACCGTCACGCCAAGCGACTCGAAGTCCTCGTCGGATATGCGTTCCAGTGTGGCCTGTGACACCACAAGCTCACCTCTGGTGGCGCGTTGCATCACCCGCGCGGCGATGTTGACGTCGACGCCGAGCCAGTCCGATCCGATGCGCTGCGGGCGGCCGGTGTGGATGCCGACCCGCATTCGCGGCGTATGGCCGTCGACCTCAACCGCTTTCACTGCCTCGCGAGCGGCGATCGCGGCGCGCACCGCCGTCCCGGCGTCGGAGAACACCGCCATGATCCCGTCGCCCATCCGCTTGACGATGTGCCCGCCGGCTTCGAGCAGCGGCGGTTCGATCACCTGAGAAACCCGCCGCAGCAGCCTCAGCGTGGCCTCGTCACCCACGCGCAGCGACCACTCCGAAAAGCCAACCAGGTCGGTGAAGACCAGCGTCACTTCACGATTCGCGGGCCTGCCCGACACCCGCTCCGTCAGTGCTTGCCAGACCTGCAGCGCGCCCAGGCTGACTTCACGTGACGCGGCGTCACGCTCCAACAGCCGATCGGCTGCCCGGGCAGCGGCGCTCGGGCCGCCAACACCGCTCACTGACAACGGATCTCCGAAGTCGGGGTCGCCCGGCAGCAGGCGCCGCGCACGCCGGAGAAAGGCGATGAAACCAGGGCTGTGATTGGTGTCCTTCAGCCACCCCGACGGTCCGGATGAACGACGGGGCTTGGCCGACTCGACATCCACAGCGGCCAGCGTACCTGGCCGATAAACCGGCTGGTCACGACCGCATGGCGCACCGATAGCCGCGGAATAACACTTGCCTCGCCACGCCGGCAAATCGTAGACAACGCGTGTTGTCAACATTATCGTAGGGTCCTAACAGTGGGTTTGGATTCAGCGAGGAGCCGATGACCCCTAGATCCGTTTTCCGCACTGATCGGGCGTAGGGCCTGATTTCCGGGCCAGCTTCGGGCGTGCGGTTGGCTGGGGTAATCGGTAGTGGGAGTTGAGTATTGGATTCTGGCTGGTGTGGTTCGCGCCGCCGACGGATCGGCGCATGACGCGACCATGTAGGGCCAAATCGCGCTGGCCGGTGGTTACGGAGACACACCGAATTACATGGTTGTAATGCGCCTTTGAGCGCGCTAGTGTAGGGCCAACCCGATGGAACGGGGATGGGGCCAGCATGTACGTTAAGCGCCACGCGGTGGTCAAAGGCGGCAGACGCTACGTGTACTTGCGGCTGGTCGAAGCGTATCGGGACGCCGAGGGCCAGGTGCGCCACCGGGTGCTGCGCACGCTGGGCCGCGAGGACGAACTGAAGGCGTCGGGCCAACTGGAGCAGTTGGCGGCGTCGTTCGCCCGGCTAGATCCGCCACCGGTGGGCACCCGCCGCCACGTCGGGCCGCTGCTGCTGGTGGCCCACTACCTGGATCGGCTGGGCCTGGTCGAGCTCATCGATAACGCGGTGCCGATGCGCGGGAAGGCGATGCTGACCCACGGGGAGGTGATCGCCGCGCTGGTGGCCAACCGGCTCTGCGCGCCGGCGCCGCTCTATGACGTGGCCGGCTGGGCCTCCTCGGCGGCGATGGCCGAATTGTTCGGCGTGCCTGCGGGTTTGCTCAACGACGACCGGCTGGGCCGGGCGCTGCAGGCGCTGGCTCCGGTGGCCGAGCAGATCCGCGGCCAGCTGGCGCTGGCCGCCGCGACCCGCTGCGGGGCCGACCTGTCGCGGCTGCACCTGGATATGACCGCAGTGCGGTTCACCGGCGGCTATGACGGCTCGGCGCTGGTGGAAAAGGGGTGGGCGGCCGATCGCAGTATCGCCCGCCAAGTCAAGACCCTGCAGGCATCCACCCGCACCGGGGTCGTGGTCTACTACCGGCCCCACCCGGGCGCGGCCAACGAGGCACCGTGTGTGGCCGCTGCCCTGGAGCGCCTGCGCGAGCTGGCCCCACCCGGGGTCATCTGTGTAGCCGACTCCGGGTTCGGCTACCTGCGCCGGCTGTGCGCCGCCGATGCCGCCGGGCTGCGGTTTGTGGTGCCGCTGCGCGCCGACACCGGCTGGGCCCACTGGTTTACCGCCGACCTACCCGGCGGCCTGACCGCCCTGCCCACCCTGGCGCACTGCCCTCAACGCCACCGTCGCCTCCCCACCGACCAGCGCACCACCTGGAAAGGCGTGCTCCGTGACCGCGACATCGATGACCCCGACACCGGCACCACCCATCGGCTGCGCATCGCCTACATCTGGTCCTCCGAGGAGGCCAGCTCCGTCGCCCAGGCCCGCCACCGCGCCCTGGCCAGCGCCGAAGCCGCGCTCACCCGCATCCGCAACGGCTGCGGCGGGCGCCACTACAGGACTCAAAAGCAGGTCGACGACCGGGTCGCCAAGATCCTCGGGGCCAACATCGCCGAGCTGATCACCGTCACCACCGGCACCGCCGACAACGGCACCCCCACCATCGCCTGGCGCCGCAACCCGCGCGCTCTGACACCCGCAGCCGCCCTCGACGGGCTCTATGCCCTGGCCACCAACCTGCCCGACCCAGCCGACCGGCCGCTGACCGCCCTGGATGTGCTCGAGGTCTACAAAGACCAGTGGATCGTCGAACAACGCCACCGCGACCTCAAACAAACCCTGCACGTGCGGCCGGTCTTCTTGCACAACGACGACCGCATCCACGCGCTCATCGCCGTCATCGGTATCGCCCTGCTCATCTACGGGCTCATCGAAGCCGACCTGCGCGCCGCCCTCGGACACCACACCCCACTACCGGGCCTGCTGCCCGAAGGACGCGACGCGATCCCCACCGCGCGCGCCCTGCTAACCGCCTTCACCGACCTGCACGCCACCTACACAAGCGGCGGCGGACTCGTCCTCGACCGGCTCACCCCCGTCCAACGACTCATCCTCGCCCACCTCAACATCCCCCTCCCATGGCCCGAAACACACAGCACCACAACACGATTCACAAACCCAGACCATGACCCCCAACCATGCGGAAAACGGGCCTAGAGCTGCAAGGCCCGTGACTACCGCTAGTGCAGCCGGCCCGCTCGGCCCCGACTCGCTGACGTGGAAGTACTTCGGCGACCTCCGGACCGGGATGCTGGGTGTGTGGATCGGCGCGATCCAGAATATGTACCCGGACCTCGGCGCCGGCGTCGAAGGCCACTCGATCCTGCTGCGCGAACCACTGCAGCGGGTCGCGCGTTCGGTGTATCCGATCATGGGTGTGGTTTACGACGGCGAACGCGCCCCGAAGACCGGTGAGCAGGTCAAGGGCTTTCACAAGACCATCAAGGGCGTCGACGCGGACGGCCGTCGCTACCATGCGCTGAACCCGGAGACCTTTTACTGGGCGCACGCGACGTTCTTCATGCTGATAATCAAGACCGCCGAGTACTTCTGTGGCGGCCTCACCGAGGCCGAAAAGCACCAGCTGTTCGACGAGCACGTGCAGTGGTACCGGATGTACGGCATGAGCATGCGGCCGGTGCCCAGGTCCTGGGAGGAATTCCAGGAGTACTGGGACCGCAAGTGCAGCGACGAGCTGGAGATCAACCGCGCCACGCTCGACATCTTCACCATCCGGATCCCCAAGCCGTGGTTCGTGCTGATGCCCACCGGAATCTGGGATCAGATCTTCAAGCCGATGGTTGGCGCGCAGCGCTGGATCGCCGCCGGGCTGTTCGACCCCGCGGTGCGGGAAAAGGCCGGCATGCGTTGGACACCCGGTGACGAGGTGCTGCTGCGGGTATTCGGCAAGCTGGTCGAACTCGCGTTCGTTGCGGTGCCTGACGAGATCCGGCTGCATCCGCGGGCACTGGCCGCGTACCGCCGCGCCGAGGGCCGCCTGCCGGAAGACGCCCCGCTGATCGAGGCGCCCGCCTTCATGGCGCCGCCGCGCGACCGGCGGGACCTGCCCATGCATTACGTGCCACCGCGCAAGACGCTGCTCGACCGCGCGGGATCCCTGGTCCACACCACGTTCTCGCTCGCCGGCCTACGCCCGGCCCGCGGCCGCAGCAAAGCCGCCTAGGCTGGCGGCATGCTCGATTGGTCTGACGTCGACCTCGCCGTGCGCGACGCTGTTCGCGAGTTCGTGGACAAAGAGATCCGCCCGCACGTCGACGCGCTGGAGAGCGGCGAGATGGAGCCGTACCCCATCGTCCGCAAGCTGTTCGCCACGTTCGGCATCGCCGACATGGCCCGCGACTCGCTCGACAAGCGGCTCGACCGCCTGCGCGAGGGCCGCGAGCCGTCCGGCAGGCCATCGGGCGGCATGTTGGGCGGCGTCGGCGGTGCGTCGGCGGGCATGGGCTTCGTCGTGGTCAGCGAGCTGTGCCGGGTGTGCATGGGGGTGGTGACGGGGATGGGCGTCAGCCTCGGGCTGACGGTGCCGACGATCATGGGCCGCGGCACGCTGGCCCAGCAGGAACGTTGGCTGCCGGAGCTGGTCACCTACGAGAAGGTGGGCGCCTGGGCGATCACCGAGCCGGACTCCGGCTCGGATGCGTTCGGCGGCATGAAGTCCTACGTGGTGCGCGACGGCGACAACTATGTCCTCAACGGGCAGAAGACGTTCATCACCAACGGACCCGACGCGGACGTTGTCGTGGTGTACGCGAAGTTGGACGAAGGTGATCCTTCCATCGACAAGCGCGACCGCAAGGTGCTGACCTTCGTGCTGGATCGCGGTATGGACGGCTTCGTGCAGTCAAAGCCGTTCCGCAAGATGGGCATTCACAGCTCACGCACCGGCGAACTGTTCTTCGACAATGTCCGGCTGGGCCGCGACCGGCTGCTCGGCGAAACCGAAGGAGACGGAGCCGCCACCGACGGCCGGGCAAGCGCGCGGTCGAACTTCTCGGCCGAGCGGATCGGGGTGGCCGCGATGGCGCTCGGCGTTATCGAGGAATGCCTGCGGCTGTGTGTCGACTACGCCAAGAACCGCAAGCTGTGGGGCCAGGAGATCGGCCAGTTCCAGCTGATCCAGCTCAAGCTGGCCAACATGGAAGTGGCCCGAATGAATGTGCGCAACATGCTTTTTCGGGTGATCGAAGCGTCGCAGACCGGCACGGAGATCGCGCTGTCCGAGGCCTCGGCGATCAAGTGGTACTGCTCGCAGGCCGCCACCGACGTCGCGATGGACGCCGTGCAGTTGTTCGGCGGCAACGGCTACATGACCGAATACCGTGTGGAGCAGCTTGCCCGCGACGCCAAGTCGCTGATGATCTACGCCGGCAGCAACGAGGTGCAAATCACGCATGTGGCCAAGGGCCTGCTGGCCTGACTGGCCGAGCAGACGCAAAAGGCCCCCGACACGCCGATCTTGGGGTGATTTTGCGTCTGCTCGCGCTGGATCAGCGATGCGCTTGGGCGGTCTGGTACAGGCAGATCGCCGCGGCTGACGCCACGTTGAGGCTTTCGGCGTTGCCGGGCATCGGAATCCGAACGCGATGGGTCGCCATGGCCGCGACATCGGCCGGCAGGCCATGCGCCTCCGGCCCGAACAGCCAGGCCGTCGGCCCCGACAGGTCGGCGTCATCGAGACTGACTTCGCCGTCGACGACGGTCGCCAACACCTGTAGCCCCGCGTCACCCAGTGCCGCGACCGCCTCGGCCGCGGCGGGCTCGGACACCACCGGGATCGTGAAAATGCTCCCCGCCGAGGCGCGTAGGCATTTGCCGTTGTACGGGTCGACGCTGTTCCCGGCCAGCACCACGGCGTCGGCGTCCATCGCGTCGGCGATGCGCATCAGCGTGCCCGCGTTGCCTGGCTCGGAGATTTCCACCGCCACTGCGACCAGCCGCGGTGATTTCGCCAACACATCACTCAACGTGGTTTCCGGCGCCGAACACACCGCGACCAGACCGACTGGAGTCACGGTCTCTGACAACGCCTTTGCGGCACGGTCGGTCACCACGTGAACAGGGACATCGGTAAGCATCGGACCGAAACGTGCTAGCGCAGATTCGGTGACGAACACCTCCGATACGAGTCCGCGCCGCAACGCGGCCTCGACGAGGTTGGGTCCCTCGGCGAGAAAGCGTGCGGCGCGGCGTCGTCCGATGTGACGGTGCAGCTTGATCGCAGCCGCCACCCGAGCGGAGCGCTCGGTTAGCGTCAGGCGGCCTCTCCGGAATTAGTCGATGTTGACGGCGCATTCACATCGGTGGGCAGCGCACCCTTGGCGACCTCGACCAGCGCAGTGAACGCGGCCGGGTCGCTGACCGCGATCTCGGCGAGGTTCTTGCGGTCGACCTCGACCCCGGCGGCCTTCAGGCCCTGGATCAGCCTGTTGTAGGTGATGTCGTTGGCGCGGGCCGCTGCGTTGATGCGCGAGATCCACAGCTTGCGGAACTCACCCTTGCGGGCACGCCTGTCACGGTAGGCATACATCAACGAATGCAGTTGCTGCTCTTTGGCTTTGCGGTACAGACGTGACCGCTGACCCCGGTATCCCTTCGAGGCCTTGAGTATGGTGCGCCGCTTCTTGTGGGCGTTGACTGCGCGCTTCACGCGTGCCATGAAAGTCTTCCTCTTCTGGTGCGGGCTGATAGGCCGGTAACTAGCCGTTCAGCATCTTCTTGACGCGGGTCTTGTCGTTCGCCGACACCTCCGTGCGGCCTTCCAGCCGACGGGTCCTGGTGCTGGGCTTCCACTCGAGCATGTGTCGACGGTTGGCCTTCTGGCGCACGATCTTTCCGGTCCCGGTACGCCGGAACCGCTTCGAAGCGCCGCTATGGGTCTTCGCCTTGGGCATTGATGTCCTCTAGTTCTGTGATGTTTCGGTTGGTGCTTCGGCGGGCTGAGCGCTGGCGCGCTGCGCAGCCGGTGCGTCTGCATCGTGCGCCGCCTTGGCGCGAGTCTTCGCGCCGCGGTGCGGTGCCAGCACCATCGTCATGTTTCGTCCGTCCTGCTTGGCTGACGTCTCGACGAAGCCGTAGTCGGCGACGTCGGCGCCCAGCCGCTGCAACAGCCGGTAGCCCAGCTCGGGCCGCGACTGCTCACGTCCGCGGAACATGATGGTCACCTTGACCTTCGATCCCGCTTCCAGGAAGCGGACCACGTGGCCCTTCTTGGTCTGGTAGTCGTGATCGTCGATCTTGGGTCGCAGCTTCTGTTCCTTGACGACGGTCTGCTGCTGATTCTTGCGAGACTCGCGTGCCTTCTGAGCCGTCTCGTACTTGTACTTGCCGTAGTCCATGATCTTGCAGACCGGAGGTCTGGCGTTCGGGGCTACTTCGACAAGGTCGAGATCGGCATCCGCGGCGACGCGGAGGGCGTCTTCGATGCGCACAATGCCTACCTGCTCGCCACCTGGTCCGATCAGACGAACTTCAGGTACTCGAATGCGCTCGTTGACGCGGGTCTCAGTGCTGATGGGGCCTCCTATGTCGTCCTCTCGAGGAGCCCACACCATCAGCAGAAAGGCCCTGCTCAAAGCAGGGCCCAATACCGACCAGGACAGGCACCCCAGGGTGCCTGTGACCGGACCGCTGAGCCGGTATGGCCAGCGGTGGGAGTGGGACTCCACTTGCTGTCCCTGGCGTACGCCGGGACGGTCGCGCGTGCCAGTCTAGCAGGCATGACCGATGACTCGGCACAAGACGTTGCGGCGGCTGAGCCTGAGCCGCCGGTCCGCGACATGGCAGACATTCCCGCGGTGGAAGTGATCACCCGGTCCGCCATGATGTTGATGAGCGCCGCCGCCGAGAAGCTCGGTCTGTCCGCGGAAGACCCGGACGACAGCCCGCATCGCGATCTCGACGAAGCACGTCGGCTGATCACCGCACTCGCCGGGTTGGTGACGGCATCGGCCGAGTATCTCGGACCTCACGCGGGACCCGTGCGTGACGGCCTGAAGGCCCTGCAGTTGGCGTTCCGCGAATCCAGCGCCGCGCCGGACAAACCGGGCGAAGGCCCGGGCGAGAAATACACCGGCCCGGTCTGGTAGTCACTCACATACATTTCGCGGGTTGAGCGAATATCCTCGCGGCCTATGACCCTGACTAGCCCCGCGAGGACCCGACGCACATCCCGGTACTCGTGGGTCCCCGCGGCGGCAGGCTGGACCGTCGGCGTCATCGCGACGCTGTCACTGCTCGCGAGCATTTCACCGCTGATTCGGTGGGTGATCAAAGAGCCGCGGGAGTTCGTCAACGACTACATCTTCAACTTTCCCGACACCAGCTTCGCGTGGGCGTTCGTACTGGCCCTGCTCGCGGCCGCCCTCGCGGCCCGCAAACGCATCGCCTGGCTGATTCTCGTGCTGTACATGGTCGCCGCGATCGGCTGGAACGTCGGCGACTTGATCACCGGCGACGAGACGATCATCGAAGAAATCGGCGAGGTGATCGGACTCGCCTTCCACGCCGCGGCGATCGTGTTCCTGGTGATGGCCCGCAAGGAGTTTTGGGCCAAAGTACGGCGCGGCGCACTGCTGAAAGCCGCCGCCACCCTTGTCGCCTGTATGGCGATCGGCACGCTCGTCGGATGGGGACTGCTGGAGCTCTTCCCCGGCACGCTGGCCCGTGAGGACCGATTCCTGTACGCGCTGAACCGGGTGAGCGCGTTCGCGGGCGCCGACTCCAGTTCGTTCTCCGGACATCCGCACGTGTTCGTCAACGCTCTGCTGGGCCTGTTCGGTGCGCTGGCGCTGATGGTCGCTGCGATCGTGCTGTTCCAATCGCAGCGCGCCGAGAACGCACTGACCGGCGAGGACGAATCCGCGATCAGGGGTCTGCTTGAGCTGTATGGCAAGAACGACTCGCTGGGCTACTTCGCCACTCGCCGTGACAAGGCGGTCGTGTTCGCGCCGAACGGCCGTGCCGCCATCACCTACCGCGTCGAGGTCGGCGTCTGCTTGGCCAGCGGCGACCCGGTGGGCGACCCGAAGGCGTGGCCCCAGGCCATCGAGGCGTGGCTGGCGCTATGCCAGAGCTACGGCTGGGCGCCGGGTGTGATGGGCGCCAGTTCCGCGGCGGCCGAGGCGTTCCACGAGGCCGGCCTCAACGCTCTGCAGCTGGGCGACGAGGCGATCCTGCATCCGGACAACTTCCGGCTGTCCGGGCCGGACATGCGTGCGGTGCGCCAGGCGGTGACCCGTGCGCGCCGGGCAGGCGCCTCGGTGCGGATCCGCCGGCACCGCGACATCGGCAGCGACGAAATGGCCGAGGTGATCAAGCGGGGCGACGCCTGGCGGGACACCGAAACCGAACGCGGCTTCTCGATGGCGCTGGGCCGGCTCGGCGATCCGGCCGACGGCGACTGCCTGCTGGTCGAAGCCGTACAGGGCGCCGCCGGAAAAGATGAAGTCGTCGCCATGCTGTCGCTGGTGCCATGGGGCAACAATGGCGCCTCGCTCGACCTGATGCGCCGTGCGCCTCAATCCCCCAACGGCACAATCGAATTGATGGTCAGCGAGCTATGCATGCAGTCCGAAGCCATCGGCGTGACCCGGATCTCGCTGAACTTCGCGATGTTCCGGTCTGCGTTCGAACAGGGCGCACAGCTCGGCGCCGGCCCGGTCGCTCGGCTCTGGCGTGGCCTGCTGGTGTTCTTCTCGCGGTGGTGGCAGCTCGAGACGCTGTACCGCTCCAACATGAAGTATCAACCCGAGTGGGTCCCCCGCTACGCGTGCTACGAGGACGCGCGGCTGGTCCCGCGGGTCGGCATCGCGTCGGTGATCGCCGAAGGCTTTCTCGTGCTGCCGTTCTCGCGCCGTAACGAGCAGCCGCATACCGGACATCACATTTCCGCGCCCCAGAATCTGGTCGCGACGGGGTTGTTGCACCACGACGGGAGCACGCCGGACCTCAGTGAGTTACAAGCCGACCTGCCCGAGGACGAGGATCAGCCGAGGCTGCCCGAGCAGGTGCGGGTCCGGATGGCCAAACTCAGGGCGCTGCAGGACGACGGGGTCGACGCGTACCCCGTGGGCCACGCGCCCAGCCACACCGTCGCGCAGGCCTTGGAAGTTGATGGAGCCGCGGTGACGGTCGCCGGTCGGGTGCTGCGCATTCGCGACTACGGCGGCGTGCTGTTCGCCCAGCTGCGCGACTGGTCCGGCGAAGTCCAACTGCTGCTTGATAATTCGCTTCTCGAGAAGGGCACCACCGCCGACTTCACCCACGCCATCGACCTGGGCGACCTGATCGAAGTGGCCGGCACCATGGGCCGAAGCCGCAAGGGCACCCGGTCGCTGATGGTGCGCCGGTGGCGATTGACCGGCAAGTGCCTGCGCCCGCTGCCCGACAAGTGGAAGGGGTTGACCGACCAGGAGGCGCGGGTGCGCGCCCGATACGTCGACCTGGCAATCAACACCGACGCACGCGACCTCATCCGGGCCCGCAGCGGTGTGCTGCACGCCATCCGCGAAACCTTGGTCGGCAAGGGGTTTTTGGAGGTCGAGACGCCGATCCTGCAGCAAATCCACGGTGGTGCCAACGCCAGGCCGTTCCTCACCCACATCAACGCCTACGACCTCGACCTGTATCTGCGCATCGCTCCGGAGCTGTACCTGAAGCGGCTGTGCGTCGGCGGTGTCGAGCGGGTCTTCGAGCTGGGCCGGGCGTTCCGCAACGAGGGCGTGGACTTCAGCCACAACCCGGAGTTCACGCTGCTGGAGGCGTACCAGGCATACGCCGACTACAACGTGTGGATCGACGGCTGCCGCGAGCTGATCCAGAACGCCGCGCAGGCCGCCAACGGTGCCCACGTGTTCCTGCGGCCCCGCGACGACGGCACCTTCGAACCGGTCGACATCTCCGGGCAGTGGGCCGTCAAGACCGTGCATGGCGCGGTGTCTGAGGCACTCGGCGAACAGATCGGGCCCGACACCGATCTGACTACGCTGCGCAAGCTCTGCGATGCCGCTGACATTCCCTACCTGACCCACTGGGACGAAGGGGCGGTGGTGCTCGAACTCTACGAGCGGCTGGTCGAGGACCGCACCGAAGAACCGACCTTCTACAAGGACTTCCCGACGTCGGTGTCGCCGTTGACGAGGCCGCACCGCAGCATTCCCGGCGTCGCCGAACGCTGGGACCTGGTGGCCTGGGGTGTCGAGCTGGGCACCGCCTACAGCGAGCTGACCGATCCGGTCGAACAGCGCAGGCGGCTGCAGGAGCAGTCGCTGCTGGCCGCGGGCGGCGACCCGGAGGCCATGGAGCTCGACGAGGATTTCCTGCAGGCGATGGAATACGCGATGCCGCCGACCGGCGGACTCGGTATGGGGGTCGACCGGGTGGTCATGCTGATCACCGGTCGCAGCATCCGCGAAACGCTGCCGTTCCCGTTGGCCAAACCGCGTTAACAGCCCCTTCACAGCGGGCCCCAAGGATTCGCGGTCACGATATGGCCGTGACACTGTCCGAACAGATTCGTCATGACCTGTCGCTCATGCACGGATGGATACCGGCGACCGTCCAGGTCATCGCGATGGTGGCGCTGATCGCCGCGATCGGCTGGCGGACACGCCGGTGGCGGCTGATCTGGGTGCCCTGGGCGGCGCTGGTCGGCGTCGCCCTGGCAGTGACCGCGTACTGGTATGTCGCGTCCGAAGGGCTGGCCGACAACCCGGCGCCGCAGGCGCTCTGGATCTGGATCGGGCTGTCGGGGGCTGCGGCGGGAGTGCTGGTCGCAGGCTGGCGTGGGGCCCGTTGGTGGCGGCGCGGCGCGTCGGTGTTGGCGCTGCCGCTGAGTCTGCTGTGTGCGGCGTTGGCGCTGAATCTGTGGGTCGGCTACTTCCCCACCGTGCAGACCGCGTGGAATCAGCTGACCGCAGGCCCGCTGCCCGATCAGACGGATCCGGTCGCCGTGACCGCGATGCAGAAGCAACATCAAATCCCGGCCAAGGGCACCGTGGTGCCGGTGAGCATCGCCGACACGGCGTCGGGCTTCAGGCACCGCGGCGAGCTCGTCTACTTGCCGCCGGCCTGGTACGCCACCGATCCCCCGCCTCAACTGCCGACGGTGATGATGATCGGCGGCGAGTTCAACACCCCCGCCGACTGGCTACGAGCCGGTAACGCGGTCAAGACTGTTGACGACTTCGCGGCCGCGCACGGCGGTAACGCACCGGTGCTCGTCTTCGTCGACCCCGGCGGCGCGTTCAACAACGACACCGAATGCGTCAACGGCGCCCGAGGTAATGCCGCCGATCACCTCACTAAGGACGTTGTGCCATATATGATTTCGCACTATGGCGTGAGCCCCAACCGGGCGAACTGGGGAATCGTCGGCTGGTCGATGGGCGGCACATGCGCCGTGGACCTGGCCGTGATGCACCCCGACATGTTCAGTGCGTTCGAAGACATCGCCGGTGACCTCAGCCCGAATTCCGGTGATAGAGCCCAGACCATCGACCGTCTTTTCGGCGGCAACGCCGCCGCGTACGCATCCTTCGATCCCTCGACGGTCATCGCCAGCCACGGTGCGTATACCGGGGTGACGGGCTGGTTCGACACCAACGTCGCCGCCAGCGCCAATGACCAGGCGGCGGCGGCCAACTCGCTGTGCGCATTGGGCAGTGCCAACGGCATCAAGTGCGCGGTGGTCACCCAGCCCGGCAAGCACGACTGGCCGTTCGCGGCGCACGCGTTCACGGCGGCGCTGCCGTGGATGGCCAGTCAGATCGGCACGCCAGACGTCCCGGCGATCGCGTTGCCCGATCCACCGCAGACCGCGCCCCAGTCCGCGCCGCCGTCGGCGTCGTACCTGCAGGCGGCCTCGAAATAGCGTTGACGCGCCTACATATGCGGCGCGGCAGCCAGCGCGTCCTCCACAGGATCGTGATAGCCAGTCGGCGCGTAAAGCTGCCACTCACCGGGCACTCCCTTGAGTACGTGGGCACCTCGATCCTCGAACGTGATCCCGGATCCGTACACGAGGTCTTTGACAGTGCTCGAGACGAGTACCTCCTTCGCGCTGGCCTTCGAGCGATTCGTGCCGCGATGTGGACGGCGATCCCACCGATGTCGCCACCGCGCCGCACACACTCACCCGTATGCAGACCGCCGCGAATGTCGATACCTATCTGCGGCATCCGTTCGGCAAGTGCGGTGGCGCACAGAACGGCTCGCGTGGGGCCGTCGAACGTCGCCAGTAGTCCGTCGCCGGTGTGCTTTGACGAACCGACCTTGGAACGAACTGATCTCGGCACGCGCTGATTTCAGTCGTGACGGTCAAGCAGCTTGCGCCAGCGTTCGTCGCCGAGCTCGGTCAGCATGTCGGGTGGAGTCGACGATGTCGGTGAACAGCACCGTGGCCAGCACTCGGTCAGGTGGGTGCTCGTGCCGATGTCCGGTCAGGAACTCCTCAATCTCGCCGGTGACCGACTTCATGTCGCCGACCAAGGGAATGTGGTCGACGCCGTCCAGTTCGACTAGCCGTGCGCCATGCATCTTGCGCGCGGCGAGATCGCGCCCCAGCTCCACCGGGCAGTTTCGTCATGTTTGCGATGCAGCACCAGCGTCGGAACGCGGACACTTCCAGGATGTCGCTGGATGTCCAGCTGTCGGAGCGCCGCCTGCCAGGTGATCAGGGCCATCGCGGGCTCATGGCGGCTCGTTCGAAAGCGCCGATGGCGCTTCCGGGCACCGGCGATCGTGGCGGAGACTCGGCGCCGCCCAATCGATCGTCATGTCCCTCGCCCCAGTGATCGATCGTGGCCCGCAGTCGCGCGACGAGTTCGATGCCATCGTGCCGCGTCGTCGCATCAAGGCGATCGAGCGGCCCGCCCGCGCCGTCCCGTAGAGAATCAATGAGCGGACGCGCTCCGGGTGGGTGGCGGCGAAGATCACGCTGATCGGCCCGCCCTCCGAGAACCCGAATAATGCCGCCCGTTCGACTTCCGGCGGCATCCATCACCGTTCATAAGATCATCGCCGCGGTTCTCGATGCGTGGGCACTCCGTCGACAGGATCCGACAGGCCGGTGCCGAGCTTGTCGTACATGATCACTCGTGCAAACGAGGCCAACTCTGCGATATACGCCCGCCATAGAGGCGTGCTTCCCACTGCAGGTCGACATGGGAAAACCAGCCCGGCACGATCGACCAGATCGATCGGGCCATCACCTACGATCTGGTAGGCGACGTTGCCTTCCGGGCCCTTTCGCGTAATGGGTGTCGGGCTGCCCGACCATGGACGCAAGTGTCCCACCGCACGAAACGGGTCACGGCGCTTCGAACAAAGCCGGGTACCGTGAGGCCATGCCGGACGAACCCACTCCCGAGCCGGATCCCGCCGTCGAGGGCGAGGTGGTAGACGACATCGCGCTCCAGCCCGATACGCCGCCGACGACCGCATCCGCCGCAACACCGGTCGAGCCCCCGGACACTGGCTACACTCCGAGCGGCGTGCCGACATTCGAGTCGGTGCGCGAGAAGATCGAGACCCGCTACGGAACGTCCATCGGCGCCGCTGAACTCGACGCGGAGTCACCGGAGGGCCGCACCGTCGAGGAGCAATACGACGCACGTCAACGTGCGGCCGCGGAACGGTTGGCGCAGATCCGTGAGTCCATGGGCAAGCCCGAAGACGAGTCTCAGTAGTCGGATTCGGCAGCCAGTATCTCGGCGAGGAACGCATCGCTGCCCGGCTGATCCAGCCGCGCCCGTGCGAAATCACGGATCCGCTCACGAGATTGCGGCGATTCATCCAGATCGACACCGATCGTCACGATGGTTGACCGCCAACCCTGGTCCCAGGCTGCTGATTCCGTCATGGGCCGCTGTTGTCCGTCGACAAGCGGGACCGTCGCGCCGCCGTCGGCGTCAAGGACACCCGTTCCGACGATGCCACCGGACCGCAGGCGCACCGCGATCCCGGCCGGCGAGCCGGTTCCCGACAACCCCACCTGTACAACGCACTTCGCTTCCGGTCCGGCCGCCTCGATGCGCCACTCGACGGTGTTTTCGGCGGCATCGAAGATGCCCGGTGGGACGGCCGTCCAGTTGATCGAACTCACGCCACTCGCGATCGCCGTGCCGCGCTGGCCGAGATCGAGTCCCGCAGCGAGCGCGTAATCGTCGCGGCGGCCAGCCCCCGCCGGAACGGCCTCGAAATCCGCGTCAAGCTCCACGCCGACGTCGTCGGCGAGCTCGGAGCACACCCGCACAAGCTCGGCGACCCGCGGATCACCTTCGCGGGCAAGCGAACCCAGGGCAACAGCATGGGGCCTGATGAGGCCCGCCACGTCGGAGTCGAACGTGTCGCCGTTGAAGAAGTCCTGCACGGCGGCTGTCACCAACGCCAGCTCGGCGTCGAGGAGCGCTGCATCGAGGGCGGCGATGCCGTCCCGATGACTGGCGGGCCACCAGCGCCGGAGCCAGTGCCCGAGCGCCAATCGCCGAAGCGGGTCGAGCGACCCTTCGCGCACGTCGACGCCGGCCAATTCGACGGTTTGCGGCTCGTCGGGTGACCGGCGACCGAGCGCCCCGGCCACGGCCGTGTGTCCGGATTCTCCGAGAATGCGCCAGAGCCAGTCTGCGCGAGGCAAATCGGTGAACGTGATCTGAGCGGCACCCGACGGGTCGTCGACCGTCCACGTCAACACGGCCCCGCTCACCTCGAGCACGGCAAGCAGTGGCGTGGGCTCGGCCAGGGGGCCGGTGCTCCACAGACCGGAATCGGCGACGAGTCTCATCCCGCCACCTGCAGTTCGAGCATCGACTTGATCCGCTGCCTGTGGTCGAGGCTCACCGACCGCGCCACCCCTTCGAGCAGGCCCCGCACGTCGTCGACGTCGTCGCAGGGCTCCTGCCAGACGTCGCGACCGTGCAGTCGTGCCCACAGCCGGCTCAGATACGGGCGCCCGAAGGCGGCGAGGTCGTCGATCACCTGTTTCTGCCGCGGGTGAATGGGCCCGCCGTCGGCGAGATAGCGACGCGCGTGCAAGACATACGCCTCCTTGCGCAACCGGGCCTGGATCTGGCCGGCAAGCTCGTAGCGAGTCGCCGCAGCCTCGGCCAGCGGCGCCAGGCACGCGGCGATTTCGATCCCGGCGACCAGTGTGGCCTGCTTGTCCTCGGCCAGCAGTCCCCACGGGGCGCACGCCCGATCAACCTCCTCCGCACACAACAGCGGGATGTCCGGCAGTTCGTCGCGATCCAGGGCGCGACGGAGTGTGCCGCGGACGCGGTCGGCCACCGCGCGGTTGAGCGGGCGATCGCGATCGGTACCGCCGACGATGGCCGGTGGTGGTTGCGGCTCAACGGAACTGAGGCCGAGTTCGACGATCGACCACGGGAGCTCCGACGCCTGACTGTGCGCGGTCGCCCCCAGGTTGTACGGCGCGGCGTCGGCGATCAGCGCCTGCCAAACTCGCTGGCGCGCCGCCGCGGCGGTGTGGCTGTCCGCCGGGCCGAGAACGTTGGTCAGGCCCGCCATGAAGGGGCCGGTGATCTCCTTCCCTGCCCGTACATCGCGCCAACTGCGGCCGAGCTGCTCCGAAAGCGCGGAGACTACCTGACGGTTGGACAGGTGCTGGTTGAGCACTTCGATGGTCGTGCGGTCCCGGTCGGAGTGAATATCGCGGAGTACCGCTGCGGCAACATCGCGATCCTGTTGGGCGGGTACTCCTTTCGTCACGGCCAGCTCGAAGCAGACCGGGAAGTACAACTCCTGCGCATTACCGCTCGTGATGCGCAACCGGCGCCGCTCACGTTTGAGGATCTCGAACCACGCTGCGGCGGCCTGCAATACCGGGCCGTTCCCCACGATGGCGTCGTGCATCGCCTCCGCGACATCGGATGCCACGAACGACGCCGAGTACCGGGTGTTCGAGCGCAACCGCAGCACCAAGGGATCGATGATCCGCTTGACCGTCCGCCGCAACGGGCCGCCATCGTCGCCGCTGAGCACCTCCACGCCGGGTCCAATCGCACGCCATGCCCGGTCGATCACCGCCCGGCGCGGCTGGGCGACGGTCAGTGCCGTCGCCACCTCGGATCCCGTGCTCATCTACACAGGATAAAAGTTGGATTCCCTAGCGAACAGTCGAAAAGTTGGGTTCGGTAGCCAACAGTGGGAAAGAAACTACTGGTATGTCATATGCGATGTTGGTCGGGATCATTTGTTTAGTCTGCATCGGCTCTGCAGTGGCGGTGTTTCTTCCGAGCCCCATGCTTCCCGATTTTGAACCGGGCATGGACGAGGCCGATGAGCGTCTCGCCACGCTCGAGGACATGCTCGCCGTTCGCACGGCGTTCGACGAGATGCTTATCCGCAAGGGCCTGCTCACCGGCGACCAGCTCGATTTGATCCGGCACGGCACCAAATCCCATGCCGTCGTCACCGGCATGCGGGCCACCGGCGCGGCCCGCGAGGACCATCGCGAGGTCGAACTCGCCGTAATGGTGAGCAGGCCCGAAGGCGGGCAGTTTCCCGCCAATGAGAGGGCACTGATCCCGGCGTCGTCGCTGCGGAGCGTCGCGCCCGGAAGCATCATCGACACGTACTACCGGTCGGGCGACGAGTCTGCGGTCGCCGTCTGCGTGCCGCCGAGCTGACGATCAGCGGGCGCCGTCGACGGCGAAGGTTGCCAGCGCCGCCCAGTACAGCGGGCTGGCGGCGAGGTCGCCGTCGCGCCACCGCCGCATCTGCTCGCGTTGCCAGGCGTTGACCGCGCAGCCTGCGTCAGCCGTTTCGTGGGCCTGGTCGACCGCGATGATCGCGTCGGCCATCGGATCGAGATCGTCGGCGTTCGATGCGAACTGGCGATAGCCGGCCGCGGTCGGAAGCGACCACAGGGTGGCGGTCACCAGCTGCGCGCCGCCGAGAATCATTGCCGCCACCAAGCCGGTCGCCTCGTCGAATTGGTAATCGCCGCCCGATGCGCAGGCGATCAGCGCGACGCGCGACGGCATCGGCAGCTTCAGTGACATCAGATCCGACGCGGTCAGCGGCCGGTCGTCGGCCAGATGGAGCGCCGCTCGATACGCGTGACCCACATCGCCGTCTGCGGCGGTCGCGTGGCCTACGTAGAGCAGCCTGCTCGGGTCGTGCGCCAGCAGGTCGGCCAGCCAGGTGCGGTCGGCATCTGCGCGTCGGAACAACTGGACCGATGAGACGACGCCAGGCAGCACCCTCCTGCGTGTCATCAAATCCGCGAAATGCCTTGCCAGAGGGGTTTCTTCAGATGGCCTGCCGAGCACCGAACCCAGCGGCGAGTCCGGACGTTGGCCCGGCACTCGTGGGTCGAGGACCAACAGCGCCGGGCCTTCGCGCCGGTCGCGCCATCGCACCGGTGTCCGCGTCGAGTGGACGATGTTCGGTGGCGTCGCCATCAACACGTCGACGAGCTCTATGAGGCGATAGCCCTCGTCGTTGGGCATCGCAAGGAGACCCCACGGCACCCGGGCCAGGCGTGCACTCGGCGATACGAACAGCGCGGCGCGCGGCGACGACACGCAGTCGACCAGCAGCTGCCAGGCCGGCGCCGGGAGAAGTTGGGCACCCAGCGTGCGAGCGATCGCCAGTTCGGATTCGGACGTCGCGAACGGCCCCCTTGTGATCGCCCGATCAACGGCGTCGCGGCGGGTTTCGGACTCTCGAGGGTCCGGCAGCGCATCGGCCAACCCGGCCAGCGCCTCAACCAAAGCGGGTTCCTCCACCATCCACGTCACGGTTCGGGATGGCTCGCCGACGACGCGCAGGCTGGCATATGTGGCGATCCCGACATCGGCGAACCGCAGGACCAGCGTCGGTGCCGGGTCGGTCACGGCCACGTGGACCATGCGGCGCCATCGGCGGTGACGTCGCGGCCGTACCGCTCGAACGCCAGCTCGCGATAGCGAGTCATGATCGGCGTGGTCGTGGGGTCCATCTGCAGCGGCGGCAGCGGGCCGAGCCGTGTGAGTGCGGCACCACCACCCGACGCCGACTCTCCGGACGCGACCAGGGCGTACTCATCGACGGACTCGAGGGGAACCTCGACCGTCGCGGTGCCGGTCCACTCCGCGGCCTCTCGGTCCGGCTCCGCACTGAAAGTGCCGCGCGCACTGTGATATTCGACGAGCTCGCTGACCAGTGCGGTGTTCTCCCACTCCCAGGCGACCGCGAAGGCGCCGGCAAGGATCCGGGCCGAAACATAGGTCGCCCAGCGCATCCTCGCGTCGGCGTCGGCGATCGAGTGGCGCACCGAATCGACGGCAAGGGCGGCAGGCACCTTGAGTTCCGCGGCCCGCTCCAGCTTGGTCTTCGCATTCTGCGGGTCGGCCAACGCATCCGCCCGCCAGATGCTGCCGAGGAGATCATCGAGCCGGGCGTACTGCAGCCAACTGTGCCGTGGCCACGAGTCGAGCAACTCGCGTGCCTCGTTCGCCCGCTCACGCGCGGCGTCGAAATCGCCGCGAAAGATGTCAACCCAGCTGCGCTGCAACAGAATACGATGAATATGCAGCGGCTTCTCGATCTCCCGCCAGTGCTTCTCCGAGTTCTCGAAGCAGTGGTCGGCCTCATCAAGCCCACCGGCAGACATGCGTGTCAGGCCGAAGTACAGCAAACACCGCGACACGTCGTGCGCCCGCCAGCTCTCGGCTATTGGTGGATATGCCTCGCGGAGCAGTCGCTCGGTCTCGACGGGGTTACGCTCCAACCAAAACGACGTCGCTCGCTCGAGTTTTGTTCTGGCCGTTGCCAGTTCCCACCCGCGCTTCTGGGCGCGTGCGCCTGCACGCCGAAGCCAGGGTTCGGCTTCGGGCAGCCGGCCGGTCTCGACGCAGAACCGCCCGTAGGCGGTGCCGCCGAGCACCAGAAGGCTGTCGTCGAACTCGCTGCCTGTATCCGGACGATCGAGCGCGTCGATCACCTTCTCCCACAACGGAACCGATCGCACGTGGAGGTCGTCGTCGCACAGTGCGACCGCGCACATGATCCGTGCATGGGTCACCAGGTATGCGTGCTCGTCGGCGAGATCGGCGAACGCGGCGGCCGAGGTCTCGTCCGTGAGGACCAGCAGCGCGACCTCCGCGGACTCATGATCGCCGTGCGCGGCGGCCAACCCCGTCTCGAGGAACTGCGCCCGGCGCGAGTACCGCAGGATCATGCGATCAATGTCGACGTTTGCGATGGTCCCTTGTACGTCGGCGTCGGGCCGGGTGCCGGCCCGGATCGCCGAATGGACAGCCATAATCGCCCGCATGCGGCGGAGGCACTTCTCGACGCCGTCATAGGCGGTGCGGACCAGATAGAGCTCACCGAGCTGCGCGAAGACCTCCAGCAGTAGGTCATCCCGGTCGCCCTCCTCGATCCCCTCCCCGAGGGACAGCAGCAGCTCCTTCGCCGCGATCTCGTCGGCAGCGAAGGCCAGCTGACGCGCGCGCTCGAGCTCGCTTTCGATCGTCACAGCTCGAATTCTAGGAAGCGGCGGGCGTGCTTGGCACGCCCGCCGTAGGTGATAGCGACTGATCAGCTGCAGCTCACCTTGATTTCGAACTTCTTGGTGATCATGCCGGCCATCGGATTCTTGATGTCGGCGCCCTGCGCCTCACCGGTGATGGTGTAGGTGTCGCCGTCGACCTTCACGTCGGCCGAGCCGGTCTTCACGCCCATGTTGTTGGCGACGGCGAGTGCGTTGCCGTCGACGACCAGCGCGAGCGACTCGACGACCGGGGTCGTCTCATCGGTCATCACCACACCCAGTGCCTGCTGGGGACCGGCCGCGCCGCTGCCGATGTTGATCTTGCCGCCCTGCTTGACACAGGTGACCGACGCGGGGTCGAGCCCCGCCAAATCGGCGTCTTCGACCCTCACCTCGGTGGCGCCACCTGTTGAGACTACGGAGCCGCCGGCGGCCGTGCTCACGGCCGGCTCGCCCCCCTTGTCGTCGGAGCAGCCGACCAGAACAGCGGCCGTGGCGATCAGTCCAATCAGACCCGTGACTACGCGATTCATCGATCTTTCCCTTCGTTCGTGCGTCGCCTCGCTGGCGTCGTCACGGAGAAGTCAAATCGGCCCGGATCGCTACCGATCCCAAACTTTGTCTGTGGCAGGCGGTACGGTGCGGAAACTGTGCGGTCATTCACTGTGGACGAGCGGCGGGCCCGTCTTGCGCGGCGGCATTTCCTGAGCGACCACGCAGCATCGATCGGCGGTGTGATGGCGGATCTCGTCGGCCTGCATGCCACCGACCCGGCCACCCCGTATCTGTCGCTATGGGCGCGGCTGCCCGGCTTTACCGTGGCCGACCTGGACGCCGAGCTATACAAGCGCCGCTCTCTGGTCAAGCACCTCGCGATGCGTCGCACGCTGTGGATGGTGCGCGCCGAGGATCTGCGCTTGATCCAGTCGGGGGCCAGTGACCGGGTGGCCGACAACGAACGCCGGCGGCTGGCCGCCGATGCGCAGAAGGCCGGGATCACCGCCCATGGCGAGAAGTGGCTGGACACCGCTGGCGCCGCGGTATTGCGGCATCTGGCCGAGCACGGAGAGGCCACAGCCAAGGAGCTACGTGCGGCCCTGCCTGAGCTGGCGGGCCGCTACGACTATGCACCCGGCAAGCGCTGGGGTGGCGAAACACCTTTGGCGCCAAGAGTATTGACCGTGCTGTCGGTGCGCGGCGACATCGTCCGCGGACCAAACGACGGTTCGTGGACGGTCTCGCGGCCCAGGTGGGTGCCGATGGCCGATTGGTTAGGTACCGCAGTCGACGCCGAGCAGCCGGAGGTTTCGCGCGCCGAATTGGTCAGCAGATGGCTGGGCAGCTGCGGCCCGGCGACGGTCACCGACATCAAGTGGTGGTTCGGCAACACGCTGACCTGGGCCCGAAGTGCGCTGGCCGACATCGACGCGGTGGAAGTCGACCTCGATGGCGTTCCGGGGTTCGCGCTGCCCGACGATCTGGAGGTCGAGCCCGACGCCGAGCCCTGGGCTGCGCTGCTACCTGGCCTGGATGTCACGACGATGGGCTGGTACGACCGGGATTGGTACGTCGGCTCGCACCGCAAGCAAGTGTTCGACACGAATGGCAATGGTGGGCCGACCGCCTGGTGGAACGGCCGGATCGTCGGCGCATGGGGCCAGGATGCCGATCGGCGTGTCGAAGTGCGGCTCCTCGAAGACGTTGGCCGCGAAGCGAAGCGGGCGTTGACGCGGCGCGCCGACGAGCTGACCGAATGGCTCGACGGTGTGCGCGTCAGTCCGCGATTTCCTTCGCCGCTGTCAAGGGGCTAGTCAGCGCTTCAGTTCAGTCAAATATCTTGAGCCTCTTCGAATCCCATGAAATCCCAGCGATACCGGGTCGAGGCCTGCTTGGCGTTCATGTTGAGGACCATCACAGATCCTTGTCGCGCATGAACGCCCAGGCCTCGCATTGACGTTGACCCCACTCGATAAAGAAGCCGGTGACCACGGCTGCCGATGTCGCGACGATGAATGTCATGAGGACTCCCTCGACGGCTGGCCTCGATTTGCGATGCGACAAGGATCACGCCGCAACAACCCGATGTCGCCACAGCTAGCGTCCAGGATTGGGCCCCACCATCAGGAATTCCTCGATACCGGCCAGCCGGTATTCAATCCGACGTCTAGTTAGGCCGGGCGACCCTGGCCTCGTCCCACACCGGGTCTGGCGATTCGAACACCGAGCCGTCCGCCCCGAACACCAGGAAGCGGTCGAACGAGCGGGCGAACCACCGGTCGTGGGTGACCGCCAGCACGGTGCCCTCGTAGGCCTCCAGTCCCTCCTGCAGGGCCTCCGCGCTGGCCAGGTCGAGGTTGTCGGTGGGCTCATCCAACAGCAACAGCGTCGCGCCGCCCAGTTCCAGCAGCAGGATCTGCAGCCTGGCCTGCTGACCACCCGATAACGTCTCGAACGGCTGCTCGGCGCACACCTGCAGCTCGTAGCGGGCCAACACCTTCATGGCGTCGGTGCGCAGCCGGGCGTGCTCCGTCATCACGATCTCGCACGGGGTGCGGCCGACCAGTTCGGGGCGGGCGTGCGTCTGGGCGAACAGGCCAGGCACCACCCGCGCTCCCAACCGGGCCACCCCGCTGTGCGCAACGGATTCCGCCGACGTCAGCAGCCGCAGAAAATGCGACTTTCCAGAGCCGTTGGAGCCCAATACCGCGACGCGCTCGCCGTACCAGATTTCCGCATCGAACGGGCGCATCAGCCCGGACAGTTCCAGCGCCTCGCAGATCACCGCGCGCCTGCCGGTGCGACCGCCGCGCAGCCGCATCCTGATGTTCTGGTCCCGTGGCGCCAACTCGGGCGGGCCGGCCTCCTCGAACTTGGCCAGCCGGGTCACCGAGGCCTGGTAGCGGCTGGCCATGCCGTCGTTGTAGGCCGCCTTCTGCCGCAGCGTGACCACCAGCTGTTTGAGCTTCGTGTGTTCCTCGTCCCAGCGGCGGCGCAGCTCGTCGAGCCGATCGTTGCGGTCGATGCGAGCCCGCGCGTACGTCCCGAACCGGCCGCCGTGGACCCACACGCGGCGCGACTCCACGGTGATGATGCGCTCGGCGGTCCGGTCGAGAAGCTCACGATCGTGTGACACCAGCAGCACCGTCTTGGTGGATTCGCGCAGCCGGTCCTCCAACCACTGCTTGCCCGGCACGTCGAGGTAGTTGTCCGGCTCGTCGAGCAGCAGCACCTGGTCCGGGCCGCGCAACAGCGCCTCGAGCACGAGGCGCTTCTGCTCACCCCCTGACAGCGTGCTGACCAGCCGCCACCGGCACGAGTCGTACGGAATACCGAGCGCCGCGACACAGCAGGCGTCCCACAGGATCTCGGCCTCGTAGCCGCCCGCATCGCCCCACCCCGTCAGCGCGGTGGCATACCGCAGTTGGGCCGCCTCGTCGTCACGCTCCATCAGGGCCAGCTCCGCGGAATCAAGCGCGACCGCCGCCTCGCGGACGCGCGGCGGCGCAACCGACAGCAGCAGTTCGTGCACATTCGTCGCGTCGCGGATGCCTCCGATGAACTGGCGCATCACCCCGAGGCCACCGCTGTGCGACACGCTGCCGGCGTGCGGGGTGAGGTCCCCGGCGATCAGCCGCAGCAGCGTCGTCTTGCCCGCGCCGTTCGGGCCGACGAGCGCGGCCGTGACGCCGTCGCCGACCCGGAACGAGACGTCGTCAAGCAGCACCCTGCCGTCCGGCAGTGCGTGACTGACATGAGCGACCTCGACATGGCCCATGGCAGCCAGTCTCCGGAACCGTACTGCGTTGGCGCAAACCATTTCTTGTCAAGGGCGCAGGAATGCGCTGGTTTATGCGCTGACCTTTCGACCGTTGCGGCCCTTGCGGGACGGCCTTGGCACACCCAGCGCCACGGCCAGGAAGTGCCCCGTGTAGCTGTCAGGATTGGTGGCGACGTCCTCCGGTGTGCCGGTCGCGACCACCGTGCCGCCGCTGGCCCCACCCTCGGGACCCATGTCGATGATCCAGTCCGACGTCTTGATCACGTCCAGGTTGTGCTCGATGACGATGACCGTATTGCCCTTGTCGACAAGGCCGTTGATCACGCCGAGCAGCTTGCGGATGTCCTCGAAGTGCAGGCCCGTGGTCGGCTCGTCGAGGATGTAGATCGTCCGTCCCGTCGACCGCTTCTGCAGCTCGGCGGACAGCTTCACGCGCTGAGCCTCGCCGCCGGACAGCGTCGGCGCCGGCTGACCCAGCCGGACGTAGCCGAGGCCGACCTCGACGAGCGTCTTCAGGTACCGGTGGATCGACGTGATCGGCGCGAAGAACTCGGCCGCGTCCTCGATCGACATGTCCAGCACCTCGGCGATGGTCTTGCCCTTGTAGTGCACCTCGAGGGTTTCCCGGTTGTAGCGGGCGCCGTTGCACACCTCGCACGGGACGTACACGTCGGGCAGGAAGTTCATCTCGATCTTGATGGTGCCGTCACCGGAGCACGCCTCACAGCGACCGCCCTTGACGTTGAACGAGAACCGGCCCGGCTGATACCCGCGCACCTTCGCCTCAGTGGTGGCCGCGAACAAGGTGCGGATCTTGTCGAACACACCCGTATACGTGGCCGGGTTGGACCGCGGCGTCCGGCCGATCGGCGACTGGTCGACGCGGACCAGCTTGTCGAGCTTGTCCAGCCCCGTCACCCGGGTGTGCCGGCCGGGCACCTGGCGGGCGCCGTTGAGCTTGTTCGCCAGCACCGAAGCCAGGATGTCGTTCACCAGAGTCGACTTGCCCGAGCCGGAGACGCCGGTGACCGAGGTCAGCACACCGAGCGGGAACGACACGTCGATCTCGTGCAGGTTGTGTTCGCGCGCACCCACGACAGTCAGCAGTCGCCGACGGTCCACGGGCCGCCGGATCGCTGGGATCTCGATCTCTTCTTTGCCCGAAAGATACGCTCCGGTAAGGGATTCCGGGTTGTGCAGCAATTCGTCGTACGGCCCGCTGTGCACGATTCGGCCGCCGTGTTCACCGGCGGCGGGCCCGATGTCGACCACCCAGTCGGCGTGGGCGATGGTGTCCAGGTCGTGTTCGACGACGATCAGCGTGTTACCCAAATCCCGCAACCGGATCAGCGTGTCGATCAGCCGGCGGTTGTCACGCTGATGAAGCCCGATGGACGGCTCGTCGAGCACATACAGCACCCCGACAAGTCCCGAGCCGATCTGTGTCGCGAGCCGAATGCGTTGTGCCTCACCGCCCGAAAGCGTCGCGGCCGCACGGGACAGCGACAGGTAGTCGAGCCCGACGTCGAGCAGGAACCCGAGGCGGGACTGGATCTCCTTGAGCACCTGCCCCGCGATCGCCTGCTCGCGGGTGCCGAGGGTCAGCGAGTTCAGGAATTCCGCACAGTCGGCGATCGACAGATCGGCCACCTCGGCGATGGACTTCGCGCCGTGCTCCCCCGCGGCCAGCGAGACGGCCAGGATCTCCGGCTTCAGCCGGGTGCCGTCGCATTCCGGGCACGGCACGTCACGCATGAAGCCTTCGTACCGCTCCTTCATCTGCTCAGAGTCGGTCTGCTCCATCCTGCGCTGCAGGAACGCCATCACACCTTCGAAATCGGCGTAGTACGAACGGGTTCGGCCGTAGCGGTTCTTGTACCGCACGTGCACCTGCTCGTCGCAGCCCTCGAGAATCGCCTTGCGCGCCTTGACCGGAAGCTTCTTCCAAGGTGTGTCGACGTCGAAGCCGATCTGATCGCCCAGCCCGGACAGCATCCGGGTGAAGTAGTCAGCCGTCTGGCCCATCGACCAGGGCGCCACGGCACCCTCTGCCAGGGTGAGATCAGGGTCGGGCACCACCAGGTCGGGATCGACCTCCTTGCGGACGCCGAGGCCGGTGCATTCCGGGCACGCGCCGTAGGGCGAGTTGAACGAGAACGACCGCGGCTCCAAGTCGTCGACGGCGAGCTGGTGCCCGTTGGGACAGGCCAGCTTCTCGGAGAACCGCTGCTCGCGGTGCGGATGGTCGTCCTCGCGGTCGACGAATTCCAGCACGACGATGCCGTCGGCCAGGTTCAGCGCCGTCTCCACCGAATCGGTCAGCCGCTGCTTGGCGCTGGCCTTGACCGTGAGCCGGTCGACGACCACCTCGATGTCGTGCTTTTCCTGCTTCTTCAGCTTCGGCGGCTCGGTCAGCGGATACACCACGCCGTCGACGCGGACACGGCTGTAACCCTGCGTGTTCAGCTTGTCGAACAGGTCGACGAACTCGCCCTTGCGGGTGCGCACCACCGGCGCGAGCACCTGGAACCGCAGACCCTCGTCCATCGCCAACACCTGATCGACGATCTGCTGGGGCGTCTGCCGCGCGATCCGCTCCCCGCACACCGGGCAGTGCGGCGTGCCGGCCCTGGCATACAGCAAGCGCAGGTAGTCGTACACCTCGGTGATGGTGCCGACGGTCGACCGCGGGTTGCGGTTGGTGGACTTCTGGTCGATGGAGACCGCCGGCGACAAGCCCTCGATGAAATCGACGTCGGGCTTGTCCATCTGGCCCAGGAACTGGCGCGCGTACGCCGACAGTGACTCGACATAACGCCGCTGCCCCTCGGCAAAGATGGTGTCAAACGCCAGTGACGACTTGCCCGACCCCGAGAGACCGGTGAACACGATCAGGGCATCACGAGGCAGGTCAAGGTCGACGCTTTGCAGATTGTGCTCGCGGGCACCCTTGATGATCAGGCGCTCAGCCACCCGGTTCCCTTCCCGCAGACATAGTTCATGACCATGCTATGTGCCCCCACCGACAAGCCGGATACCGTGAGCACCATGACAATCGTCGACGACAACTACACCGGCCATGTGGAGCCCCGGACCGCGGCTCGTCGCAACCTTCCTGGCGCGTCGATCGTCAAGGTATCGGTGGGCCCCATGGACAACAATGCCTACCTGGTGACGTGTTCCCAGACGGGCGAGACCCTCCTCATCGACGCCGCCAACGACGCCGAGATCCTCCTCGAACTGATCGAACGGTTCGCCCCGAAGTTGTCACTGATCGTCACCAGCCACCAGCATCAGGACCACTGGCTGGCGCTGGCCGAAGTCGCCAAGGCCACTGGCGTGCCCACCGCCGCACACCAGCTCGACGCCGGGCCCCTGCCGGTCAAGCCGGACCGCATCCTGGCCAACGGGGAGACCATCAAGATCGGCGAGCTGTCCTTCGACGTGATCCACCTGCGCGGCCACACACCCGGATCGGTGGCGCTGGCGCTCGACGGGGCCGACACCGCCACGCATTTGTTCACCGGCGACTGCCTGTTTCCGGGCGGCGTCGGCAAGACGTCGACGAAGCGGTGACTTCGAGCAACTACTCGGCGATGTAACCGGCCGTGTGTTCAACGTCTACGACGACGCGACCGTCGTGTATCCGGGGCACGGCAACGACACCACGCTGCGTGCCGAGCGGCCCAGCCTGGACGAGTGGAACCAGCGCGGCTGGTAGTTGTCGGCTCAGGCCGGTGGAGTCCAGGCCACGGGTAATCGTTTGATGCCATGCACGAACGCCGAACGCAGAATCGCCGGCTCCTCGGTTGCAACGATATCGGGGATCTGGTTGCGCAATTCCTCGAACAGAACCCGTATCTCACGGCGGGCCAGGTTGGCGCCGAGGCAGAAGTGTGCCCCGCCCGCGCCGAACCCGATCTGTGGGTTGGGGTCGCGGGTGACGTCGAACAGCCACGGATTACCGAACTTCCGCTCGTCACGGTTGGCGGAGTTGTACCACATGGAGACCTTGTCGCCGGCCTTCATCTTGGTGCGGCCCAATTCGAAGTCCTCGGTCAGATTGCGGCGCATGAAGATGATCGGGGAAGCCCACCGGACGATCTCCTCGACGGCGGTGGCGGCCACGCCGCCGAAGTCAGACCACCACTTCCGCCGCTCCTCGGGATAGCGGGTGAGCGCCACCATGCGTGGCTGATCGCATTGCGCGTCGTCTCGTTGCCGGCGGCCGACAGCAAGATGAAGAACGAGGCAATCTCCGCGGACGTCAGGCGCTCGCCGTCGACCTCGGCATGAACCAGGTTCGTGGTGAGGTCCTCACCGGGCCGCGCCCGCCGTTCCTCGGCCAGGTGCACGCCGTACTCCGCGAGTTCGGTGACTGCGTTGACCACCACGTCGAAATCACCGGACGCCTCGTCGTCTCCGGCTCCCAAAATCACCGACGTCCAGTGGAAGACCTTCTGTTCGTCCTCCTCCGGGATGCCCATCATGTCGCAGATGATCTGCAGCGGCAGCGGACCGGATATCTCGGCGACGAAGTCGGCGTGCGCGTCGCGATGGTGGGCGGTCATGTTCGTCACGAGCCTGCGCGCGCGGTCGTGCACACTGTCCTCGATGCGAGCCACGACCTTTGGCGTGAAGGCACGGTTGACGATCTTGCGCAGCCGGAGGTGACGGGGGTCGTCAAGGCTGATCATCGAGCCCACGAACTCCGCGATCTCGGCGGGCACGTCGGTGAGCGCCGTGCTCGTCGGGATCGAGCTGAAGATCGCGGGGTGACGGCTGGCATGGTGGATGTCGTCGAACGTCGTGAGCGCCCAATGCCCGGCACCCCCGGCGAAGCCGGCGAACTCGGGGACCTCGAAGAAGGTGATCGGCGATTTGCGCCGCAGCGTCGCGAACGCGCCGTCACGCCGGTCGTCGTCCCATTCCCAGAACTCGAGTGTTCCGAGGTCGATGTCGGCGAGTGGGACATCGGGAGGTGGGGCGCCGTTCTTGCGACGCGCGATACCGGCCGGGTTGACTGTCATCGTCATAACTGACCTCCCCGTCAACACGAGTGTGGCACCAGCACCCGCCAAGAGCTACAGGTGCCAGCCAGCCAGCTGACGGCTGGCGATTCGACGGACGACACCTGACCAGCGGTGACACGATACTGGCGTGGACGACACACGTTGTAGCCAGTGCGGTACGCCACTCGCACGGGCCGGACAAGCGGCAAAGTACAAGCAGGTGACGGTGCTCTTTCGCTGAGCTGGTTATTCGTCAAAGAGAGACAACGCGCTGACCCGTATCGAAGACCGTGACCGGTTGGTCGCGCGGATCGACGAACTGGATGCAGAGATCTTCCCGGCGCTTTCGCCGGGGTCCATGTCGTGTTGGCGCTGCGGCCCAAAGCGGCGTGTGCACCCGGTGACCGTCCATCAGCGGTGGCAGCGGTGGGCCCGGTTGGAGTCGGTGTGGTTACTGCCGCCGCGCCGCCTCAGCCATCCAGCCCGGTCGCGTTCGTCGGTCATAGGACCGCTCAGGGCTGCGCTTCGGACGCAGAATACGGAAAACGCCCCGCCGGTCATTCGATCCACGGCGGGGCGCTCTCGGTTCGGGGCCCCCGTGTCGCCAAGGGAGCCAAGGGAAGTGTCTGTGCTGCCGTTAGATGGGAGTTTTCCCATCTAGGCCCAGCCAGCGCAGGCGCGGGCGCTTGCGGTTGCCGTCGGTTAAGGCCAGGCCACGGATGTATGCGACTCGACCAGCGATGGCTGCTGTGAGGTTCTGGGTCGATACCTCCGGCAAGGGCTCGTCGTAGATGCCTGCCCTCATGCCCATTTCGAGACATCACCGCAAAAGAATGGCCCCGCAGGATCCCGCGTAGGGACGAGATCCAGCAGCGTTTCTCATGCGGGATTCAGGTTCGGGGGCGGGGGAATGCTTGGCCGTCCAGGTTCTTATTGGGCACTCGTCCCAATCGACGCCGCCAGTCCCTGGCCGCGAGCAATCGGCTCATGAAGGACATGACCCTGCCCTTGCGGCGGTTGTAGGGGTACCAGTTCAGCTCTTTCTTCATCGCGACACGGTCGGCGACGATGCTCTTGGTGCGGCAGTACTTGCGGATCCCGCTGGCCCCGCCCGAGCGCAAGCCGAGGCCGGAGTCATTCCAACCCTCCCAGGGCACCGATAGTTGTGCTGCGCCCATGAGGACGTTGTTGATGTTCACCGACCCGGTGTTCATCTGCTTGGCGAGCGTCATGGCCTTGGCTTTATCCCGGGTCCAGACGCTGCCCGACAACCCGAACCGCGAGTCGTTGGCCTTCTCGATCGCCTCGGCGGCGTCGCGCACCTTCATCACGGGCAGCGTGGGGCCGAACGTCTCATCACGCATGCAATCCATGTCGTGGTTGACGTCTACCAGGACCGTCGGCTCGTAGAACAACCCGTCGCGTTTTTGCTTGCCGCCGATGAGTGCCTTCGCGCCCTTGCTGACCGCGTCGTCGACGTGCCGCGACACGATGGCCAGTTGTTGTTCGGTGGCCATGGCTCCGATATCAGACGAATAGTCGTGGTCGGCGTCCATCCCCTGACGCAATTGCGCTGTTCTGGCCACCAGCTTCTGTACGAACTCGTCGTAGATCGGCTCTTCCACGTAGACACGTTCCACCCCGATGCAGGCCTGGCCGGAGTTGAAGAATCCGCCCCACATCGCGCCATGGACGGCCCGGTCGATGTCGGCGTCGGCGCAGACGATCATCGCGTCTTTTCCCCCAAGTTCGAGGCTGCACGGGATAAGGCGCTGGGCGGCGGCAACGGCGACTCTGCGCCCGGTGTTGACCGAGCCGGTGAACATCACGTAGTCGACGAGTTCGACTACAGCCGAACCGGTTTCGCCGAATCCGAACACCGCTTCGAGCACATCCGGTGCGCCAATGTGCTTCCACCCCGCGACCGCTGCCTGCCATGCGAGCGGAGCGACCTCGGAAGGCTTGGACAGCACCGCGCAACCGGCGATCAACGCCGGTGGAATGTCCAACATCGGCACCGACAGCGGGACATTCCATGGGGTAATTACACCGACGAGCTGGTACGGCTCGTAGACGATGGTCAACTTCTTCGCGGCGTTGGCAACGCCGACTGGGCGAACCGTTTCCTCGGCCACGAACTGAGGGCCATTTTCTGCCCAGTAATTGATGAAATCCGCGGAGGTGATCTCGATATTCGTATCGCCCCACGACTTACCGGTTTCGCGCTGCACCAGGGTCAGCAGCTCGTCGGAGTGATCGAGCAACCAGTCGCGCCACTTGCCCACCCACTCGGCACGCCCCTGGGGTCCCATCGCCTGCCACTGGGGCTGGGCGGCGCGCAACCGCGCGGCGACAGATTCGATCTCGGCCCGCGGCGTGACGGGGACGGTGCCGACGATCTCGCCCGTGGCAGGACATTTCACGACCACTTCGTCGTGGTGGGCCTCCTGTACCGGCTCGGTTCTCGTTGCGGTTTGCGGCTGCATGTAAACCACCTCCAGCGGCATCAGATCCTCTTGATGACGGTAGTCAGCGCACCGGTCTGCTGTGACGGATTGGCGGAGCATCTGCGAAAGCCGACCATAAGTAGCAGCCCGGGACGGCGTCGGGTTACGGCTGCGTGTCGGCCTGAACTCCGGCCAGGTGATCGCCGGTGAAATCGTCTCGGGGCCTTTGGGTTACACCACTGTCGGCGAGCATGTCGGAATGGCACAGCGAATGGAGTCGGTCGCCCCGCCGGGTGGGGTGATGCTCAGTGCCTCCACGGCGCGGCTCGTCGACGGCGCGGCGACTCTGGCTGAGCCTGAGTTGATTCAGATCAAGGGGGCCGACGAACCGGTCCCCGCCCGCCGCCTACTCGGCATCCGCGGGATCGCACCATAGGGCGTGCCGAGTCGAATCTGGTCGGTCGGCTGTGGGAATGTCAGCCCTTGATCGCCACCCTGGAGGCCGCGCCCGCCGAGGGGTCGGCATCCGCGACATCTGGCTGCTCAGGATGCGCGCGCTGGCGGCACGGGCCTGCGGCGACGAGCCCGGCTACTGCGAACTCCGGGACCGCTACCGCGACATGGCGACGTCGCTGGGTTTCGAGGGACATATCTCGTGGGCGGAGGCAATGTCATGACAGCACTGCCCTAGTCTGATTCGCGCGGCCGTTGTTGAGGAGGCAAGGATGAACGAGGACCAGTTCAAGAAGGCGCAGAGCGGCGCAGGATTCATCGCGGCACTCGACCAGAGCGGCGGCAGCACCCCTAAGGCGCTGAAGCTCTACGGCATTCCCGAGGACGCCTACTCCGGCGACGAGCAGATGTTCGACCTGGTGCACGAGATGCGGACCCGCATCATCACCAGCCCGGCCTTCGACGGAGACCGCATCATGGGCGCGATTCTGTTCGAACAGACGATGGACCGCGAGATCGAGGGTCGCCCGAGCGCCGACTATCTATGGAACGTCAAGCGAGTCGTGCCGTTCCTCAAGATCGACAAGGGACTGGCCGACGAGGAGGACGGCGCGCAGACGATGAAGCCGATGCCCGGCCTGGACGACCTGTTGGACCGGGCGGTGGCCAATGGCGTCTTCGGCACCAAGGAGCGATCCGTCATCAAACTTCCCGGCGTGGGCTTGAATGCGGTCGTTGCGCAACAGTTCGAGGTCGCCAGGCAAGTCATGGCGAAGGGCCTTGTGCCGATCATCGAGCCGGAGGTCGACATCAAGAGCCCGCGCAAGGCAGAAGCCGAAGACCAGCTCAACAACGCGCTGCTCGAGGGCGTCAACCAGCTCGGCGACGACCAGGTCGTCATGCTCAAGCTGACGCTGCCCGACACCGACAACCTCTACAAGCAGCTCGTCGATCACCCGAAAGTGCTTCGGGTGGTGGCGCTGTCCGGCGGCTACAGCCGCGACGAGGCCTGCGAGAAACTGGTCCGCAACAACGGCGTCATCGCGAGCTTCTCGCGTGCGCTGACCGAGGGACTCACCGCGCAGCAGAGCGACGAGGAGTTCAACACGACGCTGGATGCGGCGATCGCCATGATCGCCAAGGCCTCGAGCACCTGAGATCGGTTCGGGGCCCCGCAACGGCACTGATCGCCGGCGCGCTGCCAGCCCTCGCCTTTCCCGCCCCGTCGTGGTGGTGGTTGGCCTGGGTCGGCCTCGTCCCGTTACTGCTCGTTGTTCGTAAGGCGCCGTCCGCACTGGGCGGCGCTGCGCGGGCGTGGATCGGCATGGCCGGCTATGTGCTGGCCACCCAGTACTGGCTCTTCGGAAGCACCGGCCCGCTATTGGCGGTGCTTGCCATGGGACTCGGCGCGCTGTGGCTGCCGTGGGGCTGGGCAGCGCATCGGCTGCTGTCGGATCAGGTGACCAGCCGACGCATGCTGTCAGCCGTCGTGATCCTGCCCAGCGCGTGGGTGGCCGCCGAGGCCGTGCGGTCTTGGGAGCGACTCGGCGGGCCGTGGGCGCTGCTGGGCGCGTCGCAGTGGAACCAGCCGTCGACGCTGGCCTCGGCCTCGCTGGGCGGCGTGTGGCTGACCAGCTTTCTCGTCGTCGCGGTGAACACCGCGGTTGTCGGCGTAATCCTGCTGCGGTCCGGTCGGGTGGTCGCCGTTGCGGTTGCCGTCGGGCTGGCGGCGGTCGGTCCCGCGTGGTCTTGGTTCGGACCCGCAGCCGCGGCCGGCTCGACGGTCCGGATCGCCCTCGTGCAGCCGGGAGACATCGAGGATGCGACCGCGCGGCAGGCTGCAGGCGAGTCACTCACCGCGACGCTAACCGGCCGCCGCGTCGATCTGGTCGTGTGGGGTGAAAGTAGCGTCGGGGTCGACCTCGCCAGCCATCCGGAGGTGTTGGCCCGCCTCTCCGAGCTTTCCCGGCGGGTCGGAGCCGACATGCTCGTCAACGTCGACGCGCCGGCACCGTCCGGCGGAATCTACAAGTCGTCGGTGTTGATCGGGCCGGACGGGTCACGCGGCTCGTACTCGAAGACCCGGCTAGTGCCTTTCGGTGAGTACGTGCCGCTGCGGCCGTTGTTCGGCTGGGCGACCCGGCACACCAAGGCGGCGGCCGAGGACCGGCGCCGGGGCGATGGTCCAGTCGTGCTGACTGCCGGCTCGCTTGCAGTCGGACCGTTGATCAGTTTCGAGACGACGTTCTCGGACCTGGCCCGCCGGGAAGTGCAGCTCGGCGCACAGCTGTTGGCGTATCAGAGCTCCACGTCGACGTTTCAGGGTAGCTGGGCACAACCGCAGCTGGCGAGCATGGTCGCCGTGCGCGCGGTCGAGGTGGGCCATCCGGCAGTGCATGCCGGGTTGTCCGGTGTCGGCTCGGCATTCGACGCGCGTGGCGGAGAACTCGGCTGGTTCCCGGCGGACGAGCGCGGTGTGCTCGTGGTCGATGTTCCACTCGGCTCGCAGACCACCGTCTACCAACGACTTGGAGACTGGGTGCTGGGGCTGGCGTTCTCGGTCGTCGTGGGCGCCGGTGCGGTCGCGACGCTCAGGGAGTGGTGTGCACGATCAGCACGTCGGTCTTAGACCGGCGCGCGACGTTCGCGGGCACCGATCCGAGTAGTCGGCCCGCGATCGTGCTCAGGCCAACGTTGCCGACCACCAGAAGGTCCGCGTTGACTTCCTCGGCGAGGTCGACGAGCCCGTCCACAGGGGCGCCCACGACGGCCTTCTCCTCGACGTTCTTCGCTCCGGCCTGGTGTGCGCGTTCCCGGGCTTCGCGCAGGATCGCGTAAATGGGCGCGTTGCCGGCCATCTTGTAGCCCTCGTCCTTGAGCACGTCGGCAGCATGCTGATCTTCACTCTGGGGGAAATACGCCGTCGCCACGATCACCTTCGCATCCGACCCGGCGGCGATCTGGCCGGCCTTGTCCACCGCGCGCAGCGACGAATCCGATCCGTCCGTGCCGACAACGATGGTCGTGTAGCCGCTCATCAATACCCTCCCAGTGTCAGTTGCCGCGCCACCCGAGACAGTAACCCGTTGCCCGACGACCGGGGGTGCGATTCACGACACCATTCGTGCGGTTCGCGAAAACAATGCAGGTTCTACCGGCACCGATGGTAACTGGCGGTGCCGCTGCGATCCTCCCCACAGTGACCGACGTGACGCGGTTGACAATTAGGCGACGGGCGTCGCAACGGCACTGCCGACGTGACCCAGATCAACAGTGGCGCAGCGCTAATCCGCCCTCACGCAACCGTGCCGGCGAACGCACCACGGCCCCAGAGGAAATGGTCGTACGTCCGATGAGCGTCAAAACGACAGCAGCAACCGGCTTTCGGCGAGCTCCAAGGGTTTGCACGGGTTACCGATTTGCGGTCGGGGGGTACCCATAAGCCATGGCTGCGCAAAGCGCCGCGGACTTCGTCCCCGACACACACGATCTGGACGAGCTGTCGACCGCCGCTCAGAGCTGCAAGGGCTGCAACCTGTACCTGAACGCCACCCAGACGGTGTTCGGCGAAGGGGCGCCGGACGCCGACATCATGCTCGTCGGCGAACAACCCGGCGACCAGGAGGACAAGGCCGGGGCGCCGTTCGTCGGACCTGCGGGCAAGCTGCTCGACAAGGCGCTCGCCGCCGCCGACATCGACCGCGACCGGCTCTATGTCACCAACGCCGTGAAACATTTCAAGTTCACCGTTCCCGAGCGCGGGAAGCGCCGAATCCACAAGACACCCAGCCGAACCGAGGTGGTGGCCTGCCGGCCGTGGCTGTTCGCCGAAATGATGTCGGTGCAGCCGGGCGTGGTCGTCCTGCTCGGGGCGACGGCCGCAAAAGCATTGATGGGCAAAGACTTTCGGTTAACCACGCATCGAGGCGAGGCGTTGCAGCTACCGAAGGTCGAGGAGTCGACGAATCTCGGTATCGATCCCGAGGTCGTGGTGTCGGCGCATCCGTCGGCGGTACTTCGCGGACCGCCCGAGGACCGAGAAAAGGCGTTCGACGCGCTGGTTTCGGACCTGCGGTTCGCGGCCGGGTTGCTGCCACGCAAGACTTGATCGTGTGGATGCACTTCACCGTCGATCGGGTCGTCCGGCTGCGGATGACGCGATTCGCGGTGCGCGTCGCGCCCGGCTGGCGCGGTTAGTACAGGTCGACGCGACGGTCGGCGAGCAGGTCGACGTGCTCGGTGAGCTTCTTGTCGTGTGTGACCGCGAGGTCGATGTCGGCGATGGCCATCGCGGTGCCCGGGCCTGCGGCATCCGCGACCCATCCGTCGGGGTCGATGATCGCGGTGCCTTCGGTCCACTGCTGGCCGCGTTCGACGCCGGCCCGGTCGCAGCAGGCGACGGCAATCTTGTTGGTGCGGGCCGTCGACATCGCGGTGATGACCTCGCCTGGACGCTCACCTTCGGGCCGCGGGAACAGCGGCCAGTTCACCGGGGCCGCGATCAATTCCGCCCCGTCGAGCGCCGCCCGGCGGGTGAGCTCACCGAACTCGAGATCGAAGCAGACCATCACTGCGATATCGCCGTGTTTGGTCTTCATCACCGGGGGCAGCGCGTCGCCCGGTGTGAAGATCAGCTTCTCGCGGTCCCACAGATGAGTCTTGCGATAGTGCGCCACGATCCCGTCCGCGTCGACCATCACCGCGCTGTTGTACAGCTTCCCGTCATCGCCCAGCTCACAGAATCCACCCACGACGACCGAATTGCCGGCTGCAGCCGCCCAATTGGCGAACGACTGGCTGGTCGCGCCGAGCGCGACCGCCCGTGCCTCGTCGGCGCCGTCGAACATGTAGCCGGATGTCGCGAGTTCGGGCAGCACGATGACGTCGGCCCCCGCGGCTACAGCCGCACCAATCTGCGCCTCGATGACGTCGGCGTTGGCCGCCAGATCCGCGATGGTGGGAGCGAACTGCGCGCACGCGATCCGGGTCATGGATCGACAGGCTACGGGACGACCGCGCCATCGGCGCCCTGTTCATTTTGTCGAACCTGATCAGGCGGTTTGGACATATCCGCCATAGTGCTGCGGCGGATGGCGGCGCAAGGTGTGACGCGTGGAATCGCCTGCAGTCTCCCTGATCGAAACCCGGTCGATCGACTACGTCCCGGAAAACGAACGGCACGGGAAGGTCAGCCACCAGGGCCCGTTCTGGTTCGTCGGCAACTTCCAGCCGTTCACCCTCGCCTTGGGGTTCGTCGGGCCCAGCCTCGGATTGTCCCTGTGGTGGAGCATCGTCGCCGGGATCGCCGGCATCGCATTCGGCACGCTGTTCATGGCATTTCACGCCACCCAGGGGCCCGTGCTCGGCCTTCCCCAGATGATCCAATCTCGCGCCCAGTTCGGGTTCCGCGGCGTGTTGCTGCCGCTGATCGGCACCCTGTTCACGTTCGTCGGCTTCAACGTCGTCGACGTCGTGATCATCAAGTCCGGGCTGCAGTCCATCTTCGGCTGGAATCCTGTTGTGGTGGCCGTGGCCATCACGGGGATCGCGGCATTGGTGGCGATTTACGGACACGACTTGCTGCACAAGTCTTTTCGCGTTCTGTTCTGGATCTCGTTGCCGCTCTGGATTATTCTGACCCTCAGCGTGGTGTTCGGCGGGGTCACCGGAGAGCCTGCTGCACCCGGCGGCTTCACGTGGGTGGCGTTTCTCGCCCAGTTCGGTGTTGCCGCCTCGTACAACATCACGTACGCACCCTACGTGTCGGACTACAGCCGCTATCTGCCTCGCGACACGAAGCCGTCGTCGATCATCGCGTCGGTGTTCATCGGCGCCGCCGGCTCCCCCGCCTGGCTGATTCCCCTCGGCGCGTGGATGGCCACCTATCTGGGTGCCAGCGACGCGCTGGCCGGCATCTATGAGACCGGCAACGCTGCGGTCTCGTACCTGGGCGGAGTGTTGGCTATCGTCGCGACGCTGGTGTTGGTGGCGACCATGGGATTGAATGCCTACAGCGGAATGCTCACCGTCGTAACAGCATTGGATTCGTTCAAGCCGGTCAATCCGACACGCAGGCTGCGGGTGGTGACGATCGTCGGGCTTGCCGTCGCGTGGTTGGTGATGAGCCTGCTGCTGTCGAACGCGACGACCGCGCTGAACACGACGCTGTTGATCATGCTGTATCTGTTGGTGCCGTGGACCGCGGTCAATCTGACCGACTACTTCTTTGTCCGTCGCGGCCACTACGCGATCGCAGACCTGTTCACGCCCAAGGGAATCTACGGCGCCTGGTCGTGGCGTGGACTGATGGCATTCCTCGTCGGCATCGCCGCCGAGATCCCGTTCGTGGTGCTGCCGTTCTTCGTCGGACCGGTGGCAAAGGCGATGGGCGATGTCGACATCGCCTTCGCGGTCGGCCTGCTCGTTTCCGGCGTGGTCTACGTGCTCCTCACGCGGTCGCTCGACGTATCACACGAGTTGGAGCTCATCGAGTCCCATCCCGAGCTCGCGGATCCAAGCACCTCCGGAGACGTCGCAGCAACCGTCCTCGAGGAAGAGAAGTGGCGGCCGATCCTGCGGGCTGTTAATGCACAATGCAATTCGGTAGCAAACTCGCCGGTGCGCAGCTCAGCTGTACAGCGCCTCGAATCGCTTGATGGAGCGCTCGATATCGCCCTTCACGGCACGGGCCGCGGCCGCCCCGATCGGTCCGAACAGCGGTCGACCACCCAACTCGATGTTGACGGTAAACGCTGAACCCGACGACGTTGGCGTGACCGCCATTTCGAGCGCATACCTGGTGCCGCCCACTCCCTTGCCCGTCATCTCGAGCAGCCGCGGCGGGTCGACCTTCCGCACTGTCCAAGTGACCCGATTGCGCATGCGCCTGGCGCGCGCCACGCCAACGATGGTGGCGCCCGCGGTCAGTTCGGTCGGCACCTCGCCACGCCAACCCTCGTGCATCTCGAGCCAATCACCCAGTTCGGACAGATTGGATACGTGCGCCCAGGCTTGGTCGGGACTGAGCGACAACTGACGAGATAGCTCAAGCCTGGCCATTCGCGAATGCTAGCGAGCGCGGTTGCTGGACTGAAGGGCCGAGGATGTAGAAATTCGAGGAGTCGGGTGACGTTGAGGTCCAGGTAGTAGGCGGCGGCGTTGGTCGCGCGGGCTGAATGCAACGGCGCAGAGCGTCGCGTAGCTCCGGGATGAGGATGGTGGCTCTCTAGGCGACACGAGGGACACTCATGATCGCAACCTTCGTAATGCAGGCGCCAAGGTCGCAGTGTGAACCGCTCACGTCATGAGGGCCGGGGATCCGCCAAAGCGTCTGCGATCTCGGGGACTGTGCTGTGC
>CAVQSK010000012.1:0-324541 GCA_963715885.1 uncultured Actinomycetota bacterium
GCTTTCACCCCGGAGTCGGTCGCCTCGCCTGCGTTGTCCTTCTCGGGCGGCGCGCACGCGGACAGTGCGGTGGCCAAGAAGATTGAGCCGAGGGCGGAGGCTGCGAGGAGCCGGGATTTCTTCATTGCCGAACCTTCCGATGAGCAGGAGGCGGTGCAGTGGCGCAGCGGTTACGGCGCCGAGTCGCCGCGGTGAATGAATCCAACAAGGCGACCGAACCCTATCGTGGCGGCGCAGATGTCGCTGCCGGTTGGGTCAGAGTCGGTGCGGGTATGCGGTCGGGCGCACATATCCCCTGGTACCGGCATAGCATCTGGATGTGGCTGAACGCGAAGCCTCGGGGGACTTCGACTACCTCTTCGACGACCCGGCGGACGCCGACGGGCTGACCGGCCATGCTCCTGCCTTCGACCCTGAAGCGCCTCAGGATCTCGACTCTCACACAAGCCCCGACGACGACCTGTGGGACGACCCCGACGACAACTTCTGGGACCGGGACGCGGAGTCGGCCAACGGCGACCACTTCGATGCGTTCGACACGAAGACCTGGTATTTCACGCCGGCACCGACGCCCTGGTATCGCACCAAGCACGCCATGACCGCGCTGATCGCCGCCGCTGCGGCGATGGTCGCGATCGTGGTGTCGGGCGTACTGCTGGTGTTCCGCGCTCCGGGCAACACCGATGACTCCACGACGTCGGTGACCCCGACAGCGTCGACGAGCGCAGCGCCGACGAGCGCAGCACCGACGAGCGCAGCACCGACGAGCGCAGCACCGACGAGCGCAGCACCGACGAGCGCAGCGCCTGCCAGTGTGGCGTCCAGCACAGAGCTGCCACCGCCACCGCCGCCGCCACCGCCGCCACCGCCGGAGACCTCGGCCTCGTCGGTCAACACCGCGCCCGACGCCGGCTACCCGAGAGTGCGGCCGCGGGAGAGCAAGGAGCCAGAGATCGGCGTAACCCGTACGCCTGCCACCCGGTCACCGATCAGCGTCGCTCCGCAGTCGCGGCCCCCACGCAGCTGAAAGTGCGCCCAGCGCAGGGAGAGACGCATCCCTCCCGCCCTGGGCGCACCTTCTGAACAGCGGCTCAGCGATGACCGCCGTGGTGGAACAGCAAGCCCCCGTACCCGTACCCGAAAAATGGCGCCTGCAGCTGGGCGGCCTGCTGCGCGGCCACCCCGGGCTGCGCAGTGACCTGCGCGTTGCCGGGTGACTGGACCACGGTCGCGGCGCCGGTGTTCGTTGTGGCAGTCGGCGCCGCTGCGGCGATCGGTGCGAACCCGATTGTCGCCGCGATAGCGGCCATGGCCACCGGCGCAATAACTCGCATCTTCATAGTTGTGCTCCTTCATGTGGAGCGTCCCACCGGTCGGGGGATCGCCCCGTCGTAGAAACTGAACGTTCAGTTTCTATATTGGACAACACGCACTGAACCGATTCCCGTCAATCACTCGGCGTGATCTCAGTCACGCGCAGCGAGGCCACGCATCGCCACGTCGATCACTGCGTCGGCCCCGGCGTCGTCAAGCGACCCCTGCCCCATGACCAGCCGGTATATCGACGCGCCGATGATCAGATCGAGTGCAGCGTCGGCGTGGACGTCGGGGCGCAAGTCACCACGTGCCACCCCACGGTCCCAGATCGCCCGCATCAAATCGCGCCTCGGTTCCACGAGGCGTGCCCGCAGCTCCTTCTGCACGAGCGGGTCGGACTGTCCCTCCCCGATAAGCTGCGCGAACACCTGCCCGCTCGGGCCGGTGTAGAAGTGCATCAACCCCCGCAGCACGGCGCGCAAGTCCTCATGCGCCGAGCCGGTGTCGGGATCGGGGGATTCGGCCATCATCTCGGACAGAAACGCCTCGACGGCGACCGCGTACTTGTTCGGCCACCACTTGTAGATGGTCGCCTTGCTCGTTCCGCTGCGGCTGGCGATCTCCTCGGTCGTCATCGCCCGCATGCCGACCTCGTGCAGCAACTCCGACGTCGCGCGCAGCACCGCGGCGCGGGACTGCTCGCTACGCGGTCGCCCAGGGCGGCTGACCGGCACGGTGCGGCTATCCGGCATGCGCCTACCCCGCAGGCAACTTACTGAACCGATAGTTCACGCCTACAACTATTGGCCACTTCCCGGGTATCGCAACCGCAGGCGCGGTGCGGTGCGCTAGGCGGCGTTTTCGTCGGCGACCCAGAGATGATCGATCTCGCTCAACGCCACTTGCGCCGAGGCGCTCGAGACATCGCGGTCCTGCCTGGAAGACTAGGCGTCGGGAATAGTCTTAAGGCATGGCCGAACTCGACGCCGCGGCCATGTTCGCGGAATCTCCGGTGGCGATGCTGGGCACGTCCGGACCCGACGGCGCACCACACATCGTGCCGGTCGTCTTCGCGGTGCACGACGACATGGTGTACACCGCCGTCGATGCCAAACGAAAGTCGACGCAGCGGTTGCGCCGGTTGGCCAACATCGAAGCCAACCCACAGGTGAGCATGCTCGTCGACCATTACGAGGACGACTGGGCCGCATTGTGGTGGGTGCGTGCCGATGGTGTCGCCGCGATCCACTACAGCGGCGACGCGATGGCCACCGGTTACTCGCTGCTGCGCAAGAAATACCTTCAGTACCAAAGAATCGCGTTGGACGGTCCCGTCGTCACCGTCGACGTGCAACGGTGGTCATCGTGGCAAGCGTGAACGACGCAGCGGGGTCGTCCAAGCAGCAGCCGCTGCTTGTGCTGGGCAAGATCACCGAGATCCTCGACGCGTTCTCGCTGTCACGGCCGTCGATGACGCTCGGCGAGATCGGTCAGGCGACGGGCTTGCCCACTTCTACGGTGCAACGCCTGGTGAGCAACATGGTGACGCAGCGACTACTGGACCGGGTAGGCGACCAGATCCGGATCGGCGCCCGGATGGCGTATTGGGCAGCGACCGCCGTCAAAGATCTCGACGTGCTGGCGGTGATCAATCCGGTGCTCAAGGAGATTCGCGACAAGACCGGAGAAACCGCCTGCTTCTTCAAGGTGGAGCAGACGTTTCGGGTGTGCGTGGCGATCGCCGAGACACATCACGCCCTGCGCCGAGACATGTACGTGGGCAAGGTGATTCCGCTATACGCCGGCTCGGCGTCGCGCGTCCTGCTGGCGTGGAATCCCGATCTGGCCGACCAGATTCTCGCGTCACCGCTTGAGCCGCTGACCGACGGCACCGTGACCAGTCCCGACGAGCTGCGCGCGCTCGTCGCGCAGGCGAAGGCCGATGGTTATGCGATCACCGCAGGCGAGCGTGAGGATTCGGCGTCAGGGCTGTCGGCGCCCGTGTTCGATTCGGCCGCAGACATCGTCGGGGCGATAACCATCAGCGGTCCAACCCTCAGGATGCCGCGAGAGCAATGCGAGTCCTGGGTGGATCTGCTCGTCGGCTACGCCGAACAGGTCACCCGCACCATCGGGGGTCGTGTGCCGCAGTGAGCGCGAGCGTGAACCGACAGTTCCTTCGCCGGTGTCAGAGCAGGGCGCTAATCGGCAGGATGAGCGCAATGGCCACCACCGATGCCACCGACACACCGACCGTGACGGTCTTCAAGGTGCCGCGAGTCGATTGCCCCAACAGGGACTGCAGCAGCCAGAACGTGTTACTTGTGACGTGCACGGCGAACAGCGAGCCTGCGCCCGCGGCGAGCGCGATCATCACAGGATCGATGCCGATCATCGGCGCGACGGGCGCAAGGATGCCCGCCGACGTGATCGCGGAGATGGTCACAGAGCCGACCGCGATGTGCAGCACGGCGGCGATCGCCCAGACCATCAGCAGTGGCGCCGCCGTGCTGGCGGTGAAGTACTCACCGAGGATGTCGCCGAGGCCGGTGGCCTTGATGGTGGCGGCCAATGAACCGCCGACACCGGTGAGAATCAGGATCTGGCCGCTCTCCTTGAAGCCGGTGGCGATCGCGTGCTGGATCGGCTGCGCCCCCAGCGCATAGCGGCCGACGAAACTCGTTCCCACCAAACCGATCAACAGCGCGATCACCGGTGACGACACGAACTTCACGATTGGGTTGCTGATCTCGGCCGCATCCAGGATCGCGCCGGTGGCGATCAGCACGAGGGAGGCCAGTAGCGGCGCGAACAGCACGATCAGCGGCGTTTTCGCCCGGGTCGGGGCGGGCGTCGTCTTGGTTGCCACGCCGCCACCATCGGGCGTGCCTTCTTTGTCGGAACCCGTTGCCCGGCTGATGGTTTCGTCGTCGTTGTCGTCGAGAAGCTCGGGGTCGGCGCCGAGGAACTCCTGCTCGTCGCGCTCCTCGTTCCACCAGCCGTGGTTGAACAGGAATGACATGATCGCCACCGCGATGGCCACCGTGGGGATCACCAACAGGATCCCGAACAGCAGCATCTTGCCCAGCGGCACGCCGAGGAGGCCGGCCAGCGCCAGCGCGCCGACGCCGGGGACGGTCAGCACGATGCCGCACTCCAGGCCGATCGCCATTGCCGCGGACATGCGGCCGACGCCGTTTTTGCCGATCTTCTTCGCCAGGGTGCGGGCCAGCGGCGCGGAGATGACCAGCAGCACGTCAAGGAAGATCGACTGGAGGAACGTTGCGATGGTCAGCGACATCGCATATGGCATGCGTTTGGCGCCGAAGACGTTCAGCAGCGTTTGGACCAACCGCTGGATGGCCCCGGTCTGCTGCAATATCGCGCCCATCAACACGCCGAATGCGATGAGCAGGCCGACCTCGGCCATGATCTCGCCGAAACCGGTGGTGATGGCTTCGATGGTCTCTTCGACGCCGACTCCAGTGGCCAGGCCGAGGTACGCGGAGCCCACCACCAGCGATACGACCGGGTTGAACTTGAACCGCACGATCATCACCACAACCGCGAGGATGGCCACCGCGGTATTCACGATGATTCCGATGTCTGACATACGCCTAATCCCTTCACGTGTCACCGACTGGTTGACCGCTGTAGCCCACGCCACTCCGCTAGGGCGGTGTGACACCGAACACGTAAGTACTCACATTATGAACATATACCCGCGATATAAGTCAACCTCGTATGCACCGGATGGCGGAAACCGGGTATCAAGCGGGAATGCGCCTACGCAATGGTGAGCACGGCTACGGCGCCGTCACCAAGACGCCCGCGAAGACAACTACGTCGCGAACGCGTTCACCGAACCCGGCCTTTCGCTACTGGAAACCCATGTGCTGCTTGGGCTTTCGATCATTGTCCTGGCGCTGTTCCGCGTCCTGTGGCGAACGTTCACGCCGCTGCCGCCATGGGCGGATCACTTGTCGGAAGGCGAGCGGCGCCTGGGGGCCTCATTGGAGAAGGCGCTGTTGACACTGCTGTTCATTGTGCCGGGCACCGGCCTGCTGCTGATCGTCGTAGGCGACGACTGGCTGCCCTTACACATCGCGGCGCAGCTTGCGATGTTGGCCGCGATCGCGTTGCACGTCGGGCTGGTCGTGAAGCACACCATCGTGCGGCGTCACCGCCACTTGGCGCGGATGCTCTGACAAGTCAGCCCGCGATGGCCACCCGCGCGTCGCCGGCCGCCGTGAAACTCATCGAATCTCTTGTGCTCGGTGTCGGTTCGGGGAATGGTGGATTAACAGATCCAGCGGGCGGCAATGTGGCCGCTGAGGAGGGAATGTCATGGCTGACAAGACGACAACTTCTGCGGGCGCCGGAGCCGCCCCCACCGCGGACAGTCCGGCCGCCATCCGCAACGTGGTGCTGGTGGGCCCATCGGGTGGCGGCAAGACGACACTCGTCGAGGCCCTTCTGGTCGCCTCCGGTGTACTCACCAGACCCGGTTCGGTGGTCGACGGCACCACCGTCTGCGATAGCGATGAGGCGGAGATCGCAGCGCAGCGCTCGGTCGGATTGGCGCTGGCGTCCCTGCAGCGCGACGGGATCAAGGTCAACCTGATCGACACACCCGGGTACGCCGATTTCGTGGGCGAGTTGCGGGCCGGACTACGGGCCGCAGACTGCGCGCTCTTCGTGATCGCCGCGAACGAAGGCGTCGACGAGCTGACCAAGACGCTGTGGATGGAGTGCAGCCAGGTCGGCATGCCACGCGCCGTGGTGATCACCAAGCTCGACCACGCCCGCGCCAACTACGACAGCGCGATGGCCGCGGCGCAGGAGGCGTTCGGCGACAAGGTCCTTCCTGTGTACCTGCCCGCCGACTCGCCCTGCACGGGACTGATCGGTCTCCTATCGCAGACGCACTACGAGTACGCCGGCGGCAAGCGCACCACACAGCACGAGCCCGACGCGTCCTACGCCGAGGCGATCGAGGAACTGCGCGGCACCCTGATCGAGGGAATCATCGAGGAGTCCGAGGACGAGACGCTGATGGAGCGTTATCTCGGTGGCGAGGAGATCGATCAGGCTGTGCTGATCGACGACCTGGAGAAGGCCATCGCCCGGGGTTCGTTCTTCCCCGTACTCCCGGTGTGCAGCACCACCGGTGTCGGCACGCTCGAATTGCTTGAGATCGCCACCAGTGGATTCCCCGCCCCGGCCGAGCATCAGCTGCCCGAGGTTTTCACCCCGCAGGGCGCGTCCCGCAACGGCCTGAGCTGCGACCCGAACGGACCCCTTCTGGCCGAAGTGGTGAAGACGACGTCGGATCCCTATGTCGGCAGGGTCAGCCTGGTCCGGGTGTTTTCCGGGACGATCAGGCCCGACGCGACGGTGCACGTGTCGGGCCATTTCTCTTCATTTTTCGGTTCCTCCGGTCGTAACGGTTCCTCGACCAGCCATGCCGACCACGACGAGGACGAACGCATCGGCACGCTCTCGTTCCCGCTCGGCAAGCAGCAGCGTCCCGCACCGTCGGTGGTGGCCGGCGACATCTGCGCCATCGGCCGGCTGAGCCGCGCGGAGACCGGCGACACGCTCTCCGACAAGTCCGACCCGCTCGTGCTCAAGCCGTGGACGATGCCAGAGCCGCTGCTGCCCATCGCGGTGCAGCCCCGCGCCAAGACCGACGAGGACAAGCTGTCGGTGGGTTTGCAGCGGCTGGCCGCCGAGGATCCGACGCTGCGCATCGAGCAGAACCCGGAGACCCACCAGATCGTGTTGTGGTGCATGGGCGAGGCCCATTCCAGCGTCGTTCTCGACGCGCTTTCGCGCCGGTACGGCGTTGCCGTAGACACGGTGGAACTGCGCGTGCCGCTGCGGGAAACGTTCGGCGGCAACGCAAAAGGCCACGGCAGGCACGTCAAACAGTCCGGCGGACATGGACAGTACGCGGTGTGCGACATCGAGGTGCAGCCGCTGCCGGAGGGTTCAGGGTTCGAGTTCGTGGACAAGGTGGTCGGCGGCGCGGTGCCACGCAACTTCATCCCGAGCGTCGAGAAGGGCATCCGCGCGCAGATGGAAAAGGGCGTCGGCGCCGGCTATCCGGTGGTCGACATCCGGGTCACGCTGTTCGACGGCAAGTCCCACAGCGTCGACTCGTCGGACTTCGCGTTCCAGATGGCGGGCGGACTGGCGCTGCGCGAGGCCGCGGCGGCGACCAAGGTGAACCTGCTCGAACCCGTGGACGTGGTGTCGGTGCTGGTCCCCGACGATCTCGTCGGCACGGTGATGGGCGACCTGTCCGGCCGCCGCGGTCGCGTGTTGGGCACCGACAAGGTCGGCGAGGACCGCACCCTGGTGAAGGCCGAGATTCCGGAAGTCGAACTGACCCGGTACGCGATCGACCTGCGCTCGCTCTCGCACGGTGCCGGGTCCTTCACCCGGTCTTTCGCACGCTATGAGCCGATGCCGGAGTCGGCCGCATCCAAGGTGAAGACGTCGGTTTGAGCGGCGACTCGCCTTCGTATGGGGGATAACCGGTAGGCGCCGGTTCGGGTTTCCCGTCAGTAGCTTGGGGGCCAGCCGTGCAGACTATGCCGCGCCCATGCACAACAGTTGAACCGTGGTCAGGCACAAGCAGTTCGCAGATGCAGAGTTGACGGCACGGTTCGAGCGGGACGCGATTCCACTGCTCGACGGACTCTACCGTCAGGCGTTCAGATTGACTCGCGATCACGCCGATGCCGAGGACCTACTCCAAGATACGGCGGCCAAGGCGTTCGTCGGGTTTCACACATACCGCGAAGGCACCAACTTAGGCGGCTGGCTGTACCGGATCCTCCTCAACAGCCACATCAGCAACTACCGCAGACACCAGCGGAGGCCGGCGTACTTGCTGACCGACGAGATCAGCGACGGCCAGATGGTGGCCGAGGCTCGCCATTCGGCCGGCGGCCTTCGGTCCGCGGAGGATCAGGTGTTGGCTTCGTTGGGGGACAACGACATTCAGGCAGCGATGCGGGCGCTACCCGAGAAGCTGCGCACAGCGGTCTATTACGCCGATGTCGAGGGCCTGCACTCCAAGGAGATCGCCGAGCGCACCGGTGTTCCGCTCGGGACGGTGATGTCGCGAGTGCACCGCGGCCGGCGACGACTGCGGCACCTGCTGGCCGACGTCGCCGAGGGCCGTGGCTACCACCGGACCGAAGTGCTCACCGTGGCGGGTCGCCGCGCCAGCTGAAGCTGTTCACGTATTTGCCCATGTCCAAAGCGATTTGAAGGTTGGCGCCGGACGGCTTGCCGATTCCGGAATCCGGGCCGAACTGGCGGAACGGGCCGACCGCGGCCGCGACTAGTGCCAGGTCGTTCTTCACCGCCACCATCACGATCACGCGCATCCTCAGGTAGCTGCTATTGGCGCCCTGCGGCCAGCAGTCGGCCACCTTTCCGTACCCGGGTTGGTACCCGACCATGGCGTTGGGGATCTCGTAGGCGATGCGGGTGTCCGGGAACGTCTGGTTGACCAGAGCAGTGGCGATGTCTTGCGGTGTCCGGTTGGCGGCCGGCTGGCTGAACAACTGAAGGGTGCCGCCGTCGCCCCCCAGGAAATCTGCTGTCACCCCATTGGCTTTGGTGGTGATCTTGTACGCCGTACCCTCCGCCGGATAGGAGACCGAGAACGTCCCATCGGGGGCGGTGAAGCGGGGATTGATTTCGACGGGAGTGCCCGTCGGCGGCCGCCCACAGTCGGGCGGACACATGTAGCGCATCGGCGGCTTGGCGATCAACGCCGACACGCCCACCAGCGTCGCCGCGATCACCGCGATGGCGAGGCACCACGTCAACACCAGCCGGGTACGCGACGTGCGCCGCATCGGCGGGGCCGCGTATGTGCCGCCGGGCATCGCGTAGCCCGGAAAATAGGTGGGCGACGACTCCGGTGCTGGCGCGGTCATTGGTCGTCTGGCTCCGCTTCGCTGCGCGGCCCCTCCGGTTCCGCCTCGCTGGGCACCGGCCGCATCTCTCGCCGTACCTTTCGGGACGAGCGTGACGACGCCCGCGTGGCCACCCCACAGGCCGGACAGAACGCCATATCGGGAACGACGTGCCCGCAGTGCGGGCACAGCAGCGGCTCGTCGGATTGAATCGTGTCGTGCGCCTCGTGCAGCAACGCCAGGTGCAGGCCGATGCGCAGCAAGAGTAGGGCAACCATTGCCAAGACCAGGTACAGGACCAACATCAGCAGCTGCGGAAAATGGGCCACGTCGGTCAGGCCGAGGGCCAAATACACCGCCAGCACCGCGACGGCGAACAGGACCAGCACCAGGCGCACGACGCCGGGGTGCTGGTGTTCCTTGCTCGGTGGCCGGGTGAACCACAGCGCCGCACCGATCAATCCGCCGGCCGCGGCGGCGGTCAACGGCACCGCAATTCCCCTGATGCCCGCCTCCACCATCAGGCTTTCCATCGGGCGCTTGCTCACCACACCGGTGCTGAACTGCGGGGCCAGCCGCGTCAGTGTCGCTGCGGCGGTGTATGAGAGCGCCCCGAGCGCACCGATCACGAAGCCGTCCAACGCTTCTCGCGTTGGCGGCCGCAACAGCCGCACGATCACCGCGGGCATCAGCATCAGGATCACCCCGCACAGCGGGATGACGATGCCGTCGCGCACCATGCGAGCTCCCATGACGCCGCTGCCCAGCGCGATGCCGTAGGAGCGCGCGACGGCGTTACCCGTCAGCAGCACCCAGCCGACAGCCAGCCCGATGCCCAGCGCCGCGGTGAGCACCAAGGTGACGGCGGGGTAGTCACGGAACGCGTCGGACTCCCGCAGGTAAATCAGGAACAGCAGAGGCAAACCCAGCGCGGAGACCGTGATCAACGCCGCAGGCAACCGCAGCAGCGTGAAGGCGATCAGTGCCACCAGCACAGCAGCAAGCCCCAACCGGAACGCGGTCCGCGACCGTGACGGCAGGTGGGGGAACAGAGAACTCGTCAGCGCCGGCCGCAGCAGGTGTTCGCCCCGCGCGGCTCCGTAGTCGCTGATACGCAGCCATTCGGGACCGTCCCCGGGCCGCGGCGTCAGGTGGCAGCCGCAGAGCCCGCAGTACTCGCCTGCGGGGACGTCCGTCTGACAGATGCGACACTCCGCGGTGGGCGCAGTCTCGTTGGTTTCGGATCCGGTGCTCATGGCGCAGCTTTCTGGAAGATGAGCAGGTTGCGGACGAGGTTGTCGATGTCGGGCGTCCCGAGCCCGGTCGCCAGGTCATAGCCGGGGCCCGCGTCCGCTACAGCGTTCCCGCCGAGGGTGACGTCACGGAACGCCGGCAACGGCGCCCCCTCCGCGATGCGGTACAACAGCGGGTTGAGGTCGCCCAGTGCCCGCCCGCCGCTGGACGCCAAGTACTGATTCATCACCGCCGCAAGCCCGGCCCAGATCGGGGCCGACTGCGAGGTGCCACCGCCAACCACCTGCTGGCCCTTGAAGATGATCCGCACGCCGGTGAATGGGTCGGCGACCGCTGAGACGTCGGGGGTCAACCGGCGCGTGGGGTCCTGATCGGGCAGCACCCCGCGCTGCCATTCGGGGCGGTCGAACAACGAGGACACGCCACCGCCGGTACCGATGGACAACGGCACGTCGAACCACGCCTGCTCGGAAAGCCATACCCCATTTCCATCGGTCGACAGCGTAGTGCCTCCCACGTCGACCATCTCCGGCAGCGATGCGACGGAATCCAGCCCGATGTCGGAGGCGCCCGGAGGAGATGACCAGTCGTCGCCGCCCTTGCATTCCAGGCCGGCGAGGTCGCCGCTGGCATTGAACGCCGTCGTGCCGTGCGAAAGCGCCGTCGCAAGCGCGGACCGAACCGGCGCGAGGTCGGCGGCGGTGAGCAGTTTGTCGCAGCCCCAGCCGATCGAGAAGCTCCACACCGCGCCGGGGAACTGCGCATCGGCCGACTCGAACATCTGCCCGATCTTCTCGAAAGTGCCGTCGCCTTCGACCGTCGGCCGGGCGTTGATCACGACCTTGCGCGCATCGGGCGCGATGGCGTGGGCGACTTCGAGATCCATCGTCGTCTCACCGCGCGGCTCGCCGGCCTGTCCACCGACCACCATCGGAATGAACTGCGGCAACCCATACGTGGAGGCGAACGTGTCGAGGTCGGCCTGATCGAACCCGTCGAAGGCGAAGAACACGATCGTGGTGCCCTTGCCGGTGTACCCGTCCGCGGCGAGCCGGTTGGCGTTGTAGGTATTCAGCAGCGCGCTCGGGGTCAAGCCCTTGTCCGGCACATCCAATGGAAGAAAGTCGGGCCGCGACATGTAATGCGGTGTGTAGCCGAGGATCCGGCCGAGCTCGGCGACCTCGACACGAAGCGGTTCGGGTATCGAAGGCTGTTGCGGCGACGCGTAGAACACCTGGCCGCGCTGACCCCGGTAGTCGTGCACGTCCACGCCGAATGCGCCGGCCACCTTCTCCGCGGCGCCTTCGACGATGGCCCACTTCTCGCCCGGACGCCAGCGCACCGTCAACGCGTTGGCGTGCGCCCAGCCGAACAGCGCATCCGGCCGGCTCGAGCCGTGCAGCACCGCGGTCAGCTGGGTGTCGGCGCGGTGCGACGGACCGAGATCGGCCGAACTCGCCAGCAGGTACGCGTACGGGCCACCGATCGCACCGGCACCGTCCGCCGCCGAGGGGCGCAAGTCGGAGACGAGCACCAACACCCCGGCCGCGATCAGTGCCAACACACCAACATGCCGGACAACCACGGACGCCAGAGTACGTCCGGGTAACGCTGGCGCGCTGTTAGTTGTCGCCAGGGGGGGCCGTCGGCGCCGGGGGCGCGATCACGGTCGGCGAGAACGGGTTCGGCTGGCCGGGTTCGAGGCGCGGGGCCTTCTCGGTCGGCTCGACCGGCGGCGGCGGCGGGGCGGTGGTTGTCGTCGTGGTGGTTGTCGTCGTGGTGGTCTCCTCGGGTGCCTCTTCTTCCTTGGCACACGATGCGGTTAACACGACCATCGCGGTGATCGCAGTGCCACCGGCCACAGCCGCGAGACGCCGAGCCAAAAGCCCTGACCTCATGTTGCAGTCCTATCTGTCCCGACCATTACCAGCTGCTTTCCAAGATCGCCTCTGGCCATCGGCACTCTAATCGAATGTCCACGCAAACGCACAGTGATTGTCGACCCGTGACATATTCGTCACTGGAGCGGCCCAGCTCCCGGCCCGGCATACGTGCGGGTGATCGTGGGCTCGTTGTACCCGGCTTTGTCTACGGCTCGTCGCACCGCGTCGCTGATGCCGTCGACCTTGTCGGCGGCGACGAGCGCGATGACGCAGCCGCCGAAGCCGCCGCCGGTCATCCGCGCACCCAGCGCACCGGCGCGCTCCGCGGTGTTGGCGATCAAATCGATGTGGTCTGTGGTGATCTCGAAGTCATCGCGCATGGACGTCTGTGAAGCGGTCAGGATCTGTCCCATCGCGGCGAAGTCGCAATCTTCAAGTGCGGCAACCACTTCGAGCACCCGGCGGTTGTCGGTCAGGATGTGGCGGGCGCGTCGCGCATCGACCGGATCGGTGACCCCGTCGAGGACGGTGACGCCGCGATCCTGCACTTCGCGCAGCGAGCTGACCCCGAGATCGGCGGCGGCGCGTTCGCATGACGCCCGCCGGGACGCGTACCCGCCGCCGGCATGTTGGTGTGGTGCGCGGGAATTGATGAGCAGCAACGCGACACCCGAGACGTCCGGATCGAATGCCACCGGTCGCACGCTCGCCTGGAGAAAGTCGATCAACAAGGCCCGGCGTGACTCTCCGCACAGGGCGGCCAGTTGATCCATCAGTCCCGTTGGTGCTCCGACATAGTCGTTTTCGGCCCGTTGCGCGATGCGGGCCTGCTCGACGCGGTCGAGCTGAAGACCTGTGGCGGTTGTGAGCGCGCCGAGAACTGCGCATTCCAGGGCCGCCGACGACGCCACACCCGAGCCCATCTCGACGTCGCTCGCGATCGACATTGTCCCGCCGGGTATCCGATGACCGGATTCACGCAGCGCCCACATCACGCCCGCCACGTACGAGGCCCAGCCGGCGACATCGCCGGGAGCGGTGTCGATCCAGATCCGGACTTCGCTGTCCTCCCGATCGCTTCGCACGGCGAGCGCCGTGGTGTCTTCGGGTAGATAGGTCACGATGGTGCGCTCGGGCAGCGCGATCGGCAGGGCAAAGCCCAGGTTGTAGTCGGTGTGCTCGCCGATCAGATTGATCCGGCCCGGCGCCGCATAGCGAATCGTGCGTGCCATCTAAAGCTCCCGCAACCGGCGGGCGACGCTTTCGGGGGTGACGTCGCTGATGAAAGCGTCCATCGCCGACTCGGACCCGGCGAGGAATTTGAGCTTGGTAGCGCCGCGCCGCACCGACATCAACTCGACGTGGAAGTATCCCTCGCGCTGGTCATCGGTATCGGCATACTGATGCAGCGCCGAGATGTACGGCAGCGGAGTGGGGTACATGCGGTCGAATCGGCCGAGCACGTCGAGGTAGATCCGTGCGAAGCCGTCCAGCTCCGCATCGGTGAGGTCAATCAGGTTGTGCACGAAACGGTTTGGATAAATGTGCACCTCGACTGGCCAGCGCGCTGCGAACGGCACGAATGCAGTGAACAGCTCGGTGCCGACGACGATGCGGCTGCCGTCGGCCACCTCGTGCGCAAGGATGTCGGCGAACAGGTTGCGGCCGGTACGGTTCGCATGTGCGGTCGCTTCCCGCAGCATGAGCGCGGCGCGTGGGGGTAGGTAGGGATACCCGTAGATCTGACCGTGCGGATGGGTCAGTGTCACGCCGATCTCCTCGCCGCGGTTCTCGAAGCAGAACACGTGCGCAACGCCCGGGCGCGCGATCAGATCCGCGGTGCGATTGCGCCATGCCTCGGCGACGAGGCGCGCATGTCCTACTTCGAGTTCGGCGAACGAGCCGGTGTGGCGGCTGGAGAAACAGATCACTTCGCAACGACCGTGACCCGGCACCGCGACGAACTGGTCACCGTCGACGGTCGGCAAGTCGAACGGGGCGGTATCTGCGCCGGACAAGCTCGGGAATCGGTTCTCGAACACGACGACGTCGTAGTCGGGCGCCGGTATCTCACTGGTCAGCCCGGTCGGGCCCGGGCACAGCGGGCACTGATCGGGGGGCGGCTTGTAGGTACGGTCCTGGCGCAGCGCGGCGATGATCACCCATTGGCCGGTCTGCCGGTCAAACCGCAACTGGGAGCGCTGGTCTGGACGCTCTTCAAGTGGCCGCCGATCGGCAGCGGGCGCCGGAGTGTGGCCCGGCAACGAGAAGAACAACAGGTCGCGGCCGTCGGCCAGCCTCCACCGGGTCGGTCCCGTCGCGACGTCGTTCACGGCCTTGCCACCCTGGCGATCTGCAGGTTGCCGACCTGAGCGCCGACGACAGCGCGGTCCTCGACCGCCAGCCCGTCGTCGACGATCAGGGTGTGCACTTGCGGCAGTCGGGCGAACACATTGGTGCCGACCTCGCGGTATTTGGTGTGATCGGCCAACACGACCAGTTGCGCACCGATGCCGATCAACGTTCGATTCGTCTGTGCCTCCGCGATATTCGGTGTCGTCAAACCGGCGTCCGGATCCAACCCGTGCACGCCGAGGTAGCTGACGTCCACCCGGAACGATGCTATCGCTGTGTCTGCGATGGGTCCGACGAGCGCATCCGACGGGGTGCGAACGCCACCGCTGAGGTAGACCTGTGGCGCGTCGGCGGCGTCGGCGGCGGTATCGGTCAGCACCTGAAAGACACTGACGGAGTTCGTGACCACCGTGATCGATGACCGATGGCGCAGGCGGCGCGCAAGCTCGGTGGTGGTGGTGCCCGCGCTGATCGCAATCGTCATGCCGTCCTCGACAGTTCGCGCCGCCACCGTCGCGATCGCCGCCTTCTCGGCACGCTGCTGAGCCGCCTTCACCGACGACCCTGGTTCTTCACCGCGGTTGTGCCGCGTAACGGCGCCGCCGTGCACCTTGCGCAGGAGGTTCTGCGTGTCCAGCGCGTCGAGGTCCCGGCGCACGGTCATCTCGGACACCTCGAGCTCTTCGGCCAGGTCGGCGACACGCACCGCGCCGCCCGCATGCAAGGCCCGCAGAATCGCGTCGTGCCGTTCGGCGGCCAGCATCGCCAGTCAACCTCCATCGCAGGAAACGAACATTATCCAACAAATCTCGCAGAATCCTGCCAGAACAATGCCCAGGGCTGTTACTTTCTGCGTGATTCCGTTAGAACATGTGTTTTTGCCCGTGTTGCCTCCGGTGAAGGAGTGATGACGACGTCCACCACGGCATCGGCTTCATCGCCCGAAGTCAGATCTCGACCAGTCTGGACTTCTTCCTTTCCGGGCGCCGACTCCCTGCGTGGGTGACCGGCCTGGCGTTCATCTCGGCCAATCTGGGCGCCATCGAGATCATGGGCATGGCGGCCAACGGCGCAGAAGTCGGCCTGTCGACGTTCCATTACTACTGGATCGGCGCCGTCCCGGCGCGCACCTGGTGAACGCCATCAGCTTTGCGCTCGCCCAGGTCCTCATCGCGGGCGTCAACCTGTTCCTGCTGGCGTGCTCAGCTACATCACGCTCGGCGGGCTTTCGGCCGCGATCTACAACGAAGTGCTGCAGTTCTTCGTCATCCTGGCGGCATTGGTCCCGCTGACCATCTTCGGCCTGATCCGGGTCGGCGGCTGGAACGGGCTGAAGGACAAGGTGGTCGACACCATGGCGTCGAATTCGATTTCCTCGGCACGCCGTTCGCCGATCATCGCGGCGTTCCCGAAGATGTTCATTCCGTTCGTGATCATCGTGCCCGGCATGATCGCCGCCGCCGCGATCGGTGACATGATCCGATTGAAAACCGCAGGCGAGGGCGACATCACCTACAACGACGCGATGCTGCTGATGATCCGCGACATCCTGCCCAACGGCCTGCTCGGGGTGGCCATCGCCGCTTTGCTTGCGTCGTTCATGGCGGGGATGGCGGCCAACCATCTTCACCGCGCTGATCGCGGCCGGCTATTCCAACTTGATGGACTACCTGCAGACGCTGTTCGGTTTCTTCAACGCACCGCTGTTCGCGACGTTCATCCTCGACATGTTCTGGAAGCGGATGACCGCAACCGCCGGCTGGACGGGCTTGGTCGCCCTTCCTCGCGGCATCGGCGGCGTTCGTGGTCGACATCGTGGTCAGCGTGGCGGTCAGCATGGTGACGGCACCAAAGCCGGCGGCGGAGTTGTCCGGATTGGTGTACTCCGAGACACCGAAGGAGATCTTCCACGACCCCGACAGCGCAGGAAAAGCCTGGTTCTACAAGCCCGTTCCGCTGGCCGCGGTGGCCCTGGCGCTGACCATCATCCTCAACATCATCTTCCACTGAGTTTCGAAAGGATCCGTCATGAGCGCAGCCTCCACCAGCCGGCTGACCCAGCTGTTCGACATCCGCAACGTGATCGGCGCGCTGCTGGCCATTTACGGTGTGGTACTGACGATCGCCGGCTTCGCCCCCGGCCTGCTGCGGGAGCGGGACAAGGGCGCACGCAACAATCCCGTCGATCTCTACTTCGGCACCGAAGCCAACTGGTGGGTGGGACTGGCCCTGATCGGTGTCGCGGCGGTTTTCTTCGCGTGGGCGTTCCTGCGTCCCGTCCGGGTCGAGGAAACCGCTGCGCCTGCAACGGAATCCGGCGAAACCCCCACGACCTGAACCGTCTACGAAGGCCTCTTGGCGATGGCCGCCTCGAGTTCTTCCTCGTAGGCGCCCTCGTCTCGGCCGAGCGCGACGGTCGCCGCCGCCATCGCGGCGAGGGCCAGCGTGATCGCCACCGCTGTGACCTTATTGACGGTGATCTGCTCACCCAGCACGATCGCCCCGAGCAGCACGGCGATGACCGGCTCGAGCACCAGCATCGTCGGCACCGACGTCTGCAGAGACCCCGCATGGAAGGCCGACTGCTGCAGCAGCGTCGCCACAACCCCCAGCAGCACAAGCAGATACGGCACCGGTGTCGTCAGCACGGCGCGCAGGCCGTCGTGGGTGAGCAAGTGCATAAACAACTTCGTCAGCACCGCCACGACACCGAACAGCACGCCAACGGCAACGGCAAGGAGCACCGCCCGCCGCCAGCCCATGGTGCGGACGGCGACGATCACGCAGGCCATTACCGCGGCGGTGCAGATCAGGGCGACCAGCGCCGTCAACGGCACCGAAGCCTCGTAATCTCCGGGCCGCGTCTTCGCCAACACGACGAACACCGCCAGCGCGACGGTCAGTAACAGCGCCCACAGCCATTCAGCGCGAGTGACCCTGCGATGGGCCAGCCGTGCGCTCATCGGCAACGCGAACAACAGGGCCGAGACCAATATCGGCTGCACCAACAGCAGCGACCCGTTGGCCAGCGCGAGCGCCTGGAACACGTACCCGGCGATCGCCGCGGCGGTTCCCGCCCACCACAGCGGTCGGCGTACCAACGTCAGCAGCATGACGCTGCTCACGCCGTGCTCGGGCGGGACGTCAATGGTCGCGCGTTGCCGGACCACGATGCCGATGGCAAGGAACAACGCGGCAAGCAATGACAAGAGCACGACCAGACCATGGCCTACCAAAGCGTCCAACTCCTTGAGGACCACGGCCAGCACACCGAACAAGGACAACACACTTGGCGACGCCACGCCCAGAGGTTTCGCGGCCGATAAGGCGTTCTTCGTCGGAGGCCGGGCAGCCAGCGTGCGCGCGGGGTAGCCCTAGCTGGCTTCGCGTCCCTCGACCAGGTGAAGTCGCGGCCGCACTCAGCAGGTACGCCCGGACGTTGATCCGCATTCGCTCACCGGCCCGGCGCACACGGCGGCAGCAGCCGGCCGGGTGCGTGCCGGCCTACTGGCCGGACTTGTGTTCTTTCGCCGCCTTCAGCGCCGCCCGGCCTTCGGGGCTGGCCGCAGAATTGCCGGACTTGGTGGCCGACGCCACGGTGGCGTTGCAGTTCAAATTCACAAGAACCGTGTCGGTGACGGGTACGAAGTCGTCCCCCTTGAGCCATGGTGCCGACTGGGAGCTCGTCACGATGCACTTGTCGTCCGGCAGCGAGTCACCGGCCCGGGTCGTGACGACGGCCTTCTGACCGGCGTCGCTGATTGCGGCGGACGCGTCGCCGTATGTCTGGCCCGCGTAGTCGTCGGCAGCGGCCACGGCGGTACCGAAGAATGCCATCGACACAGCGGTCGCGCCGAGGGCGCCTGCGGCGTAGCTGCTCCACTTCTTCATGAGCACCGAAGAGTAGGGGCGGGAGCTGCAAAGACGCTGGAAAGAAGGGCGGGGCTTCCTGGAAGTGGCAGTGAGTTGGACCGTATCGTCTCAGATGTGAGATAAATCGCCAGGTGATCGCAGATATTGGCGTTGACTAGCATATTTTCTGGACGATATAGTTCAGTTACTCCACAGATAGGACTCAACATGAGGTCAGGCCGATTGGCTCGCCGTCTCGCTGCTACCGCAGGTTTGGCGGCGATCGTTTCCATGGGCGCGTTAACCGCTTGTGCGCAGGAAGAGGAAGCGCCGGAAACCACCACTGAAACCACCACCACCACGACCACCACGACCACCCCGCCGGCCACCCCGCCGCCGGTCGAGCCGACCGAGAAGGCTCCGCGCATCGACCCCGGGCAGCCGAACCCGTTCTCGCCGACGGTGCATGCTCCGCCGGCCCCGACGGCCATCCCTGGCGACCACTAGTCCGCCATCTCCGGTTCGTCTCCGCCCGGTCACCCCACCGACTGGGCGGAGACGGCATAGGACGCGACGTGGCCGATGGCCATGTTCAGCGCCGCCTGCATGAGTCGCGGATCGCGGCCGGTCTGCGAGAGCAGGTAGCCGCCCTCGACGGCGGCGAGCAATCCCGTTGCGAGCGCTTTGATGTCGGCATCGGGGCGTAACACGTCGCCATCGCGCATGCGCCCGAGCGCGGCGGCCAGCAGGCCTCGCCATTCGGCGAAGTGCTCGGCCAGCGAGGCGCGCGCTCTGTCGTCGGTGTCCGACAATTCGGCTGCGAGAGAACCGAGTTCGCACCCCCACAAGCCGCGCCGCAACGTGCACCGCTGCACCATCGCGTCTCGCCAGTGGTACAGCCCGCGGAACGAATCCACCTTCTCCAGTCTCAGCCGCTGCCACGACAGGATCTCGTCGGCGCGCAGGGTGATGACCTCGTACACCAACTCCGTTTTGTCTTCGAAGTGTTGGTAGAACTGGGATTTGCTTGTCGCGCTGGCAGCCAGCACGTCGTCGATGGTGGTTGCCGCCACGCCCTGCACATGCATCAGTTCGGCGGCAGCGAGGACGATCCGGTTGCGGGTGGCTGCGCCTCGTGACGTCAGTTTGGGCCGCGATGCGGGGCTTTCGAACGGCACAGAATCACTGTAACTGGAACATTTCGTCCGAAGCGAACTTCGGCAGTGGTCCCCCTGCCGTCTCGCACATCGGCGATGAGTTCGCGTGCATCAACGGGTCTATATCCGTGACGACCCCTAAGGAGGTACGCGATGGACACCCCGCCGATCGTCTCACCGCAGGAGTGGGAGGCCGCTCGCGAGGAATTACTGGTCAAGGAGAAGGAATTCACCCGCGCCAGGGACGCGCTGGCCGCGCGGCGGCGCAGGATGCCGAGGATGGCGGTCGACAAGGACTACCGCTTTGACGGCCCAGCGGGTCAGGCCACCCTGCTCGACCTGTTCGACGGCCGCCGTCAGCTGATCGTCTACCGGTTCTTCTTCCAGCCCGACGTCGACGGCTGGCCCGACCGCGGCTGCCCCGGCTGTTCGTTGCTCGCCGACCAGGTCGCGCACCTGGCTCACCTGAACGCGCGCGACACCACGCTCGCGTTCGTCTCCCGGGCGCCGCAGGAAGGCATCGCGCGGCTGAAGAAGGACATGGGCTGGGACATCCCCTGGTACACGTTGACGGACACCTTCGACGCCGACTTCGGCGTCGACGAATGGCACGGTACCAACGCGTTCCTTCGCTGGACCGATCAGGCTGGCGACCGAATCTTCCGCACCTACTTCATCGACAATCGTGGCGACGAGGCGATGGGCACCACTTGGGCCTACCTCGACATCACCGCGCTGGGTCGGCAGGAGGAGTGGGAGGACTCACCCGAGGGCTACCCACAGACCGCGCCGTATCAATGGTGGCGCCGCCACGATGAGTACCCTCCAAGCCCCAGAACGGGCGAATGACCAGTACGTAGGACACCACCACCGCCAGCGGTGCCAGCACCGGCAGCCACGGCAACTGCACCGGCAGCGATGCAGCCGCGAGACCTGCCGCCGTAAACCCCACGCCGCCAACCACTGTCGGCACAGTCGCGGCAACCGTGTGCCGCAGCACCAGATACCCGGCAGCCGAGAGCCCCGACAGCGCTGCGAACATGGGCGGCGCGTCGGCAATCACGATCACCGCGGCGGTGATCAGCACGGCAAGTGAGGAGGCGGGGCGAAAAACGGTGCCCACCAACACCGCTGCCGCGGCGAAGCCGGCGGCCACCAAGGCGGTGCCGTCCGCCGCAACGACAGCCGCCGCGACCATCACGAGTCCAAACGCGGCCGACAAGGTGCGGGCTTGAGCAGCGGCTGTCATGTCATCGCCGCCTTCTTGAGACCCGACGCCGATGATGGGGGATCAGGTGCATCGCCTGATCCAGGGTGGCATCGCCGCGCCACGACACCACATCGACACCGATGGTACCCATGTCTCGGTACATGAATGATCGCTGCATCGACCACATCTGGGCGACCAAGTCGTCGCGATCGTCGGAGAACGGTGCGCCTTCCAGGACATCGATAGCTACCACGGTGTGGCCGCGCTTACGCAGATCGATCAACGCCAATGCGAATTCGGTGTCGAGCAGCGTAGAGAACGCAACGACGATCGCTCCGGGTGGAAGCGCTGCGCGGGGCGCCAACGTACCGGACAAGGTTTCGAACTCGTCGCCGGCCGCCAGTACCGCGTCGAGAATCCGGTAGAACTGCCGCCGGCCGATGTCGGCTCCGAGCCATCGGGGACGGCGGTCCCCGAGCGCAACGATCCCGGCACGATCACCGCTCCGCAGCACGCTCTGTACGACCTGCACCGCGCCGCGCACCGTCCGGTCGGTGGCTTCCGTCGCAGGCCCCGGCGGCTGGGGATAGGAGTCGATCAGCACCACCACGTCGGCGGCGCGATCGGTCAATCGTTCGGTGACGTGCAGGCTGCCGCGGCGCGCGCTCACCGGCCAGTTGACTGTGCGCAGCTGATCGCCGGGCACATAGCGACGGACATCGGCGTACTCGACGCCGGGGCCGATATGCCGGGTGAGGTGGGTGCCAAGGCGGTCGAGCAGTTCGGTTCGCGGGATCGAGGTCGACTGCGGCGGAGCCGTGGGGAACACGTAGACGTCGGCGGCGTCGACCGTCGCCGATCCCGTGATTAGCCCGCCGCGCGCATCGACATGCACCTTGGCGCGGATGGGATAGCGGCCCCAGCGGTCGGCCGCAACCGCGACGGTCTGGCGTACCGGAGTCACCTCCTCGACAGTCTCGAGTCGCATGCCATCCATAGCGGCTACCGTGAAATCGGTCGTCACGTCGTCGGATTCCGCGACGGTCCAGACCGTCAGCTGTGTCTGCTCGTCCTCGAAACACCGGTGGAATCCGGGTTTGGCGTGCACATGAATCGTCGGCGTCGGCCGTTGCCAACCGATCGAGCAGAGCACGCCGATCAGCGGGGCCGCGAATGCGATGAGCTGCCACTGTGCTCCGATCAGCGCCACCGCAAGCGCGCCCCCTGCGCACGTGGCGATGGACAACGTCAATGGTGATGGGCGCCAGCGTAAGTCGGCTTGCGTACTGCGTGTTTCGATCACCGTGGTCAGGCTTTGGTCCGCGGAACCGGCAGGCGCCGCAGCAGTTCCTCCACGACGTCGGAGCCTTGCACGCGCCGCACCCACATCTCCGGTCGCAGGCTGATCCGGTGCGCCATGGTCGGAACGGCAAGGGATTTGACATCTTCGGGTACCACGTAGTCCCTGCCCAGCAACAGTGCCCGGGCGCGAGCCAGCTGCACCAGGTCGAGTTCGGCTCGCGGGCTGGCGCCGACCGCAACCTGCGGGTGTTGCCGGCTCGCGGTCGCCAGCGACACCACATAGCGCAGGACGTCCTCGTGCACGGTCACTTGCTCCACCGATTCCCGCATCGCGAGCAGATCGTGCGCGTCGACGACCTGGTTCACCGTCGGCTCGGCCGAGCCCCGGTCGAGGCGGCGGCGCAGCATCGACGCTTCCTCCTGCTCGGACAGGTACTTCAGCTCGAGCCTGATTGCGAACCGGTCCAGCTGGGCCTCGGGCAGCGGATAGGTGCCCTCGTACTCGATCGGGTTGTCCGTGGCCAGCACGATGAACGGGTCGGGCAGCTTGTGAGTGACTCCGTCGATGCTCACCTGGCGTTCGGCCATCGCCTCCAGCAGAGCCGCCTGGGTTTTCGGTGGTGTCCGGTTGATCTCGTCGGCCAACAGAAGATTGGTGAAGATCGGCCCCGCCCGGAACTCGAAGCGGCCGGACTGCATGTCGTAGACCGTCGAGCCGAGCAAGTCGGCGGGCAGCAGGTCCGGGGTGAACTGCACCCGCTTGAACTCCAGACCCAAAGCCGCGGCGAAGGAGCGGGCGATCAGTGTCTTGCCGAGGCCGGGAAGATCCTCGATGAGGGCATGGCCGCCCGCGAGCACGGTCGTGAGAATCAGGGTCAGGGCACCGCGCTTGCCGACCACCACGCGCTGGATTTCGTCCAGCACAGCCTCGCAATGCTGGGTGGTCACCGCGACCGGCATGGTCATACCCGCTCCATCCGTTGCAGAATTTCGGCGAGGGCCGCGCGGCCCGGCCCAGGCCCGTCGCCACCGGTTCGCGAAACGTTCTGCGGATCAACCCATATCCACAGTTCCTCGCCGAAGAGCATCTGGCCGGTCGCTTGAAAGGCTGCCGGGTTTCTCGCTTGCCTTTGGCCGGTGGCCAATTCGAACTGCCGCGCCAGCATGGGGCGCAGGTGCCGGTCCCAGTCGCGTCGAGTGGAATCGGACCGACTGATCAAGGTCTCGGTGCGAGAGAGCCAGCGACGCAACGACTCTGCAGGGGCGTTGGTGCCATCTGATCCTGCGTCGAGCTCGGCTTCGCGGACCAGGAGCCAGCGCAGTGCGAGGAGCACGATCGCGACGACGAGGCCCGATGTCATGAGGAACAGCTCTCGGTCGAGCAGCACGAGTGCGACCAGCTCGACGGTGACCACCACGCAAACACCCGCAGCAACATACCTTTTCATGCCACGCTCCCGAGCTCGGTGAGGACCAGCCGCAGCACACCCACCGCCACATCGCGGTGTCCCTCGTTCATCACGTGCGGGCTGAACCGCGCCTCCTCGAACAGCTCGACCAGCTGTGTAGCGCTGTCGGCGTGCAGCGCATGGTGCTCGACGGCTCGGGCCAGCACCTCCGTCGGGGTGTCGAAGTCCTGGGGAACCGCGCCGGGTACTCGCGTGAGTTCACGCTCCATCGCCGCGTAACACGCGATGATCGCCTCCCTCGGCTCGCGGCTGAGGTCGGCGATCTCGGCCAACCCGAGTTCTGCTGCACGAGCGAGGGATTCGGTTGCGGCCACAGATGGCTGCGCCTCGGCGACGTCGGCGTCGAAGAGGTACGGTCTCGCACCGCGCCGCTGCCGCCTGGATGCGACCACGGTGCCGACGATGATGAGGACCATGAGGATCAACATCGGGGGAACGAGGTATCCGACCACGTTGGTGCCCGCCTCTGGCGGCGTTGTCGGCGGTGGTTGGGTTTCGCCGGCGGTGGGCGGCGCGGTGGTCTGGTCCGGCACGGTCGCGGGCACGGACGCGGGCGGATCGACGGGCCCGAGGGCGCCGACTCGCATCAGCAGCAAAATCAACACCAGCCATCCGATGAGCAGGCCGAGGGCGATCAGCGAGAAGCGCCACGTCGGCCGGCCCGTCAAGCCGCCGGACCTCTCGGGCAACTGCCCTCTGGTGGCCGGCCTCGCCCGGGGATCGCGCAGCCGCGTGATGATGGCGACCCCGATGATCGCCACCGCGGCGGTCAGCAGCACGACGTCGACAACCAGCGCCAGGGGGCTGCTCGCCGGCCGCTGGCGCTCGGCGACGTCTTCGTGGCCCGGTAGGTAGCCGCGCAGTGCTACGGCGGCGAGGACCAACAGCGCGATCACCGCGATCGCGCGCCGTGTCGACCTGTCGATAACGGCCATCGCCCTCGCCCCATCCTGGCACGGTCGCGCGGTCACTTAACGGCCGCCTGGTCGGGCACTCTTGGGCTGTCCACCTACGCGCGACAAAGTCGCTGCCGGCGACACTGTCGCTGCGAGGTGGACACCGCGATAGCTACTTGGTCGTCGCCCTCAGCGTCGCTTTGGCTTCCTTCACCAAACTCGCGGCGTCGCGGCTCGCCTGCTTGGCCTTGGCGTATGCGTCCTCGGCCGCGGCAAGCCCGCGCTCGGCGTCCTGAAGTCTTCTGCGGGCGTCCTGCTGACGCAGCCGGGCCGTTGCCAAGTCGGCCTGCAGTTCGGACAACGAGTCGTCGGCCTCGGCTTTGGTCCGCTCCGCGGCCGCCAGCGCAGCGTGGGCCTGTGCGCGTTTGTCGTCGCGCGGCTCGTCCTTGACGGGTTTCGACGGCTTGGGCTTGGCTCCGCGGGTAGCGGTGAAAACCATTGCGGTGTCACCGAACTCGCCGAAGCCGGACCAGCGTTCGGCCTTGGCGAGGCGACCAAGCCGCGCTGCGACGTCGGGATCAGCGATGGCCGCCTGCAGGGTGCCGGTGACGTCGTCGCGCACGGCGGCCGGCGGGCCCGTCAGCGCCGCTTCCTCGAATCCGGTTCTGGCGAGTTCGTCGACGAGTCGGCGCTGCTCGGTGGACAACTCCCGGATGCGCTCGCCGTCCATCTCGGCATGTGCGGCGCGCAGCCGCTCGCCCAGGTCGGCGAGCCGCTGCTTGACTTGCTTGTCGCCCAGCGCAAGCCGGTTGACGACCCACGCCGCGGTGGTGGGCTTGCGGGCAGCGGAGATTCGCTTGGCGGCGTCCGCGTCGCCGCCTTTCTTCGCGGCCCCAGCGAGCTTGGTGCGCAACGCGGTGAAGTCCTCCGGCTTGGCGGCATAGAGTTCGTCGAGCTCGGCGTCGGCCATGACGCCATGATCTCCCCCGCCCGTCGTGACTAGCGACTCAGGGTCCATCTGATCGGCGCGACGGAATCCGGCGGTCACCTGTAGCTCCGAAGCCCCGCGAACCAGCGCGTCCTCGGCAATGATCTTGACGTGCAGACAGAATCCGAAACCGGCGCGCAGACCCTGCGCCTGACCGTGGTGGTCGCTGCACTGGGCGTGGTTTTCGGTGACATCGGGACCAGCCCGATCTACACGATCCAGACGGTCTTCAACCCAGGCGACCCCCACCCCGTGCCGCTCTCCGACACGCACGTGTACGGCGTCGTGTCACTGATTTTCTGGTCGGTGATGATCATCGTCACCGTCACCTACGTCTCGCTCGTGATGCGGGCCGACAACAACGGCGAGGGCGGGATCATGGCACTGATCACGCTGCTGCGGCGGTGGAGCAGCCCGCGAGGGAGGCGCACAACGATGACGCTGGCCGCCCTCGGCCTGTTCGGCGCGGCGCTGTTCTTCGGCGACAGCATGATCACCCCTGCGATATCGGTGCTCTCCGCGGTCGAGGGCCTCAAGGTCATCGACCCCGAGTTCGAAGACTTCATTGTGCCGATCACCGCGGTGATCATCGTGGGGCTGTTCTCCGTGCAACGTCACGGCACGGCAGTCGTCGGCCGGTTCTTCGGGCCGGTGATGATCGCGTGGTTCGTCGCGATCGGCGCGTGCGGCGTGAACGGCATCGCCGACAACCCGGAGATCCTCAAGGCGCTCTCGCCGACCTATGCGCTGACATTCCTCGTCGGGCACTTTCACATCGGTTTCTTCGCCCTCGCCGCGATCGTGCTCGCGGTCACCGGCGCGGAGGCGCTGTACGCCGACATGGGGCACTTCGGTCGACGTGCGATCACGTATGGCTGGCTCGGACTCGTCCTACCGGCCTGCACGCTGAGCTATTTCGGCCAGGGCGCTCTGGTGCTGCGCGACGAAGCCGCGGTGGCTGCTCCGTTCTTTCTGCTGACCCCGGAGTGGGCGCGACTTCCGATGGTGCTGCTGGCCACTGCCGCGACGGTGATCGCGTCTCAGGCGGTGATCACCGGGGCGTTCTCGGTGGCATCGCAAGCCGCCCAGCTCGGCTACCTGCCGAGGCTCCGGATCGAGCACACGTCGGCGTCGACCATCGGCCAGATCTACGTCCCGTGGATCAACGGGGCGCTGATGGTCGCGGTTTTGATCCTCGTCTTCGCGTTCCGGAGTTCTGCGGCGCTGGCGTACGCGTTCGGTATGGCGGTGACGGGCACGATCACCATCACCACCACGCTGTTCTTCTACTACGCACGCACGAGGTGGCGATGGCCGCTGTGGCTGGTGCTGATCGGCGGCGGCGCACTGGTTCTGGTGGATCTGATGTTCTTCGCGGCGAACCTCACGAAACTCGTGCACGGGGCGTGGCTGCCACTGCTCATCGGCATCATCGCCTTCACGGTGATGACGACCTGGAAACGCGGCCGTGAGATCGTCACCCGTGCGCGGCAGATGGCGGAGGGTCCGCTACGGGAGTTCGTCGACGGGCTGGTCCACCGCGATCCGCCGTTGGTGCGCATCCCCGGCACAGCGGTATTCCTCAACCGCGGCATCCAGACTGCGCCGCTGGCGATGCGCGCCAACGTCGAGCACAACCAGGTGCTGGCCGAGCATGTGATCATCCTGTCGATCGAGACCGAACCGGTGCCCCGGGTACCGGATTCCGAGCGCATGACTCACGACGATCTCGGTTATGCCAGGGACGGCATCATCCACGTCGAGGCATGCTTCGGGTACATGGAACGGCCGAACGTGCCGCGCGCTCTTTCGCTCCTCGACCCCGACCAGACCGAAGGCCCGATCGACCTCGACAACGCGTCCTACTTCCTGTCCAAGCTCGAACTGTGCGCAGGCGATGCACCCACGATGGCGCCGTGGCGCAAGCGGCTGTTCATCGCGACGTCCCACATCACCGCCGACGCCGCCGCTCACTTCGGCCTGCCCCTCGCCCGTACGGTGATCGTCGGCTCACGCATCGAGATCTGACTGCGTCAAATCTGTCGGCGCCGTAGCGGTTCGCGGCCAGGAGGCTGCTGCGGGGGTGGGAGCATCGGCTTGCGGCGTTGCACCGCAACGGTCTTCGGCGCGTCGGCAGTGAGATCAAGTGGCTCGCCGGCGTGTCGGATCGTCAGCCCACCGTCCGGCCCGTCCCGCAAGGTATAGGTGACTTCGTCATGGCCGGCATCGATCTTCAGTCGAAAGCCTTGCCACCGCAGGCGGAATCGCAATCGTGAGATGCCGTCCGGCAGATGCGGGTCCAGCGCCAACACGCCTTCGTCGTCGCGCAGACCACCGAATCCGGCGACCAACGCGATCCACGTCCCCGCGAGCGAGGCCATGTGCAATCCGTTGCGGGTGTTGTGGTGCAGGTCGCGCAGGTCGATGAGCGCAGCCTCGAACGTGTAGTCGTGGGCGAGCTCGAGATGACCGACGTCCGCGCACATCACCGCCTGTGTGCACGCCGACAGCGACGAATCCCGTGTGGTCCGCCGCTCGTAGTAGTCGACGTTGTGCGCTTTCTGCGCTGGTGTGAACGCATGGCTCTGCCATTGCATCGCCAGCACCAAGTCCGCCTGCTTGACCACCTGGGCCGGGTAGAGCCGCACATACGCCTCATTGAGCAGCAACGGATACACCGTGTTCTCGGTGAAGTCCCACTCCCGCAGAGTGGTGAATCCCTCGCATTGCGGATGCACGCCGAGTTCTTTGTCGTAGGGGATGTGGGCGGCGTCGGCCGCATCGCGCCAGGCGGCGGTCTCCTCCGTGCTGACACCCATGGAGTGGGCCGCCTCCGGGTGGCGAATACACGCCTCGGCGGCGGTACGAAGGTTGTGCGCAGCCATCAGATTCGTGAACACGTTGTCGCGCACCACCGCCGTATATTCGTCAGGACCGGTGACACCGTCGAGATGCCAGATGCCATGCCGGTCATGGTGCCCGAGGGAAAGCCATAGGCGTGCGGTCTCGACAAGCACTGCCAATCCGCAATCGGCTTCCAGCGACTGGTCGCCCGTCACCATCCGGTACCGCTCGAACGCCATCGCGATATCGGCATTGACGTGCCACGCCGCCGTGCCGGCCGGCCAGTACGCCGAGCACTCCTCCCCGCGGATGGTGCGCCAGGGGAAGCTGGCGCCGGCAAGGTCGAGCTCGGCGGCCCGCTCACGCGCCAGATCGAGTGTCGAGGCTCGCCAGCGAAGCGCATCGGCGGCGGCATTCGGCGCGGTGTAGGTGAGGACGGGAAGCACGAAACCTTCAGTGTCCCAGAAGGCGTGGCCGTCGTAGCCGGTGCCGGTGAGTCCCTTGCTGGCAATGGCTCGGCGTTCTGCGCGCGCGCTGGCCTGCAGTACGTGAAAGAGGCCGAACCGCACCGCCTGCTGACAGTCCGGATCGCCCTCGACCTCGACGTCGGCGGAGTCCCAGAAGTCGTCCAGATACTTGCGCTGCGCGTCCAGCAGCCCCTGCCAGCCGGTGTAGCCGGCGCCGGCGATCGCGCCCGCGGCCTGATCGCGCAACGCAGGGCGGGAGCGCAGACTCGACCACCCGTAAGCCAGGTATTTGACGATGCGCAGCTGCTGACCCGGCCGCAGACCACAGATCACCGTGGTGCGAGCCCAGTCCTCCCCCGCGGCGGTGGTCACCTCGACCCGGCCTGGGACCTCTACGACATGGTCCATAGCGGCGGCCATCATCAACCCGCTGGATCGAGTGCGGTGCACCAGCAGCGCTCCCCGCTCGGTGTGGTCGTGCTGGACCGCCTGTAGTGGGCTGGTCAACACTGCCGCGACCCGCGGATCCTCCGACCGCGGCGGCTGGTCTTCGTTGGCGACGAGCTCGGACTGCACTGTCACGCGGACGAATTCGTCAAGCGCCTCGACCACGTATTCGATTGCCGCCACACCGCGCTGATCCAGCGAGACCAGACGGGTCGACCGTATCTTGACTTGCTTGCCGGCCGGCGATCTCCACTGCGCAGACCGCTTCAGCGTGCCGGCGCGCATGTCTAAAGTCCTTTCGTGCGTAAGTAATTCGCCGTAGCGGACGTCGAACGGCTCATCGTCGACCAGTAGCCGCAGGATCTTCCCGTTGGTGACGTCGACGATGGACTGGCCGCCTTCGGGGTAGCCGTATCCCGCCTCGGCGTACGGCAGTGGCCGGGTTTCGTAGAACGAGTTGAGATATGTACCGGGCAGGCCGTGGGGCTCGCCTTCGTCGAGATTGCCGCGTAATCCGATATGTCCGTTGGCGAGCGCGAATATGGACTCGGACTGGGCCAGCAGGCTCAGATTGAGTTCTGTTTCGCGCACTTGCCATGGTTCGACGGGGAAGGCGTCGTCGGTGATCATCACGTTGACAGCAGCTCCGCGAGGTCGGTCACGACCACGTCGGCGCCGTTGCGCAGCAGGGCTTCTGCCTGACCGACGTGGTCCACACCGATCACCACACCGAAGTTCCCGGCGCGCGCCGCCGCAACTCCCGCCAATGCGTCCTCGAACACCGCGGCCTCGGCCGGTGTCACCTCGAGCAGTTGCGCGGCCCGCAGGAACGAGTCGGGCGCCGGCTTTCCTGGGATGTTCTCCTCGCGCATCGTGACACCGTCCACCCGGTGCTGGACGAATTTGTCGAGACCGGTGACCTCTAGTACCTCGCGAGTGTTCGCGCTGGACGACACGACTGCGCGGCCGAGGCCGGCATCGGCCGCGGCTTCGAGATAACGGCGCGAGCCTTCGAAAACCGTTACGCCATCGTCACGCATGGTGCGGTGGAACAGTTCGTTCTTGCGGTTACCCAAACCGTGCACCGTTTCGGCGGCTGGATCGTCGGCGAGCCCGCCCTCGGGCAGCTGAATCCCGCGGCTGGCAAGAAAGGACCGAACGCCATCCTCGCGGGTCTTGCCGTCCACATACGTCAAGTAGTCCGCGTCGATGTCGAACGGGCGGTAGGGCGCGCCAGCGCGCTTGGCGTGTTCGCCCAGGTAGTCGTCGAACATGTTCTTCCAGGCTTTGCGATGCACGCTCGCAGTATCGGTGAGCACGCCGTCGAGGTCGAACAGAACGGCGCGCACCTGGTCGGGCAAGCCGAGCTTGTCAGCAGCCATTTCTGGAGACTACCCACGGCGCCGCCGAGTTCAACGGCGAAAGACCACCCACCGGGGCGTGCGACAACAGAATGCAGGCCGGCGAGCCGCTTTTGGTCAGCCGAGGGCCGGCTGAGCGAGCAGATCGTATGTGCGCCACCAGATCAGCGCGGCGAACAGCGCCAGGACGGCCACCGTCGCACCCCACTGGATCAAGGTGCGGCGGTCGCGCGGTGCGTACGCGTACGCCGCCGCGATCCCAGCACCGGTGACCAGGCCGCCGATGTGCCCCTGCCAGCTGATGTTCTGCGAACTGATCAACGGGATGACGAACGTGAAGGCCAGGTTTATCGCGATGAGGCCGATGACCCAGCGGACGTCGAGGTTGAGCCGCTTTCCCACCACGAAGGAAGCGCCGAACAGGCCGAACACGGCGCCGGATGCACCCGCAGTCGCGGCAGCTGGATCCGAGAGCAGGTAGACCAGCACCGAGCCGCCCAGTGCGCTCAACGCATACAACGCGCAGAACCTCAGCCGGCCCAGCCAGATCTCCAGCGGCGGGCCAACCACGTACAGGGCCCACATGTTGAACAGCAGGTGCGTCATCCCGTAATGCAGGAACGCCGAGGTCACCAGGCGGTACAGGCCTCCGTCGGCCACGGCGGGTGACCACAGGACCAGCTCGCTCTGCACGTCCGCCGAGACGTTCTGCAGGACGAACATCACCACGTTCATCGCGATCAGCACGTACGTGACCACCGGGGTCGCCCCGCGCTCCCGTTCGCCGAAGCTGGTACGCGGTTGCCGAACGGTCTGGGCGCCGACGTCGACGCACTGCGCGCACTGATGGCCGACGGCGGCGTCCCGCATGCACTCCGGGCAGATGTAGCGATTGCAGCGAGTGCAGCGGACATAGGTCGGGCGGTCGGGGTGCCGGTAGCAGGTCGGCGTCGGCACTCCCGGGGCGCTCGGGATGCTCACAGCTTCACCTCGTCTCTTGTTGACTGGGTAGGTCGGCCCCTTCCTGGCTTCGCCCTCCCCGGGAGAACCTACTGGCCCTAGCGGATAACGATTCGGTCACTATGCAAATCACGATCAATTAAGACTTGCGGGCAAATTCTGAGAGCTCTCAAGATCTTCGCGGCGATCTGTTCGACGGCTTACCGATTTCCGGCCGAATGAGGTCAACATCACGCCGCCGAGGTGTAACACCGTGCAGTGGGCGCATAGGAGGTGCGAAGGCCGGGTATACACCCTTTTGACTTCCGCTACCTTGGAATTCGGGTGGGGGAAATCAGCGACCAATTCGCGATCTGAAGGATAAAAGAAAACATGAAAATCAGTGGTATCACTGCGCGCCGAACAGCTGCCGGTGTGTGCGCGGCTCTGCTCGGGGGTCTTGCGGCAGCAAGCATCGCGGCACCGAACGCCGCCGCAGCACCCGACTGCAGCGCGGACAGGGTGGCCGGCACCGTCAGCTCGGTAACGGGCTCTGCACGCGCTTACCTGGCCGACCACCCGGGCGCCAACCAGGCCGTGACGGCCGCGATGGGCCAGCCGCGTCCGCAGGCGGAGGCCAATCTGCGCGGCTACTTCAGCGCCAACCCGCAGGAGTATTACGACCTGCGCGGCATCCTGGCGCCGATCGGCGACGTGCAGAGCCAATGCAACGTGTCGGTGCTGCCGCCGGATCTGGCGTCGGCCTACACCACGTTCATGGCCGGCTGATCTGGCCCGAGGCCCTACCCTGACGGACGTGACCGACCTCCATCCCGACGTCGCGCTCCTCGCTCCGCTGCTGGGCACGTGGGCGGGTCAGGGTGCGGGCGAGTACCCGACCATTGAGCCGTTCGGCTATTTCGAGGAAGTCACCTTCGGTCACGTCGGCAAGCCGTTCCTGAGCTATGTCCAACGGACAAAAGCCCGCGACGACGGACGGCCCCTTCACGCGGAAATCGGCTACATCCGGGTGCCATCGCGCGGCCGGGTCGAATGGGTACTGGCGCATCCGACCGGCGTATCGGAGATCGCCGAGGGAACACTGGCGGTGACCGGAACGACGGTTGAGATGGAACTGCGCGCGACGACGATCGGACGCACCGCTTCGGCTAAAGACGTTACGGCACTGGGCCGTTGGATTCGCGTCGCTGACGACGAACTGACCTACACGTTACTGATGGGCGCGGTCGGCCAACCCCTGCAGCACCACCTGGCCGCCACGCTGCGGAGGCGGAAGGAATGACAGACCTCAACACTGCGGACGGCAGGATCCGTGTGCCTGCCGATCTCGACGCCGTGACCGCGGTAGGCGATGAGGATCATTCCGGCGTCGACGCCGGGTCCGTCGAGCGGATTTGGCAGGCAGCGCGGCATTGGTATGAGGCCGGGATGCATCCGGCCATCCAGTTGTGCCTGCGACACAACGGGAAGGTGATCCTCAACCGTGCGATCGGACACGGCTGGGGCAACGCGCCGAACGATCCGCCCGACGCCGAAAAGATCCCGGTCACGACGGAGACGCCGTTCTGCGTGTACTCCGCGGCCAAGGCGATCACAACGACAGTCGTGCACATGCTCGTCGAACGCGGATCCTTCTCGCTCGACGACCGCGTCTGCGACTACCTGCCCAGCTACACCAGCCACGGCAAGGACCGCACGACGATCCGTCACGTGATGACGCACAGTGCAGGTGTGCCGTTTCCCACAGGACCGAGGCCGGATCTCAAACGGATGGACGACAGCGAGTACGCCCGCGAAATGCTCGGCGCGCTCAAACCGCTCTACCGGCCGGGGCTGATGCACATCTACCACGCGCTCACCTGGGGCCCGTTGGTCAGGGAGATCGTTTCGGCCGCCACTGGCCGCAACATTCGCGACATTCTCGCCACCGAGATCCTCGACCCGCTCGGCTTCCGATGGACGAATTACGGTGTGGCACCGCAGGATGTGCCTCTGGTCGCTCCTAGTCACGCGACCGGTAGGCCATTGCCGGCGCCGATAGCGGCGGCCTTCCGCACGGCGGTCGGCGGAACGCTGCACCAGATCATCCCGTTCAGCAACACGACCCGCTTCCTCACGGGTGTGGTGCCGTCGTCCAACACCGTCTCGACCGCCTACGAACTGTCCCGGTTCGCCGAAATCCTGCGCCGCGGCGGCGAACTCGACGGCGTGCGCGTGCTGCAACCGGAGACTCTGCGCGCCGCGACAATTCAGTGCCGTCGGCTGCGACCCGATCTGGCTACCGGGCTGGCACCTCTGCGCTGGGGCACGGGATACATGCTCGGTTCCAACCGGTTCGGACCGTTCGGACGCGATACACCGGCCGCCTTCGGCCACACCGGGCTTGTCGATATCGCCGTCTGGGCCGACCCCTCGCGTGGGCTGGCCGCCGGGCTGATCAGCAGCGGCAAGCCGGGCAGGCATCGCGAAGCCAACCGCTATCCGGCGCTCCTCGACCGCATCGCCGGCGAGATCCCCCGCGTCAGCGGCGGATGAGGATCATCACGCCGCGTCGATGCGCACCCGAAACATATTTGGCCAGTTCTTGCCGGTCAGCAGAAACTCCTGGCCGTCGACGTGCGCGATGCCGCTGAGAACCTGGCCGCTCGTCCGAAGGTCTTTACTCCACAGATTGGAGGCATCGACCACTGCAGTCACCGATCCCGTCACCGGGTCTATGCGGACGATGGTGTCGGTTGGCCAGACGTTGGCCCACACCTGCCCGTCCACACATTCCAACTCGTTGAGGCCGGTCACCGGCTGACCGTCGCGCGTGACGTTGACTGCGCCGGTCTCCGAGAGATTCGCCGGCTCGAGGAAACGCAGCCGGTCGCTTCCCTCGCTGCTGATCAGCCGGTCACCGTCGCGGCAAAGACCCCAGCCCTCGCCGCTGAACGGAACCTCCCGCAGCGGAGTCAAGGTGCGCTTGTCCCACTCGACGGCGACGCCATCCCGGTACGTCAGCTCCCAGATGCGGTCGCCGAGGACGGTGATCCCTTCGCCGAAGTAGTTGTCGGGTATCGCGGCCGCGCGGCGCACCGCGCCGCTGACCGGGTCCAGTTCACGCATCTGCGACTGGCCCGCCAGCCCGGTGCCCTCGTAGAGCGCGGACCCGTCGAGCTCGAGACCCTCCGTGTAGGCGGCGGTGTCGTGTGGCATCACGGCGAGCACAACGGGTGCAACCACCGGGACCGGTTGGGCCTGCGCCGTCGGTGTAGCGCTCACGGGCACCGCGGCCGCGACGATTACGCTTGCCAAGGCCACCGCCCGCCGGGCCCCTCGTCGCTCTCCGATTCGTATCCGCATATCTGCGTTGTACCCGCCAACAGGCGTGAGTTCACCTCCTCGGGGGTAAGCGGAGGCACGCCGGCGATTCCCGCTAGTATTTGCGACTGTCGCCTCTGGGCGCACAACTCCTGGAGGTGACCATGGCTAGCCGGCCGGATCCGGCGCCCGGTGGCGGTGCCGCGGCAGCGACTAGCTGCACAATCCAGGAACGCCGTGTCCGGGAGATCAGCGTGGTGTCGGTGGCCGGCACGGTGGACATGCTTACCGCTCCGCAACTCGAGCAGGCGATCGGCGCGGCTGGGAAGAGTTCACCTCCGGCCGTGGTCGTCGATCTGAGCGCAGTGGAGTTTTTGGCGTCCGCCGGCATGGGCGTCCTGGTGGCCGCACATGAAGACCTCACCCCGGCGATACGATTCGCCGTGGTTGCCGACGGGCCCGCCACCAGCCGACCGCTCAAACTCGTTGGCATTGCCGACCTCGTCGGTCTGTATGCCACGCTCGACGAGGCGCTGACTGCCCTAGCGACATAAAACAAGCCGCAATCGGGTAGCCAGCAGGCAACATGACAGACCCAGGGCAGTCAGACTGTAGCGCGCGTTTCGCGAAGACGGACGTCACCGCCGCACCGGAAAACGCAGCGCAGATTCGACATGAGTTCTCGGACTGGTTGCGCGACCACTTCAGCCTCGACCCGATAAAGACCAGCGATGTGGTGCTTGCCGTCAACGAGGCGCTGGCCAACGCGGCCGAGTTCGCGTACGTGACCACCCAGCAGGCCGGCGTCATGCATGTGCGGGCGGACTACGACGGCGATTCAGCCGTCCTCACAGTCACCGTCACCGACGAGGGCGCATGGCGAACTACCGATCCCGAGACCGGAAGCCGCGCCCGTGGACGCGGTATACCCCTGATGCACGCGCTGACCGACCGGGCCACATTCGACTCGACGCCCACCGGCACCCAGGTGTGCCTGCAATGGGATCACGTCATCGCGATGCCGACCGCTGCCGCCGCCGAGACGTCCGCTCAGAACTGGGGAAGCCGCACGACCTGAACGAAGAACTCGTCGATCTGCCGGACCGCACTCATGAACTGGTCCAGGTCGACGGGTTTTGTGACGTAGGCGTTCGCGTGCAGCTTGTAGCTGCGCAGGATGTCTTCTTCCGCCGATGACGTGGTGAGCACAACAACAGGAATGTGACACAGATCGGGATCGGACTTGATCCTCTCGAGCAACTGCCTGCCGTCGTACTTCGGCAGGTTCAGATCGAGCAGGATCAGGTCCGGTCTCGGCACGTCCTGGAAGGCTCCCCGCTGGTAAAGGAAGTCCAGCCCCTCCTCCCCATCGTGCGCGACATGGAGGGTGTTCTTGATCTTGTTGTGCTCGAACGCTTCCCGGGTGATGAGCACGTCTCCGGCATCGTCTTCGACAAGCAGGACGTCGATGGCGCGAGTTCTTGATGATGTCATTCGGGTGCTCCTTCTAGCAGGGCCGTGGGGATCTCGGTTGGCTGGGTGGTTGGCGTAGCGGGCAGGGTGAAGCGGAACCGGGTTCCGTTCGGGTAGGCCGTGTCGATCCAGATGGTCCCGCCGTGGTGCTCGACGATCTTCTTGCACAGGGAGAGCCCGATCCCCGTTCCGCTGTACGCATCTCGGCCGTGCAGTCGCTGGAATATGACGAAAACCTTGTCGACGAACTCCTCGGCGATGCCGATGCCGTTGTCCGAGACGGAAAATGCCCAGTTCTCGGCGCAATCATCGCTGCCTGGTTCGCAGTCGATGACGATTCGCGGCGCGATACCCTCGCGCTGGAACTTCACCGCGTTGCCGACGAGGTTCTGCCACACCATCACCAGCAGGGTCGGGTCTCCGTCGACGTGGGGAAGTGGCCGCGGCGGGCGCACGATCTGGGCACCCGACTCCTCGATCGTGGCGGCGAGGTTGCTCAATGCGGTATCCAGCGCCGTGTCGAGATCGACCTCGGTGTGCGTTGCGTTGAGCCGGCCGACGCGAGAGAAGGTGAGGAGGTCATTGATCAGCACTTGCATGCGTTTGGAGCCGTCAACGGCGAATCCGATGTATTCGGTCCCCCGCTCGTCGAGCTTGTCGCCATACCGCTTCTCCAGCAGCTGGCAGAAGGAGGCGACTTTTCGCAAGGGCTCCTGCAGATCGTGCGACGCGACATAGGCGAACTGCTCGAGTTCGGCGTTGGACCGGCGCAGCTCTTCCGTTTGTTCGGCCAACGCCTCACGCGCCGACCGCGACGCCTCCAGGTCGTCGACGATCCGCTGCCGCATGTCCTCGACGTCTGCCGCGATGGCCCGGATGTCTTTGGGGCCGCGCGGAACAATGCGTTCTCCGAAGTTTCCCTCGGTGATCCGCCGGCAAGCGGCGGCGAGCGCAGCCAATGGACGGGTGACGGCGCTGCGGACGAGCACCGCGAGCAGTATCGCCATGGTGAAAAAGGCCGCGACCATCACGCCAAGCACCCGGTCGCGCCAGCCACGTACCTGCCCGAGCTCCTCGACGCCCGCCACACGGGCCTGCGTCAGGTGCTCGTTCTGGACTTCGAACAGCTCACGCAGACGGTCGAAGTCGGCCTTGCCTCCCTCGGCGGTGCCGCGGTCCACGACACTCGGCACTCCTGGAGTGACACTGGCGATGAGCGGCTCGGCATAGGCGGTTCGCCAGATGGCGGCGGTCTCTTCGATCGCGTTCAAGTCATCGACGAGGTCGCTGCGGTGACCCACTAGCTCCCGAATGTCCTCGGCCGCGGTCGATTCGGTGCGCTGCCCGTCGTAGTAAGGCTCCAGGAACTGGCGGTCGGCGGCGAGCGCGTAGCCGCGGACGGCCGTTTCCTGGTCACGCAGCGCCGCCTGGATTTGGTAAGCGGCCACTCGCGCCGGCTGAAGTTCGTCGATCAGCTCCCGCGACACGTAGTCGGTGCGGTTCAGCAACACCGCGCCGGCCACGGCGCCCGTCAGCACCACCGCGCCCATCACCGACAGCACCAGGATCTGCCAGCCCTGCACCGTCAGTCGTCGGCCACCCGCCGAGTTCGGCACAGAGGGGCCCGGTGATCGGCTGCTCATCGAGTTGATCGCTCCACGCGGATCACCGCGATGTCGTCGGTGAGGTCGCCGTGCATCCGCGCGCGGCTCTCGGCTTCGTTGATGAGCGCGTCGACGAACGCGGGACCGGGCAGAGCCGCGAGCGAACGAGCCAACTCGAGCAGTCCTTCTTCCCCAAGACGTTCATCGCCCCGTCCCGCGTGCCCTTCGAACAATCCGTCGGTGAGCAGCAGCAGGCCGTGACCCTCGGGTAGCTCCAAGTGGTTCACGGGCCACTCCGTGGCACCCAGGCCGAGAGCAGGACCAGCGGGCGGTTCCAGCCACTCCACCGTGTCGCGGCCGTGCACCAACATGCCGGGATGCCCCGCCCGGACCGCGGTGAACTGCCCGCTGTCGGGCGCCAGCGCCACGCTCAACAGCGTCGCGAAGATCCCTTTGCCGGGGCGCTCGGTGGATAAAATCCGGTCGAGCTGACGCATCCGCTCGTTGCCGCGCAGGCCGGCGAACGTCAGCGCCCGCCAGCCGATGCGCAGTGCCACTCCCAACGCTGCCTCGTCGGGTCCGTGTCCGGCTACGTCCCCGATCATCACGTGGACAGTGCGGTCGGCAGTTTGGACGACGTCGTAGAAGTCCCCGCCGAGCAGGGCGTTCTGTCTGCTCGGCCGCGACTGGGTGACGACGTCGACCCCCGGCTCGGCCAGCAGCAGCGGCGAGGGCAGCAGGCCCCGTTCCAGGCGCGCGTTCTCCTGCGCGCGGAGGCGGCTCGCGTGCAGGTCAACCGCCGTGAGCTCGGCCCGCTTGCGCTCGATGGAATAGACGACGGCCCGCCGCAGCATCTCGGGGTCAACACGACCCTTGACCAGGTAGTCCTGGGCACCAGATGCGACCGCAGAGACTCCGAAGTGCTCGTCGTTCAGCCCGGTGAGCACGATGATGGGGATGGTGGCACCGAGTTTGCCCAGGCGGTGCAGGGCGTCGATCCCGTTTGCATCGGGCAGGTTCAAGTCCAGCAATACGCAGTCCGGCCGGGCATCTGCCAAAATGCGTTCGGCATCTGAGACCGACTGTGCCCAGGTGAAGCCGATATCGGCGGCGGCGTCTGCAATCAGCGCTTCCACCAACAACGCGTCTGCTCGGTCGTCCTCCACCAGGAGTAACCACAGCCGGGGCTCACCAGCGGCGCGTTCAACGCTGGAGCTGGGAGCAGGCAGGAACTGCGGGTCTAGTGGCGCGCGCATCGGTAATCACGTCCTTCATCTAGCGACGTCACCCTGGTCGCGCTGACCCTCTGCTTCAGTGACAACGCTTCGACAATACCCAGTCACCGGCGGCGCCTCAGCCGGGCGAGTCTCTCTCAAGAGACCGACGAAAGAGGGGCACCCGGTTGGGTGCCCCTCTTTCACTGACGCTGTTGTCAGCGGGTCCGAACGGTCGTGTCAACCTTCGGCACGTTCACCTTGGGCTGGATGTCGTTAATCCACTGGTGGTGATCGATGCCGGCGGAGAACTCGATCGCCGAAGTAACGGCGGTCGGCGCCTCGACGGCGGTGGCGGCCTGAGCGGGCGCGGCGAGGCCGAGGATCGCGGCCGCCAGTCCGCTGGCGGCGATGGTGGCAAATCCCAGTTTCTTCATTTTGGTGCCTTCTTCATCTCTGTCTTGTGTTTTCTAGCCGTGGCGCGAATGTCGCGGTTCGGACGCTGTGTCGACCGGTTTTGGCGTTTCTCTGTGCCGGTCTGACTGATCAAACACGCAGTTCAGAGGATTAATTCCGATGGCAGAAATTGATCGCCGGTTGGCAGGAATCGGCTTGTTTTTCGGCCAGGAAGGCCGCCTGACGGCGCCATTGCGTGGTCGCGGTCACAATTTTGGGGTGCACATTGGGCAAATATGCGCACGGCGCCTGTCACAGCCGGATGGCGTCGATGGCCCGGTAGATGCGTTGCTCGCTGACCGGCCGGGCAGTACCGAGTTGCTGGGCCCACAGGCTGACCCGCAGTTCCTCGATCATCCATGCGATATCGCGGACATCGGCGGCTGCCGCCCGGGCAGGCGAAAGCGCCAGCCGGAGCTCGTCGTAGGCGTCCTGTACGGCGTGCACGCGCCGCATCCGTTCGCGGTCGGCATCGATGCCGTGCGGCAGTCGGTCCAGCCGCCGGCCGACGGCGGTGAGATAGCGCGCCAGGTCGGTGAGGTGGGCGGCCCCGGTGGCGGCGACAAAGCCGCTGGGCAAGAGCTTCGCAAGCTGCGAGCGGACGTCGGCGATCGCCCCGACCTGCGCGGGCGTGGGCGCGGCGGGCAGTGCGAGCTCCACCTCGTGTGCGGCGGCGAGTGCCTTCTCGACGCGCGCGACGACGTCGAGCGTGGTCGGCACCAGCGCGTCGGCCACCCGGTCCTGCAGCCCGCCGAACTCGGCCCGCGTCCACACCGGCTCGGGCGCCAGTACGGCCACCGCGGCGTCGGCGCAGTCGTCGAGCAGTGCCGACAGTGAGCCGTCCGGATTGCCGCCGAGCACGAGTCGCGCGCGGGGAGCCAGCGCCCGTTCGACAGCCTTGGCCGGTGACGGTGCCGAGAGCCGCAACAACCGGCGGGTGCCGGGTCCCATCGCGGCGTCCTGCTCAGTTTGCGTCGCGAACACCCGCAGATCGACTGCAGAGCCCGCGTCGAGCAGCGCCGGGAAGCCGCGAACGGCGTTGCCGCCGTCGGTGCGCTCGATGATGCGCGGCAACTCGTCGATGTCATCGGGCCAGGTTCGCAGCCCGGCGCGTTCCAGTTCGCCTGCGACCGCGTCGGCGACGGCCTGCCGGGCCGGCGCGGCGAGCTGCTGCTGCAGCGCGTCGAGGTTCTTTCCGCGGGTTACCTCGGTGCCATCCTGCGATTCGACGGCGAACGTCACACGCAAATGCGAAGGCAACTTGTCGAGGTCGAAGGCGTCGAGCGGCACGAGCACGCCGGTGCGTCGCCGCAGCTCTCGCTGCAGGCCCTCCAGCAGAGGTTCTCGTGCCGGTTGTAGTGAAGCGAGCACCGCGCGGGCGGTGTCCGGCGCGGGAACAAAGTTGCGGCGCAACTCCTTTGGAAGTGAGCGAATCAGCGCCGTGACGAGTTCTTCCCGCAAAGCGGGTATCTGCCAGGCGAATTCGTCGCCGCCCAGTCGCGCGAGCACCTCGACCGGCACATGCACGGTGACGCCGTCGTCGAAGGCGCCGGGCTCGAAGCGGTAGGTCAGCGGCAGCGATAAGTCGCCCGCTTCCCAGGTGTCCGGCTGGTCGCCGGCCGCGTCCTTGCGCAACAGATCGTCACGGCTGAATGTCAGCAAGTCGGGAGTTCGGTGGCGCTGCTTGCGCCACCAGGCGTCGAAGTGCCGCGCCGACACGACCTCGGCCGGGATGCGGGCATCGTAGAGCGCGTAGATCTCGTCGTCGCCGACGAGGAGGTCACGGCGGCGGGCTCGCTCCTCCAACTCGGCCAGTTCGTCGCGCAGGCGCGTGTTGTCCCGGAAGAAGTGGTGGCGAGTCTGCCAGTCACCCCCGACCAGCGCGTGCCGGATGAACAGCTCGCGGGCCAGTTGTGGCTCGATCTGCGCGTAGTTCACGCGGCGACGCGGAACGAGCGGCAGACCGTAGAGCGTCACCCGTTCGTAGGCCATCACCGCGCCGCGCTGGGCGTCCCAGTGCGGCTCGCTGTAGGTGCGCTGCACCAGGTGCCCGGCGACGTGTTCAACATCCTCCGGCTGGATGCGCGCCGCGATCCGTCCGTACAACCGGCTGGTCTCCACAAGGTCGGCGACGACGATCCACCGTGGCGGGCGCTTGGTGAGAACCGAACCGGGTGCGAGGACGAATTTCGAGTTGCGCGCGCCTGCATAATCCCGTGAGTCACCTTCGCGCATGCCGAGATGCGACAGCAGCCCGGCCGTCAGTGCGGCATGCACGCGTGCAGCGTCGGCCGGCTCGTCCTGCTCACGAATGCCCATGTCCCTGGCGATGCTGCGCAGCTGCCCGACGAGGTCCTGCCATTCGCGGATACGCAGGTAGTGCAGGAACTCCTCGCGACACATCCGCCGAAATGAGTTGCCGGACCGTTCTTTTCGCTGCTCCCGCAGGTAACGCCACAGGTTCAGATAAGACACGAAGTCGGAGTGCTCGTCGGCGAAGCGGGCGTGCTTCTGCCGCGCCGCCTCCTCCCGGTCCGCGGGCCGTTCGCGCGGATCGGGGATCGACAGCGCCGCGGCGAGCACGAGCACTTCGCGTACACAGCCTTCGGCATCGGCCTGCAGAATCATCCGGCCTAGACGCGGGTCAACAGGCAGCTGCGCGAGCCGGCGACCGACGTCGGTGATCGCGCCGTCGTTGTCGAAGGCGCCAAGTTCCTGCAGCAGTTGCACGCCATCGCGGATGCTGCGCCGCTCCGGCGGGTCGAGGAACGGGAAGTTCTCCACATCGCCGAGTTGCAGCGCCGCCATTTGCAGGATGACTGCGGCGAGGTTGGTCCGCAGGATTTCGGGATCGGTGTAGCGCGGCCGCGATGCGAAGTCGTCCGCCGAGTAGAGGCGGATGCACACCCCAGGTGCGGTGCGCCCGGAGCGGCCGGCCCGCTGCGCGGCCGAGGCCTGCGAGATCGGCTCGATCGGTAGGCGCTGCACCTTGGTCCGGCGGCTATAACGCGAGATACGGGCGGTGCCCGGGTCGACGACGTATCGGATGCCCGGCACCGTCAGCGACGTCTCGGCGACGTTGGTGGCAAGAACGACGCGACGGCCGGTGTGCGGTGCGAACACACGCTGTTGCTCGGCGGTGGGGAGACGAGCGTAGAGGGGCAGCACCTCGGTGTTTCTCAACTCGCGCAACGATTCTGCGGTGTCGCGAATCTCGCGCTCGCCGGACAGGAACACCAGCACGTCGCCCGGCGGCTCACTTTCCAGTTCGTGAATGGCGTCGATGATCGCCTCGGTCTGGTCACGCATCTCGGTGCGGACGACCTCGTGGTCGGGGTCGTCCGGATCGTCATCACTTGATGACGGCACCGGGACTTCTAGTGGGCGGTAACGAATCTCGACCGGATACGTCCGGCCGGACACCTCCACGATCGGTGCGCCCCCGAAGTGCGCGGCGAAGCGTTCCGGCTCGATCGTTGCCGAAGTGACGATCACCTTCAGGTCGGGGCGGCGCGGCAGCAGTTCGCGAAGGTACCCGAGAAGGAAGTCGATGTTGAGGCTGCGCTCGTGGGCCTCGTCGAGGAGGAGGGTGTCGTAGCGCAGCAGGCGGCGGTCGCGCTGGATCTCGGCGAGCAGGATCCCGTCGGTCATCAGCTTTATCAGGGTGCGGTCGCCGGCCTGGTCGGTGAAGCGCACGGTGTAGCCGACTGTGTCGCCGAGCGGGGTGCCGAGCTCGTCGGCGATGCGCTGGGCAACGGTGCGCGCCGCGAGCCGGCGTGGTTGTGTGTGCCCGATGGTGCCGCGGATGCCGCGGCCGAGTTCCAGGCAGATCTTGGGCAGCTGAGTGGTCTTGCCCGAGCCGGTCTCGCCGGCGATCACGACCACCTGGTGCTCGTTGATGGTCGTGGCGATCTCGGTGCGCAGCTCGCTGACCGGCAGGTTGGGATAGGTGATCGAGGGAGCTGCGGCGGTGCGCGTCGCGACCAGTGCCTCGGCCACGGTCAGCTGATCGGCGATCTGCCGGAGTTTGTCGGGGTCAGGATCGCGGAGATTCTTGAGGCGGCGCCCCAGGCGGGCGGCGTCGCGGATCGTCAGGCCGTCGAGGCGCTTCCGCAAGTCGGCGGCGGACGGTTCGGACACTCAGGCAAGGATAGGCGGACGCCCGAATAAAAGGACCCGCCAGCGTTGACCATCGACGGTTCCCTATCGTGGCCGGATGAGCAACGCCGCTGATACGGACCGGGTCGCCGAGCTCGCGCGTCAGGTCGTCACCGACCACGATCCCAAGTCGGTCCCAGTCCCCGATTTTCTCGGCGCCTGCTTCGACGCGGGCCTGTCCTGGGTGCACTTTCCCGAAGGGCTCGGCGGCCTTGGTGTTTCGCGTGGCCTGCAAGCGGTAGCCGACGGGATCCTGCAGAGGGCGGGCGGGCCAGTGCCTTTGGCGTTGAACCCGATGGGGTACGGGATGGCGGCTCCGACGGTGCGTGAGCACGCGCAGACCGACGAGGTGAAGTGGCGATTGCTGCGCCGGCTCGCGACCACCGAGGACATCTGGTGCCAGCTGTTCTCCGAACCGGGGGCGGGCTCGGACCTGGCCGGGCTGGCCACGTCGGCCGTCCCCGACGGCGACGAGTGGGTGATCAACGGGCAGAAGGTCTGGACCAGCCTCGCGCACCGGGCGCGGTGGGGACTTCTGCTCGCCCGCACCAATCCGGAAGTGCCGAAGCACAAGGGGCTGACGTACTTCGTCCTCGACATGCATGCGCCGGGCGTGGAGACCCGGCCGCTGCGCCAGCTCACCGGCCACGCCGAGTTCAACGAGGTCTACATGACCGATGCGCGCGTCCCCGACGCGCACCGGCTCGGTGAGGTCGGCGACGGTTGGCGGGTCGCGATGACCACCCTGATGAACGAGCGAAGCGCGCTCGGCGCCAGCGGCAGCCGGCGCGGGGCGGGCACGATCGCCGACGCAGTCTCCCTGTGGGCGTCGCGCCCGGACCTGCAGACGCCGGTGCTGCGAGACCGGCTCGCCCAACTGTGGCTGCGCGCCGAGGGCGCAACGGCTCACCTCCGAGCGATCCCGAGCCACCGCGACCGTCGGCGGTCCCGGCCCCGAAGGATCGGTCGGCAAGCTGGTCGGCGCCGAGCTCAACCAGCACATCTACGAGTTCTGCATGGATCTGCTTGGGCCGGAAGGGATTCTGTATCACAGCTACGCCTTGCGCGACAGCGAGCGGGAAGTCGAGGACTGGCGCGGCCCGGTGCAGCAGCGGTTCCTGCGCAGCCGCGCCAACACCATCGAAGGTGGCACCTCCGAGGTGATGCGCAACATCCTCGGTGAGCGGGTGCTGGGGTTGCCCGGCGACCTGCGCCGACGCCGGCATGCCGTGGAAGGAGGTCCCCCGTGGCTGAGTTCACGTTCACCGACGAGCAGGCGCAGTTGCGCACCGCGGTCCGGAAGTTCTGCGCCGAGAACTTCGACGAACAGACCGTGCGCGAACTCATGGAGTCTGAACAGCCGTTTGACGCCAAGGTCTGGAGCAGGCTGGGTTCGGAGCTCGGCGTGCTCGGGCCGTCGGTTCCCGAGGCCGACGGCGGTGCCGGCGGCAGCCTCGTCGATCAGGCGGTCGCGGTCGAGGAGCTGGGAGCGTCGCGCTCGTGCGGGCCGGTCTTCGGGACCGTGTTCCTCGCCATCCACGCGCTGGTCGCAGTGTCGGCCGGAGCGTTGCGCGACGAATTGTTGGCCGAGCTCGTCGAGGGCCGACGGACCGCCGCGTTCGCCGTCGCCGATCGCGCAGGAGCGTTCGACCCGTCGGCGGTCACGGTGACCGCATCCGGTGACAGGCTTTCCGGAACGGTCGAGCGGGTGGTCGACGCGGGCGCCGCAGACGATCTCCTGGTCGCCGCCAATGGTCCCGACGGGGATGGCCTGTACGCGGTCGATGCAACGGGTCCCGGCGTTGAGCGGACGCCGCTGGTCACCATCGACCTCACTCGTCCTCAGGCCACCATCCGGTTCTGCGACGCACCCGCGCGGCTGCTGGCAGGGACCGATGAGGCCGAACGCGTCATTTCCCATACGCTGCAAGTGGGTTCGGCGCTGCTCGCGGCCGAGCAGGTCGGCGCCGCCCAACACCTGCTGGACCTCTCGGTGGACTACGCCAAGTCGCGAATGCAGTTCGGGCGACAGATCGGGTCGTTCCAGGCCGTCAAGCACCGGCTGGCGGACATGCTGGTCGACCTCGAACATGCCCGCTCGACCGCCTACCACGCGGTGTGGGCATTGACAGACGGCTCGGACGATCCCGCACTCGCTGCGAGCATCGCGCAAGCAACGTGCTCAGCAGCGTTCAGCCGCATCGCGAAGGACACCATCCAGGTGCACGGCGGTATGGGGTTCACGTGGGAACACCAGGCGCACTTGTACTTCAAACGGGCGACCGCCGACGCGGCGCTGCTGGGCACCGCCGAGCAGCATCGCGCGCGGGTTGCGACGCTGGTACTCGACACCGCACCGGCCGAAAGGGTCCCGCGGGTGGCGACGGGGTCGGCCGTGTAGCGCTGTCCGGCTAGGTACCCCTGAAGTTATCCCCAGAGCCGTTTTTATCCACAGGTTGGGTTGAGCTGCTGGTTCGGGTCGGTGTGAGTCGGCGGACGCTGGCATAGTCGATCATGTGTTCGAAGACGTGTCGGAAGCCGAGCTCATCGATGTGATGGGTGAGGCCACCCGCGATGAGTCGACGGCGATCGCCCAGCGGCTGGTGGCGGTCGGTGAGCTCTACGCCCGGCGGGCGCACGAGCTGGCGGAGACATTTTGGTGGCGCACCGATCCGACCGAGGAGGTCGCCGCGGAGATCTCGGCGGCCCAAAACATCAGTCGCGCCCGCGCGGTGGGCCAGATTCACTATGGACGCACGTTGCGGGAGCGGCTGCCGGAGGTGGCCAAGGTATTCGCCTGTGGGGTGATCGATTTCCGGATGGTGTCGACGATCATCGCGCGCACCGAGAACGTCGACGACGAGGTCATGACCGGGCTGGATACGGCGTTGGCCCGCCACGCCGAGAAGTGGATGAAGCTCTCGGGCCCGAAGTTGCGGGATCGGCTTGATCTGTGGGTGGCCAAGTTCGATCCGGCCGGGGTGCGGGTGCCGCCCAAGGTCGAGGACGACCGGTATGTGGAGATCGTGCCGACCGAGGTGGGGATGGCCGGCGTCTTCGGCAACATTCACGCCGCCGACGGCGCCGCGCTGGCGCAGCGCCTCGATGCGTTGGCCGCCACGGTGTGCCAGCACGATCCGCGCACCATGCGGCAGCGCCGCGCCGATGCCTGCGGCCCGCTGGCGCGCGGGCAGGCCAGCCTGGCCTGCCAATGCGGATCAGCGGACTGCCCGGCCGCCGCCCAACGCCACGCCACCGCGGCCACGGTCATTCATGTGCTGGCCGAGCAGGCCACCCTCGACGGCCGCAGCGACAAGCCGGGCTACCTGCCCGGGTTCGGGATTCTGCCCGCCGATTCGGTACGCGAGCTGGCCACCTCGGCCAGGCTCACGCCGGTGGCGGTGCCCACCGGCGCCGCGCCCGATCCGGGGTATCGGCCCAGCGCGGCGACGCTGGAATTCCTTCGGTGGCGCGATCTGACGTGCCGTTGGCCGGGCTGTGATCGGCCGGCCGAGAAATCCGATATCGATCACACCGTGCCCTGGCCGCACGGACCCACCCATCCCTCGAACACCAAGCCCTACTGCCGCAGCCACCATCTGATCAAGACGTTCTGTGCGGGCTGGACCGATCAGCAGCGCCCCGATGGGACCATCGTTTTGACCGCTCCCACCGGCCATGTCTATGGCACCCAACCCCACGGTGCGGCCATGTTCCCCGCGCTGGCCCAACCCACCGGCGAACTCGACCTCCCCACCGCCCAACAGACACCTGGCCCCGACCGCGCGGCAATGATGCCGCGCCGCAAACAAACCCGCGACCAAGACCGCCGCGACCGCATCGCCAACGAACGCCGCGAACGCACCCAACTCATCGCCGAACAAGAACGCCAACGCCAAGCCTGGCTTGCCGCCAACTACGAACCACCACCGTTCTGATCGAGAGCTACACCTCGTCGCGCACGCCGCGGTAGATGCCCCGTCGGACGACCCGCGGCATCAGGACGTTGTCGATCGACCACGCAGGGAATCGGAAGGCGCGGCCGTTCGGGGCGAAGACCTCCAACCCGTCGGCCTGAATACCAATGATGAACCCCACCGTCGTTTGGGCGGTCGAAAGCTGCGCAACGGTCGGCCCTCGAACTCGGCGCGGACGTTAGTGGGCGACGAGGCCATCGGCTCGGTTGCGGGCCGAGCTTCGAAGCGGGTCCGTCGCCGCGACATCGCCGACCGCGAAGACGCCTGGGTGATCGGGCACGCGCAGTTCTGGTGTCACGCGAACGAAACCGTGTTCATCGAGGAGTTCTGTTGGCAGCCAGTCGGTGTTGGGTTGCACCCGACCTATCCCCCAAAGCACGGCATCGGCCGACGACGGCGCCTGGCCGGTGCGCCACTGCACGGGCTCGTTGGTGATCTCGTCGCCCGTGAAACCGTCGGGCAGCAGGGCGCGGTGGCCGGGGTGCAACTCCACACCGACCTCGAATAGTCGTTGTCGAATGCGCGCCCAGGTTCGCGGATGGTGTCGAGGCAGGCCGCGATCGCCGGGGAAGTACAGATCGACCCGCTTGTCGGGCCAGGTGATCGCCAAGTTGGCCGCGCTGCTGACTGCCGCGGCACCGCCACCGACCACAATCACCGACTCAGTGGCGGCCAAGCGGTCGTGCGCCGCCTGCAAATCGGTGGCGATCTCGTCGGCCGACTGCAGGGTCGAACGGCGCCAGAAGCCGTTGGTGACACCGGTCGAGATGATGAGTGCGTCGTAGGGCTCGGTCAAGGGCGAGCCGTCATCGCGCTTAACGAAGACGATCCTTGCGGCGAGGTCGACGCCGGTCAGTGTTCCGTGGACTGTTCGGACGCGGTCAAGGCCGCGGAACCTGTCGAACGAGATCCAGTTGTCCCGGGCCCATTCGTTCGGTCGCGAGATCCGCAGTCCAAGTTCCTGGCCGGTGACCAAAGCGGGCTTCGCCGAGATTCCGACGACGTCAGCGTGCCGCGCGAGCTTGATCGCGGTGAGGACACCGCTGTCGCCGAGTCCGGCGATCACAACGCGCTTTCGGCTCACAGCGTCACCCTCCCGGTCCTGCCATCAGCACCTTACGACGCAACGGCTGAGCCGGACTCCCGCAGCTCGCGCCTCCTAGCTCGTCCGCGACACGCTCAGGACCTTCTCGCCCGAGAGGTATGGCTCACGCAGGTCGCGCTTCAACACCTTCCCGGCACCGGACAACGGCAGCGGGGTGTCGCGGAACTCGACTGAGCGCGGGCACTTGTAACCGGCGATGTGGGTGCGACAGTGTGCGATCACGTCGTCTGCTGTGAGGTCAGCGCCGGGGCTCGACACGATGACGGCGTGGACGGCCTCACCCCACTTCTCGTCCGGAATCCCGATCACCGCTACCTCGACGACGCCGGAGATCAGCGAGATCGCGTTCTCGACCTCAATGGAGTAGATGTTCTCACCACCGGAAATGATCATGTCCTTGATCCGGTCGACGATGAAGACGAAGCCCTCGTCGTCCATGCAGCCGGCGTCCCCGCTGTAGTACCAACCCTCTTCGAGCACGGCTGCAGTCTCTTCGGGCTTGTTCCAGTAGCCCAGCATGATCATCGGCCCCTTGGCCGCGACCTCGCCGACCGTGCGGCGCGGCACTTCGCGGCGGTTCTCGTCGACGATCTTCACCTCGGCCGTGTGCGCCACCTGACCGCAGGACTTGAGGCGACCGGCGTACGGCCCGTCGAGCGTTGCGTAGCGTGGCGGCAGGATGGTCAACACCGGTGCCGCCTCGGTCATGCCGTAGCAGTGAACGAACTGGCAGTTCGGGAAAACCGCAAGCGCCTTGCGCAGCAGGCCCTCGGGCATCGGCGAGGCCCCGTACTGGATGTATTTGAGGCTCGAAGGATCGAATTGGGCCGCCTTGGGGTGATTGACCAGCATGCCGATCATGGTTGGCACATACGCACCGTTCGTGACCTTCTCCTGCTCCATGGTCTGCAGGCAGTCGATGGGATCGAAGCTCGGCACGAAGACGTGGCGCCCGCCGCAGGTTGTGACACCGAAGGTCGCGCTGCCGTCGGCAAGGTGGAACATCGGCGCGGAATGGAGATAGGTCATGTCCTGGTCGTAGTGCACGCCGACGATCATGTTCATCGCGTTCCACACCAGATTGTTGTGGCTCAGCATCACGCCCTTGGACTTACCCGTCGTGCCGCCGGTGTAGAACAGCGCCGCCATCGTGTCGCCGCCGGCGCCGGCATCGGCGACTGCCGGAGCCGCGGCGAGCGCCTCGTAGGGCCGGGTGTCTGCGGGCGGCGCATCGTCGTCCAAGTAGAACACCGCCTCGATCGCCGGGAGCCGGTGCTCAAGCACCTCAGCGTGCGCCGCCGTGGCGCCGTCGACGAACAGCACCCTGGCACCGGAATCCTGCAGGATGTACTCCACCTCGGGCGTGGCAAGCCGGGTGTTGATCGGCACCATGGCCGCGCCCAGCCACGGGATGGCATACATGAGCTCGAAGTACCGGTCGCTGTTGAGCGCCAGGATCGCTATCCGATCGCCCGGCTCAACGCCGACTTCGCTGAGGCCGCCGGCAACCCGCGCGACCCGGTCGACCGTCTCCGCCCAGGTTCGCCTGCGATCCCGAAAAACGGTGGACTCGTTGAGCGGTCCGATCTGTGCTGCCCGGCGCAATCCCTGAGTCAGGTACATGCATCTGATCGTCACTCCGCGCGCAGGAGCGCCACAGCGTATTTCCCTACTCTATTTCCAGGGAGTTTCAGGGCTGAGCGGGTGACCAGTAGGCGAGCATTTCCGCGAAGGTCTCGAACGCCGGGGTGGAGACGCCGTAGGTCGCTTCGAGGTGGACGCTCAGCGGGAAGCCGAGGTCGGCAACGCCGTCGATCACCCGCTTGTAGAGGTCGATCATCAGCGGTCGCTTCTTGGCCGGTTCGGTTTCGGCCAGTTGTCTGATGAACGCCTGCTCGTCCGCGACGGCCTGGTTGCCTGGGTCCTGGATCAGCCAGCTGATCAGCCCGACCCTGGTCTCCACCTTCGGGACGAATCCGAACGACAGCAGGATCTCGGGCCGATGGTCGGTGTTCTTGGCGAATTCGGTGAGGAAGCCGACGATCGTGTCGGAGAACAACATCTGGGTCATGCCGTAGGTGGCGCCCTGGTCGCACTTGAAGTTGAACCGGCCTTGTTCGCCGTCGCGGGTAGGGATCAGAATCGCGCCGCGGTTGGGCACGACCTGGTCGTACAGGGACAGGGCGTCGGTCGGCGCCACGCCGCTGCCCTCGCCGTCGTTCATGGTGCGCGGTACACCGACGAAGGCGATGCCGTCGAACCCTGCAGCACTCAGGTCCGTGAGCCTCCGTCGCAGTGCCGCCTCATCCAGGAAGGCGGTGACTTGGGTGCACAGTCCGTGCAGGCCGGGCAACTCCGGTTTGATGATCTCCCAGAAATCGAGAACGTCCATCTTCGGCTTCATCTCGATGGGCCGGTCGTCATCCTCGTCGATCATTCCGGGGATCATCACGTGGCGGATCCGGCCGTCGAGGCCGGTTTCGGTGGAAGACCGCAGCACCTTCTGCGCGTCTTCCAACGCCCGCTCACGGCCCCGGTCCACGTTCGGTGGCACGAGTTCGAGCGCGATGGTGTTGAGGCTCACGAAGGCTGCTCCTCGTCGGACGATTTCTTACCCAGCGCGACAGGTCGACACTGACCACAATTTGCATTTGCCGGAGCCTCACGATACAGACCGCGGCGACAGCAACGTCGCGCCGAGGCCTCCGTAGGGTGGGAAGGGTGAGCGTCGCACCTGACACCGCCATCGCGCTGGATGGCCGCTTCGCGCGTGAACTGCCGGAGATGGCCGTCCGCTGGCAAGCCGAAGCGGTTGCCGACCCACGGCTGCTCGTGCTGAACGAGCCGCTGGCCGCCGACCTGGGCCTCGACGCCGCGTGGCTGCACAGTCCCGACGGTGTGCGCTTCTTGACCGGCAATCTCGTTCCGAATGGCGCCGTCCCGGTAGCGCAGGCCTATGCCGGACATCAGTTCGGCGGGTTCGTGCCGCGTCTGGGCGACGGGCGCGCGCTGCTGCTCGGCGAGCAGGTCGACGGCGATGGCCTCTCCCGCGACATCCACCTGAAGGGTTCGGGTCGTACGCCGTTCGCACGAGGTGGCGACGGCCTGGCCGCGGTCGGTCCGATGCTGCGCGAGTACGTCGTCAGCGAGGCGATGCACGCGCTGGGCATCCCGTCCACCCGATCCCTGGCGGTGGTGGCGACGGGCCGGCAGGTGCTGCGGGAGACGCCGCTGCCCGGGGCGGTGCTCGCCCGCGTCGCAAGCAGCCACCTGCGGGTCGGCAGCTTCCAGTACGCCGCGATCACCGGCAACGTCGACCTGTTGCGCCGCCTCGCCGACCACGCGATCGCCCGGCACCATCCAGGCGCCGCGGAGGCCGAAAACCCTTGTCTCGCACTGTTCGAGGCGGTGGTTTCCGTCCAGGCCGCGCTGGTGGCCCGGTGGATGCTGGTCGGGTTCGTCCACGGCGTGATGAACACCGACAACATGACGATCTCGGGCGAGACCATCGACTACGGGCCATGCGCGTTCATGGAGGCATACGACCCGGCCACGGTCTTCAGCTCGATCGACCATTGGGGGCGTTACGCCTACGGCAACCAACCTGCGGTGGCCGCGTGGAATCTCGCCCGATTCGCCGAGACGCTTCTTTCCTTGTTCTCCGACGACCAGGAGCAGGCGATCGCAGTGGCGACGGAGGCGCTGGGCAGGTTCCAGCAGCAGTACGCCGCCGCATGGTCGGCGGGGATGCGGGCCAAGCTCGGCCTGGCCGACGAGGTCGACGAGGCGGTCGCAGGGCCGCTCTCCGACGAGTTGCTCGACCTGCTGCAGCAGAGCCATGTCGACTACACGTCGTTCTTCCGCGATCTCGGTCGGGCCGCTCGCGGCGACACCGAACCCGTGCGCGGACTGTTCATCGACCTCGCGGGATTCGACGACTGGATAGGGCGCTGGCGGGCGCTGGGTCCGGACGCCGCGACGATGGACCGGGTCAATCCCGCTTATATTCCGCGTAACCACCTCGCCGAAGAGGCGCTCGTCGCGGCGACGGCCGGCGACCTGGCTCCGGTCGAACGGCTACTCGAGGCGGTGACCGGGCCATTCGCCGAACGGCCCGGCTTCAAGCCTTACGCCGAACCCGCGCCGGCAGACTTCGGCAGGTACCAAACCTTCTGCGGTACCTAGTTCGACTTCTTGCCGCCTCGACTGGAGGCTCCGCTTGGACCGTGATCCTTTGCCACCGCCCGCTCCCGGCCAAAGCTTGCGCGCGTACCGTGACCACGCGGGCATCAGTCCACACGCGGACACTATCCGCATAGCCACAGGAGACCCCTTGAGCGCCAACAGTGTCAGGCTTGGTCCGCAAGATGTGATGTTCATCTACGGCGAGACGCCGAGTTCGAAGATGCACGTCGCAGGGCTCTTGCCGTTCACCCCGCCGAAGGATGCGCCGCCCGATTACCTGCGCCAACTCATCGACGAGGCACGCCGGCAGGACATCGTCGCGCCATGGAACCGCAAGCTCGCCCATCCACGTCTGCAGTACAGCCCCGTGCACAGCTGGGTTACCGACGACGATTTCGACTTCGACTACCACGTCCGCCGCTCCGCGCTCGCCAGCCCGGGCGATGAGCGCGAACTCGGCATCCTCGTCTCGCGGTTGCACAGCAATCAGCTCGACCTCACCCGCCCGCCGTGGGAGATCCACGTCATCGAGGGCCTCAAAGGGGGGCGCTTCGCGCTCTACCTCAAGATCCACCACGCCCTGGTAGACGGCTACAGCGTTATGAGGATGCTGGCCCGCAGCCTGTCGACCGACCCGAGCAGCCAAGACGCCAGGATGCTCTTCAACATGCCGGCGCCCGTCCGCGCGCGAGACGACACCACTGCGGGTTCGGCCAATCCGTTGACCGCCGGGCTGCGCACCCTTCGCAGCCTCGGTGCCGCGGTGGTGGGCGGCGTCAGCTCGACCGTCGACCTCACCGCCGCGCTGGTCAACACCCAGCTCCGCCGCGACGGCGATTACGCACAGATCGCCGGTTCGGTGCAGGCTCCGCACAGCATCCTCAACGCCAGGATCAGCCGGAACCGGCGCTTCGCCACGCAGCAGTATGAGTTCGCGCGACTCAAGGCGCTCGGCTCTCGGCACGGCGCGACGCTCAACGACGTCGCGCTGGCCGTCATCGGGGGTGGCCTGCGTCGCTTCCTTTCCGAGCTCGGCGAACTGCCCGACAGATCGCTTGTCGCATTTTTGCCCGTCAATGTCCGCCCGAAGGGCGACGAGGGCGGCGGTAACGCGGTGGGTGCGATTCTGGCCGCGCTGGGCACCGACATCGCCGATCCCGTCCAGCGGCTCACGTCGATCACCGCCTCAACCCGGGCATCGAAGGCCCAGCTGCAGACCATGTCCACGACCGCGATCCTGGCCTACAGCACCGCACTGCTCGCCCCGGCAGGCGTGCAGATCGCCAGCGCCCTCACGGGGGTCCGCCCACCGTGGCCGTACACGTTCAACCTGTGCGTGTCCAACGTGCCGGGCCCACGAGAACCGCTGTACTTCAACGGAAGTCGGCTGGAAGCCACCTACCCCGTCTCCATCCCGATACATGGTATGGCGCTCAACATCACACTGCAGAGCTACGCCGACACGATGAATTTCGGCTTCGTCGGCTGCCGCGACACGCTGCCGCATCTGCAGCGGCTGGCCGTCTACACAGGCGACGCGCTCGACGAACTCGAGAAGGCGTCAATCGAGTAACGGCCTACGCCTCTGAGATTCGAGTAGCCGCGAGCGTGAGCATTGGCGTTGGTGTTGAGCACCAGCTGCCGTTGACGTGTCGTCGTGCGGCAGTATTGCGTTCAGCATGACCAACACCGACAGCGCTTCCGCGACAACCCGCGGACGCCACATCGTGCGTCTCGCCCTGTTCGCCGCCTTCTTGCTCGGGCTGTTCTATCTGGCTGGCATCGCGCGAGTCATCGACGTCGAGGACGTCCGGCACGCGGTGGCCGCGACGGGTCCCGCTGCACCGCTGATCTACGTGGTGGCCTCGGCGGTGCTCGGCGCTGTATTCGTGCCGGGTCCGATCCTGGCCGCCGGCAGCGGTGTGCTGTTCGGACCGATCCTCGGCACGTTCGTGACGCTGGGCGCGGCGATCGGCACCGCGATCATCACCAGCGTCATCGGCCGGCGGGCAGGCCGACAAAGCGCTCGCGCGCTGCTCGGGACAGATCGCGCCGACCGCCTCGATGCGCAGATCGAGCGTGGCGGACTGTGGGCGGTGGTCGGCCAGCGTTTCGTGCCCGGCATCTCCGATGCGCTGGCCTCCTACGCGTTCGGTGCGTTTGGAGTTCCGTTGTGGCAGATGGCCGTCGGAGCGTTCATCGGATCAGCACCGCGGGCCTTCGTGTACACCGCATTAGGCGCGTCGATCGGCGATCTGTCGGCACCGTTGGCATACGCCGCGATCGCGGTGTGGTGCGTCACCGCCATCATCGGCGCCTTCGCCGCCCGGCGTGGATACCGAAAGTGGCGGCACCGCGGCCAGGATGGTGCTCAGCGTGGCACTCCCGCCGGTGACGAGAGTGAAGTTGGATAGCTATCCGGTCACCCCGATGTCGGCTCCCCTCCGCACCTCCAGCACCAGCATCGCCACGTGCAGCGAGGCCATCGATTCGGCGTCGGAAAGGTCGACGCCCAGCTGCTGTTCGATGGCCGCCAGCCGTTTGTAGAGGGATGGCCTGCTGATGTGCAGACGCTGAGCCAACGCGGCCTTGTTGCCCGCCAGCCGGAGGTACTCACGCAGGATCGCCAGATCCGATGGGGTCGCGGCATTCTCAGCCGTCAGCAGCGCTTTGAGCTCGGTTTCAGCGAATGCCTGGACTCGGGGGTCGTTCTGCAGCAAAGAGATCAACCCGCGCAGCCGCACGTCGGAAGCACGGTAGAACGGCCTCGGCTCGGCTCGCATGGCCAGCGCCACCTCCGCGACGTGAGCCGCGTCGCCGAGACCATGGATCGCGTCGGTGACGAGTTCGGAGGACTCGCCGAGTGCAAACACCGACCGCTGCCCACTGTCGATGCGCGCGACCTCGCGTGCCACACCCGTGCCCATCGAATTCCACGCCTTGTCCGAGGCTCCGGCACGGGTGGCACTCAATGCCACGACCGCGCCGATCTCACCGTCGCCCCGGATCGTGAACAATCCGGTGTGGCCCAACGCATTCACGGTGTGTGCCACCGCATCGAGGAGCGCGACGTTGCGGCGCTGATCGGCCACGGGATCGGATCCCATCGATGCACTGCGTGTCCGCACCACCACCGGGAAGTACCATGATGTTTTGCGAAGGCCCAATGCATGTGCGCGAGCGGCGATTTCCCGCTCATCGCTCATCCGGTTGCGAAGTACATCGTCGATGAGGCCGCTCTGGGCCTGCTGGCGCAGACCCGACCGGTCACGCTCGATCATCCGGTTGAGCGCAAGCGCCGCCGCTGCCCGCTCGAGCACCATCTTTGCGCGCGCGGTATCCGCGGGGACACGCGGGACGATGAGCCTCCCCCACTCCTCACCGCGGGGTCCCACCGCCGTCATCGCCCAGCCCTCGTTGCCTCCAGCTGAGGCGCGTCGGGAGCGCCGCTCCCAGTCGTCGAGAAGTGCCGCCGTGGTATCCGGGCCCGGGGCAACCGCAAGGGCTTGGTGCGCAAGGTCTTCCAGCACCATCGGCTCGTCGAGCATGCGGGCGGCGGCCACGACGATGCCGGTGGCGGAGACCCGTTTCATGCTGAGGTCGGTGAACGTCTCGTGCACGCGGCGGTCGAAGGCGACCTCCTCGAACTGCTCGGACACGATCCGTCGGTGCACCTCCTCGGTCACTTCGACGAACTTGATCTCGCGGTGCAGTGCTACCAGCGCCACGTTCAGGCGCTCGGCGAGCGGCCCGACCGACTCGGCCTGTTGCACCCCGGCTGCCAGTTCGACGACGACGCCGAGTGCGCCCGCGTCGACCAGGCCACGCAGGTAGCTCTCGGGCGAGTTTCGCAACGCCGCCCCCGTGGTCAGGACCAACTCGCCGCCCTGCAGCAGGGTCGACAGATCGGCGACGTCGCTGACGTGGACCCAGCGGATCTGCTCGTCCCATCGGCGTGCGCTGAGCACCTCGGGCCGCCCTGCTTGGAGGACGGGCAGATCGATCACCTGGGCCACGGTCAAAGGCATTTACACAGTGTAAATCACAGGGCAATGTGCTTAACAATTTGTAGAGGCTGAGCGGGGCCTTCCGGACCCATACTCAGACATATGCCGCAAACCATCCCCCATTGGATCAATAACAAGCCCTACCCCGGTGCCAGCGGTGCTACCGCGGCGGTGACCAATCCGGCGACGGGCGAGGTGACCGGTGAGGTGGCACTGGCAAGCGTCGAGGATGCCCGCGCGGTGATCGACGCCGCCTCGGCCGCCTTCCCCGCATGGCGGGACACCTCGCTGGCCAAGCGCACCCAGATCTTGTTCGCCTTCCGCGAACTGCTCAATGCGCGCAAGGGTGAGTTGGCCCAGATCATCACCGCCGAGCACGGCAAGGTGGTCTCCGACGCGCTCGGTGAGGTCAGCCGCGGCCAGGAAGTCGTGGAATTCGCCTGCGGCATCCCCCATCTACTCAAGGGCGGGTTCACCGAGAACGCCTCGACCAAGGTCGACGTGTACTCGATTCGCCAGCCACTGGGACCGGTCGGGATCATCAGTCCGTTCAACTTCCCGGCGATGGTGCCGATGTGGTTTTTCCCGATCGCCATCGCCGCCGGCAACACCGTGGTGCTCAAACCCTCGGAGAAGGACCCCTCAGCCGCGCTGTGGATGGCCGCACTGTGGGCCGAGGCCGGCCTGCCGCCGGGGGTGTTCAATGTGCTGCAGGGCGACAAGACCGCCGTTGATGAGCTACTGACCAACACGGCGATCAAGTCGGTGTCGTTCGTGGGATCGACCCCGATCGCGCAGTACGTCTACGCCACCGGCACCGCCGCGGGCAAGCGGGTGCAGGCCCTGGGCGGGGCGAAGAATCATGCGGTGATCCTGCCCGACGCCGACCTGGATTTGGCTGCTGATGCGATGGTCAACGCCGGGTTCGGCTCGGCCGGGGAACGCTGCATGGCCATCTCGCGCGTGTGTGGCCGTCGGACCGATCGCCGATGACCTGGTGGCCAAGATCGCCGAACGCGCGCAGGGCATCAAGACCGGTGACGGCGCCGGGGACGCCGACATGGGTCCGCTGGTCACCCGGGTCCACCGCGACAAGGTGGCCTCCTACATCGACGCCGGTGAGGCCGACGGCGCCAAGATCGTCGTCGACGGCCGCACCGTGACCGCCGATGGTGGCGCCGACGGGTTCTGGCTGGGCCCCACCCTGATCGATCACGTCACCCCCGAGATGAGGTCTACACCGACGAGATCTTCGGCCCGGTGCTCTCGGTGGTGCGCGTGCAGACCTACGACGAGGCGCTGGAGCTGGTCAACGCCAATCCGTACGGCAACGGCACCGCGATCTTCACCAACGACGGCGGCGCCGCGCGGCGCTTCCAAAACGAGGTCGAGGTCGGCATGGTCGGCATCAACGTGCCCATCCCGGTGCCGATGGCCTACTACAGCTTCGGCGGCTGGAAAGCCTCGCTGTTCGGCGACACCCACGCCCACGGCGCCGAAGGTGTGCAGTTCTTCACCCGCGGCAAGGCCATCACCAGCCGCTGGCTCGACCCCAGCCACGGCGGCATCAACCTCGGCTTCCCCCAAAACAAATGAGAGACGGCACCATGACACTGGCTCCCGAAATCGAACTCCTGCCCAACGGCCTCACCATTGACGAGGCGCGGGGCCGGGCTGCGCGGGCGTACGAACTCGACCGGTCGCATGTATTCCATTCATGGTCGGCCCAGGCCGAGATCACGCCGATGACGATCGTCGCGTCGAAGGGCTCGTATGTCTGGGACGGTGACGGAAATCGCTTGCTGGACTTCTCCTCTCAGTTGGTCAACACCAACATCGGTCACCAGCACCCGCGTGTGGTGGCAGCCATCCAGGCCCAGGCCGCCACGCTGTGCACGATCGCTCCCCAGCACGCGAACGACGCCCGTTCCGAGGCCGCGCGATTGATCGCTCAGCGCACACCCGGCAACCTGGACAAGATCTTCTTCACCAACGGCGGTGCCGACGCCAACGAGCACGCAGTCCGCATGGCGCGCCTGCATACCGGCAGGTACAAAGTGCTCAGCCGGTACCGCTCCTACCACGGCGGCACGGACACTGCGATCAACCTGACCGGTGACCCGCGGCGCTGGCCCAACGACTACGGCAACAGCGGCGTCGTGCATTTCTTCGGCCCGTTCCTCTACCGCTCGCATTTCAACGCGACCACCGAAGCCGAGGAGTCGGAGCGAGCACTGGCCCACCTCGAAGACGTGATCCGCCTCGAGGGACCGTCGACGATCGCCGCGATCGTACTGGAGTCCATCCCGGGCACCGCAGGCATCATGGTGCCGCCGCCCGGCTATCTGGCGGGCGTGCGTGAGCTGTGCGACCGATATGGCATCGTCTTCATCACCGACGAGGTGATGGCGGGCTTCGGCCGCAGCGGAAAGTGGTTCGCCATCGACCATTTCGACGTCACACCCGATCTACTCACCTTCGCCAAGGGCGTCAACTCCGGTTATGTCCCGCTCGGGGGCGTCGCGATCAGCCCCGCGATCGCGGAGACGTTCGCGCACCGCGCCTATCCCGGTGGCCTCACGTACTCCGGGCATCCCCTGGCCACGGCAGCCGCGGTCGCCACCATCTCCGCGATGGAGGACGAGAGCATCGTGCACAACGCCGCTCGGATCGGCGAGGACGTCATCGGTCCGGGCCTGGCCGACATCGCGCGCCGGCACCGCAGCGTCGGCGAGGTCCGCGGGCTCGGTGTGTTCTGGGCCGTCGAACTCGTCGCCGACCAGACCACCAAGGAGCCGCTTGCGCCGTACGGCGGATCAAGCGCGGCAATGGCCGCCGTCGTGGGCGCGTGCAAGCAGGGCGGCATGCTGCCGTTCGCGAACTTCAACCGGATCCACGTCGTCCCGCCGTGCACCGTCACCGAGCAGGAGGCGCGCGAGGGTCTGGCCATCCTCGACGCGGCTCTCTACGCGGCCGACGCCCACCTGTAGCAGAAATCGTTTCGAAAAAAGTGTCCGACTGACGAGTGGTGGCGGCTCCTACCTACGAGTGCGGCCCAATCTGGGTCGCAACCACGCGAAGGGGCACATCGTGACCACGACCCATACAAAGTCCGCCGTTGCAGTTGGCGCTGCGATTGCCAGCGCCGCGGCACCGGCAATGCTTTTCCTCGGTGCGGGAACCGCGCAGGCCAAACAGGACATCAGTGAACGCGGCGGGGTGGCGATCATCGATGATCTTCCTACCCTGCGGACCTGTTCCTCGTGCCGGGGATTCGATTCGCAGCCAGATCCGCCGGGGTTCCCCGATCCCGGCAGCGCGGGGATCGGCAATCCCAATGACCTGCCGCCGATGCGGCCGTTCAACCCACAGCCAGATCCGCCGAGCAAACCGGGGGCGGGGTTGGGGCCGTAGCGCGATTTCGACGAAAGGCGCACCGCGGAACGGGCGGGGCTCGGTCTTGCCTATGCCCTATCAGCCTGGTCGAATATCAGCACAGAACTTTGTCATGGGAAGCACAGTCATCACGGCAGCTCCCAACTGGGACATCCTGGGCCCAGCAGGCACCGACGCGGAGCTCGCCCGCGCCGCTGCTGCCGGTGACCGTGAGGCGTTCGCAGGTATATATGACCGCTACGCCGACCGGCTCCATGACTTCTGTGTGGGAATGCTGCGGGACCGCGACGGCGCCGCCGATTGCGTCCAGGACACGTTCTGCACCGCGGCGACCCGGCTGACGCAGCTGCAACAACCGGACAAACTGCGCCCGTGGCTGTATGCGATCGCCCGTAATGAAGCGTTGCGCCGCATCCGGGAACGTCGCCGCGAAATAGTTTCTGACGAATTGCCTGACGCTGTGTCTCATGAGCCTGGCCCAGGTACCCTGGCCGCCCGCACCGAACTCGCCGATCTGATTGCCGAGGCCGCCGGAGGGCTGTCCGACCGCGACCGCTCGGTTCTCGAGTTGGCGTACCGCCACGGCCTGGACGGCGCCGACCTCGCCGATGCCCTCGGAGTCAGCCCCACCAACGCCACCAAGATGGTGTACCGGCTGCGTGAGACCATCGAACGTTCTCTTGGCGCACTGCTGGTCTCGCGCCGCGTGCGCAGCACCGGCGAAGGGTGCACCGAGTTGGCCGCGATCCTCGACGGCTGGGACGGACGGTTCAGCATCCTGATGCGCAAACGCATCGTCCGCCACATCGAGTCCTGCCCAATCTGCGACGAGGAGCGGCAGCGCCTCGTCAGTCCCGTCGCGCTGCTCGGCGGTGTGCCGGTGTTCATCCCCGCACCCGCATGGCTCCGTGAACGCACCCTCAGCGAAATCCAGCTCACCGCCTCGACCGCCCCGATCGAGGCCAACGCCACCGATCCCAACCCGGACTCCGCCGCGACCAGCCCGGCCCCACCGATTCCGGTAGAACACGTCGACGACGTGGGCGGCCGTCGCAGCCGCCGGGTGATTCTGGTGGTCGCGTTGTTCGCCGCCACTGTGATCGCGTCGCTGGCGTTGACCATTGCCTGGCTGCAAGAAAAGACCACCACCATCGTCCCCGCCGACATGACTGGAACCGCGACCCAACCGGCACCTACACCCAGCGGCCAACCGAGCCCAACCCCAAGCAGCTCAATACCCGCTCCACCGCCCCTGCCGACGGAATCGACCACTCCTGCACTGTCGGTGCCCCCCGACGCGGAGACTTCTTCGGTGCAGACTCCTGTCGTCAGCGCGCCGCCGCCGACGTTGGAGCCGGATTCACCCTCCGAGCCGTCCGATCGACCAACACCGCCAGTGTCGGAGCCGCCCACTCCACGGACCCGAACGTCTTCCTCCGACCCGGCCGACTCCTCACCGCCGCGCAGCACACGTTCGCAGCCTCCGACAGGAATTGCCGGTATCCCGACACGGGACTCAGACCCTCCGAAACGGACTGCGACGCGACGTGGGATGGATGACCCGCCGCGCTGATTAGCACTCGAGCGATGACGTCAGCGCACGCGGCGCAGCGTCAGTAGCGTGATCTCGCTGGGAGCGAAGACCCGGAACGGTGGACCCCAGAAACCCGTACCGCGACTCGTGTAGAGCTGCGTGCGCTCTCCGTGTCTGCTCAACCCCTGCACAACGGGCTGATCGAGTCGGACCAGAAAATTGAACGGCCAGATCTGCCCGCCGTGAGTGTGCCCGGAGATCTGCAGGTCCACTCCCGCCGCTACCGCCTCCACGACCTGCTTGGGCTGATGCGCGAGAAGCATCACCGGGACCGCCGGATCGGTATCCGCCAGCGCCGCTTCGAGATTCGCCCCATGCCCAGCTACGCCAGATGCTTGGGCCGTCGCGTCGTCAACGCCCGCAATGACGAGCTGGTCACCATCACGTTCGACGACGATGTGCCGGTTGTGTAGTGCATCCCAACCGATGCCGTCGATGTAGTCGAGCCAACCTTCTGCCTCGCTGAAGTATTCGTGGTTTCCGGTGACGTATACGCGAGCGAGCCGCGCCCGCACCGCGGCGAGCGGTCTCGCCTGTACCTCCCGGACATCCACCGTTCCGTCGGCGATGTCGCCGACGTGGCACACGACGTCGGCGTCGAGCTCGTTGACACGGTCCACCACCGCCGTCGACCAGCGGGTGCGGTCGATAGGCCCGTAGTGGGTGTCGGTGATCACCGCTACGCGCAGGCCTTCGAGTCCGCTACCGAGTCCGGAGATGTCTACGTCGACTTGCCTGATGCGCGGCACCCGCATCGCTTCGGCACAACCCCACGCAAGCAGGCCAACGACGACGGCCAACACCGCACCCGCCACCACGCGCGAACGTTCCGGATCCTCGATCCCCAGGACGACCAACGTCAGCCGCAGCAGCACGGACAACACGGACCAGACGAACAGCACCCACATCGCGCCCAGAAGCGCATCTCCGGTCACGGCCGCCCAGTCCAGGCGGCGGCGGCCATGCCCCAGGGTCATCATCACGGGCAACCCGACAAACGCCGCAGCGAACAGGCCAGTGCCGACGACGACCACGACGGTCGGCCAATGCGTGCCCGCCGACAACAGCGTCCACCAGGGCACCCCGAGCAGGAGCAACAAAATGGCGAACACGAGAAGCAGCCGACGCAGGCGACGTCGGGGGCGCGCACGTGCGACTGATTCCACCTCGGCGGCCGGGGAGTCTTGCATTTCCGCGAGCGTACCGTCGTCGGAAACTGCCGATCTGACGCCGTTCGCGAACTTCAACTGGAATCACGTCGTCCCGCCGTGCACCGGCACCGAGCAGGAGGCTGGGTGATATCGATTCTCACCGCGGTATCCAGGAGACGTTCCGGACGCGGCCCGTCAGACAGGCACGATGAATAAAATCTGCTTGGTGCCCGCAAAAGATCCCCAATCAAGCTGGTTTCGCCAAGCCCTGAATGAGCCCTCTCGAAAGGGTGGCTTCTTCTGAACGATTACGGCGTCGCGTACTCCACCAATGCAGTTACCTGAGGACGAAAGTTTGCGGGCGGGTTCAGTTCGACCGACGCTGCTTGGTCATCCGGATTGAAGAAGTGAAACCACTTGCGCCCAACTTCGACCGTTACATTGAGCGTCTGGACTGTCCCGCTGCCCCTGAGGATTCTCACCTTGGCAGGGATTGTGGCAGGCGCGCTCGCCTCCCCAAAGTTGTCATATGCGAGGGAAAGAACCACGGTAGTGAACTTCACGCCCCCGGAAAGCCCGGGAGGTGGGAGCGGTACCACTCGCTTTAGGGCCCCAGCCGGGCCACCACCGGCTTGCTGGTCGATGTAGACGGCATATGCACCTGAACTCATAACGATCTCCTGACAGTGATGTTGCGGACCGCCGGAATCAGTTGTGTGTCGGCGCATCCCCCGGATTGTGAACACGCAAATCGTGTATCGGTCGTCGCGGTTTCTCGCGAGTAGTCAACTACTCGATCTGCGGGCTTCACTGAGCCGCCTCCCGCGTAATCGGCGTGCGCCTCACAGCCCAGCGGTTTGGTTCACCGATCGCGTCCGGCACAGTGTTGCCCGTCGCCGGAGAATACAAGCATCGGGCGGTTTTTGGGATCGGTAGTCATCCCCGCGGTCTGTACTTAGCCGCACTGGCGCCGTCAACGGGGCGGCGCGACCTCCCAAGGGGCACACCATGAACATCACCCATACCCGCAACGCATTGACCGTCGCGGTCAGCGCCGCGATCGCCAGCGCGGCGGCGCCTGCGATGCTTTTCCTCGGTGCGGGAAACCGCGCAGGCGATGCTGGACGTCAGTGAACGTGGCGCGGTTGCGATCATCGACGATCTACCTACCCCGCGCTCCTGTGCTAGTTGCGTGGGATTTGACCCGCAGCCCGAACCGCCGGGCACCGCACCGGTGAACGTCGGGCCGTAGCACAGGTCCCGTTCGTCAGAAGGGGCTGCTGTTCTTCTGCCACTTGGCCTCTTCCGGACGCTGTCCGTAGCGCCTGATGTAGTCCTCGTGGATTCGCGCGTCTTTCTGGCGCTTGATCGTGTCGACCAGGTTCGGGTCAAGCCCGTGCTGCGCCAGCCGATGTCGGCGCCAGATCTTGTTCAGCGCGAGTGCCATGAGGAGGGCCCAGATGTAGATCGGTGCTGTCATCTCGAGATGCACGTAAAGCGAGGCCGGAAGCAGCCACAACGGGGCGAGGACCAGGAGCGGCGGAATCGCCATCCGGATCATGTGCCTGCGGACGGCGCCGTCACCGGCCAGATCGTTGGCGACCCAACTTCGCATCGAGTCAGGCAGGCGTCGTCCGTACGCGTACGTGACGTATTGCAAGGGGGTTGGTGTGGCGGTGGCCATGGCGGTCTCCTGTGGGCGGTGGTTTAGACGTTGAGTGCGCCGGCTGCCAGGGCGGCGGAGTTGATGCGGGTCAGCACTCGGCGCAACTCGTCGAGTTCGGCCATGTCGACGCCGAGTCGAGCCACCACGGCCGGTGGGATTGCAAGTGCGCGGTCGCGCAGCGCCCGTCCGTCGTCGGTGAGCTCGATATGGGTCGACCGCTCGTCGGCGGTGCTCCGGGCGCGGGCGACGAACCCCAGAGCTTCCAGTCGTTTGAGCATCGGCGACAGCGTGGCCGAGTCCAATTGCAATGCCGTGGCGATCTGCTTGACCGACAACGGTGAGCCGCCCTCCGCGGACGCCTTCTCGTGATCCCACAGTGCGAGCATCACGAGGTATTGCGGATGCGTCAGGTTCAGTGGCTCGAGCAGCGGCCGGTATACGGACAGGACCGCCCGGTTGGTGATCGCCAGCGCGAAACACACTTGTTGTTCGAGAGCTAGCGGGTCGAGGTCAACTGCAGTTGGTGAGGACACAAACTGATCGTACCCTAATTATTAGGGCACTAGCTAAGTAAGCTTCGTCACATCGGTGCTGCCAGTACCGTGGGCGCCATGAAGTATTTAGACGTCGACGGGGTTGGGCGGGTCAGTCGGATCGGGTTGGGCACCTGGCAGTTCGGTTCGCGTGAATGGGGATACGGAGACAACTACGCCTCGGGCGCTGCCCGCGACATCGTTCAGCGCTCGCTCGCCCTGGGGGTCACGCTGTTCGATACGGCGGAGGTGTACGGATTCGGTAAGAGCGAGCGCATCCTCGGCGAAGCGCTCGGCGACGCGCGCACCGAGGTCGCGGTGGCCAGCAAGGTTTTTCCGGTCGCTCCGTTTCCCGCAGTGGTCAAGCAGCGCGCGCACGCCAGTGCCCGACGGCTGCAACTAAGCCGCATCCCGCTGTACCAGATCCACCAGTCGAACCCGGTCGTCCCCGATTCGGTGATCATGCCGGGGATGGGTGACCTGCTCAACAGCGGTGACATCGGCGCTGCCGGCGTCTCGAACTACTCGCTCGCGCGGTGGCAGAAAGCCGATGCGGCGCTGGGGCGGCCAGTCGTCAGCAATCAGGTGCAACTCTCACTCGCCCACCCCCAGGCCCTTGACGATCTCGTCCCGTTCGCCGAACGCGAGAACCGCATCGTCATCGCCTACAGCCCGCTGGCGCAGGGACTGCTGGGCGGCAAGTACGGCCCAGACAATCGGCCCGGAGGCGTGAGGGCGATGAACCCGCTGTTCGGCACGGAGAATCTGCGACGTGCTGAGCCGTTGTTGCAGACGTTGCGCGATGTTGCGAAGGACGTCGACGCCAAGCCGGCACAGGTGGCACTGGCCTGGTTGATCAGCCTGCCGGGCGTAGTCGCGATCCCCGGGGCGTCCAGTGTCGAGCAACTCGAGTTCAACGTCGCCGCTGCCGACATCGAGCTGAGCACGGACTCCCGCGATGCGCTTACTCGTGCGGCCCGCGAGTTCCGGCCGGTGTCGACCGGACGCTTTCTCACCGACCTGGCCCGCGAAAAGGTCCGGAAATAGACGACCACCCGCCGACTAAGCATCACCTTGGAGCGATAGCACGGTGATGTCCGGTGGCGCCCCGATCCGTACCGGGGGACCCCAAAACCCGGCGCCCCGTGTGACATACAGCTGTGTGTTATCCACCGTGGACAACCCGGCGAGGGTCGGTTGTACCGCGCGGACGATGTAGTGGAACGGCCACATCTGGCCGCCGTGCGTGTGCCCGGACAACTGCAGGTCCACCCCACGCGCGACGGCCTGCTCCACCATTACCGGTTGGTGCGCGAGCAAGATCGTCGGCCCAGAAGAATTCAACCCGGATAGGGCGCGATCGAAATCCGGTGCGTCTGAATGAGATTCACCGGCAATGTCGTTGACGCCGGCAAGGTCGAAAGCTGCGGCGCCACGTCGAATCGCGGTGTTCTCGTTACGCAATGGCCGCACACCGAGCCGCTCCAGCTCGCGCAGCCATGAGAACGGATCGTCGACGAAGTACTCGTGGTTGCCGGTCACGAAGAACGTTCCCTCCCGGGAGTCCAAGTCCCGCAACGGCTCCGCAGCTGGGCCTAGCTCCGCGACCGTTCCGTCCACTACGTCGCCGACGATCGCGACGAGGTCCGGCGCAGCCTCGTTGATCATCTCCACGATCCGCTCGGTGTGCGCGCGACCCGTCAGCGGGCCCAGGTGGATGTCGGACACCACAGCGATCCGGAACCCGTTGAAGGCTGGATCGAGCCGGCGCAGGCGCACCGGCACCCGCAGCAGGTCCGGAGGACCGAGCGCGTTGGAAGCCCCGACGCCGACCAGGCTGACCGACGCCGCACCGGCGGCCACAGCACTGACCCGGGCGAGGAACAGCCGCCGGTTCAGAGCCGTTCCCGCGGGTTCACCCTTCGTCGTGATCGTCTCAGTCGTTTCCGGCGCCTTCCGTTTCACTCTGCCGCGCAGCGCGAGCCGGACCGGTTCGAGCACCAGCAGCGTGAGAAAGAGGTACACGATCAGGCCGAACCAGAAGTAGCCCGGCCACGCGAACCACCCCGATTCGGCCAGCCCGAAGACGCGCGGGGCGATCAGCGTCGCGACGAGGAGCGCGGCCAGTGCAATGAGGATCGCCGTGAGGATCCATCTCGTGCGCCCCGACTGGGTCGTGTCTTTGACAAGCCGTTTCCAGAGATAGAGGTGCATCAGCCCCAGGGCGGCGCTGAGACCGATGATGAACATGCAAGTCCTTTACGCGAGCACAATCGGTTCGTTCAGCGTGCCGTGTCCGACATCCTGCCGACGATGGCGCTCGTGGTGACAACTTCGGCATAGTTCGGGATGTTGATTTCGAGGGCGGCTTGCATCTCCCTGTCGGAGTAGCTGGCGGTCGCATCGCTTACCACCGTGACGTCGTAGCCGAGCTCAGCGCCATAGCGAACTGTCGCCTCGACGCAGGTGTTTGCGATGAGTCCTATGACGATCAGCTGATGGATGCCGTGCTTCTTGAGCTGAAGATCCAGATCGGTGTTGGCGAATCCACTTGAACACCAATGCTCTTGAGCGACAGTGTCACCCGGTCGCGGCACGAAATCGGGATGCAGCTCACCGCCCCAAGTACCGTCTTCGAAGGTCCTGTGCGACCATGCCGCTTTCTGGATCGGGGCGATATACGTCCAGGTTTCGTAGTCACCCGGGCGATACCGGTGATGCAGTGCGTAGAAGACGTGGATATCGGCATCTCGAGCAGCATCGAGGACTTGCTTCATATGAGGAACGCACTGATTGGCTTCGGCAACACCCTTGAGGCGATCCCATACCTTTCCGCCCTCGGAGATGAAGTCGTTATAAGGGTCGATCACCACAAGCCCAGTGAGGTCTTTGTCGTACGCCACGTCATTCATCATGCCGTGCCGTCAGATTGAGCCATCCGGAGGAACTCAACCGGACTGCCGGCGAGGGCAGCGCGGTGGCGGGAATGCCGTTCGGGCACGCTGGTCCTCACGATGACCGCAATTGCTCCTCCCCTGCTCGACGACCCGAGTGACCTGTCCGCCCTGCGCGCGAAGGGCGCCGACCCCGACGAGATGTTCGACTCCTTCGCCGCATGGGCCAAGAAATGCGGCACCGTGCTGTACCCGGCGCAGGAGGAGGCGCTGATCGAGGTGGTCAGCGGCGCGAACGTCGTCCTGGCGACGCCGACCGGCTCGGGCAAGTCGCTGGTGGCCACTGGCGCGCTGTACACGGCGCTGGCAGCGGGACGGCGCATTTACTACACCGCGCCGATCAAGGCACTGGTCAGCGAGAAGTTCTTCGCCCTCTGCGCCGTGTTCGGGGCGGCCAACGTGGGCATGCTCACCGGCGACGCCGCGGTCAACGCGGCGGCGCCGATCATCACCTGCACGGCGGAGGTGCTGGCCAACATCGCACTGCGCGAAGGCGCGGCCGCGCACATCGGTCTGGTGGTCATGGACGAATTTCACTTCTACGGCGACCCCGACCGCGGCTGGGCGTGGCAGGTGCCGCTGCTGGAACTACCGAATGCCCAGTTCCTGCTGATGTCGGCCACCCTCGGTGACGTCACGTTCCTCCGCGAGGACCTCACCCGCCGCACCGGCCGGCCGATGGCGTTGGTCGCCAACGCCGAACGCCCGGTCCCGCTGTACTACTCCTACGCGACCACTCACATGCACGAGACGATCGGCGACCTGCTCGACACGAAGCAGGCGCCGATCTACGTCGTCCACTTCACCCAGGCCTCGGCGCTGGAGCGGGCGCAGGCGCTGATGAGCATCAACGTGAGCACCAAGGAGGACAAGGCCGCGATCGCCGACCTGATCGGCGGGTTCCGGTTCTCGTCGGCCTTCGGGACGACGCTGTCGCGACTGGTCCGGCACGGGATCGGCGTTCACCACGCCGGGATGCTGCCAAAGTACCGGCGGCTGGTAGAGCAGCTGGCCCAGGCCGGCCTGCTGAAGGTCATCTGCGGCACCGACACCCTCGGCGTCGGCATCAACGTACCTATCCGGACGGTGGTCTTCTCGGCGTTGTCGAAGTACGACGGCACTCGGACCCGGCTGCTGAATGCCCGCGAATTCCACCAGATCGCGGGCCGGGCCGGGCGAGCCGGCTACGACACCGCAGGCACCGTCGTCGTCCAGGCGCCCGAGCACGAGGTGGAGAACCTCAAACAGTTCGCCAAGGTCGCCGACGATCCGAAAAAGCGCCGAAAGCTGGTGCGCCGCAAGGTGCCCGAGGGCATGGTGCCGTGGAGCGAGTCGACCATGACCCGCCTGGTGGAGGCCGCGCCCGAGCCGTTGACCAGCAACATGCGGGTGTCGACGGCAATGATCCTCGACGTCGTCGACCGTCCCGGTGACCCGTTCGTCGCGATGCGCCGGCTGCTCACCGAGAACCATGAGCCGCGCAAGCGGCAGCTGCAGCACATCCGCGAGGCCGTCGGTATCGCCCGCTCGCTGCTACAGGCCGGCGTCCTGGAGCGGCTCGACGAACCGGACGCCGACGGACGGCGCTACCGACTGACCGTCGACCTGCCGCCCGACTTCGCCCTCAACCAGCCGCTCTCGACGTTCGCGCTCGCCGCTGTCGACGTGCTCGATCCGGCGTCCGAAACCTTTTCGCTGGACGTCATTTCGGTCATTGAAGCGACCCTCGAGGACCCTCGCCAGATCCTGGCGGCGCAACTGAACAAGGCGAGGGGTGAGGCTGTCGCCGCGATGAAGGCCGAGGGAATCGAGTACGACGAGCGGATCGAGTTGCTGGACGACGTCACCTATCCCAAGCCGCTCGACGAGCTGCTCGGGCATGCCTTCGAGGTGTACCTGCAGAGCAACCCGTGGGCCGCTGACGCCCAGCTGTCGCCGAAATCCGTCGTGCGCGAGATGTGGGAGCGGGCGTTCACGTTCCGGGAGTTCGTCAGTGTCTACGGATTGACCCGCTCCGAGGGCGCAGTGCTGCGCTACCTCTCCGACGCGTTCAAGGCGCTGCGGTCCGGAGTGCCAGCCGCCGCGCGGACAGAGGAGGTCACCGACATCGTCGAGTGGCTCGGTGAGCTTGTGCGCCAGGTCGATTCGAGTCTGCTCGACGAGTGGGAGCAGCTCACCAGCCCGGACCAGCCGTTGGAGGCGCCCGTGGCGGTACCGGCTCGGCCGCGCCCGCTGACAGGGAACGAGCGGGCGTTCACCGCGATGGTCCGCAATGCGCTGTTCCGGCGGGTGGAGTTGTTCGCGCGGCGCCGCTGGCACGACCTTGGCGACTTGGACGGGGCGTCCGGATGGACGTCCGAACGTTGGGAGGAGGTCGTGCGAGACTACTTCGCCGAGCACGACGACGTGGGCATCGGCGCCGACGCCCGGGGGCCGGCGCTGCTGATCGTCGACCGGCAACCCGACGTGTGGCGGGTGCGGCAGATCCTGGATGACCCGGCAGGCGACCGTGATTGGGGCTTCGACGTGGAGGTCGATCTGCACGCTTCTGACGAGGAGGGCGCGGCGGTCATCCGCTTGGTCGACGCCGGTCGGATGGACTAGGGCGCGGGGCTGCGCACTCCGAGCACCGGCTGCCTGCGTCGGCCATGGCCCCACCCGGCGTCCCAAGGCCACCGGCCGCGGTCATGACGGCGAATTTCAGGTGCACGTCCGGGTGCTCGACTTCGACTACCTCGATGAGGAACCTGTCCTGCCCCGGTGATCAACAACTCGGGCAGGCCGCGGTTGTGTAGTCCAACCGTGTACGCGAACGGTCTCTTGCCGTGCTCGACGAACTGAACCGGGTTGCCGGCCAGCCTGCGCCGCAACGCCGACAAGTCGGACCGAGGGTGAAAAGTTGTCGGTGCGCACAAGTACAATCGAATGTATGTACTGCTTATATGCTTAAGTGGACCGCGTTGACTCGTCGGAAATGCGCGCGAAATGGTGCTTCGTTGCCTCATTGAAAGTGCGCGCGTGCGGCGCGCCTACCTGATCGGTCAGCTGTGGCCTCGGTAGGCCCAGATGATGGGGTTGACATTGGCCGAGCGCAGGGCAGTGACCGAGGCGACCGCGATCCGCTACTTACTGGCGGACAAACGGACAAAGGGCATCATTCTCGATGAGTTGTGCGCCACTACGGGCTGGCACCGTAACCATGCCCGCAAGGCGCTCAGGACCGCGTTGCAGCCCAAGTTGGTATCGCCGAGAAATCCGCGGCCACCGAAGTACGGACCGGATGTCATTGCCGCGCTGACGGTGTGCTGGACAGTGCTGGGAATGCCGGCCGGCAAGCGGCTGGCGCCGATGCTGACCGAGCTGGTGGCGGTGTTGTGCCACTTCGGGGAACTGGTCATCGATGAGGACACCGCGGCGCTGTTGATGTCGATGTCGGCGGCCACCATCGACCGCCGCCTGGCCGGTGAGCGAGCCAAGTATCAACTCAAGGGACGTGCCTCCACCAAGCCGGGATCGCTGCTCAAAAGTCAGATCCCGGTGCGCACCTGGGCCGACTGGGACGAGGCCCGACCCGGGTTCGTCGAGATCGACCTGGTCTGCCACGACGGCGGCAACCCGGCTGGACCCCATGCGTTTACGCTGACGGTCACCGATATCGCCACCGGCTGGACCGAGAACCGCTCAGTGCCCGACAAGACCGCCAAATGCGTCCTAGCCGCACTCAATGACATCGCCTACAAGATGCCGTTCCCGATCCTGGGCGTGGACTCCGACAACGGATCAGAATTCATCAACGTCCACTTGTTGCAATGGTGCCAACGGCACCAGATCACCTTCACCCGGGCGCGGCCGGCGAACAAGAACGACGGCTGTCACGTCGAGCAGAAGAACTGGGCGGTGGTCCGCACCGTGGTCGGCTACCACCGCTACGACACCGCCGCAGAGCTGTTGTTACTCAACGAAATCTGGCAGCTGCAGTCCAAGCTGACCAACTACTTCTACCCGCAGCAGAAACTGATATCCAAGGTCCGCGACGGCGCCAAGGTGGCCAAGAAACACGACACCGCCGCCACCCCGTTCCATCGCGCGATCGATCACCCAACCATGACCGTGGAGCGCATAGTGGCGCTGACCCGGACCTACTCCCTGATCAACCCCGCCGCCACCCAGCGCCAGATCCAAGCCCTGACCGCTCAGCTCCTCACAATGACCACCAGCAAAGCTGGACCCACCACCAAAGCCCAAGTTCCCAAGCGCGCACGTTCACATGAGGCAACGAATCCGCCTTCGCGCGCATCTTGACATGAGGCAACAGGCTAGAATTTTCCGAATGTATTGCTAGACAAAGGTTCTAAAGTGAATTCTTCGGCTGGTTCTTGGTCACGGAGGTTCACTGCGGTGCCGCCGATGAGGTCAGCCAGTGGATGGGGATCGGTGTTGACGCTCTGCTGCAGCAGCCGGTAGAAGAGCAGCCCACGGGCCCGTGACCTGCGCCGATTGAACCGGAAGGTGAATTCGTCGAGGTAGTACTGCAGGTGCTCGCGTTCCACGCGGTAGTGATGGGTGCCGGCGTTCCAGCGTTTGAGCAGCGAGGCCACCCGGTGGGGTCCCGGCAGGGTGACATGTCCGGGTTCGGGTGAGCTGTATCCGGACACGTACTGGTGGGTGTAGCCCTCCTGGGCCAACACGCGGAACATCCGCGCGCCGTCGGTGCGGATCAGCGAGCCCGGCGCGACGGTGGTTCGGGCGAACTCGACAAGTTGTTTGGACCCTGGCGCATCGGCCACCGCCAGACGCACCCGGCCCAGCAGAAGTTTCCTATTCACCTGTGTCCCAGAATTTTCCACCGCAATCATGACAGGCACCTTGTCCGTTGAGGCGCCCTGCCTGCCGGTGGCGCGGCCCCCGACAAACGACTCATCGACCTCGACCACACCAGCGAGCAGCTCACGGTCGGGGCGCACCATCGCCCGGCGCAACTTGTGCAGCCACGCCCAGGCGGTCTCGTACGACCCCAGCCCCAGCATGTCGTGCAGATTCTGCGCCGAGGCCCCGTTCTTCTGCGAGGTCACCAACCAGACCGCGGCAAACCACGTGCTCAACGGCGTACGGGTGCGGTGAAAGATCGTCCCGGCCGTCACCGAGGTCTTGCGCCCACACCCGACACATTTCCAGTGCTGTGTCGAGGTCTGCCACGCCCTATCGCCACCACATACCGGGCACCGGAACCCCTCCGGCCAGCGCAAACGCGCCAGATACTCAGCACAGGACGCATCATCGGGAAACCACGCCCGAAACTCCTGATACGTCCTTGGATAGTCCACTCCACCCACCGGACCAACATCTGCAAACGTCACCTGACCAGCATAGGTCCACTTAAGCAGATAAGCAGTACGTATGTGCGACTCCTCACGTTCTTGTGGGGAGTTTGGGGTGTAGGCCGCCCAGGCAGAGGTAGATCATTGAGCTCAGTGCTTGGGCGGAGTGGTGTCCGTAGCCGCGGGCGTTGATGAGTCGGATTTTGGCGTTGATGCCTTCGATGAGGGCGTTGGAGATGCCCAGTTCGATGGCGGCGATGACCGCGTCGAAGTAGACCTGTAGGCGTTTGGCCAGGGCGACGAAGGCATTGATGCGACTGCGTTTGGCGGCGGTGATCCAGCGCCGCAGATGTTGGCGGGCCACCCTGGTGGGTGGTTGAGGCGGTAGATGTCGCGCAGTTGTTCCTTGAGGGTCCAGGCTCGGCCGATGTGGCGGTGGGTGCGGGCGATCTGGTTGATTAAGACGCGTTGGTCGTCGTTGAGTTTGTTTTCGCCGGTGCGCAGGGCCCAGCGTCCGGTGCGCCACTGCGCCGGGGTCATCGAAGCGTGGCCGCGCCCGGTGATGGCCTGGGAGTACACCGCATCGAGGGCTCTGTTGGCCCATCGCATGATGTGGAACGGGTCGTAGCAAATCACCGCGTGCGGGACATGGGTGCGGGTGGCTTCGGTGTAGGCCGAGGCCACATCCATGCTGACCGCTTCGATCTGGGCTAGGTCCGAATCAGATTGGCGGGCATAGAAGTTGGCCAAGGACTGGTAGTTGCGGCCGGGCTGGATATCGACCACGGTGCCGGTGTCATGATCACCGATGATGGTCAGGTACCGGTGCGGATGGCGGTAACAGATCTCATCGACCCCGATCCGGTAGAGGGTGTCGAGCCGGCGGGCATCAAGCAACTCGGCCACCCCGCGGTTGATGATCGCGGTCACCGTTTCCCAGGCGCAGCGCAGCAGGGTGGCCACCGAGGTGCGGTCGGTTCGTTGAGCAAGCCAGAGCACCATGTCTTCGAAGTCGCGGGTATGCCGCGCTGCCGGGCCGTGCCCAAGGCAACTCCTCGGTGCGGATCCCGCAGTCCGGGCAGTCCAGTCGACGGATCTCATATACCAGCCACAACCGACATCGGGCCAGGTCCAGGTGCCGCCAGCGGCGTCGGCGGCGGTCATAGACCGCCGAGCACAGCATCCCGCACGGGCAGCGCAGCAGTCGGGCGCGTGGGCGCAGGGTGACCTCGACGTCGCGCTCTCCGATAACGACATCGGTCACCGATGCTCCGGGGATCTGCAGCAGACGGTTAAATGCAGTATTGACGCGCACGCGGTGCCTCCGGGTTGCGGTTGGTGTGGTAACCCCGAAACCTAGAGCCACACCGCGTGCGCGTCCCTCATTTCACCCGCGAAACGCCGAACATCCTCCCGCGCAACCGAAAACAACCCTGACCAGCACAAAGGCGCCCACGAAAACACGTGGAGCGCCACATATGTTCGAGAGCCTCGATGACGCTGCGCTGGTCGATACCATCGCGGCCGAGGCTCGTGCCAGCGCGGTCGCGGACGCCCGAAAGTACGCCGCGATCGCCGAGTTGCACCGTCGCCGCATCACCGGCGAGCACGCGCACTGGGCATGTGACGACTGGGATACCGCGGCCGCCGAGATCGCAGCCGCGCTGAACATCGGCCACGGCCGCGCAAGCGGAGAGATGGATCTGGCGGTCACGCTGCGCGACCGACTCCCTGAGGTGGCCGCCCTTTTCCTGTCCGGGGAGCTGAACGGGCGGCGAGTCTGGCTGATCGACCAACGCACAAGGTTGATCACCGGCGAAGAGGCGTTGGCAGCCGTGGACTCGGCGATCGCCGAACGCATCGCCGAGTGGGGACCGTTGTCGGAATACAAGCTCACCCAGGCCCTCGATGTGTGGGTTGATGCAATCGATCCGGGCGCTGTGCGTCGCTCTCGCGAGTCCGCGCGCAGCCGCGACTTCACCATCGGGGACGACCACAAGTCGGGCACCACCCCGGTGTGGGGGCGGCTGTTCTCCACCGACGCCGCGCTGCTCCGTCAACGATTGGACGCGATGGCGCGCATGGTGTGTGAAGACGATCCACGCACGCTGCCGCAGCGCCGCGCCGACGCGCTCGGTGCGCTGGCCGCCGGATCCACGCGCCTGTCATGCGGATGCGGGCGCTCGGATTGCCCCGCAGCCGACGACGACGGCCGTGCCGGCAGCGTCGTCGTCCACGTCGTCGCCGAACAGGAATCGACAGAGGCCACTTGCGATCCCCAGTTTCATGGGGAGGGATCCGACTCCGCACAGGGCCAGGAGACGAAGGGACGACAGAAGGCGGCACTCATTTTCGGCGGCGGCATCGTGCCCGCGCCACTGCTCGCCGAACTCCTCGCCCGCGGAGCCAAACTCAGGCCCGTGGTAGCACCCAAGCCGGAGCCGGAGCCGCGGTACCGACCCAGCACTGCACTCGACGAGTCCGTCCGCACCCGCGACATGACCTGTCGCGCAGTGGGTTGCGATCGGCTCGCGACGCACGCTGACATCGACCACACCGTGGCCTACCCCGCAGGCGCGACTCACCCCGGCAACCTCAAGTGCTACTGCCGAATCCACCATCTGATCAAGACCTTCATGCCGGGATGGTCGGACCAGCAGTTCGCCGACGGCACGGTCGTCGTCACGACGCCGACCGGCCACGCCTACACCACCAGACCCGGCATCAGTCTCCTATTTCCGGAGTGGGCCGCATCCACCCCCGCGCCCCCGTCGACTCCGGCCGCACAAAGCGCGCACCGAACACTGATGATGCCCAAGCGAAAACGCACCCGGACGCAATCCCGCGCCGACCGCATCAGGGCCGAGCGCGCACTCAACGACGACTACGTCGCCGAACGCAACGCACCGCCGCCGTTCTGACGGACTGTTGAAGAGGCCATTGCCCGCTGGAGCTTGCGGATCGCCCGCAGTGTTCCCGAGGGGATCACGCGCTTGAAGAACCCGGCGAACCGCCTCCACCAGCGGTGCGTGGGGGCGGGTCGAGCCGTATCCGGGCAGGCGATGGTGCTCGGCGACGATGAGCGCCAGCTTACGGCGGCCACCCGGGTAGCGTCGGAACGGTGCAATTCCAGCTCGTTGACGTGTTCACCTCGGCGCCCTACCGGGGCAACAGCCTGACCGTCTTTCCCGACGCGGGCGACCTCAGCTCCACCCAAATGGCCGAGATCACGCGCGAGATGCGCCAGTTCGAGTCCATCTTCCTCAAACCAACGGGACCGCAAAATCATTGGCAGGCGCACATCTTCGACCTTTTCGAAGAGCTCGACTTCGCGGGGCACCCGGTGATCGGCGCGGCAGCCGTCATCCATCACCTGCACGGCGGCAACGAGGTTCACGGGCGCTGGACGATGGAACTGGTCTCCGGTGCACTCATCGTCGAGACCGAACGCCTCGGGCCCGACGCCTTCCACGCCGTCCTGCCTGAGATGGCCGCACACTTTCTCGGTCAACCGTCGGATGCCTCGCCCGAGGAAGTGGCGTCGTGGTTCTCGCTGCTCATGGGCGACCTCGACACTCGGCTGCCCCTTGAAGTGGTCTCCACCGGTCTGCGTTATCTCATCGTGCCGGTGCACAACGGAGCGCTCGCCCGCGCCCGCATCTCGCACCGCGAACTCGACGTGGTGCTGGCCGAGCTCGGAGCGGAGTACGCCTATCTTCTCGACGCCGAAGCCGGCGAGGGTCGGCATTGGAACAATGACGGCGTCGTCGAGGACGCCGCAACGGGCAGCGCCGCCGGTTGCGTTGCCGCCTACCTACACCGGCACGGCTTGCTTCGTGACGACGATTCCACTGTGCTGGGTCAGGGACGCTTCATCAACCGGCCGTCCAGTATCAGCATCTCGGCGCGAAGTGCCGACGGCGAGATTCTGGTCCGCGTGGGCGGCGAGGTTGTCCTTGTCGGATCGGGCCGGCTGGATACGATTCCCTCGTAAGGCTTTTGGCGCAGACAGTCATCGAGCCACAGGTAGCGCCCATGCGCTGCCCTGCTCGCGGTCGAGTACCGTCTCACCCTTGTTCCTCAGCGCAAAGATGTAAACCAGCAGGCTCACACCGATCACCACCGTCACATAGACGATGAACAACGTGATGTGATCGGGCTTGGACGCCTGGTACAGCACCGGCGCCGTACCCCCGAACGCGGAGTTCGCGAGCGCGTAGCCCAGCCCCACGCCCAGGGCACGGATTTCGGCGGGGAACAGCTCCGCCTTCACGATCGCGTTGACCGACGTGTAACCGGTGATGATTACGTAGCCGACGGCCAGTAGTGCGAACGCCGTGAGCGCTGAGGTGGTCTTCGGGAGGAACGTGAGAAGGACATAGGTGTAGATGACGCCACCAATACCGAAGAAGATCAGGAGTGGCTTGCGTCCGACCCGGTCGCTGATGATGCCGCCAACGGGCTGCAGCAGCATCAGGAAGATCAGCCCTATCAGGTTGACCCACGTTGCCGTCAGCGCCCGGTCGGACCCGAAGGTGGACTTGACAATTGCGGGCGCATTGACGCTGTAGGTGTAGAACGCGACCGTGCCACCCGCAGTGATGAGGAAAACGAGCAGCAGGGGGCGCCAGTGCACGGTGAACAACGTCTTCATGGATCCCGCGTCCCGGTCCTTGCCCTCGCGGATGTCCTCCAAGTGCGACTCACTGAGCGACTCGTCCATCGAGCGGCGAATCCAGAGCACCACAAGGGCGGCGATACCACCGATGAAGAAGCCGATCCGCCATCCCCAGGCACGCAGCGCGTCACCATCCAGGAACTGGAGCGCGATGAGGAGCGTGAACTGCGCGAGAACGTGGCCACCGACAAGGGTGACGTACTGGAACGACGACAAGAAGCCGCGCCGATTCGCGGTGGCCGCTTCGGACATGTATGTCGCCGATGTGCCGTACTCACCGCCGGTGGCGAACCCCTGCACGAGCCGGGCGAGCAGCAAAATCACTGCTGCCCACCATCCGATGATCTCGCGGGTGGGCATGACCGCCACGAGGAAGGAGCAGGAGGACATGATGGTGATGCTGAGCATCAGTGAGGCCTTTCGGCCGCGGCGGTCGGCAAAGCGGCCGAAGAACCAGGATCCCACCGGTCGCATGACGAAGGTGACTGCGAAGATCGCTAAGATGTAGACCGTTGCGTTTTCGTCGTTCTCATCGAAGAATTGCGCCTCGAAGTACGAGGCGAAGACCGTGTAGACGTAGACGTCGTACCACTCGACGAGGTTTCCCGCGGAGCCCCTGATGGTGTTGAGCACCGCCCGACGGGTGCTCGTCGGAGCGCGTGTCGGACCGGTCAGGGTGGACGGCGTCGTCTCATCGCTCATTCGAGAACGGTAGCGGATCGACTCCGACCTTCGCGGGCGCTTTGGTTCGACACGTGGGTGCTAGCCGGTACTGCAAATGCCGGTTTCTGGTCGCTGCTTTTGGGGCTGGCGTGGACGACATCGCCTTCGCCGCCTCAGATGCTTAACGGCACCAACCACTCTGACCGGAGGATGTTCCCATGCCCACCACACCGACCGTCATCGAGTACGTTCTAGGCCGGCTCAACGACATCGGCGTCACCGACATCTTCGGTGTACCGGGTGATTTCGCCTTCCCCGTCCAGGACGCCATCGTTGCGCATCCCGATATCAACTGGGTCGGCTGCTGTAACGAACTCAACGCCGCCTACGCGGCCGACGGATACGCACGCGTTCGCGGTATCGCTGCCCTCAGCACCACCTACGGCGTCGGCGAACTCGGCGCGATCAGCGGCGTCGCAGGCTCCTACGCCGAGAATCTGCCGGTCTTCCACCTGACCGGCATGCCTGCGCTGCCCGCTCAGGCCGATCGCGCGCTGGTGCACCACACCCTGGGCGACGGTGAGTTCGACCTGTTCCGCACGATGGCGGACACCGTCGTCGGCGCCAGCGCGATCATCACTCCGGCGAACGCCGTGTACGAGACCGAGCGTCTCATCGCCGAGGCCCTGTACAACCGCAAGCCGGTCTATATGGCCTTCCCCAGTGACATCGTGGACCAGCCGATCCTGGCTCCAGGGACACCGCAGACCCTTCCCGCCAGCGACCCCACCGCCCTAACCGCCGCGGCCGACGCCGTCGCCGCCGCGCTGGACGCCGCATCGAACGCCTGCGTATTGCCGGGCATGCTCGTGCGCAGGCTGGGTCTGCAGGACGTCGCACAGGCCTTCATCGAAACCGCCGAACTGCCCTTCGCGACCATGTTCGCCGACAAGTCGGTCATCGATGAGGACCACCCGAATTACATCGGAATGTACGACGGGCGGCTCATGGACGAGACGGTGCGCGAATTCGTCGAGTCCTGCGATGCCGTGGTCATCCTCGGCGCGATGCAGACAGACTTCAACACCGGGGCGTTCACCGCGCGTCTTGACCCGGCGAGGACGGTCGACATCGGCCTGCACCGCACCACGGTCGGCTCGGTGGTGTTCCGCGATGTGGAAATGGCTGACGTCCTGCATGAGCTCGCGGGGCAGACCATGCGTCCCCGGGCGGCGGCGGGTATCCGTCGGACGTCACTGGGCTCGGTCGTCAACGCCGGCGATGACCCGATCAGTGCCGGCGCCCTGTACACGCGCTGGGCGGACTTCCTTCGCGAGGACGATATCGTGATCGCCGAAACCGGCACCTGCTCAATGGGATTGGCATTCGCCGAGCTGCCACACGGGACGAGGTTCCATAACCAGACGCTGTGGGGCGCGATCGGATGGGCCACCCCGGCATCGTTCGGCGCCGCGGTTGCCTCGCCGGATCGGCGGGTCGTGCTGTTCACCGGCGAGGGTTCACACCAGCTCACGGCGCAAGAGATCAGCCAATTCCACAGGCACGGTCTGCGACCGATCATCTTCGTGCTCAACAACTCCGGCTATCTGATCGAGCGACTGCTGTGCAAGGACCCGGAGATCGCGTACAACGACCTCGCACCGTGGAACTACGCCGAACTGCCGCACGCGCTGGGCTGCGATGACTGGTTCACCGCCAAGGTCACCACCTGTGCCGAGCTCGACACCGCCATGGCCGTCGCCGAAAAGGGCGACAGCGCCGCCTATATCGAGGTCATCACCGATGCCCACGCGTCTCCGCTGCTGCCCGAGAAGCTGCACGAGAGCATCAGGACGCTCTACGGCCTGGCCTGAGGCAGTCAACGGGAATTCCGGACTGATTGTGAGCGATCATTAGCTCACCTAACGCGGGCGTACAGTCGCTCCCATGGAGTACCGCAGCCTCGGACGAACCGGAATCCAAGTCAGCCCGCTATGTCTCGGCGCGATGATGTTCGGCGGTTGGGGCGAACCCGACCACGAGACGTCGATTACGACGATCCACGCCGCTCTTGATGGGGGCATCAACTTCATCGACACCGCCGACGTCTACTCGCAGGGAGAGTCGGAGATCATTGTCGGCAAGGCCCTCGCAGGCGGCACGCGCGACGACGTCGTGCTCGCGACGAAGGTCCACGGCCAAATGGGAGTCCCGGTCGAGGCGCCGGCAGGCACCCAAGGCGACCCGAACAAGCGCGGAAACTCTCGGCGGTGGATCGTTAGCGAGGTCGAGAACAGCCTGCGCCGGCTGAACACCGACTGGATCGATCTGTACCAGATTCACCGCCCCGACCCGTACACCGACATCGAAGAGACGCTGGGAGCGCTCACCGATCTGCAGCGGCAGGGCAAGATCCGCGCGTTCGGCTCGTCGACATTTCCCGCCCACCAGATCGTCCACGCGCAATGGGTCAGCAAGCGGCGCGGCCTCGGCCGGTTCGTCACCGAGCAGCCGCCCTATTCGCTGCTGGTCCGCGGGATCGAGTCCGACGTTCTGCCGGTGGCGCAGGAGTACGGGATGGGTGTGCTGCCCTGGAGCCCGCTGGCCAGTGGGTGGCTCGCCGGGGGCTACCGCAAGGACACGGATCTTCCCGAATCGCGGCGCCGTACCCGATTGCCGGCCCGGTTTGACATGTCCAATCCGGAGAACCAGCGCAAACTCGACGCTGCCGATGCACTCGGGCAACTGGCCGACGACGCCGGATTGTCACTGATTCACCTCGCGCTCGCATTTGTAATGCAGCATCCAGCAGTCACCGCGCCAATCATCGGCCCGCGCACACTCGACCACCTGAAATCCCAGCTCGGCGCGACCGAGGTCACGCTGTCCGTGGACATCCTCGACAGGATCGACGAGATCGTGCCGCCTGGGTCGACGATCTCTCGAGCTGATCAGGGCTACCAGCCGCCGTCGTTGACCGATCCGTTCTTGAGACGCCGCCGCACCGCGTAAGGTTCGACGGCGCCGACGCCGTGCGTTTGCGCTCGGCGGGCATACCGGCTTACCTGTTGGGATGCCTGACATGAATCGTCGCCACGTGATGCTGATGGCCGGTATCGGCGCGCTGGCCGCCGCGATGCCCATCCCGACCGCGGGTGCTTCCCCGACCAGGCGGGATCTGCCGCTGGATCGGGCGCCGCTGCCGACTGCGCCACCGCCTGGTGGCTACATCTTCCAGGACGAGTTCGACGGCCCAGCCGGCTCGGCCCCCGATCCGTCGAAGTGGGAGGCGGCGCTAGAACGCGAATCGATGGAGGACCCCACGTTCTGGGAGCTACCCGAGAACGTCGGCCAGTACAGAGACGATCGCCGAAATCTGTATGTCGACGGCAAGTCCAACCTCGTTCTCCACGCCGCGAAGGACGGCAACAGCTACTACAGCGGCAAGGTCTTCGGGAAATTCAGGGGTGGCATCGGCCACACCTGGGAAGCCCGGATCAAGCTGAACTGTCTCACCCCGGGTTGTTGGCCCGCGTGGTACATGGCCAACAACAGCCCGGTCAACGGCGGCGAAGTCGACCTCATGGAGTGGTATGGCAACGGCCACTGGGCCGCGGGAACCACGGTCCACGCAAAGTTGAACGGCGGAGAACACGTGAGCCACGGAATCACTGTGGACAGTGGGTGGCACACGTGGCGCGTCCAGTGGGATGACGCCGGTATGCGTTTCTGGAAGGACTACGTCGACGGCGCGCAACCGTACTTCGACGTTCCGGCGGATTCGCTGCCGGACTGGCAGTTCAACGAGCCCGGCTATCAGATGTTTCCGATCTTCGGTCTTGCTGTCGCGGGGTCTGGTGGTGGCGATCCCGGACCGGGGACCTACCCCGCGGACATGCTCGTCGACTGGGTTCGCGTCTGGTAATTCACGGAGGCGTAACTCAGCGTAACGAGCACCTTTGACTCCTGGTAGCGGTGAATTCGAAAACTCTTGAGGTGCCGTGACCTTCACTCGATCATTGCTCGTAGCGGAGACCGACGAACAAACCCTTAAGCGTCGCGCTTTAGTTGTGCGTCCGTGACTGTCGTCAGCGCGCCTTGGATGACGCGCCGGAGGGATCACCCGACGGCCCGCGCGAACAGCTTTGCCTCCTCGGCGTTTTCCCTTATCGGCTCCCGCTTATGAGCAGGAAAGTGTCCGAGTGGCGCTGGGTCGGCGCTCCTATACATGACAGCGGCACATCCGGTGCCGTTGCAATAACCAGAATTTCTTTTTGTGAAGGAGGAAGCTCGATGGCCAGCGTCAGCTTCAGCCACATCGGCTACATCACTGCGATCGAGCCGGGCAACACCCACCACGTCTCGTGGAATAACGCCGCGGCCCAACGGGTGTGGGCATTCAGCGTGGACGCGATGGTCTCGCTGACGATCCCGCCTGCAATCGGGGCGTCTGCCCGCGTAGAGATCCTGCGCGTCGAGTATCGCGAGGTCCACAACGGGTCCGGCAATCTAGAAAAGGAGATCCACTGGTGGATCAAGAACACGGGAACTACCGACGCCAGTTACGCCATCCACATGGCCACGATCAGGGAATGAGGAGAAGCGCCGTGAAACTGCTAGCCTCGATCTTTCGTGAGTGAGCTTGGACGGGGCTGACTGTGGTCGCGCTCTTGTCGGGGTGTGTGGGCGCGGGTAGTTCCCGGCGCTGTGTCGCCGGTTCTCCAAGTCCTCGGTGGTAGGTACTGGTGTGTCGGTATCAGGCGAGCGCTGCCAGACGGCGGTGGCCGCTGGTGAGGAGGTCGGTCCAGGGCCATCGCTTCGAGAAGCGCAGGATTCGGCGTCGGCCGGTGGTGATCAGCCGCGCGGCGACGGCCAGTAGCCGCAGCCGTAGGCGTTTGGGTTCCCAGGTTCGGGCGGGCTGGTCGTGGAAGGCCATCAGTTGGGTCCAGGTAAGCAATTCGTAGGCCAGGCAAGCCAATTCGAGCCAGATCTGATTTTTGGCGAAGGCCTGTAAGGGCAGGTTGGTCATCCCGGTGTCCTTGAGTCCGCGGATGCGGTCCTCAGCGCGTGCCCGCAGCCGGTGGCGAACCTCCAGCTCGGCGATCCTCCCGCCGGTGGTGCTGGTGGCAAATACCGTGATGCGCCAGCCGTCATCATCGGTGATGTGCAACTGGGCGCCGGGATGAGGGCGTTCGCGGCGGGCGATGATGCGCATCCCGGGCGGCCACCCGGTCAAGGTCGCCGGCATCCACCGGGTCAGCTCGGCGACTTGGGCGCCCTCACGGGGCCGTCCGTCGGGATCCAGAGCGGCCCGCCAGGCTTGCTTGGGCAGCACTGCCAATGCGTCCTGGACGGGTTGGCGCGCCGAGAATCCCACCGAGTAGGCCAACCCCAGGCCGGTGATATGCCAGAGCAACGGCTGCACACCCGCGCCAGAGTCACCGCGTACCAGCACCCGAGACCGCAGCCCTTCGGGCAGCTGGGCCAGTGCGGCGTCAAGCACCGCGATCTGGTCGGCGGCGGTGTTGGCGTTGGCCCGCCCGGGACGCAGCATGCCCGCCAAGGGCTCTCCAGTGCCGCCGGCGCCGTGGTCAACGAAGGCAAACATGGGGTGGAACCCGAAGCCCCGCTTGAAGTTCGGGGTCGCACCTTCCTTCTCCGAGTGCGCGCCGACCAGTGTGGCATCCAGATCGACCACCACCGGACCGGTGGTCAGAACCGGCGAGCGATGGTCCCAGACCGTGGACCGCGCCGCGGCACGCGCCCCACGGATCGCCGCAATCGCGGCGGCCGAGTCATCGCCCAGGGCGTCGATGAGCCGGCTGATCGTGGGGTCGGAGGCCACCGTGCCGAATACCTCCGGCTGAGCACGCACCACAGCTGCATCGGCCAGACAGTCACCTCCCAGTGCGATGGCGACCACCAGATCCAGCGCCGTTTTGCCGGGATCGTGCAGCGACCGCGCCATCCGCCACGGACTCAACGCGCGGGAAAGCTCGCCGGCCAAGCCGCTCACCGCGGCGGCCTGCACAAGCATCGCCGCCCCGCCCGACGAGATCAGCGACTCGCGGCCAGATTCGATACGGACACCACCACAGCGGTTACTCTTCACCTACGGAGTGCCTCTCAGCTTGTGGGACCTGGACCTTTGACAAGCCCAAGTTTCCCCTGCTGACAGGCACTTCCGTGCATCACGCGCCGAAACAACCACGATCACACGAAAGATCGAGGCTAGTGCTTTGCGACTCAGCCGGAAACATCAAATCGGTGGCAGTCCCGAACCCGGAGCTGCCCGGCAAACTGCAATTAGAGGTCGAGGGCGGACCGACGGCCCGTGAGCTCGAGGTTGACGAAGGCGAGATCCGGCGGGAGGACCTGCTCGGCTAGAAGGGCGCCAGAGCGCAGGGACGAGCCCTCCAGAAGCTCCGTGCGCCGATGTAGTGGGCCCGAGTTCGTTCCCATCGGTCACGCTGCAGCTCAGCGTCTCTGTGTAACAAGCTAATTGGCGGCGAACAAGCAGCCAGCGATCACGAAAAAAACGGCTGAGACGAGAGAACGGGCGAAATGGATCAGCGCGCCACCAGCGATGCCGAGAAGCACACCGGCGATGAATGTGTACCGGTTGCTCCTTGGGATGAGGTCGTCGCGGACGCCACTGGCTGTGCTGTGCACTGTCCAACTGTTGGATCGAGGTCGCCACTCCGCCACATACTCGCCCACTCGAACAGGGGGCAACCCCGACCAGGTCATCTGGCCAGCACCCGGGATCCAATACTGTGCGTGCACCGCATCATCATCTCCGGCCGCCGATTCCTCGGAGCGGCCGCTGGCGGGCGTCCGGTTGTCGATGACGGGAAGCGCGGAGCCCAGCACCAACAACTCGGGTTCTACGGTGACATCTCCTGCGCCCACTGACCTGCGCTCCACAGGTCGTTCCGGGACTCCAACAGTGGTCGGCGGGTACAGCGACACTGAATAAGCTATGGAGAAAGTTGTCGCAACCTGTTTCGCTTAACCTCTGCGCGGCAACTCTGCACCGCACGTAGCCGCGGCAGTCATTGGTAGCGAGCCTCGAGGCGCTCGGAGCCGCTACACAACGCGGTTGCGACGAAAGAGAGGATCAGCATGGCGCTCAACGACGACGACATCACCACCTCTGCCGGCGGCGGCGAAGGACCCGCCGATGGTGGATCGAACCCCGAAGGCCAAGACGGCGGAGCCGACGGAACCGCAGGCGGTGAAGGTCCCGCCGACGGCGGCTCGAACCCCGAAGGCCAAGACGGCGGAGCCGACGGAACCGCAGGCGGCGAGGGTACCGCCGACGGCGGCTCGAACCCCGAAGGCCAAGACGGCGGTGCCGACGGAACGGCATAACCGCTTCGCGATGCTGAGCCGCTGCATCGCAACCGACCCTCACACGTTCGCGACCGAGTATTGGGGTCGTAGTCCGTTGCTCAGCCGGTCCGGTGCGCTGCCCCGCGACTTCGGCGATCTACTGTCGCCCGACACGGTCGACGAGCTGATCGCCGAGCGTGGGGTACGCGCCCCGTTCATCCGGCTGGCCAAGGAGGGTGACGTCTTGGCCCGGGACTGTTATGTCGGGCCGGCCGGATTCGGCGCAGAGATGCCCGATCAGGTGGATTCCGCCAAGGTGCTCAGCCAGTTCGCCTCCGGCGCAACGATAGTGCTGCAAGGACTGCACCGGTTGTGGCCACCGCTGATCGATTTCGTCCGGCAGGCCGTCGACGATCTTGGTCATCCCGTGCAGGCCAACGCCTACATCACGCCACCCTCCAACCGGGGGTTCGATCCGCATTACGACGTCCATGACGTGTTCGTCCTGCAAGCGGCCGGGCAGAAGCGCTGGGTCGTGCATGAGCCCGTGCACGCTCATCCCCTGCCGTCCCAACCGTGGACACAGCATCGTGCGGCGATCTCCGAGCGCGTCACCGGCGAGCCGGTCATTGACACGGTGCTCTCATCAGGTGACACGCTGTATCTTCCGCGCGGATGGGTGCATTCGGCGCACGCCGTGGAGACCACGTCGATCCATCTGACCATCGGCGTCTCTCCTTCGACTGGCCTCGACGTCGCCCGCGCGGTCGTCGATCAGCTGGCGACCATCGGCGCGTTCAGGGAGTCGCTGCCGATGGGCGGCAACCCGACCGATCAGGATGAGATCATCGCGACGGTGACCAAGGTGGTGGCGGAGATGATCGATACCCTTCGGGATGAGGCATCCACGCTCAGCGGCGGTGCCGCCGCACAGTTGACGCAACGTCACGCAGAGCGGACGCGACCCGTCTCGGTCCGTCCGCTGGCCTCGCTCGAGGCCGCGGAACTCGCCGGCACCACCACGATTCAGTGGCGCCACGGGCTCGTCGCGACCGTGGATACCTCCGGTGGACGTGTCGTTCTGCGTCTACCCGACCGAGTCATGACATTTCCGGCATCATGTGCAGACGCCGTCCAGGCGCTTCATCGCGGGCTCGTTGCCGAAGCGGGTACCTTGCCGGGTCTCGATCGCGCTGACGCGACGGTGCTGATCCGCAGACTCCTGCGGGAGGCCGTCGTGATGCCGGCGCCTGACGAAGATGGGCCCCGCCCGACGGCCCACGGATGATCCCTGCGAAGAGACAGCCGTGCAGCGACCAATCGCTGGCCCGCAACGATCCCATGTACGGCACCGCGTCGGCAGGGTCGTCCTGGATGCTGCTCGAATTGTGCGGCGCGTGGGGACATTCGGCGTTTCTCCAGTCTCCGGCCAGCATTGATCCCCAACTCGGGCGCGCAATTGTTCGCCGTGTCGAAGCGGCGGGCATGCGGATTGCGGCGATACGTCGGCATGGTCGTCGGCCAACCAAACCGCGATGGCGATGGTTCGTGGCACAGTCCGGTGTGGGCAGCGAGGCGCTGTACTCCGGAGAGGCTAACGATCCTCGCGACTACCTGCACCTTGCGCTCGATGGAACCGATGGCACTTTGTCCACCGATCCGCTTGTGGCCGTCTGTGCGCACGGCAAGCACGACCAATGCTGCGCGGTTCGCGGGCGCGGCGCTACCGCGGCGATCGCTGCGGAGTACCCCGAAATAACCTGGGAATGTTCCCATTTGGGCGGCGATCGCTTTGCGGCGACCATGCTCGTGCTACCGGAAGGGCTGTGTTACGGGCGAGTGGACTCGACCGAGTCGGCGGATCTCATCCGTCTGTATCTCGACGGCCGGCTCGATAACAGGTTTCTCCGCGGACGCACCTCGCTACCGCATGCGGTGCAAGCCGCACAATATTTCGCGCGTGAGGCTTACGGCGACGACCGCATCGCCAGCTTGTCACCCCTCGACGTCGAGCGCAGCGAAGGCAAACTTCGCGTGGTGCTCAGCGGCGACTCGGGGCCCATCGAGGTCAGCCTCAAGGAGGAAATGTCCGAGCCGCTGCTGTCGCAATGTCATGCGACGGTCCCCGGCCCGGTCCTGATCTTCACCCTCGATTCGATCACATCGGCATGACGCGCAACGGCAACGATGCCTGGCGAACCGGCTCCGGCCGCGGGCGCCTACGACCATCAGATGCGCATCGGGTCGCCGGTAACGACATCGGTGATGGTGATGAAGCGCGGCGAGTGGTCGCGCTGCAGTTGGTGTAACCCCACCCGACGCGGGTGATGCGTGCCGGGGTGGAGTCTTGTGTGAAGTTCTCGTAAGCGGGCTTCGGTCCAGCCGTAATGGACGAGTTGGCCAGGATTTGGCACTGGAGAATTCCTTCGTGGTGAGCGCCGACTTCGGCGGACCAAGGCCGGTCAGCGAGAAACGGGGAGGGTTGCGAGCAGCGAAACAACACGCACAGGAGATGGGGCGCATGGAGTTCGTGGGAGTCAGTGCCGAAAATGGGGCATTTGCCCCATTCGCCGGTGTCGGCCGGTTCGTATCGTGCGAACTGCCGTTGAGGCATGTCGACCTGATGCTTGAACCTGAGGAGGGCATGATGACGTTGCGACTGGGTGAACTTGCGCCCGACTTCGAGGCCGAGACGACCGAAGGACGTCTCCGATTCCACGATTGGATCGGCGATGGTTGGGCTGTGCTGTTCTCGCACCCGAAGAACTACACGCCGGTGTGCACGACCGAACTCGGCTACATGGCGAAGATCAAGCGGGAGTTCGATCGGCGTGGCGTGAAGATCATCGGGCTGTCGGTTGATCCGGTCGCCGAGCACGCCGGCTGGGCCACCGACATCGCGGCCACGCAGGGCGCGGTACCCAACTATCCGCTCATCGGCGACTCCGATTTCGCGGTGGCGAAGCTGTACGACATGCTGCCCGCGAGCGCAAGTGGAGATCCGGCACAGCGCACCGCGGCCGACAACCAAACGGTGCGAAACGTGTTCGTGATAGGGCCGGACAAGAGGATCAAACTCATCCTTGTTTATCCAATGACGACCGGCCGCAACTTCGACGAGGTGCTGCGGGTGATCGACTCTTTGCAGCTCACCGCGATTCACAAGGTCGCCACCCCGGTGAACTGGCACCCGGGCGAGGACGTGATCATTGCGACCAGCGTCACCGACGATCAAGCCCGCAGGATATATCCAAACGGATGGCGCGCACCCCGGCCTTACCTGCGCATCGTCCCGCAGCCCGCGATGTCAGGCGACGACGGATGAGGCAGCCCACGCGGCGTATCCGCCGAGAAGGTCTGAGACGTCGACGAAATCGGAAGCCGACAGCCGACTGGCCGCGATCATGGACCGGTAGCCGCTGGCGCAGTACACGACGGTGGGGCGTGCGCGATCAAGCTCGTCGATGCGCTGCGTAAGGCGTGCCAGCGGCACGCTTATGGCACCGGGGATTGCACCGTTGGCCAGTTCTGCGGGGTTGCGCACATCTAGCACCACCAGATCTGCGACCGCGGCGCGGCGCTCCAGCAGTTCCAATACGGTGACCCGAGAGCTGCGGTCTACCGCGTCGGGGTGATCTGTGAAGGCCGACGTGGGGTCGGCGAGGAATCCGACCACGTTGTCAAATCCGATGCGGGCGAGGCGGATCTTGGCCTCGAGTTCTCTGCCCGGCGGTGTCAGGAGCACGATCCGCTGTTCGGGCAGCAGCACATTACCCGTGTATTCGGCGAACCGTCCCTCGAGACCAACGTTGATCGACCCGCGCAGATGCGCGGTCGCGAAATCGTGGGGCTCGCGCGTGTCGAGCAAGACCACGTCTTCGAACTTCTTGGCAGCCAGTTCGCCGAACGCGATCCTGACCGGCGGCGTGCCTTCGTCGAGCAGTTGTCGCTGCTCGCGGTTGCGTTGCGCGTCGAACGAAAAGTACGGCGGCGCCGGCGATTGTCCCTCGGTCACCGTCGCAACGAACACCGCTTCGCTGGGCAACGTCAGGGCGTAATTGGCGCGCCGCTGCTCGCCGATGGTCGACGAAGTCTCCGATGAGAGGCTGCGGCCACAGGCAGAGCCGGCGCCATGTGCCGGAAAGACCCTTGTCTCATCGGGCAGCGTCAGCAGCTTGTCGTGCAGCGAGCGATACAGTTGGCCGGCCAGGTCGGCACTCGAATGACCCACCGCGGTAAGCAGATCCGGCCGTCCGACGTCGCCGATGAATAGGGTGTCACCGGTAAGGACACCGTAGGGCGTCGCGTCGTCGCGATGCTCGTACACCACGATGCTGATCGACTCGGGGGTGTGCCCGGGAGTGGCTCGAATCTCCAGTCGCACCTGGCCGAGGTCGAGGCACTGGCGGTCGGTGAGGAATTCGACCGGATAGTCGACCCGTGCGCCTTCGCCGTAGGAGATGGCGGCACCAGTGGCAGCGAGTTCGAGGTGGCCGGACAGAAAGTCTGCGTGACAATGGGTCTCGATGACCCGCTCGATCCGCAGCCCCGACGCCGCGGCATCGGCGAGGTAAGTGGAAACGTCGCGCCGCGGGTCGACCACGACCGCACGACCTGATGTCTCGTCGCCGATGAGGTAGGACATCTGGGATAGGCAACTCAGGAAGTACTGGTGAAAGATCACGTCGCATCGCCTCTGTCTCAATGGGCGATGCCAGGTTATGGAGCCGATGTCTTCCGGCGAATGGGGCAAATGCCTCATTTTTCGGGACTCAGATGTTTCCGATCAACCCATGTCTGACGGCAAAGAGGCTGGCAAGGGCGCGGCTTGAGACACCGATCTTCACATAAATATGTTCGACATGATTGCGGGCGGTCTTGCGCGAAATCACGAGCCGCTCAGCGATTTCAGCATGTGTGAGACCCAACGCCAACAACCGCAACACCTCCACCTCGCGTGGAGTGAGGCCGGCCGGGAAGTTCCGCCGGCCAGCGACTCGCTGGCCCGCTGCACGCAGAACCGCATCGACCGCGGCGCCATCCAACCGGCCCGCATCCACCTCAGACCGAAGATGGTCCGCTGCCTCAAGCGCGGAGCACGCGGACCGATGTGGCCTTGGCTCGACCCGTGTCCGGTATGCGTCGGCCACCGCGAGGATCCGACTGGCCGGCGACAGCGCGTTGCCGACCAGCCCCCGCGGGTACCCGGAACCGTCCAGCCGCTCGTGATGTTCAACGGCCAGCGCACCCAGCGGCGCGAGAGTCGGTGACGACGCGAGGATGCGCTCGGTCAGGTATGGATGCAGCCGCACCCGTTCGAATTCGGCGTGCGTCAACCTGCCTGGCTTGTCCCATATCGCGTTCGACACGCCTAGCCGTCCCAGATCGTGCACCAGACCGGCGCGACGGACCAGTTTGCATTCATCGACAGGCAACCCGTACTCACGAGCGGCGGAATCCGCCAAGTCGGCGACGCCACGGGAATGGCCAAGCGTGTATGGGGATTTCAGATCGACGAACTCTGCGATCGCCTCCAGGGCCGTGTCGAACTCGCCGTCGGTCATCGACACGGCCAGCCCCGGCTCATCCGCGATCACCGCGTTCCACGTGGTGACCGCAGCCAGCTCCTCGAACAATCCCGCGGCAATCGAGCAGAAGGCATCGACCAAGGCAGGGTCGAACTGCGTGCCGCGTCGTTGGCGCGCCACAGAGATCGCCATTGCCAGGCCGCCGGTCCGATGGCAGACCTCCATGACGTCGGCGAGGTTGACGATCCGGGCGGTGATCAGGATTTCTTCGGCTCGGGCGCCGGCCGGTGCCCCTTTGCCATCCCAGCGCTCGAAGGTCTGGGCGATGCTTCGTTGAACCCGTTCACCCAGCCCGAGCTGACCGGCAAGCTGGGCGGCCGCGAAGCAATGGCGTTCCATCGCTTTGGCCCGCCCTCCCCATCCGGTTCCGATCAGCTCCGCGCCCAGCTTCGCGCGTTCGATAAGCGGTCGGCGCTCGCCAAAGTGGGTCAGCATGAACCGTGCGCGGGCCGCCGCACCTGTGAAGTCCACCCACCGATAGCCTGCCTTGAGCTCGAGGTCGTCGCCGAACCATTTCGCCTGCTCGTAGGCGTCGATGTGACAGCCGACCCACGCAAGCAGCGACGTGTAGTACACGACGTTGCGGTCCGAAACAGCCACTCCCACCCGATCGGCCAACCGCATCGAAATCAGGCACTGCCGCAAGACGTGTTCCATCGGAAGACCCATGCCCAGATCGGACGCAAGGGACAACGCGGCCAGCAGCTCCGCCAGCCTCACTCGTTGCTGAGCGGGCGCACTCATGTCGTGAATACCCTCCAACAGCCACCCGGTCGGTGGGCGCACAAGGCAATCAGGTCGAACCCGTCAATTGTCCGTCACGAAGAATACGAACGACAACCTCCTTTGGTTCACCGAGAAGTGCCTGGAAACGCCGCCACCGCGGCTTCGGATCCCTCGAACTGTGCGGTCTTCACGGTGCCGATGGACCGGTACGGGCACGCGCGGTGGACATGAAGTCGATCGTCTCGCCCCGCACCACCGCGTAGTTCTCCATCTGGGGCCACAGTAGGTACTCGGCGAACAACGGGCTGAGCACCAAGGCGGTGTCGGGAACGGTGAGTCGGTCGAGCGTCCAGGGATTCTGTGGAAGAGGCACGCGAGTTGTCTCCCTATCCTGGGGCGGGGTCGGGGTGTATGCCGCTGATCAATTCGGCTTAATTCGGCCAGGTGGTCGGGCAGCCAGTCCCCGTATGACCGCGCGAACGACCAATTACATCCGCACCACCAGTTGCGGAACCAGTCCGTGCCCAACCTCACCGGTCGCGCCCGTCACGAGTATCAAACCCGCCATTCGTATCTCCTTCGCTCACAACGCGGCGGCCATGCCGCCGTCAACCCGGATGTCAGACGCAGTGATGAAGCTCGCGTCAGGCGATGGCAGGAATGCGACGACGCGGGCGATCTCTTCCTCCACACCGAATCGGCCCAGCGGGACACGGTTGGCGATCAGCGCTTTGAACTGGTTCAAATCCGCGGGCGGCAACCCGAGCTTGGCGAACGAGGCGTTGTCGATCGGACCCGGACTCACCGAGTTCACCCGGATGTTTCGAGGGGCCAGTTCGACCGCCAGTGCGCGCACCATTGCCGTCAGTGCACCCTTCGTCGCGGTGTACACCGACCAATTCGGGGCGCCGATGTGGCTACCGACCGAGGCGATGAAGATGATCGATCCCTGCGTTGAGGACGACGACGTCGACCCTGCCGAAACGTGTCCGCAGTTCATCGGCCACCGTGTCCGCGCTGGCGATCTCACGCGAATCTGCCTGCAGGACAACGACCTCCGAGGGCAGGTCGGCACGGGCAGCGGCAAGGGTGGCGGGATTGTTGCCGGTCACCAGCACCGCATGGCTGCGCTTGTGAAACTCCTGCGCAGTCGCCAGGCCGATACAGGTGGTGCCGCCGGTCACCAGGGCGACGGGGTGCGCCGCCGATGTCCTTTGTGTATTCACGATTATAGAAATAGATCGCTAGACAGCTTGTGTCAAGGTTTTGTAGTCTGTACTACAGAAATGGCAACTACGGAAGGGTGTACGGAATGGACCAGGCGGTGGCGATAGTGGGCGCAGGACCCGCTGGCCTTGGAGTGGCCGTCGAACTGATCGCCGACGGCTTCGATGTCGTGATATACGAGCGCCACGACGACGTTGGAGGCGTATGGGACATCGACAATCCCGGCTCACCCATGTACGACAGTGCGCACCTGATCAGTTCACGAGGGCGCTCGGGCTTCGCCGGGTTTCCCATGCCGGCCGACTATCCGGACTACCCCTCGCGTCAGCAGCAGCTGGCCTATCTGCGCCAATTCGCCCGCACGCGAGGGCTGTACGACCACATTCAGTTCGGCAGCGAGGTCGTCTCGGCCGATCGTGATGAGCAGGGTGGCTGGACGTTGTCACTGCGAGGCGGGCGCACCGTGACCGTGGGGGTGCTCGTCGTCGCCAACGGCCATCTGTGGCAGCCTCGCGTTCCCGGCTATCCAGGGACCTTCACGGGCGCGACCCTGCACGCGGTCGAATACCGGTCGAGGGAGCAGTTCGCCGGACGGCGGGTGCTTGTGGTGGGCGGTGGCAACTCTGCGGCGGACATCGCCTGTGACGCAGCGGCTTTCGCCGAGTCAGTGACCATCTGCATGCGTCGGGGATATCACCTGGTGCCCAAGCACATCTTCGGCGTGCCGACCGATGTCTTCGGCCACGGCGGTCCCCGGCTGCCATACCGCTTGAAGCTGAAGTTCTTCGGAGGTTTGGTGCGCTTGTTGGTTGGCGATCTGCGTCGCTACGGTCTGCAGCGTCCCGACCACCCGATCATGGCCAGTCATCCCATCATGAACACCCAGCTTGTCCACCACCTGCAGCACGGCGAGGTCACGGCCCGCCCCGACATCGAGCACCTGAACGGCGACACCGTCCGCTTCGTCGACGGGAGCAGCGAGCGTTTCGACATCATCGTGTGGGCCACCGGCTACGAGACAAACATCCCGTTCCTCGCACCGCGGCATCTTCCGTTCCGCGACGGCGTCCCAGACCTTTTCCTGCGGCTGATGCACCGCGACTACCCCGACCTGTTCGTCGCAGGCCTGTACGAGATCGATGCAAGCGTCAATCCCACGCTGTCACTGCAGGGCAAACTCGTGGCGGCCGCGCTTCGCGCGAGTTGCGGCTCCCCCGCCGGTGACGAAGCACTGCGTGCGGTCAAGCGCACCGAGCCGGAGCTTCGCGGCGGGGTGCGCCATATCGATACCGAACGCCATTCGATCTATATCCAGGAGGAGGCGTACGCACGGGCGGCGCATCGAACGATCAAGCAGCTGGCAGGCATCGCTAGGGCCGCGGAATGCCCAGCCCCCGCGGATATGCGCGCGCTGAAGCAGGCGAACTGATCGCCACCCATACCTGGCTTCGGCGTTTCGCGGGCCACGCTTTCTGTAGTATTTATTACAGAAAGGGGTCTTCACGATGGCCAAGAGGGGACGGCCCGCGGGGTTCGACCGTGGCGAAGCGCTGCAGCGTGCGATGGAGTTGTTCTGGGAACGCGGCTACGAGGGCACGACGCTCGAGGACTTACAGGCAGCGATGGGAGACATCAGCCCGACGAGCCTCTACCACGCTTTCGGCTCCAAGGAAGCACTGTTCCGTCAGGCCGCAGAGAAGTATCAGGAAACCGTCGGCGGTCCCGCCCTCAGAGCGCTGAACGGATCCCCGACAGCACGCGAGGCCATCCACCAGATGCTTCGGCTGACCGCCGAATCCTTTTGCCGTCCAGGCAAACCCCACGGATGCATGCTCGTCCTCGGCGCAATCAACTGCACACCGGCCAACGCCGGGCCGCAGAACTACTTGCAGTCAATCCGTCGGGCGGCACCCAAGGTGATCAAGCGGCGACTCAAGCGCGCGGTGGACGAAGGCGACCTACCGGCATCGACCAACATCTCCGCGATAGCGTCTTTCTACGCCACGATCCTGCACGGTCTGGCGGTCGAGGCCGGCGATGGTGCGTCCCGCACGGCGTTGATGGCGGCCGTCGACGGCGCGATGGCCGCCTGGCGCGCCCTCACCGAGTGACGCTCAGGTATGCCCGCGACTTCGTCGCGCAGTCCACAACAGCCTCAACGAATCGCGCGGGCGACGGGAAGGTAGGTGAGAACGAGCGCGCCGCTGCCGAACCTGCGGACCTCCTTGAGCAACAGCTCCGTTGGCTGGTAGGCACCCGTGAACAGGCGAGTGCCGCCACCCTGCAAGAGCGGATTGATGACCATTCGGAACTCATCGATGAGTCCTGCCCGGGTGAATTCGGTGGCGATGTTGGCACCGGCGAACAGGGCAAGATCCTGTCCCGGTTCAGATTTCAAATCGATGATGTCATCGATGGTGCTTACGTGGCTGTTGTTCCATGCACTGTCGGTCAACGTCTGAGACAGCACGTACTTGGGCAGGTCATTCATCAGGCGCGCCGACGCGCGTTGCGCGTCGGTCGAGACATCGTCGCCGGCCGTCGGCCAGTATGCGGCGAGCTTCTCAAATGCCACCCGGCCGAACACCATCCCGTCGATGGACTCCAACGTGTCAAGGATGAACGCGTCCCACTCGTCGTCGGCGAAATGCCAGTCGATGTCTCCGTCCGGGTCTTCGATATATCCGTCAACGCTGACGTTGATCTGAAGAAACAATTTGCGGGTTGTCACTGGTTCTCCCTTGTCTCGGTCGCCGCTGTTCATATACACAACCCCCGGCCCATGAAACTCATCGCCATCCAGCGGACCGCGCGCGCTCGATTGCGATTCAGTCTGCCGGGGTTCAATTGAAAGCGCCGGTAAAGACCACCTGGTTGCCGTCGGGATCTGTGAGCGGCAAAATCCGCGACGCGGTGACATCCCGGGGTGCGCCGTGGGCAATGCCGGCCCGGTCGAGCGCGGCGACCAGGGCGTCGAGGTCAGATTCGGCGAGCACCATCGTCGACTTTCCAGCCCGCTTCGCTTCGGCCCAAACCTGCACCCCGAACTCAGGGATCAGGTGCCATTCGACCAACCCGTCCATCGGTCGCGCGTCGGGTCCGCGTCCGAACAGTCTTGTGTACCAGTCGACGGCGACGTCGAGGTCGCTGACCGTCATCTGGGCCAGACCGCGTGAAATGCTCATGTCCTAGTCCTTCCAGTCGTCGGGGAGCGAATTGACCTTTCCGAGAAACTTGTGCACGGTCATCGGCACCGCCTTCGAAGGTCGACCCTTGAGATGATGACCATCGGCGGCAACGTAACTCATCGCAACAGCGGGGCGCGGCTCGCGTAGGGCCTGTTAGGCGCACACGCTCTGTCGCGAGCTCAGCGTGGAATCCCGGCCAACCAGGCTCGGGTGAGCGCGGCGAACATTTCGGGCGATTCTTGATGGAGGACCAGTGCGGCGTTGGCTCCTGAATGCACGGACAGAATCGGGCATTTCCTTCGGCCGAGGTAGGTTTCGCCGACCGATCGGTGGCCAATGCCGTCCACGCCCTCATAACACGCGCAGAAGGCGTTGGCGATGACGGTCGTCGGTGTGCCGCGTAGCCGGCGCTCATGCCAAAAGCGTTGCCACGGTGGCGATGTGTCGACATACATCCGCACAAAGATACCCAGCGCAGCTTCCAACGGCTGTTGTCGCGGGCGCAAGGTGGCCATACCCCGAAGATTGGCCCAGGAGAAGTGAGAATGGTGGGCCGTGGTATCGAAAAACAACACTGGGAGAGCGCCGTTTCGGATTCGCGCCGTAGGCGAAATGGGACCGGAGGCGGTCAGCGTTGGTGAGCGCCTCGATCAGTGGATCATCTCGAATCATTGAGGCCGAGAGTTTATCGAAGATCGAGAAATCCGGAACTGCCGCGTGCCCGGGACTATTCTTTGTGCCTCATTCTGGAGATCCGCAACACGGATACTAGCCTCAGTTTCTTCGGGACCAAGACGCTGTTTGCAGTCCTGTGAAGCGATCACTCGGGAGACGGCCATGGTAGACCAGCCGCTGGACGCAAACACTCGACTGGCCGCTGAACGCAACCGCCTGGCGTTGGAACGGACTTTGATGGCCTGGACCCGCACCAGCACGTCGCTCATCGCCTTCGGCTTCACCATCTACCAGATATTTCGGTACCTCTCGGCGAGCGAACGGCTTCGGGACCCGTACGTCAGCCCCCAGGTGTTCGGTGTTGTGATGATTCTCGTCGGGCTGGCCGCATTAGTACTGGCCTGGATTCAACACCGCCAAGAGTTGAAGGCGCTGCGGGCAGACTTCGGGCCGATGCGCTACTCGATTGCCGCAATCGTCGCCGCGATGATCTCCGGTCTCGGCCTCATCGCGCTGCTCGGGGTAACCCTGCGCCTGTAGCGGCGGGCCTTGAAGCACATTCAACGAAGGCAGCACATGGACGACTCACATCACACCCGACTGGTTCGTCGGCTGAATACGCCCCGTGCCGCGGCGGTCGCCGGCTTTCTGTTCGCCGTGCTGTTCGCATCCAGCCTGGTCTTGCTGCGAAGCGCCGTCCCCGACGATCCCTTCGCTCAGATAGCTTGGGTGACCCGCGGCCAGACCAGAATCAGTACCGCATTGGTGCTGGCCCCGCTCGCCGGGATCGCCTTCCTGTGGTTCATCGGGGTGTTGAGGGACCAGCTGGGCGAGCTGGAGGACCGCTTCTTCGGGTCTGTCTTCCTCGGCAGCGGACTCTTGTTTCTGGCGATGGTGGCTGTCTCGATGTCCATCGCCGGAGCGATTCTGATGGTCACTCAGACCCCGGTTATGGAGTCGAACGGGCTCGTCTACTTTGCTCGGTCCCTCATGCTCCAGATCAGCAACGTGTGGGGGGTGCGGTTCGCCGGAGTGTTCATGATCTCGTTGGCCACAATCTGGATACGTACCAGGCTGATGCCACGCTGGCTGGCGGTCGTCACCTACTTACTCGCTGTGGTCCTGCTCCTGGTGGTCAGTCGCAGCCTATGGATCACGCTCGTGTTCCCGGCGTGGGTATGCGGGGTCAGCACGTTCATCCTCATCAGGAACAGAACGGTTCGTCGACTCGGACCGACTGCGCAATAGGCAACCGGTACTATGGCCCGCCGGTGGACACCGTACGGACAGCTCTGCGCAGGTGCGCAAGGAGTGGCCGCTCGTCGCCGCGCCGCCAAACGAGGGCGAGCCACGCGGGGGTGAGGCCGCTGATCTGGCGGATGGCAACGCCCTCGCGGGCGATGAGTGGAACGTTGCCGGCGGCGACAAGGCACACACCCAACCCGGCGGTGAGTGCCTCCACGGTCTCCTCGGTGCTTGCGATCTCCGCTGCGACGAGCGGCGGGCGTCCGTCGCGAAAGTCATTGGCCAGCCAATAATCCCGCAACGCTCCGCTTTCGGCGGGCAGTGCCAGGAACGGTTCATCGAGTACGTCGGTGATGTCAAGATCCTCACGGACGGCGAGCGGGTGGGTCGCAGGAAGCGCGATCAGCCGTGGTTCGATGCTCACCTCGAGCCACTCGTAGAGTTGCGGGTTTGGCACGGGAAGCCAAACGAACGCTGCGTCGGTGCGCCCGGGGTCGTCGGCGGCCAAGCCGCCGGTGGGGTCACCCCACAGAACCTGGCGTATTTGGAGTCGGGCCAGCGGCGCGCTCTCGGCGAGCCGAACCCGGACAGCCGGAAGCAGCCCGCGGCCCAGGCCGGTGCTTATTCCGACGGCCAGCGTCGCGTGCTCGGCAGCAGCGACGGCGGCGAGGCCCTGCTTGGCCTGCGACCAAGCGCCGAGCACCGCCCGGGCGTGCGGCAGCAGCGCCGCACCTGCGGCCGTGAGTTGCACGGTGCGCCTGTGCCGGACGAACAACAGGACGCGCAGGTCGGCTTCGAGAGACCGGATCTGCTTTGACAGTGCGGGCTGGCTGACATGGAGAGACTCGGCCGCGTGGGTGAAATGCAGGTGCTCGGCGACCGCGACGAAGTACCGCAGCTCCCGCAAGTGCACGTCCATGCCTTTTGGTTGTCACAACAAGTCTTGGACGGCGAGGATCGCGGTCGGCACTGTGGGGTCAGTGAGTTATAACGCGACGCAGGAACCACGTCCCGAGGAGATTCGATGACCACCGCAGCCGTTGAAACCGCCACGTCTTCTCCATCCCGCCCACGGGTTTGGCTGGTGACGGGCTCGTCCAGCGGTTTCGGCCGCTCGATTGTCGAAGCCGCAGTCCAAAGCGGCGACGTGGTGGTGGCCACGGTCCGCCGAATCGCGGCGCTGGCCGATCTCCTGGAGGCACACCCCGACCAGGTAGAGGCGCTGACGCTCGACGTCACCGACACCGCCGCCATCGCCGGGGTGGTCGCCGACGTGGAGGCCCGCTACGGACGAGTGGACGTGTTGGTCAACAACGCAGGACGCGGTCAGGTCGGGGCCGCCGAGGAGACCACCGAAGACGAGCTGCGTGCACTATTCGACTTGCACGTCTTCGGGCCGGCGGCGCTGGTTCGGGCAGTGCTGCCGGGAATGCGCCAGCGCGGCAGCGGCGCGATCGTGCAGATGTCGTCGTTCGGCGGGCAGGTCGCCTACCCAGGCTTCTCCGCTTACAGCGCAACGAAGTTCGCGCTCGAGGGTTACTCAGAGGCACTCGCCGCCGAGGTCGGCCCACTCGGGATCCGAGTGATGGTGGTCGAGCCGGGCGCATTCCGTACCGGGTTCTCCGGCGACGCGCTGGTGCAGAGCACCCCGATCACGGCCTACGACGACACGGTCGGACCGACCAGAGCCATGATCACCGGGATGGACGGCACCCAGCCCGGTGACCCGGCCCGCGCGGCCGGCGCGATCCTTTCCGCCCTCGATGCCGAGCAGACCCCGCTGCGGTTGCCGCTCGGCGACGACGCCGTCGACGGCGTGCTCGACCACCTCGATGCCGTCGCGACCGAGGTGCGCGCATGGGAGCACCTGTCCCGGGCCACCGCGTACCCATCAGAGACGGGCTAGCGCGGCTGACCGCCTGTGGCGCAACGCTTTCGGGAGGGATCAACCATGGACCGCACGCCTAGCAATCGAATCACCCGGCGCAGCGCTTTGGCCGTAGGCGGAGCCGGGCTGGCCGGGCTCGGCTTGGGTGGCGGCGCCGTGGCCGCCTTCGAGGCAGGACCCGAACCAGACAGAGGTGATCCGAACGGCGACTTCGCCGACACCGTAGTGCTGATCACCGGAGCTACCTCCGGGATCGGACACGCCACCGCAATCGCTTTCGCGAACCGCGGAGCCAAGGATGCCCAAGTTCGCGACTTCGTCGCCGCATGTGTCGCCCCGTTACGGCCGGATCGACGTCGCGTTCAACAACGCCGGGATCGAAACACCACGCGCCGCACCACTGCACGAACAGTCCATCGAGGACTGGGACAACGTGTTGCGCACCAACACGCGCGGGGTGTTCTTGTCGATGAAGCACGAACTTCCGCACATACTGGCGGCCGGCCGCGGGGCGATCATCAACAACTCCTCGGTCTCGGCGGAGGTGGGGTTTCCCACGATCTCCCCGTACACCGCCAGCAAGCATGGCATCGCCTCACTGACCAAGGTCGCCGCGCTCGAGTACGCCGACAAGAACATTCGGGTCAACGCGGTGGCGCCCGGAGCAGTCGACACCCCGATGCTCCGCCGCGCGGCCGCCGCGTTCGGAATGAGCTATGAGCAGATCGCACCCGATGCCGGAGCGATCCATGGCACCAACATCGATGCCAGCGCGGGTTACTTGGCGAAGTAATTGCGGCCCCGGTACCCGATCAGTGAAGAAACCATGGTGACCTCTAGCCATCCCAGTTTTTGATTTGTCAAGCGGCGGCGGCTGTTTGCAGTGGGCCCAGGCGGTGTATTCGTCATGCCCACCACGCACGCGGACACGATCAACGCCGATCTGCTGACATTCTTTAAGGCGTAACGACCTAAGCTGCTATCCGAACACAAGGGGAACATCACCATGGGTCAACTCGACGGAAAGACGGCGCTGGTCACCGGTGGCAGCTCGGGCATCGGGCTGGCCACCGCTGCGCGCCTGGCCGCCGAAGGCGCATTTGTCTTCCTCACCGGCCGCAACCAGAACTCGATCGACGCCGCCGTGGCCTCGATAGGCGACGGCGCCAACGGGATCCGCGCCGACGTGTCGAATGCCGACGACCTCGACGCCGTCGCGGAGGCCGTCGCGGGCCGCGGACGCGGTCTCGACGTGGTCTTCGCGAACGCCGGCGGCGGGGAGTTCACGGCGTTGCCCGAGATCACCGTCGAGCAGTTCACCACCACCTTCGCCGCCAATGTCGGCGGCACGCTGTTCACCGTCCAGAAGGTGCTGCCGTTGCTCAACCGCGGCGCGTCCATCGTGCTGACCGGCTCGACTGCCGCCTACAACGGGACACCCGGATTCAGCGTGTACGCCGCGACGAAAGCGGCGGTCCGCTCGCTCGGCCGAACCTGGGCGGCCGAACTCGTTGGCCGCGGGATCCGGGTCAACACCATCGTTCCGGGACCGGTCGAGACGCCAGGTCTCACGGGGCTTGCCCCGGCCGGACAGGAGCAGGCACTGCTCGACGACGAGGCGGCGAAAGTGCCCATGGGCCGCGTCGGCAGACCGGAGGAGGTCGCCAATGCGGTGCTTTTCCTGGCGTCGGATCAAAGCAGCTTTGTCACCGGCATCGAACTGTTCGTCGACGGCGGCGCCGAACAGATCTGAGAAGGTCTGAGACGAACACGATTACCGCCTGACGGACTTGCCTTCACAGGTCGAGCACGACGGCCTCGGCTGGTCGAGAGCAGCAGATGAGAACGTTTCCTTCGGCGGGTGGTTCCAGAGGTTCCGGATCGTAGCGGACAGATCCGGAAAGCAATGCGGTCTCGCAGTTGTGACATACCCCGGTGCGACAAGACCATCGGGTTGGGACATCGCACGTTTCGGCGAATTCGAGCAGGCTGGTGCTCGGCGGACCCCACGGTGCGGAGATATGGCTGCGGGCGAACTGAATGTCGGGGCCGGGACCGGGTAGCCCAACGGGGAGGTGCGGAGGGATCGACGTCGCGGCGATCCCCGGCGTGAGTGCGGCTGCGGCACCGAAGAGTTCGGTGTGGACGCGGGCCGGATCCAAGCCGTAGGTCACAAGGCCAGCACCGAGGTCATTCATGAACGCCACGGGTCCGCAGAGATAAGCGTCCGAGTCGCGAGGTAGGCCGAGACCTCGAAATGCCTCGATCGAGAGCCGGCCGAGCTCAGTGTAGTCAATCGTCTGCCGGTCCGAAGGCGTTGGCCGGCTATAGAACACGTGAGATTGACTGTGGGACAACTGGTTCAGCAGGGCGCGGCTCTCCGCGGCGAATGGATGCTCGGAGCTGTCGCGAGCGCCGTGCAGCCACCAGACCGGACGAGTCGAGCCCGCGTCGGCAAGGAAATGCAGCATCGAGAGCACGGGGGTGGCCCCGACTCCGGCGGACAGCAGGATCACCGGTGTTGACCTCTCGGTGAGAAAGAACGTGCCGCGCGGCGCTGCGACGTCGACCAGGTCACCGGGTTTCACACAAGAATGGATGTACCCGCTGACCGACCCGTGTGCTTCCCGTTTGACGCTGATGCGGTATTCGTCGGCACCCGGCCGGTTGGACAGCGAGTAGTTGCGGATCTGAGGCGTCCCGTTCGCGTCGGGATGGACGCGCAGCGTGATCGACTGGCCGGGACGCCACGGCGGCAAGGGTTTACCGTCGGGGGCGGCGAACGACACTGAGCGTACGGACCGGCTTTCGTCGTGAACCGCGTTCACCTGCAGCGGGCGAAACCCGGTCCATGCTGGCGGGGGGCTGCTCGCGGCCGCCGTCAACCCGACATTGCCCGCTGATCCCGCGTCTCCCACGGCCTGGTCGGCCAGGCTTTGCAGCGAGGATTTCCAGCCGGGGCTGAGCGCGGGGATCCGAAGTGCACGTTCCAAAGCGTGTCGAGGATGGCCGGGCAGGTAGAGCAGAGCGTCGATCTCGGCGACGGTCACCTGTTCAGGCCCGGCGCTGATCTTGACGATCTCTTGCCCGGCCTCCACCTCGCCTTCGGTGATGATTCTGCAGTAGAACCCGGGCCGCCGGTGTGAGACGAGCAGTGCCGCCATCCGGGGCTCTCCGATGCGCATGCCAGCGCGATAACAGGTGACCCGCGGTTGGGTCACTTCGAAGACCGCCTGACCGATGCGGTATCGGTCCCCAATGCACACCTCGTCGTCGGGTAGCCCGTCGACGGTGAGATTCTCGCCGAAATATCCGGGACGGAGGTCGTCGCGATTGAATTCGCTGGACCAGTGATGGTAGGAGTCGAGTTGGTAGACCAGGACGGCGCGGTTCTCCCCGCCGTGGCCGGCGAGGTCACCCTGTCCGTCGCCGTCGACGTTGAGCCGGCGGACCATCCGGGGTCCGGACACCGGCTCTTTCCAAGCGCCGGTGAACACGGTGCGGGTCTTCCAATCGACGTCCCTGGGCAGACCGACATTCACCGACATCAGTGTCGCCATCGCCCATATCTCCTTCGGTCAGCGGGCCAACCCACCAGTTCTTAGTCAAACGGACAGGGTGGTGACGATCAAGCTCGTCGACAGTGCCATCGATAAAGCGTTGCCTTGGAACGGGTGAAGTTCGACTTTCGCGAAACCTGAGGACGATCAACATCCCTACCCGGGTGACGCACAGCGAAGACGACCAGATCGTCCCATATGCCGCCGCGGGACCGAAATCCGCAGAGCTGCTGCAGGATTCGATATTCATCACCTTCAGGACTTCCCCGCGGCATACCCACCACGCATGCCGACACAATGAACGCCGACCTCGTGGCATTCCTAATAGGCTGACTTGGGTTTCATAACAAGCTAGCCACAGGAAGAGGTCACGCATGAATTACACGATCGATGACACCGCGGTAGTCATCATCGACCCTCAAAACGACGTCCTAAGTCCTACCGGCAAGAACTGGGACAGCGTCGGAGCCAGCGTGACCGAGAACAACACGGTGCAGCACTTGCTGGCCATCCTCACTGCCGCCAAGGCGTCGGGCTTTGGCGTCTTCATCTCGCCTCACTACTTCTACCCGACCGATAGCGGCTGGCTCGTCAACGGGCCGCTCGAATCAGATGAGTTTCGTACCAACACCTTCGCCCGTAGCGGAGCCCTCACCCTAGAAGGATTCACCGGCTCCGGCGCCGACTGGCTCGAAGAATTCAAACCCTATATCCAGGACGGGAAAACGGTCGTTGCCAGTCCGCATAAGGTATGGAGCCCCCAGACCAACGATCTCGTATTGCAACTCCGCAAACGCGCAGTCTCCAAAGTCATTCTGGGTGGCATGCTGGCGAATATGTGCGTGGAATCGCACCTGCGGGACTTGCTCGAGAACGGTTTCGAGGTCGCTGTCGTTCGTGACGCCACCGCCGGCCCCCGACACCCAACCCGCGGCGACGGTTACCAAGCGGCACTCATCAACTACGCCTTCTTAGCCCATGCCGTCGTCTCCACCGACGAGGTCGTGAGTGCGATGTCAGTAGCCGGTTGAGCAAGCGGGCCCGTTGTGCTCAGCCCCCCTGACGCGGCCAAACGAGAGCGACTCCTACTCGTTTGACTGACCGCCCGGCAGCTCCGACCCGATCGACCGAAGCGGTGCGCCCCGGGTGCTCGCCCGCAACCGATCCCCTCGACTTTTGGAAGGGAAATGATGAGCACCGACGCCAATTCGCTGACCGCCCAGGACCTCGAGTTCCTCCGACGTCCCCTGTACGGGTTCCTGTCCGTGGCCGGGGGGCCACACCCGCCACAGCCCCGGCCGGTGTGGTTCGAGGCCACCGCCGAGGGCACGATCCAATTGTTCACGGGCCCTGACACGCTGAAAGTGCGGCGTTTGCGCAGCGACCCCCGCGCCTCGATCGTCGTCGCCGCCCCAGTGGGTGAACGCGAGCGCTGGGTCTCGGTCGCCGGCCGCACCACAGTGGAACATGACGGTGCACACGACCTGTGCGCCCGCCTCGCCGCTCGCTACTGGAACCTCGACGACCCGGCCCGGGCCAACGACCTTGCCGGGATCCTGGCCGACGACCAGGTTCGCCTCGTTATCCACCCGGAGACCGTGAGTCGGTACATCATGAATTGACTTCTGCGGCAACCTATTCAAGTGCGCCGCCGTCCCGGCGGCAACCAGCTGATGGGGCCGCACCGTCGGCCGTAGTTGCTATGAGGCCGAGCCGGCCAGGCAGACACCAGCGACGGCGGACTCGCGACTTCGTCGCCGCATGTGTCGCCCGTTACGGCCGGATCGACGTCGCGTTCAACAACGCCGGGATCGATACACCGCGCGCCGCCCCACTGCACGAACAGTCCATCGAGGACTGGGAGAACGTGTTGCGCACCAACACGCGCGGGGTGTTCTTGTCGATGAAGCATGAACTTCCGCACATGATGGCGGCCGGCCGTGGAGTGATCATCAACAACTCCTCGGTCTCGGCGGAGGTGGGGTTTCCCACGATCTCCCCGTACAACGCCAGCAAGCATGGCATCGCCTCACTGACCAAGGTCGCCGCGCTCGAGTACGCCGACAAGAACATTCGGGTCAACGCGGTGGCTCGCCTTTACCGATGCCGGAGCGATCCATGGCACCAACATCGACGCCAGTCCGGGTTATCTGGCGAAGTAATTGCGACCGTGACGGACACAGCTCGCCACGCTCAGGGATGATCCGGAGCGGTCGTCTCGCGCAGGATGTCGATCACGTGGTCGGCTCGGGTGGCCGGGTTGACCACGGCGAGACGCAACGTCGTTCGGCCCTGCCACACAGTCGGAACACAGAGAATGAGCCCCTCGTGCGCCAGGCGCGTGGACCAGCGGTGATAGTCCTCGCCGGTCCATCCGGGTCGCTCGAATATGAGCACAGACAGTTCCGGCTCGAGCAAAAGCTCAAGGGTGGGCACGGTCCGGATCCCGTCCGCTATCGCGCGCGCCGTGGTCAGGGTCTGCTCGATCGCCTCGGTGTAGCGATGTGTGCCGTGCACCGCCAGACTGAACCAGATTGGCAGGCCGCGGGCCCGGCGCGATAGGTGAATCGCGAGGTCGGTCGGGTTCCACACCTCACGGTTGACGGCGTCGAGGTAGCTGGCGTGCTGGGCGTGTGCCGCCCGGGCGAGGGCGACATCTCGGTAGATGAGGGCGCAACAGTCGTACGGCGCGAACAGCCACTTGTGCGGATCGACGATGAAGCTGTTGGCACGCTCGATGCCGTCGAAGCGCCAGCGCACTGAGGGCGCGGCCAGACCGGCGCCGCCGTACGCACCGTCGACGTGCTGCCAGACGTCGAACTCCGCGCAGACCTGCGCCAGGTCGGCGATGTCGTCGACAACCCCACCGTTGGTCGTCCCGGCGGAGACGACGACGGCGAACACCTCAGGGTGCTCGGCGAGGGCCGCACGGGCGGCCGGCCCGGTGAGATGTCCGCGGTCGTCCTCCTCTACCACAATCACCTCGACGTCCATCACCCGGGCCGCCGCGATGATCGAGGAGTGGGCGTCGAAGGTACACATGATCGCCCGGGCGGCGTCGTGTCCGCGCTGCCGTCGTACATAGCTTCGAGCGGCGACCAGCGCGGAGAGGTTCCCGATCGTTCCGCCGGAGACGAAGCAGCCGCCGGCCGAATCAGGCCACCCAAGCAACTCGATCAGCCACCCCAGGGCTTCGTTCTCGGCGAAGATGGCGCCGGCGCCGGCCTCCCAGATGCCGGCGAAGATGTTGAAACTGCTGACCGCGGCGTCGAAGGCGCGAGCGGCCTTGGTGGGGGCTGCCGGCACGTAGGCGAGGTTGTACGGATCGTCCTGCGCGCGCGTCGCCGGAACCAGGACGTCCTCGAAGATCCGCAACACTTCCGTCGCTCCGAGTCCCGCCGCGGTGATCGTCCGGCCCGCTTCGGCGGCGAGTTCGGACGCCGGTCTCGCCGTCGTCTTTGGGTCTGAAGCCCGAGTGATCCGGCGAGCGATCAGGCCGACAACCTCGGCCACGATCTCAGACTCGTCCCCCCAGACGTCGGGCTCCATCAGTACTCGACCTCGGGCGTCACGGCATTGCGTTTGGCTCGCGCGACGGGGTCGTGCTGGATCACGAGCGGCATGCAGTCAGCATAATGTAAATCATTCGGATGCGAACGAAATCACGCTGAGGCTTGGCGGTGAAGCGCGCCGAAAGCTCGCGTGCGCGGCCGAGTTAGGTCACGCGTTCCTCGGTGATCAGTCGGTTGACGATCCGCCGCACCTGCAGGGCGGCGGCATCGGAGTTGACGCTGACCTCGTCACGGGGACCGTCGCTGTCGATGACCTGCTGCATCGTCTCCAGGATCTGCTGGACCCGCCGGTAGTACGCGGTGAAGATCGGCAGCAGCCGTTCGGAGACCTCGGGCCCGGGCGCGAAGTTGCGACTAACCCGCCATACGTGCCGAGTCTGACGCGCCGACACCGGTGTGACCGCGTGGGTGAACCGGAAGGTGTGCGGGGATGCGCCGTCCACGTAGACGTGCCAGGCATCCGCCCAGAGGCCAGGGGTGACGAATGCACCCTCCTCACGCTGGGCGTGTTCCGTGTCCGGTGGCAGGCCCAGCGAGTCGGCGTGCCATCCGGTGAGCCGCGCGGGCGGGTAGTCGCGGCTGAACGACACCGCGGTCTCGCTGACCTCGACCTCGAGGGCAGGCGGCTCGCCCGCCAGCACCGGTGGGGCGATGAAGGGGTCCACCACCGGGACGTGGGTGATATCGGCGAAGTTCTCGTGTAGCAACAGCAGGTTCGCCTGGGTGTCCCACTCACCGCCAAACGTCGTCCAGCCCTCCTCAGTCAGCCAGGGCGTACGCGGCGGGTTACGCCTGGACGCGAGCGGGGAGACACCGAGCCAGACCCAGACCAGGCCGTCCTGCTCGACGACGGGGAACGCACGCACCCGCGCGCCGATCGGCACGTTGGGCTGGGTGGGCACGTGCACACAGGCGCCGTCGGGTGCGTAGGCGAATCCGGAGTAGCCGGAGACGATCGTGTCGCCATCCACCCGCCCGAGGCTCAGCGGGTAGGGCCGGTGGGCGTCTCGGTCCTCCAGCGCCACCGCCTGCCCGTCCTGCGTGCGGTACAGCACGACCGGTGTCTCCAGCGCCCGTCGGGCCAATGGCTGGCGGCTGACCTCATCCTTCGTCGCGATCACATACCAGGTGTTGACCGGGTAGGTGGTACCGCGGCGCCGGATGCTGGCCGAGGTGCGGCTCATCGTGGTCCTCTCGTGCAGTGTCCGGTATTCCGGGCGGTTCTGGGGGCGGGCACGTCTAGATGTCGAGGACGAGCCGCTTTGACTTGCATCGGGACACGCAGATCATCATGAATTCGTTGGAAGCCCGCTCCTCCTCGTTGAGGACGGAGTCGCGATGGTCGACGTCACCCTCGACGACCTCGGTTTCACAGGTGCCGCAGACGCCCTCCATGCAAGATCCGAGTACGTTGGCACCGGCGTCGAGCGCCGCCTGGAAGACGCTGATGTCCGGAGGCACCGTGACACTGACGCCGGTCTGCTGCAGGACGAGCTCGAAGGTCTCGTCGAGAGCGTCCGAAATCTCCTGCGGCTTGGCCGAGAACCGCTCCAGGTGCAGGCTGCCCGACGGCCACGTCGCGCACTTGGCCTCCACCGCGGAGAGCAGCCCCTCGGGGCCGCAGCAGTACACCAGCGTTCCCTCCTGCGGCGTGCCCAGAACGCCGTCGAGGTCGAGGAAGCCGGCCTCGTCCTGCGGGACGACGGTCACCCGGTCGCCGTACTGGGCCAACTCGGGGAGAAACGCCATCGACGCGCGGTGACGGCCGCCGTAGAGCAACCGCCAGTTGGCGCCGGCGGCCTCCGCCTGGGCGATCATCGGCAGCATCGGGGTAATGCCGATGCCGCCGGCGATGAACAGGTAGGTCGATGCGGCCACCAGCGGAAAGTGATTGCGCGGCCCCCGGATGGTCACGGCGGCGCCCTCGGTCAGGGTGTCGTGCACCCGCTGCGACCCCCCGCGGCTGTCCGGGGTGCGCAGGATTCCGATGCGCCAGGCGCCGTCCTCCCCGGGAGAGTTACACAGCGAGTACTGCCGGACCAGGTCGTCGGCGAGCACGAGGTCGATGTGGGCGCCGGGCGACCACGAGGGCAGGGTCTCACCCGCGGGGCCGACCAGGGTGAGCGCCACGACATCCTCGGCCACCACCTCTGCCTTCTGGACCAGCAACTCGGCTTCGTGCTCACGCACGATGGTCCGCGTGGTCCCGGTGGTTCCTGACATCTCACCATCCCTTAGCAAGTACCGGAGTACATCATTCGGATCCAAACGATATAGCGAGTTACCCCTCGCCACAAGCCCTTTAGCAGTAAAAGGCGCCCCGTGCCTAGGCGGGCACGACGGCGACGGGGAACCGCTTGATGCCGTTGACGAAGTTGCTCCGCACGCGAGTCACCTCGCCGCCGAGCTCGATCGACTTCACTCGCGGCAACAGCTCCTCGAACATCAGCCGGATCTCCATGCGGGCAAGCATGTTGCCCAAGCACAGGTGCGGGCTGCCCTTGCCGAACGTCAGGTGGGCGACGTCCTTGCGGGTGACGTCGAAGCGGTACGGGTCCTCGAATACCGACTCGTCGCGGTTTCCGGAGGCGAACCACATGACGACCTTGTCGCCTTCCTTGATCTGCTTGCCGCCCATCTCCAGGTCGCGGGTCGCGGTGCGGCGGAAGTGGTAGACCGGCGAGGCCCAGCGCAACATCTCTTCGACGGCGGGCTGGATCAGACTCGGCTCCTCCTGCAGCTTGCGCAGCTGGTCCTGGTTCTCGATCAGCGCGAGCATCGACTGGCTGATCGCATGCCGGGTCGTCTCGTTGCCCGCGATGACCAGAAGCAGGAAGTAGTTGTCGAAGTCGGACTCGGACAGCGGCTGGCCGTCTTCGGGCTGCTTGTTGACGAGCATGCTCACCAGGTCGGTGCCGTCACCGCCCTTGCGTTTTCTCGCCAGCTCGCGGCCGTATTCGAAGACGTCGAGGGAGACGGGCGTGCGGAACGGATACTGCTTGTACTTGTCGCTGTCCGCGTCGGTGATCAGGTAGTCCGTGTAGTCCGGGTCGGTGTTGCCGACCATCTGGTTGCCCCAGTCGATCAGCTGGTCGGTGTCGCTGGACGGCACGTCGAGCAGCCGGGCCAACACCTGGATCGGGAAATCGGCGGAGATCTTTTTGACGAAGTCGAACTCGGTGGTCTGCAGCGCCTCGTCTACCGTCTGCCTGGTCAGACCACGCAGGAACTCCTCGTAATTGCGCAAGAGATTGCCTGCACTGAACTCCCGCTGGATGAGCTTGCGTAGCGCACGGTGGCGGGGGCCGTCGGTTTCCAGAATCGACCGGCGGATGTCCATCAGGTCCTCGTCGACCTCCTCGAGGTTGACGAACTTGGTCGAGGTGAACATTTCGGCGTCTTTGTCGACCGTACAAACGTCCTCGTACCGCGTGACCGCCCAGAAGCCGGAGCCCATGTCGCGCTCCTCGTTCCAGTGCACGGGGTCCTCCCGGCGCAATGTGTCGAACATTCCCCATGCCTCGTTGCGCGCGAAGGCGTCGAGGTCAGAGAGGTCTACTTCCGCCAACGGGACGGGTGTGGGCTTGGGCACGGCGCACTCCAATCGTTTGGGTCCAAACAATAAGCATGTTCCGCATCTTACGCAAGGGGCTAGGCAATCAGCCTGGAGTTCGCTATCGTACGGACCCAAACGATCGATGTGAATCAATCCGAGAGCAGGAATGCAGATGACCGAAGTGAAGGGGTTCTTCTACCCCCGGACGGCCGGTGGCCGGTCCTCCCTCATCCCGTCGCCGCCGTGGTACTACTCCGGCGACCTGCTCACCGTGGAGTACCACACCGACCCGGCGCGGGTCGCCGAGCTGCTGCCGGCCCCGCTGGAGCTGGCCGAGGAGGACCCCGGCGCTGTGGCGCTCATCTGGGCCGACTGGCAGTCCTGCTCGAGTAGCCGCGAGGAGCTGCTCGACCCGGTGCGGGCGCAGTACAAGGAAGCGTTCGTGGTTGTCCGCTGCTCATTCCAGAGCCAGACCTACTCCCGCTGCGTCTACATCTGGGTAGATAAAGACTTCGCCATCGGCCGCGGCATCCATCAGGGCTACCCCAAGAAACTCGGATCCATGTGGCAGACCCGCCCACACCCATTCGCCCAGGGTGCACCGCAGGTCGGCGCCGGCGGTGTCTTCGGCGCCACCCTGGCCGCCGGCGACCGACGGCTGGCCGAAGCTGTCCTCACCCTGCGCGAGGAGTCCGAGACCAACGGGTTCGTGAACTCGCACAAGATGGCCCACCACCGGATCTTTCCCGGGATCGAGGCCGACGCCCCCGACGCCTACGCCGAGCTGATCGAGTCCGGCGCAAGCGAATTCGAGGCCGGGCCGGCCTGGACCGGCGACGTCGAGCTACGGCTCTTCGACTCCCCCACCGAAGAACTGTCCCGGCTCACCGTCGACGAGATCATCGGCGGCTACTACCGCCAGGTGGGCGTCGTCTGGAACGGCGGCCGGTCACTGGCGACGCTGACCGCGCAGGGCGCGGTTGTCGAGGCTGCCCGATGAGCAGCAATCCGGGTACCGACGTCGCGAGCGTCGAGGATGTATCCGTCGACACCAGGCACTGGATCGACGGCAAGCGGGTAGCTTCGGCCACCACATTCGACGACATCTCACCGATCGACGAGTCGGTCATCGCCAAGGTGCACGCCGGTGGCCAGCAGGAGGTGGACGCTGCCGTCGCGGCAGCGCAGGCCGCTTTTCCCGCGTGGGCCGCGTTGTCCCGCCGCGAGCGGGCCGAGCTGCTGCGGGCGGTGGCGGACGGCGTGGACAAGCGGGCCGAGGACCTGGCGCGGGTCGAGACCCGCGACAATGGCTCGCTGCTGCGCTCGCACCGGCGTGGGGTCATGCCCCGGGTCGGGATGAACTTCCGTTACTTCGCCGACTACCTGCACAAGCTCGACCATCCGGACGAGGAGATCCGCGGGCACCGCGAGCGGTTCACTTACCACCCGGCCGGTGTCACCGCCATCATCACGCCGTGGAACGCGCCGCTCATGCTGGCCACCTGGCGGATCGGTCCGGCGCTCGCGGCTGGGAACACGGTGGTGCTGAAGCCACCGGAGTGGGCACCGCTGACGGCGTCCCTGCTCGCCGACATCACCAAGGAGGCGGGGCTGCCGGACGGCGTGTTCAACGTCGTCCAGGGCACGGGTCGCGAGGCCGGCGCGCCGCTCACCCGACACGACGGCATCCGGCGGCTCTCGTTCACCGGCTCGGTGCCGACCGCGGGGGTCATCGCCGAGGCGGCAGCGAAGAACATCGTGCCGCTGTCGTTCGAGCTGGGTGGCAAGTCGCCACTACTGGTCTTCGACGACGCGGACCTCGACCTCGCGGTGCACCTGGCCGTCGAGCAGTTCGACAACGCCGGACAGGTGTGCCTGGGGGCATTTCGGATCCTGGTGCAGGAAGGCATCGCCGAGGAGTTCCTCGGACGCGTCCGCGCCAAGGCAGCCACCCTGGTCCAGGGTGATCCTCGTGACGAGGCGACCGACGTCAGCGCGCTGATCAGCCGGGCGCACTTCGAAAAGGTCGACGGCTTCGTCAGCCGGGCCAAGGCGGCCGGTGCACGCGCCCTACTCGGCGGCGGTCCCAACGAGGAGCTGGGCGGGCTCTTCTACACCCCCACGATCCTGGCCGGCGCGGCCGAGGGCAGCGAGATCCTCACCGAAGAGGTCTTCGGACCGGTGCTGACTGTGCAGACGTTCAGCACCGAGGAGCAGGGCGTGGCCATGGCCAACAACACCCGGTTCGGGCTGGCGGCGACATTGGTGACCGGCGACCCCGAGCGGGCCGAGCGGGTCAGCCTGGCCCTGGACGCCGGAACCGTTTGGGTCAACTGCTTTTTCGTCCGCGACCTCGGCGCACCCTTCGGGGGCAACGGCAAGTCCGGAATCGGCCGCGAGGGCGGGATCTGGTCCTTCGACTTCTACAGCGACATCAAGAACACCGTCTTCGCCCCGAATGGGTGGAACTCCGAAGCCACGACAAAAGTAAGGAACAGCAATGGGTGAGGTGGTCGGCGCGGGCCTGCTCGCGCACGTCCCGACGATCGTGCTACCGGAGGAGATTCGCCGGGAGCTCAACCACGGCGAGGACAGCACGCTGCCGGCAGGGCTGGAGCAGTTGCGCAAGGAGGTCTTCGAAACCCTCGACTACGACACGGTGGTGGTCTTGGACTCCCACTGGGCGACGACGGTGGAATTCGTGGTGACCGCGCACGAGCGACGACAGGGGCTGTTCACCTCCGAGGAGCTTCCCCGAGGAATGGCCCAGCGGCCCTACGACTTCCCGGGCGACCCGGAGCTGGCACACCTCATCGCCGCGAAGGCAGACCAGCACGGCACCTGGATCACCGCGATCGACGACGACCACCTGCCGATCTTCTACGCCACCACCAACGTGTGGGAGTTCCTCGGCCAGGGCCTGGCGGACAAGCGGTGGATTTCGATCGGCGTCTGCCAGACCGCGGACACCGAGGACAACCTGCGCCTGGGCCGGGCTCTAGGCGACGCGATCGCCGAGTCCGACCGCAAGGTGGTGCTCATCGCCTCCGGCGCGCTCTCGCACACATTCTGGCCGCTGCGCAAGCTGCGCGATCACGAGGCCGCGGGTGTCGAACACATCTTCACCGCCGACGCAGCGGCGGCCGACTTCGAGCGGCTGAAGTGGTTCAGCGAGGGCGACCATGCCCGCGTGCTCGAAACCATGCCGGACTTCTACCGGTTCAAGCCCGAAGCAAGGTTCGGGCACTACCTGATGATGATCGGCGCGCTCGGTGAGGGCGACTGCCGCGCGACGTCCCGCCAGTACGGCGAGTACGAGAACTCGATCGGCACCGGTCAGGTGCACCTCTGGTTCGACCGGCCCGACGGCGGCTTCCCTCGACCGAGGAGGACACCCGAGGACTCCGAATTCATCCGCCAGAACGCCGGCCCCGAGCTCACCGCGGCCGGCTGAGCAGCCAAGTCCCCGCTCCACCGACCGAAGGAACAGCCATGACCCTCCGCGAGACGCGCCGGATCCTGTTGGACGGCAACGTCGCCGACGTTGTCCGGCAGGGCGACACGTTGGTTGCCCACGACGGTCGGGAGGTGGGCGTCGACGAGGCGGTCCACCTGCCGCCGGTCGTCCCGTCCAAGATCGTCTGCGTTCACCTGAACTACTCGTCGCGGGTGGAGGAGATGATGACCCGACTGCCCCCGGCGCCAACGTACTTCCACAAGCCGGTGTCGGCGCTCAACGCCCACGGTTCCGCGGTCGTGCGGCCGAAGGGTTGCAAGTGGCTGAACTACGAGGGCGAGATCGCCATCGTCATCGGGCGAACCGCGCGCAACATCTCCCCGGACGAGGCGGGTGACTACATCCGCGGATACTCCATCGGCAACGACTACGGGCTGCACGACTTCCGCGACACCGACTCCGGCTCGATGCTGCGGGTCAAGGGCGCCGACACGCTGTGCCCCATCGGGCCAGGGCTGGTCGAGGGGTGGGACTTTCGGCACAAGCAGATCCGCACAGTGGTCAACGGCGAGGTCAAGCAGGACGGCAACACCGACGAGATGAAATGGGACATGCACTACCTCGTCGCCGACATCGCGCGGACGATCACCCTGCAGCCCGGCGACGTGCTGCTGTCCGGCACCCCGGCCATCTCCCGCACGGTCTACCCGGGTGACGTGGTCGACGTGGAGGTGGAGGGCCTCGGCACGCTGCGCAATCACATCGTCGAAGGGCCTACCCCCATCCGCTCAGACGTGGGCGCACAGCCCACCGAGAGCGAGGAGGTGCTCTCCACGGCCAAGGGCGGCGACTGGGAGTTCCGCGGCATCCGCAAACCGGACCTGTCCAACACTCACTGACCACCGGTCCTACTGAAAGGTGCGCGATTATGGGTGAGCGCAGTCGCCCCCGCGAGTGTCGGCCGATGGTCGTCATACCCGCCCGCTTCTCGGAGGGCGCGACTGTCTTGCGGCACCGGGCCGAGGTGAACGCCGCCAAGCTCGTCGAAAGCGTCTGGGCGGCAGGCGGTGAGCCCCTGACCGTGCATCCCGACGCCCCGGGCGCGGTCCTCGACGACGCCCTGGTCGACGCCGTGGCGGAACGGTTCTCGATGGCCGACGCGATCCTGCTGCCCGGCGGCGGAGACATCTCGGCGCGCTGGTCCGGCCAGCCGGCGCACGAGTCTTTGTACGGCGTCGACGAGGAACAGGACGCGTTCGACCTGGCGCTGGCCTGCTGGGCGCTGCGCGACGGCATCCCGCTGCTCGCCATCTGCCGCGGCAACCAAGCGGTGAACGTCGCGCGCGGCGGTGATCTGGTGCAGGACATGACCGAGGCCACCGGCCGTGACCACCGCCACCTCGTGCACGACATCGAACTGGACGCCGAGTCGCCGCTGCGCAAGGTCGTCGACGGCGACCGGTTGACGATCTCCTGCTATCACCATCAGTGCCTGGGTGTGCTCGGTCAGGGGCTGCGGCCCGCCGCGCACGCCGTGGACGGGACGATCGAGGCCGTTACCATCGACGGCCACGAGGGGTGGTATCTCGGCGTCCAATGGCACCCCGAGGACTCCGCGGATACCGATCCGGTGCAGGCCAGCATCTTTCGAGCATTCATTGACGCGGCGCGCTGAGCTCGCCTCAGGCGCCCATTCCATGCGCCGGGCCGCCGTCACCCTCCACGGTGCGGACGATGCTGCGCAGGTCCCTGGCCAGGCTCGCCTTAGACCTGGCCGACAGCTGCCGCACCACGGCGGATTCCGCCGCATTGAACTTGGGGTAGAGCTCGGTCATCAGGTCGATGCCGGACTTCGTCAACCGCAGCTGCACCAGGCGACGGTCTTCGACCAAACTCTCGCGGATGATCCACCCGCGGCTCTCCAGCGTCTTCACCACGCCCGTCAGCGTCGCCTTGGAGATGGCCGCGCTCTCCGCGACGTGCCGGGTCTCCATCCCGTCCCAGATCCACACCACCCACATCACGACGAAGCCGCTCCAGGTCAGGTCGTACTGACGCAGCACCGCGTTGGTGATGTGCGCCCGGACGGCGTTGGCGGCGCGATAGAGGCTCGAGACCGTCTGCGCGGCAGCGAAGTCGATCTCCAGGCCTTCGATGTGACGGTTCATCGCCGACTCGGTCTCGGCGAGCGTGCGTGGGTCCGGCATGGAACGCATCCTAATCGGAGGTCGTTTGGGTCCAAAAGTCGCGTTCGACTCGGAGATAAGGCACGGCCCACAATGATTGACTCCTCCAAACCCCTTGACACGATCGTTTGGATCCGTACGATTCCACTGTACTCGGTGCCAGCCGAGGGTGAAACCTAAGTCGGAGGTTCCCATGTCTGTCACCAGCGACGGAGCTCAGGGCGCCACCGAGGAGGCGAAAGCGGCACACCTCGGGCGCCGCTCACTTGGCGTCTCGGACATCGTGTTCTTCGTGGTCGCCGCATCCGCACCGCTGACCGTGGTAGCCGGCGGAGTGCCCACCAGCTTCGCGGTCACTGAGCTGCTCGGGATCCCGCTCGTGTACGTCATCATCGCGGTCATCCTGCTCGTCTTCGCGGTCGGCTACGCCGCGATGAGCCGGCATGTGGCTAACTCGGGTGCGTTCTACACCTACGTCAGCAAAGGCCTCGGCCAGGCCTGGGGCGTATCGACCGCGCTCGTCGCCCTGATCGCCTACAACGCGATGCAGGTCGGCATCTTCGGCCTCTACGGGTTTGCCGCGTCGGCAGCGTTGGAGCAGTTCCTCGGCGTGCACGTGGCGTGGTGGATCAGCGCGCTGGTCACCGTCGCCATCATCGCCGTGCTGGGTCAGCTGCAGGTCGACCTCAACGCCCGCGTCCTCGCCTTGTTCCTCATTCTGGAGTCCCTGGTCGTCCTCGTGTTCGACATCGCCGGGATCGCCAAGCCCGCGGAGGGTCTGACCATCGAGCCGTTCCTGCCGGCCGCGCTCAGCCCGGGCGCATTGGGCGCAGCGCTGTGCTTCGTCACCGCGTCGTTCGTCGGCTTCGAATCTGCCGCGATCTATGGCGAGGAGTGCAAGGACCCGCAGAGGACCGTTGCCCGCGCCACCTACACCGCGGTCATCACTATCGGCATCTTCTACGCCGCCTCGGCATGGGCGACGACGATGGCGGTCGGCAAGACTCAGATCATCGGCAGGTCCCAGGAGCTCACCGCGGGGCTGTTGTTCGTCTACGCCGAGCAGAACGTCGGCAAGTGGTTCGCCGACGTCGCCACCGTGCTGTTTGTGACCAGCCTGTTCGCGGCTCTGCTCTCCTTCCACAACTCGGTCGCCCGGTACTTCTTCTCCCTCGGCCGCGAGGGGGTGCTGCCCTCCGGGCTGGCCAAGGTGAACGCCAAGGGCGCCCCGATGGCCGGCTCGCTCGCACAGACCGCTATCGCCGTGGTCCTGATCGGGGTATTCGCGATCCTCGGCAAGGACCCCGTGCTCAGCCTGTTCGCCTGGCTGACCAACGTCGGCGCCCTCGGCGTCATCTTCCTGATGGCGCTGACCTCGGTCGCGGTGTTCGTCTACCTGCGCCGACACAGCGATGTCACCGAGGCGACGCTCTCCCACGAGGCCGCTGCCGTGGCCTCCTCGCTCGCGCTCTTCGTGGTGTTCGTGCTGGCGTTGACCAACTTCGACGCTCTCCTTGGCTCGACTCCGGACGACCCGCTGCGCTGGATCCTGCCCGGGCTGATCGTCGCCGCGGCCGTCATCGGGCTGATTTACGGGCTCTTGCTGAAGCGAACCCGGCCCGAGGTCTACGCCATGGTCGGACGCGGCGGCGACTCGGCGTGACCGAGGGCAGGCAATCCGAGATGTGCTCTTTATTGTTCGCGACCAAACGATCCAGGAGGATATGACCGTGGGGCACTTCGACGAGTCAGGACTCGAGGCAGCAGCAGGCCAGCTCACCGCGGAAGGCATCGACGTCATCCGCCTCACCTACGCCGATCTCATCGGCAGCGAGCGGGGACGGGACCTGCTGGTGCGGCACTTCCCGCGCACCGCCGGCGACGGTGTGGCGTTCTGCCGGTCCGTCTACGGCACCACCCCGATGGGCGACGTCGTGGACATGGAAGGTGGTCTTAGCGAAGGACTTCCGGACATCGTCGCCTTCCCCGATCTCGAGACCATCCGGCCGGTGCCGTGGGAGCCGGGCGTGGCCAGCGTCATCGCCGACCTCTTCAACCCCGACGGTAGCCGATCCGAGGAGAGCCCCCGCGCGGTGCTGCGCCGGGTCGTCGACAAATTCGCCGAGCTCGGCATGCGCCCCTTCGTCGGCCCCGAGCTCGAGTTCTACCTGCTCGACCAGGACGAGGCCGCGCCCGGCGGCTGGCGCCGGTACGGCGATGCCACCGGCAACGTCTACGTCGCCGGCCTGCGCGGCGACCCGGAAAACACCCTGCTCGAAGCGCTGCGAATGCTCGGGAAGTACGGCCTGGACGTGGTGGCCGCCAACCACGAGTTCTCCGGCGGTCAGTTCGAGATCAACCTGTGGCACTCCGAGGCAATGAGCGCCGCGGACCGCGCGTTCCAGTTCAAGTCGGCCATCAAGGAGCTTGCCCGCCGTCAGGGTAAGCGGGCCACCTTCATGGCCAAGCCGTTCAACGACGAAGGCGGCTCGGGCTTCCACCTCCACTTCTCCACCTGGGACGACGACGGCAAGCCGCTCTTCGACGACCCGGACGGCGAGGACGGACTCTCCGAAATCGGGCGCTCGGCAATCGCCGGCGTGCTGGCCCACGCCCCCGCACTGGCCGCCGTGCACAACCCGACGATCAACTCCTACAAGCGTTTCGGGCCGGACACGCTGGCGCCGTGGCTCATCGACTGGGGCCTGGACAACCGGTCGGCGATGGTCCGCATCCCGCCGGAGCGCGGACGCGCGTCACGGCTGGAACTCCGGCTCGGCGACGCCTCGGCGAACCCGTACCTGGCCATCGCCAGCCTGCTGGGCGCGGCATACCTGGGTATCCGCGACGGGCTCAAGCCGCCGGCCAAGCTGGTCGGCTACGGCTACGACACCACCAAGGCGGACATGCTGCCCAGCAGCCTCGGTGAGGCCATCGACGCGCTGGAGAAGGACTCCGACCTCGCCGAGATTCTGGGCCCGAAATTCGTGTCCGCCTTCGTCGCCTACAAACGCAACGAGCTCGAGCGCTTCGCCCACTTCGTCACGGATTGGGAAGTGCGGGAGTACGCCTACCACCTCTGACTCATCCGACGCGTCAGCGTCACTCTTCGCGACAACCTCGAGCACTGGATCAGGACCTACGTTACCTATGGCACGAGCTCTACGCCCCATGGGCCGTCACCGCGAGTAGACGCCTATAACTAAGACACGACTCAGAAAGGACGCCCGTGTCCAAGACCGCGCTGTTCATCCAGCATCAGCGCCTCGCACCACCGGCGATGCTCGGCGACGCGTTTGCTGAAGCCGGGTACGACAGCGAGCTCCTGCTCGTCGAGAAGACCGAGATGCACATCGAGTTCCCCGACCCGCGCGGCTTCGACGTCATCATCCCCCTGGGCGCCACCGTGCCCGCCTACGACCCCGCACTCATGCGGACCTGGGTCGGCGCCGAAATGACCATGCTGCGCGAGGCCGATCGCGCCGGGGTGCCGGTGCTCGGCGTGTGCTTCGGCGGGCAGCTCTTGGCGCAGGCACACGGCGGCAGAGTCAGTCACTCGGATCGGCCTGAAATCGGTTGGTACACCATCGAAAGCGATGATCGGGGATTGGTGCCCGAAGGTCCGTGGTTTCAGTGGCATTACGACAAATGGACGAACCCACCGGGAGCCGCCGACATCGCGCGAAACGCCAACGCGCCTCAAGCTTTCGCCCTGCGCCGTTCTCTCGCTGTGCAGTTCCATCCGGAGTTGGACAGTGACCTTTTAGCGGTATGGCTACAACTGCATCCCGAACCAAGGCTGGATGGTGTGCCGCTTGACGTCGCGCAGCTGCGCCACCAGACCAAGACCGAGCAGGACGCCGCAGCGGAACGGGTACGTAGGCTGGTCAGTGGATTCCTGAACTACGCGCACTCCCAGCGCTGAGCCCCTGCGACAACGCACAAGTGGACGAACCGCTAACCGCTTGAGAAAACAGGAGACTCACCAATGTCGGACACCATCGTCAGCACAGCCAGCGTGGCCACGGAGCGCGGCGCGCGCTACGGTAAACAGCTGGTATCCCACCTTGGCCGCAAATCCGTCGGCGTATGGGACGAAGCAACCGGCTCGGGCACCCTCGACATGGGCGACAAAGCCGCACACGTAAGACTGAACAGCACAACCGATGCACTGGTGATCACCGTCGAAGCCGCCGACACCGACATCGACACCTATGAGGACGTCGTCGGCCGGCACCTGGAGCGCTTCGGCGAGCGCGACCGACTCCGAGTGCACTGGGTGCGGTCGGACGCGAAATGACGACCAACCATGTCCCGCCATCGCTGATGCCGGCCGCGTTCATCGGCCACGGCAGTCCGATGAATGCGCTTGAGACCAACCGCTACACCTCCGCGTGGCGCGAGTTCGGGCGGGCAGTGCCACGTCCACGCGCCATCCTGGTGGTGAGCGCCCACTGGTATATCAATGCGACCGCGGTCACCGCCATGCACCGGCCTCGCACCATCCACGACTTCTACGGCTTTCCCAGCGAGTTATTCGACGTGCAGTATCCGGCCCCAGGGCTACCAGAGCTCGCTGAGGAGATCAGCGACATCGTCGCACCCACGTGGGTGGGTGCCGATATTGACAGTTGGGGCATCGACCACGGCACCTGGTCGGTACTGGTGCACGCTTTCCCTGATGCGTCCATCCCGGTGGTGCAGCTATCGATAAACGCCGACAAACCACTCGAGTACCACTTTCAGCTGGGTGCCAAGCTTGCGCCGCTCCGTCAACAGGGTGTGCTCGTGGTTGGCAGCGGCAACGTCGTGCACAATCTCGGTGCGATGAGCTGGGACCTTGGCGGTGTCGGGTTCGATTGGGCCGCACGGTTCGACGATGACGCCAAGGCTCTCATGTCATCCAACCCATCAGACGCTCTGCGGCTCGACGGTCACCGGGATTTTCGCGCTGCCGTGCCAACACCGGACCACTTCATCCCCTTGCTCTACCTCGCCGGGCTGGCCGACGGTGCTGCTGATGAAATCGACATACTCGCCGACGGCTACGCCTACGGTTCGCTGTCCATGACGTCCTACACCCTTGGTCTTGCGCAGTGCGACGCCTCCGACACCCAGCGGTGCGCACCACCGCCAGCACCCGGCCTCCCGCCCGAGGAATCGAACATCTAGTACCGCAACGGTCTCCGTTAATCTGGCAAACCGGGCTCTTGCCGGGTACGTGCCATCGCCCTTGATCCGGCGCACCACTGCAGCCGGTGGCAACTTTCGCGGTTGACGCCATCAGCGGGGATTCCGCTTCCTGCACACCACCGACCTCGCGCCATCAGTGTCGCAGTTCGCAAGAGTTTGCGTCTGCGCCGTCGGGCCGTTGGGAGCCCGCGGACCTTCAGTCGGGCAGCATCGCTAATCGACCGTTACGTCGTTGCCGGCGTGCACGTTGAACTTCTCCAGGTCGGTCGCCAGCGCGTCGTACACCGCCGGCTTGGCCTTCATGAGGTATGCCCCGTACCCGATGCCACCAATGAGCGCGACGATGAGGAGCAGCGGCATCAGCCGGATGACGAGCGCATCGGACCCCGCGACGATGTCAAAGTTGACGATCGCGAGCACCGTGATGGCGAGTAGGCCGAGGAACCCGATGCCCGGCGCGACGAAGGTGCTCCACCAGCGCGGGTCCCCCGCGCGACGGAAGTACACGATGATCGACAGCGCCGCCAGCGCCTGCAGCACGATCACGCTCAGCGTGCCGAAACCGAGCATGCTCGGCACCAACGAGGTGATCGGATCGAGGCCGGCCAGTGCGAACAGACCGGCGACGACCGCCGCGAAGGTCGCCTGCGCGATACCCGCGACCTGCGGGGCGCCCTTCGCCCGGGTATGCGCGAGCGCGGTGGGCAGCACCTTCGCCCGACCGAGCGCGTACAGGTAGCGGGTGGCCGAGTTGTGGAACGCGAGCATCGCCGCGAAGAGGCTGATGAGCAGCAAGACCATCATGATGTCGGTCATGGCCGACCCGAGGTACTGCTGCGCGAGACTGAATATGAGGTCGCCTGTGGGCAGGTGGTCGAGCGCGGTCTGCTGGGCCTGCGCGACGCCGGTCGCGCTGACGACCGCCCAGGTGGTCACGCCGAGGATCACGCCGATGCTGGTGATTGCGATGTAGGTGGCCCGCGGGACGGTGCGCAGCGGATCCTTCGCCTCTTCGCTGAACAGCGCGGTCGCCTCAAAGCCGAGGAACCCGGTCGCCGCGAGCAGCAACCCGATCGGCAGCGAGCCCGAGAACACCGCATCCGGGCTGAACGCCGACACGTCGAAGCCGGTCTGCACCAGCACGGAGATGTCGAACACCACCAGGATCAGCGTCTCGAGGACCAGGGAGACGCCGAGCACCTTTGAGCTGAAATCGACGCCCTGGCGCGCCATCACGAACGACACGATGATCGACGCGAGTCCCCACACGTACCAGTGCAGGTTGAACCCGGTGAGGTCGGCGATCACGATCTGCATGAAGAAACCGCTCGTGCCAATGGTGCCCACCACGAAGAAGTTGTAGCCGAGTGTCGCGATGAAGCCAGCGACGAGTCCGCCGGTGCGGCCGAGACCCTTCACCACGAATGCGTAGAAGCCGCCGGCGCTCACCAGCTGCTTCGACATCTGCGCGTACCCGACCGCGAAGAGTAGTAGCACGGCCGCGACGATGAAGAACGACGCGGGGGCACCACCGCCGTTGCCGAGTGCGATCACAAGCGACGCGACCACGACGATGCCGGTGAGCGGCGCGACGGCGGCGAGGACCAGGAACACGATGCCGGCGACCCCGAGCGCGTTCCTGCGCAGCTGGGTATGGACAGTGATCTCGCTCACGGCAGATCCTTTCGAATCAGAGGCGTATTGAGATGCGGCTGTCGAGTGCCAGGGTTCCGGGGTCGACGACGCACAAGCCGCCATCCACGGGAAGCACCGCGCCGTTCACGTAGGACGCGGCTTCGGACAGCAGCCAGCACACCGCGCCGGCCACCTCGTCGGCAGAGGCCGCGCGGCGCTGTGGCACCGTGGCCGTCGCGAGCCGGTAGGCGTCCTCGGTGGAGATCCCCCGGGTGTCGCCGAGTTCAGCCATCTCCATGTCGGCCATCTCGGTCGCGGTCCACCCGGGGCACACTACGTTGGCCCGCAGTCCGTCCGGGCCGTAGTCAACCGCCAGCGACTGCGTCAGCAGAACCAGCCCCGCCTTGCTGGCGGAGTATGCCGCCATCGCCTCGCTGGCCCGAAGCGCGGCGACAGAGGCCACCGAAACCACCGCGCCGCGTGCCCGCAACAGATGCGGGAGCGCGGCCTTCATGAGCAGGAATGGCCCGGTGAGGTTGACCCGCAGGGTGTCTTCCCAGTCCTGCTGCGACAGATCGTCGACCTGGCCGGTCCGAATGATGCCGTGGTTGAGCACCAGTCCGTCGAGCCGGCCGAACGCCGCGATCGCCTGATCCACGACCGTCGTCACGCCCGACGCCTCGCTCACGTCGGCGACGACCGCCAGCGCGCCCGTGGGTTCGGCCACCCGCTGCAGCGGCTCCGGGCGGCGCCCGCAGATCACCACCCGGTCGCCCGCCTCGGCGAGCTGCCGGGCGACGGCCGCACCGATGCCGGTGCCGCCTCCTGTTACCAGCACGACGCGGTCGGTCACGTGGTCTCCCGGTGCGGGGCGACCGCGATGCGGTCGAGGAAGGTGTCCACCAGCCGCCGGGCCCGAGTCGCGGCATCGGCCTCCAACGCTGCGGACTGGATGAGGATGACGTCGGGGTCCAGACCGGCGTCGATCGCCATTTGGTGGCCGCCGTAGCCCATCCAGCTCTTGATGCCGGCCGCGTCCACCTCGGGGTGAAACTGCAGCGCCAGATTGCGGCGCAGCATGAACGCTTGCGACGCGGCGGCGGTGCGAGCCAGCTCGGCCGCGCCCGGCGGCATCACCCAGCGGTCGTAATGCCACTGGAACCACGCACCGTCCAGAACCGGTTCGTTCGAGTGCACGAGGTGCCAGCCGATCTCCGGGACCGGCGCAGCGTCCACCCCGCCGCCGTGGGCGGTGGCCAGCAGCTGGCCTCCGAAGCAGATTCCGAGCACCGGCACGCCGGCCCGATCGGCGCTGCGCAGCGTCTCGATCTCCGGCTCGACCCAGCAGGCTACGTCCGCGGCGTACGCCGACCAAGGCGCGCCGAGCAGCATCACCGCGTCGTAGCACGTCGGATCGGGGAAGACGACATCGACACCGGGGTCGGCGAACCGCTCTTCGGGCACCACCAGTAGCTCGGTGATGTCGTATCCCCGCTGGACGAACTGGTCGGCGACCGAGCCCGCCGGTGAGAGATGGTCGTGGGCGATCTGCAGCAGCCGCGCCATCAGCGCACCGCCATCGCGTCAGCCCGGCGCATCACGTCGGCGCAGAACGCCGGGAGGTCGCCGACGTCGTCGATGAACATCGACGGCTTCACGCAGATTGTGGTGAATCCCTTCTGCAGCTGCGCCGGAATGGTGTCCATGGCCTTTCCGATGTCGGCGCAGGAGTGGTCGTCGGGGAACTCCACCCGCACCCCGCCGATCAATTCCAGGTCGGACACGTTGCGGCCGGCGGCCGTCATCGCCTCATCAATGACCCGCATGTCGTCGGCCGTCGGCACACCTAACGGATGAAAGCCGTGCCCGTAGCGCACGAGTCGCTGCACCACCGCACCATGGGCGGTCTGCCCGCCAAACCACATCCGCGGACCGCCGGGCCGGTGCGCCTTGGGTTCTAGATAGATGTCGTCGAATTCGAAGTAGCGGCCGTGGTGGCTGGCCGGCGACTCCCGGAACACCAAGTCCATGACGGCCAGCTGCTCGTCGAGGATGCGTCCGCGCTCGGTGAATGGCACGCCCATGGCGACGTACTCGTCGCGACTCCAGCTGACGCTGGGCTGCACGACCAGCCGGCCGCCGGAGATCAGGTCGAGCGTGCCGAGTTCACGGGCCAGCAACAGCGGGTGGCGCAGCGGCGCCAGCACTGCCGAGGCCACCAGGCGGATGCGGTTGGTCACCGACGCCATCGCGGACAGCAGCATCAGCGAGTTGGGCCACGGCGTCAACGGATCCTGGTTGCCCGGTAACGCATATGCGCGCGGGTTCGCCATCACGCCCTTGTCGCTGGCGTCGGGCCCGAGCACGATGTGCTCGGAGATCATCACCGAGTCGAAACCGGCGTCCTCGGCGATTCGTGCCCATTGCACGAGCTCGGTGAGGTCGCGGCCGTCGGTCAGGGTCCAGTTCTCGCTGAGGATCATCAGCATTCGGGGTGCGGGCATCGTGGTCAGCGCGTGTTGGCGGGGTCCGGCTTGAAATCTTCGACGATGCGATTGCGCAGCACGCCGAGTCCCCCGACCTCACCCTCGTCGCCCGCGGTCGTCATAGGCCCCGCCTTCCCGGTGTCGTTTCGGTCCGAACGATATTAGATCGTACGGAGCCAAACGACTATGTCAAGAGGTGTGCATCCGGTGCCGTCGAGTAGCTCGTGAAGTTGCGGTCGGCCAGAAGCATGCAGGACTTCTTGGCGAACCACCAAATTTGTTTTGCGCGAATGCAATTCGCGGTTTCGGCATCGCCACCTGGCGGGCAACTGTCGGCCTCCTCGGTCTGCACGTTCACTGTCGTGATGCGCAGCGGTACGGTCGTGTTGGCCGGGGATCGGAGGCGACGCGAATGCGGGTAATGCGACCGTCCTTGCCTTAGCTCCAAGCCCGCTCTTGCTTATATCGTGGGTCTGTGCTCATAATATGGGAGAGCTGTAGGTCACACTCTCTAGAACGTGTGAAGTGACCCACGGGTAGGAAGCAATCATTCAAGGGAGTTCAGGCATGTCGGAGACCGCAGTCGTCGTCAATACCGCGGTGGCGATCCTCGCCGTGGTGGTGATGATCGTCAGGTTCAAACTCAACCCAGTCGTTTCGCTGGTCGTCGGATCCGCCTATCTCGGCTTGGCTGTCGGCCTCGGCGTTGAGGGCACTATCGACGCGATCACCGGGGGCTTCGGTGAGATCATGGCCGAGGTCGGATTGCTCATCGCCTTCGGCGTGCTGATGGGAGCGATCCTGCAACAGACCGGCGCGATTCAGCGACTGGTCGAAATGCTGCTGCGGATATTCGGCCCGAAACGGATGCCCTACGCGTTGTCGCTGACGATCGCGACCGCGTTGCAGTCGATTTTCCTCGACGTGCTGCTTGTCATCAGCGCTCCGCTTGGCCGCAATCTTGCCAAGCGGATCGGCAGGAACGGCACCGCGAGGATCGCGACGGCCATGGCGATCTCCCTGGAGTGCGGCATCGTGATGACCGTGCCGGGTGTGGCTTCGTTGGCCTTGGCCGGCCTACTGGGTGTTCCGCTGGGCAAGATGCTGCTGTTCGGCATCTGCCTTGTGATTCCAACCGTGGCGATCTCGGTGGGAATCATGTCGTTCCTGTTCAACCACGGGTGGTGGGACGCCGACCGCGACGAGCAACCCTTCCTCGGTGAAGAACCCGACTTCGACGAACCACCGACCGACGACACCACCACATCGGAGCACGGCACCATGGCCTCGGTGACTGGCAGCGGCGGCGTAGCGGTGCAGACACCGACGACAACCCGCGCAGACACTTCGCTACTTGTCCTGTTCGCCCCGATGCTGGCGGCGCTGATACTCATCGCCACCGGAGCGATCCTGGATGCCGCCGACATTCACAACCCCGTGATCAAGTTCTTGTCGTCGCCGGTGATCGCGTTGTTGATCGGCCTCATCGGCACCAGCTTCGTCGGTCGATACGCCTTGGGCGCAGAACCGATCCACAAAGCCTTTGCAACAGGATTCAAGGAGAGCGGGCAGATCCTCATCCTGACCGGCGTGGGTGGCTCGCTTGCCGCCACCATCAAGGCCGCAGGGCTGGGCGACATCCTCGGCCAGTACTTCACCGCCAACACAGCGGCACCCCTGTTGGTTGTCTGGGTGATCGCGGCCGTCCTGCACGTCGCGGTCGGATCGGTCACCATCTCCGCCATCACCTCAGCCGGCATCCTGGCACCGGTCGTCCCTTTGATCGGACTGGACCCGGTGCTCGTCGCGCTCGCCGCCGGCGCGGGCTCACTGTTCGCGGTGCACGTCACCAGTAACACCTTCTGGTTACTTCAGTCGCTGCTTGGACAGTCCACGCGTGGGGCGCTGAAGACGGTCACGGTCGGGGTGTCGGTCGCCTCCGTCGTCGCGATCCTGCTCATCCTGCCAGCCAGCCTGCTGTTCTGACATCCGCCATAAGTTAAGAGGAATCATTATGACTCACAACGACATTCGCCCACTCGCCGGTGTACGCGTACTCGAACTCGGCAACTACATCGCTGCCCCGACCGCAGGCCGCATGCTCGCCGACTTCGGCGCCGAGGTCATCAAAGTCGAGCGGCCGGTCACCGGCGACGAACTTCGCAACTGGCGGCTGTATTCCGGTGACACCTCGATGCTGTACCGCACGATCAACCGCAACAAGAAGTCCATCGTGCTCGACCTCAAGACGGAGCAGGGCCACGACATCGTGCTTGATCTCCTGCGGCACTGCGACGTGCTCTTGGAGAACTTCCGGCCGGGCACCCTCGAAAAGTGGGGACTAGGCCCTGCGGTACTCGACGAAGCCAACCCGAACCTCGTGATCACCCGCATCTCGGCGTTCGGACAGACCGGTCCGATGTCCGAACGCCCAGGTTTCGCCGCCGTCGCCGAGGCATACGGCGGCCTCCGGGAACTGGTCGGTGATCCCGACCGGGCGCCGGTGCGCACAGGGGTTTCGATCGGCGACTCGATCGCCGGCATCTACGCTGCGTTCGGCACGGTCATGGCGCTGTTCCAGCGGGAGCGGACGACCGTGCCGCTCGAGGAACGGATTATCGATGTCGCGCTCAACGAGTCGATCTTGGCGGTAATGGAATCGCTGGTACCGGACTACCTCGCCTACGGAGTGACCCGCGAGCGCGTCGGCGGCCGGATGGAGGGCATCGCCCCCAGCAACGCCTATCCCTGCGCCGACGGCAACAGCATCATCGTGGCCGGCAATGGCGACGCCATCTACCAGCGCTACATGACCACCATCGGACGACCCGACCTTGCAACGGATCCGGACCTGCAGACCAACGCCGGACGCTGGCGGCGCCGCGACGAACTCGACGCCGCGATCGCGCAATGGTCCCAACGACTCGACCGCGACGAGGCACTGAAACTCCTCGACGAGGCGGGCGTCCCCTCCGGACCCATCTACACCGCAGCCGACATCTGCGACGACGCACAATACGAGGCGCGAAACATGATCCAGCACTTCGACGTCAACACCGGCGAGGCCGAACCCAAATCAGTCGGCTTCACCGGCATCGTTCCGGTCATCGGAGGCAGGTCACTTCCCATCCGCAGCGTCGGACCCGACCTCGGGCAACACACCCACGAGGTGCTGTCGAACCTACTCGAACTCACCGACGACCAGATCGGAGCACTCGCATGAACGCCACCGAACCACGTTCCTACACACCGCAAGCCGAGTTACGCGACGTCACCTTGCGAGACGGTCTTCAGCTGACCGCCAAGATGATGCCCACCGAACTCAAGGTGGCCGTTATCCGCGAACTGCTATCGCTCGGCGTGCCGACCCTGGAGATCGGCTCGATGGCCAGACCCGACCTCGTCCCACCTCTGGCCGACACGTTGGACGTCGTCGCGGCACTGACACCGGAAGAACTGGACAAGTGCTGGGTATGGGTGGCGACGCCGCGACACGTAGAGAAAGCCGCGGCAGCCGGGGCGCGTCGCTTCCAGTACTGCCTTTCGGCATCCGATTCCCACAACAAGGCCAACATCGGGCGCGACACCGAGACCAGCGTGGCAGCGATGCCCGATGCCATTCGAATCGCGCAGGAGGTCAGCGGGTCGATCCAACTGTGCTTCGCTACCGCCTTCACCTGTCCTTTCGAAGGACTCACCGACCCTGATCGGGTCCTGGCGATCGCGGCGGACCCACGAACCGAAGGCGCCGAGGATGTCGTGGTCTGTGACACCATCGGTCAGGCCATCCCGACCCAGGTCGCCGACCTGATACGCGGACTGCAGTCATCACAACCTCAGCGGCGCATCGTGTTTCACGGTCACGACACATGGGGTCTCGGTGTGGCGAACACCCTCGCCGCCATCGATGCGGGAGCCACCATGGTCGACGGATCGCTCGGCGGCCTCGGCGGCTGCCCGTTCGCACCGGGCGCCAGCGGCAACACCGCCACCGAGGATCTGTTGTTCGCACTGCGCCCCGCCTGGCTCTCACCACAGGTACTGGCCTCGGTAGTCCAGCTTTCCGAAAAGGTGCTTGCCGAGATCGGTGAGCCGAACCGGTCAAAGACTGCGCAGGGCTCACGTTCGGCTGCGACGGCGTTCCCCTGGGTGATCGGCAGCAACGACCAGACGACAGGACGGTGCCGTGGTGCATAGCCCGGCATTCCTGGTGACCTACCCCATTCCCGAGATCGGCATGGCAATGCTGCGGACCGTCGGCCGCGTGCACGTGCCCGCGGAGCCCTTCACACCCGCCGAACTCGCGGCCGCCTGCAGCTCAGGCGAATTCGACGTCGTGGTGGCCCAACTGAGCGATCGCTTCGATGCCGCACTTCTTGCCGAAGCCACGGTCACCGGAATCTCCAACTATGCCGTCGGGTACGACAACATCGACGTGGTCGCCGCCACCAGCAACAACGTCGTGGTGGGTAACACGCCGGGTGTCCTGACCGACGCCACCGCCGACCTGACCATGCTGCTGATCCTCGCCGCCGCCCGCCGAGCTATCGAGGCCGACCACTTCACCCGTTCTGGGCGGTGGTCGGGATGGAAGCCGGAACTTTTACTCGGCCAGGATGTCTCGGGTGCGACGCTGGGTCTGGCCGGATTCGGACGCATCGCGCGGGCCACAGCCAAGCGAGCCGCAGGTTTCGGCATGGACATCATCTTCTGCTCGCATCCTCCCGCAGGCCGTCGCCTGCCCGACGAAGAGGTTGCGGCACTGCCCTTTCCGGCCCGCCAGGTGAACTGGACCGAACTGGTTGAAACCAGTGACTTTCTGTCCGTGCACGTCCCGCTGGCCGACAGCACCAGGCACCTCATCGACACTGCCACACTAGCGGCGATGAAACCCACTGCGATGCTGATCAACACGGCACGCGGTCCAGTGGTCGACGAAGCCGCGCTCGTTCGAGCGCTCCGTGACGGCGAAGTAGCCGCCGCCGGACTAGACGTGTACGAAGATGAGCCGCAGCTGACCCCCGGCTTGACCGACCTGCAGAACGTCGTCCTGCTCCCACATTTGGGCAGCGCGACCGTGCAGGTCCGCAACCGCATGGCCGAACTCTGCGCCGAAAACGCCGTCGCGATCAGGCACGGACATCTGCCGCCACACTGCGTCAATCCCGAGGCCTGGCAATGAGAGTCGTGATCTTCGCGAGGGCGTGCTCACTGCATGATCGAGTGCGGACGGCGACGCGGTAGATTCGTTGTCATGGGAAAGGGCGAGGCAGAATCCTCCGGTAAGCAGCAAACGCTACTGGTCTTGACGAAGATCGCCGAGATCCTGAACGCGTTCACGCTGTCGCGCCCGGCGATGACGCTCGGAGACATTCAGCAGGCGACCGGACTGCCCACTTCCACCGTGCAACGGCTAGTTAGCAATATGGTCGCGCAAGGCATGCTGGACCGTGTCGGCGACCACATTCGCATCGGAATCCGAATGTCCTACTGGGCGGCGACAGCCCGCAAAGACGTCGACGTTCTGGCGATCGTGAATCCAGTACTCAAAGAAATCCGAGACAAGACCGGCGAGACGGCATGCCTCTTCACCGTCGAGCAGAACTTCCGGGTGTGCATCGCGGTCGCCGAGACCCAGCATGCTCTGCGCCGAGAGATGTACGTAGGCAAAGTGATCCCGCTGCACGTCGGCTCCGCATCACGTGTGCTGCTGGCGTGGACCCCGGACCTCGCCGAGCAAGTCTTGAACGCACCTCTCGAGCAGCTGGCCGAAGGAACAGTCACCAGCGCCGAAGAGCTACGCAGCCTCATCTCGCACACCAGATCGGACGGCTATGCCATCACTGCAGGAGAACGGGATGACTCGGCTTCCGGACTGTCCGCCCCGGTATTCGACTCCGCAGGAGAAATCCTAGGTGCACTGGCTATCAACGGACCGACACTGCGCATGCCGCAACAGCGGTGCGAGGAGTGGATCGATCTGCTTGTCGGCTACGCCGAACAGATCACGCGCACCCTGGGCGGTCGGCCACCGCAGTGAATCGACGATCGGCGACGATACGGCGCACCTGGCGACATCGCGCTGATTTAGGTGATCAACGCCCAAGGTGACGTGGACTTCCCCTCACAACAGTGCCACTGTTATCTCGACCGCCGCTCGTCGGTTCCTGAAGCCGAGGCGCCGGACATGGCCTCGAGTGATTCTCAATCGATTAGCCAATTGGCCAGATAGTGGCAACCACAAATGATACTGGCCAACAAAACTGAGGCTGTACCTCACCGAGTGTCGGATTTCAATGCCAACGACATCTTCGGACCACTGAGCTGCGTTTTCCCGTTGTTTCACGTTCATTCCCAGCGGGGTATATCGCCGAACCCTTCCCTTCCTACGACGTGCGGTCTGCGACGACGCTCTGACCTGGGTATCTCTGGCAATATCGCTTGCGATGCAGCGGGAAGTGAGAGTATGCAACGCACAAATGAGAATTCATACGCATCCCGGCTGCGGATGGCACGAGAGATGAGGAAATTAGGCTCTTCAATTTTAAAGGGGCAGTTGTGATTTCGCTCTCATAGGGCGTGTCGTTGCATGAGGAGGCCCTTGGCCTTCCGAAGTCTGAAGTTGCGGATTTCAGGCGGAAGGAAGGAACCAAGGGCTGTGTCTGACGGTACGACATTGTTGTTCGGGCTGCCAGGAGTACGGGTCGAGCGTGTCGAGCGGCTCGCCGACCGAACTCGTGTGGTTCATGTGGCGACGGCGCAGGAAACGGCGGCGGTGTGCCCGTCATGTGGGGTGTTCTCCACGTCGGTGAAGGGGCGGGTGACCACCTCGCCGCGCGACATCCCTTATGGTGAGGACCGGATTGTGGTGCGGTGGAACAAGACACGCTGGCGGTGTCGGGAGGACTACTGCGAGCGGTCCTCGTTCACGGAGGCCATCGCGCAGGTACCAGCGCGGGCGCGGACCACCCGACGGTTGCGCACCCAGATCGGCGCGGCGATCGGGGACGAGGCCCGCTCGGTGGCCGAGGTCGCCGCTGGCCACGGGGTGTCGTGGCCGACCGCACACCGCGCCTTCGTCGCCCACGCCGAAGCGGTGCTGGGCGAGCCGCAACCCACCCCGGTGCTCGGCATCGACGAGACCCGCCGCGGAAAGCCCAGGTGGGAACGGTGTGCGGCGACCGGGCGGTGGGTGCGAGTCGACCCCTGGGACACCGGATTCGTCGATCTGGCCGGCGATCAGGGCCTGCTCGGGCAACGCGAAGGCCGCACCGGCGCCGCGGTCGTCGGGTGGCTATCCGAACGCATCCCGCAGTTCCGCGAGGGCATCGAGTACGTCGCGATCGATCCCGCGGCCGCCTACGCCTCGGCGATCCGCACACCCGGGCTGCTGCCGAACGCGACGATCGTGGTCGACCACTTCCATCTGGTTAAGCTCGCCAACGATGCGCTGACCCGAGTGCGTCGCCGCGTCACCTGGGACCTGCGGGATCGCCGCGGCCGCCGCATTGACCCGGAGTGGGCCAACCGCCGCCGGCTGCTCTGCGCTCGGGAACGCTTGTCGGACAAGAGTTTCGCCAAGATGTGGAACGCCATCGTGTCCCAGGACGACACCAGCCAGATCCTGTCGGCGTGGATCGCCAAGGAAGAACTGCGCACCCTGCTCTCCACAGTGCGCGTCGGCGGCGATCCGCACCTCACTCGGCATCGGCTACACCGGTTCCTGTCCTGGTGCATCGCCTCCCAGATCCCCGAGCTGCTCACCCTGGCCGCCACCATCGACACCTGGTGGCCCGAAATCAACGCGTTCGTCCAGACCGGCATCACCAACGCCCGCACCGAGGGCTACAACCGGCTCGTCAAACAGGTCAAGCGCAGCGGCTGCGGGTTCCGCAATCGAGAGAACTCGGGCCGACGGATACGATTCCACTGCACCCGCAAACAGCGGGCCGCAACCCGGACTTCGTGCTGATTGCCCGGTCAAAATCGAAGAGCCGGAAATTATGACCAGAATGATCGTCAAGCTGGCCGCAGCCGTGATATTTCTGAGCCTGGCCTGCCCTGGCATCGGAAACGCCGAGCCGCTGCCCGACATACCGGACATCCCCGAGATCGACGAGACCTATGCGTTGAACTACGCCCTCGACCATCAACGCGAGATCTGCAGCATCCTTGACTACCGGTTCGCGCAGGCCAATCCGGCCATTTACCCGATCGAGTCGATCATCACGGAGGTCGCGACGCGCGGCAACTTCAACTACGAGACCGCCGGTTTCGTCGTCGGCGCGGCGATGGCCTCATCCTGCCCGCACAACATCGACCCGTTCGAGGCGGCCCTGGGCGAAGAGATCGCGTGATCGCCCTGCTGGCCAAGACGGCGCCGGCCTTTGCTTCATTCACGCCAGTGCTGCCCGCTCAGACCTCCTGACGCGGCGGTTGCGGCGAGGACGCAGTTCGCGAAGTGAGTCCGAACACGGATATCGTTGGGGCTCAACGGCAACGTGGGCCTCGCCGCGATACCCAGGGCGCAGCCCGGCAGGTCGCAGCCTGACCGGCTCAGACGATTGTCGAGCTGCGGGTGATTAATTCCGGCTGGAAGACAACGTGTTTGGGTGTGTGGTCCGTGCCGTCTTCGGCGGCGGCGAGCAGCAGATCGATCGCGGTGGCGCCGATCGGCTGCGTGGGCTGGCGGATCGAGGTGAGCGGCACTACCGCTGAGCGGGCGAAGTCGATGTCGTCGTAGCCGACCAGCGCCATGTCGTCGGGCACCCGGAGGCCACCCATCAACGTGAGCGCCTGCAGGACCCCGATCGCGAGCAAATCGTTGGCGCAGAACACCGCGTGGGGGCGTCGCCGGGGCGGCCGGTCACGCAGCATCTCCCCCACCGCCCGGCCCTCCAGCACGGTCAACGCCGGGGTGTCGATCACCTCGAGTTGGGCGCCAGGCACGGCGGCGATCGCATCGTGGGCACCGCGAAGCCGGTCGCGTACCTGCCGCAGCTCAACGGGACCGCCCACGAATGCAACTCGCCTGCGGCCGGTGTCGCACAGATGCCCGACGGCCAGGCGGGCGCCCGCCACGTCGTCAACGGCCACCGAGTCGAACGCGGTTCCGCTGGCGTCCCGATCAACCAGGACGACCGGCGTCCCGCGGGCGTGCAACACCTCCAGCCGGCTCAGGTCATCACCGATGGGCGAGACCAGTAACCCGAATACCCGCTGCTCGTCGAAGGCGTCGATGTATGCCCGCTCGCGACGGGGATCGTCATCGGAGGTTCCGAGCAGAACGGTCAGATTGTGTTCGCCCGCACGCCGTTCCGCGGCCCTGGCGATGTCGGTGAAGAACGGGTTGCCGACGTCGAGCACCACCAGGCCGACGCTGCGGGACCGGCCGGCTTTGAGCTGACGGGCGGCGTCGTTGCGCACGAACCCGAGTTGGTCGATGGCGGCCCGCACCCGCGCCACCGTCGCCGGGGCAACCTTCTCAGGCGAATTGAGCACATTGGACACCGTGCCCACCGAAACGGCCGCAGCGGCCGCCACCTCGCGCATGCTCACTCCCACCCCTCTATCACATCAAATCGGTTATCCCGTGACGACGGGTTGCGCAGCGGCGACCCGGCTGCGCGGGCTATATCGCTGTGGCGGGAACATGGCAGCGACCAACGCCCGCAGGGCCTCCAGATCCCCCGTGACCAAGCCCTGGGCCCGGGCGGTGAGCAACACATTGCCCAATGCGGTGGCCTCGACCGGTCCGGCCAGAAGCGGCAGACCAAGACGATCAGCGGTGAGCTGACACAACAGCCGATTCTGTGACCCGCCGCCGACAATGTGCACCGTGGTGATGTCGATGCCGGACAGCTCGGCGGCCGCCGACACGTTCGAAGCGAACGCCGCGGCCAGGCTTTCCACGATCGCGCGGACCATCTCGGCCCTGCCGCCTGGCGGCGGCAAACCCCGTTCGCGATACCACGCGCTGATGCGGGCCGGCATGTCGCCAGGTGGCAGGAACCGTGGGTCGTCGGTGTCGAATACCGCCACGGGGGCCGGCGCGGCGGCGGCCTGGTCCAGCAGCGCGGCGAGGTCAGCGGCGTGACCGTCGCGCTCGAATTGCCGGATCGTCTCGCTGAGCAGCCACAGGCCCATCACGTTGTGTAGGAAGCGGACCCGGCCATCGGCGCCGCCTTCGTTGGTGAAGTTGGCTGCGTGGCTCGCGTCGTTGACTATCGCTGACGGTGATTCAATGCCCACCAATCCCCAAGTGCCGCAGGAGATGTAGGCCGCCGACTCGGCGTGCATCGGAATGGCCGCAACCGCCGACGCTGTGTCATGCGACGCCACGGAAACAACCCGCACGCCGTCGTCGATTCCGAGCTGCGCGCGCATTTCGGGTAACACCGGTCCCAGCGTGCTACCTGGCTCGACAATCTCGGGAAACAGGTTCTCGGGCAGTCCGATCCGGCCCATCAATGGCCGGTCCCAGGTGCCGTTCAGACCCACCAGACCCGTCGTGGACGCGTTGGTTCGCTCCGTCGCCGCCCGCCCCGTCAACCAGTAGTTGATCAGGTCGGGGATCAGCAGCGCGGTATCGGCCAACCCCAGCAGGCCCTCGGCCTTCTCGGCGGCTAGTTGGTACACCGTGTTGAAGGGCAGGAACTGCAGTCCATTGCGCTCGTACAGGTCGGCCGGATCGAATTCCCGGTGAACGATGTCGACCCCAATGGCCGACCGCTCGTCGCGGTAGTGATGCGGCAACGACAGCAACCGGCCATCGCGGAGGAGCCCATAATCGACCGCCCAGGAATCGACGCCGATCGCCGTCAGGTTGTCGGCCTGCCGTGCCGCGGCGGTTAGCCCGTCGCAGGCGTGTCCGAACAGGCCGAGCGCATCCCAATGCAGTGCGGTGCGGGTTCCGTTCCACAACCGCAACGGCGTGTTGGCGAATCGGGCGACCGGGTGCATGTCGAGGCGTCCGGCTCCGACGTTGGCCAGCATGACGCGCCCGCTGGTGGCGCCGAGGTCGACGGCGGCGACCTGTCCGGTGTTCATCGCATGAACGCCGCGGCGACGCCGGCGTCCACGGGTACATGCAGGCCGGTGGTGTGGGAGAAGTCCGAACTGCACAGGGCGAACGCGGCATTGGCGATGTTCTCGGGCAGGACTTCGCGTTTGAGCAGGGTGCGTTGGGCATAGTAGTTGCCGAGGTCTTCCTCGGCGACGCCGTACACGGCCGCGCGCTTGGCGCCCCAGCCGCCGGCGAAGATGCCGGAGCCGCGGACCACGCCGTCGGGGTTGATGCCGTTGACCTTGATGCCGTGCTCTCCCAGTTCGGCGGCCAGCAGCCGGACCTGGTGGGCCTGATCGGCCTTGGTCGCCGAGTAGGCGATGTTGTTGGGTCCGGCGAACACCGAGTTCTTCGACGAGATGTAGATGATGTCGCCGCCCAGTTTCTGGTCGATCAGGGCCTTCGCAGCGGCCTTGGACACCAGGAACGAACCGCGTGCCATCACGTTGTGCTGCAGGTCCCAGTCCGCGACTGTGGTGTCCAGCAAGGGCTTCGACAGCGACAGGCCGGCGTTGTTGACGACGATGTCGATGCCGCCGAACGCCAGCACCGTGGCGTCGATAGCCGCCTGCACCGCGGCTTCGTCGGTGACGTCGGCCGCGACGCCGATCGCCACATCGGTGTTGCCGATCTCTTCGGCGGCGGCGGCGGCCTTTTCGGCATCCAGGTCGGCGATCACCACGCAGGCGCCCTCGGCGGCCAACCGCGCAGCGATGGCCTTGCCGATGCCCGAGGCGGCGCCGGTGACCAGCGCGACGCGGGTGGCCAACGGTTTGGGTTTGGGCATCCGGGCCAACTTGGCCTCTTCCAGGGCCCAGTATTCGATGCGGAACTTCTCGGATTCGTCGATGGGTGCGTAGGTGGAGATCGCCTCGGCCCCGCGCATCACGTTGATGGCGTTGAGGTAGAACTCGCCGGCGACCCGGGCGGTCTGCTTGTCCTTGCCGTAGCTGAACATCCCGACGCCGGGAATCAGCACGATCGCGGGGTCGGCGCCGCGGATCGCCGGGCTGTCGGCGGTGGCGTGGCGGTCGTAGTACGCCCGGTAGTCGGCACGGTAGGCCTCGTGGAGTTCGGCCAGCCGGGCTTTGCAATCCTCGATCGGCGTGTCGGCCGGCAGGTCGAGGACCATCGGTTTGACCTTGGTGCGCAGGAAGTGATCAGGGCAGCTGGTGCCCAGCGCGGCCAGCCGCGGATGCTCGGTGCCGGCCAGGAATTCGAGCACCCGGGGGTCGTCGGTGAAGTGCCCCACCTGCGGCTTGTCGGTGGAGGCCAGGCCGCGCAGGAACGAGGCCAGCGCGGCCGCCTTCGCGCGGCGGTCATCGTCGGCCGGCGGGTCATACCCGTCCAGCGGCGCGCCGAAGGGTTGGCTGCGCCCGCGGGAGTTGATGTATTTCTCGGCGGTCTCGATGATTTCCAGCGAATGCGCCTCGGCTTCGGCCGAGGTGCTTCCCCATGCGGTGATGCCGTGTCCGCCGAGGATGGTGCCGATGGCTTGCGGGTTCTGCTTCTTGATCTCGGCGATGTCCAGGCCGAGCTGGAACCCGGGCCGCCGCCAGGGCACCCACACGACGCGGTCGCCGAAGATCTGCTTGGTGAGCGCCTCGCCGTCGGCCGCGGTGGCCAGCGCGATGCCGGAGTCGGGATGCAGGTGATCGACATGGGGGGCGTCGACCAGGCCGTGCATGGCGGTGTCGATGGAGGGAGCGGCCCCGCCGCGTCCGTGCAGACAGTAGTCGAACGCCGCGACCATCTCGTCTTCGCGCTCGACGCCGGGATACACGTCGACAAGCGACTGCAGCCGATCCAACCGCAGCACGGCAAGCCCGTCTGCGGTCAGTGTGCCGAGGTCTCCGCCGGATCCCTTGACCCACAACAGCTCTACCGATTCACCGGTGGCCGGATCGGTTTCGCTGCCCTTGGCGGAGGTGTTGCCGCCGGCGTAGTTGGTGTTCTTCGGATCGGACCCGAGCCGGTTGGATCGTGCGATCAGGTCCGTAACGGTGTGGTTGGTCATTGTTTCGCTTTCTGGGGTTTGGTGGGCGCTCAAGCGCCCCAGGATGATTGGGTGCCGCCGACACGTTCGGCGTTGACGGTGTTCTGATAACCCGACGCGGCGAACGCTGCCATCGGGTCGGCGGGCAGCCCGCGGTCGGTCCGCCACTGGGTGAGCGCGGGGCGGATGTCGGTGTAGAACGCGTCCATGAACACCGCGTTGGCGCCCAGCACATCGCCGGCTTCCTGCGCGGCCGCCAGCTCGTCGACGTCGACGAGCAGGGTGCGGGCGGTCATCTCGGCCACGTTGAGCACCGACCGGATCTGGCCGGGGATTTTGGCCTCGACGTTGTGGCACTGATCCAGCATCAACGCCAGATCGGAGCCCGCATTCAGGCCGCCGCCGCGCACGACTTCGAACATGATCCGGAACAGCTGAAACGGGTCCGCCGCGCCGACGATCAGGTCGTCGTCGGCGTAGAACCGGGAATTGAAATCGAAGGACCCCAACTTTCCGAGCCGCATCAATTGGGCGACGATGAACTCGATGTTGGTGCCCGGCGCGTGGTGACCGGTGTCCAGGCACACCATGGCACGCTCGCCGAGCACGCTGACGTGTGCGAAGGAGGTGCCCCAGTCCGGCACGTCGGTCATGTACATCGCCGGCTCGAAGAACTTGTACTCCAACACCATTCGCTGATCTGGACCGATGTGCTGATAGATGGCGGCAAGGGATTCGGCCAACCGCTCTTGCCGGCCCCGGATGTCGCCCTGACCAGGATAGTTGGTGCCGTCGGCCAGCCAGATCTTCAGATCCCGCGAACCGGTGTGATTCATGATCTCGATGCAAGCCAGGTGATGATCAATGGCCTTCTGCCGCACCGTTTTATCAGTGTGGGTCAGGCTGCCGAACTTGTAGTCGTCATCCTGGAAGGTATTCGAGTTGATGGTGCCCAGGTCGACGCCGAGTTCCTGCGCATAGGCACCCAGTGCGGCGTAGTCGTCGACGGCGTCCCACGGGATGTGCAGCGCCACCGTCGGTGCGAGCCCAGTCAACCGATGCACCACCGCGGCGTCGGCGATCTTCTCGCGAACGGTGCGCGGTGTGCCCGGCGTGCCGAACACCTTGAAGCGGGTGCCGGAGTTTCCGAACGCCCACGAGGGCAGCTCGATCGCCAGATTGTCCAACAGTGATCCGGTGAAGTCGTTCATCGTCACGCCACCGTCCGCGTAGCACAGGCCGGCGTGATGTCCACCGGTGCGCCGTAGCGCTCCACTTCGATCTGCTTGAGCGTCTTGCCGCGGGTTTGCGGCGCCCAGATCGCCCCGATCAGCAGTGCCACGGTGAGCAGCCCCACCAGCAGCAGACCCACTGCGGTCAGACCGGCGACGGCCAGCATGGTCGGGAAGAAATAGCTCAGCAGCCCGGTCACCATGCGCACCACGAAGAACATGACACCCTGCGCGCTGGCCCGGTACGGGGTGGCGAACAGCTCACTGGCCCACACGCTGTAGAAGGCCTGTGCCCCAATGCCGCTGGAGACGCCCCACAGGACCGCGAAGGCCAGCATGGTCGGCACACCGTTGTCGGTGAAGGCGACCAGCACGATCCATCCGGCGATGCCCAGCGCCGCGCCGATCACGTACAGCAGTCGCTGCGACATCCGGTCGGCGAAGCGCATGAAGCCGAAGTAGGTGGCCGCCACCGTGCACCCCCAGACCAGAACTTGCAGCAGGTTTTGCTGGACGGCGCTGTGCAGCCCGGCGGTGTCGTAGACGCGGGGCATGAAGATGCCGGCCTGGCCCGCAACGGTGTTCCAGAACAGGTAGATGCCACCCAAGAACAGCAACGCGGTGATGTTGACCTTGCGGGAGAACAGCCCCCGGATGCCGCGCGCACCGACGGCCGACTCCAGCGCATCCGGCTCGTGCTGGCCCTCGTCCTTCCAGATCTGTGACTCCTGCAGACCCTGCCGCAGCCACCACACCACGGCGGCCACCACGAACAGGTGCAGGAAGATCAGCCGTGAACCCAGCAGGCCCAGCGGGGCCAGGGCCGCGGCCAGCGCGAAGCCGATCAGCGGGCCGATCGACCAGGCCAACTGCGCGGTCCCGACGTGCTTGGCACGCTCGACCGATGGCGCCTGTTCGGCGATATAGGTCCACGAGGCAGGGACGCCGGCGCCGACCGCGATGCCGGTGATCACAAACCCGGCCAACAGCATGGTGAAGTTGACGGCGAACGCGGCCAGCAGCACGCCCGCCATGTACACCAGCAGGTCATAGGTGTAGATCGCCTTGCGGCCGAAGCGGTCGCACAGCGGGCCGCCCAGTATTGCGCCTATGGCGGCGCCGAACGCGTTGGCGCTCAACGCGGCCAACAGCCCGACGGCGAAATTGCTGATTCCGAATTCGGCCTGCCAGAACGCCAGGCTGGTCGCGATCGCGATGATCGATCCAGCTTCGATGTAGTTGGACATGGCGACCGAGATGGTCGCCCTCCACCCGGTGGTGGAGCGTGCTCCTAGTCTCATGGGATTTCCTTGGTTTGGGTTGTCGCGGGTTGTCGGAGTGGGGTGTCATGCAGTCGATGGGTCGTGGGCTCCGATCACTCGAGGTGGAAGTACTCGGTGAGTCGCCGCATCGATTCGTCGGGGTGCGCCCCCGAAGCGGCCTGGAAGTAGTCGGCCATTGAGGCCTGCCACCGATCATTGACGGCGGTCTTCGCCATCTCCGCGGTGGCCGAGGCGAAGTCGTCGGTCTCCAGGTAGCCGACCACCAGCCCGTCCTCGCGGCGGATGAACAACGAGTAGTTGCGCCAGCCCGCGCGCCGCAGGGCGTCCAGCATCTCCGGCCAAACGACCCGATGAGCGGTGAGGTAGTCCTGCACACGGTCGGGCTTGAGCTGCAGAAGGAAGCACACCCGCTCGGTCGTCGTATCCGGCATCTTCACCACCTGGCTGAATTTGAATGAAACGTTTCAATTTGTGAGTGTCATCACTGTAGGGCGCCCGTTGTGATCCGTCAAGGCCATGGTGTCCAGTGAGTGCTGACGGCTCCTGTCATCGATTTTCGACGATCTGCTAGCAAATGTTGAGGCCTCCGAATCGCAAGAGCCGCTCGACTATCGCAACCGCAGGACGAGGGACGCGCAGACGGTCGGCATTCGTCGCTCGCCGACGGACGCGTCGCCGGGCGCCCGGTTCCCGCCGGCTGGTACTCCGAGCCGTGGTGGAAACCCTCGTTATAAGCCGGCGCCTCTAGGGCCTGGGGTCGGTGCTGCTGTTCGACGCGTTGTTCACCGGGATGGTTGGGACGGCGGCGACTTCGGCGGCGGCGACTTCTGAGGTCCTTAAGCCGAGTGGCGAGTTCGATTCGGGTGCTTTGCGTTTCAACGCCGCGGAGCGAATTGCTGTGCGCAACGCCGTCTCATGTGCTGGCGATTGGCGACGTCTCAACGCGTCATGGTGCAGCGGTTTGACGGCTTCGCGTTCATATCTCCGAGAATGACGAGGCCATCGGTCGTGGAGACGACGGGGCACTTGGCGATGAGTCTTCTGGCCAAGACTTGTCTGCATCGGTAGATACGTGAACTGCTACCAGGAAGGGTTGATATGGCTACGCAGGACAGCATGAGCGTCGGGATGTACTCATTCGATTGCCGCGACGCCGCGGCACTCGCGGGGTTCTGGGCACAAGTCCTGAGACGTGAGGTGGACGAGGGCGCATCTTCGGCGTTCGCAACCATTGGTTTCGACGACGACGGCGTGACGTGGATGTTTCACCAGCCCGAAGGTGAGCTCCCGACCGGGAATAACCGTCTCATGCTCGACCTCGGCGGCAAGGCCGACTGGTCGCAGCAAGCAGACCGAGTTGAGGCACTGGGAGCCGAACGAGTGAGCGATAACGAACAGGACGGAATCAAGTGGGTCGTGTTCCGCGATCCCGAGGGCAACACGTTCCGCATCTTCGCGCCGCGGCCGGCGTAACCACGTGCGGGTGATCGCGTGGGGCGCCAGCAGTCGTCGCAGTGGGCGCCCAAGTGACCATGCGCTGGATCTACACCCACAGGATCGGTGAGTACGCGCGTCACAGCGGTCACGCCGACATCCCGCCCGCCACCGGTGATGAGCACGACTCCGGACACGGCCGGAGTCTTGTCATACCGCGGCAAGCAGCCGGTCAGCCGTACGGACCACCAACCCATCGGCCAGCGCGTACTGCAGCGCCCGCTCGAAACGGCCGGTTTCCCAGTACGGCGCCCCGACACGTATCGCGAGGTCCTCGGGTGATTGCGGGCCGTGTGCCTGCAGGGCCCGGACGAGCTGATGGGTTTCGTGGGTGACCTGCCGGTCGCGTGGGCCCTCGGTGCTGGGCTTGGGTGGTGGCATGGGCATGGCGACGTCCTCTCGATGACCTACGGACTCCTCAGGCCGGGGTCGCGGCCCGCTCGTCCTCGGCGCTGGGCGAGTCGTCGTCCACGGCTGTCAACGGCATCGCGATGCTCTCCAGGGACTGACCCTCGGCCTTGACGCCCAGGAAGATCGCGACAACCCCCCCGGCGATCATCAGCGCAGCGCCAAGGAAGTAGCCGAAGGCGATCCCGGTGATGTCACCGCTCTCCGAGGCGTTCTCGATCAGATTGCCGAACAGCAGCGGGCCGGAGATTCCACCGACGGCCGTCCCGATGGCGTAGAAGAACGCGATACACAGAGCCCGGGTTTCCATCGGGAAGACCTCGCTCGCGGTCAGGTACGCCGCGCTGGCCCCAGCCGAGGCGAAGAAGAAGATGATCACCCCGAACAGGGTGAGCGTCACCGCCGACACCGACCCGAGGAACAGACCGGCGACTCCGAGGAGCAACCCGGAGAGGATGTAGGTGCCGGCGATCATTCGGACGCGCCCCACCGTGTCGAACAACGGGCTGAGCACCAGGGCGCCGACAAAGTTGCTGACCGCGAATACTGCGATGTAGTAACCGGTCTGCTCCACTCCGAAGAACGTCGTCAGCGAGTCGCCGAAGGTGAAGAAGAACGCGTTGTAGAGGAAGGCCTGGCCCACGAAGAGGGAGAAGCACAAGATCGTCCGCCGGGGGTAGAGGGTGATCACCGTGCGGGCGATCAATCCGAAGCCGATCGACTTGCGCTGCCGGATGGTGATCGTCTCCGACACCGAGGGCAGGTCCTTGCCGGTCTCGTCGACGACCGTCTGCTCGATGTCTCGGACGACCTTTTCGCCCTGCTCCTCGCGGCCGTGGATGAACAGCCAGCGTGGGCTCTCCGGGACGTAGCGGCGGACCAGGAACACACCGATGGCAAGGATTGCGCCGAGGCCGAAGGCCAGCCGCCAGCCCAGGGCCGGGTCCACGAGGGTCGGGTCGAGAAGTGGAATGGTCAGCAACGCACCACCTGCAGCGCCGACCCAGAAGGAGCCGTTGATGGCCACGTCGACGCGTCCGCGGTACTTGGCCGGTATCAGTTCATCGATCGCGGAGTTGATCGCTGCATATTCACCGCCGATGCCGGCTCCGGTCAGGAAGCGCGCGGCGAAGTACCACGTCGGATTCGGCGAGAACGCGGTCAGCACGGTGGCGACCGTGTAGACGCCCAGGGTCAGCATGAAAAGTTTCTTGCGCCCGAACCGGTCGGTCAGATGACCGAAGAACAGGGCACCGATACAGGCGCCGGCCACGTAGATCGCGCCGGCAAATCCGACGTCCGCACTCGTCAGGCCCAAGCCGGTGTCCTGAGGTTTGAGCGCCTCCGACATCGAGCCGACGATCGTGACCTCGAGTCCGTCGAGGATCCACACGGTTCCGAGCCCGATCACGATCAACCAGTGCCAGCGCGCCCACGGCAAGCGATCCATTCTGGCCGGGATGTCAGTCGTGATCTGCCCTAGCTCGACGCCCGATCCCATTGTCGGCTCCTTCGCAGTCTCGCCAGGCAAGGCCTGGCAGTGGTTGCGTTCGACTACTGCCGGTCTAGCCGGATACCCCACACCGCTCGCATCCATGCATTCAGTCATTGTTTGCTCCCACTGAGTAGTCACCCCAACGGGAAGGTCCCGCTGGTCAGACGAGGTGCAGCCATACTCGAGAAAGTGCCGCGATGGGCGCGCCGCACAGGCCGTTTTCGGCGACGCAGACAAACCCGCCGACTGGCGCTCCACAGTTACCGGATACGCACACCACCTACATGGCATCATCGGCGATGGGAATGGGACACGAGTTACGAGGGCTTACAAAGGCTTTCGGAATGACCCTGCAAAGTTGTGTGCTGCTCCGTCGTCTAGGCGGACCTATCGGTCTATCGACGCGTCGGTTCGTCGGCGTATCCCAATCAGGGCAGACCGTTGGAATGACCCGTGGCACAGCGGAATTCAGGTTGTCGTAGCTGACCAGCGGCCAACTTGCGGGGCTTACGGTGCGGGGGGCACTACAGGGGGGACGAAGTCGAATGTCATTCCGAGCAGCCACACCAGTAGCAGGACCACCGGCAGGTGGAAAATGAACTGCAAGAACGTAAATCCGACCAGATCGCGCGCCCTGAGCCCCAGCACCGCCAGCAGGGGCAGCATGAAAAACGGATTGATCAGGTTCGGCAGTGCTTCGGCGACGTTGTAGATCTGAACGGTCCAGCCCAGGTTCATCTGGACATCCGTGGCTGATTGCATGACGTAGGGGGCCTCGACCAGCCATTTTCCGCCGCCGGACGGGACGAAGAGACCCAGCACGACGGTATAGAGGGCGATGACGACGGCGAAGCCCCCGCCGCTGCCGATGCGCGTGAAGAATTCCGCCAGCTGATCCGAGACGGTCTGGCCGCCGCGGCCTTCCGCCTTGGTGAGGATCGCGGCCATGGCCGCGTACAGCGGAAACTGGACGAGGATGCCGCCTGTGGCCGGTACGGCTTTGGCGACGGCTTGCAGGAACCTGCGTGGCGTCCCGTGCAGCACGAGCCCCAATATGAGGAAGACCAGCAGATATCCGTTCAGGCTGCTGACGACGGAGAGCACCGGCTTGGCCAACAGCTGAGAGATCAGCCATCCCAACGTGATCAGGCCCGCCAGCACGGGCAGGATGCGACTGTACTCGAGCCACTCTCCCGGCCGCGAGCGTGGCGGCACGTCCTCGTTCTGGTCGTCCAAGTCCACGTCCAGGTCCTCGGCGGTCACGATGGCCGCGCCCCTCGGTGCGGAGAAATGGGCGATCACCACGGTCAGCGCGATGATGATGGCGCACGTAAGCAGGGACTGCCACGTGAAGATCGTGGTGCCGAAGTCGAGAACCCCGGTGATTTTCAGCAGCTCCGGAGGCAGCGAATCGGCGGTTGCCTGCAGCTGTGCGGCCGAGGAGGACATGCCCAGGGCCCACACGGCACCCAGCCCCATGAAGGCCGCTGCGCCGAGCGCGCGATAGTCCACCCGCAGATCGGTCCGACGTGCGATCGCGCGGGCCAGCAGACCACCGAAGACCAGGCTGAGCCCCCAGTTCAGGAAGGAGACCGACATGGACAGGAACGCAACGAAACTCACCGCACTCCTCGCCGTCTGGGGCACGGTGGCGAGGCGATCAATCAGCCTGGCCACCGGCGGGCACGTGGCGACGACGTATCCGGTCAGCACCACCATGGCCATCTGCAGGGTAAATGCGGTCAGATCCCAGAAGCCGTCGCCGAAAGCATCTACGACCGTCTGCGGAGAGGAACCGTTGGCCAGCGCGGCGACGGCGACGAGGACGACACCTACCAGGGCGAAGACATACGCGTCCGGAAACCACTTCTCCGTCCAACCGGCCAACGACTGGGCGGCCCGCGCCAGCCCCTTCTCGGAGCGAGATTCTTGGGTGGCAGATGTCATTCGGCCGTTCCTCTTCCCTTTCCGTGCCCGATGCACCCGGCCAGCGCGGCGAGACGTATGTGTGGGGCGAGATGGCCCCGCGGGCGTTGAACGCGTGTGAGCGTACTTTGTCGGGTCAGCGACGAGCGACCGGCACCGCGACCTCGTTGCGCCGCCGGAACGGAAGGGTCCAGGGCGGATCGTAGAACCACCCGACCGGCGTGCCAGTCGGCTCGAAGGCAGTGTCCTTCAGTGCATCCAGCAGCTCAGTGGTGCGCGCTGCGACGGCGGCCGACCCACGGTCGCCGGTGAAGCGGAGCACGGCCACCGTTTCTCCCGGAACGGTGACGAGGCTGACCTCGTCGTCGTTGGGCTCGGGCAGTGTGTCCATGGTCCAGCCGGCCGGCATGAAGAACCGGACCACTGATCCACCATCGGCGCCCGAGGTCTTCGACACCGGCGCCGTCATGTCGATCTTCTGGCCCGACTGCCGTGCGACCGGGGCTGTCATCGCGATCTTGGCGTTGCCGTGGTTGCCGCCGAAGATGTAGCCGGCGAGGCGCCGGAACCCGTCGCTGAGGGCGTTGTCCTCGTCCCCGAAGACTGTCGTCTCAGCGGCGATACGGGTTCCGTAGTTTCGGATCTCGAGGCCGTGGGTCACTTTCTCGCTTGTGTAGCGCGGCTCCTCGGTGCCGAATCGCAAACCCACTACCGAACCGGCCTCTTCGGCCACCCGCGCGACCAACGATCCAATTTTTCCCAACATGGCGCGAGGCGTACCCCGTCAAGCCGCCGTTTACGCCCGGCGGCGCGTTAAAGGCAGGACCAGCTAGGCGGCAACACGCAAGATCAATGCGGACCCCTGTCCGCCGCCGCCGCACAGTGCGGCAGCTCCGACTCCGCCGCCGCGCCGGTTCAATTCCAGCGCGAGGTGCAAGGCGATTCTGGCGCCGGACATGCCGATCGGATGACCGATGGCGATGGCGCCGCCGTTGACGTTCACCTTCGACGGGTCCAGGTCTAGTGTGCGCGTTGACGCGATACCGACTGCGGCGAAGGCTTCGTTGATCTCGATGAGATCAAGCGAGGCCGGGTCGAGGCGTTCCTGTGCGCAGGCCGCCGCGATGGCATTGGCCGGCTGCTGCTGCAGTGTCGTATCCGGTCCGGCCACCACACCGTGCGCACCGATTTCGGCGAGCCAATCCAGGCCCAGTTCAATAGCTTTGGCCTTGCTCATCACCACGACGGCTGCCGCACCGTCGTTGATCGATGATGCGTTGCCCGCGGTGATGGTGCCGGTTTTGCAGAACGCCGGCCGCAGTGCCGAGAGGGATTCGGCGGTGATGTCCGCGCGAATGCCTTCGTCCTGGGCGAACACCACGGGGTCGCCGTGGCGCTGGGGGACGGGCACCGCAGCGACCTCGTCGTCGAACAGTCCGTTCTTCCAGGCCGCCGCCGCGCGTTGATGCGAGGAGGCTGCGAACTCGTCCTGCTCTTCGCGGGTGAGCGGGTTTGCGTCGTCGGTGAGCGCACCCATGGTCTTATCGGTGAAGATGTCGTAGAGCCCGTCGTAGGCGAGGTGGTCGGTCAACGTCGCGTCGCCGTACTTGAAACCGGACCGGGACTTTTCGAGCATATGCGGGGCCTGCGTCATCGATTCCTGGCCGCCGGCGACGATGACGTCGAAGTTGCCGGCTCGAATCAACTGATCCGCCATGGCGATGGCATCGATACCGGACAGGCACACCTTGTTGATGGTCAGGGCAGGCACGGACATCGGAATGCCACCGGCAACGGCGGCTTGGCGGGCCGGTATTTGGCCGGCGCCGGCAGTGAGCACTTGCCCCATGATCACGTACTGGACCTGATCACCGGACACACCCGCCTTGGCCAGTGCTGCCTTGATCGCGATGCCGCCGAGCTCGGAGCCCGAGAATGCGGAGAGCGATCCCATCAGGCGCCCGACCGGGGTTCGTGCACCGGCCACGATGACTGAGGTGTTCGCCGCGTTCATGACAGTTCCACCTGGGGAGGCCGGCAACCGCACTGGCTGCCGACTCGTACACGTTCGATCATGGGAGAACTGCCTTTCAGTGGCACGAGTGCGACAGGTCAGAGGCGATCGGAATCGGACACTCGTGTGCTTGAACTGTGCGCCTTGTCCTCAGACATACTCAAGCCATGCGTCCCACAGAGCGGGACACCACGTTGGGTGATCACCGCCGCCCATCGTCGGTTGTCGGCTCGTTCTCGGGCGGTGGGAAGAGGTAGGCGACTTGCGGTTCCCCGAGTGTGTAGCCGTGGGCCTGCTCTTCGAATCGGCGATCCGCGCCGGTCAGCCGGTTCTCACGCTGCCGTACATGCTCCGCCCAGGTGCCGACCAGGTAAGACTCGACGAAACGGGTGGGTTCGCCACCGTCTCGAAACAGCTCCCAGCGCAGGGCGCCGGTGCGCCTGCGGGAGCGACCGACGTGACGCATGGCTTCGGTGAACGCGACCGCGTTGTCCTCGTCGACCCGATAGGTAACGGTGACCAGGATGGGTCCGTCGGCGGCATCCGGTGTAAACGTCAATTGCGGAGCGGGCCAGTGCGCCGACGGCGTCCGGTCCAGCTTGGAGGTGTCGGGCATCGGACTACGCAGCCCCACCAGGGCGCCGGCTACCAACACCGCGGCGGCGATCAGCAGCGCCGTGGTCACCGAAGTGCGGTCGGCGACCACTCCCCAGATCAGCGCCCCGAGCGCCTGGGCACCCTGGAACACGACCAGGTAATAGGCCAGCCCGCGCGCTCGCACCCAGTTCGGCAAGGCCAGCTGCAGCCCCGAGTTCAAGCTGGACATCACGGCGATCCAGGCGCCCCCGATCGGCAGAAGGGCGATGCCCACCAGCACCGCGTTGCTGACCGTAGCCACTACTGCGATGGCCACCGCGGTAACAACCATCGCCGCGGTGACCAACCATGCCGAGCCGACCCTGGCTCGCAGCCGTGGAATGACCAGTGCTCCCGCCACGGCGCCGATCCCGACCATCCCGAGCAGCAGCCCGTACCCGGCGGAGCCGAGGCGCAGGTGCGCAGCCGCCACCACCGGCAGCAGCGCCCAGACCGCGCTGGCAGCCGGGATGAACAGGATCGCCCGGTACAGCAACCGTCGCACGATCAGCGCATGCCGTACATACCGTCCCCCCGCCCGCAGCGCCTCCACCAGCCCCTCACGCGGCCCCACGTCGGCCCGCACCGGCGCCCGCCAGCTCGCCACCACCGCGGCTATCCCCACAAACGACACGGCGTTGAGGGCGAAAACCCAACCGGAGCCGACGGCGGCAACGACGAAACCGCCGACCGCCGGGCCCACCGCGCGGGCGACATTCATGTTCAGCCCGTTCAACGCAGCCGCCTGCGGGAGAAGCTCACGATCGACCAGGTCGGGCTGTATCGCCTGCCAGGCCGGGCTGGCCACCGCGTTGCCGCAACCCAAGGCGAAGGTGAGCCCCAAGACCAGTGCAGGAGAAGCAGCACCGACGAAGGTCATGGCGGCCAACGCCGACGCGGCCAGGAACATCGCCAGCTGAGCGCCCAGCAGCAGCCGTCGCCGGTCCACCAGATCCGCCCAGGCACCGGCAGGCAAGACCAGCAGCACGATCGGCAGACTCGAGGCAGTCTGCACCAAAGACACCAGCAATGGGGATTGGTCAATCAGCAGCCACTGCGCGCCGACGGTCTGCATCCAAGTGCCCACGTTGGAGGCGAACTGCGCGATCCACAGCGCCCGGAAAACCGGGAAGTAACGCAACGGCGCCCACGCCGACGCGGGCGGCGGCGCCGGTCCCGAACTCGCTGAGCGGCCAGCGCCGCCGTTCTCGCCAGGCATTACAAACGCCTCCCTACCAGATGCAGACAACCTCTGGTGTCGTTCCAAGCAGGCCGGCTCGGTGACCCAGGGAGCAGACCTGCGCGCCGTCCATCCTGGTAGCCCAAGCCGTGGTTGCGAATTCCCCTTCGGGATTTCGGTCGCGGCTAAGTGGGATTGGTCGCCGATCATGTCGCAGAGCCACACCCCAGCGAGGGACGCCGGAGAATTACCACTTCAATCAGGTGGAAGGTTGCCATGAAAGGCTGTCCAGCCTTGGCTGAAAAGAAGCCGTCCAGTGGAATATTGCGGGCGTAAGGAGCCGCGATCTCGGGGTTCTGCGGACTTGAAAGATGTGGAGGCGTCGTGGCACAACGGTGGATTCCAGCAGCGTTCGTGCGAGGTGGCACTGCAAGGGTTTGTTCTTCGAAGCGTCTGCGCTGCCCGCCGACCGTGAAGAGCGCGACGCCTTCTTCCTCGCCGCCATGGGCTCACCGGACCACTACGGCCGCCAGCTCGACGGAATGGGCGGCGGCTTCTCCTCGCTATCGAAGGTCGTTATCGTCGATCGCTCGCGCCGGCCCGGAATCGACGTCGACTACACGTTCGCCCAGATCGCCGTGGCAGGCCCATCGTCGACGACGCCGCGAACTGCGGGAATTCGCCTCTGCCGTCGGCCCGTACGCGGTCGACCAGAAGCTGGTCGACCGACCTGACGGACCGCCCACCGTACGGCTGTACAACACCAATACCGACAAAATCATCGACGCGCACATCGAGGTCGAAAACAGTTGCGCCCGCGTCGAAGGCGATCTCCGCATCCCCGGCGTCAGCGGCACCGGCGCGCCGGTGAAACTCGACTTCCTCGCTCCGGCCGGTGCGCGCACCGGCCAACCTTGCCGACCGGATCCGTCCTCGATCGCCTCAACACCGAAAGCGGAACAGTGCAGGTCTCCCTCGTTGACGCTACGAATCCAGTCGTTTTCATCGCGGCAGCAACTCTCGGACTACGGCCCGAGTCAGTCGCCGAGCTCGAGGCCCAGACCGCCACACTGGACCAGATTGACCGGACCGCCGGCAGGCCGCCGTCGCCATGGGCATGTGACCATGCCCGTAGATGAGCCTGGTGTCCTACCCCAAGATCGCGATCATCGCCGGACCGAGCAGTTACATCACCCTGGACGGCACCACCATCGACGCATCGGAATACGACCTCGGCGTACGAATGATCTCGGTAGAACAGGTCCATCGAGCTGTCACCGTAACCTGGGCGCTGTGTACCGCAGTCGCACAGCAACTCCCAGCCACCCTGGTAGCCGACACCGTGACAACTACCCATGCCAAACTCCGCATCGGAAGCCCGTCAGGGGTGTTCACCGTCGACGCCGACGGCGATCCACACAACCACGAAGTCCGCAGCGCTTCGCTCTGCCGCACGTGCCGCCGCCTCTGCACGGGGCCGTCGCCGCGCCACAGCGATGAATGATCGTCTCGATCCACCGAAGCCCCGTTCACGGTTGTCGTGACGCCGCGCGGCAGCGGCCTCCCGCCGGTGGCAACGAGGTTTGGGCGCCCACGGTGTTCAGCCGCGGTGTCGTATGTGCTCGTCGGCAGCGATCTGGTTGCGCCACACCGGGTTTCGCCACCGGTGGCCGATACGGGGTTGTTCACCGCTACGCTCGTAGTGCCGCCAGACTCGGTGGCCGGCCGGTTGACTGGAGGTTAGTGGATCTTGCCCCCCGAATCCGGTCCGTGACGTCAATACTCGGTCACGATCTGTTGTCAGGCATCTTTCGCCCGCTCGGACGGGCGGTTCTGCTTCTCCACGTCGGCCAATTGCTCTGCCTGGGCCGCCTGTGCGCGCCTGCTGGCAGCGTCGCCGCGTTTTGCCTGAGCGTCTTTGCGCTTGGATTCGGCAGCCGCGGTGGCTGTCTGCTCGGCCGCGGTAATCTTGGCCTGTTCTTCGTGCTTGGCCGCTTCGGCCGACTTCTTGCGCTGGGCAGCCACGTCGTCGGCCTGCTGCTTTGCAGCGGCGGTCCGCTTCTCGGCATCCTGTGCCGCGGCGCGCTTCCGCTGTTGGGCGGCGGTCCGCGCTTCCTTGACTTGCCGCTCTTTCGCTGCGCGCGCGTCCTTCTGGTCCTTGATCGCGTTGTCGCGCTTGGCCTTCAGTTCGTCGCCGGCTTGCTGTTGTTTCTGGGCCGTCGCGTCGAGCTGGGCCGCACGGCCCAGCGCATCACTGCGTTCGATGAGCGCAGCACCGCGCTTCTCCAGCTTCGGGTCGCCCAGCAGGTTGCCGACGGTCGCGTCCAGCACTCCTAGTGAGCGCTCATAGAACAATCGTGGAGGCGCTTCTGAATCCATCCAAGCAGCCATCTGTTCCTCGACCAACTGAAGCGGGATCCGGGCGAGCTGGTACTGGAAACGCAAAACTGCGAACGGGACATCGGTGGATTTCATTACTAACTCCTGTCTCTTGTCGGTACTCAGGGCAGCTCGGCTTCGTTGGTCAAACTGTCGGCCTGCCGTCCGATGCGGTCGGCTTCCGTCTGGGCGCTGGTTGCCTCGCGTCTCGCGCTGGGTTTCGAGTTCGGCCTGGGAGTGGGTGTGCTCGCTGGCAGCGAACCATGGGGTGTGCAGGAACGCGTCGACGAACCATGAGCTCCAGGTTGAGCTCATGACGGGCGAGACCGCGCGCTGACCTGCCGCGGGCCGTCCGCGCCGTGCGGCTCACCCGCGCGACAGCCGCCGGGCGTTGCCGCGCACCCGACGACGCACCGGGGTAAGGGCCCGCGCGGTCGCGATCGGGCCGGGTGGCGCGGTCGCCGCGGCCGTCGCCGCCCGCGCGAAGACCTCGACCTTCTCCTGCCACATCCGCGTGTACTCCCGGCGGTCCCGGGCGCTCGGCGGCCATCCGCCGGCGAGCATCCGCGCCGTCCGGTACCCGATCACGAGCGGCGCCGTCCAGACGATCTCGCACATCTGCATCCAGGGGGCGATCCAGTCGGTCGCCGACGGCGCCCGGGTGACGTGACGAGAGGTGGGCATCCCCAGAGCCTACGGATACCGGCCCGGCCGGTGCCGGGCGGGGCCGGGCCGGTCCGCTCCGGATCTGCGGCCCGGAAGCAGGGCGGCCCTGGCAGCAGCCCAGCCGACTGCCACAGCTACACCGAGCCCGTCCAAGCCCTAGATGTGCCTCGTCCTCGACATCAAACCCGCGCCCGCAGTTCCCGTTTCGGCCGACATCGACCACGCCACAAGGGCGGGCAACCGAGAAAGTTAGGGATCTCGATAGCGTCAGCCGCGATGAACTCTGGTGTCCCGCAAGGTCGGTACTAACAGCAACCGACGCACTCACCTCGCGGAGTACGACGAGGGGACGCGTCTACCGCATCAAGTCGGGAGGAAATGATGGGGAAGCTGATTGTCTCGGCGCAGATGACGATGGATTCGGTGATGGACCAGATGGTGGGCTGGTTCGATGCCGAACTCGAGTCCGAACAAGACGGCATCGAGCAGCTGCGCGCCGCGGATGCGCTCATCCTCGGTCGCAAGACCTACGAAGGCCTCGCCGCCTATTGGCCGAGCCAACAGGGTACGTACGCCGAGCTGGTCAATCCGATGCCGAAATACGTTGCGTCACGGACGATCACAGGATCGCTGACTTGGAATTCGCAACTCCTCGGCGCCGACCCGGCGGCGGAGGTGGCCAGTTTGAAGGAGCAGCACGCGGGCGATCTCGTCTCGTATGGATGCGGCGAACTCGCGAACTACCTCGCGTGGCGCGGCCTGGTCGACAAAGTGACGTTCTGGCTCCATCCCGTCGTCTGGGGCGATGGGATCAGGACATTTCCCCCGGCAGGCTGCCGATTCGGCTGCGGTTGATCTCGGCAACGACGTACACGTCAGGGGTCGTGAAGCTGTCCTACCAGCCGCGCGGTGACGGCTGACGCCGGGTTGGGTTGCGTTGTCCGCGTTCACAATTGCACACTCCCCTTAATGCAAGTCAGGCTGGCCCCGCCCACCCACACGTTGCCGTCGATGAAGCGGATCGACAGGATCCCGTGCCGTCCGATGGCCGCCCCTTGGGAGGCTTCATACGATGGGGGTGCTTGCCCCGAGTCGATGAGCCATTGGGCGATGCCCGCGTTGACGCTCCCGCAAACGGGATCTTCGCGAACGCCGATCGGCAATGCGAAGGCACGCACCTCGAACTGCTGGGGGGATCCTTCGGGATAGGGACCAACAACGCCGAGCATGAACTCACCCATGCGGGCATCGTCCGGCTCGAGGGCGAGTACGTCAGCGGCGCTCGCCAAACGGACTGCAGCCCAACCCGGTCCGTTGTCAACCCAGTTGTGATCGAGGATGTCACTGCGGTCGATTCTCAGTCCTCGGGCGATGCGATTGAGGTATTCATCATCTAGCGGCCCTTTTCGGCGCAGTGCCGGGCCGCAGAAGGATAGCGTGTCACCGGTTCGTCGCACGTCGACGAGCCCTACGCCGCATTCGAGCACGACGACGTCCGCGTTGCCCGGTTTTCCGCCGGATTCCAGCCACGCGTGGACCGACCCCAGCGTGGGGTGTCCAGCGAACGGAAGTTCACCGTGCGGGGAGAAAAACCGCAGTCCGAAATCTGTTGCCTCCGACTTCGGTGTAGTCACATACGTTGTTTCGGACAAGTTGGTCCAGGTGGCGAACCGGGCCATGTCGGTGTCGGTGAGACCGTCGCCGTCGAGGACGACCGCGACAGGATTCCCCCGAAAGGTCTTGATGCGAACACGTCTACCTGTGCGAATGTCCGTTCCCGACCCACGTTCCTCTCCGTTTCGTCTTGAGCCCGTGCAGGATGACTGGCTCTGGCTGTGTCGACTCCCAGAACCGACCCCGATCGAGTATGCAGTGCTGCACGACGGCGGACCGATGATGTCATCGGGCCAGCCCCGGCATAGCGGCCGCGGGCGGTAAATGGGCGAGTTCTTGCCACTGGTCGGCAAGAGCGTTTCCGTGGCGCATGCCGGTCGCTACCGTCCAGGAATGCGTCGGTCGATCGCCACGGTCTCCCTGTCTGGCACCCTCAACGAAAAACTCACCGCGGTGGCACACGCCGGATTCGATGGGGTAGAGATCTTCGACCTGGACCTGCTGTGCAGCCTGTGGACCCCACGCCGGATCAGGGAGCGTTGCGACGAACTCGGTCTCAAGATCGAGATGTTGCAACCCTTCCGGGACCTGGAAAGCATGACCAAGGCGCAGCACGCGCAGGCGATGCGGCGCTTCGAGGGCAAGCTCGACATCATGGCCGAGCTGGGTACCGACCTGATCCTCGTCTGCGCGAGCTGCCAGCCTGACGCCATCGACGACGACGAGCTGTCAGCGGAGCAGCTGCACAAGGCCGCCGAGCTGGCGCACGAGCGTGGCATGCGGATCGCGTTCGAGGCCCTGGCCTGGTCGACCCACGTGTGGGACTACCGCCGCGCGTGGAAGATCGTGCGGATGGCCGACCACCCGGCGCTGGGTACCTGCCAGGACACCTTCCATGTGCTTTCGCGTCGGCTCGACCCATGGGCTATCCGTGACATCCCGGGCGAGAAGATCTTCTTCGTCCAGCTCTCGGACGCGCCCGAGATGGCGATGGACATCCTCCAGTGGAGCCGGCATTACCGGGTATGGCCCGGTCAGGGTGCGTGGGACGTCGCCGGCTTCCTGGAGAACTGCCTCGTCGCCGGGTACACCGGCCCCCTGTCGCTGGAGATCTTCAACACCGTCTTCCGCCGCGCCAACGCCGAACGCAACGCCCGCGACGCCCTGCGGTCACTGCTGTACGTCGAGGATGCGGTCGCCCACCGAGGAAGTCTGCCGCCCGGCTCGCTCGACAGCGCGCCGCCGGCGCCACGCGTGACCGGCCTGGAGTTCGTCGAGCTCGGCGTGCTGGAACAGCACCCGTTGACCGCCGCCGCACTCACCGCTTTGGGCTTCCGGCACACCGGGAACAACCGCGAGAAGCCGATCGAGCTGTGGGAACAGGGCCAGGCGAAGATCCTGCTCAACACGTCGCCGGTGGGCCGCGGCGGCCAGGTCGGCCCGCACATCGCGGCGCTCGCCGTGGGGACGCCCGACCCGGCCGGGGCATTCGAGCGTGGTGCCTACCTGCACGCGACGGTGGCTGCGCCCGGCCGAGGCCCGAAGGACGCCGCCGACACCGCGATCGAGGCTCCCGACGGCACCGCGGTCTTCTTCAGCCGCTTGGCCGAACACCCCGAGCGCTGGGCCGTTCACTACAACCGGGCATCGGGCGAGTCCGGCGAGCAGAACGACCTCGACCTGCGCATCGACCACGTGAGCCTGGCCCAGCCCTTCGACCACTTCGAGGAGGCGGCGCTGTTCTTCAAGTCCGCGCTGGGGCTGCAGACGCACGAGGACATCGAGATCCCCGCGACCTACGGGTTGTTCCGCTCGCGCGCGGTGAGCAACCGCGACCGATCGGTGCGCGTCATCACCACCGTCGCCCTGCTCGACGACGATGCCGGTGTCACCGAGGACGAGTCACGCAAGAATTCCGTCGCCTTCGAGGTGCCCGACATCTTCGAGGCGTGCGAGCGGGTGTGGGCCCGTGGCGGCGAGCTGCTGCGCGTCGGTCACAACTACTACGTCGACCTGGCAAATCGCACGGACTTCGACGCCGAGACCATCGAGCGGATGGAACGCCTCGGCATCCTGTACGACCAGATCGGGTCGGGGAAGCTGCTGCAGGCCTTCACGCCGATGATCGGCAACCGCCTCTTCTTCGAGCTGTGCCAACGGATCGACGGATACGACTCGTACGGCACCGCAAACGCGCCGGTGCGGATCTCGGCCCACCGGGGTGTGACCCCGGGCCTGCGCACCAAGGCCGTCGACGAGGACTAGCTGCTGGAGCGGGCGACGGGAATCGAACCCGCGTAGCCAGTCTGGAAGACTGCGGCCTCGACGCTTGAGCTACGCCCGCGTGCGACCCGTCCCGTTGGCCCCGATCACGAGCGGCTAGCCATGGTATTCGTCGGTGGTGCGCGGGCAGCATCCGCGTTCGCCCACGATCAAGGCAGTCTCGCCCCGACCACTGCTGTTCATCGCGGGGCAGAACGCTCACTCGCGGTACTTCAGTGAGGACGCCTACAATCTCGCGGCTGAGCCGAAAGAGCTTGTCATCGTTCCCAATGCGGGACATGTCGACCTCTACGATCGAGTCGAGATAATTCCCTTCGACAAGCTGACCGAGTTCTTCAATCAGAACCTCGGGTAAGCGGTCCGCAGAGCGCTCCGCATGCTTCCCAAATCTCACTTTCGTGTCATACGCGACACCGCGATGACATCCAAAGTGGGACGATGACAGCGAGTTTGAGAACCGATAGCTATAGCCAGGGCAATAATATCTATGGGTTCTCACCGCGCATGGCGGATGGCGGATCCTCCACCAGCAGCTTTACCGGATTATTACCAAACGGCCGACGCGGTTTTCTCATCTTGTGGCGGATCCTAGAACCGTTCGATTGCGCAGAATTTCCAGATCAGTGCTCGCGCTCGCCGCGAGCGGCACGCGATCCTGTCGCCGCTGGGCGGTGATCCCACACCGTCGCAACAATGCACCCGACGCCGAACGGGCAGTTGCAGTGGAACCGCTGAGTGCCGTGGCGCGGCACGCTTTCCATGTCTGGATGAAGTGCGCCGCGCTGGCGGCCCTCGCTTGTCATCCAATGAGGGGGAAGCCGTCGACGACCTGCTGCAGATGCATGACCTGACGCGGAATGAATTCAGCCACAGTCAATCCGACCACATCGACGGCACGATCGATGTCAGCGACGATCCGTCGCGCCGACAGCGTAGCCGCGGCGGGCGACCTCAAACGCAAACTCGGGGGCAAGCGCGCGCACCCTCGGGCTGCCGGCGCCCTGCCACTGAGGCCATATCAGGCGGAGATGGACCGCACCGTAATCAGGGTCCCCCGTGGGCGCTACCGAAGAAGTCATTACTTCCCAATCGTTGGTGACGTGTCTCCGCGGACACGTTGATGACCCTAGTCAACATCGCTTCAGCACCAGCAATGAAGATGTCGATGCTGTAGTCGTCGCTGACGACGTAGTCTTCCTTTTCGCCGACCGGCGCCGCCGCACTCAGCCGAGCGACCGCAGTGCCTCGAGTGCTCTGGCGGAGTCGCTGCCGGGCTCGGCGCGGTAAATCAGCATGTGCTGGCCGCCGGAATGCGGGATGTTGAGCCTGTAGCGGTGCAGGTACAGGTCGCCCACGTTCGGGTGGCGCATGTGGATGACGCCCACCCGGTAGCCCACGTCCGCGCGCGCCCACATTTCCCGGAATCGCTCACTGGCGGCGGATAATTCGTCGATCAGAGATTGCAGGCGCGGGTCGTCGGGGTCGCTTCCAGCCGCTTCACGTAGCCCGCTGACCGCGACGTCGGTCGCTTCGTCCCAATCGACGTAGAGCTCGCGCGCGGCGGGCTCTAACAGCCGCCAGCGCAAAAAGTTCGTACCCGGAGCAAAGCCGGGCGACAGGGCCCGAGCGACGGCATTGGCCGCCAATACATCAAGGCACCGGCTGGCCACGATCGCCGGCATGGCGAACTGATCGATCAGCTCCGGTGTGCCGTCGGCGGGCGCCTCGATACCCGCATAGTCCCATCGGGCGGCGGACGGGCTGGCGAGCTGGTGCAGATACTCGGTGGCCTTGATGTCGAGCCGCAGTACCCGCGCCAGCGCGTCGAGCACCTGAGCCGACGGGTTCTTGTCACGGCCCTGCTCGAGCCGCAGGTAGTAGTCCACGCTGATGCCGGCCAGCAGTGCCAACTCCTCACGGCGCAAGCCCGCCACCCGCCGCCGCGAGCCGGCCACCAACCCGACGTCTTCGGGCCGCAGTTGCTCACGCCTGGCCCGCAGGTAATCGCCCAGCGCGTTGACCTTCGCCGCCACCAGGCGAGCGTAATCCTGTTCCCGCCACTCCCAGGATCAATGCGACCTTCCGACTTCCGCTCAGCGGTTACACCGTGGATGTAGCCGCCACACGACAACCACGGTCCGCGAGAGAAAGGGAGACCATGCATCGAGACGATGTCGAATTCGCCGTCGAGGGCGGCGTGACCCTGCGGGGCTGGCTGTTCGTCCCCGACGGTCCGCCGCCGCATCCGGCCATCACCATGGCGCACGGCTTCGCCGGCGTGAAAGAGCACGGCTTGGACCGCTTCGCGACCGCGTTCGCCGCGGCGGGATTTGTTGTCCTGGTGCACGATCACCGCGGCTTCGGCGCCAGCGGCGGCTTACCGCGCTTCGATGTCGACCCGTGGGTGCAGATCGCCGACTGGCGCCGGGCGATCTCCTTTTTGGAGAGCCAGCCGGTGGTTGATGAGAATCGAATCGGATTGTGGGGCACCAGCTATGCCGGTGGACACGCGATCGTCCTCGGCGCCACTGACCGACGGCTGCGGGCGGTGGTGGCGCAGGTCCCCACGATCAGCGGCTATCAGCAGAGCCTGCGACGCGTCGCGCCAGACCTGGTGCCCGCGTTGGAGGCGGCCTTCGCCGATGACGAACGCCGACAGTTCCACGGCGCACCGCCGGCCACCCAGGCCGTGGTCAACGCCGACCCGTCGGTGCCTGCCGCCTACCGTTCACCGGACGCCGTCGCGTTCTACACCCAACCGGTGCCCGAGGGCGTGTGGGAGAACACCGTGACCCTTCGGTCCACCCGCGCTGCCCGCATGTACGAGCCGGGCACCTGGATCTCCCGCGTCTCCCCCACACCCTTGCTGATGATCGTGGGCCTCCACGACACGATCACCGTCACCGACCTCGCGCTCGGCGCCTACGAGCAGACGCTGCAGCCCAAGAAGCTACTCACCATCGAAGGCGGTCACTTCGAGCCGTATCTCACGCGCTTCGACGAAGCCAGCGGTGCCGCCATCGCATGGTTCAGCCAGCACCTCACACCGGAAAACCCCTGACCCCGAAGGAAAGTTGTCATGTCTGAACTGCGTTACGAAGTTCTTGTCAACGACGGCCTGCGACGCCAGCGTGACCAGCGGCTACCCGACGGCAGCCCGATCGTCTCCTCGCCAGTCGCCTCCACGCTCATCTACGGCCAGCGCGACGCGGTACTCGTCGACCCGCCGTTCACTTACGAGCAGGTGAGCCGCGTCGGCGACTGGATCGAGGCCTCCGGCAAACACCTGACCGCCGTGTACGCCACCCACGGGCACGGCGACCACTGGTTCGGCACCGCCCTACTGCAGCAACGGTTCCCCCACGCTGTCGCCTACGCGACCAACGGCACGATCGAGATGATGCATCACCAAGGCACCTCGGGCCGCGCCCAGCTCTGGGACGTCGACTTTCCCGGCCTGATTCCTCCCAGCCCCGTCAACTATCGAACCATTCCGGTCGACGGGATCGAGCTGGAGGACCACCGGCTGCTCGCCGTCGAAGTCGGCCACACCGACACCGACGACACGACGGTGCTGCACGTGCCCTCCATCGGCCTGGTCGTCGCCGGCGACGTCGCCTACAACGGGGTGCACCAATATCTGCTCGAAAGCTCCCACGGTGGAATCGACGCCTGGTTGGCCGCGCTCGACAAGGTCGCGGCCCTGCAGCCCGGGGCCGTGGTGGCCGGTCACAAGAACAAGGATCTTCCCGACGACCCGGCGATCCTCGACCAGACCCGCGGCTACCTACTGGACGCGCGGCGGCTTCTCGCTGAAAAGCCCACCCCCCAAGTCTATTTCGACAAAATGATCGCCCTGTATCCCGACCGGCTCAACGTCGGCCCGGTTTGGTACACCGCCGTGGCACTGCTGTCCGAGCCCAGCGGCCACTGAAAGGACATGCCATGACGGACAACACCACCCAGTTGCACTCGTCAATTCGCGACGAGGTCACGCACTGGTTTTTCGACGACTACCTGCGCACCTGGATCGGCGTCGGCGCCGGCACGATCGCGCGCGGGCCCGAGTTCATTCTCGATTACTGGGGGGTGCCCCTGCACTGGAGCGACGACGAGGGCAGCCGGTGGATTCCGGATGCGCCGGCCGTGGTGGCGCAGCTGCACGCGTTGCAGACCCGGTTACGCGCCGAAGGCTACGCGGACACCGCGGTGCCCGACCACAGAGTAACGGTCTACCACCACAACGGCGCAGCCGTCGAGGTGATCTGGTCCCGGCGCCGCACCGACGGCACCGAGATAGAGCGAGTGGCCGCCCACTTCGAGATAGCACGCGGGCCCGCAGGATGGCGGATCGTCGGCACGCAAGCGACACCCATAGCCAGCGACTCGCTGAACACCTTGTGGCCGCAGTCGAATTGACCAACCAACACCATTAGAGGAGACATTCATGACCACCATCGACCCCGAGGATCTCGACCCCACCGCAAGCTACAAACTTCTCATCGGCAGCGTGCTGCCCCGGGCAATCGCCTGGGTCAGCACCAGTTCGACTGCCGGAGTGGGCAACATCGCGCCGGTATCGTTCTTCACCGTCGTCGGACGGTTCCCGCCGGTGCTCTCGATCACGCTGCAGCCGCGCTCCGACGGGGCCACGCTCAAGGACACATTCGTCAACATCCGCGACACCAACGAGTTCGTCGTCAACATCGCCTCGATCGGCCACGCAGACGCTGTGCACCGCTCCGCTTACGAATTCGACACCCACGTCGACGAATTCGAGGCACTCGGCCTGAAAAAGGCGCCCTCCGAGACGATCTCCGCACCCCGTATCGGCGACGCTCCCATCTCCTTCGAATGCGTCGTTGACCGCATCATTCCGATGCCACCGTTGCCGGACCATGTCGTGTGGGGACGCGTCAAGCGCATCCACATCCGCGACGATCTCTACCTGCCCAACGGGCGAATCGACGTGGGCGCGTTGGGCGTGTTCGGGCGGCTCGCTGGCGAGTACACCATGGTCGACAATATCTTCACCACACCGCTGCCCGAAGAACTCGTCGAAGCACTCGCCGCGCACCGCGCGAGTCGCCTCGACGGGCACGCCAGCGGCTACTCGCCCATCGACACGACTGAATGGTCCCCGTCGGGCTCCACGAAGGCGGCGGTGAAATGAGCCCGTCATCCAACGTATTCACCGTCACCCGCACGCCGGCGAATACTTCTGGGGCGCCGACATTGCTGCTGATCCACGGCTTCCTCGACGACGCGTCGGTGTGGGACGGCTTGGTCGACTCACTAGGAGGTGAGGTCGCCAGCGTGCGCTACGACCTACCCGGGTTCGGCATGCGCAGCGGGTCGGTCGACGATGCGCGCATCGTCACGCTGGAGTCGCTGGCCGCCGAGGCGGGCCACCTCCTCGCCGGCATCGGCGGACCGGTAATCGTTGTCGGCCAGAGCCTCGGCACGCAGGTGGCCGAACTGGTTGCAGCGCAGCACCCGAACCAGGTGCGCGGACTCGTACTGCTCACCCCCGTCCCGCTAGGCGGCACCCAGCTTCCCGATGAGGTGGTCGCTCCGTTCCGTGCACTCGGCGGTGACCGCGACGCGCAACGGGTCTTACGCGCCGAGTTGTCGCCTCACATCAGCGAAGAACAGCTCGACCGGCTCACCGATGTCGGGGTGCCTGTCGCCGCGGACGTCGTTGCCCACTACGTTGACGTCTGGAACGACGGGGTGAGCAACGCGCCCACCAACAGCGCATTCGGCGGTCCGCTGCTCATCATCCGCGGCGGCGCCGACGCGTTCGTGACCGAGCAGCTGGTCCGTGAAGTCAGTCTCCGCTTTGTCCAAGCCGAAGTGAAAGTCATCGACAAGGGCGGCCATTGGGTGCACGTCGAAGATCCCTGGGCCGTCGCAGCGATGATCCTCGATTTCACCGATTCGCTCAGGAAGTGACAGCGTGACTGGGGCGCGGGCGCTGGAGCACAAGGTATTTGTCACAAAGCAGATCCCGCAATCTGGCCGCGGGCCGCTACCGGATGGCAGCACGCGGATGTGGTCGCCGATCACGTCCACGCTGATCATGGGACGACACGGTGCGGTCCTCGTCGATCCACCACTGACCGTCCAGCAGGCCGGCGAGGTCGGCGATTGGATCGCGGCATCGGGACGCGAACTGCAACAGATCTACATCACCCACGGCCACGGGGACCACTGGTTCGGCGCGATCCCCTTGCTGGAGAGGTTCCCCGGTGTGACCGTGCGAGCGACGGAAGGCACGGCGAAACTGATGGCGGCGCAGAACCATCCACAGTTTCGTGCCGATTTCTGGGATCGGGTGTTCCCCGGACAGCTGCCCGCCGGCGATGTGGACGTGACGGTCGTCGACAGGGCGGATTTCGAGCTTGACGGCGTCGCGCTCGTTCCGGTCGAGGTCGGTCACACCGACACCGACGCGACGACGATGCTGCATGTCCCCGAAACGGGCCTGCTCGTCGCGGGCGACGTTGTCTACAATGGCGTGCACCTGTATTTGACAGAGTCCGGTGGTGTCGGTGGGCTCGACGAGTGGCTCGCCGCCCTCGACACCGCCGAAACCCTCAATCCCGTAACGGTTGTCGCGGGTCACAAAGCTCGCGGTGCACACGACGATCCCTCGCAGATTCAGGCAACGCGGCGATACCTGACCGACGCGCGGCGACTGCTCGAATCATCCGCCCACGCCGAGGAGTTCTACGAGCGCATGCTGGAGCTGCACGGCGAACGGCTCAATCCAGGTGCACTGTGGGGCGCGGCGATCACGCTGTTGCCCTCTTCCTGACGAAGGCTCGTCTGGTCGTCGTGGGTCAGATCACCAGTCCCAGAAGGAGAACCAGCACCAGCCCGACCACCGACAGAACGGTTTCCATGATCGACCAGGTCTTGATCGTCTGTCCGACCGACATGCCGAAGTACTCCTTCACCAGCCAGAACCCGGCGTCGTTGACGTGGGAGAAGAACACCGAGCCGGCGCCGACGGCGAGCACGATCAGCGAGACCTCGCCGGTGCTCATGCCTTCGACCAGCCCCAGCATCAGCGACGACGCGGTGATGGTGGCTACCGTTGCCGAGCCGGTCGCCAGGCGGATGAGCACCGCCAGCACCCAGGCCAGCAGGATGACCGAAATGTTCGCGGCCGTGGCCCATTCCGCGAGTTTCGTACCGATGCCGGTGTCGATCAGCACCTGCTTGAAGCCGCCGCCGGCCGCCACGATCAGGATGATGCCCGCGACCGGTGGCAACGACCCGTCGATGCATTTGGTGATCTGGTCGCGCGTCATCGCCGCGCCCCGACCAAGGGTGAAGATGCCCACGATGACCGCGATCAGCAACGCCATCAGCGGGCGGCCCAGGGTGTCGAAAATCTGGCGGACCAGGTTGTTCTCGTCTGCGATGAAGATGTCGACCAGCGCCTTGCCCATCATCAACCCGACGGGCAGCAGCACGCTGAACATCGTCATGCCGAAGGACGGCCGCTGCCGTTCGGTGCGGGTTGCGGTCTGCGTTCCGGTCAAAGTGCCGTCGCCCCCTGCCCCGGCCTCCGCGGTTGTCACGCCGCCGGCGCCGTTGCCGCCGTTGCTGGTGACGAAGTCGTCGGCGTCAAACCTGTGCGGGACGTCTAGGACCACCCACCGTCCGGCGAGCTTGCCGAACAACGGGCCGGCAACGATCACCGTCGGGATCGCCACCGCAACGCCCAGCGCCAGCGTGATGCCCAGGTCCGCGCCAAGCAGATCGATCGCGGTGAGCGGTCCGGGGTGCGGCGGCACCAGTCCGTGCATGGCCGACAGCCCGGCCAGGGCGGGGATGCCGACGGTGACCAGCGACAGCTGCGACCGCCTGGCGACCAGATAGATCACCGGCATCAACAGCACCAGGCCGATCTCGAAGAACATCGGCAACCCGATGATCGACCCGACCAGCGCCATCGCCCACGGCAATGCCCGTGGCGACGCGTGCCCCACGATGGTGTCGACGATTTCGTCGGCGCCACCGGAATCGGCAAGAAGTTTGGCGAACATCGCACCCAATGCGATCAAGACGCCCACCCCGGCCGCGGTGGTCCCGAAGCCGTCGGCGAACGACGCGAGGACATCCCCGATGTTCACGCCCGCGACGATGCCCACGGTCAGGCCGCCGAAGATCAGCGCCAGGAACGGATGCAGCTTGGCGATCGTGATCAGCACGACAATGACCGCGATGCCGGCCAACGCGGCCAGCACCAGCTGCCAGCCGGCGGCGACGGGTTCGGCCAGCTCGGGGCCAGCCGCCAAAATGGTGAGTGCCGGGGTCATCGGTTCTCCTGTTCGGTTGGGCGCGCGGCGGATGCCGCGACATAGCTGTCAACGACGGCATCGATGTCCTGATCGACATCGATGACGATGCCGCGTTCATCGGATTCGAGCGGTTCGAGCGTTTCGAACTGGGAGGCCAACAACGAGGCGGGCATGAAGTGCCCGGGCCGACTGGCCTGCCGCTGGCCGATGACCTCCAGCGAGCCGCTGAGGTGAAGGAACTCGACGTCTGGGCAGTGCCGGCGGAGTTGATCGCGGTACTTGCGCTTGAGCGCCGAGCAGCTCATCACGCCGCCGTCACCGCAGTGCCCGGCGAGCCACTCCCCGATCGCCTCCAGCCACGGATACCGGTCGTCATCGTTGAGGGCTTGGCCGGACGACATCTTGGCGACGTTGGCCGCCGGATGGAAATCATCCGCGTCGGCGAACGGGATACGCAGACGCTGGGCCAGCGCCGCCCCAACGGTCGACTTACCAGATCCCGAAACGCCCATGACGACGATGGGTGACCCCATGACCTCCACCTAACCAGTTGTGCTCGACATCACATAGCATGCATTAATCATCATATGATTGCAAGATGACAGCGAAAAGATCTGTTCTTAGCAGCGTTCAGCAAAGCTATGACAAGATGTATCAGTGGCGTCGTTTCCAAACGTCGGTGCCTTGCACGGGAACTTGGTCACCGCGCTCGGCACCGCCATCGTGTCCGGGAAATACTCGCCGGGACAGGTCCTCACCCTCGACGGGGTGAGCGCAGAGTACGGGTTGTCACGCAGCGTCGCGCGCGAGGCGATCCGGGTGCTGGAGTCGATGGGCATGGTGGCCTCGCGCCGCCGGGTCGGCATCACCATCCAGCCATCGGAGAATTGGAATGTCTTCGACCCTTGGCTGATTCGCTGGCGCCTCGAATCCGGCGACCGGACTGCGCAATTGGTATCGCTATCCGAGCTTCGGCGGGGATTCGAGCCGGCCGCTGCCGCGTTGGCCGCCCGCCGTGCTGATCCGCATCAGTGCCGGATCATGGCGGCAGCGGTATCCGACATGGTGATGCACGGCCGCTCGGGTGATCTCGATGCTTACCTGATCGCGGACAAGATCTTTCATCACACATTGCTGGAGGCCAGCGGCAACGAGATGTTTCGGGCGCTCAACGGCGTGGTCGCCGAGGTGCTGACCGGGCGCACCCATCACGGGATGATGCCGGAGACACCGAACCCGAAGGCCATCGAGCTGCACGACGAGGTGGCGCGCGCGATTCGGTTAGGCGACGAGGCGGCCGCCGAGCACGCTATGCGAGCAATCATCGACGAAGCGGCAGACGCTGTGCAGCAAGAGTTTTCAGACCGCCCGGCAAACGGCTGAATCGCGCCCACTTCGGTTGAGAGTTGTGAACTAACCTACTGCCATCGACGGTGGTCATGGTCACTGTGAAACGGTCCGGTACGCTGTGCGCGGCAGTGAACGTGAATCCGCGGGCGTCACGACCGCCGTGGCGGCCCGGCACCGCGCCGGCCCAGGGAGGCAACGTTGACCACGCCCGCACTGCATCCCGTTGTCCGCGACGTTACGGACCGGATCAGCGTGCGCAGCGCTGAGACGCGGAAAAGGTATCTCGAACGCATCGGCCGGGCCGCCCGCCGCCGGCCGGCCCGGCTGGACCTGGGCTGCGCGAATCTCGCCCATGGGTTCGCGGCCTGCGAATCAAGCGCCAAGGACGACCTGCGCGGCAACGTCAAGCCAAACGTCGCGATTGTGTCGTCCTACAACGACATGCTCTCGGCTCACCAGCCGTATGAAACGTTCCCACGCGCGATCAAGGAGGCGGTGGCCGCTGCCGGGGCGGTGGCGCAGTTCGCCGGTGGGGTGCCGGCCATGTGTGACGGGGTCACGCAGGGGCATGCCGGGATGGAGCTATCGCTGTTCAGCCGGGACGTGATCGCGATGGCGACCGCGGTGGCACTGTCGCACGAGATGTTCGACGGCGCGCTGTTGCTCGGTATCTGCGACAAGATCGTGCCGGGCCTACTCATCGGTGGTCTGGCGTTTGGTCACCTGCCGATCGTCCTCGTCCCGGGCGGTCCGATGACCTCGGGACTGTCGAATAGCGAGAAGAGCCGGGTCCGCCAGCTCTACGCCGAGGACAAGGTGGGCCGCGCGGAGCTGCTGGCCGCGGAATCTGCCTCCTACCACGGCCCGGGGACCTGCACGTTCTACGGCACGGCCAACTCCAACCAAATGATCGTCGAGATCATGGGTCTGCACCTACCAGGCGCGAGCTTTGTGAACCCGGGTACGCCGCTGCGCGCGGCGCTGACTGCGGCAGCGGCCCGGCGCGTCACCGAGCTGACCGCGACCGGGACCGCATATACCCCGATGGGTCAGATCGTCGACGAGAAGGCGGTGGTCAACGCCGTCGTCGGGTTGCACGCGACGGGCGGATCGACCAATCACACCCTGCATCTGGTCGCGGTGGCCGCGGCCGCCGGGATCCATCTCACCTGGGACGACTTCTCGGATCTGTCCGAAGTGGTTCCGTTGCTCGCCCGGGTATACCCGAACGGCAACGCTGACGTGAACCATTTTCAGGCGGCCGGCGGGATGGCGTTCGTCATCGGTCAGCTGCTGGACGGTGGGCTGCTGCACGGCGACGTGCGCACCGTGGCCGGCGACGGTCTGAACCGCTACCGACAGGAGCCATTCCTGGGAGCCGACGGTTCACTGGTTTGGCGACCCGGACCGGCCGAAAGTCTGGACTCGGAGGTGCTGCGCCCGATCACCGACCCCTTCACCGCCGACGGCGGCCTGTGCGTTCTGCGGGGCAACCTCGGCCGCGCGGTGATCAAGGTGTCGGCGGTCGCGCCGTCGCATCGGGTGGTCACGGCGCCGGCTCGGGTGTTCGATGACCAGGCGCAAGTCGTGCAGGCGTTCGCCAGCGGCGAATTGGAACGCGACGTCGTCGTCGTCATGCGCTACCAGGGTCCGCGGGCCAACGGGATGCCCGAGCTGCACAAGCTCACGCCGCTGCTGGGCGTGTTGCAGGACCGCGGGCACCGCGTCGCGCTGGTCACCGACGGCCGGATGTCGGGTGCCTCCGGCAAGATCCCCGCGGCGATTCACCTCACTCCCGAGTGCGCCGTTGGCGGTCCCCTGACCCGGGTGCGCGACGGCGACGTGATCCGCCTCGACAGCGCGGCCGGCACACTTCATGTCGAGCTGTCCGATGCCGAGTTGCTCACCCGTGCGGGGTCGGGCGCGCCGGCCAGCGACGACGACTGGGTGGGCACCGGCCGGGAACTGTTCAACGTCTTCCGCCACGCGGTGGGCGGCGCCGATGCCGGCGCGGCGGTTTTCGGGCTGCCCGCCGTATCACCCCGCGACCGGCAACCGCCGGTTTCCGTGCCCACTCCAGCCGGAGGTCAAGTCCAATGACGGCATCGAGCCATCACATCGGCGATCTGCTCAACCGCGCCCCGGTGATCCCCGTCATCGTCATCGACGATGAGGCCGTCGCGGTGCCGCTGGCGCGGGCCCTCGTCGCGGGCGGGCTGACAGTCCTCGAGGTCACGCTGCGCACCAAGTGCGCCCTCGCGTCGATCAAACACATCGTGGACGAGGTGCCGGACGCGGTCGTCGGCGCCGGCACGATACTGACCCAGGCCGACGTTGCGGCGTCCGTCGAGGCCGGCGCCGAGTTCCTGGTCAGTCCCGGTTCCACACCGGCGGTGCTCGACGCCATGCTCGACAGCGGCGCCGCCCCTTTACCGGGGGCGGCGACTGCGTCGGAGGTCATGGTTCTCATCGAGCGTGGATTGGGACACGGCAAGTTCTTCCCGGCCAAACCCGCCGGCGGGATCGCTTACCTCAAGGCGCTCGCGGGACCGATACCGGACTTCCGATTTTGTCCCACCGGGGGCATCGACCTAGCCGGTGCCCCGGACTTTCTCGCCCTGTCCAACGTCGCCTGCGTCGGCGGCTCGTGGATCACCCCGAAGGACGCGGTGGCCGCGGGCGATTGGAGCCGGATCGAGACGCTGGCCCGCGAGGCTGCGCAACTCGGCACAACCTGAACGCCCGTAACACGCTTTCCAGGCCAACCGACGGCGATCTGTTAAGCCGAAAGATTCCGCCCAACCACGAAAGTGCGGTGAGCACAATGACCGTCGACGCCGACGCCCAGCAACAACCAGTTCTTGTCATCATGGGAGTGTCCGGGTCGGGAAAGTCCACGGTAGCAGCGATTCTCGCAGGCCAGCTGGGCTGGGACCTGCAGGAGGGCGACGACCTGCACCCCGGGACGAACGTCGACAAGATGGCCGCCGGCATCGCGCTGACCGACGACGACCGCTGGCCCTGGCTGGATCGGGTCGCCGACTGGATCCGCGACCACACCATGGCAGGGGTCCCGGGCATCATCACCTGCTCGGCGCTCAAACGGGTCTACCGCGACCGCTTGCGCGGGGAGCACGTGGTATTCGTCCATATCGCTGGGTCGAAGGAGAGTATCGGCAAACGACTCGCCGCCCGCACCGACCATTTCATGCCGACGTCGCTGCTCGACTCGCAGTTCGCCACGCTGGAACCACCTGATCGGGACGAGAACGCGCTCGAGGTCGCCATCGGCCGCAAACCCGCCGATGAGGCCGCCGAAATCATCCGGCGGATGCACCTGCACCCCGAAACCGGGCCATCGGCCCCGGGATCGACCGAGCCCGCCGACCACGACGAACACGGGTTGCTGGTGATGTTGCGCGCCGAACTCTCGGATGAGGACGTCGACGCCGTGGCCCAGTCCATCGAGGAGGTGTCTGGGGTCGTCGCAGTCCGACGCTACGTCGCAGACCCGAGCGGCCGCGCCGCGGTGGAACTCAACGATTCCAGGTGGCGGGAGAGCATCGTCCACCTCTTAGATGACGAAGGAGTCTGAGTATTTCGGCCCGTTTGCCAGTTCAATAGATTCCGGATCGTGTTGTGCATGCGACGCGGGTCATCTGTGTCGGTGAACCCTCCCTACCCAGTCAGCAGTCGTGGGCGGGTGAGCCTTCGTGCGGCGGCGCGGAGTGCTTCGAGGACGGTGTCGCGTTCCTGTTGGGTGCCGGTGGGTTGAACGATGGAAACGCCGAGGCCGAAAGATGGTTCACCGGAACCGTGTCCAGGGACCAGGACTGCGAGTCCGAACACGGTGGGGTGTACTTCGCCTTCATCGGTGGCGTATCCGCGTTCGCGGGTGCGCTCCAGTTTGGCTTGCAGCTGTGTGAGTGTGGTCGTCGATCGTTCGGTGAAGCCGACCAACTGGCTAGGGTCCCAATAGATCTCCGCGACCTGGGCGGGGCTGAGTTCGGAGAGCAGGGCGGTGCCAACCGCGGTCGCGGATGCGGGATAGCGGTCACCGACGTTGGCGGACAGCGGGAATCGTTCCCGTCCTTCATGCACGGCGAGGTAGAGCACACGGGCGCCGTCGAGCATGGCGATCTGGACGAGCTGGCGCCGCAACACCTCGGAATCCTCGCAAACCCGGTAGAACTCTCGGATCTGGTCGAATCCGTTCAGGAAGGCTCCGCCCAGTTCGACGGTTCGGCGGCCTAGGAGGTAGCCGCCGCCGGAGCGGCGCACGAGTCCACCTTCCTCCAAGGCGACGCACAGGTTGGACACGGAGGACTTCGCTACGCCGAGTTCACGGGAGATCTCCGTCAGTGTCCTGACTTGCCTGGGGGCGTCCGCAAGCAGGTCCAGGATGCGCACGGCGCGCGTCACCGCCGGCGCGTTTCCCGATGTTTGGTCTGGCCCCATGTCGATCCTCTTTTCTAACTCGCCGTGGAGCGTCCGCTGGTGCTCAGTAGAACCCCGACAGTCTCGACAGTATCGAGGGCGGCGAACCCGATTCGCCCGTCGGCCAGTGCGGCGGTCATGGCCGCCTCGTCGACGAGGTGCCTCGCCCGACGCTCGCTGATCGGCGTGGAGGCGATCACGCGGAGGCGTTCGGTCGGTGAAGCCACGCCGCTCCTATCGCTGGTTGTGACTACAAGACACTACCGAATGTTCAGCATACTGAACAATAGTTGGATGACCGGTTCTGCGGCCTTGGGTGAACCACTGTGTGATCCCTCCGCACGGCTAATGACTTGATTAACATTTTCGCCTGTATGACACCGAGTTCCGGCCGACATGCACGGCTCAGCGCGGCGCATAGAACCAGGTGTAGCGGTTTCTACCACTGTGATCCCCGTCACTCTTTGGTTCAGCATATTGAACGTAGTTCAGATCACATATATGTTTCGATGTGTCATCCGCGGGCCGGACCCGCACCAACTGAAAGCCTCTACAGTCGGCACCGATTGCCGGACGTCTTGCACACGGGCAGGGCCGCGGACTGTAAGGCCCCGTCCCCGAGGAGCGGACATGGCTGAACATCCCCCCGAGTCGACTGCGGACTTGCGCGGCAGCGACGATCCCGAATACGCCACCAATCTCAAGCGCGCCACCCTGGCCGCCTCGGTGGGCAGCGCGCTGGAGTATTACGACTTCGCCCTGTACTCGTTGGCGTCGGCGCTGATCTTCGGCAAGATCTTCTTCCCCGGCCTGGGTGACGCCGCGGGTACGGTGGCCAGCCTGGCCACCCTGGCCATCGGGTTCCTGGCCCGCCCGCTCGGCGGCATCTTCTTCGGCACGCTGGGCGACCGGCTGGGTCGCAAATGGATCCTGATGATCACCATCGCGTTGATGGGCGGGGCGAGCACGTTGATCGGTCTGCTGCCCACCGCCGACCAGATCGGCGTCTGGGCGCCGATACTGCTGATCTTCCTGCGGATCTGCCAGGGCTTCGGCGCCGGCGCCGAGCAGGCCGGGGCGACCGTGCTGATGGCCGAATACTCACCGACCCGCCGTCGTGGCTTCTACTCCGCGTTGCCGTTCGTCGGCATCATGCTCGGCACGTTGCTGGCCTCCGTAGTCTTCGTCGGCCTCGGTCAGGTGCCGCAGGAGGCACTGCTGAGTTGGGTCTGGCGGATCCCGTTCCTGGCGTCGATCTTCCTCATCGCCGTGGCTGTGCTGATCCGGATGCGGCTCAAGGAAAGCCCCACCTTCGTCGAGCTGGAGAAGCAGGACCAGGTCGCCGAGCACCCGCTAAAGGAGGTATTTCGCACGTCGCGTCCGACCCTGTTGCGCGGTATCGGCCTGCGGATGGCGGAGAACGGTGGCTCATACATCTACCAGACCCTGGCCATCACCTACGTCAGCAAGCTGGGCGTGCAGACTTCGATCGGCCCGCTGGCCGTAGCCATCGGTGCTCTGCTCGGGTTCTTCACGATCCCGTTCGCCGGCTCGCTGTCCGACAAGTACGGCCGGATGAAGGTCTACCGGGCGGGTGCGCTTATCCAACTGGTCCTCGCATTTGCCGCGTGGCCGCTGCTGTCCATGGGCAACCCCGTCGTGACCGTCGTGGTGATCGCGATCTCTTACGGCATCGGCGTCAACGTCATGCTCGGCGCCCAGTGCGCCGCGCTGCCCGAACTGTTCGGCGCCCGCCACCGTTACATCGGCGTCGCGATCGCCCGCGAGTTCAGCGCGATCATCGCGGGTGGCATCGCTCCCTTCGTCGGGGCGCTGCTGCTGGGCTGGTTCAGCAATTCCTGGATCCCGCTGGCGATCTACGTCGTCGTCCTGACCTCGATCACCCTGTACACCACGTTCGTCACCCCGGAGACCAGGGCGCGGGACCTGACGCTTCTGCCGGACGCCATCCAGGACACACCGAATCAGGTGGCCACCCGCCCAGAACCGCTCGCCACGTCCTACCGCGTTGCCGAGAAGCTGCCACCCGTCCCTGCGTGACATCCCATATACCGCAAACCATCTCGCGAGGAGCGTCGTTATGCGCATCGCCCGTATCGCCACTGTGCGCGGACCTGTCCCGGTCGTGCGGCAGGGTCAGGAGGCCAGCAGCGGCCCGGTGGGGTTTGATCCTGACCCGGCAGGGCATCCCGGTGCCGAGGGAGTCGCCAAGGGCACTAAGTCCGGCGACGATGCGGGCCGAGGAGAAGTCGGACAATCAGAACTAGTAGAAGAGGCGAAGCAATGACCCAGAATCCCAACCTGGCCGCGCTGTCCGCGGCCCGTGTCTCCGTATGGCTCGACGACCTGTCCCGCGAGCGCCTGCAGACGGGCAACCTGGCCGAGCTGATCGCGACCAAGAGCGTCGTCGGCGTCACGACGAACCCGTCGATCTTCCAGGCCGCCCTTTCGAAGGGCACCGCCTACGATGCGCAGGTCACCGAGCTGGCCGAGCGCGGCGCCGATGTCGACGCCACCATCCGGACGGTGACCACTGATGACGTGCGCAACGCCTGTGACGTGCTGGCGCCGAAGTGGGAGGCGTCCGGTGGCGTCGACGGCCGGGTTTCCATCGAGGTCGACCCACGGCTTGCCCACGACACCGACAAGACGATCCTGCAGGCGATCGAGCTGTGGAAGATCGTCGACCGGCCCAACCTGCTGATCAAGATTCCGGCGACGCTGGCCGGTCTGCCGGCCATCACTGCGGTGATCGCCGAGGCTATCTCAGTGAACGTGACGCTGATCTTCTCCGTCGAACGGCACAAGGCCGTCATGGACGCCTACCTGGCCGGGCTGGAGGCTGCCAAGGAGGCCGGCCACGACCTGTCCCGGATCCACTCGGTGGCGTCGTTCTTCGTCTCCCGCGTCGACACCGAGATCGACAAGCGGCTGGAGAAGATAGCCAGCGACAGCGGAAAAGAGCAAGCGCTGGCCCTGCGCGGGCAGGCCGGGGTGGCCAACGCGCGGTTGGCGTACGCGGCCTACGAAGAGGTGTTCGTCGCCGGCGCCCGCTACACGGCGCTCAAGGCCGACGGCGCCCGGTTGCAGCGCCCGCTGTGGGCGTCGACCGGCGTCAAGAACCCCGACTATTCGGACACCCTCTATGTCACCGAGCTCGTTGCGCCGAACACGGTGAACACCATGCCGGAGAAGACGCTTGACGCGGTCGCCGATCACGGCGTGATCAAGGGCGACACCGTCACCGGCACGGCGTCGGCCGCCCAGCAGGTCTTCGACAAGCTCAGCGCGGTCGGTATCGACCTCGCCGATGTGTTTCACGTGCTGGAATCTGAAGGCGTCGAGAAGTTCGAGGCGTCCTGGAAGGATCTGCTCGACGCGACCCAGACACAGCTCGACGCCCTGAAGCCAACGCAAGCGAAATGACCGCGACGAGCGACAGGACCACGACCACTGCTTTTGCTGGCCCCGGGGTCATCCTCAGCGCTGTTCGATGTAGCGTCTCGTGACGGCGATGTCGCTGTCGCCGTGCCCTAGCGCCGCGAGTTCCTCGAACGCGGCCTTCAGGGCCGGCAACAAGACCGGATGCGTATCGGTCGCCGCCGCCACGGCCGAAGCGAAGCCGAGGTCCTTGACCATGTACTTCGCTGCGCCCGAGGGACTGTAGTCCTCCTGAATGATTCGGTCGCCACGGCTTTCCAGGATGCGGCTCCCGGCGTATCCACCCCCGAGCAGGCGGAACAGTTCGGCCAGATCGAGACCGCTTCGTTCGGCGAGTACGGCGGCCTCCCCGAGCGCCAGGATGGTCGACGCGACGATCATCTGGTTGCACGCTTTGGCCACCTGGCCCGAACCCAGGGGACCGAGATGAACCGGGTTGCCGCACGCGGAGAGCACCGCCCACGCGTCCGCGACATCACGTTCCTCACCACCGACCATGATCGACAGCGTGCCGGCTTCGGCACCTTCGACGCCGCCGGAGACCGGTGCGTCGACAACCCGCACGGCGTCGGCCGTGGCCCGGGCCAACCGCATGCCCAGCTCCCTGACCCCGACCGGAGACGACGATGAAGCGATGATCAGCAGCAGATCTTCGGGCTCGCTGGCCAGGATCCCGTCGGGACCGGCCAAGACCTCCTCGACTTGCGGGAGGTCCGGCAGCATCAGGAGGAGGACCCTGGCCGCGCTAGCGAGCGACCGAGGAGTGTCATGCCACTCAGCGCCCGCGGCGATGAGATCGGAATAGCGGTCCCGGCTTCGCCCGGTGATGTGCACGGGTCCGGCGCCGCTGTTGAGGATATTGACCGCCATCGGGCGACCCATCATGCCGAGACCGATCACTCCCACGGGGACGCTGTCGTCGGCTGACATGTTCGTCATATGTTCGACCCTAAACTGAGGAACCGCCGATGAAAGGCAATGTCAATGGCACACCGTTCCGAGCGTCTACGCGTGGTCGTCGCCACGCCGCTGGCCGAGCAGCATTGCGAGTTGATCGAGCGGCTGGAACCTCGCATCGACTTGATCCGTGACCAGTCGCTGTATCCCCCGATGCGCCATCCGGCTGACTTCAACGGGGATCCGTCGTTTCGTCGAACCCCGACTCAGCAACAGGAGTTCGAGGACATGGTCGACTCGGCCGAGGCGCTCTACGGCATTCCCGATGTCGACCCCGACGCCCTGAGGCGGACGGCGGATGCGAATCCGGGACTCCGCTGGGTTCATACGATGGCGGCCGGCGGCGGCGGCCAGGTGAAGGCCGCCGGACTGAGCGAGGACCAGCTGAGGCGAATCGTCTTCACGACCTCGGCCGGTGTCCATGGCGGACCGCTGGCCGAGTTCGCCGTGTTCGGCGTGTTGGCCGGCGCGAAGGATCTGGGGCGGCTGCTCGCCCAGCAGCACGACCGGCGCTGGACAGGCCGCTGGGAGATGGGGCAGGTTTCGGAGATGACCGTCCTGGTCGTCGGGCTCGGCGGCATTGGTCAAGAGGTGGTCAAGAAACTGGCCGGGCTTGGTGCGACCGTCATCGGCACGAGCCGTCACGGCGCACCGGTTGATCACGTTGACCGGCTGATCCAGGTGGACGACATCGTGTCGACGGTCCCGGAGGTGGACGCCATCGTGCTGACGCTGCCCGGGACGGCGGCGACGGAGAAGCTGATCGGGGCCGACGTTTTTGCCGCGGTCAAGCCGGGGACGATCCTGGTCAACGTCGGCAGAGGCACGGTGGTCGACGAGGACGCTCTGCTGCCGGCGCTGCGCGACGGTCGCATCGGGTTCGCGGCCCTTGACGTGTTCGCGACCGAACCTTTGCCCGAAAGCAGTCCGCTGTGGGCCGAGCCGAATGTTCTCGTCAGTCCCCATACCGCCGCCCTCAACTCGGCCGAGGACCGGCTCATCGCCGAACTGTTCGCTGCCAACGCGACCCGCTTGCTTGATGGCGACGAACTCGTGAACGCGGTGGACACCGTTGACTTCTACTGAGTCTCGCCCCTCCGACGACGGAAGCGTCGAGCGGGACAGCGAGCCCTTTCAGCCAACCTGTGGCTCTCCGTGCATTACGCCGATAGCGTCTAGCCATCTCCCTTACCGTCTCAGTCAGTAGAAACTGAGCTGGCATAGACGGAGCCGGACGTCTGAATCAAAGGAGATCAATGTGCCTCACGCTCCGTACACCCCGCCGGTCCGCGAGGCAGACGATCCTGAATACGCAGCCAACCTTCGTCGGGCGACATTGGCCAGTACGGTCGGCAGCGCCCTCGAGTACTACGACTTCGCGCTCTACGGGCTGGCCTCGGCTCTGATCTTCTCGAAGTTGTTCTTCAGCAACCTGGATCCGGGCACCGCTCTGGTCGCCAGCTTTGCCACGTTCGGGGTCGGGTTCGTGGCCCGCCCGCTCGGCGGCCTGTTCTTCGGCACGATCGGCGACAGGCTCGGTCGCAAATGGGTCCTCGTCGCCACGATCTTGCTGATGGGCGGCTCCTCTACCCTGGTCGGCGCGCTGCCCACCTACGACACCATCGGCATCTGGGCGCCCATCCTCTTGGTCTTCCTCCGGCTGTGCCAGGGCTTCGGAGCGGGCGCCGAGCAGGCCGGATCAACGGTGCTGATGGCCGAGTATGCCCCGGTCGAGCGGCGCGGGTTCTTCGCCGCGTTGCCGTTCATCGGTATCCAGGCCGGTACCCTGCTGGCCGCCATGGTGTTTGTGTATCTCGGCACCATCCCTGAGGACATTCTGCTCGGCTGGGTGTGGCGGATCCCGTTCCTGGCGTCGATCCTGCTGATCCTGGTCGCCTTGTTCATCCGGATGAGGCTGCGGGAGAGTCCGACGTTCATCGTCTTGGAGAAGCACGAGCAGATCGCCGAGCACCCGATGCGTGAGATCTTCGGGCACTCGCTGCCCAGCGTGCTCCGCGGCATCGGGCTGCGGATGGGAGAGAACGGTGGCTCGTACCTCTTCAACTCCCTCGCCGTCGCGTACGCGACGGGCACGGTCATGGTCGACCGGTCGATCGGTCCGATCGCCGTTGCGGTCGGCTCGCTGATCGGGATGGTTTCGGTGCCGTTGGCCGGGCACATCTCGGATCGGGTCGGCCGGGTCCCGGTCTACCGCTTCGGCGCCGCCGTGCTGCTGCTACTCGCCTTTCCGGGCTGGTATCTGATCTCGTTGGGCCAGGCCTGGCTTGTCATCGTGGTGATCGCCGTGGCCATTGGTTTCGGCGTCAACACGATGCTCGGACCGCAGTGCGCCTTGCTGCCCGAGCTGTTCGGCAACAAGCACCGCTACCTCGGCGTCGCAGTCTCGCGTGAGTTCAGCGCAGTGATCGCTGGTGGTCTGGCTGGTGTGCTGGGCGCCGCGCTGATCGACTGGTTCGATGGCTCGTGGGTGCCGCTCGGTGTCTATACCTTCGTGCTGGCGGCCATCACCTTTGCGACGACCTTCATCACGCCGGAGACCCGTGGTCGTGACCTGATCCCCGTCGAGGATGCCCTCGATGAGCTGCAGGCAGGAGGGGTGGCCGCACGATGAACCCCTTCGACCTGACCGGCACCACGGCACTGGTCAGTGGGTCCAGCCGAGGTATCGGGCTAGCCCTCGCCAAGGGCCTGCTTGAAGCCGGCAGCCGGGTCATCATCCACGGCCGCAACATCGACCAGGTCAAGGCAACGGCGCTTGAACTGGCCGAGGAGACCGGAGGTGAGACCGGGGTCAGCACCTTCGACGTCACCGATCAGGATGCCGTTGACCGCGGAATCGCCGACATCGAGCAGGAGTGGGGAACGCTTGACATCCTGGTCAACAACGCCGGCATCCAGCGCCGTGCCCCGTTCACCGAGTTCACGCTGCAGGACTGGAATGACCTCGTTGCCACCAACTTGACCAGCGCGTTCCTGGTCAGCCAGCGGGTGGCCCGCGGCATGGTCCAACGGGGCAGCGGCAAGATCATCAACATCGGATCGGTGCAGAGCCAGCTGGCCCGCCCCGGCATCGCGCCCTACAGCGCCACCAAAGGTGGGATCGTCATGCTGACCAAAGGGCTGTGCGCCGACCTCGGTCCGCACGGGATCCAGACCAACGCCTTGGCCCCTGGCTACTTCGAGACCGAACTCACCCGGGCCCTCGTGGAGAACGAACAGTTCACCCAGTGGGTGACCACCCGCACCCCCGCCGGCCGCTGGGGCAAGGTCGAAGACCTCGTCGGGGCCCTGGTGTTCCTCGCCTCACCGGCGTCGAACTTCGTCAACGGACAGGTCTTGTTCGTCGACGGCGGCATGACAGCAGTGGTCTGAGCATGCGTATCGCCCGCCTCGAGACCACCGACGGCGCCCGCCACGCGATCTGGACCGGTGACGCCTGGGCGGTCGTCGAGGACGGATTCGCCAACCCACCGATCCGTACCGGAGTAACCGTTGCGGCCGACGACGCCCGGCTGCTGGCTCCGTGCGAGCCGCAGGTGCTGGTGGGTATCGCTCACAACAAGACCAACAACAATCACCCCCTTCCCATCCAGGCCTGGCACAAGTCGGTACGCACCATCGTCGGACCGGGCGATGTCATCCACGCCCGACGAGACGTGGGCACGATCAACATCGAGGGCGAACTAGCCGTAGTCATCGGCCGCGACACCGAAGGGCTGACTCTGGACACCGCCTTCGACTACGTGTTCGGCTACACGGTGGTCAACGACGTGACCAACGTCGACCGCAACGCCGTCGACGAGAAGACGTTCCAGGGCAAGGGCGGACACGGCTACACGCCACTGGGCCCCTGGATCGAGACCCAGCTCGACGACCCGGAGAACGTGGCCACGACCGTCAGCGTCAACGGAGAGGTGGCGGCGAGGTCCGGCAGCTTCAACCTCCCCTCGACCGTCGCGGAAAGCATCGTCTACGTCGCTTCGTGGATCCCTCTCGGTCCCGGGGATGTGATCATGAGCGGCGCACCCAATACGTTTGTTGCGGTCACTCCGGGAGACACGGTGGAGATCACCCTCGACGGCATCGGCTCCCTCACCAACCAGGTCGTCTGAGACCGCCAGACAAGGACACTATGACCCATTGCTGTCACAGCACTATCGGTCTTGGCCTTGTTGAACACATTTCCTCGAAAGGGACGCATTCATGAAGGCTCTCGTGGTTCACGGCGCTGGCGATCTGCGATTCGACGATCTGCCCGCCCAGGCACCCGAACCTGGGCAGGTCCTCGTGCGCAACACGCATGGCGGTATCTGCGGATCGGATCTGCATTACTACAAGCACGGCGCCGTAGGTGCGTTCAGCCTGCGGGAACCACTGGTGCTCGGTCACGAGGTTGTCGGGCGGATCGAGTACGACCCGTCCGGTGCCCTCGCCACCGGAACCCCGGTGGCCATCCACCCGGCCACCCCCTGCGGAGACTGCCCGGAATGCCTCGCCGGGGTCCGCAACGTGTGTCGCAACGGCCGCTACTTCGGGTCCGCGGCCAGCTTCCCCCACACCCAGGGCGGCTTCTCCGAATACATGATCGTCCGGCAGGACCAGATACGGATGCTGCCAGAAACTCTCCCGCTGTCCAGAGCCGTGCTGGCCGAACCGCTGGCAGTTGGTCTGCACGCGCTGAACCGGGCCGGCGGGGTCGCCGGCGCCAAGGTACTCGTCGGCGGATCCGGACCTATCGGCATTCTCGCCGCCGGCGCAGCCAAAGCGGCCGGCGCCGCCGAAGTCTGGGCCACTGACATCCTCGATCACCCTTTGAAGATCGCCCTGGACGTCGGCGTTGACCGCACCGTCCGGATCGGCTCCGACAATCTGCCCGATCAATACTTCGACGTGGCTATCGAGGCATCCGGTGCCTCCGTCGCCGTCGGCGCCACCCTCGCCGCAGTCCGCCGCCGCGGAGTAATGGTGCAGCTGGGGATGTTCCCTCCGGGACCCCGACCCGCTGAGCTGTCCGCCCTGGTGGCCAAGGAAATCGACTACCGCGGCGCCTTCCGGTTCGATACCGAATTCGACGAATCCATCGCCCTGCTCGCCGGTTCCACCGCTCTGGACCCGGTCATCACCCACAGCTTCGACCTCGTCGACGCCGTAGCGGCGATGGACGTGTCAGCCGAGCCAGCCATCTCGGGCAAAGTCGTGCTGCGACTGTCCGACGACTAAGCCCCGCGCTGCACTAACCCGCTCGGTCACTGCTCGGTGGTCTCGGAGGTTTCGAGGGTGACGCCGGGCGTGTCGGTGTCGTGTTCGAGGCCGAGCTGGGTGCGTGCGGCGGCGACGATGTGTTCGACGGTGAAGCCGAACTTGGCCTGCAGCACCTTGAGCGGCGCCGACGCGCCGAACGTGCTCATCCCGATGATCGCCCCGGTGAGACCAACCCAGCGGTCCCAGCCGAACGTGGAGCCCTTCTCCACCGCCACCCGGGCGGTGACCGACGGCGGCAGCACCTCGTCGCGGTAGGCGCGCGGCTGCTTGTCGAACAGTTCCATTGACGGCATGGACACCACCCGCGCCCGGATCCCGTCCGCGGTAAGCCGTTCGTAGGCGTCCACCGTCATCGACACCTCGCTGCCGGTGGCGATCAGGATCACCTCGGGCTCGCCCTGGGGTGGGTCGGCCAGCACGTAGGCCCCGCGCGCCACCCCGGCCGCCGAGGCGTAGCGTTCCCGGTCCAGGGTCGGCAGCGGCTGGCGGGACAGCATCAGCGCCACCGGCTCGTGTCGGATCGGCATCAGCACCCGCCAGGCCTCGGCCACCTCGTTGGCGTCGCCCGGGCGCAGGTCGATCACGCCGGGCATGGCCCGGATGGAGGCCAGGTGCTCGATCGGCTGGTGGGTCGGCCCGTCCTCGCCGACCCCGATGGAGTCGTGGGTGTAGAGGTGGATCAGCGGCAGCTCCATCAGGGCCGAGAGCCGCAGCGCGCCGCGCTGGAAGTCGGAAAAGATCAAAAACCCGGCCTGGTAGGCGCGCAGCTTGGACAGCGCCAGTCCATTGGCGACCGCCGCGGCCGCGTGCTCACGGACGCCGAAGTGCAGGTTGCGCCCCGCCCGCTCGGTGGCCGAGAAGTCGCCGGCCCCGTCGAAGGTCATCCGGGACTTGTTGGACGGCGCCAGGTCGGCCGAGCCGCCCACCAGCCATGGCACTCGTTGTGCGACGGCGTTGAGCACCCTGGCGTTGGCGTCGCGGCCGGCGACGCCCTTGGCGTCGGTGGGGAAGCTGGGGATGTCGGCGTCCCAGCCCTCGGGCAGGGTGCGCCGCTGCATGTGGTTGAGCTGCTCGGCCTGCTCGGGATACTCCTCGGCGTAACGGGCGAACAGCGCCTCCCAGTCCCGGCGCAGACCGCCGCCGCGCTCGCGCATCCCGCCCCCGACGTGGTCGGCCACCTCGGGCGGGACCAGAAACGTCTCGTCTTCCGGCCAGCCGTAGAACCGCTTGGTCGCCTTGACCTCCTCCACACCCAGCGGCTCGCCATGAGCGGAGTGCGTGCCCGCCTTGTTCGGGGAGCCGTAGCCGATGATGCTGTCCACCACGATCAGCGTCGGGCGCTCGCTCTCGGCCCGAAACGCATCGAAGGCCGCACCCAGCGCGACCAGGTCGTTGGCGTCGGGGACGTGCTGCACCGCCCAGCCGTAGCCGGCGAACCGGGCCGGCACGTCCTCGGAGAACGCGAGGCTGGTGGGGCCCTCGATGGTGATCTTGTTGTTGTCGTAGATCCAGCACAGATTGGACAGCTTCAGGTGCCCGGCCAGCGAGGCGGCCTCGGCGCCGATGCCCTCCATCAGGCAGCCGTCACCGCACAGCGCGTAGACGTCGTAGTCGAACAGTTCGTAGCCGGGCCGGTTGAACGTGGCGGCCTGCCAGAGCCCGGCGATGGCCATGCCGACGCTGGTGGCGATCCCGGTGCCCAGCGGGCCGGTCGTGCACTCCACGCCGGACGTCCACCGGTACTCGGGATGCCCGGGGCATTTGGAGTCCAGCTGCCGAAACCGGCGCAGGTCCTCCAGCGACACGGCGGGCTCGCCGACGATCTCGTAATCGGGGTTGACCGATTTGACCCCGGCCAGGTGCAGCATCGAGTACAGCAGCGCCGACGCGTGCCCGACGGATAGCACGAACCGATCCCGGTTGGCCCACACCGGCAACTCCGGGTCGAAACGCAGATAGTCCCGCCACAGCTTGTAAGCCACCGGGGCCAACGCCATCGGCGTGCCGGGATGCCCCGAGTTGGCCGCCTGCACTGCATCCATCGACAACGTGCGAATCGTATTGACGCTCAACTGCTCGATCGTGTCAGTGGCGCGAGGCGTGTTTGAAGGTGTTTCCACCGTGATGATGGTGCTCCTCGATAACCTCGAAATCTACCGGCAGGAGCAACTTGCGGTCCCGGCCTCCGCCCACTCGCCAGTTCCTGGACATCATCGACGCAGCCGCAAACGACATGGATCTCCCGTCGTCCGCCTATTGGATCGCCAGACCGGATGACAGACGGTGACTCGCCGGGTGGTATGCGAAGCCGCGGCGACACAATATGAACCGAAAGACGCTCTCGATGGCGCGGTCGACGCCCTATCGCTGCGCGTGTCGATGTCGTCGCCGCGATCGTGCAGGACACCGCCGCACAGACCGGAGAAGCTGTCAGCCTGGCCGAATATGACCCCTACGCGGTACGGCCGTGATGACCCTCGTCGCTTCCGGACCAATACCACTGCAATACGGGCTGGCCGCCGGAGTCGACATGCCCCTGCACGCCGGCGCAGCCGGAAAAGCCATCCTGGCCCACCTCCCCGAAGCAACAATTGGCGACCTCAAACTGGAGAGATTCACTGAACGCACCATCACCACGAAAACAGAACTCGCCGAACAACCCCGAAATCCGGGCATATCCGTGTCCTACTTCATCGATGGAACCGTCGCCGGATCAATCACCGCCACCGTGCCCCGCTTCCGCGCAACACATCGACACCGACAAAATCGCCACCGCACTCACCCAGGCCGCGCAACAATCACCCAACTCCGAAGCATCCCCAACGCAACACGGCGCCGCCCAGTTTTACGATTCGCCAGTGAGCAAGAACAAGTCACTGAAGCCGCCGAAAAAGGGCAAGATTCCCAATGACGTTTACGAGGCTGAGCTATTCCGTCTGCAGACGGAATTCGTCAAGCTGCAGGAGTGGGTGCGGCACACCGGCGCCCGCATCGTAGTCGTCTTCGAAGGCCGTGACGCGGCGGGCAAGGGCGGAACGATCAAGCGCATCGCTGAATACCTCAGCCCACGGGTCGCCCGGATCGCCGCCTTACCCGCGCCCACCGATCGCGAGCGCGGACAGTGGTACTACCAGCGCTACATCGCGCACCTGCCAGCCAAGGGCGAGATCGTGCTTTTCGACCGGTCGTGGTACAACCGTGCCGGTGTCGAGCTGGTCATGGGATTCTGTACGCCGCAGGAACATCAGCTGTTTCTGCGGCAAACCCCGATCTTCGAGCAGATGCTTCTGGAGGACGGGATTTTGCTGCGGAAGTACTGGTTCTCGGTGTCCGACGACGAGCAGCTGCGCCGGTTCAAGTCCCGCCGCAACGACCCCGTTCGGCAATGGAAGCTCAGCCCGATGGACCTCGAGTCGATATACCGGTGGGAGGACTACTCGCGGGCGAAGGACCAGATGATGGTGCACACCGACACCCCACTCAGCCCGTGGTATGTCGTCGAGTCGGATATCAAGAAGCATGCGCGGCTGAACATGATGTCGCACCTGTTGTCCACGATCGACTATCACGACGTGGAGCACCCGACGGTGGAACTGCCCGAACGGCCCGTGCTGAGCGGCAACTACCAACGCCCCTCGCGTGAGCTGTCGACCTATGTTGACGAACATGTCGCGACACTGATCGGTGACCGCGAGTAACCAGCAACAGGATGGCCTTCCCTTACAACTCAAGTCGTGATGCTTGATGTGGTGAGCGATGATCCCCGCCCACAGTTGGCGGACGCTTCTCGGCTCACCGCGGGCCTACGGCGTCAAGACCCCACCCATCAATCCGAATTACGCTGGTGGCCATCGCCTTTTCGAGCCTGATCAAGGTGTCCCGTCGACCTCTCGAGTGTCCGCATCGGAAGCCAGCCGCGTAGACGTAGCAAGAGTGTTCCCTACGACCGGGTACGGCGAACGCCGCGCGCAGATCGGCCCGGATCGCACCAAGATCATCGTGCTGTCCACTCGCGCAGACACCAGCCTCGAGGTCGCTGACGAGCCTGTGCACGTCTTCGTCCTGGAAGTAAGTGGCTATCGGCCCACCCGACACAGGCCAAAGGGCCCTATCTCACCCTCGCTGTTGCTCGATAGCTTCGTCGAGCACTCGGGGCTACCGTCATGCCATCACAACGCGATCTCTGGCACGCCGGACCGCGTCCGAACAGCGAACGGAGAACAACCGTGTCCAGCCTCGCCGATGCTTCAAACCCGTCCCTGTTGTCGCCCGAGAACCTCAGCGTGGTCCGGGCAACGGCGCCCGTCGTCGCGGCACATGCCGACCAGATCACGGCTCACTTCTATCCCCGCATGTTTGCCGCCCATCCCGAGCTGTTGCGCGTATTCAACCAGGGCAACCAGGCCACCGGCGAACAGAGCAAAGCCCTAGCCGGCTCGGTTGTCGCATACGCCGTGCAACTCATCGATCCTGAGGCGCCGCCGTTCGACCACGTCATGCGTCGAATCGCCTACAAGCATGTCTCCCTGGGGATCCGCCCCGAGCAGTACACGATCGTTGGGGAGCACCTGCTGGCCTCGGTCGGTGAGGTTCTGGGCGACGCGGTCACCCCCGCGGTCGCCGCCGCGTGGAGTGAGGTCTATTGGCTGTTCGCGGTCCAGTTAGTCGCCGAGGAAGCGCGGCTGTACCAGGAAGCGAAGGTGGACCCCGCGCAGCCGACGCGGCCATACCGCGTGGTGCGCCGCATCGAAGAAACCGCCGACGTCATCACCCTTGTCCTCGAACCCACCGACGATGATCCATTGCCGGAGATCGCTCCGGGCCAGTACGTGTCGGTATTCGTCGACCTGCCCGGCGGAGATCGGCAACCCCGCCAGTACACGGTGTCCTCCACCGCCGTCCGGACGCGGCTGCAGATCACCGTACGACGTGTCCGCGGCGCGAACGGGGCGCCAGATGGCCGCGTTTCCAGCCATCTCCATGATCAAGTGGAGATCGGAGACGTGCTCGATGTGAGCGGCCCAGCCGGTGACTTCGTCTTGACGCCCACCGAGTCGCCGATCTTGCTGGCCAGTGCGGGGGCGGGCATCACGACGGTGCTGCCCATCGTCGAACAGATCGCTCGTACCCAGCCCCAGCGCACCGTCATCGTCGCCCACGCCGACCGCCGAGCTCAAGATCACGCCCTGCGGGAAACCGTTCTGCATCTCGGACGAGAGATCGACGACTTCACCTCATATGCGTGGTACGAAACCATCGATGACGGCGACACCCGCTCGCGCCAGGGAGTCATGGACTTGACCGACATCCAGCTCCCGCACGACATTCAGGTCTTCACCTGCGGTCCGCTGCCGTTCATGAAGCACGTCAGGTCGACGTTGCTTTCACGCGGCGTGCCGGCGGCCCGAATCCGCTACGAAGTCTTCGGACCCGACCTGTGGGCTGCCCAAACCTCGTCCGATTCGGGGAGCTGAACCGTGTGACTCGTGAATCGTGGTCCGACGGTCGTCGAACCGGCGTCGATGGCAGCGGCGCAGCGGCGCGCTGTCGGTAAGACCGATGCAGTGGACGCTGTCCGGATCGCCCGGTCGGTGGGGGCGGTCGATACCTCGCGGCTGCGGCTAGCTCGCGCTGCGGGGTCGCGCTGAGGTAGTTCGGGTCCTCGTTGTGGCTCGGCGAGAGCAGATGGCCGTGAACCAAGTCGATGAGTGTGGCTGATGCCGCGAAACGATGGCAGTTGTGGACGTGTGGCTCCAGCTGTTGCCTGAACTCCACACCGAGGATGGCATGCAGTTGCTCAAAAAGCATGCCAACGATTCGATGAATGAATACTGATATATCGAACGTGACTGCGGCGCAGGGCATCCCGCTTCTTCTTGAAACAGACGGCCAATCTTCGCGACACCCTGCACACGCGCAAGTCGTATCAGTCGAGCGACATTGTTACCAGTAGGTTGAATTTTGTTGCATTGCAGATATTTTCGGCACGTACCGGCGTCACCGTAATTAATTGGCAATCAAGCAGATACGCAAAGACCGAATCATCCGATCGTCAGTCCAGCATGACGAGGCGACGAAGCACAACGTCGCACGCAGTTTCATAGCACGGGCCTCCCTCGCCGTTGTAACCCGTCGACCTCGATCTCTCAGCACCCTAACGGACTTAGACAGGCTCATCTTCTCTTCGAATCCTTGACAGGTCGCCTGCCGCCTAATCGCGTCCCAGATCGGGGTTCGATCTCGGCCAGCGGAAACTCACGCGGGACGGCGGCTGAGCTTGCGCCAAACCCAACTCGAGGGCACGTGCCGTCCGTGCACGACATACTCCCGGGTGGCGTCGATCAGTAGCGTGGCGTCGAGCAGGCGACGCGCGGACGGCCAGCCGACGAGCAGCAGCTCGTCGTCGCGGGCCAGCACGACGTCGTCGTCCGGGGCGACTTCGATGTCTGCGCCGTTATCACCCCCCCCTGCGGCACGGGCGAGCAGCAGCGGGACCGCGTGCAGAGGCTCGTCGCGGTCGTCCGGGTTGCGCAGCAGGTCCCCTAGGCGCGCCCCGCCCTCGGCGAGCCACGCCTGCAGCGCCGGAGCCTCCGCCGCCGTCAGCCGCACCTTCCACACCGCCTGCAGGTGCTCGCCGCACAGCTGTGTCAGGTGGCCGATGACGTCGGCGGCCCAGGCGTCATCGTGCCGGGGCACCTCCTGCAGAAACCGCCACATCAGGGGTGTGGACAGTTGCGCGTACACCTCAAGTGCGACGACGTCCGCCGGGACGAGCATCGAGTCGACCTCGACAGCTGCGAACAGCGGCGCACTGGCCGCCCTGTTCTGCCGGGCCGCGACGAACAGCGTCGGGTTGGCCCGCCGCACCGCAGCGATCAGCGAGAGGTTGGTGGTGTCGTTGTCCGTGCCGGCGACGAACCCGACGGCGTGTTCGATCCCGGCGCGGGCCAGCACGCCCGGTTCGTAGCCGTACCCGACGATGGCGTCCGGGTGATGCTCGGCCGCGTCCGAGGGCTCCACCACGGTAACGTCGAGACCCTCCGCCCGCAGGTCCTGAGCAACCTCCCGCCCGAAGCGGCCGTATCCGCAGATCACCCAGTGCCCGTGCGACGGCGGGGATCCCCGGGGCGGCAACGGAGCGCCGGGCCCGCTCTCCAGCCAGGTCATGAGCTGGTAGGACGCGGGGGCGCGCAGCGCGATGCGGAGGTGGTCGCCAAACCGGTCGAACGGGTTGACGACCGTGGGCGTGCCGAATGCGCGCATTCGCTCGGCGGTGGTGTGCGAGACGGCCCGGGTGATCACGGGGAGTTCCGGCCGCAGCAGCGCGGCCGCCTGTACGACGGCGAGATTGGCCTCGTCGTCGTCGGTCAGCGCGAGCACCCCCTCGCAGGAGGGGAGGTCCAGACCCGCGACGGCGAGGTGCCCGGGGTCGCCGGCGTCTGCGACGAGGCCGGGCACGTCCGCGTGATAGGACTCGAGCTCGAGGTCGTCGATGCGCCCGTCGTCCTGGTCGATCACCACGAAGCGCCGGCCCAGCGCATCCAGTGAGCGCGCGAGAAGCTCGCCGGTGCGCCCGTAGCCGACGATGAGCACAAACGGTTCGCGCATCCGCTCGACCTTGCGCGTGAAGTGCTGCAGGGCCAGCGCCTGTCGGAAGCCGCGTTCCTGCAGCAGGGCCAGAAGTGACCCGATCGCGTACGCCCAGCCCACCACCGTGAGGTAGATCGAGATCGTCAACCACATCCGTTGGTTGTAGGTGAACGCGTACGGGATCTCGCCGAAGCCGATCGTGGAGGCGGTAAAGCTCATGACATAGAAGGCGTCGAAGAAGCCCATGCGCCACGGGCGACCCTCCGCATCCTGGCCGGGGATCAGCGTGAGACCCAGGGTGCTGATTGCGAAGATCACGATCAGGACGATCAGCGGCACCCGCATCCGGCGCATGACCAAAAAGATTGTGGCCGAGGCCTTCCTGGAGGTGGACATCGGCACACGCCAACGCGGCGGGCGGCGTACCGGCTCCGTGGCGAACAGGCGGTACCAGAACAGCAGCAGCGGATTGCTCACGGCTGATTCCCCTAACGGCGCTGAAACGACACGGTCTCGACCACCAACAGCACCACCGACACGATGTTGGCCATCAGCGCGCCGCCGGACAGGGAGACCACGCTGGCGGTCGCCTCGCGAGTCAGCCCCTCGGCGGCGACGTAGGAGGCGTATCCCCAGACGAGCGCTGCGGCAATCAGCTGAAGGTCAGCGACCAGGCTCGTGGCCAGGTGCACGGCCCCGATCTGCGTGCGGTCACCGAACTTCAGCACGGTCGCGATGAGGTTGACGACCACCGCCGAGTACAGCTCGTAGCTGTTGTGCAGCTCCGGGTCGCCGATGTCGCCGATGAAGAAGCCGAAGTTCAAGGTCGCGGCGAGCAGCACAAAGAATCCGAAAACGACCTTCTCGAGGTTCATTCGCCCTCCAATCACCCCAAACGATCTTCTACACCCGCCGCGCCAAACGTAACGAAGGCAACGTCACAGCGCGCATGTTCGGGCAAGCCGCCAAAGCCGAGCTTATTCACGCACAGGGGGTACTGGGCTTGACCCCGTTTGTTGGACACAGGGTCAGGCGGCTTGTGCGGTCTGAGTGAGTCTGTCTTCGAAGTCGACCGAGCTGATGATACCGATGGTCGAGTGGTGTCTGCGTCGGTTGTAGACTCGTTCGATCCAGTCGCCGACTGCGGGCTTGGCGGCTGCCTGGTCGGCCATGGGTATCTGTTGTAGAACTCGACTTTTAGTGTGGCCCACAATGATTCGGCCTGACAGTTGTCCCCGCCGTGCGGCCAACGGAGCGGACCAGGTTGTGCTCGCGGGCGAACCGCGCGAGCTGCGCCGAGGTGTATTGGGTGAATTCAAGTGGTCGTCGCAACACCTCGATCAGGAGGTGTGTGGATGGGGCGGCCAAGATCATGCTCCGACACAACGCCGCCACCCGACGCATCAACGACATTCGCACCGCCCGCGAACGACGACCCCACGAGGAGTTACCGACCCGACACGGGTCGCTGTCGTCTGGGACGTGCTGAGCAGAGCCGGTTCATTTGGCGGCCGAGTACTCGAACCGGATTGCTTGTTCATTGGCGACCCACCGGCTCCGGCGCCACACGAGCGGCTAAGAGCCTCCCAGGAACGCGCCATCGCCGAAGATGCGGTGTAGGTGCGGAATCCAGACGGGCCGGGTCGATCCTCATCGTCGACACCGCACATAGGCGGCCCCGTACATGATCGTTGCCGCGGGAATGTCGCGCAGCTCCCTGTTGGTCGCCTGGATGCGTTGTGCCACTTCCTTTTCACCGTCGAATGCTTGCGGCCAACCCGATGCCGCTGGTGGGTCGCCTCAAAGCCGCCCGACCCCTGCCGCGGGCGATGCCCCACTCGGCGTGAGTGCGCTGATCGAGGCACTGCACGCTGGCCGCGCGCGCTCGGCGCCGCGCGGCGACTGGTACGAGCGCGACCTGGCGCTGATCCTCACCGCGCTGCTGGCCGGGCTGCGCTCCGAGGAGCTCCGCCGCGCCGACGTCGGGCATGTGCGCACTCTCCCACCGGGGCGGTCCTCCACGTGCGCGTCAAGGGCAATAAAGGACCACACTGTCCTGGTGGAAGCCGGCCTGCTGTCGGATTTTCGCGAGACGTACCCCATGTTTCGCGCTCAGCAGGCTCGTCGATCGGTCGTACGTGAAGCCACGGACTACGCGGGCGACTATCTTACTCTCCAGATGGTCCCGTCGATCGAGCACCGGGGCGGGACCGCCTGATTCCCGCTCTGTCAGCTGGGGCGGCTCGCGGTCGGCTGGCCGCCGCGGCCCAGCAGTACCGTGTCCTGACACACTCCGGTGAACTACCTCAACGGAAAATTGGCGGCGCAGCATCATGAGTCGTGGTTCTAGGGTTGGCATCATGCGCCACCTTGACACGCTCGATGCCGAGCTGCGGCTGCTGGCCGCGGCTGCTGATATGCAACATCTGGGAACCGGGAAAGGGAAGATCGGCACATGACCACGCCGATAGCTCACTGCATACATTGCCAGCGGCCAGCGCCCGCCGAGGATGACCCCGATTTTCTTCACTGGGAAGTGCTCGACGATTCCGATATGGTCTGCCCCGACTGCGAAACGCCCGAAGAGAAGCAAGCCATCGACGACGAAGATATGCGCTTGGCTGATTAGCTGGACGACTCACCCCACAAAACCGGCAGCATCTGACGCACTGCGGCCAGCGCGTCGTAGCCTCGGCAGGTGTCGGTTCGTGAGCTGATCGTGCTCGGCACCTCCAGCCAGGTGCCCACCCGGCACCGCAATCACAACGGATACCTGCTGCGCTGGGACGGCGAGGGTTTGCTGTTCGACCCCGGCGAGGGCTCGCAACGGCAACTCCTGCTGGCCGGTGCGCCGGCAAGTACCGTGACCAGGCTGTGCCTCACCCACTTCCATGGCGATCATTGCCTCGGTGTGCCGGGCGTCGTGCAACGTCTGTCGGTGGACCGGGTGCGACACCCGGTGCGAGCCTACTTTCCGGCCTCGGGGCAGCAGTTCTTCGCCCGGCTGCGCCATGCCTGCGTTTTCCACGATCTGGCCGAAGTGCGCGAGGAACCGGTAGTCGCAGATGGGCCGATCGCTACCGGAGCGTTCGGAGTGCTGGAAGCACGTCGGCTTGACCATTCCATCGACGCGGTCGGCTACCGGCTGATCGAGCCCGACGGGCGGCGGCTTGTGCCCGAGCTGCTCACCCGCTTCGGCATCGCGGGGCCCGCGATCGGCGAATTGCAGCGGGCCGGCTCGATTCAGACAAGCGGGCGGACGGTCCGATTATCGGAAGTCAGCGAGCCGTGGCGTGGCCAGCGATTCGGGTTTGTTATGGACACCCGGTTGTGCGACGCCGTCTACGCCCTGGCCGATGGTGCCGACCTGTTGGTAATCGAGGCGACCTTCCTGAGCGAGGACTCAGAATTGGCGACTCGCTACGGGCACCTGACCGCGCGTCAGGCGGCACAGGTAGCGGCTGAGTGCGGGGTGCGAGCCTCGTGCTGACCCATTTCTCGCAGCGATACACCGATAGCCAGCGATACCGCGACGAGGCGGCTGAGGTGTTTGACGGCGATCTTGTCATCGCCGAGGACCTGGCGCGGGTTTCGGTCCCCAAGCGGATTTAACCGACGTCGCAGCGTTGCCGGGGACAACCACGTACTCGGCGTAGCCTCCGTCGAATCGCGTCCCATACCGCCCATCATCGCGACCACCTATGTGGCACTGGTGAACTCGCCGCCTGGAGCGCTCTCGACGATGCCGGCGGCCTCGATCCCTGGGACACGCGGGAACGATCCGGTGTCGGCGACGCCCTGCCGGAAGGGGAGCTCGGACCGGTTGAGACCGAATGCCTTGACCTGCGATCACCGCCCCATCGGGCGCTTCAAGGCATGTCTGCAAGCGGCGAACCACAGCACTGACGCGATCGATGTCGTCTTCGTCGCCAAGCACACCCGTCAACCACCGAAAGTATCTGCTGCACTCAGGCGTTCACGTCTGACGGATGCGTGGCCAACGGTGTCACATGAACCCTCATGTACGGGAAGAGCGGTAGGCCTGAAACTATCTGGTGCAGTTCATCGTGCGACTCGACATCGAAGATCGAGTAGTTGGCGTACTCGCCGACGATACGCCAGATGTGTGGCCACTTGCCTTCGTGCTGCAATCCCTGCGAGTAGGCCTTCTCCCGGCCGACCAGCTCGGTCCGCGCCTGCGGGTCCATGTCGGCCGGAAGCTGCACGTCCATGCGCACGTGGAACAGCACGTCAGCTCCGTTCGGGATCGAGCGCGAAATCGTAGGTGATGGACTGTGAACCGTCGGCTCCGACCTGCGGGTCGAGGATCAGCTCCGGCTTCACGGCGCTCGCGATGTCGTCCTCGTTGTGCTCATCGCCAGGGAAGTACAACTGGGCCGTCAGCAGTTCGTGACCCGGAGCGGACACCTTCACGTGGAGATGGGCCGGCCGCCACGCGTGCCAGCCGGCCGCAGCGATCAACCTTCCGCAGGAGCCGTCGGTCGGAATCTGATAGGGCGCAGGGCGAATTGTGGTGATCTCGAAGGCCCCATCGGGCCCGGTGGAGAAGCTGCCCCGCAGGTTCCACTCCGGGATGCCAGGTGCGAACTGCGAGTAGTAGCCAGCGTCATCGGCGTGCCAGAGTTCGACCTTGCCCTGCAGCGGTGCGCCTTCGGTATTGGCGATCCTGCCACGCCACACCAATGGCGTTCCCCGCTCACCGTCGCGCATCGGGATCGTGCCCTTGGCGCCCAGGTCCGGAGAACCCGGCACGTAGTACGGCCCTTCGATGCTGCCCTTGTTTCCTGCGCGGTGGTCGGTGGCTACGTCTTCGACGGCATGCTCCAGCCAGACATCGAGGAACAACGGCCATTCGCCATCCTTGCCGACATCGATCAGCCACGCCTTGAGGGCGTTGTACTCGTCGTCGGTGACGCGATGGCGGCGGATCGTGTCGTGCACGGCGCTGAGCACCTCGCGGGCCAGCAGATTGACCCGCTCAGTCGGGGTGTTCTTAACGGCCTCGTACGGCGACTTGTCGGCATGGAACCGTTCGGTGGCTGATGCGCCCGAGGCTGCGGCGCTGGCGACATCGGCGGGATGTTCGATAGTGGTCATAGTCAGATCTCTTTTCTCTCTTGTTCTTTCAGTTCCGCGGGGGCTGTCCACGGCAAACTTCAGCGTCGATCCGTGCGATAGTGGGCGAGTTTGTCGGTGTCGATGTCGATGCCGAGGCCCGCACCCGGCGCAACCCACAGCAGCCCGTCGCGGATGCGCAGCGGCTCGGCGAGCAGGTCGTCGGACATGTCGAGGAAGTTGGACAACTCGCCGGCGCGGCGTGAGGTGAGCTGGAACGCGGCCCCGAAGGTGACGGCGCAGGCGCTGCCGATCTGACCGTCGATCTGGTTGCCCATCACGACTTCGAGGCCCAGGCCTTCGGCCAGATGGTGGACACGCTCGGAGGTGGTGAATCCGGTGCGCGCCGTCTTGATGCTGATCGCCGTGGCCGATTTGCCCAGCACCTCCCGCGTGACGTCGGCAGGTGTCGGAACCGACTCGTCGGCGATGAACGGCACATCCAGACGTTCCACCAGCCAGCGGCGGCCCACGACGTCGTCGGCGGGGCACAGCTCTTCGGCGAAGAGCGTATGTCGCCCGCTGCGATCGCGAGCTCAAGGCGGGCGGGCTGCACCAGGTCCGTGGGACACGCGATGACGTGAACCTCACGCCGCAGGAAGAGGCCGTCACAACACTTGTCGCCCAAGGTCTTTCAAACCGCGAGGTGGCCGCGGAACTCTTCGTGTCCACGAAGACGGTGCAGTACCACCTCACCCGCGTCTACGCCAAGCTCGGCGTCCGTTCCCGCTCGGAATTGGCGGCAGCTGCGCCGCTGACGGTCGTCGATCACCGGGGCTGCGGTCTTGTCGACCACGTCGTCGTAGTCCACACCCCCGGCGAGTTCGACGACGGCGAACCCGGTGCCGGTCACGTCGAACACACCCAGGTCGGTGATGACCCGGCTGACCACGGCCTTGCCGGTCAGCGGCAGGTCGCAGTCGAGAACCAGCTTGGCGGCACCGGATTTCGACACATGGTCCATGAGCACGATGACGCGCTCTGCGCCGCTGACGAGGTCCATCGCGCCGCCCATGCCCTTGACCATGGATCCCGGCACCATCCAGTTCGCCAGATCGCCGTTGGCGGCCACCTGCATGCCACCCAGCACCGCGACGTCGACATGACCGCCGCGGATCATCGCGAAACTGGTGGCGGAATCGAAGTACGACGCACCGGAGACCACCGACACGGTCTGCTTGCCCGCATTTACCAAGTCCGGATCCACTTCGTCGTCGTAGGGAAACGGGCCCGACCCCGAGGATGCCGTTCTCGGCGTGCAGGGTGACGTCCGATGCCTCCGGCAGGTGGTCCGGGATCAAGGTCGGCAGACCGATACCGAGATTGACGTAGTCGCCGTCGCGTAGTTCGAGAGCCGCCCGTGCGGCCATCTCGTCACGGGTCCAACTCATGACAAAACCTCCTGGGATAACTCCGGGGACCCTGCCGGACGAGGCCGGGTCGTACGCTTCTCGATTCCCTTGCGCGACGCCTGTTCCGGCGTCAACTCGACGACCCGTTGAACGAAGATGCCCGGCAGATGAATCTCGTCCGGATGCAGTTCACCGACCTCGACCACCTTCTCCGCCTCGACGACGGTGAGTCGGCCCGCCATGGCCGCCGGGGGATTGAAGTTCCTTGCGGCCGCGTGGAATACGCAATTGCCTGCCTTGTCGGCGACCGCTGCCCGCACCAATGCGTAGTCGGTGACGATCGACTCCTCGAGCAACATCTGGCGGCCGCCGAACGTGCGCACTTCCTTCGGGGGTGACGCCAGTGCCACGCTTCCGTCGGGATGGTAGCGCCACGGTAGGCCGCCATCAGCGACCAGCGTGCCGACCCCGGTCGGGGTGAAGAACGCGCCGATCCCACTACCGCCGGCGCGCAGTCGTTCGGCAAGCGTGCCTTGAGGGGTCAGCTCGACCGTCAACTCCCCGGACAGGTACTGACGCGCGAATTCCTTGTTCTCGCCGACGTATGACGCGATCACGCGGGTGATCCGGTGCGCCTCCAGAAGCAGTCCGAGCCCGCCACCGTCGACACCGCAGTTGTTGCTGACGATCGTCAGCTCGCCGGCCCCCTGTTCCAGGAGGGCGTCGATGAGAAACCAGGGAATACCGGCCAGTCCGAAACCGCCGACCGCCAGGCTCGCCCCGTCGGGGATGTCGGACACGGCTTCGGACGGTGAACCCACGATCTTGTTCAAAGTCATTGTTGCTCCAGGTGTTCGATGAGAGCGGGCGTGATGACGCCGGGTTGCTCGGCGTTGGCCAGGTGGGCGGCCCGCGGCACGGTGAGGAGCCGCGCCCCGGGGATGCGGGCCACGATCTCCTCGAGTTTGGCCGGCGGTGTCGCGGGGTCGTCTTCACCGGCAACGGCGAGCGTGGGTGCGACGATCATGGAAAGCTCTTCGCGCAGATCGAGTTTCGCGATGGCCTCGCAGCACCCTGCATAACCTTCGGCGGGCGTGGATCCGACCATCTGTTCGTGTGCCCTGCGCGCGTCGGGGTGCGCCTCGAGGTAGGCCGGGGTGAACCAACGCTCGACGACGGCGGCTGCCACGGCGCGGCTGCCCTGTGCGCGCACGGTCGCCGCGCGCTCCATCCAGCCGCCGGCCGGCGGCAGCTGGGCTCCGGTGCACAGCAGCGCAATCCGCTCCACCCGGTCAGGGTTGCGGCTGGCCACCCGCATGACGGTCATGCCGCCGAGGGACAGGCCCACCAGTCTGGCCCTTTGCACACCGAGCCGGTCGAGCAGAGCGACGAGGTCATCGGCCAGATCGTCGATCGAATAGGGGCCGTCGGGCACCGGGGAGTCGCCGTGTCCGCGGGTGTCGTAGCGCACGACCCGGAAATGCCGCTCCAGTTCGGCGATCTGAGCGTCCCACATGCGGTGGGTCGAGCCCAGCGAGTTGGACAGCACGACGACCGGAGCATCCGTGGGTCCGGAGACGACGGCGTGGACCTCCACGGCGCTCATCGGACGACCTCGAAGACGGCCGCCAGTCCCTGCCCGCCGCCGATGCACATCGTCTCGAGGACGATGCGCGCGCCGCGCCTGCGTGCCTCGTAGGCCGCGGTGGCCAGGATGCGGGCGCCCGTCGCTCCGACCGGATGCCCCAGCGAGATCCCGGATCCGTTCGGGTTCAGCCGATCATCGAGCGGGTCGATCTTCCACTCGGTCAATACCGCAAGCACCTGCGCCGCGAATGCCTCGTTGAGTTCGATCAGGTCGACCTCGTCGAGGGTGAGCCCGGCCCGCTGCAGGGCGGCCGCGGTGGCGCTCACGGGACCGATGCCCATGGTCTCCGGCCTGCACCCCGTCACCGCCCAGGAACGCAGCGTCAGCATCGGGGTCAACCCCAGCCTGTCCGCCTCGCTGGGTGTGGTGACGACGCATACGGCGGCACCGTCGTTTTGACCCGAGGCGTTGCCCGCGGTGACGGTGGCGTCGGGATCGACCTTGGCTCGCACGGCGCGCAAGCTCGCCAGCTTCTCGACACTGATGTCGGCACGGGGATGCTCGTCGCGGTCGACGACGACGTCGGGTTTGCCGCGCTTCCCGGGAACAGTCACCGGGACCAGCTCGTCGGTGAATCGGCCCGTGTCGTGGGCGGCGATCGCGCGCTGATGGGACCGAACAGACAACTCGTCCTGTTCCTCGCGCGAGATCCCGTACTGCCGACGCAGGTTCTCCGCGGTCTCGATCATTCCGCCTTCGATGGGGTGCGAAGCACCGCCTGCGGTCTCGCGGGCACGGTCGAGTCGATCCGCAAGGGCGATGCCACCCTGGCGCACGCCGGTGCGAAGGCCGAGCGCGTAGTGCTCCACGTTGGACATCGACTCCGCCCCGCCCGCCACGACTACGCTCGCCGCGCTTGTGGCGACCTGGCCCGCGGCGTAGAGCACCGCCTGCAGGCCGGAGCCGCACCGTCGGTCGATCTGCAGTCCCGGCACACCGGTTCCCAGTCCGGCGTCCAGTGCGGCGATGCGGCCAATCGCGGGTGCTTCGCCATTGGGATAGCCGTTACCGAGCACCACGTCGTCGACGTCACCTTCGCCGAGGCCGGTCTCCTCGACGAGCGCGCGCAGTGTCGCGGTGGCCAGGTCGGCCGCCGTCAGCGTCGACAATGTTCCGCCCATACGTCCAACCGGGGTGCGCAGCGGATTGCAGATAACGACGTCGGTCATGTCTCGACCGTAGGACGCGCCGACGATATTCTGAAATACTTAGATTGGCGTGATTGATATGCAGTATGTTTCAATCATGGAACTCCGCCACCTGCGGTATTTCCGTGTTGTCGCCGAGGAACTGCACTTCGGCAGGGCCGCGGAGAAACTGCACATTGCGCAACCCCCACTCTCCCAGCAGATTCGGCAGCTTGAGCGCGAACTCGAGGTCAGCCTCTTCACCAGAAGCACCCGGCGGGTCGAACTGACGGCGGCGGGCAAGGCATACCTGAAGCGAGCCGTCGCCGTTCTCGACGCGGTGGACGACGCCGGACAGCAGGCGCGGCGCATCGCGCTGGGCGTCGAAGGTCACCTGACCATTGGGTGTGTGGGGTCGGCGACGTACTCGGTACTACCGCGCCTCGTGCGTGCGTTGCGCGACGAGTTGCCACACGTGGAGATCAGCATTCGCGGCGAGATGCTCGCTCCGGCACAGCTAGAAGCGCTGCTCGCCGGCGAAATCGACATCGCCTTACTGCGGCCACCGGTCGAAAACGCACACGTCCGGTGTGAGACATTGCGTCGCGACCGACTGATCGTCGCACTACCGGCGGAACATCCGCTTGCCCGCCGCGACCACCTTCGCATTGGCGATCTTCGATACGAGGACATCGTCGCCCATGCCGGGCAGGGAAGGTCGGTGATGGGCACAGTGCTTTCGGCAGTATGCGCCGATGCGGGGTTCGCCCCTCGGGTCCGCCACGAGGTATCCGAGACATCGACCCTCGTGACCTTGGTTGCGGCTGGTCTCGGAGTCGCAGTAGTACCCGCGCCGACGGCCGACCTCGACATCGCCGGAGTGGCCTACCGCCAACTCGAGCCGTCATCGCTCGGCGTCGACTTGGTCGCGGCCCACCTATTGGACACGGCATCGCCAGCGATTGAGCGGGCGCTCGGCGTGCTGCGCCAAATCACGCAGTAGCCCCGCCACTGTGAAACGCGCTAAGCCTCGCGGCGGCACCGACTCAAAGTCGGGCCGCCGCGAGGCAATTCGTCACTGCTACAGCACTTTCGAGAGAAATGCGCGGGTGCGATCGTGTTTCGGATTCCCGAGCACGTCCGACGGGCTCCCCGACTCGACGACGACGCCACCGTCCATGAAGACGATCTGATCGCCGACTTCGCGGGCGAATCCCAGTTCGTGGGTGACCACCACCATCGTCATTCCAGCGTCGGCAAGGGATTTCATCACTTCAAGCACTTCGCCGACGAGTTCCGGGTCGAGTGCCGAAGTGGGTTCGTCGAACAGCATCAGCTTGGGCTTCATGGCCAGTGCGCGGGCGATGGCGATGCGCTGTTGTTGTCCGCCCGAGAGTTCACGCGGGTAGGACGCCCCACGGTCGGCCAGGCCGACCTGCGCCATCAGCGTGTGCGCTTCTTCGGTCACCTCGTCTCGGGGCCTGTTGAGCACAGTCAACGGGGCTTCGATGATGTTCTCCAGGACGGTCATGTGCGGGAACAGGTTGAACCGTTGGAACACCATCCCGGTCTTGAGCCGGGCCTGCGCGATCTGCCGTGGCTTCAACTCGTACAGACGGTTGTTGCGTTCTTCGTAGCCGATCAATTGGTTGTCGACGTAAAGGCGTCCGGCGTCGACCTTTTCGAGGTGATTGATGCACCGCAGGAAGGTCGTCTTGCCCGACCCCGACGGCCCGATGAGGCTGGTGACGGAGCCGATCTCGACCCGCAGGTCGATGCCCTTGAGAATCTGGTTCGACCCGAAATGCTTACGGACTCCGCGCGCTTCGACCATGGGTGCGGTCATTTCGTCCTCCTCAGCGCGAGACGGCGCCGTTTGGTGGTTGCCGGAGTGGTAAACCCGCGGCCGTAGTGGTTTTCGAGTTTGTTCTGGAAGTAGCTCAGGATCGAAGTCATCAACAGGTACCAGAAGCTTGCGACGATCAGCAGGGGGATCGTCCGGTAGTTGAGTGAGTAGATGATCTGTGCCGAGTACAACAGGTCGGAGATGGCCAGCACACTGACCAGTGATGTCGCCTTGAGCATCGAGATCACTTCGTTGCCGGTTGGCGGGAGCACCACCCGCATGGCCTGGGGGAGTATGACTTTGCGCATCAGTTGAAGGTTGTTCATTCCCAGCGCATGTGAGGCGTCGTACTGGCCTTTGTCGACCGATCCGATGCCGCCGCGGATGATCTCGGCCATGTACGCCGCTTCGTTCAACGTCAGCCCGAGCAGTGCCGCAGCGAGCGGGGTGATCAGCGTGTTGGCGGATCCGAGGACAAAGTGGGGACCGCCGAACGGAATACCGATCGACACGGTCGGGTACAGGGCGGCGATGTTGTACCAGAAGATCAGTTGCACCAGCAGCGGGGTTCCCCGGAAGAACCAGATGAACCCCTGGCTGATCCTGCTGAAAATGGGGTTGTCGGAGATGCGCATCACCGCGAGGACTGTGCCAAGCGCTACGCCGGCGATCATCGAGATGACGGTCAACACCACGGTCAGCAGCGCGCCGCGCAGTATTTCGGGCGCGAACAGATAGGACGCCACCACGTCCCACCCGAATCGGTGGTTGGTCGCGACGTTCCAGGCCGCGACAGCGGCGAAGAGGAGGAGCAGGACCGCGACGATCTGCCTGACCGGATGCCGAAGCGGGACAACGGGAATCGAGTCGTCCGGTGAGGTGTGTGACGGCGGCGGTGCCGCCGGCGCGGTTTCCGATATCAATGGTGGCATGGTGGGTCTCCTTATTGAGCCGCGTTGACGCGGGCCTGGGTGATCATCGCGGTTTGCAATCCGTACTTGTCGAGCACTTCGCGGTATGCGCCACTGGTGATGACGGTGTCCAGAGCCGCCGCGACGGCGTTCACCAGTGGGGGTTCTTTGGTCACACCGACGGCAACCGGGGTGAAATCGTATTTCTCCGCGATCACAACGTCGGGATTCTGCGTCGCGGCGTATTCGAGGATCGGTGAATCCGCCAGGACGGCGTCTAGCCGTGCGCTGGTCAGCGCGGAGATCGCCTGTCGCGTGTCTTGAAACTGTGACGTCTGTATCGGAGGCCGGCCGCTCGCCACGCATTTCTCGTCGTAGTCGGGGATGTTGGTGGTCAGCTGGTAGGAGCCGATCAGCACACCAACTCGTTTGCCGCACAACGTGTCCTGAGTCAGGGGCGGTGCGCCCTTGGCGACAACGATCGCGTTACCGACTTGCAGGTAGTCGACGAAGTCGATGACGGCGATCCGCTTGTCGGTAGGCGTCATCGAGGACACCGTCATGTCGTAACGTCCGGCCGCCATGCCGGGAATGATGGAATCGAAATTGACCACTTTGATCTCGACATCGAGCCCCAGCGCCTTGCCGATCAGCCGCGCGATATCGGGGTTGACCCCGGTCATGTAGCGGGTGCCCGATTTGTAGAACTGGGTCGGAGGTTCGTTGGTCGGGATCGCGACCCGCAGCAGGCCTCGTGACGCCACCGAGTCGGGCAGCAGGGCGGCGGCCTTTTGGTCCACGTCCAGGGCGGGCATGGTTTCATCCGCCGGAGCGGTCACCGACGGATCGGCGAGCTGCTCAAGCCGGCCGCATGCCGGCGTGCCCAGCAGAGCGGCGATCATTCCAATGCAGGTGAGTCCCCGCTTGACGGTTTTCATGACGATTTCTCCCCGGCGGTATTGCGGTGGCGAATCAGCGCCCGTCCACTGTCGCGGAGTTCTTTGATGCTGGAGACGCCGAGGAGCATCAGCGTTCGGGTGATCTCCTCCGTCAACAAGCGCACGATGTGGGAGACGCCGTCCTGGCCGGCCGCGGCGAGTCCGTAGAGATACGGCCGACCGATCGCACAGGCATCGGCGCCCAGCCCGAGAGCCTTGACGATGTCGGATCCGCGCCGGATGCCGCCGTCGACGATGATCTCCAGCCGACCGTCCACGCGCTCAACGATGTCCGGCAGGACATCCAGCGGTGAGGCCATGTGGTCCAGCTGCCGGCCGCCGTGGTTGCTGACCTGAACCGCATCGATGCCGATGCCGGCCGCGATGGCGGCGTCCTCGGCGCTGACGCAACCCTTGAGCACGATGGGAGCCCTCCATCGACGGCGCAGATCTTCGATGTCGTCCCAGCCGGTGGGCTCATAGGAACCCGCGAGCAGGGTTCGCCACATGCCGGGGTCACTGGCCATGGGTCCGGTCGGAATGGTGCCGTCCAGGTTCGGGAAGGCGATCGCGTCGTTGCGCAGAAGCCCCCACGCCCACCTGGGGTGCAGTGCACCTTCGACCACGGTCTTCGCCTTCAGGGTTGGCGGTGCGGTGAAGCCGTTGCGGTAGTCGCGCTCGCGGTGACCGATGGCGCGGCAGTCGACGTTGACCAGCAGCGCCTCGTACCCCGCGGCGGCGGTCCTGTCGAGCAACTCCTGCAGCGCGCCCTTATCGGCGACCGGCTCGATGTTGAACCATCGGCGCAGGCCGGGCGCGGCCGCGCTGACCGATTCCATCGGCGTCGTACTCAGGTGCGCCAATCCGTACGGAATGCCCGCGGCCAAAGCCGCACGGGCAACGGCGAGTTCGCCGTCCGGGTGGAAAAGCCGGGTCCCGCCGGTCGGCGCCAGGACGAGGGGCAGCGCCGTCGGCTTGCCCAGCACCGTCGAGGTCAGGTCGAGATTCTCGATCGCGCCCCAACGCGGCACGAAGAACCAGTCGTCGAAACTCGACCGGTTGCGGCGCAGTGAAACTTCGTCCTCGGCACCGCCTTCGAGGTAGTCGAAGATGCTCGGCGGAAGGCGTTTGGCCGCGAGCTGGCGGGTGTCATCGACACAGTGGCAGGTGCGGGCGAGTTTGTCCGCAACCGAACGGGCGGGGGGCTCGACGTTGACGAGCGTGCGGATATCTCTGAGCTTCATGGGTCCCTCGAAGTCGGCGAAGTGGCGTTGACCACAATGGTGGTCGGTAGCGAAGGCCGTCTGAATAGAAGAAGCTCTAATCTTCTGTAAATTGGTTGTAGGATCTTCTAATGAGCGTTTCGGCGACATTCTCGCCGTCCAGCACGCCGTCGCCGGTGACGGTGTCGGCGTGGACGCAGCTGATGGGCGACGATCTACTGCACGTCGACCCCACCTCGGTGGACCTCAACCGTCCAGTGTCCGACGTGCAACTCTACGATCCGCTCGACGAGCAGGCGGTGATGCGGAACGCGATCCTTCTGGTAACCGGAGTCGCATGCCGCTCAGCCGATTTCGATCGGATCTTGGTCCGCGCCGCCAGCGGCGAGGCGGCGGCGGTAATCGTGAAGGCGCGGGGGACTCTCACTGAGGAACTGCACGCCGCGTCGGTCGACCACGGTATTCCCGTCATCGTCGTGCGGGACGACGCCGACTGGACGCGGCTGGCCGCGTTGGCGCGAACGGCGGTCGCCGGTGCCGCGGCTGACTCCTTGTCCGGGGTGCGGCTCGGCGACATGTTCGCCTTCGCCAACGCGGTCGCCACAATGGCCAACGGGGCCACCAGCATCGTGGACCCGACCGGTCACGTCGTCGGTTACTCCACGATTCCCGGGCAACCCATCGACGACCTGCGGCGCGAGACCACCCTGACCCTGCAGGAGCGGACATTGCCGGCGCTCGACGCCGAGTACAAGGTCGTCTATTCACTGAGCACCGCAGTCTTTGTGGAATCTCACAATGATGAGGGCGCCCGGTTGGCGATCGCGGTCCGCGCGGGCGGAGAACTACTGGGATCGATCTGGGTCGTCGATCCCGGTGACGAACGCCGGCAGAACGCGCTGGACGCGCTGAACCGATTGGCGCCCCTGGCCGGCCTGCACATGCTGCATGCCCGTTCGGCTGCCGACTTCACCGAGCGCCGCAACGCCGATCTCATGCGGACGTTGATGGACGACGCCAGACACGCGCCATTCGCCGCAGCCCAGCTTGGGCTCGGTTCGGAATACACAGATGGGTTCGCCGTGGCGGCGTTCACCATCGCGCACCCCCAACCGGGCAGCGTCGACGCCATCCGCGAACAGCAGCGCCTGCGACAGCTGGTTACGGTCACCTGCAACCTGCAGTTCCACAGCGCGTACAACGCCCTCATCGACTCAGTCGTGTACGCGGTCTTGCCCTGTTCGGGGCAGTCATTCCGGGCCGCGCATCGTCGCCTGATCCAGGACATCGGCGGCTACACGTCGACGATCAGTGCGCACCCCATTGTCGCCACGGTCGGCGGCGTGGCAGAAGGCCTCAACGAGCTACCGCGGTCGCGTACCGAAGCCGTACGCACGCTGAACCATCTGTTGCACCAACTTCGCGCGAAACCGGCCCCGCAGCCCCCAGTTACCGGCCTGCACGAGGACCATTCGATCGAACTCAACCTGCTGGAGATCGGCGACTACATCGCCGAGCACGATCTCGGCAAGTTCGATGCCATCGAAACGATCCGTAGCTACGACGCGGACCACCAAACCGACTTCCTGATCACCCTGCGCGCGTACCTGGACGCCAACGGAAACATCGCCCAGGCCGCTAGGCAGTTGCATGTGCACGGCAACACCATCCGCTACCGCATCGCCCGACTCGCCGAAGACTTTCAGATCGATCTGGAGAAATCAGCTACCCGGCTGTGGCTATGGCTTAGGCTCGCTTCGCAAAGTGACTGACCGTCACGGGATAGGCCGCCCGCAGTTCCCGGATCCGCGGCTCCATCCCGTCCACGATCGAACCCTGCGGCGCTCGTTGATATTTCGGTGGCGTCGTTCGCTGCCTCGGTCGCCGAGTCTACGAACAGCCATCCCGCCCCTGTGTCGGGATCTGGTGATCGCGCGCATGACCATGAAACCGCAACAGGTCTCCGATAGGTGGCGGAGGATTGACCGATGATCGAGATCGGATACGAAAGTCGGGACAGAATCGCCTATGTCACGCTGAACCGACCGGAGGCGAAGAACGCGGTCACTCCGGAGATGCACGAGGAGATGTGTCGTGTCTGGGCTGACTTCTGGGAGAGTGATGACGCCGACGTCGCGATCCTGACCGGCGTCGGCGACGCCTTTTGCGCGGGCGCAGACCTCGCAACCTACGTGCCGATCAACTACCTCGATGCCCCAGCGAGCCGGGTTCGGGAAATCGTCGATCTGGGTTTCGGTGGCATCACTCGTGGGATGCATCGGATCACGAAACCGATGATCGCCGCGGTTAACGGGTGGGCGCTGGCGGGTGGCCTCGAGATCGCGTTGGCTTGCGATCTGCGTGTGGCTTCGGACCGCGCAATATTCGGATCGTTCGAGGCGCGGCGCGGGTTCCATCACGGTGACGGCGGAATCACGCGGCTGGTCAACACATGTGGCGTTGGCGTGGCGATGCAGATGGTCCTGACCGCTGAGCCGATCGACGCGCATCGGGCGCTGCAGTGCAACATGGTGACGAAAGTGGTTCCACACGAACAGCTTATGGACGAGGCAGAGTTGTTGGCTCGACAGATCTTGCGTAACTCTCAGCGGGCGGTTCGGTCAGCGAAGGAGACCATCCTCGAGGTCATCGGCAAGCCGCTGGACGATCAGTTGCGGATCGAGGGCTGGAACTCCTACACGTGCGTCGATCGGAACCAAGCTCGCGAACTCTTGAGTCGCTTCTTCGACAAAACGGATGCTGGTCGAGCCGGGACAAAGCCGACCGACCTGTAAGCAGTCGCCGGGTGCCTGTCGGCAACTTGGCTTGCCGTCGCACCAGGCCAGATCGGTTTCGATCGACGGAGACGCGCGATTGATGAGGAAGTGATCGATCCGGGCTACGGCGGGCGTGGTTACGCTGCCCAAATCCCATAAGCCAGTGAACGACTCCTCCAGCCCAACCGCCCACAGCGAGCTGCGCCAGTTCCTCACCGAACGCGGGTACCGGCCCAATCGAGCCCAACGGCGCTGCGCGCCCGCGAGGCAACATTGCCACCCGCACCGCAGAGTTATTGAATATGTTGCGGGACAACGCTTTCGATCCGTCGGGCGAACCCGTCGCCTCATTCCATGACCCGCCGTGTCAGGTATTCAGCGATCTGACGCCCGCTGACCCACATGGTGTATGACGTCGGGTTGGCTGCAGAACTCGGGTCGGCTGCAGAACTGGCGCAAGACGCCCCCGTCAGGGCCCTGCAGCAGTGGCCCGGCGAAGGCGTCCCGCGCATACCCCGCGCGTGGCTGATGACGATCGCCAAGCGGCGCGCCGTGGACCGGTTTCCGCCACCCACAACGGCTCGACGTCAGACACCAACAGATTGATCGTTGAGCTGGAAACTCGGCAGTCGGTGAGGAAATTTGACGACGCGATGCCCAATCACCTCGAGGATGACCTGCCACGGCCGATGTTTCGTTGTCTGCCATCCTGGCTAAAGCGTGTCGAACAACTCCGTTGAGTGTCTGGCACCGCCCTTCTCGGGCGTCGTTTGTTCAGGCCGCCGGGGCGGTGTGAATGTCGGTTCCCGCGTCATCCGGGCTGGTTTCACCGGCACACGTGGGGTGCTGGTCAGCGCCGTCCCGTCGGCGGGCGTTGGTGGCCCGGCCTCCTGCTTGGGGGTCCGGGGATCGGTGAGGGTCGTGATGGGCGTGGCCCCAGCGGGCCAGATTGGTGGCCGCGTTGCGATCGCGGTCGACAGAATGCCCACAGCCACAGGTGAATACGCGGTCGGCGAGGGCCAGATCGCCCCGAACAGCCCGGCATTCTGGGCAGAGCTTGCTCGAGGGGAACCAGCGGTCGGCCACTACGACGTCGCCGCCACGCCATGCCTGCTTGTAGCGTAGGAGGCGGGCGAACTCGGCCCAGCCGGCATCTGAGATCGCTTGGGCCAGCCGGTGGTTGCGCAGCATCCCGGTCACGTTGAGGTCTTCGATCACGAGCCGGTCGTGGGTCTTGACCAGCGCGTTGGAAACCTGGTGCAGGAAATGCCGACGCACGTTGGTGTTGCGGTGGTGGTGCCGCCCCAGTCTCGTGGCGGCCTGGCGGCGGTGAGTTGATCCTTTCTGTTTGCGCGACAACGATTTCGACAAGCGCCGCTGGCGAGCCATCCCCGCGCGCAGTGCTTTGGGGGCGTCGCCGATCCGGGCGACCTCCTCGCCGTCACTCGTGGCGGCGACCAGGAACGCCGACAACCCGCGATCCACACCCACCCAGCCGCCGTGATCCGCCTCGGCGCGCAGCGGGTGCTGGTGGGCTGGGTGCACATCGGCGGCCTCGACGGTCAGCGAAACCCACCAGTGCCCGCCGTGATGAGTGACGGCAGCGAACAGGATTTTCGCCCGCTCGTTGGCGAGCATGCGCCGCAACCGGCGAGTGTCGTCGTACACGGCGATCGGGCCGATGCCGGGCAGGATGACCGAGCGTGGGCGACCGTTGTCGCCGACCCGGATCGCCGCCGGACGGCCCTTGGGGTGTTTGTTACGCAGTCGAAAAGACGGGGCCGCGCAGGTCTTCTTCTTGAAGCGGGGAAAGCCGATCGGTTTGCCCTTGCGCTTGCCTGAGCGAGAGTCCGACCAGGCTTTCAGCCCTTTACCTAGGTCGACGGCGGCTTCTTCGAACACCTGCTGGCACACCTCGGTACGCCACGCCAGCCCGGTCACCACAGACTCGGCCCCGCCATCGGTGTCGACCATGAACACGCGTCCGGCGTCCTCGGTTTTCTTCCACGCGTTGAAGGCGTTAATCAGATCGAACCCGGTCCACGGCACATCGATGTCCTGGTCGGTGCGGCGCCCAGTGAGCGCGGTTTTCACCATGCGCAAGCACTGGTTGAACGCGAACCGTGAGGCACCCGCGTGCCGGGCCAGCACCTCGTGCTGCTCGACCGTCGGGTCCAGACAGAACTTGAACGTGGTGTGCCGGCTCATCTCACCGGTGAGCATCCCACGACGCACCGACAACAACCGTCGCCCGCGGCGATGTGTCGGGGCGCGTGAACACCATCGGTAGTCATGTGACCCCGATCCGCCGCGATCACGCTACGACTCCGAGCCCTCCGACACCGCTTGGGCCAGGATCGCAGCTCTCATCGTTGCCAAGCACCCAGATGGAGGCCGACCGTGCCCACCGCAGCGGTGGCGCGAATACCTCAACGCCATCCTGTACGTGCTGCGCACGGGCTGCGCCTGGCGGCATCTGCCGCACGACTTCACCGTCAGATGGTCCGCAGCGGCGCCGGCCGACGTCGTAAACCATCGGTAGCGTCGTCGACTCGTCGTCGGTCAAGGCGTCCCCGGTGAGCGGGCCGCGCGGGTTTGACGGCGCCAAGAAGGTCGACGGCGTGAAACGCCACGTACTTGTCGATTCCAGCGGCATTCTGGGGGCCGCGGTGTCACCGCGGCCGACGTACAGGACCGCCACGCCTTCCCGCAGCTGCTGCGCAGGGCCAAGCGCGTCGCGCCGACCATCTCCCACGTTTCGGTGGACAAGGGCGACACCGGCTCCACCGTCGCCAAGGCCGCTGCCAAGGCCGAAATCACCGTCGACATCGTGTCCGGCCCGAAGCCCGGCAGCGGGTTCCCCGTTCAACCGCGACGGTGGGTGGTCGAACGCACCAACGGACGGATCAACCACTGCCGTCGGCTCGACCGCCACTACGAAATCACCCTTGACACCCACGAAGGCTTCCTGATGCTCAGCCAAATCGCCCTACTACTCCGACGACTCGACCGCAGCCAGTTGTTCGACACACTTTAGGCTGGCGTCAGGTCGACCACCGTCAGTCCAGGGCGCGCCGGGACCGGATCGTTCATTGCGACGAGGGCGTCCGGGACGTCGTCCAGGCCGATCACGCGACCGACAAGCTGCCCGAGATCGAGGTGCGCCAGTCCGATCGTGCGCAACATTTCGGGATACTCATAGGCCTGCAGCCCGTGCGTCCCGATGATCTGGAGTTCGGCCCCGATCACCCGGTCCATCGGGATCGGCGGCATCCCCTGGGCGGGCGGCATGAGACCGACCTGGACATGCCTGCCGCGCTTGCGCAAAGAGGCGATCGACGCGGCGCAGGTCGCAGGGCTGCCGACGCAGTCGAGGGAGATATGCGCGCCCCCGTCGGTGAGCGTGCGGATTTCGGCCGCAGTGTCGGCCACCGCGGCAGCGTCGACAGTCGCCGCCGCGCCGAGCCTACTGGCGAGCGCTCTGGCGTCCGGCGAGAGGTCCACCGCGACTACCTGCGCGCCCGCCGCGACCGCGAGCATCACCGCCGAGATCCCGGCGCCCCCGCAGCCGTACACGGCGACCCACTGACCCGTCCGCACGTTTCCCTGCCGCAGCAGTGCACGGAACGCGGTGGCGAACCGGCAGCCGAGCGCCGCCGCGTGCACCGAGCTCAGATCCTGCGGCAGGGCAACCAGATTCGTCTCGGCATATCCGACGGCGACGAATTCCGCGAATGATCCCCAATGCGTCGCGCCCGGCTGGAACTGGCGGTCGCAGATCTGTTGATTGCCGCTCGCGCATTCGACACACGATCCGCAGGCGCACACGAACGGAACGGTCACCCGGTCGCCGACCTGCCACCCGTTAACCAACACTCCGAGTGCGGCGATGCGACCGGCCAGTTCGTGCCCTGCGACGTGCGGGAGCGCGACACCGGGATCATGACCCTGCCAGGTGTGCCAATCGCTGCGGCACACACCGGTAGCCTCCACCTCGATCACCACGCCGTCGGGAGCCGGCTCCGGATCGGGGGCCTCCCGCACCTCCGGCCGGACCCCGAACTCGCTGAAGATGACCGCTCTCACCCTGGTCAGGGTAGCGATTGCGAGCCTACGAACTCAGCGGAACCCGCGACCCCGCCGGGCATGCCGCGGCCCAAGCACCTATTGCGCGGCAGTCCCGACGACGGTGGCATGTACCTGCGGAATTCCCGTCGATAAACCCAAGCCGGAAGTGGCACACCGGTTTTCCCGGCCACCCTCTTGCGGTTTCCGAGCGGGTCAGGCACCGAGCCGGAACGGCGGGTACTTGTCTGTCGCCAGCAGGAATGCGTAGGCGATCACTCGGTAGTTCCAGCGGAGGAAGCCCACGCTGAAGTTGAACAGAGGACGGGGGTATCGTCCGGTGATCACGACGGCGAACCAGGCGATCACGACGGCAACCATCGACGCCACGGTGAGCACCAGCAGCACGATGTAGTGCGGAATGGCGAGCAACCATTTCACCAGAGGCAACCAGCGGCTCAACTCCTGCGAGGCATCCGGGTAGCGGACCGTCAAGTGAACAGCTTGATCCGCGTCCGTCGAAGGGTATTCCTCGCGCAGGAGGTAGAGATAAGCCGCGACCCGACTTTGCAACTGGAGGAGCCCGACGTTCCAGTCGAACCACCAGCGTGGGTACTTGCGGCGGATCACGATCATGAGCAGGGGCGCGAGAACGAGCAAGCCGCCAACATAAGCGAAATCGGGGACTGTGACCGTCCAAGGGTCAATCCCCCATGTAGCAGCCAGTCCGCCAAATCTGTAGGGCCCGACAAGAATTGCGACCAGGACAAGGATCGGCAACGCAAGAACCAGGCGGAAGGCCGTTTTCCAGCGGCTGAGCTGCTGCGGATAATCGACGTCGAAGGTGAGGTCGAGGTCACCACGGGCAGACGTTCGTGGGTTCGTCTGTTGCACAGTGTTGCTCATCGCGCTCCTTCGTGACAGTAGAGGACGACCCAGCTGAGCGGACGTCCAGACAACGCATAAACGACTCACAGGCTCCGGCGGTTCAACCGTTCTGCCGATCGTCTACCAACGCAGATCTGTGCGAGCACGCCGCAACGCCGTCTGCCGCCACGTCAAGGCGGGGCGTGCGCCGAGACCGGGAGGAGGCGCTCAGCCACCTTCGCCCGAGAGGCGGTGTCGGAGGGTGGCCGCTCGGAGCGTGAGGTGGTTGCGCTCGGCGAGGGTTTGCGCCTGTGCGGCGGCCTCCACGTAAAGCTGCGCCGCCGTGGCGACCTCGCCGGCCCGCTCATGCAGATAGGCGGCCGACGCGGTGTACCGCGGGAGCATCGGGTCGAGTTCGGCGAGCGCGGCGAGCCCGGCCTGCGGTCCGTCCGCCTGACCGACGGCGACGGCGCGATTGAGCCGCACAACCGGGCTGTCGGTGAACCCGACGAGCTCGTCGTACCACTCGACGATCTGCACCCAGTCGGTCTCGCCGGCGCTCTGCGCGTCGGCGTGCAGGGCCGCGATCGCGGCCTGCGCCTGGTACTCCCCGAGCCGGTCGCGGGCCAGCGCGGCCTGCAGCACGGCCACCCCCTCGGCGATCAGGTCGCGCCGCCACAGGCTGCGGTCCTGATCGGCCAGCGGCACGAGGCTGCCGTCGGCCCGCGTCCGGGCCGGGCGTCTTGCGTGGTGGAGCAGGAACAGCGCGAGGAGTCCCGCGACCTCCGCCTCGTCGGTCGTGGCGGCCAGCTGCCGGGCCAGCCGGATCGCCTCCGCGGCGAGATCGACATCGCCGCTGTACCCCTCGTTGAACACCAGGTACAGCACCCGAAGCACGGTGCCCAGGTCTCCCGGACGATCCAGCCGGACGTCGCTCACAGCACGTTTGGCCCGGCTGATCCGCTGGGCCATCGTCGCTTCGGGCACCAGGTAGGCCTGCGCGATCTGACGGGTGGTCAGGCCGCCGACGGCCCGCAGCGTCAGCGCGACCGCCGACGCGGGGGTCAGGCTGGGGTGCGCGCACAGAAAGTACAGCCGCAGCGTGTCATCGGTGGATTCGGTCGGTCCGGGCGGCGGCGCGTCGGACACCCGCAGCTCGCGGTAGCGCCGCGCGGTGTCGGATCGGGCCAGATCGACGAAGCGACGCCACGCCGTGGTGATCAGCCAGCCCTTCGGATCGTCGGGGCGCTGGTTGGGCCATGTCTCGACGGCCCGGATCAGCGCCTCCTGCACGGCGTCCTCGGCGGAGGCGAAGTCGGCCCCGCGGTGGACGAGGGCCGCCAAGACGCCGGGGATCAGGCCCCGCAGCGCGGCCTCATCCACCGCGTCGGCGGCCATTACTCGCTGACAGTGGTCGCAGCGCTCAGGAACGGCCGCACCTCGAGCCACTCGTGGATCGGCTTGCCGCCCGCGCCGGGCGCCGCGGACAACTCGCCGGCCAGCTCCACGGCGCGCTCATAGGAATCCACGTCGATGATCATGAAGCCCGCGATCAGGTCCTTGGTCTCCGCGAACGGACCATCAGTAACCGGCGGCTTGCCCTCGCCGTCGTAGCGGACCCAGGCGCCCTCCGACGCCAGGGCCTGGCTGTCGACGAACTCGCCGCTGTCTTTCAAGCGGGCCGCGAAGTCCTCCATGTACTGCAGGTGCGCCTCGATCTCGGCGGGCGTCCACTGGTCCATCGGCACGTCATTGACCGCCGCCGGCGCGCCCCGATAGTGCTTGAGGAACAGGTACTTCGCCATCACATTCTCCCTTCCCAAGTGGCGACCCTAGTCGGCCGCTCACCCCTAAGACGAAGCCGTCACGACGTTCTCGACATCCGCCGTCGACTCCGGGCAGGGCGAACCTAGATCGATTTTTGAGATGCAGTACATCGAATATATGCGCTGTACAGATGTGGCTGGCGGCTGAATCATTGGAACCAACGAGCGAGTCTGTCTGAGCAGTGGAGGTTGGGATGTCGAGCCAAGAGATCGAGGTTCTCGTCGTCGGCGCGGGTCAAGCCGGTATCGCGATGAGCGAGCATCTCGGTTTGCAGGACGTGCCGCACCTCGTCGTGGAGCGCGACCGTATCGCCGAGCGGTGGCGTTCGTGGCGGTGGGACTCCCTGGTGGCAAACGGGCCCGCGTGGCATGACCGATTTCCAGGCCAGGAGTTCAACGTCGAACCCGACGCGTTCGCCGCGAAGGAACAGGTCGCGGACTATTTCGTCGCGTACGCGGAGAAGATCGACGCGCCGATCCGTACCGGCGTCGAGGTGACCTCGGTACGGAAGAACAACGGCCGACCGGGTTTCCGCGTGCAAACATCGGACGGAACCATCGAGGCACGCTATGTCGTGGCCGCAACAGGACCGTTCCAGCGGCCAGTCATTCCGCCGGTCGTACCCGAGGACGCCGGACTCGATCAGATTCATTCCAGCGCGTACCACAATCCGCAACAACTGCCCGCGGGCGCCGTCCTTGTGGTCGGAGCCGGCTCGTCGGGGGTGCAGATCGCCGACGAACTCCAGCAGTCGGGCCGCCAGGTTTATCTCGCGGTCGGCCCGCATGACCGGCCGCCACGAAGCTATCGCGGTCGCGACTTCTGCTGGTGGCTCGGCGTTCTCGGCAAATGGGACGCGTCGGCGCCTCCGCGCGGCGCCGAGCATGTGACCATCGCCGTCAGCGGAGCACACGGCGGGAACACTGTCGACTTCCGGTCCCTCGCCGCAAGCGGCATAACACTGCTCGGAATGGCAGGTCCGTACGACGACGGCATCGTGCACTTCGCGCCCGATCTACGCGAGAACATCGAGAACGGTGACGCGAACTACCTGTCGATGCTCGACGAGGCCGACGCTTACGTCGCCCGAAACGGTCTCGACCTGCCCGAGGAGCCGCAGGCCCGCATCCTCGGGCCCGACCCGGACTGTTTGACCAGTCCGATCCTCGAGCTCAACCTCGCCGCCGCTGGCATCACCTCGATCATCTGGGCGACCGGCTTCGCCTACGACTTCAGCTGGCTGCAGGTCGACGCGTTCGACAAGAACGGCAAGCCGAACCACCAGCGCGGCGTATCTTCAGAGCCCGGAATCTATTTCCTGGGCCTGCCCTGGCTGTCGCGACGCGGATCGAGCTTCATCTGGGGGGTGTGGCATGACGCCAAATACCTCGCCGACCAGATCGCGGTTCAGCGCAGCTACCTCGCCTACCAGGCCGCCGAGCCATCCGACGACTAGGGCATTTCTTCTAATTCGTCTGCCCGCCAACCGCTTCAGAAAGGAACGCCGGCCATGGCAACCCACACGCGGATCAGGCCCTTCAACACCAAAGACACCTACCCCGAACAGAACCTCGACAACGACCTGTGCCAGGCGGTCGTCGCCGGCGGGGTGGTCTACCTACGCGGACAGGTCGGCCAGGATCTCGACACCCGGGAATCGGTGGGTATCGGCGACGTCGCGGCGCAAACCGACAAAGCGATGAGCAACATTGCGATGCTCCTCGACGAGGCCGGTAGCTCGCTGGAGGACATCGTCAAGCTCACCGTATACCTCACCGACATCCGTTACCGCGAAACCGTTTACCGGATCATGGGCCGCTGGCTCAAAGGCGTCTATCCGGTCTCGACCGGCCTGGTCGTCGAAGCGCTCGCGCGCCCCGAATGGCAGGTGGAGATCGACGCCACCGCGGTGATCAGCGAGGTTAGGGACGCCAACAAATGACGTTCTCCCTCGTCGCCCGAGACGCCGCCACGGGCGCCTTCGGCATCGTGATCTGTTCGTCGAGCCCCGCGGTCGCGTCGCGCTGTGCACACACCCGGGCGACCGTCGGGGTGGCCGCGTCGCAGAACGTCACCAATCCGGCGCTCGGCCCACTCGTGCTCGACTCGCTCGCCGGCGGTGCCAATGCCGACGCAGCACTCAAAGCCGCACTGGCACACGAGCAATTCCCCGACTACCGGCAACTGACAGTCGTTGACGTCAACGGCAACACCGCTGTGCACTCCGGACCACACAGCCTGGGCGTGCACACCCACTCCGAGGGCGATAAAGCGGTGGCCGCGGGCAATCTCCTCAAAGACGAGAGGGTGATCTCCGAGTTGCTGGCCGGCTACGCCGGCAGCGCGTCGGAGGCGTTCGAAGGGCGTCTGCTCGACGGCCTGCGGGCGGCACTTGCCGCCGGCGGTGAAGCCGGCCCGGTGCACTCCTCAGGTCTGGTTGTGGTGGAGGACGTTCCGTGGCCGGTGACCGATCTGCGGGTCGACTACGCCGACGATCCGATCGGAGACCTCACCGAGCTGTGGCAGCTGTGGAAGCCGCAGAAACAGGACTATCGGGTGCGTGGCGTCGACCCCACCCGCGCACCGTCGTATGGAGTGCCGGGGGACCAGTGACGACCATCGACACCGTGACAGCCCAGGGTGTCGCCGCCGCCCACCCGCAGCTGATCCAACTGTCCCGCGACCTGTACGACCACCCGGAAATCGCATGGGAAGAGGTGCGCTCCGCACAGCGGGTCGCCGGTCAGTTGTCGGACAACGGGTTTCACGTCACCCAACGGTATTGCGGCCTCGACACCGCCTTCGCCGCGCAGATTGGCAACGGCGACCTACACATCGCGTTGTGTGCCGAGTACGACGCTCTGCCCGGCCTCGGGCACGCGTGCGGCCACAACCTGATCTCCGCCATCACTGTCGGGGCGGTGCTCGCACTGGCGCCCGTCGTCGACGACCTCGGTCTGACGCTGACGGTGATCGGCACCCCGGCCGAAGAAGGTGGGGGCGGCAAGATCGAGCTGCTGGAACGCGATGGATTCCGCGGACAGCATGCCGCCGCAATGGTCCACCCCGGCCCCGTCGACGTCGCTCGGGCACGACCGTTTGCGGTGTCGCACAGCCACATCGAATACCGAGGGAAGTCAGCCCACGCCGCCGCCTACCCGGAGCGAGGCATCAACGCGGCCGACGCGTTCACCATCGCACAGGTCGCGATCGGACTGCTGCGTCAGCAACTGCTGTCGTCGGTGCGGGTACACGGCATGATGACTCGCGGCGGGGAGGCGCCGAACGCCATCGCCGAACGCACCGAAGGCCGTTGGTACGTGCGCGCCGAGACGCTCACCGAACTGGCCGAAGTCGAGCCCCGGGTCATGCGCTGCTTCGAAGCGGGCGCACTGGCCTCAGGAGCCGCGCTCACCGTCACACCGGAGTCCAAGCCGTACGCGGAATTCCGCACCGACGAGGAACTTCTCGCGTGCTACGAACGGCGGGCAACCGCAGCCGGTCGGCGATTCAGCTCAGGACCAGACACCATGATGGCGCGCGCGTCCACCGACATGGGCAACGTCTCTCAGACGCTGCCCGCAATTCACCCCTACATCGGCATCGATTCGCTGCCGGCGGTCAACCACCAACCCGAATTCGCTGCCGCCACCCTCACCGCCGCCGCCGAAACAGCCATCGCACAGGGAGCCCTCGCCCTGGCAGGCACGGTCGTCGATGCCTCCCGCCAACCCCACATTCGTCACCGATTGCTGACCGGCGCAGGCAGCACTGACTGAAGCCCCGCTCTCTCTCCTCGGCGATCGGGTGGTTCCTGCCGATGCCTACCACGGTGTGGACACAGCGCGCGCTGGAGAAACTTTCCCGGGTGGGCTGAGCGCTTCAGGCGTTACCGGGGCTGTCGTGCTCGGCGAAGATAGCGCGCGCGGCCACGGCGACGGCACGTGCGCGTGCTGTGGAACGCACCGACTGCAGCCGGGCCAGCACGATCGGCAGGCCCGGGAGGTCGTCACGGATGGCGACGGCGCTCACCGCGCCTCCGTCGTAGGTCTCCCGGTGCGCCGGCAGCTGGTTGAGGATCGAAAACCCGTGCCCCCGGGCGACCAACCCGCGGACCGCCTCGTAACTGGCCGAGCGGTACCGAATCCTCGGCATCACACCGGCTTTGGCGAGAATTGACTCGAAATAATCCCGGCTGTCGGGGAGGTCGAGCAATACCATCGGCTCATCGGCCAGCTCGGTCAACCGGATGGATTTCCGTTTCGCCAGCCGATGTTCGGGCGGCAGCGCCACGTAGGGGGCCGCGACACCGAGATACTCGGCGTCGACACCGGCACCGAGCGCCAGATCGTAGGTCAGCGCCAACTCCGCGGTGCCGTTGCGCAGAACGGTCCGTACAGCGTCAGCGGACGTCTCGATGACTTCGACTTCGAGCTCGGGATGGCGCGCCCCGAGGTCGGACAGCAGACGTGGCAGCACGAATGGGGTCAGGGTGACGAAGCATGCCAGCCTCACCGTTCCGCGCACCTGGTCGACGCGGCCAGTGGCGCTGTCGAGCACCTCGTCGAGGTGCGCCAGCAGGGCCCGGGTATCACGCAGCATCTCCTCACCGGCCGCGGTCAGGGCAAGGCCGCGGGCCCGGTGCCGAATGAACAACTGCGTGTCGATCTGCTGCTCGAGTTGGCTGATAGCGGCCGAGACCGCCGACTGTGCGATATGCAACTCGTCGGCGGCCTTGGTCATGGACAAATAGGTGGCGGCTTTCACGAAATACCGCAGCTGGGTGAGCGTGACGTCGGGACGTCGGCGCATGCTGGACTCCCTACCGGGTCGGCGAGTACCAGCATTACAGCTGCGCGGCTTGCTTTCCGGGGATCGTGGCGACTGTGTCCTCCAGCGGTGCGGTATCGGGACGTTCTGCCCGCACCGGTCGGGCGCGCAGGTAGCCCACTGCACCGAGGATGCCCAGCACCGCCAAGGTGCCGAGGGTGAACAGTTCGAATGTCAGCTGGCTGACACCCCAGGTCTCGACGAAGTCGTAGTCGAGCCCGAACAGGCGCTCCAGCGTGCCGGGGAAGACCGCGACCCAGGAACCGAGTGCCACCCACGCGAAGCACAACCCGCCGAGGATGCGGAACCCGGTGTTGCCGGTCGGTACCCGGAATGGCCGCGGCACGTCGGGGAACCGGGTGCGCAACCGCACCGCCGCGGGAATGGAGATGACGTAGCTGAGCAGGAAGGTGGAGATGGAAATGCTCAGTACCACACCGAAGATCGCAGCCGACGATCCGGTGACCTGCATGGCGACCAGGCAGAACACCGTTGCCACCGCACCGGAGAGCAGGTTGACCCGCACCGGGGTGCCCAGTTGAGGATGGAATCGGCCGAAGAAGCCGCCGAAGAACGCCCCGTCGGCGGCGGCCATTGCCTGCATCCGGTCGCTGATGATCATCCAGGCCGAACCCTGGGTCATCAGGATTACGGCGAAGATGACTCCGGTGACCGTGAGCATGGCCGGGGCCGCGGCGCCGTAGACGCTGAACACCTTGGCAACCGCCTCCATCAGGCCGCCGATGCCGGTGATGTCGTCTGCCGGCAGCACGACGAGGATGGCGAAGATTGGCAGCAGGTAGGCCGCAGCGGCGATACCCGCCGAGCGCGCAATGGCGATCGGGACATCGCGCGCGGGGTTCTTCATCTCTCCGGCCGCGCTGTTGCCGGATTCGAAACCCAAGTAGGAGAACAGCAGCAACGGCGTCACGCCGAGCAGCCCGCCTACCGTTGGGCTGAAGTCGCTGACCGACAGGCCCGCCACGCCGTGCCGCGTGGCGTAGATCGCCGCTGTCACAAGGAAGATGGCGAGGAATGCGATCTTGAGGATCGCGCCGATATTCGGGATCCACTTTCCGTGCCGCAGGCTGATGATCGCGGCGAGGACGGTGAGCCAGATGAACACCAGCTTGAAGGCGTAGTCGATGACCGAGCCGTGCTCGAACGGGGTGACATAGGTGCTCCACGACTCCGAAGCGATGAACGCCATCGAGCCGCCGACCCAGACGGGCTGGGTGACCCAGGTCAACAGTGACGCGATGGCCGCTACCGGGCGTCCGAAAGCCTTTCGGCACCACACGTATACGCCGCCCTCACCGGTGAACGCCGCCCCGGTCTCAGCGAAGATGAGACCGTAGGGCACCAGGAATAGGACGGCCAGCACCAGTGCCCACGTGAACGTCTCTGCGCCGAATCCGGATACCTGCCCCAGCGTTTCGATCGACACGACCGCGGCGACGATCAGGAAAACGATGTCGAGCCGGCCGAGCGTCTTCTTGAGGTGTTTTACCTCGCGATCAGCCTGGGCGGTCTCCCGATCGTCGGACGCCGCCAGTATTGGTTCCGATTCCACGATGTCCTCTGTTCTCAGTGCGGATGTGATGACCCACAGTGACGCGCAACACCCGCAGCTGTAAAACATCGTTTTCCGTGATTCCACATCGGAAATTCCGATACAGAGCGTGTAGGGTCCGCCCGCACACGTCATCGCCAAATCAGATGCAAAACCGCTGAAACCACTGGTTGACCTCGGTTACGGATGACACGACGATGGCTAGTACCAAGCGTGGCCCAGGTCACGCCTCAGCCCCCACAGCCGTCCCGCGAACCTAGGAGTCACTTCATGCGAGACCCCCGGTACGACATCCTTTTCGAGCCCGTACAAATCGGCCCGGTAACCGCGCGTAACCGCTTCTACCAGGTCCCGCACTGCAACGGGATGGGGTACCGCGACCCGTCGGGTGAGGCGTACATGCGCCGGGTCAAGGCCGAGGGCGGCTGGGCGGTGGTGTGCACCGAACAGGTCGAGATCCACCCCACCTCCGACATCGGCCCGTTCATCGAACTGCGGCTGTGGGACGACCAGGACCTGCCGGCGCTCACGCGTATCTCGGAGAAGATCCATGAGGGAGGTGCGCTGGCCGGTATCGAGCTGGCGCACAACGGACTGAACTCACCGAACCTGATCAGCCGGGAAGCCCCGCTGGGGCCGCAGAACCTGCCGGTCGTGTCGTGGAACTACGACCCCGTCCAGGCCCGCGAAATGACCAAGGCTGACATCACGGACATGCGGTACTGGCATCGCGAAGCGGTTCGCCGCTCCCTGCAGGCCGAGTACGACATCGTCTATGTTTACGCCGGTCACGCCATCGGCGGCCTGCACCACTTCCTGTCGCGGCGCTACAACAACCGCACCGACGAGTACGGCGGCAGCATCGAGAACCGGGCCCGCCTGCTGCGCGAGATCCTCGAGGACACCCGCGAAGTGTGCGACGGCAAAGCCGCTGTGGCATGCCGGATCTCGGTCGACGAGTTGCTCGGCGATGAGGGCATCACCCGCGCCGAAATCGAGGACGTGATCGGCATGCTCGGCGAACATCCGGACCTGTGGGACTTCGTTCTGGGCAGCTGGGAAGACGACTCGGTCACGTCGCGCTTCGGACCCGAGGCCGAACAGGAGCCCTACGTTCGCGGGCTCAAAGCGCTGACCACCAAACCCGTTGTGGGCGTGGGACGTTTCACTTCACCGGACATGATGGTGCACCAGGTCAAGACCGGCGTGCTCGACCTGATCGGCGCCGCCCGGCCCTCCATCGCTGATCCGTTCCTGCCCCACAAGATCGAGACCGGCAATCTCGAGGACATCCGTGAATGCATCGGCTGCAACATCTGCGTGTCCGGAGACTTCACCATGTCCCCCATCCGCTGCACCCAGAACCCCACCATGGGAGAGGAATTCCGCCGCGGCTGGCACCCCGAGAGGATCCGGAGCCGCTCCAGCGACTCCTCGGTGCTGGTGGTCGGTGCAGGGCCGGCCGGCCTGGAAGCCGCCCGCTCCCTGGGTAATCGCGGGTACACCGTGAGCCTGGCCGAGGCAACCCGCACCCTGGGCGGACGCGTCGCACGTGAATCGAAACTGCCGAGCCTGTCGGCCTGGATCCGGGTCGTCGACTACCGCGAACAGCAGATCCGCAAGCTCGACAACGTCGACATCTTCATGCAGAGCGAGATGACCGCCGACGACATCATCGACAACGACTTCAACCACGTCGTCATCGCTACCGGTGCCGGCTGGCGCCACGACGGTGTCGGCCGCTGGCACACCAAACCGATGGAGATCGCCGAAGGCGCAGAGGTTTTGAGCCCCGACGACATCATGGCAGGCGCCCGGCCGCGCGGTCAGCGCGTCGTCGTGTTCGACGATGACCACTACTACCTGGGCGGAGTGATCGCCGAGCTGCTCGCCAAGGAGGGCCTCGACGTCACATTGATCACCCCCGCAGCCCACGTCTCGCAGTGGACCACCAACACCCTGGAGGTCGCGCGTATCCGCAAACGCGTGATCCGCGCCGGGATCGACGTGCGCACCAACACCGCGGTCACCGCCGTCACCACGGACGGCGTGCGAACCGCGTGCGTATACACCGGCGACGAAAGCGCCGTGAACGCTGACACCGTCGTCATGGTGACCGCCCGGCTCCCCCACGACCGTCTCTATCAGGAGTTGTTGGGACGTCACGACGAATGGGCCGACGCCGACTTGTTGAGCGTCCGCGCCATTGGCGACGCATGGGCGCCGGCCACCATCGCCGCGGCCGTCTGGTCCGGACACCGCTATGCCGAGGAACTCGACGAACCGCAGCCGCTGGGCCCCGTGCCCTATCTGCGCGAAGTCACCGGGCTCGCGACCGAACCTGTCATGTATCTCCCGATCACGCCGGTCGAACCGGCCCGAGAGTCTAGGAGCAACCGTGACCACGCTCGACGACTGGACTCGGCTCGCCGACGAAATCACCCCGCGTACCGAGATTTTCATCGACGGAAACTATCGGGCTGCGGTTTCGGGGGCGACATTCGACTCGATCAATCCCGCCACCGGTGACCTGATCGCCCCGGTATCGTCGGCCGACGCTGCGGACGTCGACGCCGCCGTGGCCTCGGGGCGCGCGGCCTTCGAATCGGGTGTCTGGTCGCAGAGCTCGGCGTCGCATCGCAAACGCGTGCTGCGGCGGTTAGCCGAGCTGATCGGAGACCACAGCCAGGAGCTGGCACTCCTGGACTCGATGGATATGGGCAAACTGGTCGCCGAGGCCCATACCGTCGATGTGCCCTCGGCCGCAGATCTTTTCGCGTTCTACGGTGAGGCGATCGACAAACAGGTCGGTGAGATCGCTCCCACCGAGCCCGGCAATCTCGCCCTGGTGACCCGGGAGCCGCTGGGTGTCATCGGTGCTGTGACGCCGTGGAACTTCCCGTTGGATCTCGCGGTGTGGAAGGTGGCGCCCGCACTGGCGGCCGGTAACTCCGTCGTGCTCAAACCTGCCGAGCAGGCGCCCCTGTCGTCGGTGCGGCTCGCCGAACTCGCGGTGGAAGCGGGATTGCCCGAAGGCGTCCTCAACGTCGTTCCCGGCCTCGGCCCCACCGCCGGTGAGGCCCTGGGCCGCCACCCGGGAGTCGACGTCATCGCCTTCACCGGGTCCACCGAAACCGGCAAGCGGTTCCTGCGCTACGCCGCGGACTCCAACGCCAAGCAGGTCTGGTTGGAGTGCGGCGGCAAGAGCCCCAACGTGGTGTTCGACGATGCCGACCTGGACGCCGCGGTGGACAAGGCGATCTTCGGGGCCTTCTACAACCAGGGTGCGGTGTGCTCATCGAATTCCCGTCTGCTGCTGCACGAGTCGATCGCCGATGAGTTCCTCACCGAACTGGTGAAACGCACGACCGACGTACGACCCGGCAATCCGCTGGACCCCGCATCCACACTGGGCGCCCTCGTCGACGAGGACCACACCCGGCGAGTTATCGGGTTCATCGACCGAGCCCGCGCCGATGGCGAGGTCCTCACCGGTGGCACGCGCGAAACCGTCGATGGTCGTGGTTGTTTCGTATCCCCGACGATCGTCGCGAACCTCTCGCCGACGGCGGAACTGGTCACCGAAGAAGTCTTCGGCCCGGTGCTGGCCGTGCAGACGTTCCATGACGAGGCCGAGGCGATCTCGTTGGCCAACGACACCATCTACGGACTGGCCGCCTCGGTGTGGACACGCGACCTGTCGCGGGCCCACCGCGTCTCGGCGGCACTGCGCGCCGGCACCGTCTCGGTGAACACCGTCGACGCCCTGAGCCCACAGACGCCCTTCGGTGGATTCAAACAGTCCGGATTCGGCCGCGATCTGTCTTTGCACGCCCTCGACAAGTACACCGGCCTGAAAACCACCTGGATCGCACTCTGACCAACCCGGGCACCGTGCGGGTATGCCGATTGCCGGCAGCCGCCACGCCAGATGGCGCACGATAAACCGGCCCGGGTTTCGTGCACAGCCCTTTCCGAGGGAAGGATGGGCACGATGCCGAGCAAGCGCGACGAGAACACCAAGGCCAAGGCGGTCCGGCTGGTTCACAAGCATCAGCGACGACTACGACGCCGAGTGGGTGGCGATGTGGGCGATCTCCGCGCGGTTGGGGATGAGCGCAGAGACGTTGCGCTAGTGCGCGCGTCAGGCCGAGGTGAGGTGGCGGGCGTGCCGACCGAGACCACGCGCGAGCTGCGGGAGCTGCGCCGCAAGCGTCGCAAGCTCCCGTTATCCCGATTGAACTCGTGATCGGTTTGTGCGGTGAGAAAAGTGGATGGCGGCGCTGACGAGTCCCGGGATCAGCATCGTTCACCGGCTACCAGAGCGTCTGCTCAGGTGATGTATCGGACGTAGACGTTGTGGATGTGGCCGTTGAACGGGAAAGGTGCCTTGTCGTAGTAGTCCAGAGATACAGATCCGCCCAGGCAGGTGCCGATGTCGAGGCAGTCGTTAGCGGTGAACAGCAGCGGCGCACTGATCGGCACTTGTCCCGAGCCGTAATCTACGCCGTTGACTTTCATCGAAATATTCAGTGGGCCAGCCGGTTTGGCTTCGGCGTATACGGTGCGGAGCTCAATGGTTGCCCGACCCTTCGACAATTGTTGTTCGGAGCGGATCTTGGTCCGCTGAATGATGAACAGGTTGTATTCGTAGCACAGGATGCCGTTGTCGACGTAGCAGGTCAGTCCACCACCGGCACCTCCGAGCGCATACAGCACGCCGTTGGCGTCGTCGGGCATGTCGACATCGAGTGTGACCACGTTGGCCCTGTTACCGAGGGCGGGCGCGCAGAACTCGGGCATGCGGATCACGTCGCCGGTGAGGTTCCATTCACGATACGGCGTCGAAACCCGTAGCTCCGGATGGAAAACAGGGACCCACAGGCCACCGCCGATCGGGTAGACGCTGTTCCTGGCCGCCTCGATGGAGAAGATGTCCTTGAGCACCGCCAGCTTGTCGGGCATCTCGGCGGCAACGTCATGGGCCTGTGACCAGTCCTCGTCGAGGTGGTAGAGCTCCCATTGGTCCTGGTCGGGTGTCCACTCGTGGATGCCGGGCGGGTTGCCGGGAATCCAGGGCGCGCGCGGACCGAAGGCCGAGGCCATCCAACCGTCGTGATAGATCGCGCGGCTGCCCATGATTTCGAAGTACTGGGTCCGCAGCCGGCCTTCGGCGTTGGCGTCATCGAAGGTGTAGGCGAGGCTGACGCCATCGATCGGGATCTGGGGAACGCCGTTGACCTCGCGGGGCGGAGTGATGCCGAGCACCTCGTAGATCGTGGGGACGATGTCGTTGCAGTGGTGGAATTGGCTTCGCGGCGTCGGGTCGGGCTCGATATTCGCGGGCCAGCGCACGGCCATCGGGTTGCGGGTTCCGCCCAGATGTGAGGCGAGCAGTTTCATGCCCTTATACGGTGTGCTGCCGGCCCACGCCCAGGCGGCGTGGTACTGATTGTCGGTCTTGGGCGAGCCCAGCACGTCTAGGCCCCCGATCTCGTCGAGCGCGCGGATGTGCATGTCGACGGTGGTGGGTATGCCGTTCTGGGCGAGTAACTCGCTGATCGTGCCGTTTTGGCCCTCGCCCGAGGAGCCGTTGTCGCCCCAGATGTAGAACACCAAGGTGTTGTCGCCGTGGCCCATTCGCTCGATCTCGTCGATCAGCCGGCCCACCTGGACATCGACATGCTCGGCGTAGCCGGCGGCCACCTCCATGAGCCGGCGCTGGAACGGCCGCTGCTCCTCGGGAATGTCGTCCCAGGCCGCCAGGGTGGGATCGCGTGGCGTCAGCTCGGCGTCGGCCGGAATCCAGCCCAGCTCCTTGGCGCGTGCAAAGGTGCGCTCCCGGTAGGCATCCCACCCGTCGTCGAAGTTGCCGGCGTACTTGTCGGCCCACTCCTTCATCACGTGATGCGGACCGTGCAGGCATCCGCTGGCCCAGTACATGAAGAACGGCCTATCCGGGGTGAAGGCGTTGTGCCGGCGCAGCCAGCCGATCGCGTCATCGGCGAGGTCTTCACTGAGGTGATACCCCTCTTCGGCCGTCTTGGGCGGCAGTACACATGTCGTGTTACGTACCAGATTCGGCTCGTACTGGGATGCCTCGCCGGCCAGGAAACCGTAGAAATACTCGAAACCGATCTCGCTGGGCCAGTTGTGGAACGGACCCGCGGCGGTGGTCTCGACGGCGGGGGTGTTGTGCCATTTGCCCCACGCCGCGGTGGCATAGCCGTAGTCCTTGAGCACCTCGGCCACCAGCGCACTGCTCTTCGGTATCTCCCCGGCGTACCCGTCCCAGTCGTTGGCCAACTCGGCGATCTGGCCATTGCCGATGCGGTGATGATTGCGGCCAGTCAGCAGCGACCCACGCGTGGGCGAACACATCGCCGTGGTGTGAAAACGGTTGTACCCGATACCTTCAGCAAGGATCTTGCTCAGCGTGTCGGTGCGCACCTCCCCGCCGAAGGTCGTCGGCAGCCCCGGCCCGGCGTCGTCGATCAACACGATCAGGATGTTGGGCGCATCCTGGGGCAGCCGACGAGCACGCACCCGTTGCGCATAAACCGAGTCCTGCATCGTCCTGCCCGCGCTGCTCGCTGACGGCGTCGGCGGGAACGGCAAACTATCTTGGCTCACAGGGTTCCTCCTCAGGATTGGCTCCATCCTGCCCTGCGATAAGGCCATGACAATTCGAAATGGTCAACGCCAGACAAGGAATGCATCGGATGCCTCAGCCGAGCCACGAGGTCTTGTGCCTCGTCCAGTGCCCCCAGGGTCCCCACGGCGCGGCCGCGCATCCGCTTGGACGAACAACGCGTTACGGAGCAGATTTTCGTTTGGTTCCGAGTTGATGTTGATCCCGAACGATTCGAGCCCACCGTCAATGACCCCAGCCAACCGCCGTTTCACGGTGTCCGGTGCGATCGCACCAGCCGATGCTGGAGCGGGCGGGTGCTGTAGGTGCCTGGCAATCACCAGGAGAGATCGCTCGCGCGTTACCTTGGCGAAGATCGCGGGAAGATTCACCACAAAACGTATCGCCCCGGCATCTTGTTGCGCCTGCATGGGATGGCGGCAAGACGTGGCACCTCGCGCCAATTCTGCGGAGCTAACCGCCTTGGCCCGGGGACGGCCCGACGCAGCTGCTGGACCATCAGAGTGCGCCAGAGACGCTCGACATCGGCATAGCTCTACGCAATGGGCACGCATCCAGTGATAATCAACGGCCTATGGCGGTCGACGTATTACCGGCGGGCTGATACCGGCCGCTACTCGCAGGGTCGGCGCTGGCGGAACCAGGGAGGACAAGATGGCGGAAATCGTGATGGCGGCATTGCCGTGGTGAGCTACGCGCTAAGCGGCCTGAGCACAGTGGGTTACGTCGCCCGGGGACAACAATGATGAGCGGGGCAACAAGAGTCGGCAACGCACGCTGGGTGGCGCCGCTGTGTTGGGCGGCCGTGTTGCTCGACGGCTTCGACCTCGTGGTACTAGGCACCGTTATTCCAGTCTTGGTGAAGGACAGCGTCTTCGGTTTCACGGATGTGAGCGCCACCACCGTTGCCACCACCGGCCTGATCGGCATGACGATCGGCGCGATGACCATCGGCACCGTGACCGATTACCTGGGCCGGCGCAAGGTGATGATCTTCGCGGTGACCGTCTTCTCGATCTTCACCGTCGCGGTGGCCTTTTCCAATTCCATCTTCGCGTTCGGGCTGTACCGGTTTCTGGCCGGGTTGGGCCTTGGCGGCTGCCTGCCTACCGCCATCACCCTGGTGACCGAATTCGCGCGCAAAGGTAAGGCGTCGAGTGCGACCACGACGGTGATGACCGGCTACCACGTCGGTGCCGTGCTCACCGCGCTCCTCGGGCTGGTGGTGTTGGGTAACGGCCACGGCTGGGAGTGGATGTTCGTGACCGGCGGCGTCCCCGGGCTGTTGCTGGCGCCGGTGATGATCAAATACCTGCCGGAGTCCGAAGTGTTCCTGGAGCAGAAGGCGCACGCCCGGACCCCGGAGGGCCGCGAGGCGACCAGAACCAACCCAGTCGCCGAGCTGTTCAAGAATGATTTGGCCCGCCCGACGCTCGCCTTTTGGGCCACTTCGTTTCTGGGCCTGGTTCTGGTGTACGGCATGAACACGTGGCTGCCGCGGCTCATGCAGACGGCCGGGTACGAGCTGGAGGTCGGACTCGGACTGCTGCTGATTCTGAACATCGGCGCGATCATCGGTCTGATCATCGCCGGCCAGGTCGCCAACCGGATCGGCGTGCGGCCGGCGGCATTGACCTGGTTCGCCGCCGCGGCAGTGTTGCTCGTCCTGCTCAGCATCAAGATGCCGTCGCTGCCGCTGTACGCCGCGGTGCTGGTGACGGGGACGTTCGTGTTCAGCGCGCAGGTGCTGATCTATGCGTTCGTGGGACAGGTCTATCCCGCGTGGAGCAGAGCCACCGGACTGGGCTGGACCGCCGGCGTCGGCCGCATTGGCGCCATCGTTGGCCCGATCGTCATCGGCGCACTGCTCGCCGGCGACCGCGGTTATCCGTGGGGGTTCTACGTCTTTGCCGGGGTCGCCGCGCTCGCGGTGGTCATGGTGCTGATTGTCGGTCACCCGCGCGACGTGGTGGACGAGGAGATCGCCGAGCACGGGACGATCGCCCACTAGCGGCGAGGTTCAAGCGGGCTGTCAGGGGTCGCCCGTTGCCCATGCCGGCGGGTCGCTTCTCGGCGCCGTCCATCGGCTGAAGGAATGCAACGGTCTGCGCATCCAGCATCTGCTCGATTCGGTCGTCGACGAGTTCGCCAGACCGAAGATCTGCCCAACACCACCAATCCCGATGACTGGGCACGGATTTCGGGCAAGAAGGGCGAGCGGATCGTCTACATCCGCACGCTGGTCACCCGGAAGAGCTCGAGTGCGTCGCGGGCCGTCGACACCGAGTCGGACTCGGCCAGTACCTGTAGTCAGCGGGGCTGCTCGCCGGATCATGCACGCCCATACCGCATCTGCTGTGCGAGCGCGACGTCCCCTGTTTTATCCGCCGTCGCCTCACTGCCGCGGGCCGATTCCCACTGCACGAAGGGCCCGTGCCTCATGACATGCTGAGTAACGCGGCGTATTCCCCGCACCGCCAAAGACGAGGGGGCCCTGAATGCCCACGACGATTAAGACCCGAGTCGGAATCGTGGGTGCGGGCCCGGCTGGCCTGATGCTTTCCCACCTGCTCGCCAAGAGTGGGATAGACAACGTGGCCATCGACACCCGACCGCGAAAGGAGATCGAGACAACGCACCGGGCCGGCATCCTCGAGGACGGCGTGGTAAAGGCGATCGTCGATTCCGGCGTCAGCGACCGGGTGCACACCGACGGGTACGAGCACCACGGCATCGAACTGCGCTTCGACCGAGCTGGGCACCGTATCGACTTCACTGCGCTTGTCAATGCGACCTGCTGGTTGTACCCGCAGACAGACGTCTTCATCGATCTCGCCAACGCGCGAGACCGGGACGGCGGCGACGTCCGCTTCGGGGTGAGGGACACCGAAGTCACTGGCGTGGAAGGGGACTCGCCGCTGATCCGGTTCGTCGACACGGACGGGACCGAGTGCGAGATCCAGTGCGAGGTGGTCGCCGGCACCGACGGGTCCCGCAGCATCTGCCGGTTCCTCATCCCGGAGAACCAGCGGGTGCACTACTTCAAGGAGTACCCGTTCGCCTGGTTCGGCGTGCTCAGCGAGTCACCGTTCAACGCGCCGGAGCTGATCTACGCGCACTCCGAGCGGGGATTCGCGTTGATCAGTCAGCGCACCGAGGACATCCAGCGACTGTACTTCCAGTGCCCGACCGACGAGGACGTCGAGCTGTGGTCGAACCAGCAGATTTGGGACCAGCTGCAGGCTCGGGTCGCCGGCGATGACGGGTTTGAACTCAAACAGGGACCGATCTTCGAACGCACCCTGCTGCGGTTTCGCAGTTTCGTCGCCGAGCCGATGCGTTGGGGTCGGCTGGTCCTGGCCGGTGACGCCGCGCACACGGTTCCACCGACCGGTGCGAAGGGACTCAACCTGGCTATCAACGACGTGCGCATCTTGCACCAGTGCCTCGTCAACGCACTCGGTCAGGGGGGCAGCCTGGATGCGCTCGACGCCTACGGCCCGCGGGCGCTGGACCGGATCTGGAAGTCGGAGAACTTCTCGTACTGGATGACCCAGATGCTGCACACCCCGGTCGACAGCGTCAGCTTCGACCTCAAGCGGCAACTCGGCGAGCTCAACGCCGTCGTATCATCCACAGCCGGTCAGACCTACCTCGCCGAGTCCTACACCGGTTGGCCGGGCCAGAAGCTCGCCTAACCACGTGTATCGCCTTCCGCGATCCGCAACGCTCTCGTTTCCTCGGCGCGTGCAGCACCAAACGTGCGAGGTAGATGACGCTGCGCCACTCGAGCTTACGAGGAGAGATCGATGCTCTCTTCGTCCAGGCCGACGTGTGAAAGGCGGGCAGAAGCTGGACGTAGCAGCAGGGCGATGAAGAGTCTGCGAAACTCGTTGACGGTCAACGTGATCAGCTTGTCAATACCGTTGGTGAGTCGATGGTGCTCGGCCAGCACGTGGGCGATCGCCGAATTCCGTTGCCCAGTCAGCATTTCCGAGCGGGCCACCTCGGGGTCGCTGGTGATTGCGTTGTCGGGATCGATCGTCCGCATGAGGTCGATGGTGGCGGCCACGGCGTTGCCGGTGCGGGTCAGCAGCCGATGGGTGACGATGAGGGCCCCAGAGTTGACGAACGGATTGCGGGGCCGGCCGTGGGTGCGTTCCAGGTCTGCGACCGAGCCGTATCCGGCATCGGTGGGTCCCCACCCGACGTCTGTCCACGCGTCGGGGTCCAAGTGCAGCAGCGCGCACAGGGCGAACAGCTTGGAGAGGCTCTGGATGGAAAATGGTTCGCTGCAGTTGCCGAGTTGAGCCACCACACCGTCGAGGGTCGCGGCGGCCATGGCGAACTTCGTGCCCGCTACGGCGGCCAGAGCGGGGATCTGCGTACTGACCGTGCCGCTCAGTCGGCCTTGGTGATGGTCAGCACCTCGGCGTTGGGCAGAGCCTGCAGCACGGGTGTCGACGCGAGTAGTTTCGATCCTCGAATGCCGCTACCAATGATCACGTGCTGTTGCTGAGCAACGTTGGCGTCCAGCAGGACCGGCCAGTCCGCAGGCAGGCCGATCGGCGTGATGCCGCCGTACTGCATGCCGGTGAGCGACACCGCGGTGTCCATCGGGGCGAAGGAAACCTTGCGTGCCCCTAGATGTTTGCGCACGATGCCGTTCACATCGGCTCGCGTGGTGGCCAGCACGACACACGCGGCATACCACACTCGTTCGGCCCGCTTGGCCTCCACCACCACACAGTTGGCCGAGATGTCCAGGCCGATGTCGTAGTACTCGCAGAATGCGGCGGTGTCGGCCAGACCGGGGTCGATCTCACTCACCCACAGGGCATCTGGGTGCTGATCGATGTATCGCCGCACCGGGCCGCCAACGAGGTCGACGGCGTCGCCGACGGGGACGAAAGTCAGCTTTCCTTCCTGCACGGTTCTACTCACCCGGCGCTGTCCAGCCGGTCGCCCATGATCGCCAGGAGGCGCGGATCGTCGGAGCAAAATCGGTCCACCTCTTCGTCACCGTCGCAACGCAGCAGCGCAACCGTAACCCCGCGGCGGCTCCGCAAGACCACCTGCCACACCGCGCCGGTGTCCTGCCACCGCTGGAGTTCCGCGACCAGATCACGGTCCACGGGTTCACCTGAATGTGCGTCGGTCATGCCTCTACGATTCCATTCGATCGGCAGCGTCGCGGCGTCCGGGTCAACTGGATGTCGCGGCGCTGGCGCGCTGCGATCGAACGTGCAGGCCGACTCCGGTCGCGCTGAACGCCAAGATCCCCAATGCCCGTCCGTCCATGCTGCTCGACGCAACACTGAAACGGCGCGGGGAGGTCGACGCCATTAGCTTCACTGCGCGCCGAGACGACCTTACCGAGGTCTGCGTGCTGGTGTCGGGTCGAGTAACGCTGGAGGTAGAGGGCCGTGAGCCGGTCACCCTCGGCGCGAGGCGACTACTTCGTGACACCTCGAGGATGGGTAGGGACCGGGCATGTCCACGAGACGGTGCGCAAGGTCTAAGTGATCGTCAACGCCCGGGGCCGATTCCCGTTCTGTCACCTTGGGTTTCGCGAGGCCCGAGCCGGCTTTACATCCGCAACGACTGGGCCTGTATCCGGGCCCCTCCACAAGCTCGGACCCGGCACACAAGCCTCCGGACGGCCTGCGACGCGGCATCTGTAGCACTGCCGCTCAGGCGAGGCGATAGACGATGTGCTGCATGCCAAGTCGTCGCCGCCGCCGGGTAGGAGTCGTCCTTCGCCGACGAACACCGCCCGGTTGACCCAGCAATCTTGTTCATCTCCGGTGCTGAGCCGCCAGGTGGTGTGGATCGCCTGGCCCGTAAACGCGATCGGTGTCAGGGACTGAAGCACTCGGCTCAGCGTGTCGGTTGGCTCGGCCAACCCCTTCGAAGCGATCGGTGACCGCGGGCGATCCCATCGCCATCATCGAGGCGATAAAAATGGAGGCCGCGATCACGGTGCCCACCGGTGGAACCGTGTCGCGCACCGCCTTCGACCGGATCGTGCCGGTCGAAGGTGGCGATTTGTTGTTGGTGGTCGACGTCGACAATGCTGCGAAGTGTGAACATTCCCTGGATCGCAGCGCTGAAATCGTCGGTGTCGGCTGTTGACGTGTAAGCCCCCAGCGGGCGAGACGGCGCCCGACGACCCAGACGCCGTCTCCAGACCGGTGGGCACCGCCGCGGTGGTGGCCGCGATCGGCATCATGATCGTCGCGGCGAACCTCCGTCCGGCGGTGGTGTCCGTCGCGCCGCTCGTCGACGAGATCAAGGCATCGACTGGGTGGAGCAGCTCTGTCATCGGTCTGCTGACCACCCTGCCGGTGCTTGTCTTCGGGCTCGTTGCGCCGGTGGCACCGCGGTGCGCGGCCCGGTTCGGTATCGAACGAACGGTCTTCGGTGCTCTTGTGCTTCTCGTTGCGGCGATTCTGATCCGACTGCTGCCCGCACCCGTCGCGCTGTTCGCCGGATCGGCCCTCTTGGGCGCCGCCATCGGTGTCTGCAACGTCGTCCTGCCGTCACTGATCAAACGGGACTTCGCGCACCGATCCGGTCTGATGACCGGGCTGTACTCGATGACGCTTTCCGGAGGTGCCGCGGCCGCCGCCGCGCTGACCGTGCCGATCAACGACGCCGTCGGCGGCAACTGGCGCATGACCCTGGCCAGCTGGGGAGCCTTCGTACTGGTAGCCCTGGTGGTGTGGGCGCCACAGCTTAGGCTGCTGCATCGCATGGAAATCAGCGCCGAGCGGGACTCACTGTGGCGCAACCGGATCGCCTGGGCCATCACGATCTTCATGGCCGCGCAGTCGATGATCTTCTTCGCATTCTCCGCGTGGCTGCCGGAATACCTGATCGACCGTGGCATGTCGCCAGCTGGGGCGGGCGCGGTATTGGCGTTGGCACAGGTGGCCGGATTGGTGAGTTCGCTGATCGCGCCGATCATTGCCGGCCGATTCCATGACCAGCGGGCGGTCACCGGTGCGGCGCTAGCGGTATGCGGCGTCGGGTTCGTCGGACTACTTGCGACCGATCAGTGGCCCACGTTGTGGGTCATGCTTGTGATGACGGGACCCGGCGCCTCGATCAGCCTGGCCCTGCTGTTCATGGTGCTCCGCAGCACGTCGACCACCCAGACCAGTCAGATCTCCGGCATGTCGCAAAGTGTCGGCTACATCCTCGCAGCAGTCGGGCCCGTTGCGATCGGCGCGTTGCACGATGTGACGGGCTCGTGGACCATCGCAATGTCGGCGCTCGCGCTGGTGCTGATACCACAGGCGGCGTCGACGGTGGTGGCGGCTAGGAACGTCACGATGAGCCGAAGTTAGGGCTGGATTGTCTGGCGACGCCACAGCCGCGGCCGCCTCGGCCGAATCGGGGATCGCGCTGAAGATCTTACGAACTCCACGCACCGCGGGGACGACCAAACCGTGGCAACCGAATGCCCTGAACCGCAGCTACTCTCACCGACATGCACCAAATTACGGGCCGGCGTGTTCTCAGGATCGAAAGTGGTTGCATCACAGACCTAGTCGAGGAGGGATCGATGATCTTTGTAGGCGACGACTAGCCAGTATCCACTGAAGGTCAGTCGTCGACCTGACCTGGGTTCAGGAGTGGCTCAACGCCTCCGACGACGCAAAGAGCGTCGGACTCGATCTCGTCCCGCCGAGGCTCGGGACTTCGCCATGCTCGGTGGCGCATCAACTCGGTGGCGCATCAAGCTGGCGGCCGCAGCTCAGCTCAATGCCGTACAATCCTGCGAACCCTCAGTTTCCGGGCATCACGCAGACCGAGGCCACCAACCCGCCGCGCCGTGAGGACGGCGTTCTCACGAACCGAAACGCGGTGGCTCGTCCGATCCCCATGCGGCACTGAGACTTCGGCTCGGCTAGTCGTTGCCGCTAGGCCACGCAGCCTCAAATCGACGACATCGCGTGATGCGCATTCGGTCTAGATTTGAAACCGCGTTTGTACCTGACTCCGGTTGCACCGCAACTCATTTCGCTCCCTGAGTATGAGATGGCGGCACTCCCCCCGGGCCTGCCGGCCGATCCGGTTGACGACTTGCTGCTGAATATACGGCACTTGCGGTCTCGCGCGACGGGGCAAGCAGCACTGCGTGTTATACAAAGCATCTGACTGTTATAGTAGGCAGCCAGCCCGATTGGAGAAGACAGCGAAACAACGACGCCAGACGCGTGAACGTGCGCTCCGCCTTCGACCAGGTTCCTGGCTATCCCTTGCCGGAGCCAGCAGGTTCTCGCCAAGCTGCGTGCTACTTGGGAGTGTGCTGTGTAGCCGCTGAACCATACGCCTGAGCGTGCGATGCGGCCATTAGGCACGTAGCACCACGGCTGTGCAGAGCAGCGCCCGAGGGACACACGTTCGTTCATCGGGTTCAAAACGTGATGCGTTCCAAAGCCCTGCAACGCAACCCAAATTCCCCGCTGTACTCGTCGCAACAAAGGAGATACCGAATGTCTGGACTGTATTTCAACGATCGGGTCGCTGTCGTCACTGGCGCTGGCCGCGGGCTGGGCAGATCCCATGCCCTGGAACTGGCTCGACGCGGAGCACGCATCGTGGTCAACGACGTAGGCGGTTCGGTCAACGGCGATGGCTCGTCCATCGATGCCGCACAGGCAGTGGTAGACGAGATCGAGGCGCTCGGTGGAACCGCGGTCGCGAACCACGATACGGTCGCGACCAGCGCGGGCGGTCAAGCGATCATCGATGCGGCGCTCGACGCTTTCGGTCGCCTGGACATTCTTGTCAACAATGCCGGGATTATCCGGGACAAAGCTTTTCATAAGATGGATGTGTCGATGATCGACGCCGTGATCGACGTGCACCTGAAGGGCGCGTTGTTCGTCAGCCAACCCGCGTTCACGGTGATGCGCGAACACAAGTATGGCCGAATCGTCAACACCAGCTCGGCGTCTGGCTTGTTCGGGAACTTCGGCCAAGCGAACTACGGCGCGGCCAAGGCCGGAATCGCAGGCCTGACCAGGGTGCTTGCATTAGAAGGCGCCGCTCACGACATCGCCGTGAACGCGATCGCGCCGATCGCCGCAACCCGTATGACGGAAAACATTCTCGGCGAGCTGACTAGCCGTGTTTCGCCCGAATCTGTTAGTCCCGTCGTCGCGTATCTCGCCCACGAGCAGTGCGCCGCGAACGGAAAGGTGTACTCGGTCGCCGGCGGTCGGGTGGCGGAGATATTCGTCGCCGAAACCGTCGGGGCGGTGCTCACCGAACTGACGCCGGAGGCGGTTCGCGATCAGCTCGAAGCCATCGAAAACCGGCACCAATACCACCAGCCTGAGTCCCTTACTGCCGCAACGTCAATCATCGCCGATGCATTGGCGGGCTGACGGTGCCCGGCCGCGTCGGCCGACCGACAAGTCAGTTCGGCCGACGACCCCAGGCGATCGTGGTAGACGGTGCGCGGAAGGTTATGGTCGGATCTCGCAGTAGCCGTTGCGTTTCCGCGAGATCGTCGTCGCGGGCACCCAGCGCGAGCATCCGTTCTTCAAGCCGCAACAGCGAATCGGCGAACAAGCGCGCACCCACGGAGTCGCCGCGCACTAGGCGTGTGATGACTTCAACCTCGAGATCCGCGAGATCCAGCGCTTCCAGGTCGCCCACAAGGCGTGTGCCGTAGCCCGGATCCCAACCACCGCTGATCGCCGCGTCACAGAACACCGTCCACGCACGGCGCCACGCCGAACTCGAGGGCGTGACCGCCATGGCGGTGAAATCGGGCTCGCACACCGCGAGCCAGCGCCCGGGTAGCACTGCGGCGAGCAGACGAGCGAGCACGTCCAACCGTGCGGGCAGATGCATCAGCAAATTGCGGGCGTGCACAAGATCGAACGCTGCTTCGGGCAGAGGGTCACTGACCACATCATGTCGGCGGACCTCGACGCGATCACTTGCCAGCGGCTCAAGCAGCCGCACGTCGAGGTCGAGCGAGACGACCGAGCCCGTATCGCCCACCCGCGCCGCAAGCAGCCGCGTCGCGGAGCCGGCGCCAGCGCCCACGTCAACACACCGCCAGCCCTCGCTGACTCCGATCGCATCGAACTGCCGGACCGTATACGGATCGTGAACCTCCTCGAGGAGCGCGAGCCGCGCCCGCTCGAACTCCTCGGCTCCGTCCTGGCCGAGCGTATATTGCGCCATGGCCAGGCTGACGCTACGCCGAATGTTGAAGCATTACGTGATTGGCTGAACGATGGCAGCAGGCCGAGGGCTGACCGCCAGGTGTCATCGGCGGACGGGACCGGTCATCAACCTTGGCTATGTGCGCCGGATCGGGTTGACGGCGGACATCGCCGGACGTAAACAGTATGACGTTCACATCAGCTGATGACACCGCCAGACGCCTTATCGCACGGTCCGCCGCCGTTCGCTGTAAACGGCGGAACCGACAGTTGCCAGGTAGGCACACCGGATACCCCGTATCGGGGCGGATGTCCGGCATGGACGACGGAACAGCACCGAGATCAGCCCTGGCGCCGTCTTTCACATGCCTCCGGGCAATGACGCTGGACGGAGGGCGATGAAGCCTGCGTGCTGCTCGACTTCGGCGGACTGAGTGGCTGCGCTCTGTCTGCCACGTCAACGCCGGCCATCGCCCGAGCTGACTCTCATCACCCGCGAGCGAGCACGTCGGCACGCTGCGCGGGCTCTACCACTGCGCACGCTCGCGGCAAGGGCCGCTCGACCCTCGCCTCCGTCACGCGACCGACCGGAACGCTTGCAGCACAAAGGTTTTCAGAAGCTAGCGATTGCCGTGTCGTCGGGCCGCGAGAAGTCCAGCCGGGCAACCAGAATGAATGAATTGGATCCAATGCCAGCCACTACGCGTTGGCTGGTCGGTTCAAGCCTCCGTTTCCAGTTAATGAGTTGATCAGAGAACAACCGTTCTGCGGTGTGAAATTTAACGTGAAAATGGCTACGTCCCGCGACATCGCCGAGCTACGCGACTTTCTTACCGACAGCCCGTGGGCAGCACCGTCGAGTCGGTGCCGCGACCCTGCTTCTGTAGACGTTGACGCGTGGTGGCGTGGTCACCGAAGACTGCGGTCAACCACTGGTACGAGAACTGGGTGAGGGTGAGTTCCAGAATCTGTGCTGTGTCCTGATCGCCTGCAAGTACGGCAAGATCACCTGTTATCCAGTCGGTCAGAAGAATGGCGGCCGAGACATCACGCAGAAGACCGGCACGGCCAGTCACCGAACCGATACTCGGCCGCTTATCCTACTAGCCAGATTCTCATCTGATCATGTTCCGAAACCCGTTACCGCACGGGATCTCTGACTAACAACGCCAATCAATGCCGCCGTGCGTTGGCGCGCTTCGTGTGGAGGGTATGTCGTTTCTGCGAGTTTTCTGACTGTGGTAGCGGCAACACCACAGGTTGCCAGGCCGAAGTTCCATGCGCTGAAACCCGTTCTGTTGATGCGCGGCTGCGCTGCGAGCCGAGCGAAGCTCGTGACTGGCTGGCACGTCCATGTGGTTGTTGCGGGGTGATCTTCAAGCAGATAACGCCCAACAGCTCAGACATCGACGGTTTCCCGGGCCTGCTGACCAGCAGCATCAGCAGTGCGAAAACAAGGTGCCCGCGAAGCGGGTGCAGGGTCAAAACCGCAGCGGCCGTCGGCGATGCACGGGTCACGGCAAAGTTCGGGGATAACCAGTGTCGTGAAAATCACATCCGGGCAGGATTCCTGTTGGTGGTGCCCGTCGGGCAGACTGCTGGGTGGAGGGGAGTATTCCTTCGCTGCAGTGTCGTCAATACGTCGACCGTCATCGGACGATCGATGCTGCGGGCCGCCGCAGTCGCTGTGGCAGTGGAAGAGACCTCCGGTGTTGATTGACTACCGGAGGCCTTTTGATGCATGTAACCCTTTTTGAGTGGATCGTGACCCTTGGTGTCACGATCGCCATTCTGCTGTTCGACGTCGTCGTGATTGGGCGTCGACCGCACGAACCCACGATGCGCGAGTGCTCTATCGCGTTGTCGATCTATGTCGGGCTGGCGCTGCTGTTCGGCGGCTGGGTGTGGTTTCACCACGGCAGTCAGTTCGGGCTGGAGTTCTACGCCGGCTGGCTGACCGAATACAGCCTGTCGGTGGACAATTTGTTCCTGTTTTTGCTCATCATGGCCAGCTTCAAGGTGCCGAAGAAGTATCAGCAGCAGGCCCTTCTGGTCGGCATCGTCCTGGCTCTGATATTCCGCGGCATCTTCATCGCGGTGGGCGCGGTGGCCATCCAGCAGTTCTCGTGGGTGTTCTACGTGTTCGGCGCCTTTCTGGTCTACACCGCCGTCACCCTGGTCCGCGACACCGACCACGACGACGACGCGGAGAACGCTATGGTCCGGTTCGCCCGCAGGCACCTGAGCCTCACCGACAGGTGGGAGGGCCTGCGGCTGTGGGTCAACGAGAACGGCAAGCGACTGATGACGCCGATGTTTTTGGTCATCATCGCGCTGGGCACCACCGACCTGATGTTCGCGCTGGACTCCATTCCGGCGATCTACGGCCTGACCCAGCAGCCGTATCTGGTGTTCACCGCCAACGTGTTCGCGCTGATGGGTCTGCGCCAGTTGTACTTCCTGCTCGGTGACCTGCTCAAGCGGCTGGTCTACCTGTCGCAGGGGTTGGCGTTCATCCTGTTCTTCATCGGGGTGAAGCTGGTGCTGCACGCGTTGCACGAAAACGAGCTGCCGTTCATCAACGGCGGCCAGCACGTGCCGGTGCCGGAGATCCCGACCCTGCTGAGCCTGGGGGTAATCGTGGGAACGCTCGTCATCACCACCGCCGCCAGCCTGTACAAGACACGGGTGAAAGACGTGAAGACCCCGTTAGGTTCCACCGACGCCACCATCGACGCCGGCAGCACTTTGTCGGTGAAGCGATAACGGGACTCGTGTCGTGAGATTCCGCGTGCGACGCGAACGGCCGCATCGAGGCGCTGGGCGTCAGCGGCGGCGGTCTGGGTGCGCCGCCGCCGAGCGCGGTCGAGGGCTTCTACGGCGGCGCGGCAGGCGGCGCTGCGTCCGGGACGATTAAGGGCGGCGCGGGTGACGAGCCGGCCAGCACCCGCGCCCAGGCGGTCACCGTGTAGCGGCGAGGCCCACGGCGGGCTGTGCGGATTGGCGCGCCGCACCTGTCTTTTGAGCCGACTGCGCCGGCTCCCATACCGGGCCGTCCAAACCCGCACGAAATGACTTCTTCATCCGCCGACCGCCTAAATGGTTGATGGGCCACGAAAACTCCAGCACCGCAGACCGGCCCGCTACGCCTCCCTGCACTAGAGAGTGACGATATCGACGGGTACGGCCAGGGCCTCCAGGTTCAGTACGGCGTCGAGGATCCTGAATGACCTTCTGCCGCAGTGAGGTCCCGCACCGCCTTAGTGCGGCTGGGGCTGCTGTGACTGTCGTCCCAGGCTTGCTATCGCGGTAAGGATCAGTAGCGACCCGAGAAAGCCCGCCGGTGTCAGTTGTTCGTTCAGGAACACGACGGCAATCAGTACGGCGGTGACGGGTTCGATGAGGGTGGCCACGACCGCCGCTCCGCTGGGTGTGCTCCGTAGTCCGGTGAACAGCAGCGCCCACGCCACGGCCATCGTGACGACGCCGAGGTAGACGATGAGCAGCCACGAGGCGGTGTCGGTCGTCGTGAGCACCTCACCCCGCACGTAGGCCAGGACCAGGGCGCCGGGCACGAGAACGGCGGCGGCGACCGACATGGTCGCGGTGGTGACGGTCAGCGTGTCCAGCCGCTGCGACAGCGGCGCTGCGACGTCGGCAGACAGCCCGTACGCGGCCCCTGCTCCGAAGGCGGCGAGGATCCCGAGCGCGGGGTTGGGTGCCCGCTCAGCGGCACCGCCGACCAAGCTGACGAGCAGCAGCCCCGCGACGGCGATCGTGACCGTAACGGCGCGACCGGTGGACAGGAGTCGCCGTTGCTGGATGCTGCTGACGATGAGCAGCAGGACCGGGGCGACGCCGAGGCAGACCACGGTCGCCACGCTCACCCCGGTCGCGACGACGGCTACGAAGAAGAGCAGCTGGGAGGCCGCGATCAGCACACCCACGACGGTCACGCGCCGCCACTGGTGGCGGGCCAGCGACCAGGACGTGCCGAGCCGGCCCGTCACAACCGCGAGGACGAGAAGCACTGCGACAGCGGCGATCGCACGGTAAGCGCTGATGATCAGCGGGGAAAGCCCCGACCCCTCGTGGACGAGCTGAACGGCTGGGCCGATGGTGCCCCAGACCACCCCAGCGAGAGACACCAGAAGCAGCCCACGCCACCGCAGGGCCGTCGAGCGGGCACTGCTCGTCGTCGACACCGCGCCAGTATGCTTCAGCCTTCATGTCCACACACTGTGGCCCTTACGGAGTGCGCTCCGGCAGCGCCTCGCCGTTCCCAGGGCCGGTCGGCGCGGCCTCGGAGAAGGAGGCCGACCCTCGACGAGCTCATCCGGATCGGTGAGAAGGTGAACTCGACGGACGATGGCATGGCACTCACGGCGTGCACGGCGCCGGCAAAGAGATCTTTGCCGGCGACGAGATGGAGATGGGCGACGGTATCTACGCGGTGAGCGGGCCCGCGCCGCGAAACGCTCACCGGCGCAAATGAAATCGTCGACGAACTGGTCGAGCGGTCGTGACGGACGTACCGTACTACATCGGCGATGACTTGCGCTTCGAAGACGAGACGGAATGCGCGCGTGGCCGTTATTGGGTTCGCGCTCGCACGAATACTGTTTGGATATTGCAGGATTCGATAGAGCGTGTACACGGCCCTGGTCCCGGGGTCGGTGTGGACGACGGCGGACCGCCAAGCTTGTTGCCAAGCTCGGCTATGCCGATTCTCATTCCTGTGGCACGTGCGCCACGATGCTGTAGGCGTCGCCTGAAAACTTACCCCGTGTCGACGGCCGGACGAATTCACCGACCACAATTGAACGCTGTAACTGTCCCTGGTCCTAGCGCAATTGTGTCGCCACCGATAATGACCAAATACGTCACGGGACTGCTGCTGCACCGAAGTTCCTACGCTACAGCCATATTCGTTGTCCCGAGGCATCAGCACACTTTAAGGACGTCCATAATCGCGGGATGTCGTCGGCCTACGGCCTAAGGTACCGCCGCGGATCCACAGTTGTCCGATTCCACCGAGTCTCACATTTTGGTCATCAGATGACATCGCGATGACATTTGGAATGAGACGATGACACGGAATTAGTGACCTGATCGACCACCACCTGGGGCGCTGGTCGAGGCTGGCGCGCGGTGGTCACTCGGGCGGGCTAGGCGCCGAGCCGGCCCGCTGCGCGAAGGCCGCTAGCGTACGCGCCGTCCGCGTAGCCGATGCGCGCGCTGTCGGTGTGCTCCCCGGCCAGCAGCAGCCGACCGTCCACGGGCCGACCGAGCAGGTCAAGCATCGACGGGTCGGCGCCCGGCGGGCAGTGCGTGTACGCGCCGCCGGTGAACGGATCGTGCGCCCACGACGTCACCGCGGCCGCGATGGGTTCCGGTACCGGATGACCGACCGCCTCGGCCAGCACGTCCATGAACCAGGTCACCGCCTCCGCCGGCGACCGGTCCAGTGCGTACGGCGTCAGGCTGTGGAACAGATGCGCGCACAGCACCGGACCGGCGCCGAAGGCATCCAGGTCGAACACCCACATCGCGGGCTCGTTGTCGTCGGACGGGAACACGATCAGGTGCGAGATGCCGTCGTCACGCCAGAACGCCGCCTCGAACCGCAGGGTGATCTTCTCGTAGCGGCCGAACCCGAGCGCATCGATGGCCGCGCGCAGCGGCGCGGGCAGTGGCGGATCAAAGCGCGGTCGGCCCCGCTTGAGGACACCGAGCGGAACCGCGACCAGGGCGTGCGAGCCGGTCTCGACCGAACCGTACGCACAGACGGCGCGGATTCCATCGGCCGCAGACTCCACCGTGACGACTTCGGAGTTGAACCTGATGTCGAGTCCGGCGGCCAGCGCCCCGACGACCGACCGGTAGCCGTCACGAGGTAGGTCGCCGAACAGGTCGCCCCCGAACTCCTCCTCCTTCCCGAGCCAACGCAGCGGCTCGTTGTCGGCGCGATCCGCGGCATCGGCTTCGATCTCGGCGCGCAGCTCCTGGCGTACCTGCCGCGCAACGGCGCCGGTGAATCCGCGCTCTGCGACATATGCCTCGATCGCGTCGAGCGCCGTCGCGTCGGACGGCAACCGATCGCGCAGCGTGTCGACAGCATCGTGGAAAGCGTCGAACGCCGGCAGCAACGATGCCTCGACCTCGGCGTGGTCGAGGCGGCGCCGCTCGATTTGGTCGTACGCCGACAGCACTGGCATGGGGTCGCCGGGGTCGCGCGCGATGCCGTATTCGTCGCAGAACTTCGACAGCGGGTTGCCGATCGGGTGGTGGATCCACGAGCCACCAAGGTCAACTGGTACGCCGGCGAGGTCGACGGTGTGCAGTCGCCCTCCGACGCGGTCGCGCGCCTCGAGCACCACACACGGAATGCCGGCCCGCCGCAGCCGCGACGCCGCGGCCAGCCCCGCGATACCGGCGCCCACAACGACCACCCGATCGACCGGCGTGACCATTTCGCTCACCAGGCCAGCATGCCCCCGCCGGGCGTCCAGGGAGCGAAGACTTCGTGCCGCAGACCTAACCCGCCCTCGGAAAATGACGCGCACGTCGCTGGCCCTCCCACCTTCCTCCTGCGAGCACTGAGTGTCTGTACGGAAACACGCCGTCATAGACGTACGAATGTGCGCGCTCGCGCAAGGGGCGAGGCGGCCATTCGAACGTCTAAGGCAATACACGGGTTGACCTTTCGGCTCTGCCTGCCCGGAGAACCTCGCCATTGAGCTAGTTTCTTCCGCCGGTATTCAGACACTCGAGTGTGGGAATACAGCGGCGCGGATACTCAGTCTGAGGGCCCGCGGCCGCAGCGGAAAGCCCGTCTGAGAGAACGATATGCGGTCACCGCGGGCCGGGTTTGGAGTAGAGCATGAGTGACAATCGGATTGTCGTGTACAAAGGCACCGGCAAGGTGGCCGTGGAGACGTTGCCCTACCCGAAGCTCGAGGTCCCGGCCGAGGTCGCCGATGCGATGGGGATGAGTCGCAAAGCCGACCACGGCGTGATCCTCAAGTGCGTGTCTACCAACATCTGCGGCTCCGACCAGCACATGGTGCGCGGCCGTACCACCGCACCGATCGGACAGACGCTGGGTCATGAGATCACCGGCGAGGTCGTCGAGAAAGGTTCTGACGTCCAGTTCGTGGAGGTCGGTGACATCTGTTCCGTGCCGTTCAACATCGCCTGTGGTCGGTGTCGCAACTGTCGCGAGGGACAGACCGGGATCTGTCTGAACGTCAATCCGGCACGCGCCGGATCGGCCTACGGCTATGTCGACATGGGCGGCTGGCTCGGTGGTCAGGCCGATTTCGTCATGGTGCCGTTCGCCGACTTCAACTTGCTCAAGTTCCCCGACCGGGACGCGGCATTGGCCAAGATTCGCGACCTCACCATGCTGTCGGACATCTTCCCCACCGGGTACCACGGCGCCAAGACCGCGGGCGTCACCACTGGATCGACGGTGTATGTCGCCGGAGCAGGCCCGGTGGGTCTGGCCGCGGCGTACTCGGCGCAACTGCTCGGGGCCGCCGTCGTGATCGTCGGTGACCTCAACGCCGACCGGCTCAAGCAGGCGGAATCCTTCGGCTGCGAAACTGTCGACATCAGCGCCGACGCCACTCTTGAAGACCAGATCGCCAACATCCTCAACACCAACGAGGTCGATTGCGCCGTCGACGCTGTCGGTTTCGAAGCCAGTGGTCACGGCCACGGCGCGGGAGAGCAACCGGCCGCCGTTCTCAACTCGATCATGACTGTGACCCGTGCCGGCGGCGCGCTGGGGATTCCCGGCCTGTATGTCACCGGCGATCCCGGGGCTTCGGACGCCGACGCCAAGGACGGCACACTGAGGGTCCGCCTGGGGCTGGGCTGGGCGAAGAGCCACAGCTTCACCACCGGCCAGTGCCCCGTGCTGAAATACAACCGCGGGCTGATGATGAGCATCCTGCATGACAAGGCCCATATCGCCGATGCGGTGAACGCGACCGTCATCAAACTCGAGGACGCGCCGGAGGGTTATGCGGCCTTCGATTCGGGTGTGGCGCAGAAATTCGTCCTCGATCCGCACGGGATGGTTCCGGCCGCCTGAGAGCCCACCTAACTTCCCGCGAGCGCGCGTGTTTGTATTGAGACAACACCGCGGTGCAGCGTCGTGAGATGACGCGCGGGCCGGCCGCCCCAGTTCCGGGGCGGCCCGCCCGCGGCGGATTCAGGAGGCAACCAGGTCGTCGATCTGGTTGATCGCCGATGAGGCGCCCTCGACCACGCCCATGTCCAGCACCTGCTGCAGCGCCTCGGCGGACTCGAAGGTGCTCACGTAGGTCGCGCGAGTGCCGCCGTCGTGCTCGGCGAAGGTGTAGACGTTCCTGGAGACCGGCAGCCCGGGGTCCGGGTTGAAGTCCAGGTCGGCGAAGCCGTCGACGAAGGAGAAGCTCGTCGGCTCATCGACGGCCGTGATCTCCCAGTATCCGGCGTGCTTGTCGCCGTCCGGGCCGGTCATGAAGTACGTTGTGCGGCCGCCGGGCGTGAGGTCGTGGTCGACCACGGTCGCCGGATAGGTCGGCGGCCCCCACACCTTCTCCAGCTGACGCGGGTCGGCGTAGACCTGCCAGATTCGCTCCACCGGCGCGGCGAAGTCGGCGGTGATGGTCAGGGTCAGGTTGTCGAGGTCCTGCTGGACGTCGGTCACGGGCATGGTTCAGTCCTCCTTGGTTGAGTCGGATGAGATGAGTTCGTCGATGCGTGCGATGCGACCACGCCAAACCTGTTCCAACTCAGTGAGCATGGACGCCACCGACCGCACCGCCGCCACGTCACCGCTGGCCAGCTGCTCGCGACCGCTGCGTCGCTTGGTGAGCAGGCCGGCCTTCTCCAGCACGACGACGTGCTTCTGCACCGCCGCGAAGCTCATCTCGTACTTCACCGCGAGCGCGGAAACCGAGTGCTCCCCGGCCAGCACCCGGCGCATGATGTCACGCCGGGTCCGGTCGGCAAGCGCGTGGAACAGGGCGTCTGCCCGGTCCTCGTCGATCCCGGTCACGAAACAAAACATACAACCAATCGGTTGTAGGTTGTCAAGCCCCTGTCGCCGTGCGGATGCGGCTCCACCATCGCATCCAACATTGCTGGAAGCTCATGCGCTCACATGCCATTCCGCCGTTCGCGCCATCAACCGACAGCCGGCTAGCTCGAATCGCTACGAGTTTCTCCGATGCGGTCGTAAGCGCTGGTGGGACGACCCGCGAGGGTATGATCAGGCGGCGATGGCCGAGGCGCGGGTAGACGCGGCCGCGTTCAATGCGTTCGAGGCGGCGGGTTGGGAGAAACACGCCGCCGGATACCATGACTTCTTTCCTCGCATCACGACCCGGTGGGTCGAGCCGCTCCTGGACGCAGCCGAGGTGGGGCCTGGCACGCGGGTGCTCGATGCCGGTTCCGGTCCGGGCTATGTCTCCGCCAAGGCCGCCGAGCGTGGTGCGGTGACCATTGGTGTCGACAATGCCGAGGCGATGATCACGATCGCCCGCCGCTCATATCCGTCGCTTGAGTTTCACCGTGGTGACGTCGAGGCGCTTGCGTTTCCCGAGCAGTCCTTCGATGCGGTCGTCGGTAGCCTCATCATGCTCCATCTTGGCCGGCCGGAGCTGGCAGCCTCGGAGTTCGCGCGGGTGCTCGTGCCAAACGGTCGGCTTGCACTCACCGTTTGGGACTTTCCCGAGCGAGCACGAGTGTTCGGTGTGTTCCTCGACGCGGTGGCTGCAGCGGGTGCGGTCGCACCGGAAGCGATCCCTGTCGGGCCGTCGTTCTTCCGGTTCTCTGACGAGCAGGAGTTTGGTCGCCTTCTCTCTGATCAAGGTTTCGAGGGCATCGAGGTCAGATCAATCTCCTTCTCACATTCCGAACCTTCGGTGGACGCCCTCTGGAGCGGTTTGATCGCCGGGACGGTCCGGACCTCGGCGCTGATCCTCGGTCAGACGGCCGAGATGCAACGAGGGATTCGCGCGGCCTTGGATCGAATCGTGCATGACTACCGGGTTGGCGATCGGGTGGAGCTTCCGGTATCGGTGAAGCTTGCGTCCGGCCGCAAGCCGGCGTCTTAATGCAACCGTGCGGCGGGCTCGAGGTCGTCGGTGCCGCCATTGGGAACGGATCGACGCACCGCGGTGAGCAGATGCGTGCCTACGCCGCCGCCCTGCGCGTGTGGTGCGCTGGCGATGCTGGATCATCGCGGTACCGCTGAACAACTTGCTCCAGCAGACTGGTGATCGCGGCACTTTGGTCGATTGCTGTGGTTCGTACCTCAATACGGTTGTCGCCCATAACATTTAGCCCCTGTTGATTCGGGCATGCAGATGCATGTCGTGCCAACCGTCAAGGTGGAAGCCCGCGCCGCGTTTGATCCCCTCCAGATCGAATCCGGTCTTGATGGCAACACGACACGAAGGCGGATTTTGCTCTGAGTGTGTCAGTTCCAAGCGGTGGAATCCGACGTCGTCGAATGCCCACTGGGTCAAGGCTTCAACAGCACGGGGCGCGACATCCTGTTTGCGCCGTGTCGGCATCGTCCAGTAGGCCACCTCGCCCTGACCACACACCAGGACCATGTTCTTCAACGAAACCCTGCCGACCAACTCATCAGTCAGCGCATCTGTGACGGCCCAGTGCGCTTGGGTACCACCGGCCCAGTCGGCAACCCACGAGCTAATCCAACTTTCGACCTCGCCGCGGGAAGCGGCTGCGCGAACGTGCCAGCGCTGAATCTCTGGATCGGCGAATGCCTCAAACACCGCCGGAGCATCGCTCGGCGTCCACGGTCGAAGCGCGAGTCCATTTCCCGACAGGATCGTCGGCTGCGTTGCGCTACTGAAAGTCTCCGCCGCAACGACGTCGGGCGTTAACAAAGGCATACTCGGGATTGTGTCCGAGTTGAGCGGTCAGCTCCAGCCGTCGAAGCGACGGCGCCGTGGGCTCGAAATAGCCGTCGTGAGCGTGCATTCGGCGGTCGACCTGTCGTCCGCGACGCCGCGGCGTGTAGATCCAGGTGGAATCGCCTTGCCTGTCGCGGTTTGCGCCGCCAATACAGCAGAGCGGCGCCGGACATAGGAGCTTGTCGAACAGTTGTGGCGGTGGCCAGATGCGATCGGCACGCTCCGCCGCTCGACGACGAGTGTCGGCCGGCTCGAAGTTAGGCCGCCGTGACAGCCCACATCCAGCCATGCTCGCCAAGGCCGCTTGCCTCGCTGGACTACTGAGCGAGGGCATGTGGATCTGGGACTCGGTGGCCGGCGCGTTTCTGGGAACCGATCGCCGTCATGGGCGGACCCGCACCGCTCCAAGCGCCAGTCCGTCTGGCGTGCTCGGTGAGGCTTGTGTGCGGTCGGCCGAGGCGATCGCTTCGACGAACTGGGCGCGTATGTCGACGCCCGGGGCGGCCCCGTGTGCCGTGCCGTCTCCCGGTCGACCGTGACCCACATGTCCCTGTCCACCACGCCGGCACAGTCGCCGCTGACGATGATTTCCCTTGGGCGCCAGCGCCTTCGCGGCCGCCCACGTGAGGGGCCTGGTCCGCCGGTGGGTTGTCATATGTAACGGCCGCCGGTCACCTCGGCGACGGTGCTGTTCGAACTGTGCGGCGTGGTCGGTGTGTTCTACGTCTGGCTCCCTGTGCGCGGTCGGGCGGCGATGCGCTCGTCTTCTCACTGGATATCGCCGGACTCGTGTCAGGATCACAGGCATGGCGCCGAACGTCGTGCCTGTGCCCGCTGGAGTCGATCCCGTGGAGTTGCTGCGTCGTTACGAGCCGGTGATCCGCTTCACCGAGGGTGAGCTGTTTTTCCCTATGGCCGTGGATGCCTACGTCGAACAGGCCGCGCTGTGGGGCCGAACCGCCGGGGAGGGGGAACGTAAGCGTCTGGTCGACCATGGCGAGCTCGACTTGGACGTGCTGTGCACCCATGCCCGCACCGACGTCGGCACCACCCTCGAGCTGCACTATGTTCCGGCCGCGCTGACCCCGGGCGAGTTACGGCAGTGGCGGCGAGATCCCAACCGCCCACGTTTCCGGAGCACGTCGCGGTTTGCCGCGGTCGGGCTGTTCGGCAGGATCATTGATTCACTGTTTCGCCTCTCCCTGATCCTTCGAGGCTCCGTTCCGGGAGGATTGACTGCTGCACTTCACCGCCGCTACAGCAGTTCTGCGGCTGCAACGAATTTCCCGTACTACGCGCACGTCAGTTCGCATGGTCGTTACGTCGTCCTGCAGTACTGGTTTTTCTACCCGATGAATGATTGGCGGTCGACCTTCGGCGGGGTCAACGACCACGAAGCGGATTGGGAGCAGGTCACCGTGTTCCTGGTTCCGCTGGTCGAGGATGCAGAACGTGCGAACCGGCGCGACGGATCAGATGTCCTGCGCGTGGGTTGGGTCGCGTTCTCCTCGCATGACGAAACTGGTGACGATCTGCGCCGGCGCTCGGACGACCCGGACATCACCTGGGTCGATCACACCCACCCGGTCGTGTATGCCGGCGCCGGATCCCATTCCGGCGCGTACCTGCCGGGCGAATACCTGGTGCGCGTCGAACCGCCAGCGCTGCACCGTTTTTTTGCGGTCGTCAGCAGGGCCGGTGCGGTGCTCTTCCCGTGGGCACGGGATCGCCCGGCGCCCGGCGTTGGCATTCCGTATGTCGACTACAAACGCGGCGACGGGGTGCACATCGGGCCGGGTACACCGCACCCCTGGACGCCGGTCCTGATCAACGCAGAAACGTCGTGGGTCCGGGACTTCAGCGGCCTCTGGGGGCTGGACACCGACGATCCGTTCGGCGGTGAACGCGCGCCCGCCGGACCACGCTACGAGCGCAACGGGACAATACGTCCGTCCTGGGCCGACCCCGTCGGCTGGGCCGGCCTGGACAAGGTGCCCGCCACCGCAGCCGAGTACGACCGCGCCGTGGATGCCCGGCTGACCGCGTTACAGCAGCAGCGTGAGGCGCTGACTGCCGAACTTGCCGCGCAAGAAGCCGTCCTGCAGCAGTTGAGCGCGACCGCGACAGCATTGCCCCCGACGGTGGCGGCTGACCGTCGGGGTGGAATCGGCGCGGTCAGACAGCTGCGGGAACAAGAAGCCGCACTGTCCGACCTCCGCGCCGCGCGCCGGGCGGTCGTGATCGAACAGGAGCATCTGAGCCGCGCACGGCAAGCGCCGCCGCCACTGATGGGGGTACACGCTCACCTGCGACGTAGGGCGCTGCCGGACGTCGATCCGGACCGACCGCCGGGCCTGCTGCTCCTCTTCTGGACCGAAGTTTCGCTGTCCGCGCTGCTGGCGCTACTGGGTAGCGCACTGGTGTTCGGCAACACCTCGTTGATCCGGGTCGGCGTTTCTGCGGTGCTGTTCGTGATGACCGTGGAAGCGATACTGCGCCGCCGGTTGGTCGCCTTCCTGCTCGGGCTGTGTGTGCTGGCGTCAATCACCGGCATCGTGTTCCTGCTCATCACAAGCTTGCGAGCTGCCATCGGTGTGCTTCTACTGCTCGCCGCCCTCGTGTTGCTCATCGCCAACCTCCGCGCCTATTTGGGTAGGCGCTGAGGCCCCACCGGCCGAGCACGATCCCGTTCTGCACCTGGGTCATCGATCACAGGAACTACGCGTCTTCCAGTAGATCCGGGGTGACGGCCGACGTGGTATCCGGGATACCGTCCTGTTTGGCGGACTCCATCACCGCCCGCTGCACGCGCCACAGCCGCAGCCAGCCCACCATCGCCAACAGCTGCGCGGTGGTGGTGCCGTCACGAAAATCCCTCCTGTGCAACCGGTTACACGAGCGCGATCGCCCGCAGGAACCGAACAGGAATGGAAAAGAGTCGGACCCTCGTGCTCATGGCATCAATGCGCAGCCCTACCATCGGCTCCCCGGATCAAACTGATATTCGCGCTCCCCGTACCGCAGGACGGGACTTTCGAGTCGGAGCGGATCGCGGGACTAGAGATCGACCGTAAATAGTTGCACTGCAACATATTTGCTCATAGACATCCTCGCGTGTCACTCCCAGACGCTTACCGACACCTGCGAATTATCATCCGGACATTGTGGGTGCCGGACGCGAGCTCCACCGGTCGTGCAGGCGCCTCGAGTACAGTTTGCCATCCGATGAAATCCGGGGAGCGCAGGCTTCTTGGCATCACCGGTTCACCCGGGGGCGGGCAAGTCGACACTCTGGCGTTTCCGGTCGCCATGAGCTGGCGTGCCGCATTGGCTCCGGGGGACGCGACGTTGGGCGGTAGTAACGAGTAGGCCGTGGTGCGGCTGATGCACTCTTCGAAGTCGAATGGACGGCTGTCGGTAAAGCCAACGTAAGCCTCGTAAGTTCCTACGATCGCGGTGTGCCAGGCAGAATGTCATTTCGACACGCGCGGTCGGCATTGTCGGAGGAGTTCGCCGCGATCCGCAACCGCGAACCCGACCTCGATGCCGGACACATCACCGTCTTCAGCATCCCACTGGTGCTCGGTCTGGTCGGGGTCCTCGCCATTGGTGTGGTGCCATTAATCGTCGTTCGCAGCAGCGCGGAGACCGACTCGGTGCTCGTGCCGCTGGCGGGGTCGTTCGCGCTGACCGCGATCTGTACGGCGGTTGTGGCCTGGCTGACGGCCAACGTGCTGTCGGGGGTAATCGTTATGGCGCTCTACCGCACGAGCCCGCGGGCGGCATCTCAGCTTGTGGTGAGGACCATGGTCGAATCCTTCTACCGGATCGAGGACCTCACAGGACGCATCGCGCTGCTCGCCGTTGTGGCTGGGTTGTTGTCGCTGGCGTTCGGACTGCCGAACCGGCAAGGTGAGGATCGCGCCAACAGCGTGCTCGACGATCTGCTTACCGCCCAGCTGGCGTGTCTGGTAGTAGCGCTGTCGGTTGCGTTCGTCGCCGAATCCATCCGTTGTGCAGCCGACATTGTCGATGACCAGTCGCTGTTGCTCGCTTGGCCGTGGGCATTGCTCATCGCCTCGTTGGGGTGGTCGTTGGCCACCGTGATCGGCCCGTTCGAGACGACACGGATGCTCGCGATCCTGCTGAACGATTGGCTACCACCCATGGTTTATGGGAAGCCGCGCCAGCAGCTCATCGATGAACTGCTGCCCGCGTCGGCGCGGTGGTGGACCGCCTTGGGCCCGCTGCCGCTCATCGTTGGGCTTTGGGCTTTCATGGCATGGCGTCAGAAGGGGCTGGTCCACATGAGAAAGTTTCTGGCCGATGACCAGAGCGCAGACTGAGCCGCAACGCGACCGTGCAGGCCTGTAATCACCGGCGCTCTGCCCAGCCGACCGCGCTCGGATCGAACCCTGCTCGACTGCCCGGGCGAACTGCGCGTGGTCTCGTTCATTCTGGTCGGCGTAGGCCGACGCGAAAGCCACGAAAGCCTGCTCCACTTTGACGCTGGTGCCGAGGTAATCGTTGATGGCTGCGACGTCGCCGCCGCGCGCGTGTGCGCGGGCCAGCACTCGCCCGCATGCGGACGCGAACTTCGCCAACCGGCCGATGATGGTCTCCCCGTTCGGGATGACCTTGCCGTCGCGTAACTGGCGGACGTAAAAATCGTGCCCGCCATTGGTGGTCCACCCCACGAACATATCTGTGGCACTCTGAATCATGCGCTGCCCGTTAATCACTCGCTGACCGTGGTTACCGTAGGGACTGCCGCCTAGGAACCGTGCGTACACCGACGGGACCGCCTCTTTGATCTGCAGGAAGAACGGGTCGCCGGTGCGTCGCTCAACCAGCAACACCAGGTACACCCGCATACCTACGCTGCCGACGCCCACAATCTGGCGAATCGTGTCGGCAATGTCGAAGCGGGTCAAGAAGCTCCACACAGGGTCTGATACCGATCCCCGGTAGGCCGCCATGATTGCTTCCGGGTCCGTATCGCCTACCGCCTGCAAGTGGGTGCGAAACGGTGGGTCTTCGATGATCGTCCGACGACCGTCGGCCACTTGGGTCAGTTTCGTCGACGCCCCACGGCTGGTGCGCCTACGTGCCTTGCGCTCGATCCAGCTTCCGACTTCGTCGGCGTCGTACGGCGCGAGATGACCGATCAGTTTGTCGACATCGACCCGGTCGTACCAGATGTCGATCTCCGGCATCGTCGCGTACTCGCGGAGCTTGCTGGCGTATCCGCGATATGCTGCCGAAACCGTTTCTCGCGCACCAGCTTCCGACAGCCCATTGTCTCGAGCCAGGACCACAAGCGAGGCGGCGAGGCGCTTGACGTCCCATTCGAACGGGCCGGGAACTGTCTCGTCGAAGTCCCGCAGGTCGAAAGAGAGGTTCCGTTCCGGTGTGCGCCACAGCCCGAAGTTGAGCACGTGCGCGTCACCGCACAATTGGACGTTGATCCCGGTGTTGGGCGTCGATGCCAGATCGGCTGCCATCACCGCAGCGGCCCCCCGGAAGTAGGTCCACGGAGACGCAGCCATCCGACCGTGACGGATCGGCACCAGATCCTGTGCGCGAGTTTCGCTTTGAGCAAGGATGGTTGCCAGCGCGTCGTGCCCGCGGCCAGCGGGATCCCAGTCGGCAAGGGCGCGGCGCGGCACGATCTTTCGTGCGGAACGGCCTTCGCCGCCACGCTCGGGTCTGTGGATTGTCTGGCGGTCCTCGATGGATCGGCTTTCGGGCCCCAGCGGCATCGCCGGAAGCTATCACAGGTGAGGGGAGCGGCGCCCCAGCTTCGGGGTCGGCGCCGCTCCCCCGGGCTGCGAGCATTCTGGCGCGACGTCAACGCCCGGTCGCGTGAAACGCGGCAGCAACGGTCTGTCGGCTCCGTCGCTTATCGATCGCGCGATAGACGACCATCTCCCGCGACAGCGCTCGGCGTATTCGTGGTTCGCGGCTGCACGCAAGCGCGAACACTGTAAGCAACATCCAGCTCGTAATTGCACAAATCATGATCATGCGGGACGTTGTCGCACTAGCTGCCTGACATATAGTGCGACAAAATAATTGAACGGCGGCAGTATCGGCCGGCTCGCTTAATCTAGTGGCACCCGGCCTACGAATGGCCCAGATGGGCCGGGAAGCCGGGACAGCCGGAGGGGCGAGGAACCGTGGCGGACCGAGATCCCGAGGTCGTCAAGCAGGAGACGCCAGGCCCGCGATCGGTTGGTCGGCGACGGTCGACACCCTGTCGGAGCGCGCCAATCCTCGCACGAATCGTCGATGACGTGAAGGCGCGCGTCGCGGCGTTCGTGCAGAAGCCCGCGGTGACCATCTCATTGGCTGGCCCGGGGATTGCTGACCGTGGTGGTGATCGACTGAGTTTCGTAGGACAGGCTAAGCCGAGCTGAAGCGGAAGGCGTACAGACTGATGCTGGCCAATCTCGCGTGGTTCGCAGCAGGGCTCGTAGCGATGATTGTCGGCGCCGAAGCGCTGGTCAGAGGTGGATCGCGGCTCGCGTCGCGGCTGGGCATCCGCCCATCATCGTCGGGCTGACGGTCGTTTCGATTGGCACCAGCATGCCCGAGCTCGCGGTCGGCGTGGTAGCCGCGACGGAAGGCAACGGCTCGCTGGCGGTCGGCAACATCGCAGGCACCAACATGGTCAACCTGCTGCTAATCCTGGGTCTGAGCGCGCTGATCCTTCCGCTGGCCATGCAGATGCAGACTTTGCGTTTCGATCTGCCGGTGATAGCCGCCGCCGCGTCACTGTTGTGGGCGCTGGCCGCGAACGGTGTGCTGTCCCGGCTCGACGGCCTCGTTCTGGTGCTCTGCGCGATCGCCTACACCGCGGCGCTGATCCGCACCTCGCGGCGGGAGAGTCGTGAGATCGATGAGGAGTTCGCTGCCGAGTACGGCGACCAGAACTCTGCGATCGCGGAACGGTCGGGCGCCGGGCGGATGGCTCGGCACGTAAGCCTGCTGCTCGGCGGCATCGTGATCGTCGTCGTCGGCGCCGACTGGCTGGTGGACGGCGCGGTGGGCATGGCTCGCGTATTTGGCGTCTCCGACGCCCTGATCGGGCTCACCGTCGTGGCGATCGGCACATCGGCGCCGGAGCTGGTGACGATCGTGGTCTCCACGATGCGCGGTGAACGCGATATCGCCATCGGCAACCTCCTCGGCAGCAGCATCTACAACATCTTGCTGATCCTTGGCATCACGGCACTAGTGCCCGCACATGGGCTGATGTTGGATTCCATCCTGGTGCGTGTCGATATCCCGATCATGGTGGTCGCCACGCTGGCGTGTGTTCCGATCTTCATAACGGGCCGCAGGGTTAGCCGCGTCGAGGGCGGCGCGATGATGGTCGCATATCTCGCCTATCTGGCGTTCCTGCTGATGACGCAGATTTAGCTTGATTTAGCCTCGATCCACCGATGGGCTGAGGTGAGTGGTGTCGGGGTTTGTTGATGCTGTTTTTCGGGTTGTGGGCATGGGGTATCTGCTGGTCTGCCCAGCTTTTCCTGTTCGCTGCGGTTGGGCCTCTCGGCGGGTGGTCAGGGTGTCGCAGGCTGTGGCGGCGAACGTCCAATCGTGTTGTGCCATAGTGCAAGCCAATGTTTCGACCAGGGCCAGTGGGTGGGCAGGTGCAGGATCGGTCGGCGCTGGGGTCGGGTCAGCCGGGCCGGGACGGTGACAATCCTGCGGCGCAGCGTCGATCCGCGGGCCCGGGTGTGTTGGTCGCCGGCGAGAACTCCGGCCGCATGCAGCAGGTTGTGGGCGATCGCCGCGCACAAGACCCAGGCGGAGTTGGCGCCGAAGCGTCCCGAGGGCAGATGGGCCAGGGGTCCGTCGATGAGGTCGGCGAATACGGTTTCGATGATTGCGTGGTGGCGGTGGGTGATGTCGGCCTGCTCGACGGGGGCATCGGTGTTGGTGAAGAACGGGTGATACCGCCAGACCGAGAACAGCGCGTCGCGGTGGCGGGCGTCTTTGACCCGGCGCACGATCAGTCGGGCGGTGATCGCATCGGGGGTGGATGCGAATGCGGTGTAGGGGATTTCGGCGACCTCGGCATCAGAAATCCAAGCGCCGGTGTCGGGATCGCGCACCGCACCCGGATAGCGCACCGGGGTCCACGCGTCCTCGCCGATCGCCGCGATCGCCTTGTCGATCGCTGAGTTGCGGGCCATCGCCACCGAGAACTGTGCGCGGTGTCGGATGCACGTGCCCACCACGGCGCGCGAGCCGAAGGCCGAATCGCCGCGCACCAGAATCTTGGTGTCTGCGCTGATGGCGCGGGCGGTGCTGATCGCCTGAGCGACCATGCCTGCGGCACCCTTGGCCGAGTTGGCCCGCCCGGCGCGCAACCGCAGCCCGGCGATCACCGGCGCCGAACCTGCGGTGCTGATCGTGGTCGCCAACGGCGACAGCCCCTTGCGCAGGATCTGCTTGCCGGCGATCTTGGTGTGCCCGTAGGACGCGCCCTGTTTGGCGTGCCCATACACCGGGCGTAGCAGCGAGTCGATGTCGATGAGAATCTGCTCATGGGCCCCGGGCAGCAGATCGGTCCGCTCACACAACACCACCAGGTGCTCCCGCAGGACCGACTCGAGTTGGCGGGCATGACCAAAGGTGAACTCCCGCAACAACGTTCCTACGGTCGACGGTGCGTATACCCGGTCGAACAGGGTGTTCATTCCACCACTGCGGACCACGTCAATGTCGTCGATACAGTCTGCGCCCGCGCACATGCCAGCCACCACGGTGGCCAGTTTCGGGGCCGAGTTAGCCGCCCCCGAGGCGATCCGTGGTTCGGCGATGCGAACCTTCTCAGCGATCAGCCGCGAAAGCCCAGTCTGCTCGGCCAACGTCATCACCGGCACCAGCGCGGCACAGGACACGAGGCGATCATCGTCGAACACCGCAGAACGCACGCCGAACCTGTGCGACACTTTCACCGAGAGTGCCTTTCTGATTTGGACCGATTGATGCGTAAGGAACACCAATCATCCCAGCTCAGAGGGCACTTTCATCGTTCCGACACCCTCACCAACCGATCCACGTCAGTCGAGGTTTAGGCGACAGACCGCGCCCGCCGCGAGGCGACGGCAAGCTGCCGGCCGGCCTCCGCCGCCTCGGTGGCCAGGAGTCGTATGCCGGGGCGACCGGGAACCTTTCCCGCGGCGGCCATCTCGGTATAGAGCTCGGTCTTGCTTTGGTGCCCGGCCGACCAGGACGCGCTGCTCACCAGGACCTGGCCACAGGGTGCTCGGTCGTTCAGCGCTTACTCTGCGCTACAGCACCAAACCCCAAGCGGCGACCGCACACCGAAGCCGGAAACACCCATGTGCGCCGCCTGCTGATCGAATCAGCCTGGCACCACCGCAAGTCCTTCAGCACCTCTGGGACCACGCTGCGCGCCCGCTGGGCCGAAGTCGACCCGGCGCTACGAGCTCGCGGGCACGCCGGCAACCGCCGCCTCAACAAGCGCTGGCGCAGCTACACCGAACGCGGAAAGAACCCACTGGTAGCCAACGTCGCCGTGGCCCGCGAAGTCGCCGGCTGGTGCTGGTCACTAGCGACCATGCAGTAGCCGGCATCGAATACTTGGCTGGCCCAGGTGATCGGGCGTCGGCGCGGTGAGTGAACCAACCTGTCAAGAACCTATGAGCCACAACGCGATTCGACGAAGATCGTCCGTGACGCTCGCCTGTAGACAGCAGTAACGTTCACATCCGAATCATCGTCCTGCGGTAACCAACCCGCGCATATCAGTCTGACACCACCGTCGTGAGTAACGACCGCCGACACCATCACAGAGACATGCCAAACGAAAGCCGCCCCGGCCTTTCAAACCGGGGCGGCTTTCACCTGCCTCTTGACAATCCTGCCTACATATCAGGTTCTCACCTTCGGTGGCACTTCAGTGACCGCTGACCTGTGGCTTCCTTTGTGTACAACGACGATCCAACGCGGTTTGTCTCACGGGCTTGCATTTCCTAGGAGTCGGGATCACAGCTGCGCAGCCGCGGACCGACATAGACACATCAGGAGGTGATCAACTTGCCGCGTGACACGCCATCCCCTTGACATTCTCATACTGAGCCACGTGCGGCGTAGTTTGGAGTCGCATTCGTCCAAAGCGTAGCCATCGCGATCGACCGGAAGGGGTCGTGATGCTCGGGGTCATCGCAACTATCCCGGTGGGTTGTATCCGGCCGACGTCGTCATCAGCCCCGATGGCGCCCGCGCGTATGTGGTCAACGAAGCAGCGGCACCGTGTCGGTGATCGACACCGCCACCAACACGGTGACCACCCACATCCCCGTGCCCGACTATCCCCTCAGAGCTGCTCTCAGCCCCGACGGCGCCTGGCTCTACGTTGTCAGCTATCCCAACGACAGGGTGTCGGTCATCGACATCGCCACCAACGCGTCATCGCCGACATCACTGTCAGCGATGACCCGCGTGAAGTGACGATTCACCCCGACGGCACCCGGCTCTATGTGGTGTGCGCCAACGCGGTGAAGGTCATCGACACGCGACGACAACGATCACCGCGACGATCGGCGTCGGCGTCACGATCGGGGGAGCTGGCGATCAGCCCCGACGGCGCCGCCTCTACGTCAGCAATGGTGGGACGGCACCGTGTCGGTCATCGACACAGCCAGCCACGCTGTCGCCTCTATCGCGGTGGGGGACACCCGCACGGCGTGCGGTCGGCCCCGATGGCACCCATGCGTACGTGGGTGTTTCGCGGACGCCGTCACCGCCGGTTGGGTGTCGGTGATCGACACCGCCACCAACACGGTGGGCACCGCCTCCCCGTGGGCATTGACCCTTTCGGAGTTGCCGTCAGCCCCAACGGAGAAGATGTCTATGTCACCATTTCAGCGACGACACGGTGTCGGTGATCGACTCGCAGCCAACACCGTAGCGCGACCGTCCCCGCGGGTGGCAGTCCGTACTTCGGCGGTCAGCCCCGACGGCGCCCGTATCTATGTGCCCAACTGGTTCGATCACACCGTGTCGGTGATCTCGCAGGTTTTCGTCTCCCGGATCGGGACCTGCCTGATCTCGTGGGGGAATATTCGGTGGTGTCGACGTCGGTGGCGGTGGCTGGCTCGTCATCGGCAACCACTTCTACAAGATCCCGCCGCGCCCCCAATCATGGCGATCATCGCGCGCGCAGCCGCGCCCCACCTTGGCAGGCCGATCGAAACCGCGAAATGGGCAACACTCCGTACATGTTGCGTCGACGACCGAGAGACCACCGACCACCTGACGACACCACGTGGTTTGGGCGCGGTCGTTTGAGATCGCTTCGACCAATTCGCTTCGATTCGACCGAAGGGGGGCGTATGCTCGGCGTTACCGCAACGATCGCGGTGGGCACGGGCCGGTGGCGTAGCTTTCAGCCCCGACGGCGCCCGCGCCTACATTGCAAACTCAACCGGCATTCGGTCTCGGTGATCGACACCACCGCGAAGACGGTCACGGCCACCATCGGGCTGGGCATGACTTTTATCCGCAAAGGGTAGTTGTCCATCCGGACGGCCACGGGTGTATGTCACGCGGGAATTCGGCACGATGTCGGTCATTGACACCGCCACCAACGCGGTTGTTGCCGCCATCCCTGTCGGCGATGAGCCGCACGCGGCGTTGGCGATCACCCCGACGGCACCAGCTCTACGCCGCCGGGGGCTACTCGGACGGCACGGTATCGGTGATCGACACCGTCACCAACACCATCGACGCCACGATTGGTGTCGACTATCCCTATCAGCTAGCGATGAGCACCGACGGCACACGGCTCTATGTCGCCCGGAGCGCGACCCCTACGGTGATCAACACCGGCACCAACAGCGTCGTCGACACCATCAACATCGGGGGGCAACCGTACGACCTTGTGGTCAACCCCGACGGCACCCGCGTGTACCCGACCGACGTCACGACTGACCCGTACACGGTGAAGGTGATCAACACGCCGTGGCCGGCCACCGCCACCATCCCGTCGGTGTTGGCAGCCCACCGGAATAGCGCTCCACCCCAACGGCGCGGCCTACGTCCCCGATCTATGGCCTGGTGTCGGTGATCAACACAGCCAACAACGCGGTCACCGAGGCCATCCAGGTCGGCACCAACGCAGCAGTGTGCGGTCATGCCGGATGGCCCAGCATCTACGTCACCAGCTATGACGGCGATGTGTGTCGGTGCTGTGAACGTGCCGGCAATGGCCGGTAGCGGAGGGGAGGGGCGCAGCGAGGGGGGGGCGGGGCGCTAGCCATGGCCCTCATCGCGCGAGCAGCCGCGCCCCACCTTGGCAAGCCGATCGAGAACCGCAGACTAGGTCAACAACTCCGAAACATGTTGCGCCGCTGACCGAGTCCGAGTTCGAAGCCCACGCCGAAGATCTAACGCATTCTGCGGAGTTGCGCGCCCACCTCGCGGTTCTCGATGGGACTACCCAGGTAGGGCGCAGCTGCCCGCGCGATAGCCAACAACGCCGGTGGACGCGGCGGGATCGGATACGCGTGATTGCCGATGACCAGCCAGCCGCCCCCGTCGCCGGCGGCACCACCGACGAGCTTTCCGACGAGTTCTGGGAGGTCGGAGAGGTCGGGGTGCAACTTCTTAGGCCCTTCGTACTTGATCACCGTCACGGTGTCGTCGCCCGAGTTCGGCACGTAGATGCGTCCTCCGCCCTGGCCGACCGCGACATCGACCGGAGCCGTTCCGACGGGGATCGTGTCGGTCACCGTGTTCGTGGCGGTGTCGATTACCGATACCGTGTCGGTGCCCCAGTTGGCGACGTAGACCTGGGTGCCGCTGACGGCGATTCCGTGGGGGTGAAGCCCTACCGGGATGGTGGCAGTCACCGTCTTCGCGGCAATGTCGATCACCGACACTGTGCCGATGCCGCTCTGGTTTGTGACGTAGGCCAGACCACCGTCGACGGCGATATTCTGCGGGGCGATCGGCGCCGGGATGGAGTCGACGACGCTGTTGGTGGTGGTGTCGATCACCGACACCCCGCCCTTGTAGTGGATAACGCAAAGACGGTTGCCGCTTACCGCCGCATGCAGCGGCGATTGGTCGACGCTGATCGTCTCGGTGACAGTCATGCTCCCGGTGTCGATGACCTTCACCGCCTCGCCGGAGTCACACACCGCGTAGAGCAGGCTGCCGCCAGGGTTGATCGCGAGCGACCACGGACGGGGCCAGACGTCAACCTCCGAGACGAGCTCGTTGTTGGCCGTGTCGATGACCGACACCGTGCCGGCGGCGCAGCCGACAAACACCCGGGTGCCGTCCGGGTGGACGACCACACTTTGCGGACTCGCACCTGCCCCGACCGCGACAGTGGCCACGGTCGTGTGATTCGCAGTGCTGATCACCGACACCGTGTCGCTACTGACATTCGCGACATACGCGCGGAAGCCGGTTGGCTTCACCGCCACGCTGACAGGACCTTCGCCCACCGGGATGGTTGCGATGACACTCAACGCCATGATCTGCCTTCCAGTTGCCAAGTCGCTGTGAGATAGCTGGCTACCGATGGGGCACTGATGAATTCGTCTGTGCTCATCGTCGCAGCAGCTCTCGCTCCCGAAGCCATGTCGACCGCTACCGCTCGACCGCATCCGCACGCACACCCGAAGCATCGCAGTCACCAACGCCAATGCCGCGCAGGCGCACCCGCGCGTGTCTCAACACCGCTTCAAATTTGAATCGCGTTGGAAATTACGCGGAAGCGGCCCGAGCTGTCGGGAGGCGCGAAGATTGACAGGAACGCCGGGCTTCTGTGACAAGATCTCAGCGTGTCGCCGACAGCTTGTCAATCAGGCCTGCATGCGCGGATTGAACGAATAGTCGGGGCCGACAATACCGGACATCTCGCGATCACCGCCCGACCGCTGCCGTTGCCGCACGCCGGCAGCGCGGTTCTCGAAACGTCGGGCGCTACCAGCTCTGCGCCTCTTCGTCGCGAAGGTGGTCTGTTTTGGGACAAGATGGGCCTGCCTGCCGACCGTTCGCCGTCACGGCGTCGCCCCAGCCCAAGCGATATGACCTTCGAGTCAAGCGTTCTCGTCATATCGCAGTAGCGATCGCTGAAATCCGCGTAAAACGCGGCATCGCCGTTTCGCTCAAGTGCTGGGCACTTGTGACGCCGCTGCGACACTGTCGGGCCGATCCGTGCCCTCGTCGCTGGACTCGAAGGTTGCGCCGTTGCAGCTGCGGCGCTCGTAGAACGGGTATGGATTCTCGGCTTCCACGGAATGCGCGGTGCGTTGGCGCGAACGGTGTAATGATTTTCCAATCCGAATGGCAGGCCGCGTCGGCGCACCCATGCGTGGTGATGCTTGCCCAGCGGGGTTGACGGTTCGGCGATCGCCATCCAGGTCGTCATAGATCGACCGCGCTGGGAGGGTCACTGGAAGGTCGCGAACAAGGTGTACATGCGCGACGAACAACCGTGGGAAGAAGGCGGACTATTCAGGCATCAACATCTGCCGAGCAGGGTGATCGGCGGCGCGGAGGTCAGAAAGCCCCGGATTGCGCGTATCGGGTCGTCACGGGTATAGGTGAACGGCTGAGGCGCGAGCATCTCATGCATAGTTCCCGCCCACCACTCGTACGCCTGATCAACGGTGAGTACGGAGTCCCTTGCGAGAAAACCAGATTCGACCATCAGATCGCGCAATTCGTGTTTACGTCCATCGACTGTTGCACGCGCCATCCCAACGAGCCCGCGGCGCTGCCGTTCGGAGAAGACCTCGACACAACCGAAATCGACGAATCCGACTCGCCCATCGAGACCGAAGCGGTAGTTGCCGGGGTGGGGATCGGCATAGAACAGGTTGGAGTGCCTCGAAGGAACCCGCCAAGAAACGCGAGATCACCTCTGCCCACGTGTTCTTCAGGTCCTGATCGGCCCCTTGCGCGGCCGCCCAGTCCAGCCCGTCGAGATACGTCATGGTCAGCACCCGGTCACCGGACGCTTCACCGACGACGTCGGGGACACGGATGAATGGATGGCCGCGGTAAAGCTCGCTGAATGCGGCGATATTGGCGGCTTCGTGGCGGTAGTCGATCTCCTCGGCGATGCGCGCGGCGATCTCCCGCGCTGCGGGCCGCAGATCAGGCATCGTCGCACCCGACGCCGACGACACGAACCGGAGGATTTTCATCACCGTTTCGTGGTTGGCCAGATCAGCCCCAATCGCTTCTGCCGCCCCGGGATATTGGATCTTGACCGCGACTTCGCGGCCGTCGGGCATACCGCTCGATGCACCTGCCCGATCGAGCGGCCGCCATCGGTTCCTCGCTGAACCCGGCGAAAACGGCGTCGGCCGATCTGCCGAGGTCCGCGTGCAGTGTTTGTTTGGCGAGGTCGGGGTCCATCGGTGGCGCATCGGCTTGCAGCCGCGACAGGGCCGCGTGATAGGGCATGTACCCGCTGCCAAGCATGTTCGTGTCGAACATCGAGAAAATCTGCCCGACCTTCATCAGCACGCCTTTGGAGTCACCCAGCAGCTGTGAGTACCGCTCCGCGGTGCGCTCATGAAAGCGCGCCACGGCGCCGGTGTCACCCATGTTCTGCCGTACGCTCGCCACCATTCGCCCGCCTGCGGTGCGTGCAGCGAAGCCGGCCAACGGCATGGTTCGGCGGATCCTCCCGCGAGGTATCCCATCACCCGTGACCGGCACAGCGGACCCTGCCGGCGGGGGAACGACTCCGGCGCTTGTCTTTTCGCCTACTGCTCCAGACATCGCCTCGGCCACCGCCATGTGACCCTCGTATCCGAGCGATGTTGCCAAGTCGCGATAGCGCCGCGCCAGTTCGCTGTAACGAATCTCTTCACCCGCGCCCGTGCTACCAACGCGCGCAAGCGCAACAGCCAGACTTCGCGGTACATCACCGCTTCATCGGGGCCCCTCGCCAACCGTTGGACTACGCGGTCGGCTTCGTCGAAGTCACCTTCGTCGCCACGTGCCAGAAGTGTCTCCACCAGATCACCGGCGGTCGCGCTGAGATAGCCCCATTGTCCCGTGTGGAACAACGTGTCCACGGCGTTGCGGATCATCGGAAGGGCACGATCGCGATCTCCGTTCGCGGCCATTTCGCGTGCCAGACACGCTTCGACGAACGGCAGCTCGCTCGCGTAAAACCGGCTGGCGAGGATCATTTCGCGCACCTGCGCGAGCGCCGCGGCCCCACGCTCGCGTTCCGCAGCCGAATCTCGGTACAGCAGAGCGGGCCCCAAACGTCAAGCGGGCCAGGCCCAGCGCGAGGTCGTCACTGGATCGTTCGGCGACCTGCAGCGCCTCGTCGATGTTGGCCAGCGCTTCGTCGTCGGCGAGCAAAACTCCCGCCGGGATTGAGGAGTACGTCACGCTCACCACGTAGCCGTGCACCATGGGATCGGTTCCGCGCGCCATGGCGACTGCCTTTGCGAAGTCGCCTTTCCACCCTGGGGTTCCTTGGGCCCAGCGGGCCGAGCCACGCACCGCGAAGGCGCCCGCCACCATGTGTTCGAGTAACGGGTCGTCCTCGCCCAAATCGATGCATTGTTGGGCCCACCGCAGTGCGTCGGCGACCGGACCGGTCTCCAGCTTGATCGGCAGCGCGACAAAGGCGAGCAAGACGGTGAGTGTCGGATCGCCGATCGACTCGACCAGCGTCATGTATTCGGCAGCCAACTGCGAGGCCTCCCGCACGCGGCCGTGCAGTACGTGCACCAGCAGCATGCCCGCCATACCGCATGCGAGCGACGATTTGTCGTCGGCTGCTTTACACAGCTGCTGCAGCTCCGCGAACCGATCGTCGTGGTGGTCGCTTGTATGCGGATACCGTTGGCACACAACATCACTCGCGGCGCAATTCGCATAGCGGTGCGATGTGCATCGTGCAGCGGTAACGCGTCGGCGCATTCGCGCGCCCGGTCCCAGCTCCCGCACGCTCCGGCGAGATCCTGCTTCGACAGCCAGGAGGCGGCGCGCATGTGCCAGCCGTAGGCTTCAGGAACATCGCCTGCGGCCTGAACGTGCTCGGCTATCAGCGCTGCGTTCTCGTCGATCCCGGCCGGATCACGCGCCTCGATCACGCGGGCCAGGCTCCGATGCAGCTCAGCACGATCCGCCCTTGAGCTGTGATTCGTAGGCCACCGTGCGAATCAACGGGTGATGAAACGCGTACTCGGCTCGCGGATGCGCTATGATCCGATCAACTCGGCTTGATTCGGCAAGGTCCGGCTCACGCAACGCGAGGAAGTCCGATGTCGAATCGCGACCCGATCACGGACGCGGCGCTCACACACCTCTTGGCCGTCAGTTCCAGGCGGTCGATGCGGGCGGCGATGGCAGCCTGTAACGTCGCAGGCACGCTGAGATCGGCGAGATCCGCGCGACAGACATAGGCGCCACGGCCACCGACGAGCACCTTACGTCGATCAGGTCGCGGATGATCTCCTCGCGAAGAAGGGATTTCCGAACGCATGCGGCGACGGACAACGGCTCATCGACGGAGGATCGTGACCCAGCAGCTCCGTTATCAGCGCTGTGGTTGCTGAATTCGATAGCGGTGCAAGGGCAACCGCCTGTGCGTCGGCTGCCCGGGTCAGTGCACCCCGGTAATCCGGACGATAGGTGATCACCACCATCGTGGGGGTCTGCGGTAGCACTGAGAGGAATTCGGCCAACAGCGCCTCGCTGACGTCGTCGATCCATTGGGCATCTTCGATGATGAAGACCGCCGGCGCGGTACGGGCAAGCGAGGCGCCGTTCACCAACGCCGTCAGGCGTCGCCGCCGGGCATCCGGGTCGATGTGAATAGGCGTCACGTCAGGGCTGGCGTTGCCGAGCAAGTCGTCTAGCAGCCGCAGATCGTCGGGATCGGCGCTGGGGAATTGAGTGCGCACCTGCGCGCGTGCGGCGGCCTCGTTCAGCTCACCAACGCCGACGGCCGTTCGCAGCAGGCGCGAAATAGTGTGTAGTGGAATGTCGCTGGCAATAGAGTCACAAAAGGTCAAGGACACGTCGACACGCGTGCAACCGCGATCGCTGCGACCTCGCGCACCAAGCGACTCTTGCCGATACCCGCGGCGCAGACCACCCCGGCGACACCGCCGTGCCCGCGGGCCGCATCCCCGCGCCAAGGCCCAGTGCGATGACCCCGCCGGCCGACATCTCGCGCGAGGTCGCCGCTCGCCCAGGGCAACTAAACGAACGCCTGAGCTGACAGAGGACACAACATTCGATCGCCCGCAGACCCAAGAACAACGGACGCGGAACTCAGCTTTACAGGGAGCGGGGAACATCATCTCCGGACTCACGGCGGTTAAGGTTCTTAATTCAGAACGCATCTCGCTGTCGGCTGACCCGGGCTCTCATTGGTTGTCTCTCCGCCAATGCGTATCAGTTTGTCTGACGAATCGCTGCATTTCCTAGGCTCGGCACGGCCCGTTGGCCACCGGTCTACCTTCGCCCCGGTCACCGAGGTGACAGCCCCTCATTCATCGTGGCTGCCCAATGCTGTTGAAGCAGCGGTGGGAATTTCTTCTGCGCGGTAGTCGGGGGAGTGCATCCGTGCGCCGTCGATTGTGCAGAGTTTTGGTGGTGCCTGGGATAGGTCGGCGAGTCGCTGTGCCGATTTAAACATTGAAGAACACGTCGCCGGTACCCCAGACGATGAGGGTCACTGCAAGGGGAACGGCGGCTGCCACCACCACGGTTCGTCGACTACTTCGATGGATACCACCCACTTCACCCACCAGAACCCGCGCCGCCCCGGCGCGACGATCCGGGCCGGGCCACCGTGGCCTGCCGAGAGCGGACGGCCAGAGGCATGCGTCGCCAGCAGCAGCGTGCCGGCTTCGCGGGCGGGGAAACGGCGGCGGTAGCCGGTCGTCGACACGACCTCGATCGACGCACCCTGCCGCAACCCGAGCGCCGAGAGCGGCACCCCGCGCCACTCCTGCTCGGTGAACCAGCCGCCCGTGCAGTCGAGCACGGCGCGCACCGTGCTCTGCGGGAGCGTGGCGATGGCAGCTAGGTCAAACGATCTGTCCGGGGTTCGGAGGCGCCAGGCAGCGGCCGCGATCTGGGGGACCGGGTCGAACATCCACTGTGTGACGGGAACGTTCGCGATGTTCCCCGAGCCGATCTCGTGCGATCCGGTCTCGCGACGCGGCAACCCCGGTGCGATAACCCATAGCGCCGCCGATCCCGCGACGACGCTAGTGCCGAGCAGCGCTCGCCGTCGTGTCAGGTCGGTGCGGCGCAGCAATGGCCGCCACCGGCGACGGGCGCTCCGATGATGCATCACCACGTGCGCAACCAGCAGCACCACCGCCCCCACCGCCGCACCGACGTGGAGCTGCATCGGGAGCAGCCCGAGGTAGGGCCGCCATCCGCCGACCGCGTGCAGCAGCCCACTCCCGATCGCCGCCAGCACAAGCACGGTGAACGTCAGGCTGATCACCTTCCGCGATCGTCCGGGCCGCCGAAGGCCCCGCCGCGCGACGCGGATCTTGGCCGGGGCAAGCAGCAGCAGCCCCAACCCGGACGCCCCATGCACGGCGACGACCCACCGCGCGGGGCCCGGGAACCCCGCCCAGAACGCCACGACGCCACTGATGGTGGCCGTCACCAGGAGCGTCAGCAGCGTGACGTTGAGCGGTCGAATCCCTCGATCCATGTCGGTCCGTCCCGAAACCTCGACTAACAGTGACCATTGTCCCCGTCCTCACGGGCCGGCAAGGTCCGGAAGCTGTTGTGATAGATGACAAAGTCGCAGGGTGTCGCGAGGAGCGGCGCGAGCTCGGGATAGCTCTCCTCGAACGGTCCTGTCCGCACCGGGAGGTAGACGATGCGGGTGTACCAGGCCTTCAGGAACTCCTTGCTCGGATGAGACCACTGCCGCCACCAGGACCTCAAGCCGCATCGTCTCGAGGCCTTGCTCGCGACTCCAGCGCTCGGCGTACCGGACGAGCTCGCGGCCGATGCCCTGGCGCCGCGGTGAGCGGGGTCGGCGACCCGGCGGCAGGTCCCGGATCTGGTCATGGAGCTGGCCAGCGATGTCCAGGCCCACCACGAAGTCGATCGTTCCGATGTTTTCCACGTCGAGCGCGCCGCCCAGGATGTTGACCTACATGATGGCGCTTTTCACGGCTCGCCAATATATGCCCATATGGGCATAATAATTCTAGTGGCGAGAGCAGCGACGACAGCGGACGCGTTCAATGCGGTCGCAGAGCCGAGGCGGCGCGAGATCCTCGACCTGCTGGCCGGCGGGGAGTGGCAGGTGAACGACCTAGTGGGCCACCTCGGCCTGACCCAGCCGCAGGTGTCGAAGCACCTGCGGGTGCTGCGCAAGGTGGGTGCGGTCGGCGTACGCGAAGAAGGTCGGCGGCACTTCTATCGGCTCAACGCCGAAGCGCTCAAGCCCATCCACGACTGGGTCAAGGACTACGAGCGTCTGTGGACCGAGCGGTTCGACCGGCTGGACGTCGTGCTGGAGGGACTCAAACACAAGAAGCAAGGAGATGGCGACGGTGGCGAGTAGCAAAGCGACCAGGGTGACTCTGCCCACGAACGAGCAGATCCTCATCACTCGGGAGTTCGATAGCCCGAAAGAGCTAATCTACCGGGCTTGGACGACCCCTGAGCTGGTGAGGCGCTGGTGGTGCGGGGACCGCGGAGAAATGAGGATCGCCGAGATCGATCTCTGTGTTGGCGGCGCCTGGCGCTTCGTGATGGTCACCGACGATGGCGCCGAGGTGGCCTTTCACGGCGAGTACCGCGAGATTGTGCCCAACGAACGGATCGTCTACACCGAGACGTTCCAGGGCAGGCCCGGTGTGAAGGCACAGACCTCCGTGACATTCACCGAGGTGGACGGGCGGACGACCCTGGCCATTCTCATTCAGTACGGGAATCGCCAGGACCGCGACGCTCACCGCGACTACATGGGCGACGGACTGCAAGGGGCACTGGACCTGCTCGAGCAGACCGCGATGTCGATCGCCACCCGGCCGTCGTATCCCCCGCGCGCCGCCGTCCTGCCTGAGAGCTCCGGTCACGGCGGGGAGTCCTGATGCGGAAGGTCATCTACTCGATGAGCGTGTCGCTGGACGGCTACATCAACGGACCCGACGGCGGGATCGACTGGGCTGCACCCGATGACGAGCTGATGGCATTCCACAACGAGCAGAGCCGGGAGCTCAGTGCACACCTTTGCGGCCGCGGGCTCTATGAGGACATGCTGCCCTGGGAGATCGACGGGGAGACCCGGTCGGACCCCCGGGCACGCGAGTTCTCCCAGATTTGGAAGGCGATCCCAAAGGTCGTGTTCTCCACGACCCTCGACAAGGTTGAGGGCAACGCCACGCTGGCCACCGAAAGCGTGGCCGAGGAGGTCGCGAAGCTCAGGGATGGAGCGGGGGCCTACGTGTCCGTCGGCGGCGCCGGCCTCGCCGCCGCCCTGGTCGAGCTGGACCTGATCGACGAGTACCGGCTGTTCGTCAACCCGATAGTGCTCGGTCGCGGCACACCCTTCTTCCCAGAACGCGACGAGCGGCTCGACCTCGAACTCGCCGAGACGCTGACATTCTGCTGTCGCGTCGTCTACCTCCGCTACAGGCGGTTGTAACCCCCTACCTCGCCCATCACATGAGAGCGATTGTGGCACAAACACCTTCGTGTGAGCCCAGGCTGGACCAAGTGGACCGACAAGGCGTCGTTAAGCCACTGGGTCCGCTAGAGCGCAGCGCCCGCTGGATCGAACGGGCCTTACCGAGTCGCGGGTGCCGACCGGCGCGCTGCTCGGCATGACCAAGTCGGGCTGGGCACACGGTGCGCCCGGGATGCGGGCGTGCAGTCCTCGATCGAGGTGCGCTGCCGACCGGCGAGACCGTGGCCATCCATCTCGAGCCGGGTATCGCGATCGGCAACGTGTCCGAGCTTCCCCGAACAAACCATCACTGGGGTGAGCATCGCCCCAGGCACTTTCGCCGACGTCGACCCGGTCCTGGCCACCGACACGCTCAGCGACCTGGCGCAGCTGTCACGACACCGGCGCTGACGACCCGACACGAACGTGCCGTGGTCACGCATCGCACGGGCTATGCCGCTCAACTACCCGCCGCCGGTGAAAATCGGCCGATTTTGGTAACACCGGTGGCCAACGTAGCGCTCGTCCGACGGCGATGAGTCTCGTGGCGACCGCCAGTCTGTATTTACGACAACTGTCAATCGCACACAAGGGAACGACATGACCGCTACCTACACCTTCGACGTCTTCTCCAGCCTCGACGGCTACGGTGCCGCAAGCGCAAACTGGACCGGCTACTGGGGCAAGCAAGGCCCCGAACTGCTCGACCGCCGCCTCGCCCTATACGGCACGGATCAGCGAATGGTGTTCGGAGCCAACACCTATCGAGAGTTTACGCAAATGCTGGCGTCGAGCACCGAGGAGTCAGAAGTGCGCGACCCGTGGGTCACTCGGATGTGGAACATGCCGGCGACGGTGGTGTCGACGACGCTGGAAGGACCCCTCGACTGGCCGGACGCGACCGTCGTGAGCGGTGACGCCGTCGACGTCGTCACCCGGCTCAAGGAGGAGTCCGAGGTGCCGTTGCGCTCGCACGGCAGCCTCTCGATGAACCGGGCGCTGATGGCTGCCGGTCTGGTCGACCACGTGCAGGTGACGCTCTTCCCCGTCATCACCGGTCAGACCGGGCTGAACGCGATCTTCCAGGGTGCGCTGGACTTCGACCTTGAGCTCGTCGAGCAACGGACGCTGGACGGTCACATCCAAGAGCTCATCTACCGACCCACACTCCATTGACCCCTGGCAAGGCGACGGCGACTTCCGGCGAGCGCTACCGTGACGGCCTTCGCTGGTCCACAGCGGCGCTCGCCCACGATAGTCTCCAGTTCGCCTTTGCGCCTGACTGCTCGCTCGAACGATGCGGTGGCTGAAGCGACATTGCCGGTTCGGGATCTACCCGGACGAACATTGAACCGAAATACCGTGTGCCACAACGTTGTGCGTGTCGGCAACGGAAACACGGTACACATCGCTCTGCCCAACGCTCGTGATCTCGACGACCTTGTCCCAGAACACATCGTTCTTGGTTAGATCGTGCAAGTACGCGGAGAGCACCTGGTACGCCGACCTGTGGACTCGCCGCGCCTACTCGCCCCGCTCGGCCTTGGCGGTCTGGTCCGATTCGGGCCCGACATGCGGCGTGCATCGGCCCGCTGCACTTCGCCAGCTCGGACATCGCCGGGATCGGCCTGATGCAGGTGGACGGCGCCGTCCGGTCCGGGAGGCGGGCCGCCGGGGAGGTCCTCCTCGACTGGTCAGTACTTGCGGACCGGTCGCGCTTGTTGTCGCGTGGTCGAGGTGATTGGAGATATTCGTTCTGTTACTCCAGGTTTCGCGTGTTACACCGGGCGGCATGTTGCCGCGCTCACCCACCGGTCCCCGGCGCGGTCGGCAGGTTCCAGCGCAGCAGCAGGGCGAGGCAGCGCAACCCGGTGGCGCACACGGTACCCACCACGAGCCCGACATTCGAGCCGAACCCGAGCTCGGAACAGGCGACCACGATCACCGCGCCCAGCAATGCCGGAAGGGCGTAAAGGTCACGGTGCAGCAGCAGCGGCACCTCGTTGACCAACACATCGCGCAGCACCCCGCCGCCGATCGCCGTGGTCGCCCCGATCAACGATGCGACAAGCGGCCCCGACAAGCGCCCAAACCCGTCAACGCTGCGTTGATCGATTCCCATTAGGTGCTCACCTTCAGTGACATCCGGGCGTGCGCTTAATCTGCGGCTGTTCGGTTGTCACACGGCGATTCGGACCGGTTTGTCTCACGGAGCGTTTCATTTCCTCGCAGCCGCGGTCGGGTGTCAACCTGCGATGGGATGTCGACTCGAGAGGAACGGAGCGCGTCGGCCAGCCCGCCTTTACCGGGCTTGTCTCACTTTCGTGGCGGATCGCCACGGGTCCGCCATCCAATCCGACTTGCAGCCAGGACTTTGACGCGACGGCGCGATTGCACGACGTCAATAGTCGGCGCCGTGCCGGGGCCGAATGGGTAGCGCGTCGACGAGTTCGCGGGGCTGGCCGATGTCGACGGAGTCGACGGACGCAGTCGGGACCGTTGTGGCCGCCTGCAGTGAGATGCCCTGCTGGGCCTGGTATTTGGCAAGGGCCTTGATCCTCTCGGTTTCGGTCACCGCGCCGGCCTCATCAGCGATATAGGCCGCGCCCGCCAGCATCATCAGCGCCACGCCACCGATCCACGACACCCAGGCCGCGCCGTCGCCGGCATATCCACCGATCCACGGCGCGATCGCCAACACCAGCCCGACCACCGACATGGCCCAGTGGTCACGGGTGGGATCACGCGCGATCAGCGACCACCCGCCGTACATCACCGTCATGGCACCCAGCCCCAAAGTGAAACCCGCGCCAACCGCAGTGGTCTGCGCCCACGCCGGCGTCACCGCGATCACGAGGCCCAATGCCATCGACGCCCATCCCACGGCGGACTTGTTCATATGTAACTTCCTCATTTCTTCAACCTCCTACGTATGTAATACGCAACGCGTAGCGTTCGTTAAAATTCCGGTGAAGCCCGTGCTGTGAGCAACCCGACAGCAGAAAGGCAAGGGACGTGCCCGCCGACCCACATCAACGCGACGAAGCCATCACCGCGGCTGTCATCGACCTGCTGCGGACCAAAGGACCGAAAGCGGTCAACGTGGAGGCCGTCGCCGCGCAGGCCGGGGTCGCCAAGACCACGATCTACCGCCGCTACCGTGACCGCGAGGAGATGATCGCCGCCGCGTTGAAATCGTTGACCAGCCCACCAACACCGCCGGACGCCTCGTCCCTGCAGCCGATGCTGCTGTGGGTCATCGAGCAGTCGTTCAACGCCATCGAATCTGGTATCGGGCTCGGTGGTGTAGCGGCGCTGCTGACCGACGAGGACACCCGTTTCACCGCACTGATCCGCGCCCTTCTCGTCGAGCACCGCGCTGCACTCGCCGCCGTCGTCGAGGACGCCGCAGCGGCCGGACAGTTGCGACCCGACATCGACGTCGACACCATGCTCGATTGCATCGTCGGCGCCTACCTGGCCGAGCGAGCACGCAGCGGGAACGTTCAACCCGGCTGGGCACAACGAATCCTTCGCGCACTATGGCCAGCTATTGCCGCCTCCCCATAAACTGCAGACCACCCAGCAGCGGCGCCTCGGCCGGCAGCAACACGCCGCGCGCACCGTTCAGAGAGCCCCCGGGTGGGAGCGCAGCCGGTCGGGAAGCACCGACCCCTCGTGCGCCGTCGGCCGAGACCACCGGCATCGCGGGGGAGACGAATCACCCGACCGATATGGCCCGACGATAATGGAATGCCGGCCAACGGTTGTTGCGGTCGGTGGACACCTCGGCGATGGGAGCCCGTGATGAATGGATGGCGTGGAAACATCAGGCTTCGGCGCCATGGATTTCTCGCGACCGTGGCCGTCGGGCTGCTGGTGTCGTTATCCGCGTGCGGCAGCGCTTCCAAAGCACCCGAGTCATCGGCCGCCGCCACACCGAGTTCGTCGGGCACTGACGCGACCCGGGAAATGGATGCAGGTATCGCGAAGGAGCTGGACGCCGCGATCGACCAGACGATGACCGCCGCGTCGATCCCCGGGGCGATCATCGGGGTCTGGGGTCCCGGGGGTCACTACGTCCGGGCGGCGGGAGTCGCCGACAAGGCCACCGGTGCCCCGATGAACACCGACTTCTTCAGCCGGATCGGCAGCGTGACAAAGACATTCACGGTCACCGGGGTGCTGCAGCTCGCCGACCAGGGCAAGCTCGGCCTCGACGATCCCATCGGCAACTACCTCGACGGCGTCCCTCAGGGCGACAAGATCACCCTGCGACAGCTGGCGCAGATGCGAAGCGGACTGGAGAACTACGCCAACTCGACGGCATTCCAACATGCACTCGTCGCCAACCCGTACCGCAACTTCACCCCGCAGGAATTGCTGGGCTACGCGTTCGCCGAGCCCATGCCGTTCCCGCCCGGCCAAGGCTACGAGTACTCCAACACCAACACCGTCCTGTTGGGTCTCGTGGTGGAAAAGCTCAGCGGGCAAACACTACCGAACTACATCAAGGACCATATCCTGACGCCGCTGGGCATGAACCACACGAATTTTCCCACCACGAACGCCTTTCCCGCACCGCACGCGCAGGGCTACACCGAGGCGACTGCCAACGGGACGGAGGCCACCGCCACCGATTGGAACCCGGCGTGGGGATGGGCCGCGGGCGCGATGATCTCAACACTGGACGACATGCACATCTGGGCGCCCGCGCTGGCGACCGGCGCGTTGCTCAGCCCTGCGATGCAGGCGCAACGGCTGCAGACACTGAGCATGCCCGGCCAGCCGCCAGGACAAACATACGGGCTGGGGATCTTCAATCTCGGCGGATGGATCGGTCACAACGGCAGTGTGCCCGGCTATCAGGCCGTGTCGGTATACCTGCCCGAAAAGCAAACGACGCTGGTGATCCTCACCAACACCGATATCAGCTACCAGGGCAGCGAACCAAGCACACCGCTGGCCACCGCGATCACCACAGCCCTCTCCCCCGACCACGTGTACACGATCGGCGCAGAGGTGCAGGGGCCAAGCGCGACGCCGTCACCCGCGCCCACGACAAAGCCCCGATAACCTCAGCTACTCGGTGGGTATCTCGGCCCGCCAACCCGTCCAAGACGCGTTGGACGCGATGCCCAAACAAGCCTGGCGGGCCGCACTCGAGTACGTAGCACAATAGTGCTTCTGCCCCAGACACCACCGAAAGGCACGCCACGGGTCCGCAGCAGCGGGTTCGTCGATTTCGGCTGCGGCGCACTCTCGTGTGACTTCATTGAGATCGTCGGCACGGCGGTAAGAGACAGAGACAGTCGAGCCCTTGACTCCACTGCGGCCCATTGCTATCACCTCAGCCTTGGAATCAGATCAGACTGCTGTTGATGAGCTGAACGTCACACAGCAGTCGGCGCAGACCCGGCATTTGAGCCACCCGCGTGTCTCACCAACCTGGCGGATCCGCCATCACTCCGCCATCATTCGTGAGACTCCGCCACGATTCGTGAGATTCATCTACAACAACAACGACAAGGGCACTAATAGGCGTGTCTCTTTAATGGCGGATCCGCCGGACGTCCGCCATCACTCGTGAGATTCCGCCACGGCGGTGCGTGAGAACCTAGAATTTTATTTAAGGGAAGGGGGTGTAGGTTCTCGCCTCCGGTGACATCTCGGACGTGTGCTGACCTGCGGACCCCATGGTTGTCTCACCGCGATTCCGGCCCGGTCCGTCTCACGGAGTGCTTCATTTCCTACGACTTCGGAAGAGCAAGCAAGTGAGGCTCGAATCCGCATCTTCATCGAATGTCCGCCATATCCGTGGGCATCCGTGTATCGATGTTCGTGATGTTCAACCGATTCAGCTCGCGTGCCCGTGTACCCGCATGATCGGAGGATCAGATGGACACCTGGGATGCCATTCGTGCCCGTCGAAACGTCAGGAGCTATCGGCCGGACCCGGTGCCAGACAATGATCTGCAGCGTATCGCCGAGGCGGGATGGCGATCGCCGTCGGCGTCAAACCGCCAGCCCTGGGATTTCGTGATTGTCACCGATCCGGATCGGTTGCAGCAACTGTCCACTGTGTGGCAGGGCGCGCGCCATATCGCGTCGGCTGCGGCGGCTATTGCACTGGTTGCCCCGGTGCCGCCCGATGAGCGGCGGAAGCTCCTCGATCAATACGACCTGGGCCAGGCGACAATGGCCATGATGATCGAGGCCACCGACCTCGGCATCGGCACCGGTCATTCTGCAGTCGGCGAACAAGACAAGGCCCGCGCGATCCTGGGTGTCCCCGACGACCACATCGTGGCTTACCTTCTCGGACTTGGGTATCCCGCTGATCGCCCCCTCACGCCGATCAGCAAGCCGGATCGCCGGCCATTCGATGAAGTTGTTCATCGCGGTCAATGGTGAATCCCGGGGCGCCTGCTCGGAAACTGTCTCGTGGCGAGCCGTCTGTTGGTGCCAACCTGCAATGGGCGAGGCTTTGTTTCGTTCTGTGGGGCAACGCCTGGAGGGTCTGTGTCCATGACGGGTGGCGGCGCTGCCGAGATTCATGACCTTCCCATTGATGGCTTCGGAAGAGTTGCCTGTCGCTCGTAACCTTGATACCGAGTTCGGTTGGCAGCGCGACGATCTCGCCTCAGCGCTGCGGTACCAGGAGGAGATCAGCATCCCGGACGCAGCTACGACAATACAGGACGCACGTGGCGCTGAATCTAATAGCGATCTCGGAACGGGTGCCGACAACGGGACGACACAGGAACATGTCGATGCGCTCGGTGTCTAAAAGGCAGGACCTGGGTCCATTTCGCCGAATGCGAAAAGCTCAAAGCAGCTAAACGAAACATGCTGTACGCCTTCATGAAAGCAGTGGCGCCTGCGTTACGTGCCCTTGTCTGCGATCCGGACCTCGCGCTGCCGTATGCCAATCTCGAGATCGTTGACTCCGCAGGACGTCGACGCATCAGCCACGACAGCAAAGGTGTAATAGCCCGCCGATGACCGGTGGCGTGCTTCACAGAGATGGCCGATCCGCCATCACGATTCGCGAGAACCTACCTCGGCCCGTCCGCATCGCTAACCACAGGGCCATTGGGCGCGATCCGCACCTAGAATCAGATAGGTGCCCTACCTGGCGTTCGCCGAACGGGCGGCCGTATCGGCGGCGTCAGGCGGCACGGGCGGGGCGGGCGGCGGAGGTGTACGCGGCGCAGCGGCGTTAGGCCTGTACCAGCTTCGACGACGTCGTGTTCCCCCACCCGAAGTTCTTCCGTAACTCCCCGGGCGTGCATCCGGCTTCCCGGTCGTCCTGGTGAGTGCGGCGATTTTGACTTTCTTCGCGTCGTACTCGAGTCGGTTTAAGAGCACGTACGGACGTACGCCCGTCGGCGTGCGTGACTTCCCATCCCCCATCAAAGGCCACCGTTTGAGCGTAGTGGGCAGACCGTGCCTACTTCGGTAGCTAACGCCGCACGAACCTCGCTCACCCCGGCGTCACCCCGGCGGCTGGGAGACGCAGCGCGCGGAGACCGGTGAGGTTCCGCGAAATGCTTCACGAACTGCATAAGGGTCGACTTTTGCCTCTGGGAATGATCACATTCTGGAGACATGAAAAGGGGGGCCGCCATGGCCAACATCGACCTGAAGCTCGAGATCGTCGTCATTCCCGTCTCGGATGTGGACCGCACCAAGGAGTTCTACGCGCAGCTCGGCTGGCGCCTCGATGCTGATTTCGACAGCGGCAACGACTTTCGCGTCATTCAGTTCACGCCGCCCGGCTCCGGCTGTTCGATCATCTTCGGCGAAAATGTCACCGCCACGCCGCCGGGCTCTGCCCAGGGCCTCTACCTGATCGTCTCCGATATTCAGGCCGCCCGTGCCGAGCTGCTCGGCAAGGGCGTCGCTATCAGCGAGGTGTTCCACGACTCCGCCGGGGAGTACGCCGGCCCGGATGAGCCCTACCTGTTCGGGCGGCTCCGCGTCAGTGGCCCGGCGGCCGAGCCTGCGAGCTACCACTCCTTCGCGTCGTTCCATGATCCCGACGGCAACGGCTGGCTGCTGCAGGAGGTGACGACGCGTGCGCCCGGGCGCATTGAGACCGCGGCGACCTTCGCATCCGTCGCCGACCTTGCGGGCGCGCTTCGTCGGGCCGGGGCCGCGCATGGAAAGCATGAGGAGCGGACCGGCGGGCAGTACGACGAGAACTGGCCGGAGTGGTACGCCGAGTACATCGTGCGCGAGCAGTCAGGTGAAGAACTGCCGCAGTGAGTCTCAGTCGGTCGGGTGCGTGGTCTCGACGCTGACGGCGGCTGGTTCAGGCTCGGGCTCGGGCTCGGCGCGCAGGGCCGCGCGGCGGCTCGGGTCGGACCGAAGTCGCGAGCGGCGGCAAGCAGGTAGGTGAAGTTGCTCGACCCGGCATTGATGCTCAACGATTCGGCGATCTGATCCTTCGCCCATGGGTTGCCGCCGTTGTTGTCTCGGATGACCTGCGCGACTCGAATCGCTTGTTCAAGCGTTCGGCGCGGGAAAGGCCTTTCAACGCGCACTGTGGACTTGCCGCTGCCAGACTCTTGGGTCTCTTCGGAGTCGTCGGGCGCTTCAGCTTCGCCCATTTCGGGAAATTGCGCAGCGATTGATCCTGCAACGTTGGAAACCTCTGCGCCCACTGTTTTAGTTTAGTGGTGCGTCATCGCCATTCTGCCCCACCGCTGCGTTGGCGCGAGAACCCCGGACGTGATTGCACCGGGTCAACGCGCCCTGAGCCATGCAGCGAACGCATCAAGAGCTTCCTCTGGATGGTGCCGCCCAACCCCGATACGGAATCGGTCTGTCGGACCAGCGGTGAGCTCGGAGCGAAACAAGCTTGCCGGAAGCAGAATGACTCCCGCGTCTGCTAGTGTCCTGCGCCAGGAATTCGTTGAATATATGAGTTGAGGCGTTCGAGGATCTCGTCGGCGGCCTTGGTCCAGGTGAAGGGTTTCGGGTTGTCGTTCCAGTTGGTGATCCAGTCGCGAATGTCCTTCTCCAGGGCCTGGATTGACCGGTGCGCGCCGCGGCGAAGCTTCTTGTCGGTCAGCAGGGCGAACCACCGCTCGACCTGGTTGAGCCAGGAGGCGTAGGTCGGGGTGTGGTGCATGTGGAAGCGCGGATGGGCTTCAAGCCATGTGGCCACCGCAGGGGCCTTGTGGGTGGCGTAGTTGTCGCAGATCAGGTGCACATCCAGGTCGGCCGGGATCTGGCTGTCGAGCGTGGTCAGGAACTTCTTGAATTCGGCGGCGCGGTGCCGGCGGTGGATGGATCCGTAGATCTGGCCGGTGGCCACGTCCAGGGCGGCGAACAGGGTGGTGATGCCATGGCGCAGGTAGTCATGGGTGCGCCGCTCAGGCAGCCCGGGCATCATCGGCAGCACCGGCGCGGACCGATCCAGGGCCTGGATCTGGGATTTCTCGTCCACGCAGAGCACCAGCGCCTTTTCCGGCGGATCCAGATACAACCCGACGACGTCGCGGACCTTGTCGATGAACTGCGGGATCGTTGCTGATCTTGAAGGTGTCGACCAGATGCGGTTTGAGCCCGAACGCCTTCCAGATCCGGCCCACCGTCGACTTGGACAGTCCAGATTCTTTGGCCATCGACGTCCGCGACCAGTGCGTGGCGTCCTGGGGTTGGCGTTCCAGCGTGGCCACCACCACCGCCTCGATCTGCTCGTCGCCGATCGCGCGTGGAGCACCGGGGCGCGGTTCGTCGGCCAGCCCGTTTAACCGGTTGGCCACAAACCGTCCCCGCCACTTGCACACCATCTGCTGCGACACACCCAACTCGGCGGCAACTTCCTTGTTGGATTTGCCTGCCGCACAGCCCAACACGATCCGACACCGCTGCGCCAGCGCCTGCGCCGACTTCGGCCGCCGCGCCCAGCGCTGCAGCGTGTCACGCTCCTCGTCGGTCAACACCACCGCCGTCACCGGCCTGCCCCGTTTCGCCACCCACTAAGTCTACAATTACTCAGCTAATTTCTGGCGCAGGACACTAGGAGGTTCTTGCAGAAATCTTCAACGCCGTCATTTCCTCGGTAGCGGGAATACGAAACGCAGCCACCGTCAGGTGCGGTCCAGTCGAAGAGGTCCCTGAACTCGGCGAAGAACGCGTCAAATGCAATCACGTTCGTCGCGATAATAGACCGATTGCGCTCCAGGATGCGTTCACGTCCTTTGATCGCAATGCGGGCAAGGATTTCGCTGGGTGCAGAATTGCAGATAGTGGTGTAGTGCTTGGCACGTCCAATCGCGCCCGCAACTCCCGGTCGCGGCAGGCGATCCAACCGATCCGCAGCCCGGGAAGACCCAGCGACTTCGATACGACGTTCAGGGACAGCGCATTTGGATAGAGATCTGCAGCCTGCGGCAGCGTGCGCGACGCATCGCGCTCAAGTCCGCGATAGACCTCATCGCTGAACAGGTAGATGCCGCGCTCGTCACAGAGTTGCACGAGCTGAGTGAACTCATCAGCTCCGAGGATTTTGCCCGTCGGATTATTCGGGAAGTTGACGGAGATCACTCGTGTATTCGGGCGAATCTGAACCATCCCCCGCTCCCCTGAAATGCGGTGATGCAGCTTGTCTCACGTCATGTCATCGAGCGTTCGTCTCAAATTCGTGTCATTTTTCAGAGCGCCCGCAAAATCACTTTCGGTGGCGCAGTCGCCATCCACCCGGATCTGTAGGTCACAGTTGGCCGTTTCGTCACTGTGACAGCGAGCATCGCCTCTCACTTCTTTCGAGCTTGTACGGCGGCGCTGCGGATGAAAACCGTTGCCGCACGGATTCTCTGACTACCAACGCCAATCAATGCCGCCGTGCGTTGGTGCGCTTCGTGTGGAGGGTATTTCGCTTCTGCGAGTTTCCGACTGCGGTAGCGACAAGACCACAGATTGCCGGGCCGAAGCTCCATGCGCTGACACCCGTTCTGCTGACGCGCGGCTCCGCTCCGCTGCGATCCGAGCGAAGCTCGTAGCCTGGCCGGGTGTCGCTTCGTAGACGCGCCTCAGTGAGAACACCGTATGCTTCGAGCAGCGGACAGCTGTGGACCGCAACCAGTGGATCCGTCAGCGGGGATGCCACCTTGGATTGCGTAAACTGGTGACGAGTCTCGGTCCAGCCCAGTCATTGTCGCCCAGGCCCACTCCAAATCCGGTGTCGGGTTCGGTGTCGAACACCGGCACGACGAGATGTAGACTTCGCGCAGCTGCGCCCCAGCGGGGCTTCGCTGAACAGTATTGCCTGCCGGATCTGGGCGAGCACCGCGCGTCGTATCTTTTAGCTGACGGCCGGTGTCGCTGACGACGGCTCCATCCAGGTGTCGGACAGGGTGAAGCCGGTGGGGAAGGGGTCGCTGGGGTCGACGCCGACCTTGCTGAAGTCGGTGATCCAGGCCTGGCCGGCGATGCTGGGCACGACGGCGGCGACGTCGCCGACGGTCGTGAGGCTCTCGATGACGCCGTCGAAGTGGGTGCCCAGGATCGACTTGTGGATGAAGTGTTCCCCGGGGCTGATCTGGCCGCGGGCGTGCATGGTGGCAAGCCGCGCCGACGTTCCGGTGCCGCAGGCGCTTCGATCAATGCGTCCCGGCGAGACGATGACCGCGTTGCTGGCAGTCAGGGTGTCGTCGATTCGCTGCAACGGGGTAGTGAACTCAGTCTGGGTGATGCCGGGAAACTCTGGATGGACGGGGTGAACGGCGGAAAGCTGTTCAGCAGCAGCGGCTTTGATGCGCTGTCCCACAATGCAAAGGTCGCGGGCCTCCGACGGCTTGATCTCGAAGCCCACACTGGCGGCGTCGACCAGGACGTAGGCCATACCACCCCATGCGACGTCGACGGTGAGCGCCCCGATGCCGGGCACGTCGATGGGGGCATCGAGGTGGTAGACGAACGCCGGCTGATTGCGCAACCGGACACTGGTCACCTTGCCGTCGCGGCAGGTGCATTTCAGGTCGATGAGCCCGGCCGGCGACTCCAGGGTCAGCTGGGTGACCGGCTCGGTCATCGGCACCATCCCGGTCTCCAGCAGCACGGTGGCCACACAGATGGTGTTGCTGCCCGACATCACCGGGTACTCGGTGGACTCCAAGATGACATAGCCCATCACCGCCGCGGGGTTGGTGGATGGCAGTACGACGTTGGTGGAGCGCACCACATTGCCCCGCGGCTCCTTGAGCAGCCGCTGGCGCAAGTCGTCGCGGTGATCTTGCAGGTAGTTGCGCTTGTCGAGCATCGTCTCGCCGGGGACATCGCCGATACCGCCCACCACGACGTTTCCGATCTCGCCCTCGGCGTGGCACCCGACGACGTCGACCAGGTTATTGAACCGCATGGAATGTCCCTTCGCGCTCTGAGTGGGTTTCGATGTGACTGCTGCGGCGCCACTGTGGGGCCTGCGCTGCACGCTGACCCCATAGTCGAACGCTTTGACCGTCAGCGATAGCCGTGGGCGAGGGCCCTCTCGGTGTCCGTGCGTACGGTCGCCGCGACGTCGCCGGGTACGGCCAGTTGGGGCGGGCGGCATGCGCCCCCCTTGCGCCGGCAGCCGGAACCAGGTTTTCAGCTGCGCCCCTACGGGTGTGAGAGCGGCCCGATTGACCACCCTTGCCTGTGAGTATGCGTCGACCAGCCGGATGTCGTGGCGAATTCTCACTGGCCGTGCTGTCATCGGCGCGTTCTGGGAGCTGTTCTTGGCCATGATCACCGAGCACGACCGTGATCTACACAAGATGAGCGATCATTCGATGCGCCGTTTCGCCTCGGCCGCTCCACAACTTGTTGTTAAAGGCCGCGACCGTGAGATCTCCCTCTTCAATGACCCGCTGAAACTTGAAGTGGTCCTGTCGAATACGTACGACTTGTGGTTCGCGCCGTGGCCGTCCAGATCGAAATCACCGGCCTGGGTGCGACGCGGGCCGATTCGTTCAAGATTGCAGGTCGACAAAATGACTCGCGTGACCCACCGCCCGATGTCGTAACGGCGCTTGTCGTTGTTTGATCTGCGAATTGGCTGGAATCGGTAATGTATTGCCTTTCTACATGCTGCCGTTGCGACAGGAGGCGAGGATGGAGATCGTCGGTGCCGACGTCTTTGACTACCGGTTGAACTACGCCCACGGGGAGTACGTGATGTCGGGCGGGCGGGCAGCCCTGTTTCAGGTGGGCACTCTGGTGAGACTGCGCACGGATGACGGGGTGGACGGCTGGGGTGAGATCACCCCTCTGGGCAGCACCTACTTACCCACGTCGCCGGGCGTAGTTCGAGCGGGGCTTGCCGAGATACTCCCCGGGTTGGTCGGGTTGGATCCGACGAACATTTCAGCGGTGAACCGGGTCATGGACGGCACCCTGCTGGGAAATGGTTACGCCAAGAGCGCGGTCGACATCGCCTGCTGGGACCTGCTCGGCAAGGTCGCCGGCCTGCCAATCTCGGCATTGCTAGGGGGCGTACTGCAGGAGGACTTCCCGATCTATGAGGCGGTGCCGCTCGGCAGCCCACAGAGCATGGCCGACTTCATCACCACCCGCCGTGCGGCCGGCATCACCCGCTTTCAGCTGAAGGTCGGCAACCGGCCCGATGATGACATTGCCCGCACCCAGGCCTGCGCCGAAGCCGGTGAAGGCAAGACAGTGATCATCGCTGACTCCAACGGGGGCTGGAACATCCTCGATGCGCAGTTGGCGTTGTGCGGCATGGAAGACCTGCCGATATACATCGAACAGCCTTGCCGCACAACACAAGACAGCATCATCGCGCACCGCAACTGCCGGCTGCCGCTGGTACTCGACGAGTCGGTCACCAACGCGACTGAGCTGTTTGAGGCCAAGACCGTAGCCGGTGCAATATCGGTCAATATCAAGATCAGCCGGGTGGGCGGCCTGACAAAAGCGGTACGGATGCGGGATCTGATGCAGGAACTCAACATGATGGTGTCGGTGGAGGACATGTGGGGTGGCGACGTCATCACGGCGGCCGTGAGTCACATCGCCGCCAGCACTCGCCCCGAGAACCTACTGAACACCTCGTTCTTCAACGATTGGACCGACGGCCACATCGCTGGTTACATGCCGCGCTCGAACAATGGGCGGGGATCGGCCCCCACCGGCCCGGGTCTGGGTATCACGGTCGATGCGAAGGCTCTTGGTGAGCCCATCTTCACCACCGCCGGCTGACACCGAGCCACATGTTTGATCTCAAACGTATGGGACAGTCCACTGCCGCAGGATCGACTGCGGCCGACGGCACGCCGAGTTCCGAACGGAAACCGGCGAATACTCGATCATGGACACCGGCAGCCTCAACGGAACCCCTTCTTCGCCCTGGGCACCTTCTCTCCGCGGGTGATGGAATCGCTGGGAGTGATCAGCAAACTCGGCGCCGGAGCCGCCTACAACGCCTTCCTGCTCATCGGAGCACTGTTGGGACTGCTGGTGATCGACCGAATCTCACGGCGCACGTTCCTGATCGGGACCTTCTTCCTCGGAGCCGCGCTGCTGATGGCACTTGTCGTGCTCGCCGACGTGAGCCCGGTTCTGGCCGTAAGTCTGTTCGCATCCTTCGCGCTTGTGCTTGCCGCAGCAGTGAATCTCGAGTTCGTTTATCCACCCGAGCTCTTTCCCACCGACTTACGGGCGTCCGGTGTCGGAATCGCGACAGCCGCCAGTCGAATCGGATCGGCGGCCAGTACATTCCTGCTGCCGATCGTCGTGGCCACCTTCAGCATCAACGTGGCGCTCATCGCGTGCGTCGTCGTCCTGGCCATCGGTGGCCTCATCTGCTGGGCCTGGGCCCCCGAAACCGGTACCGAGTCGCTGGGCGAGGTCGCCGAACAGGTGCAGCACGAAACCGATGACCACACACACCACACTGTCCAGCAGTGCCGGTAACGACACCCACACGAAAGCGGCACCCCAAAACGGGTGCCCCTCTTTCGTCGTGCAACACCGCCCTGCGCGATGTCCACCGACGCCCGGTCCCGTAAACGCCCCAAGCAGAGGCGAGTTGGCAATGAAGGACCGCTGGGAGCGTTGATGGGTCGCGACGCACTCATTAATCATCAGGCGATTGCGTACTGCGAGCGTGCGATCGCAGAACCGCGCGGCGAGGTTGTGTACCGGTCGTATTCGCTGTGGACGATGGCGCTTGTTATGTGACAACAGAACGCTCCGATCCACGCGGCCGAAGTACTCGAGCAGTGCCTGCAACTCACACGTCACGTCGAGGACCCGCTCGGAACCGCCTGGTGCATAGAAACATTGGCCTGGACCACTACCGGAGACAACGACGGCGAACGCTCTGCTGTCCTGCTCGGAGCTGCGGAAAGACTGCGACAAACGGTGGGAAATCCACGGGTCGCCGGTTACGCCCTCCGGCAGTGAAATTGGTCAAGTTCGACCTGTTCGGCGCCAAGGTCGGCGATCGCCTCGACGCCGTTCACCGGGCTGGGGGTCGTTGCAGGTAGAGATCGTCGAAGGCCGCTCGTGACGCCGAAGGACAGCGGGAATTGAGGGCGACTCAGCCGCCGGCTTCAAGGACCGCCGTCAGCACCTGCAGCGCGCGGTCCCGGTGTGCGTCGAGTTCCGCGACGACCTCGTCAGTGGCACGGCGGCGGACGGCGTCGAGGATCTTCTCGTGCGCATCTACGGTGGTGGCGCGTTCCTCGGGCGAGTTGTAATACATCGCGCGATAGGCCTCGGTGGATTCCCAGAGCAGCTGGATCAGGCGCATCGTGTGTGGGTGATCCGGCGACTCAAATATGCCGAAATGAAACCGGCGGTTCGCCGCCAACTCCGCGGCGACGTCACCGCGCCCGGCCGCCTCGGCGCAGTCGCGCGCGGCCAGCGCGATCAGCTCCACGGCGTCGTCGTCCAGAGCCGGCAGTGCCAGCCGCACCGCCCGCTCCTCCAGCAGCTGCCGCAGCGCGTAGATCTCCACGAGGTCCTCGGTGCGAAGCTCCGTGATGAAATAGCCGCGCCGGGGCCGGTAAACGACCTGACCTTCCTGCTCGAGCGCGCGCAACGCTTCCCGCACCGGGGCCACGCTGACACCGAGGTTTTCGGCGATGTCCTCCTGCAGGATTCGCTGTCCCGGGCGGAACTCACCCGCCACGATGGCCCGGCGCAGCCCGTCGAGGGCGTGCTGGGCTGTCGTTCCGGGGCCGCCTTGGCGCATCGTCATCATCGCGACTCTAGCGGTGGCCGCGGCTACCGGAAGGCGTCGATCCCGGTCAGCGCGTTCCCGATTACCAGCGCGTGCACATCGGCGGTTCCCTCGTAGGTAACCACAGACTCGAGGTTCGCCAGATGCCGGATGACCGGGTACTCCAGCGTGATGCCGTTCGCGCCGAGCACCTGCCGGGCGGTGCGCGCGACCTCGAGTGCGGCGTTGACATTTCCCAGCTTGCCCATGCTGACCTGCTCGGGCCGCAACCGCCCGGCGTCCTTTAGCCGGCCGAGGTGCAACGCGAGCAGGGTGGCCCGATTGACCTCCAGCGCCATCGTGGCCAGCTTCTGCTGCTGGATCTGGAACGACGCGATCGGCTTGCCGAATTGGACCCGGGTGGTGCTGTAGTCCACGGCGGCCTCCAGACAGGCCCGCGCCGCTCCGGCCGCGCCCCACACGATGCCGTAGCGCGCCTCGTTCAGACACGACAGCGGACCGCGCAGTGAGGTCGCTTCGGGCAACATCGCCGACGCGGGCAGGCGCACCTCGTCGAGGATCAGCTCCGAGGTGACCGACGCGCGCAGCGACAGCTTCTTGTGGATATCGACTGTGCTGAAGCCCCTCGTGCCCTTGGGCACCAGGAATCCCCGGACCCCCTCTTCGGTCCTGGCCCAGACAACGGCGACATCGGCGAGCGAGCCGTTGGTGATCCACATCTTCTGTCCGCGCAGGATCCAGTCCTGGCCGTCACGACGGGCGTAGGTGCGCATCGATGCGGGATCCGAGCCCGAGTCCGGCTCGGTCAGCCCGAAGCAGCCGATCGCCTCGCCGGCGGCCATCGCGGGCAACCATTGGCGCTTCTGCTCCTCCGATCCCCACCGGTGGATCGCGAACATCGCCAGCGAGCCCTGCACCGACACCATGCTGCGGATCCCGCTGTCGCCCGCCTCAAGCTCCAGACAGGCCAGCCCGTAGGCCGTCGCGCTGGTCCCGGCGCAGTCGTAGCCGTCCAGGTGCATGCCCAGCACACCGAGCTTGCCCAGCTCACCCATCAGATCGCGGGGCACTCGCCCCTCGTCGAACCAATCCCCGACCTCGGGCAGTACCCGCTCGCGTACGAAGGCCCGCACCGTGTCACGTATGTCTCTCTCCTCGTCGGAGAGAACCGAGTCGATGGACAGATAGTCCTGCAGGGCGGTGGCAACTGGCATTTTGGGTCTCCTTGACGCTTGGGATAATGACACAGTACATGCTATCTTCGATTTTCGAAACTCGAAGATAATAGAGAGGTGGCGTATGACCGGAGCTCTTGACGGCCTGCGGGTCCTGGACTTCTCGCGGATCCTGGCCGGGCCCTTCGCGACGATGCAGCTCGCCGACTTCGGCGCCACGGTGACCAAGGTCGAACGCCCCGGCACCGGCGACGACACCCGTGGCTGGGGCCCGCCCTACGACAAGCATGGGCAAGCGACCTACTTCCAGGCGGTCAACCGCAATAAGGACAGCATCGTCCTTGACCTGACCGACGAGCGTGATCAAGCGCAGGCCAGGGCGCTCGCCGCCGACGCCGACGTCGTGGTCGAGAATTTCCGCCCGGGCTTGATGGCGGAGTTCGGCCTCGACTACGACCGGCTCCGGCTGGCCAACCCCGGCCTCATCTACTGCTCGATCACCGGTTTCGGCCGCGGCGCCGGAGCCTCCCTACCCGGCTACGACCTACTGCTCCAGGCGGTCGGTGGCCTGATGAGCATCACCGGCAGCCCCGACGGCGAGCCCCAGAAGGTCGGGGTCGCCGTGGTCGACGTGCTCGCCGGGCTTTTCGCCACGACCGGCATCCTGACCGCACTGCACCACCGCGCGGCCACGGGCGAGGGTCAGTTGGTCGAAGTGGACCTGCTGTCCTGCCTGCTCGCGGCCCTGGTCAACCAGGCCAGCGCCTACACCTCGGCCGGTGTGGTACCCACCCGGATGGGCAACCAGCACCCCAGCATCGCGCCCTACGAACTGCTGTCCTGCGCCGACGGCGATCTAGTCTTGGCCGTCGGCAACGATCGTCAGTTCGCCGCCCTGTGCGACGTGCTCGGCGTGCCGCACATGGCGATCGATCCACTGTTCGCCACAAACAGCGCACGCGTCCAGCACCGGGGCCTGCTGCGTGCCGAACTCGAAAAGCGGCTCGCGACAAGGACGGCCGCCGACTGGGCAGCCGAGCTGACGCGGGTGCGTGTCCCCGCCGGCATCGTCAACGACATCGCCGGCGCCTTCGGTCTTGCGGCCGGACTCGGCCTGAACCCCATCGTCGAGCTCTCCCGTGATGACGGCAGCAGTGTCTCTTTGTGCCGTAACCCCATCAACCTGTCGGCGACCCCGGCCAGCTACCGATCGGCACCCCCGCCGCTGCCCGGCACGAAGGTCAGCTGAATTCCACAGAGCGACAGGCGGATTGCGAGTTCGAACTTCGTGGCCAGGACCGGGATCGAACCGGCGGCCTCCCGCTTTCATGCGGACTTAGTGAGCGACTGCCATCCATACGTGCTGTTTGAACCGGATCAACGGCCGCAAACGGGGCGAGCCCAACCAAGCTAGTCCCTTCTGTTGGGCCCATTTTGGCCCGTCCATTTAAGCCAGGGCCGTGATGTCCTCGGGAAGTAACGAGCCGCGGCCACCGAAAAACAGGACGCCACAGAGGAAGCCAGCCGCGCCGACATCAGGCAAGCCGGGGTGTGCCGGGCCCGAGAGAGTCGCGGGCCAGTGCCGTGCGGCATCGGGCTCGCAGTCGGACTCGTCAGTCTGGGGAGGCAGATCACGCGATGTCAAAAAGGAAGAAAATTTGTGCGTTGACCGCTGCGGATCATGTGTGTGGTGCACACGAGACACGCATCGTGAGAACGAACGATGTGGCCAAGGTGGAGAGGATTGTCCGGATCTGGAACGGACAGCCCGATTAGGCTTTCCTCCCAGTGTCCGCGCCGGCCGTCGGAGTCGCGCGGCGAGGCGTTCCAGGTCGTGGGAGTGATGATTTGATAGTTGGAAATCTTCCCGTCCCGGATACAGATCCAGTGACTCACAGTTCCTCGTGCTGCATTGACCGCGCCAAAACCTCGGCCCTGGTCCGGCACATCAGTGGGCCACACCATGGCGGGTTCGCTGCCTTCTGCCCTTAGCTCGGCGATCGTCTGGCGCATGAGTTGCATGACCAGGACAGGCCTGTGCAGGCGGGTCAGTTGGCGGAGCCAGGCATTGGGCCCCTCGGCCCGCATCCAAGACGCGATGAGGGGATCACCGGCGAGAAAGAGGTCGACCATCGGCCCGATTTGGACCACCTGATTCGCGTAGCGTGTCGCCTTGGCATGGCTGTATTGTCCTCGGTCCGGCCCGTGCTCAGCCTTGGTGACCGAGTCCCACGGGTGGGTGGGCCCGTAGTCGGCAAACCATGAATAGCGCGTATGTTCCCGCACCTGGTGGTGATCAAAGGATTCAACGCGTTCGCCGTTGAGATATCCACCCGGCATCAGGAAGCCGTTGTTGTCGGGTCGTGGATAACAGCCACAACTCAGCAGGTAGCGGCTGCCCAGGCCCAGGTGCTGTAGGCCGATGGAGCGCCCGAAGCCGGCGTAAAGCCCAGCGCCGGTGTCTGGATGCTCTTCTAGCCAGCCGAGAAACCCTTCGGCGGTGTGAAGTCCCATCCACTGGTCACTGGTACAGCCCAACACCTCTGCCTCATACCAGGATTGGTATTCGTCGATCGCGGCCTCACACTTGGCCAGTTTCTCGGCCGTCACCTCGCAGGTGACTCCTCCCGGTGCCATATAGGTGGCATGGGGCCACTGCCCGGCGAATGCGGTGATGATGCCGAGCATGCCTTTCGAGCGCAAGACCGCCTGGCGCGCAAAGTAACCCTTGAGCGGAGGCTCAAAAGCCGTCACCATCTTCTCGTATAGAGGGTGAGAGCGATAGGCGGCATGGCAGAAGTCGGGGCAGAACATCACAAAGGTTTGCCGGGCATCATTCATCACGGCTTCGGCCATCAGACAGAGATTGCGCACGCGCACGCCATTGGGAGCGGGCTGGACACCCCAGGCGTCTTCGAGTGCTCTCACCCCGGCGTAGAGCTGAGCTGTACTACAGATGCCGCAAATGCGCGGGACAATGACCAACACATCAGACGGCGCGCGGCCGGAATTTTTCAAGGTGGATGAGTCCAGTGGGTGTTAGGCGGCTGTCGTGGCGGTCTCCTGGGTGGTGTTCTGGGCTGGTCGGTTGATCCAGGCGGTGTCGGGTAGGTCGAGGATCTTCGGCGCCCCGACGGTGCCGAAGCGGTGCGGGTGTCGGGCGCGGGCTTGGGTCAGTACCGTGCGCCGGTCGGCGGCTTTGTCGGTGGCCAACCCGAAGTGCACGTCGGCGGGTGTGTGCAAACCGATGCCGGTGTGACGATGCTCGTGGTTGTACCAGTGGGTGAAGATGTCCATGAATTGCCTTGCCTCCCAGATTGATCCGAAGCGCTCGGGAAACGCCGGTCCGTACTTCAACGTCTTGAACAGCGACTCCGAGTACGGATTGTCGTTGGACACCCGTGGCCGCGAATGCGACCGGGTAACCTCCAGATCAGCGAGCAGCGTGGCGACGGTCTTGCTGGTCATCGAGGTTCCCCGATCGGCGTGCACGACCTGCGGTACGCCATGCACCCTGAAGATCTGCTCCATCAGTTCCCTTGCCAGAACACCGGATTCGTGGGCATGGACGTGAACACCGACGAGGTAGCGGGAGTAGATGTCGATCATCACGTACGCATCGAAATAGGTGCCCTTCACTGGGCCCGCGAGTTTGGTGATGTCCCAGCTGTACACCTGCTGCGGTGCGGTCGCGACCAGCTCCGGGCACACCTGGCTGGGGTGCCGCGCCAGCCGGCGGCGTTCGGCGACCAGCGTGTGCTGTCCCAACACCCGGTACATCGTGGACACCGAACACAGATAGACGCCCTCGTCGAGCAGCTGAGCGTAGATCTGCAACGGCGCGAGATCGACGAACCGGTCGCTGGTGAGCACCTCAACGACCCGGCGCCGTTCGGCATCGGTGAGTTTGTTGGCCGGCTCGACCGCAGGCTCGGTGCAGACTGCGGGCGTGAGCGCCGTGGCGGCGTTGCGCCGCCGAGTCGCGGTCGAGCGGACCAGCCCGGTCAATGTGGCTGCCTGCCTTGTCGATACACCATGTCCGGTCAGCATTGCGAAGGTCTCGGTCAGCGCTTCTTGCGCTGCTCGTCGGAGTCCGCTCTCTCGGACAGTGACTCCAAGAGAGCGTGTGCTTTTCCCATGATGTCCAGGGCGGCCTCGGTGGTGTGCAACCGCTTGTTTGCGCGAGCGAGTTCGCGGGTGAGCCGCGCGATCTCGGCCTGTTCGGCGGTGAGCCTGCCAACCTTCTCGCCGGGCCGTTTGCCCGCCAGCACCCCGGCGTCGCGTTGCTTGCGCCATTCGCTGATCAACGACGAATACAGGCCCTCCCGCCGCAAATAGGCGCCGCCTTCACCGTGTTCGCACGCCTGCTCATAGGCATGCAGATGGGCAATCTTGTCCGACGCGGTGAACGCGCGACGGCGCCGCGGCCCGTCGGCTCTGGGGTGGGGTGGATCCATCGGTTCATTGTGGTTCACCGCGGTAATCGTGGAGCTGGTCATGGTGTGCCGATCCGTATCTCGCCCTGCGTCAGGCCGATTTGCTGTGAACCAGTGGACTCAACTCACCCTGACACGCAGGGGGCCGACCAGAACTTGCTCGTAGCCTCTGTACATGGTGCCCACGCACCAACTGTCTCGGACCATACTGTCCTCAACATCAAGTCGAACCTCGAGATCTCCTTCAACTCGATTCAGGTCGATCGTGATTCGCTCGCGCACTTTTGGCCTCCCTCCACTTGAGCAACTCTCGGCTCAGCGGGAACTTCTGGCCGATGCAGCCGTAACACGAATGGCCGACCCAGTCTGCGGTGCCACACTTCGGCCGGTCGGCGGCAGAGAGACAGGGTCGTACCAGTGTCGGTCGCCCGAAACGGTCTAACTGCGCCGGATCGGGATCGCCTGTCAGTAACCAACGCATGGCAAGGAGCATGGTGTCGGCATCGGCCGAGCAGCCCGCGACGTTGACGACAGGCAGCCCTTTGGCCGATCGCCAATCTTCCCCGAGAAGACCGCCGGGCTGGCCGTCCGCATACTGCAAGCCCACCGCTGCGGTGGGGTTGGGTGGTGCTGCCGGGATGCCCCCATAACTGGCGCAGGTGCCCAGGGCAAGCACATAGTCAGCTGCCGCACAAAGCTCATACACCAAGTCTCGCTTCGGTTTACCGTCAAAGGTGTCGAAGAGACCCGTGCCATCTGGCCCCATCGCGATGGAGCCTTCGACGCACAGCAGTGTTAGCGACAACACTCCGTCCAGGATCTGGTGAACAATTGGTGCCAACGGGTCCAGCGAGAGCGAGGGATGCCACAGCAGCCGTACCCCGTCGTGCTCAAGCAGATCAATAAGACCAGTCGCCTGCCCGTCAACACCGAGCATCGCCATCGACTCTCCACTACAAGAGCCACAGCCAATCCACAGTATTGTCGGAGGGTTTCTCGTCGTAGCCGCGGTCGCAGCAAGTTGACTGCAACACGCCGGTATCCGATACACCATCGGCACCTCCTTCCGACCCTCAATTGCCGGACTTGGGTCGAGATATCTTGTATTTCTTGAACAGCTATTCGGAGCCATCCGCACGTCAGATGTGTCGGAAGTATTACGTTGGATAGCGCCATCCCGCAGATGCCGGTGGATCGTTGCCGAGTTGCGCCGAGCAGATTCATTGTTTCGGCCGCCGAGATGTTGCGCACGCTTAGGCGACTACTCGAATTCCCCTCAGACACATCTTGATCGGCCGTTGCACCGCTACGCGCTGCTTATCCTCGACGGCGATTACTACCGGCTGCGTGACCACCGGGACGAGCCGGAGGCAGTACGCCACCCATGGTGTCGCGGCCAGAACCATTGGCTCACAGCTACTTACATGACCATCGCGGCCGGCCCGACCTGATTGTGACCCCCCACGTCGCGGGCCAAACCGAGGAAGCGCTCCCCGACCGCCAAGCCCTCGCCGGCTCGAACCACACACATCAAAGGAGACCCCATGTTCATCACCGCCAACGCCCGGCGACGCGATCTTCGGAGACGGCGACGGTGTCGTCGTCGCACGCAACGAAGCCGCCGCCATCGCCGCGGCCACCGAAAAACAGGACGCCACAGAGGAAGCCCTCCGCGCCAACATCAGGCGAGCCTTCCCCCAATGAACCTGGACAGTCGCCTTCTTCGGCGTTCATATGACGGCCTGCCCCCAAGGACCGTTGATGGTGTTGGATTTGGGTTCTGTCCTATATGAGGTCGCGAGTCGAACGGCGGGCACACAGGGAAACGGAGGGCGGCACATTGTCCTCCAGAACCCTCCACGAATGATCCGGTGACGGTGTATGTCGAGTTGATTAACGAAGGGACGCGCTACATTCGTCCCACTCTGGCGGAACCCCGCGACGACGGCAGTTACCTGCTCATGGCGACTGCGAACTATAACCCTGAGGACGAACGCTGGCAGTCCCACCCGGCACTCTCGTGAAGTGCTGGAGGGAGACTTGGAGCGGTGGAGAAGTGCTCGTTGCGCGGGAGCGGGCCGAGTTGCGGTAGTCAGATGCGCAACCCACCCGCTCTGAAAACACATTGGCGGGCCAATCGCCAACGGAGCGCGCCCCGAACGACACTCTCGGTCTGCGCGGCGAGATCTGAAAAGGGGCTGGGCGCATTCGATGTAGCGAACTTCGTACGCACAATCGCGGCTTCCCGCACTCGCGGCCGTACCACAGCGCGGTCCGGGACTTCTCATCCTCGGCGATACGGACCTCGGTGGCCCGTTCGCGCAGCATCTTCTCCACGATCGGCTGGTCGTGGGCCACCTCGCCGGCGGTGCCGTCGACGTCGATGAGCACGATGGCATCAGCGTCCAGCGGATAGCCGGTGTCGTAGAACTGCTGCAACCCGGCGCCTTGACGGTCCAGCCATTCCACCGCGGCGGGGACGACACCGGAGGCGATGACCGCGGCAACAGTGTCAGCTGCGGCCCTGGCGGACGCGAACGCACCCATCAGGCTGTGGGTGACCTCCGGGATCGGCCGCAGCGCGACGGTGGCCTCGGTGACGATCCCGAGGGTGCCTTCGGATCCGATGAGGACACCGAGCAGATCGGGGCCGTCATCATCGGCGGCCAGGGTGATGGTCGACCCATTGGCGAGCACGACCTCCACCGACAGAATGTGGTTGTAGGTCACGCCGTACTTCAATGCGTGTGGGCCGCCGGCGTTCTCGATGATGTTGCCTGCGACGGTGGCCAGATGCGCCGACACCGGGTCCGGGGAGAAGCACAGCCCGTGCGGGGCCAGCGCGGCTTGCAGGTCGGAGTTGATGACGCCGGGTTCGACGCGGGCCCACCGGTTGTCGACGTCGACTTCCAGGATCTGATTCAGACCGGACAGGTCCAGCAGGACCCAGTGGCCGGCATCATTCCCGCCGAGCAGTTCGATGCGCCGCCGCGGGAAACCACCGCGATGTGGTGTTCGGTTGCGACTCGCATGATTTCGGCGAACTCGTCGCGGCTGGCGGGGCGTACCAGCAGTCCCGCGGTTCCACCGAAACCCCAGAAGTCATGGCCGCGTTCGGTCAGGACTGCCTCGTCGGTGATGATCTCCGCGCGGCCTGCGACCGCCTTGATGAACAGGTCGGTCAGGGAGTTGTCCGCGGCGATGACGTTTTCTGCTGTGTCAGTGCTCATTTGAATCATTCCTTCGTGGGTGTGAGAGACGCCTTGGCTGAGGTCTAGGCACTAACGGGTGTGGTGGTGACGTTGATCAGGGTGGGTCGGTCGCGGTCGGCGATGCCGGCGTTGAGGAGCTCGGCGACGTCATCGGTGGTTGTCGCCTGGTGGGCATCGACGCCGTAACTGCGCGCGGTGGCAACGATGTCCAGGCCCGGCAGATCCAATCCAGGCACACCCGAGGTGTCTTCGATGACACCGAACTCCTTGAGGATGCCGTACTCGGAGTTGGACGCCACGACGATGGTCAGCGGGATGCCGTAGTGCGCAGCGGTCCACAAGGACGTGATGGCGTAATGCATTGAGCCGTCACCCATCGCGGCCACCACCGGCCGGTCCGGTGCGGCAAGTTGGGCACCGACCGCGGCGGGCAGGCCGAAACCGAGACCACCGCCGGCGGCGGTGAGGTGGGAGAACGGATGCCCCGGCCGCATGCACGCACCGATTGGGAATTCATTGCTGCCAGCCTCGGTCACCAACAGGATGTCCGCGGGTAGGCGCAGTCCGACGGTGGACCACAATGCTTCGGGTGACAACGGCGCCGTCACACTGCCCGGGTCGGTGACCGAGTCACGTGGTTCGGGTGCAGACCGGCTGGTCTGATCGACATGGGCAACCAAGGCTTCAGCAGCCGACCGCAGGTCAGCGACGATCGCGTCGCCCACTGGTGCGCGGGCGGCCTCGTCGGGGTCGTTGGTGATGTGAATCAGGCTGGTGCCCTCCGGTAGGTAGGGGCCCGCGATCTTGGGGTAGTACCGGAACACCGGTGCGCCGATCACCACGACCAGGTCCCGGCCCGTCAGCGCCTTCGAAATCCAGCCCGCACCTGGTGGAAGACTGCCGTGGTAGAGCGGGTGATTCTCGGGGAACCCGGACAGCCCGGTCAGCGGGGCGGTCAGCACGATGGACTGGGTACGTTCGGCCAGCGCGATGACCGCGTCCCAGGCGCCGAAGCGTTCGACGTCGCCGCCGACGATGATCGCCGGCGAGATTGCGTTGCTGAGGCGGCCAGCGATGTCGGTGGCCACGTCGTCGGGGAATCCGCCGGCGTGGGTGACAGTCCTGGTACGGACCACGTCGATGTCCGAAAATTGCTTATCGGTGAGTTCAACAGACATGTCGTCCATGGGAAGTGAGACGAACACCGGACCCCTCGGCGCGGTGTTCGCGATGTGGATGGCGCGAGCCAGCACCGCCGGGACCTCACTGGCAATCGCCGGCTCGCCAGACCATTTCACGAACGGCTTGGGCACGTTGGTCGCGTCGACGTTGGTCAGAAGGCACATCTGGTTCTGCAGATCGCGACGCTGGTTGCCGGCGGTGACGATCAACGGGGTCTTGTTGATGTAGGCGTTGTAGAGGGCGCCCTGGGCGTTGCCCATGCCGGGTGCGGTGTGCAGGTTGACGATCGCGGGTCGGCCGGTGATCTGCGCGTAGGCGTCGGCCATTCCGACCGGTACCATCTCCTGCAGACCGAGCATGTATCGGAAATCGGATGGAAAGTGCTCCAGCAGAGTCAATTCCGATGATCCGGGGTTACCGAACCACGTCGTGAGACGATGCGTGCGCAGAAGGTCGATCGTCGCCTGCCGGACAGTGACGGGTTGCATACCAGTGCGGCCGTTGGGTGTCGTCATGAGGGTCCCTTCCTGTTGTGACCGCTTGTCCGGACGGACGCCGGCCGTGATGTGGGTAACTGTCGTCGCGGCAGCGGCCGCCGTCGTCAACGCTGACCGCCATGCCTCTTGGACGGTGGCGGCACCTGAGCTATGCCTGCTAGCTGCAACGGCAGTTCGAAGGATGCAGTGGCGGTGCATTCGCTGGCCGTGCCTTCGGAAGTAGTCGGCGCTGTGCGTAGTGGGCCGAGTGCGGTGCCCGATGTATGACGTCGCTCAGGCGAAACATTATTCGGCACAGTCGATTCCGAGACGCTGCGGTATCTGGACGCGGTCACCGAGAACCCGGGTTTCCCGGAACTGCTGTCAGGCCTTTTGTGCAGGCCGTAGGCCACGTCGTGATGGTTGTGCGGCTACTCATCAGGATCACGTCCTTCCTGTGGGACCAGGAGCCGGTAGGTCGGCGAATTTGGGGCGGAGCCGTCAGTCGCCCGTACCTACGGGTCGAGTGAAACATCGGCGGGCTGTAATCCCCCTCGGGATAACCCCCGGGTTTTCATCGCCACCCCGGGTCGGGGTGCCGGGCGAGGGGTATTGACTCGTGCCACGATGACTGCCATGCGCGTAGGCGCACCGGGTGGTGTCTTACTAGTGGCCATCAGAACCCTTGTGCAGCGAAACTACGAGAACCTCACGCAATTACTAGCCCAGTTTCGATTGTTGCCGCCCGCCGAGTTTCGGCTCCGGCGCGGCGGGAACGTTCGTGAGCGAGTAGTTCGCCCCGGCAAGGTTGCGGTTGATCATCAGGAAGCGAATGAAATCCGCGGCGCCTTCGAGCAGCCGCGCGTGGATCAGCGGGCCGCAATCGACCGGCACGAAGCCTATTTGGTCGGCGAGACCTAGCACCGCGCTGCGAGCGGATTCGTGGTCACCGGCCACGAACACCGACACCCTATAGGGCCGGATCGCGTCGGGGCATAGTTCGAAAACCTCCTGGCCCATCGTGTTGAACGCCTTGACTACACGCGCGCGAGGCGCCTGATCGGCGAGGAATTCGGCGAGGGACTTCGTCACGGGTGGATAGACGAAGTCCTTCGGAATGTCCTGGTTGTTGATGTCCATCACGATCTTGCCGTCCAGGAGCGACTCTGAAGTCAGCACCTCCGCCGGGTCCACGCCGCGGGCGGTGTAGATCACTGCCTCGCCGAACTCCGCGGCCGCCGTCGTTGTCGCCGACCCGCACCCGTCCAGCCGCGCCTAGGCCCGTCGCGAGGGCGGCGGCAGCCTCTGCCTGAGCCGGTGTCCGCGAGCCGAAGCACACCACATGTCCGACCTGCGCGAAAACCAGGCCGCGGGTGGGCGTTCGGCTCGATCACCAGAATCCGCGTAGTCGGACGGGCTCGGCGAATCTCCAGCGCCAACGTGAGAGCCGCCACGCCTCCTCCGACGATGCTCACGTCGTGATCCGTTGCTGGGTTATCGGCGTGCGAGAGGCGCGATCTGATGCGTTGCGCGAGAGCCTCTCGTGTCTCTTGACTCATCTGCGACACCTGCACTCGCATGTCCACGCGTTGCCCTTCCCTCGAGTTGTGTCGACGATGTACCCAGCAGTTCGAACGTCACACAGACTGCGGGTGCTGCCGGGGGAAAAGGATCCACTCACCATTCGATGCTCAACCGTTGCAACACCGAGCCCGCGACGAGCGAATCACACTCGCGGCACGGGTGCATCGTGAGAGTGATTACGGATTTCTGACGTCTTCCCCGGCGTCGGCTTCAGAGGGCTGGTTGGCCTCTTCGGAGACGGGAGGGCCGCCGTTTCCAGGCCGGATGGAGACGTTGGTCGGATCGCTGGCCAAACTGATGAGCCGAAGTCCGACGACGGCACAGCCTCGGCGATGCCGCGATAACTTGTCGGCCAACCTGCGCGGTCGGTCGATACCGTTCGCGAAACCCGAGGTCTGCCGTCAAGCTCTATTTCGACAAAGGAAACTCCGACCTCGCCAGTGATCAGAACGCCGGTGATGTTCGTAGCTCGCGGCGAGAGTCTCTCTGCAGCTCGTCCCACAGCTCGTCGGCCCTCGCCACGACTGGACTGAAGCGAGGGTCTTCCAACTCGATCATGCGGAACAGCCGGTTGTCGCCGCCGGCCGCGCCACGGCCGTGACCGGGTACGTACGTCTCATAGCCCGAGGCGTCGATGCCGCGCCTGCTCAGCTGCCATAGGCACTGTGCGCCCATGGTGCCCAGTCCAACTACCGCGACCTTCGGTCCCATCACCGACGCCCTCCCGAGCGCGCCGCGTCAGACGAACTGCCGGCTCAGCTTGGCGTGCCTGTTGACGTCCTTATAGAGCAGGTACCGGAACCGCCCTGGGCCGCCCGCGTAGCAGGCCTGCGGGCAGAAGGCGCGCAACCACATGAAGTCGCCCTCTTGCACCTCGACCCAGTCCTTGTTGAGCAGGTAGACCGCTTTACCCTCGAGCACGTAGAGGCCGTGCTCCATCACGTGCGTCTCCGGGAACGGGATCACGCCGCCGGGTTCGAAGTTGACGATGTTGACGTGCATGTCGTGGCGGACGTCGGACGGATCGGCGAACCGCTGCGTGGTCCACCGCCCTTCGGTCCCCGTCATCTCGGCACCTTCGACGTGAATCTCATTGGTGACGAACGGTTCCGGTAACTCCAGACCGTCGACGCGCTCGTACGCCTTGCGGATCCAGTGGAAGCGGGCCGTCTCGGCGGTGTTGTTGCGCAGCGTCCATTCGCAGCCCGGCGGCAGGAACGCGTACCCACCCGGGGTCAAGTCGTGCTTGTCGCCGTTGACCACGAGCGTGAGCCCGCCCTCGACGACGAACAGCACACCCTCGGCGCCGGGATCGAGCTCCGGCCGGTCACTACCGCCCCCGGGGGAAACCTCGACGATGTACTGCGAGAACGTTTCCGCGAATCCGGACAGCGGGCGCGCGATCACCCACAGCCGGGTGTTGTCCCAGAACGGCAAGTTGCTGGTGACGATGTCGCGCATGGTGCCGCGCGGAAGCACGGCGTACGCCTCCGTGAAAACCGCGCGGTCCGTGGTCAACTGGGTCTGCGGTGGATGTCCACCGGTCGGCGCGTAATACCGTGGCGCGTCGTTACTCATGCCTCTGCTCCCACTCGCTCCGGTCCTCGCTTCGCTGCGATCCTCACTCGCGCTCGCCTTCGGGTCCTCATGCCTCTGCTCCCACTCGCTCCGGTCCTCGCTTCGCTGCGATCCTCACTCGCGCTCGCCTTCGGGTCCTCATGCCTCTGCTCCCACTCGCTCCGGTCCTCGCTTCGCTGCGATCCTCACTCGCGCTCGCCTTCGGGTCCTCATGCCTCTGCTCCCACTCGCTCCGGTCCTCGCTTCGCTGCGATCCTCACTCGCGCTCGCCTTCGGGTCCTCATGCTGCACCTCTGCTCAGGAGCCGGCCCTGCGGCTCGTCGTCGATGTCAATCTGCTTACCCCGCAACCACGTGCTGCGCACCTGACCGGCGAGGGGACGACCGTCATACGGGGTGATCGCGTTCTTGTGGTGCAGGCGGTGCACGTCGACCACGAACGCGTCGTCGGGCGCGAAAACGCAGAAGTCGGCGTCGTATCCAGTGTCGATACGGCCCTTCCTGCGCAGGCCGGTCTGCTTCGCCGGTGCCTGACACATCCATCGGCAGACGTCGACCAGGTCGTAGCCCCGCTGGCGGGCCTGGGTCCACACCGCCGAAAGGCCGAGCTGCAGCGAGGAGATCCCGCCCCACGCCACCCCGAAGTCACCGATGTCAAGGCACTTCAGGTCCACCGTCGACGGCGAGTGGTCGGAGACGACAAGATCGATCACCCCTTCGCCAAGCCCTCGCCACAACAGCTCCCGGTTGCCGCCTTCCCTTATCGGCGGGCAACACTTGTATTGCGTTGCGCCGTCCGGGATCTCCTCGGACGCGAACGTCAAGTAATGCGGGCAGGTCTCGGCCGTGATACCGATGCCGTCGCGCCGCGCGGTCGCGATCATCGGCAGCGCATCCGAGCTGGAGACGTGGAGGATATGCACGCGGCAGCCGGTCCACCGGGCCAGCTCGATAACCTGGGCGATGGCGAGGTTTTCCGCCCCTCTCGGCCGTGAGGACAAGAAGTTGGTGTAGGTCTCGCCGTGCGCGGTCGGCGCATGCTCGATCGCATGGGTGTCCTCGGCGTGCACGATCATCAACCCGTCGAACGACGCGATCTCGCGCATGGCCGCCTCGAGCTGGTCGGGATCGAGCGGGGGGAACTCGTCGACACCGGAGTGCAGTAGGAAGCACTTGAACCCGAACACGCCCGCGTCGTACAGCGGCCGCAGGTCGGCCACATTGCCGGGTATCGCACCGCCCCAGAAGCCAACGTCGATGTGCGCCTGGCTCTCTGCGGTTTTGCGTTTCACCTCGAGCGCCGCCACATCGACGGTGGGCGGGATGCTGTTGAGCGGCATGTCGATCAGCGTCGTCACCCCGCCTGCCGCAGCCGCTTTCGTCGCGCTGGCGAAGCCCTCCCAGTCGGTGCGACCGGGGTCGTTGACGTGCACGTGGGAGTCGACGATTCCCGGCAACAATGTTTCGTCGTCGGAGAGTTCGACCACCTGTGGGGCCGTCAGGTCCGAGTTGAGCGGCTCGATGGCGACGATCGTGCCGTCTTTGACGCCGACGGTGCGGCCCACCTCGCCCGCCGTGCTGATCAGGCGGGGAGCACGGATCACCAGATCGAGGTCGGTCATGCTTGTGCCTCCTGGGGTCGAGTTGTCGTGGCATCATGGGCGTTTCCGTCTTCCAGCTCCGGCTGCCGGAAGTCGCGGGCGGAGATCGCGTAGTACACCACCGCGGCGATCAGCACACCGACGAACCAGGAGAACGCCGACCAGTCCTCCAACGGCTTGTAGAGCGCGACGAACAACGAGAACACCGCGGCCACGCCACCGGCGATGAGCGCCTTGGGATTCCAGCCGCGCCGGTAGTAGTAACGACTCCTCGGGTCGTCCAGGTACAGCTCTTCGATCGAAACTCGTTGCCGCCGAATCAGATAGTAGTCGGTGAAGATCACACCGAACAGCGGGCCGAGCAGTGCGCCGAGGCCGCCGAGGAAGTAGAAGATCGCGTCGGGGCTGCTGTACAGGTGCCACGGCGTGATCACCACGGCCGCTATGGCGCTGATCAAGCCACCGCGGCGGAAGTCGATGTGCTTGGGTGCGACGTTCGCGAGGTCGTAGCTGGCCGACACGAAGTTCGCGACCACATTGATGCCGATCGTTGCGATGACGAAGGTGATGGCGCCGATGACCGTGACCCAGACGTTGTTGATCCTGGCGACGATCTCGACGGGGTCGGTGATCGCCTCCCCGAACACCGCGATGCTGCCTGCGGTGACCGCCACCGTGACGATGGCGAATGCCATGAAGTTGATCGGCAGACCCCAGAAGTTGCCGCGCACGACGGTGGGCCGATCCGGTGCGAACCGGGAAAAGTCGCAGAAGTTCAATAGCAGCGTCGAGAAGTAGGTGATCGTCAGCGCGCACGCGACGAGGAAGGCCTGCACCGCGGCGCCACCGGTCTTCTGCTCGTCGGTCAGGTTCAGCGAGAAGTCCGAGCCGGCCTCGATCACGATCCACGCGGCGAGCACGAACATCACCACCCAGATGGCCGGGCCCGCCCAGTCCTGGAACCGCCGCACGGTCTCCATACCGCGCCGGATGACGAGAAGCTGCAATACCCACAGGACCGCGAACGCTGCCCAGCCGAGCATGTCGAGGCCGAGGAAGTTCCCGCCACGGTGGTCGGCAAGGCCGGGCCACGCCGCGATCGCGAGCACGACCACGGCCTGTGAGGCCAGCCAGGTCTGGATGCCATACCACGCGATCGCGATCACCGCCCGGATCAGTGCGGCAAGATTGGCGCCGAAAACACCGAACGAAATGCGGGCGATCACCGGGTAGGGCACACCGGTGGCCTGGCCGGCGAAGCCGGTGAGGTTCATGAGGAAGAAGACCACGGTGATGCCGAGCACCAGCGCGACGAACACCTGCCAGCCGACGAGCCCGGTGAAGAACAAGCCTGCGGCGAACGTGTACCCGCCGATGCTGTGCACGTCGGACATCCACATCGCGAAGAGGCTGTAGGTGCCCCAGTTCCGTTCACGAGCGGGCGCAAGGTCCTCGTTGTACAGCCGTGGGCTCGGCTCGATGGCATCGGACCCACTGATGGTGGAGTCGCTCATGATTCCTACCTTCGTACTCGGTCTTGAATCGGTCTACCTTCGTTGCTGTCTGCTCGGCTTCTCAGCCGCCTCGTACCTCGCCGGCATCGGCGCCTTCGGCCGACAAATGGTCGGTCGCTATCAGTTCGCCGAGACGCACCAGCAGCGGCGCGGGGTCAGCGATGCATTTCTGGACATCGGGCTCGAGATCGGTGAGGGCGTACGCGGCGATGATGCCTGCCGAGCGCAGCGATTCGGTATCGAGCTGGTTGCGGCCGCATACCGCGACAACCGGGATGGCTGCCGCCACGGCTGCGGCGGCGACGCCCGCAGGGGCCTTGCCGTGCAGGGTCTGCTCGTCGAGGGCGCCTTCGCCCGTCACGACGAGATCAGCCTCGGCGAGCCGGTCCGAGAAGCCGACCAGCTCGAGTACCAAGTCGACGCCCGGCCGAAGCTCGGCGTCGAGGACGGCGAGCGCGGCGAACCCGGTTCCGCCCGCCGCACCGGCGCCGGCGTGGCCGCGGAAATCTGCGCCCGTGGTCTCGGCCACGATGTCGGCGAAATGCGTTAGCGCATCGTCGAGTTCGCGGACCTGTTCGGGCGTTGCGCCCTTCTGCGGCCCGTAGACGGCGGCCGCGCCTTTCGTACCGGTGAGCGGGTTGTCGACATCGCTGGCGAGGATGACGCGGACACCGGAGATCCGCCCGCGCAGAGCCGCGAGTTCCACGCTCGCGATCCGGGTGAGCCCGGCGCCGCCATCCGCTACCGGTGCCCCGTCGGCGTCCAGCAGGAGTGCACCGAGCCCTGCGAGGAGCCCGGCGCCCCCGTCGGTACTTGCCGAGCCGCCGATGCCGAGTACTACGGTGCGACAACCCGCAGCGATAGCCGCCGCCATCACCTCACCGACGCCCCGGCTCGACGCGTCCAGAGGGGCGAGAACGCCGCCGGGTAGCCGGGTCAGCCCGGACACGTCGGCCATCTCCACCACCGCCAGGTCCGCGCGGCGCGCGTAACCGGTGTGCACCGGCTCGCCCGTCGGTCCCGACGCCACGACGGGAACGTGCTCGAACCCGGCGGCCAGCGCGGCGGCGATCGTGCCGTCTCCGCCGTCGGCGACCGGGACCGACTCGACACGCGCATCCGGCCGCGCCCGGCGCACCCCCTCGGCGACAGCGTCGGCGACCTGCGCGGCGGTGAGCGACCCCTTGAACTTGTCTGATGCGATCAGCACAGTGGGCATTGCCGGTTTAGTCCAGCAGTGCGATCGCCGTGGGGGCGTCCTCGCCCGCCAATGCCAGTTCCTCGAATTCGACGACGTTGTCGATCTCGGTGCCCATCGACACGTTGGTGACCCGTTCGAGGATCACCTCGACGACAACCGGCAGCCGATGCTCTCTCATCAGCTCCTTGGCGCGCTCGAACGCGGGCAACAGATCGTCGGGTTCGGTGACGCGGATTGCCTTGCAGCCCAACCCTTCCGCCACTTTGACATGGTCGACTCCGTATGCGCCGAGCTCGGGGCTGTTCACGTTGTCGAAGGACAACTGCACGCAGTAATCCATGTCGAAGCCGCGCTGCGACTGCCGGATCAGACCCAGGTACGAGTTGTTCACCACGACGTGGATGTATCCGAGGTTGAACTGAGCGCCGACCGCGAGTTCTTCGATGAGGAACTGGAAGTCGTAGTCACCCGACAACGCGACGACAGTGGCGTCCGGGTCGGCGGTCGCGACCCCGAGGGTCGCGGGGATGGTCCACCCGAGCGGGCCCGCCTGCCCGGCGTTGATCCAGTGCCGCGGCTTGTACACGTGCAACAACTGCGCGGCTTGGATCTGGGACAGGCCGATGGTGCTGACGTAGCGGGTCTCGGGTCCGAACGCCTTGTTCATCTCCTGGTACACCCGCTGCGGCTTGATCGGGACATTGTCAAAGTTGGTCCTGCGCAACAAGCTTCGCCTGCGCACCCGGCACGATTCAGCCCACGCGCCGCGGTCGGGAAGCCGACCCTCGGCGTACCACTCCTTGGCGACCTCCACGAGCACCTCGAGCGCGGCCCTGGCGTCGGACACGATCGCGTAATCGGGCGCGAAAACGCGACCGATCTGCGTCGGCTCGATGTCGACGTGCACGAAGGTGCGGCCTCTCGTGTAGGTGTCGACGCCTCCGGTGTGCCGGTTGGCCCAGCGGTTGCCGATGCCGAGCACGAAGTCCGATTCGAGCATCGTCGCGTTGCCGTAGCGGTGCGAGGTCTGCAGCCCGACCATCCCGGCCATCAGCGGGTGGTCGTCGGGGATGGTGCCCCAGGCCATCAGGGTCGGAACGACGGGGACGCCAGTGATCTCGGCGAGCGCGACAAGCAAGTCGGCGGCGTCGGCGTTGACCACACCGCCGCCTGCGACGATCAGGGGCCGCTCGGCCGTGGCCATCATGGTCAGCGCCTTCTCCGCTTGCTTGCGGGTAGCGGCAGGCTTCGGCACGGGCAGCGGTTCGTAACTGTCGATGTCGAAGTAGATTTCGCCGAGCTGAACGTCCATCGGCAGATCGATCAGCACGGGGCCGGGGCGGCCCTCACGCATCACCTGGAACGCCTTCTGGAAGGTGCCGGGCACCTGCGCCGACTCCATCACCGTGACCGACCATTTCGTGACGGGCTTGGCGATGTCGGCGATGTTGATCGCCTGGAAGTCTTCCTTGTGCAGTTTGGCCACCGGCGCCTGCCCCGTGATGCACAGGATCGGGATCGAGTCGGCCGACGCGGAGTACAGCCCGGTGATCATGTCGGTGCCCGCCGGGCCCGACGTGCCGATGCACATGCCGATGTTGCCCGCCTTGGCCCTGGTGTAACCCTCGGCCATGTGGGAGGCGGCCTCGACGTGCCGCGCGAGCACGTGCTTGATGCCGCCGTGCGCTCGCATCGCGCTGTAGAACGGGTTGATCGCCGCACCGGGCAGGCCGAAGGCCTGGGTGGCGCCCTCCTTCTCCAGGATCAGCACCGCGGCGTCGACCGCACGCATCTTCGTCATGATTGAGTCCTTCCGCTCAGTCGCTCCACACCGCGCAGGAGTCCGGAGTGGTCGAGTCCGCCGTCGCCGTTGGCGAGGGCGCTGGCCATCAGTTGGGCGACGATCGCGCCCAGGGGTATGACGACACCCGCTTCGCGCGCGGCGGCGGTGACGATGCCAAGGTCCTTGTGGTGCAACGCGATTCGGAAGCCCGGATCGAAAGAGCGATCGAGCATGTTCTGCTTTTTCTGGTCCAGCACCTTCGAGCCGGCCAACCCGCCGCCGAGCACTTCGAGGGCGGCCGCGGTGTCCACGCCAAACGCCTCGAGGAAGACGACCGCCTCGGCGAGCGCCTCGATGTTCGCGGCGACGATGAGCTGGTTGGCCGCCTTGACCGTTTGGCCCGCTCCGCTGGGGCCGACATGGACGACGGTCTTGCCCACCACGTCCAGGTAGGGCTTGGCCGCCTCGAAGTCGTCCGCCTCGCCGCCGACCATGATCGACAGCGCCGCGTTGACCGCCCCGGCCTCGCCGCCCGAAACGGGCGCGTCGACGAGACGCAGGCCCCTGGTCGCGGCCTGCTCGGCAAGCTGGGTGGTGACATCGGGGCGGATGCTGGAGAAGTCGATGACGAGCGTGCCCTCTTTCGCGTTGTCGAACACCCCGCCCTCGCCGGCCAGCACGTCGGACACCTCGGGCGAGTCCGGCACCATCAGGCAGACCACATCGGCGTCACTAACGGCGTCGGCGATCGACTCCGCGGCGCGGCCACCCGCGTCCACGAGCGGAGCGGCCTTCTCCGGCGAGCGGTTGTATCCGGCCACCTGGTGGCCCGCCTTCGCGAGGTGGACCGCCATCGGGCTGCCCATGATGCCGAGGCCTATGAACGCAATATTCGTCATGCGTGATCCTCCTTAGCTTGATGGCTTTGAATCCAGCCGAAGCTGTCCACGGACGCGCCGGATGGTTTGTATTCGAGGCCGACAAAGCCGTCGTACCCCGCGGCTTTCAGGTCGGCGAGCTGCCGCAGCAGCGGAAGCGAACCGGTGCCTGGCTCGTTGCGGCCGGGGGCGTCGGCGATCTGCACATGCGCGATTCGGTCGGTGTGGTCGGCGATGACCCTGTCGACGTCGTCGCCGTTGACCGCCAGGTGATAGAGGTCGGCGAGCAGACCGACATTCGGCTCGCCGGCACGGTCGATCACCGCGAGCGCATCGGCGGCGGTGAGAAGCGGGTACGCCGGCGCCCCGCTGACCGGCTCGACAAGCACGGCGCCGCCGATCCTCGCGGCTCCCTTGGCTGCGAGCGCGAGGTTTTCGGCACCGAGTTCATCCTGTTCCTGCGGCGTCGCGCCCTCGACGCGATTACCGTAGAGAGCGTTGAAAGCCTTGCAGCCCAACCGTTCTCCGATACCGATCGTGACGTCGATGTTGTCGCGGAACTCCGCGGCACGCCTGGGCCACGACACGAGGCCGCGGTCACCGCCGGGCATATCGCCCGCGAAGAAGTTCAGCCCCACGAGTTGCACACCCGCGTTCTGGACCGCCGCAACGAATGCGTCGACGTCCTTGTCGGCGGGCACCGCCTCCGCGAACGGCCACCAGAACTCGACGCCCTCGAAGCCGGCTTGTCTGACCGCGGCCGGACGCTCCAACAGGGGCAGTTCGGTGAACAGGATCGAGCAGTTGACTTCGTAGGGAAGCGGATGGTTCATCGATGCCTCTTCCGTATTACGGAAACTTACTTCTGCATTACGAAAACCGAGGTTACGCCTGTGTCGCGGGTCACGTCAAGAGGCCAAACACTGGCCCGAACGGATTCGGACGCCCTTACATCTTGACAAGACGTGTGAGGTGGGTCACGATTGATTCCAGAAATGGAATTTAACTTTCGCAATACGGAAGAAATGCTCCGGCTACCCGGATCTCTTTCCGCAATGCGAAAACAACAAGGGGCAAGGAGCAGGAATGGGCATCGCCCTCGGACCGAACCAGTACGGGAAGGCAGAGAACCGGGTGGTGCGCGTGTATCGCGACACCGACCGGCATGAGATCCGCGACCTGAACGTGTCGACATCGTTGCGCGGCGACTTCACCGCGGCCCACATCACCGGCGATCAGGGCGACGTGCTGCCCACCGACACACAGAAGAACACCGCCTTCGCCTTCGCCAAGGAGAAGGGCGTCATCTCCCCTGAGCAGTTCGGGCTCGCCCTCGGCGCCCATTTCCTGGACGCTGCGCCGAAGGCGACCGCGTCCCGGATCGGGATCGAGGAATACACCTGGGAGCGCATCGAGGTGGACGGTCACGGGCACGACCACTCGTTCGTCCGGCGCGGCCCCGAGTTCCGCACCACCGTGGTCACCACCGATGACAGCGCGGGCGAGCGTCGGGTCTGGGTCGTCTCCGGTGTGCAGGATCTCGTCATCCTCAAGTCGACCGGGTCGGGCTTCAAGGGCTTCCTGAAGGACAAGTACACGACCCTGCAGGAGACCGAGGACCGGATCATGGCCACCTCGCTGACCGCCCGGTGGCGCTACGAGCACACGAACGTCGACGACTGGAACAAGACCTACGACGACATCAAGCGGACCATGCTCGAGGTGTTCGCAGGCAGGTACTCCGAAGCCCTGCAGCAGACGCTGTACCAGATGGGCGAGGCGGTGCTCGAGGCACGTCCCGAGGTGGCCGAGATCAAGTTCTCCGCACCCAACAAGCACCACTTCGTCGTCGACCTGTCGCCGTTCGGCGTGGAGAACAACAACGAGGTCTTCATCGCCGCCGACCGGCCCTACGGCCTGATCGAGGCCTCCGTCGTGCGCGAGGGCGGCTCCGACCCCGGTGACGCCTGGTTGAACACCCCCGGCTTCTGCTGAGGCACGCGACGATGAAACTACTCAAACGTGCCGGGGGAAATCCGGCGTACCGCGGGCGCCCCGAGGACGAGACGTACGGCTTCGGGCAGCTGCTTGCCTATGGCACGCAGCACATCCTGACGATGTATGGCGGCGTCATCGCGCCGCCGCTCATCGTCGGCGGCGCGGCAGGATTGTCGCCGGGCGACATGGCATTGCTGGTGACGGCCGGGCTGTTCGTGAGCGGCCTGGCCACCCTGCTGCAGACGCTCGGAATCGGACCGGTCGGCAGCCGTCTGCCCATCGTCCAGGGCATCTCGTTCGCGAGTGTGTCCACGATGGTCGCGATCGCCAGTGAGGACGGCTTGCGCCCAGTCTTCGGCGCGATCATCGTCGCCGGGCTCATCGGCCTCGCCCTGTCGTCGTTTTTCGCCCAACTGGTGCGGCTGTTTCCTGCCGTCGTCACCGGCACGATCATCACGGTCATCGGGCTCTCCCTGATGCCGGTGGCGTTCCGGTGGGCGATGGGCAACAACTCCGAGGCTCCCGACTTCGGCTCGATGGGGAACATCGGTTACGCCGGTCTGACGCTCGTCATCATCCTGGTGATCAGCCGGCTCTTCCAGGGGACGCTGTCGCGCCTGTCGATCCTGATCGGGCTCGTGGCCGGGACCGTGATCGCCGCATTCGCGGGTAAGGCCGACTTCTCCAAGGTCGGCGATGCCGACATCCTGGCGTTGCCGCCGATCCTGCACTTCGGGACACCCACTTTCCAAGTGGGAGCGATCATCTCGATGACGATCGTGATCCTCGTGATCATGACCGAGACCACGGCCGACATCCTCGCCATCGGGGAGATCGTCGGGACCAAGGTCGACGCGAAGCGCGTCGCCGCGGGCCTGCGCGCCGACATGGCCTCCACAACCGTCGCTCCGCTGTTCGGCACCTTCCCTGCGAGCGCCTTCGCGCAGAACGTCGGACTCGTTGCCCTGACCGGGATCAAGAGCCGATTCGCGGTGGCCATGGGCGGACTGGTCCTGCTGCTGCTCGGCCTGCTACCCGTGGTCGGAGCAGTGGTCGCCGCGATCCCCTACCCGGTGCTGGGCGGTGCGGGCATCGTGCTGTTCGGGTCGGTGGCCGCGAGCGGCATCCGCACGCTCTCACGGGTCGATTACCACGACAACCTCAACATGGTCATCGTCTCCGTCGCGGTCGCGGTGGGCATCATCCCGATCGCGGCACCGGACTTCTGGGAAGCGTTCCCGGAGTGGTTCGGCGTCATCATGCACTCCGGCATCAGTGCCACAGCGATCGTCGCGGTCGTCCTCAACCTGCTCTTCAACGAGATCAGTTCCGGCAAGAAGCCGGGCGCCTCGGTGATGGCCGCGGCCGAAGCGGAGCTCGACAAGCTGGGCGACACGCTCGATGACGAGATGAAGGGGCAGCAGAAGCCGCCCGTCGTCGTGCGTCGTCAGAGCGACAACCATCCGTCGTCAGCGGACCACTGATCGTGCGCCTTTGCAAAAACCCCACCTCACGGTCGACGGGCGGCTCCAATTGTTGTGACGCCCCTGGCTTCTGCTGAAAGGACGGCATCCCATGACCAAATCATCCTCCGCGACTATCGAAAAACCGCGTCCGAAGAAGCACCCGGTCGACGAGATCCTGCCGGTCCCGAAACTCGCGGTCTACGGCTTCCAGCATGTGCTGGCCTTCTACGCCGGCGCGGTGATCGTCCCGATCCTGCTGGCGAACTCGATCGGGCTGACCACCGAGCAGCTCATCCACCTGATCAACGCCGACCTGTTCACCTGCGGCATCGCCTCGATCATTCAGTCCGTCGGGTTCTGGAAGATCGGGGTGCGGCTGCCGCTGCTGCAAGGGGTGACCTTCACCGCGGTCTCCCCGATGATCGCCATCGGGATGGCCGCCGGCGGTGGCACCGACGGGCTGTTGGTGATCTACGGCGCGGTCATCGTGGCCGGGCTGTTCACCTTCCTGATCGCCCCGTTCTTCTCCAAGCTGATCCGCTTCTTCCCGCCGGTGGTGACCGGCTCGGTGATCACGATCATCGGTATCGCACTGCTGCCGGTCGCGGCGGCGGACGCGGCAGGCGGTGCGGGGCCGACGCTCGACCCGACCAGCGGAAGGAACATGGCCTACGCGTTGGGCACCCTGGCCCTGATCGTCCTCATCCAGCGCGTGTTCAAGGGCTTCATGGCCACGGTCGCGGTGCTGATCGGCCTGGTAGTCGGAACCCTGGTGGCCTACTTCCTGGGCGACGCCCACTTCGACGCGGTGGTCACCTCGTCCTGGTTCGGTGTTACCACGCCGTTCTATTTCGGCGCGCCCAAGTTCGCGCTGGCCGCCATCGTGTCGATGATCGTGGTCATGCTGATCACCGCCGTCGAGACCACCGGTGACGTGTTCGCCACTGGCGAGATCGTGGAGAAGCGCATCGTGCGCGAGGACATCGCCCGCGCGCTGCGCGCCGACGGCCTGGCGACCATGATTGGCGGCGTCCTGAACTCGTTCCCGTACACCTGCTTCGCCGAGAACGTCGGCCTGGTCCGGCTGACCCGGATCAAGAGCCGGTACGTGGTGGCCACGGCCGGGTTGATCATGATCATCCTCGGGTTGCTGCCGAAGGCGGCGGCGATCGTGGCCGGCATCCCGCACCCGGTGCTCGGCGGGGCCGCCCTGGCCATGTTCGCCACAGTGGCCGTGGTCGGCTTCCAGACCCTGTCCCGGGTGGACTTCCACGACCACCGCAACGTGGTCATCGTGGCCACCAGCGTGGGCCTGGCCATGTACGTGACCGCCCAGCCCGACGTGGCCAAGGCGGTGCCGGAATGGGCGCAGATCATCCTGGGCAGCGGGATCACCCTGGGCAGCATCACCGCGATCGGGCTCAACCTGGTGTTCCACCACATCGGCAAGGGCCGCGGCCCGGCCGTGGCAGGTACACCCGGCGCTGGCCTCGTGCGGCTGGACGAGGTGAACAACATGTCGTCCGAGGAGTTCGTCCGCACCTTTTCCGGGCTCTTCCAGGGCCCGGACTGGATGGTCGAGCGGGCCTACGACCGGCGCCCGTTCAGCGACACCCAAGACCTGCGGCGGTCCTTCCAGGAGGCGTTGTTCGCAGCCACGCCGGAGGAGCAGGCGCAGCTCATCAGCTCCTACCCCGATCTCGGGGCGGTGTCGGTGGCCATGGGCGAGGAGGGCGAGGATTCCGAGTCCGACCAGTCGGTGCTGGGGTTGACGCGGCTCGCCGAGGCGGAGCACCAGGAGCTGGCGGCGCTGACCAAGGCCTACCGGGACCGATTCGGCTTCACGCTGATCATGGCCGTGCGCGAGCACGAGAACATCGACCAGCTGCTGCGGCACGGCTGGGAGCGGCTGAACAACTCGCCGACCCAGGAACACGCGGCCGCGTTGATCGAGATCGCGAAGATCGCTACGCACCGGTTCGACCGGCTGGTGGCCGACGCGAACCCGATCCAGTCCGCCCGCAGCCGGCACCTCGACACATAGATAGGAATCCACATGACAGGTCGACGCAGCGCCGTCTCCGTCGATGGATTCAACGCACTGCCGGGGGCGGAGGCGACGCGGCGGCTGCTGACCTGCCTGAACGTGCCCCGCTGGGCCGAGGAGGTGGCCGGCGGGAGGCCGTACGCGGACTACGCCGCGCTGGCCGCCCAGGCCGAGGAGTCCGCAGCCCTGCTGTCTGACGCCGAGCTTTCCGCCGCGCTGGGCGGCCACCCCCGGATCGGGGAGCGGGCCGGCGACGGACACGACGCGGAGTTCTCCGCCCGCGAACAGGGGCAGGTGGACCACCGCGATGCGGCGGTGATGGCCGCGCTGACCGAGGGCAACCGGGAGTACGAGCAGCAGTTCGATCGGGTCTTTCTGATCCGGGCCGCCAACCGCAGCTCGAGCCAGATCCTGGCCGAGCTGCGCCGTCGGCTCGGCAACGACGACGAGACCGAGCGGGCCGAGACAGTCGCCGAGCTGCGCGAGATCGCCCTGCTGCGACTGAAGGAGGTGGTGTGAGTGGGAACCCTGAGCACACACGTGCTCGACACCAGCGTGGGTCGGGCGGCCAAGGGCGTCGCGGTTGTGCTGGAGCACGGTGGCGTGCAGATCGGCGAGGGAGTCACAGACGGAGACGGCCGGATCGGCTCGATCGGACCGGACCGGCTCGGGGCAGGCGACTACACGCTGCACTTCAACACCGGCAGCTACTTCGCCGACGCCGGCCGTGACTGCTTCTATCCGGAGGTGGTCGTGGTGTTCACGATCGCCGACCCGGACCAGCACTACCACGTCCCGGTACTGCTCAACCCATACGGCTACGGGACCTACCGTGGCACCTGAGCGCACCATCCTCGACGGCGCCACCGTGGTGACCATGAACGGCGCCCGCACTGAGTACGCCGCGGGGCACGTTGTGGTCGAGGACGGCCGGATCGCGGTCGTCGGCGCCGGGCGCGCGCCGGCGGAGCTGGACGGTCCGCGCATCGACGTCACCGGCTGCCTGGTCACCCCGGGGCTGGTGAACACTCACCACCACCTCTACCAATGGGTGACCCGGGGCCTGGCCGTCGACGACGGCCTATTCGGTTGGCTGACCACGCTGTACCCGGTGTGGGGCGGCATCGACGAGGACATCGTCGGCGCCGCCGCCGCGGCCGGACTGGCCTGGCTGGCCCGCACCGGCTGCACCACCTCCACCGACCACCACTACGTCTTCCCGGCCGACGGCGGCGACGTGCTCGGCGCCGAGATCACCGCGGCCCGCCGCGTCGGCCTGCGCTTCATGCCCACCCGCGGTTCGATGGACCTCGGCCGGCGCGACGGAGGGCTGCCCCCGGACCACGTGGTCGAGAACATCGACACCATCCTGGCCGCGAGCGCCGCCGCGATCGACGAGCATCACGACTCGGGCCCCGACTCGATGCTGCGCATCGGGCTCGCGCCATGCTCGCCGTTCTCGGTGACGGGAGACTTGCTGCGGCAGTCCGCCGCCCTCGCCCGGGACAAGGGCGTGCGCCTGCACACCCACCTCGCGGAGACCATCGACGAGGAGGAGTTCTGTCGGGAGCGGTTCGGCCGCACCCCGGTCGAATACATGGAGACGCTGGACTGGCTCGGCGACGACGTATGGCTGGCCCATGGCATCCACTTCGACGATCCGGCCATCAAGAAGCTGGCCGCCGCCGGTACCGGTGTTGCGCACTGCCCGTCGTCCAACGCCCGACTGGGCGCCGGCATCGCGCGCACCGCCGACCTGCGCGCCGCCGGAGTTCCGGTCGGCCTCGGCGTGGACGGCGCGGCCAGCAACGAGGCCTGCTCACTGATCGAGGAGGCGCGGCACGCCCTGCTGTTCGCTCGCGCCCGCGGCGGCCCGCAGGCGATGGCTGTCCGGGGCGCGCTGGAGCTGGCCACGATCGGCGGCGCCCGGCTGCTCGGCTGGGACGACCAGATCGGCTCCCTCGAGCCGGGCAAGCAAGCCGACATCGCGGTGTGGCGGCTCGACGGCCTGGCGCACGCCGACGTCGCCGACCCGGTCGCCGCCCTGGTGCTGGGCGCTGCCCCACCGCTCGAGCTGCTGCTCGTCGGCGGCCGAACCGTAGTCGAGCGGGACCACGTGGTCACCGTCGACGAACACGAACTCACCCAATCCGCGGTCCGCGCGCACCGCACACTGCTGGCTCGCGCGAGTACCGTGACCAGCAAGGAAGGAACGGCGTCATGACGACGACACCCAGAGTTATGGTCAACGGCGAGCAGCGCCCGGTCGTCGATATCGAGCCGTATGTCACCGCGCTCGACTGGCTGCGCGACCAGGGGCTGACCGGCGCCAAGGAGGGCTGCGCCGAGGGCGAGTGCGGCGCCTGCTCGATCATGGTGGCCCGGCCCGACGGCGACGGCGACGGTCGCACCCTCTGGACCGCGCTGAACGCGTGCCTGGTGCCGGTGCTCTCGCTGGACGGCCAGGAGGTGGTCACCGCCGAAGGCCTCGGCAAGCCGGGTGCGCTGCACCCGGTGCAGGAGGAGATGGCGTACCGCGGCGGCTCCCAGTGCGGCTACTGCACGCCCGGCTTCATCTGCTCGATGGCCGCCGAGTACTACCGGCCGGACCGAACCCCCGCGGATCCCAGCGGCAACGGCGAGCGGGCGGCCGACCACGAGCACGGGCCGAACGGGTTCGACCTGCACGCAATGAGCGGGAACCTGTGCCGCTGCACCGGGTACCGCCCGATCCGCGACGCCGCGTACGCGCTGGACCTCCCGCCCGCGGACGACACGTTCGCCCAGCGCTGCGCCGCGCCCGCACCCGCCGCGCCGGCGACCCGGGTGCGGGTCGGCGACACCGAATTCGTCCGGCCCGCCGACCTGGCCGAGGCGGTCGCGCTGCTCGCCGAGCGGCCGGACGCCACTGTCATCGCCGGGTGCACCGACTGGGGCGTCGAGGTCAACCTGCGCGGCGCCCGGGCCGCGTTCGTGATGGCCGTCGACCAGCTGCCCGAGTTGCGTACGTTCGACGTCGGCTCATCCGAGATCGAGATCGGCGCCGCGCTCACCCTGTCCGAGGCCGAACGGCTGCTGGACGGGCGGATCCCGCTGCTGGATCAGTTCTGGCCGCAGTTCGCGTCCCGGCTGATCCGCAACGGCGCCACGCTGGGCGGCAACCTCGGCACCGCCTCCCCCATCGGGGACGCCCCGCCCGCGCTGCTGGCCCTGGAGGCAACGATCGTGCTGGCAGGGCCGGGCGGCGAACGCGAGGTCCCGCTGGCCGACTACTTCACTGGCTACCGGCAGAGTGTGAAGCAGCCGGCCGAGCTGATCCGGGCGGTGCGCATCCCGATGCCGCCTGCCCCGATGGCCGCCTTCCACAAGATCGCCAAGCGGCGGTTCGACGACATCTCCAGCGTCGCAATCGCATTCGCCATGGACGTCGTCGACGGTGTCGTCGAGCGAGTGACCATCGGCCTCGGTGGGGTGGCGGCAACGCCGCTTCGGGCCACCGCCACCGAAGACGCGCTGCGCGGCCGCCCATGGACCGCCGACACCGTGCGGGAGGCCGCCGCGGTGCTTGGCCGCGAGGGCACCCCGATCGACGACCACAGGGCCAGCGCCGCCTTCCGCGCGGCGATGCTCGAGCAGTCGCTACTCAAGTTCCATGCCGAGTCCGCAGTACCAGAGGGGGTCACGTCATGAGTGAACTCAGCACCCGCCCGCCGAGCCCGGTGGTCGGCATCGAGATGCCGCACGAGAGCGCCGACCTGCACGTCACCGGGTTTGCCCTCTACACAGACGACCTGGTCAGCCGCTACCCAGGCGTGCTGCACGCCTACCCGGTGCAGGCCCCGCACGCGCACGCCCAGGTGCGCGCGATGGACACCGCGCCAGCGCTGGCCGTGCCAGGGGTGGTCTACGTGCTCACCGCTGCCGACGTGCCAGGGGTGAACGACGCGGGGGTCAAGCATGACGAGCCGCTGTTCCCCAGCGAGGTCATGTATTACGGGCACCCGGTGTGCTGGGTGCTCGCCGACACCCTCGAGGCGGCCCGGATCGGGGCCACCAAGGTCGCCGTCGAATACGACCCGCTGCCGTCGTTGATCACGATCAAGGAGGCCATCGCCGCGGAAAGCTACCAGGGTTCTCGGCCCGTGCTGCGCCGCGGCGACCCGGAGGCGGCCTTCCCGGGCTGCGCGCACGTCTTCGAGGGCGAATTCGAGTTCGCCGGGCAGGAGCACTTCTACCTGGAGACCAACGCGGCGCTGGCCAGCATCGACGAGAACGGGCAGATCTTCGTCCAGTCCTCGACGCAGCATCCGACCGAGACGCAGGACATCGTCTCGCACGTGCTGGGCAAGCCATACCACGAGGTCACCGTGCAGTGCCTGCGCATGGGCGGCGGCTTCGGCGGCAAGGAGATGCAGCCACACGGGTATGCGGCCATCGCGGCGCTGGGCACCGTGGTCACCGGACGCCCGGTGCGGGTCCGGTTCAACCGAACCCAGGACATCACGATCTCCGGCAAGCGGCACGGTTTCCACGCGTTGTGGAAGGCCGGCTTCGCCGAGGACGGCACGATCCAGGCGTTGACCGCGACGCTGACCGCTGACGGCGGCTGGAGCCTGGATCTGTCCGAACCGGTGCAGGGCCGCGCGCTCTGCCACATCGACAACGCCTACTGGATCCCGAACATCGAGGTGCACGGGCGGATCTCGAAGACCAACAAGACGTCACAGACCGCGTTCCGCGGATTCGGTGGGCCGCAGGGCATGATCGTGATCGAGAACATCCTCGGCCAGTGCGCGCCCGCGCTTGGCATCAGTGCCCGCGAACTGCGCAGGCGCAACTTCTATTCGGCCGGGCAGACGACCCCGTACGGCCAGGACGTGCGCCATCCGGAGCGCATCGAGCGGGCCTGGAGCCAGGTGCTGGAGAGCGGCGACGTCGACCGGCGACTGGTCGAGATCGAGGCGTTCAACGCCACCCACGAGCACACCAAGCGGGCTCTCGCCATCACCCCGGTCAAGTTCGGCATCTCGTTCAACCTGACCGCGTTCAACCAAGCCGGCGCGCTGGTGCACGTATACAAGGACGGCTCGGTGCTGATCAACCACGGCGGCACCGAGATGGGCCAGGGCCTGCACACCAAGATGCTGCAAGTCGCGGCGACCGCGCTCGGGGTCCCGCTGTCGAGCGTGCGGTTGGCGCCGACTCGCACGGACAAGGTGCCCAACACCTCGGCGACGGCGGCGAGTTCGGGCGCCGACCTCAACGGCGGCGCGGTGAAGAACGCCTGCGAACAGATCAAGGCCCGGCTGGCCGAGGTGGCCGCCGAGGAGCTCGGAAGGGTGCACCCGGCCGACGTCCGGTTCGTCGACGGCAAGGTGACCGGGCTCGCGGCGACTGACCGCGAGCTGGATTTCGCCGAGCTGGTGAACCTCGCTTACCACCAACGGGTGCAGCTGTGGGCGGCAGGCTTCTACCGCACCGCGGGGCTGCACTGGGACGCCAAGCGGATGCAGGGCTCGCCGTTCAAGTACTTCGCCTACGGGGTGGCGGCCAGCGAGGTCGAGGTGGATGGGTTCACCGGCGCCTACCGGTTGCGCCGGGTGGACATCGTGCATGACGTCGGTGACAGCCTCTCCCCACTGGTCGACCTGGGCCAGGTCGAGGGCGGCTTCGTGCAGGGCGCCGGCTGGCTGACCCTGGAGGACTTGCGCTGGGACACCGGCGACGGGCCGTCCCGCGGCCGGTTGGCCACCCAGGCGGCCAGCACCTACAAGCTGCCCAGCTTCTCGGAGATGCCCGAGGAGTTCAACGTGACGCTGCTGGAGAAGGCGCACGAGGACGGCGCGGTGTACGGGTCGAAGGCGGTCGGCGAGCCGCCGCTGATGCTGGCCTTCAGCGTGCGCGAGGCACTGCGCGAGGCGGTCGCCGCGTTCGGCCCGACCGGGCACTGCGTCGACCTCGGCTGCCCGTCGACCCCCGAGCAGGTGTTCTGGGCGATTCAGCGCGCCCGCTCCACGGACGCCCCGATGCGCCCCAAGGAGGCGCCGGCAGTCCAGATCGCCGGAAGCGGCGCCTAGCCATGCACTGGATGAGCGCGATAGCGCGGCTGCGCGAGCAGCGAATGCCCGGGGTGCTGGTGACCGTGATGGCCGTGCGCGGGCACGCGCCCCGGGAGGCCGGGGCGAAGATGGTCGTGTCCGCGCACGACTGCTGGGGCAGCATCGGCGGTGGCAACCTGGAGCAGTCGGCGTTGCTCGCGGCGCGCGAGCTGCTGTCGGCAGGCACCCGGGAGCCGGAGACCAAGACCTGGGGCCTCACCGAACAAGCCAGGACGCAACACGGCGTCCAATGCTGCGGCGGTGAAGTGACCGTGCTGTTCGAACCGCTGTGCACGGTGCCCGCGGTGGCGATCTTCGGCATGGGTCACGTCGGCTGCGAGCTGGCCAGGATCCTGGCCCGGCACGACATCGAACTGCACCTGGTCGACTCGCGGGCGCAACACGCAGAGCCGGAGCGGCTGGCCGTGCTCACCGCCGACGCCGAGGCCCGGGTGCACACCCATCACGCGGTGGTGCCGGAGCTGGTGCTGGGCGAGTTGCCCGCCGGCTGTCACGTGCTGCTGATGACCCACGACCACGCCGAGGACGTCGCGCTGTGCGATGCCGCGCTGCGCTGCCGGCACCTGGGTTCGATTGGCCTCATTGGGTCCTCGGTGAAGTGGCGCCGCTTCGCCAAGCGGCTGACCGAGGAGGGGCACGACGAGGCGGCACTGGCCCGCATCACCACCCCGATCGGGCTGCCGCAGATCACCGGTAAGGAGCCGGCGACCATCGCCGTGAGCGTGGCCGCCGACCTGCTGCTGCGCTTCCAGCGCGAGCGTCCGGTGAGCACCGAGGCCAGCGCCGAGGCGGCGGAGGCCGCTCGATGAGGATCTATCGCGGGACCGTGCTGGACACCCCCGAGTCGCCCTTCACCGGCGGGGTGCTGCGCGCCGAATCCGACGCCGGGATCGTGGTGACCGACGGTGTGATCACCGACCGGGGCCCGTTCCAACAGATCCGTGCGGCGCACCCGGATGCCGAGGTGGTCGACCTGACCGGCGGTGTGGTGCTGCCAGGTCTGGTGGACACCCATGTCCACTTCCCCCAGGTGCGGGTGATCGGTGCGCTGGGCATGCCGCTGCTGGACTGGCTGGACCGTTGCGCGCTGCCCGAGGAAGCCCGGATGGCCGACTCCGATTACGCGCGCGCGGTGGCCGCCGAGTTCGTCGACGGGCTGATCGCGGCAGGCACCACAACCGCACTGGTTTTCGGGGCGCATTTCGCGTCAGCGGTGGACTGCCTGTTCGAGCAGGCGGCAGCCAGCGGATTGCGGGTCTGCTCAGGGTTGGTGGTCAGCGACCGGCTGCTGCGCGACGAGCTGCTGATCACCCCGGAGCAGGCGCACGCCGACGGGTTGGCGCTGGCAGGCCGATGGCACCGCAAGGACCGGCTGCGCTACGCCGTCACGCCACGGTTCTCGCTCTCGACGAGTGTCCCGATGTTGGAGTCCTGCGAGGCGCTGCTGCGCGACGTCGACGGTGCGCTGTTCACCTCGCACGTCAACGAGAACACCGCGGAGGTCGAAAAGGTCCGCGGGCTGTTCCCCGAGTGCAGCTCCTACGTGGACACCTACGGCCGCTACGGGCTGCTCGGGCGGCGAAGCGTGTTGGCGCACAACGTACATCCGACCGACGCGGAGTTGGACCAGCTGGCCTCGGCCGGCGCGAGCGTGGCGCACTGCCCGTCGTCGAACAGCGCGCTGGGCAGCGGGCTGTTCCCGATGCGCAGCCACATCGATCACGGCGTGCGGGTGGCGCTGGGCACCGATGTCGGTGCGGGCACCAGCTTCTCGCTGTTGCGTGAGGGCCTGCAGTCGTACTTCATGCAGGCCCTTCTCGGGGCCGAGGGGCTGCCGCTGACCGCGGCGCACATGCTGTACCTGGCCACCGCGGCGGGCGCCGAAGCGCTGGAGATGGACGGCGAGGTCGGTGACCTGTCGGTGGGCAAGCAATTCGATGCGGTCTGGGTCGGCCCCCAACCAGGCACCACACTGGGCGTCGTGCTCGAGCACGCTGCCGACGCCGACGACGCCCTGGCCAAGGTGTTCGCCCTGGCCGGGGCGTCGGACGTCCGCGGAGTCTGGGTCGGCGGAGATCGCCTGCGCTAGCAGACCGTCAGGCGACCGTCTCCCCGTCGGGGCGCGCGACCATCTCCTCGATCGGCCCCTCGACCAATGGCTTGCCGCGGGTGACGATGTAGTAGGCGATGGCGCCGAGGGCTGCGCCGATGAACCATCCGAACGGCGCGACCTTTCCGAACATCGGCACCAGCGCCAGGATCAGTGCGATGGCGGCGGATGGCACGAACGCAATGACGGCCTGCGGGTTGACGCCGTTGCGGTAGTAGTACTTCGACTCCGGCGTCGGCAGGTAGAGATCCGGAATGCTGAAGCGGCCCTTGCGATACCAGAAGTAGTCCAGAGCCAGGATTCCGAAGAACGGGCCGAGCAGAGCGCCGAGTCCGCCGAGGAAGTAGGCGATCACTTCTGGGCTGTTGTAGAGGTTCCACGGCATCGAGACGAGGGCCAGGATGGACGTGATGATGCCGCCCTTGCGGAAGCTGATCCGCTTCGGGTTGATGTTGGACAGGTCGTACGCGGCCGACACGAAGTTCGCGACGATGTTCACGCCGATGGTGGCCAGCACGAAGACGCCGCTGCCCAACAACATGATGATGTCGTTGTCGACACGCTCGAGCAGCTCTGCCGGATCGAGCACGGCCTCGCCGTATACGGAGACCGAGGCGGCCGAAACGACAACCGACGTCAGCGCGAACGCTGTCCAGTTGAAAGGCAGGCCCCAGATATTGCCCTTCACGACGTCAGCTCGCGACGGGGAGAAGCGCGCGAAGTCAGAGAAGTTGAGCATCAAGGTGGCGAGCACGCCCACGGTCAGGCCGACGGCTGCGATGGTGTGGTAGATCTGTTCGCCGGTCGACAGGTTGGCGTCCCCGCCGCCCTGCGTCCAGGAGATGTTCCAGTTCGCCTGTGACAGCATCCAGATCGCGAGCGCGATCATCACCACCCAGATCGCCGGGCCCGCCCAACCCTGGAAGTGCCGGACGGCCTCCATGCCCTTGGCGACGATCACCATCTGGATCGCCCACAGGATCAGGAACGCGATCCAGCCGAGCAGGTCGAGCCCGAACAACCTTGTCTCTGCTAGTCCTTGAAGTCCCGGAAAGAAATGCAGCAGAAGGACTTTCAACGCGATGGAGGCGAGGAACGTTTGGATGCCGTACCACGCGATCGCCACCGCACCGCGCACGAGTGCCGGGATGTTGGCGCCCCAGATGCCCCACGACATCCGCGATACGACCGGGTACGGTGCGCCGGTGTCATGGCCCATGAAGCCGGACATGCAGCAGCCGGCGAAGATGATGACAGCGCCGCCGAGGATTCCGAGCGTCACCTGAATCGGGCTGAGGCCGATCAGGAAGAGGCCTGCGGCGAAGGTGTAGTTACCGGCGTTGTGCGCGTCGTTCATCCACAGCGAGAACAGGCTATAGGTAGTCCACTTGCGCTCGTGCGGTTCGGCGGGCTTGAGGTCCTTGTTGTAGAGGCGCCCTTCAGGATCCTGAGCCTCCAGGGCAACGGGGTCGAACTCTTGGGTTGGCATCGTGTTACTCCGAATTGTGAAGGGATGAAATCACCGGTCGGCGCCGGGCGACAAGGGCCAGCCGCTGACGCGCTTTTGACGCGGAGCGGCGAAAGTCCTTGTCTTACTGGTGGTCAGGCCGAGCCCGACGAGGGCCTCGGCGAGTTTGACGGCGGCGGTGACGCCGTCGACGACGGGTACTGAAGTGGCGGCGGCGACGGCCTCGTCGAGACCGGCCATGCCGCCGCAGCCGAGGCAGATGACCTCGGCACCGTCCTGGGTGACCGCGATCTCGGCCTCGGCGACGATCGCCTTGACGGCGTCCTCGGGTCGCTCCTCGAGTTCGAGGACGGACATGCCGCTGGAGCGCACCGAGGCGCATCGGGCGTAGAGCCCTGCGAGCTTGAGCCGGTCCTCGATGAGCGGGACCGTGCGGTCGAGCGTCGTGACGACCGAGTACTTGTGCCCGAGTAGCGACGCGACGTGGCCCGCGGCCTCGGTGATGTCGACGACCGGTACGTCACACAGTTCCTGCAGGCCTTCACGGCCGTGCTCACCGAAACCCGCCTGCACGACCGCGTGGTATTCGCCTTCGTAGCGGCTGACGACATCCATGACGCCGACGGCGGCCAGGTAGCTCTCGAAGTTGCCCTCGACCGATTCGGCACCGAAAGTCGGTGTGAGCCCTACGATTTCGGTGCCGGGCGAAGCCACTGAGCGCGCAGACGCGGCGATCGCGTCGGTCATGCTGGCGGTGGTGTTGACGTTGACGACGAGGATCTTCACGGCTGCGCTCCCGAGGCCGACCGGCCTGCTCTGTTTTTCCGTATTACGGATGTTTTATTTCCGATTAACGATAGTGTGGGTGCGATCACAGCCTCTGTCAAGAGTGTTGGCCCAAAAGAATGGCCGGTGCAGCCCCGAGGAGCGCACCGGCCATAAATTTCGTGGATCAGGGTTTCGGGCGACGCTTTGCGAGGACCGCCAGGGCATCCGGGTCGACACCGACGAGCTCGTCGAGCTCGCTCGCGTCGACGGCGCCGCACTCGAGCCCACGCAGCAGGTACCCCGCCATGGCCGCTGCCGTCGCCGGCTCGTCGAGGAAACCGGACTGCCCGCCGTGCACGTACGCGCGGAGCCTCCCGGCCGCACTGGGCAGCCCCTCCCTGAAGAAGGAGTACGTCGCGACATAACGGCTGGGCAGATGGGCGGGATGCATGTCCCAGCCCTGGTAGATGCCCTGCTCGAGGGATCGGCGGACCAGGCGGACGTGCAGACGCCACGCTGCGTGCACCGCATCGCGGTCACCCACGGGAAGCACGTTGGTGGAACCGTCCGAAACGAACACACCGGTGCCTGCGGCCGCGAGCTGCATGACGGCCTTGGCATGGTCGGCGACCGGATGCTCCAGGCTTTGGTACCCGGCCGCAACACCCAGGGACGCGGAATAGTCGTACGTGCCGTAGTGCAGCCCGGTGACCCGGCCCCCGCCTGCGTGGACCATGCGGGCGATGAGCGCAGTCCCGTCGTCGCCCAGGATCGCCTGCGGGGTCTCCACCTGAATCTCGAAGCGCAGCGTGCCGGGATCGAGCGAGCACGCCTCCTCCACTCTTCCGAGCGCGAACACGAACGCCTCGACCTGTTCGACGGAGGTCACCTTGGGGAGCGTGATGACAAAACCGTCGGTCAGGCCGCCGGCCTCGACCAGCGTGTGCACGAACAGCTGCAGGGTGCGCGCCCCGCGGCGGCGCGTCGGCGCCTCGAAGCTCTTGACCCGAACTCCGTGAAATGGCGCGGCTTTTCCGGCCGCGATCGACGCGGCGAGGGCCTGGGCGGCAGCGACCGTTGCGGCATCTTCGTCTTCGTCGGGCCGGATGCCATAGCCGTCCTCGAGGTCGATCCGCAGATCCTCGATGGCCTCCGCGTCCAGCTTGCGGCTGATGCGCTCGTAAATTTCTGCGGCGATGTTGGGCTGCAGGTCGAGCGCCTGGGCCAGCTCCGTCGCGGACCCGCCGTGGGCGGCCAGCGCCTGTCTGGCCTCCTCGGCCCAGTCCCCGACCGTTTCCGAGTCGTAGCGGTCGGCGGGGACGTACACCGTGTGCACCGGTTGCCGCCGGCCGCGGTCCCCGGGGTATGCCGCTGCGAGGGCTGCGTCAGCGCCTGCCAACCGGGCGTCGAGTTCATCCGCGAGCGCGTTGAAGTCGTGAGTCATGGAAAATTACCTCGCTGGGCTCGTCGTTTTCGTATTGTGGAGATAGTATCTGGATAGCGGAAAAACAGAACCCCCGCTGGAGGATACTAAACTTCCGACATACGAAAACGGGAGATCACGCGATGGCAGCGACCGAAACCAAGACCCGGACGGGATCCGTGCAGTCGATCGGGCGTGCCTTTTCGCTCCTCGAGTTGATGGCCGATGCCGGCGGCACCCTCGCGCTCTCTCAGCTCGCAAACCAGTCCGGCCTGCCCCTTCCCACGATCCACCGGCTGCTGCGGACGTTGGTCGACCTCGGCTACATCCGCCAGGAGTCATCGCGGCAATACGTTCTCGGTCCTCGACTGATCAGGCTCGGCGACGCCTCCTCGAAGATGCTCAGTGTATGGGCACGCCCGCATCTGGCGAGACTCGTTGACGAGCTTGGAGAATCGGCAAATCTCGCGATGCTCGACGGCGACGAGATCGTGTACGTCGCGCAGGCACAGTCCCGGCACTCCATGCGGATGTTCACCGAAGTCGGCCGCCGGGTGGAACCCCACTGCACAGCCGTCGGCAAGGCGATCATGTCCCACATGCCGCTCGACGAGGTGCGCGAAATCCTCAAGCGTTCAGGCATGCAGCGCCACACCGACACCACGATCACCGACCCCGAACAGTTCGCCGCGCAGCTCGCCTGGTCGGCCAAGCACGGCTACGCCGTCGACGAAGGCGAGCAAGAGACCGGCGTGCGCTGTGTCGCCGTTGCCATCCCCAATACATCGTCCCGACTCGCCCTGTCGGTATCAGGACCCGCGGGTCGGGTGACCGACCGGCTTATCGAGAGGGCCGTGCCGCTGTTGACGGATGGGGGCAAGGCACTCTCCGCCGACTTGAGCTGATCCTCTGGTTCAGTTGTTGCGCGCGGTGTTCAAATGCGCACGGCGATAGCCGTACAGCCCGTAGATCACCAGCCCGATCACAAGCCAGATCGAGAACCGCAGCCA
>CAVQSK010000013.1:0-81149 GCA_963715885.1 uncultured Actinomycetota bacterium
GATCAGCGCCGTTTCGCTGCCGCCCTGCACCACCTTGTAGTTCAGGCCAAGGTTGGCCACCACGGCAGCATCGTTGGTCACGTACGCCGATCCCCGTCGAGCAGTTGCCCCTTGTCGCCGGATTCGGAGGTCCTGAACAGGTGCGCGTACTTGTTCAGATTTCACCAATCGGTGATGTCCGGGTATTGCTCGACCATCCACGGCGGCACGTACCAGCCGATCTGGCCTTTGACGTCGGTGGAGCCCGCGCTCTGCGCGACTCCCATGTTGTCGATGTACTGCTTCCTGAGGTCGTCGTGACCCCAGTTCTCCACGATCACGTCGACCTGTCCGGTAGACATGCCCTGCCAGAGACCTGCTCGGCGATATGTTTCTGCTTCACCGTGCAGCCCAACACGTTCTCGGCCAGATACGTGAGCACTGCCGCGTTGGCCTCGTACCGACCCACGAGTTAATGGCAAGGTTGAAGGTGCCGCACGGCTTGCTGCCGGGCTTCAGCTGACCGCGGCTTTGCAGGTCCGACACCTTCGTGGCGTTGCAGCCCGAGATAAGCACCACGAGCGCCGCGACGACCGCGGCTATAGCAGTACGTTTCATTCGCTTACCCGTCCTATCCGTCGTGATGCGGCCGCGGTCGTGCGGTCGAGGATCGTGCCGAGCAGCACGATCGCGGACCTGCCGCCAAGCCCTTGCCAAACAGGCTGGTCTGCGAGAAACCGGCCACCACGAGGTAGCCCAGCGCGCCGCCGCCGACCAGACCGGCAACCACGACCATGGAAAGCACATAGATAAGGCCCTGGTTGGTCGCCAGCGTCAGCGACCGCACCGCCATCGGCAGCTGCACCTTGCTGATGACCTGCCAGGAGTTCGACCCAACCGAGCGCGCCGCCTCGACGGTCTCGGGCGACAACCCCGGATCCCGTCGGCCATGATCTTGATCGACACCGGGGCGGCGTACACGATCGCCGCCACGATGCCCGTGAACCGCGACGCTGAGAACAGCGCCAGGAACGGCACCAGGTACACGAACGACGGCATGGTCTGCGCGGCGTCCAGGAACGGTCGCACGATCTTGTCCGCGGTGGGGCTGCGGCCCATCCACACGCCGACCACGACCCCGAGCACGACGACGATCACGGTGGCCACCAGGACCGCGGCCAGGGTGTCCATCGTGTCCTGCCATAGCCAGAGCGGCCAAGCGATCAAGCCGAGGCACACGGCCGTGACGACCGCGGAGATGCGGCCTCCGATGATCGCCGCGATCGCGGTGATCGCCAGGAAGGTGAGCCACCACGGAGAGCTGTCCAGCAGTGTCTGCAACGGGTCGAGCGCCCATGCGGTGAACACGTCCTTGATGCCATTGGTCACCCCGGAAAAGCTGGTTTGCGCCCAGTTGGTCACGGCGTTCGCGGCGTTGGAGATGGGCGTGCCGACATCGAGTCCGATGTGTACTGACCCGATCTGCAGCGACGACGGGAAGATCGCGACAAGCTGGTAGGTGTAGGACAGCCAGATCGCGATCGCCGTCACGGCGGCGCCGATCGCGATTCCTGGACGCCGAAACTTGTTGGGCTCGGCCGACTTTCGCCGTTGGATCTCCACGCGCTCACTCGCAGCCGTTGTAGTCCGATCGAGGATGATGGCCAACAGCACGATGGCCAGACCCGCGTTGAATGCGGTGCCGACGTCCTGGGTCGACAACGCCTGGACCACCACCTGGCCGAGGCCCGGCGCGGCGATCAGCGCGGCGATGGTCACCATCGCCAGCGCGGCCATGATGGTCTGGTTGATGCCAAGCACGATGGTGCGCTTGGCCATTGGCAGCAGCGCCCCGAACAACTCCTGGGATCTCGTGGCACCGAGTGACTCGACCGCTTCCCGAGATTCAGAGGGGACCGACCGAATGCCGTGGGCAGTGAGCCGGATAACGGGGGGAGCCGCGTAGATCACCGTCGCGATGATCGCTGCGGCCGGGCCGATCAGGAACGCCAGCGTCAGCGGCGCAAGGTAGACGAACGACGGCAGGATCTGCATGAAGTCCAGCACAGGGGTGATCAGGCGATTGAACCCATTCGACATTCCCGCCCAGATGCCCAACGGGATTCCGATGAGCAGCGATATCGCCACTGCAGCGATGGTCAGCGCCAGCGTTTCCATGCTCTCCTGCCACAGGCCCTGCAGTCCCATGAACAGCAAGCCACACAGGGTGAGCAGCCCGACCTTCCAGTTGCCGAGCATCCAGGCCAGAAAGGTGAACAGCACCACGACGCCGAGCCAGCCGATGTAGGGGACGGGCCGGCCGTCGACCGGGTGCGCGATCAGGTCGGAGATCGCGGTGCCGAACGCGTCGATCACCGTCCGGATCGGATTGAAGAAATAGGTGAAGAGCGGGTTGGTGTTTCGGCCCTCGCCGACGGAGGTCTGCAGGTCGGAGAGCCAGACGTGCAGCGGTTTGGTGTCCGCCGGTGCGAGGGCAAGGGTGTTGCGGCCGCGCAGCAGTAAGAACCCCACGATCCACACACCCAGTACCGCGCCGATGGCCGCAATGAACTGTGCCGGCCCACGTTCGGACAACCACGACGTCCGCGGCTGTGCCTCGGGCGCCGGTGGTGCCGGGGGTGCGCCCACCGCGATGGTGGCCATCACGCACCGCCCTCGTCGACCTTGCCGATCACCGCGAGGATCTCACTTCGGCCGACTATGCCCAGCAACTTGCCGTCCGAGACGACCTTGATCGGCTTGTCGGCGGCGAGCACCGGGTCGACGGCGTCGCGGATCACGGTGTCCGGGGCCATCTCGGGGCCGTCGACCGCATCGTCGGGGCGCTTCTCGCGCATGATCCATTTCAGGGTCAGCACCCGCGAACGTGGTACGTCGCTGACGAATTCGCGGACATAGTCGTCGGCCGGGGCGCCGACGAGCTCGTCACCGGTACCGACCTGGACCATCGCTCCGTCGCGCATGATCAGGATCCGGTCGCCGAGCTTGAGCGCCTCGGACAGGTCGTGGGTGATGAACACCATCGTCTTGCCCATCTCGTGGTGCAGCCGGATCACCTCGTTCTGCATATCGCGCCGGATCAGCGGATCCAGCGCCGAGAACGGCTCGTCGAACAGCAGCATGTCCGGATCGCTGGCCAGCGCGCGCGCCAGCCCGACCCGCTGCTTCATGCCACCAGACAGCTGATCCGGGTAGGAGTTCTCGTACCCTGCAAGCCCGACCAGCTCGGTGACCTCGCCGGCGCGCTTCATTCTGTCCTTCTTGTCGGTGCCACGGACCTCGAGGCCGTATGAGACGTTGTCGAGCACCCGCCGGTGGGGCAGAAGACCGAAGTGCTGGAACACCATTGAGACCTTGCGGCGGCGCAGATCCCGCAGCTCTTTCTCATCCGCGGCCGTGATGTCGGTGCCCTGGAACACCACCTGGCCCTTTGTCGGCTCGATGAGCCGCGTCAGACATCGCACCAGCGTGGACTTGCCGGAACCGGACAGGCCCATCACGACGAACACCTCGCCGCAGCCGACGTCGAAGCTGACGTCGCGCACGGCGACCGCGCATCCCGTCTTCTTCTTGATGTCCTGGACGCTGAGCCTCTCCATGCTCTCGTCGCACGCGACGTCGGAAGCCTTGGTGCCGAAGACCTTCCACAGTCCTTGGACGGAAAGTTCCGTGTCGCTGCGGTCTGGGGTCGACGGAGCGACCATGGCAGTGGGCGCGCTCTGTGTCGGGGTGGCCACCGGAATCTCCTAACTACTCATGCGAACGATCGGTCGGGTGCAGCGGGTCCGCGGGTTATCCCCGGAACCACCGCAGGGGCTGTGGATCAGTGTTCTGCCAGATGTGTTTGATTTCGCGGTATTCATCAAGACCAACCAGACCGAGTTCGCGGCCGTTGCCGGAGCGCTTCATCCCGCCCCACTCGGCCTGCGGCACGTAGGGGTGATAGTCGTTGATCCAGATGGTGCCGTGCCGCAGTCGGTGCGCGACACGCTGCGCCTTACCGGCGTCCTGGGTCCACACCGCGCCGGCCAGCCCGTATTCGGTGTCGTTGGCCAGGCGTACCGCATCGTCTTCGTCGGTGAATGTTTCGACGGTGAGCACCGGACCGAACGACTCCTCCTTCGTCACCGACATGCCTGAGTGGCAGCGATCCAGCACGGTGGGCCGATAGAAGAAGCCGTCGCGCAAGTGTTCCTCGTCGGGCCGGCGGCCGCCACAGCGCAGCACCGCGCCCTCGGCCAGTCCGGCGGCCACATAGGCCTCGACCTTGTCGCGGTGCGCGGCGGAGATCAGCGCACCGGTCTCGGCATTCGGCTCGAACGGTCCGCCGAGCGTGATCCGCTCGGCACGCCGGACGACTTCATCGACGAACCGATCGTGCAGTGATTCCTCGACGATGAGCCGTGCGCCCGCTGAACACACCTGTCCTGAATGCAGGAACACCGCAGTGAGCGCGAAGTCCACCGCAGTCTCGAAGTCGGCGTCGGCGAAGACGACGTTGGGATTCTTCCCGCCCAGTTCCAGCGCGACCCGCTTGACGGTCGACGCGGCCGCGGCCATCACCCGGGTGCCCGATGGGACACCACCGGTGAACGACACCATGTCCACATCCGGATGTTCCGACAACGGCGCGCCCGCGGCGGGTCCGGCGCCGAGCACCAGATTGGCGACCCCGGCTGGCAGGCCCGCCTCCTCCAACGCCCGCATCAGCAGGGCCGCGGTGGATGGCGTCAGCTCACTCGGCTTGAGCACGATGGTGTTGCCCGCCAACAGTGCGGGGGCAACCTTCCAAATCGCTTGCAGCAGAGGGTAATTCCAGGGAGTGATCAGCCCGCAGACGCCAATCGGCTCGTAGACGAGACGACTGATCGCGTCCGCCCTGCCGGTGTCCACCACGCGTCCGGCCTCGGTGCCGCCGATGCCTGCGTAATAGCGCAGGCACGACACGACATCGTCCATGTCGTACTCGGCTTCGACGATCCGCTTGCCAGTGTCGAGCGCCTCGGCGCGGACGAAATCCTTGCGGTCGCGGTCGATCAGATCGGCGGTGCGCCGCAACACGTCCGCCCGCTCGCGCTCCGGCGTATGCGGCCACGGGCCCGCGTCGAAGGCTTCGCGCGCCGAAGCGATCGCGGCGTGGGTGTCCTCCGTGGATGCCTCGGTGGCTGTTGCGACCAGCTGACCGTCGGCGGGACATCGGATTTCGCGGCGCGCTCCGTCGAGCGCAGGGCGCCATTCACCTGCGATGTACAGATTTAGGTGTTCCGCCACCTACTCGGCCTCTCGCCCAGCCACGCTAACGTTGCGTATCACGCAATAGAACCCTCTACATGCAACAGATTGGACCGTGTCGCACGTCACTGTCAAGGGGAAGGGCGAAACCAAATTCGCAGGTCGTGCGCCGCCGGGCCGCACCCTTGACCGTCAAAGCCGGGTCCAGCTACTATGCGGATCTCACACTGATATATCAGTTATCGCCGATCTGGTATTCAGTTCAATGTGACCCCGCCGCGCCCTTTCGCGGTGCTGAAGATGTCCGACCGATGGTGACGTCCGGTCTGCGCATCGGTAACCGCGGCGAAGTGCACTACACCGAGGCGGGTAAATCCAACCCGGACGACTTTGGCGGTGCGCTTTCTGCTCACCGCTGGCGCGATCGGATCGCTCTATAAGGAGCGGGCGTCCATCTCCGGCTCGGAGGTTGGCTGCCAGGGCGAGGTCGGCTCCGCGTCATCGATGGCGGCCGGCGGTCTCGCCGAAATCCTTGGCGGCACACCGGAACAGGACGAGAACGCGGCTGAGATCGCAATGGAGCACAGCCGGGGGCTGAAGTGCGACCCCATCGCAGGGCTGGTGCAGATCCCGTGCATCGAACGCAACGCGATATCCGCCGGAAAGGCCATCAACGCGGCGCGTATGGCGTTAGGCGGGGACGGCACTCACCGTGTCAGCCTCGACGAAGTCATCGCCACCATGCGGGCCACGGGACGCGACATGAGCTCGAAGTACAAGGAAACCCCGACTGGCGGGCTCGCCGTGAACGTGGCGGTGAACTACGTCGGCTGTTGATTCGCCGAATCAGCCGGCGTCTTGACTGGGTCGAGCGCGGATTAGCACAAGCTCCGCGAACTGGTCCGGGCACTCGAGCGGTGTGAAATGACCGACGTCGTCGGCGAAATGCAGTTGCACGTCGATGAAGTAGTGCTCCAGCCTATCGGCCCATTCGCGCGGGAAGAGCGGATCATGCCCCGGCCACAGCACATCCGTGGGCACGTGGATCTTGATGGCGCGCTCAGGTGGCAGCTCGGTGAGGGATTGGGCGATCATCCCGGCGCCGGCGCGGTACCAGGCGATCGACGAGGTGAATGCGCCCGGTAGCGCATAATCCGCGACAAGGCGGTCCAGATCATCTTCGGAGAGAGTGAAATTCGGACCCGACCAATGACTCCAGAAGTGCCGCAGATACTCCCGGACCGCATCCGGATTTCCGTCGATCAACTGCCCGGCGAGCGGCAGCTGGTGGAATACTTGGTACCAGAACTCGCCCTCTGCCTGCGCGGTGAGGACGCGATCGCCGGCGCCGGGTAGCGGGGGAGAGAGCACCAGCGCCTGGACGAGACCGGGGTGCATCCGCGCCACGCTCTGGGCGACGCGGCTGCCGACGTCGTAGCCCGCGAGCACGACGTCGGACAGACCCAGTTCTTTGATGAGGCCTACGACGCTGCTGGCTTGGGCGGTGGCGCTGTAAAAGTGACGCACCGCGACCGCGTGTTTGTCGGAACCACCGAAACCGCGGAGGTCGGGGACGATGACGTCGGCGACCTTACCCAGTATCGGAACGACTCGGCGGTAGTCATGCCGGTTGCCCGGCCATCCGTGCAGCAGCACAACCGGTGGTGCGCTCTTTTTCCCGTATCGGTCAAAGGCCAACCGAAACCCGTCCACCGGGGCGCTGCGCGACCACATTGGCTCATTCTGGCGATTTGTCACCCGGCTTGGTACATGGTTTCCGAATCATTGCGGCCACCCGGTGTGCGGTTTGGTACGGCCGGCGCGGCGCGTCGCGTATTAATCCGCACGGTCGCTGCGTCAACCGGCCACCCGTATGCCCTCGCGATCACCGGTGATGACCGCCAGAATCGTGCGCCACGAGTCCGACGGCCAGTTGAGCACATCGGTGTGTGCTTGGGGGCCTGCCATCAACCGGCCGTCGTCGTAATAGCCTGTGGCCAAATGGATTACACCAGGCATCTCGTCAGGATCGGCGCCATGCGGTCCACCGGGAATGCCCTGCACGGCCTGAATGAAGTCGCCGGGTGCCGTCATTGAAAACCGCAGCACATGCGGGTTGCGGTTGTGCCAGTCGCCGGGATCGTCGACGCCCACTCCGGCGCCGGCCGCCGCCAGGTACAACGTGCGGTCGGCAGCCAGCCCCACTGCCTCGGCGGTGCCCAGGATCGAACCGCCGTAGGAGTGGCCGATGTAGGTGACCGGGATCGACCGGGCGTTGCGGTCGACATCTTCGCTGAACGAGACCAGCCGAGGCGCCATGTCCAGCGCGTAGCGCGGGCTGGCGGCGTCGACTAAGCCCGTGACCGGGTTGCCGCCGGGAAATGGGCCACCGAGGTAGGTGATGGTCGCGACATCACCGCCGGTTGCCGAGACAAACCGCCGGGCGGTCCGGGTGTTGGCCGCCGAACCGTCGATCGTGGTGTTCAACCCGGGAACCAGCACCGCCACGCTCGTCGCGGTCGACAAATTCCCGTTCAGTTCCACCAGTGATGACCGGACGGGGTCGAAGGCAAGGATCTGCCGGTCGACCCGCTGCCGGCCGCCGGCTGGATCGTCGACCTCGCCCAGCAGGCTCCGGTACAGCGCGACGCGTATTGGATCGTCTGTATCGATGATTGCCTGCGCGAGGTTGATCCGGTTCGCGGCGACGCGCATGTCCCACGGCACGCCGTCGGTGTTGCCGACCTGCCGCGGAAACTCCGCGACGAGTCGCACCCGCTGGTCCGGCGTCATCGCGGCGATCTGATCGGCGATGCTGTCCTGGTTCATCGCCGGCCAGGCGGCCGCAGGCACCGTTGGTGCAGCACCCGCACCCGGTGACGACGACGTGAAGGCCTCCGCGATGTCGTGAGCGGCGTCGGCATCGGCGGCGCCCAAGCGCTCTAGCGCGTCGACGATCTGCGAGCTCAACTCGGCGGCCCGCACCACCTGCATGTCGCGGGCCAACCCGGGATCACCGCCCGACAGGGCCACCAGCAATGGCGGGGGATCGGCCCGCACGGACACCGACCCGTCCTCGTCAACGACGAAACCCTCGCCGTGGGCCGCGGCGACTCGGGCCAGGACGTCGGCTTGCGCTGCCGCGATCTGATCGGCGCCGTCGCGTGCGGCGACAGCCGCGGTGACCAGCGATCGCGCGAGCGCTTGACCGTCGGCGGCGATGACGGCGGCGCGCTGGTGGGCGGCATCAGCGGCCTCGCCGCTCCAGGAGTCCACGCTGTGTACGACGGTGTCGACCCTGGCGATCAGGTCGTCGACGGCCTGGTCCCAGGCGTCGGCTACCTCAAGCAACGCTGCCGGCCGCCAGGCCTGGGCCTGCGAGAGGGTCGGCCACATCACCGTCCGAAGCGCTCGCCGTTGCGGCGGTCGGCGCGCTCGAAGGCGTCTGCCGACATGTGCGCGGCCAGGGCCCAGCCGCGCATCTTGGCGACAACGTCGGTGAGCCGGGCGGCGACGAGCACCGGTGCGGCAATGTTGCCGACGGCCGAACCCGGTAGATCATCGGGATCGAGTGTCGGCCAACGCATTTCGGCGATCGCATCCGCTGCAGCCATCACGCGGTCGGCGACTCCGCGCAGCTGTGTCAGATCAACTTCGGCGATTTCCCCCATGGCTCACTCTGGCAGATCCGCTGGTGAGCGCGCTGAAGTTATCCACAGGCTTTCAGGTCTTCGCGCTTGGCCCAGAACACCACCGCGACGACGGCGGCGACGACGACAAACGCCAATCCCAGATCACCTGCCACCCACTTCGTCTTCGCGTTCTCGGTCGTCAACGGAAAGAAGATCGACTGCATCCACAGGTTGTGGCTGGCGTGCAGAAAGATGGGCGGCCACACGCTGTCGGACTTCAGCCGCAGCCAGGCCTGCGCGAAGCTGATCGCGACTGCGACGAACGTGAACGACAGCAACCAGAACCAGGCCGGCAGGTCGGCGTCGCGGTACACGATTGGCGTGATCGCGTAGTGCCAGGATGCCCAGATCAAGCCCGAGACGAGCGCCACGCCGGTGAACGGGAGCACCTTGGCCAGCTCGGGCACCAGAAACCCACGCCAACCGATCTCTTCGCCTGCCGCGGTGGCGACCCCGGTCACCATGCCGACCGTGCCCTGCAACGGCACGAACAAGACAATGACGACCCAGTCCGATGTACCGGTCAGGCCGAGCGTTTCAGCGGTGGTGCGAACGAACTCGTTGTTCGGGACGCCGCCGAAGCCGAGCAGCCATGTTGCCAGCGAGGCGACCAGGCAGTACACGATCGGAATGAGGTAGCCGATCAGAACGTATCGCCAATTCCACGTCCCTAATCCGAGTGTGCCGAACGGTCGCCGCAGAATTCGGCAGGTGAGCAGGGCGCTGACCGCGGGCATCCACATCCCGCCGAAGATGTATGCGGCGGTGACCGTCTGGGTTGCGATGATCAGCCCCCAGAAGATTCCGGTCAGGCAGATTGTCAGCAGCAGGAAGATTCCAATCGCCTGCCAGGGGGACACCTCGCGCTCGCCTTGGCCGGCCACCTCGACCCGCTCGGTCACGATCGAATCGTAGGGCCTCGATCGGTCCTCGGCGCGGCTTGCGCGTCGTGCTCGCCCGGCAGCCAGTAGTCTCGATGACGTGCAGCGACGAATCATGGGCATCGAGACCGAATTCGGTGTCACCTGCACGTTCCACGGCCATCGCCGGCTGAGCCCCGACGAGGTTGCCCGCTACTTATTTCGGCGGGTGGTGTCGTGGGGCCGCAGTTCGAATGTTTTCCTGCGCAACGGCGCGCGGTTGTACCTCGACGTGGGCTCGCACCCCGAGTACGCGACGGCCGAATGCGACAGCCTGACCCAGTTGGTCACCCACGACCGCGCCGGCGAGCGCGTCCTGGAAGACCTGCTGATCGACGCCGAGCAGCGGCTGGCCGACGAGGGCATCGGCGGCGACATCTATCTGTTCAAGAACAACACCGACTCGGCGGGAAACTCCTACGGCTGCCACGAGAACTATCTGATCGTGCGCGCCGGCGAGTTCTCCCGGATCTCCGATGTGCTGCTGCCGTTCCTGGTGACCCGTCAGCTCATCTGCGGCGCCGGAAAGGTGCTGCAGACCCCGAAGGCGGCAACGTTCTGCCTGTCCCAGCGTGCCGAGCACATCTGGGAGGGCGTCTCGTCGGCGACCACCCGTAGCCGCCCGATCATCAACACCCGAGACGAGCCGCACGCTGACGCCGAGAAGTACCGCCGCCTGCACGTCATCGTCGGCGACTCCAACATGTGCGAATCCACCACCATGCTCAAGGTGGGCACCGCGTCGCTGGTGCTGGAGATGATCGAGGCCGGCGTGGCGTTCCGCGACTTCTCACTGGACAACCCGATCCGGGCCATCCGAGAGGTCAGCCACGACCTGACCGGTCGGCGCCCGGTCCGGTTGGCCGGCGGCCGGCAGGCCAGTGCGCTGGACATTCAGCGCGAGTACTACGCCCGCGCGGTCGAGTATCTGCAGACCCGCGAACCGAACTCGCAGATCGAACAGGTCGTCGACCTGTGGGGCCGTCAGCTCGACGCCGTCGAGAGCCAGGACTTCGCCAAGGTCGACACCGAGATCGACTGGGTGATCAAGCGCAAGCTGTTCCAGCGTTATCAGGACCGATACAGCATGGAGCTCTCCGACCCGAAGATCAGCCAGCTGGACCTGGCCTACCACGACATCAAGCGTGGCCGCGGGGTGTTCGACCTGCTGCAACGCAAGGGTCTCGCCTCGCGGATCACCACTGACGAGGACATCGAGGCCGCGGTCAACACCCCGCCGCAGACCACCCGGGCCAAGCTGCGCGGCGAGTTCATCAGCGCCGCACAGGAAGCCGGGCGCGACTTCACCGTCGACTGGGTGCACCTGAAGCTGAACGACCAGGCCCAGCGCACCGTGCTGTGCAAGGACCCGTTCCGGTCGGTCGACGAGCGGGTAAAGCGGCTGATCGCCAGCATGTAGGGACAGTGGAGTGGCGGCCCCGCCGAGTGTGGGGGCTACGCACCATTCCTGCGCCTTTTTCGTCCATAGGCCACACGGTCGGCGCTATGTCGGTGACGCCCTAAGCTGTGTTCCCGTGGGGATTTCCAAAGTCGAGCGGTTGATGAATCTTGTCATCGCGCTCCTGTCCACCCGCACGTTCATCACCGCCGAGCGGATCCGTGAAACCGTCTACGGGTACTCCGACAGCCCGAGCGACGAGGCGTTCTCGCGGATGTTCGAGCGCGACAAGAACGAACTGCGCGACCTGGGTATCCCGCTGGAGACCGGCCGCGTCTCGCAGTTCGACCCGACCGAGGGCTACCGCATCAACCGCGAGGCGTACGCGCTGCCCGCGGTGGAGCTGACCGCCGACGAGGCGGCGGCGGTGGCGGTGGCGACGCAGCTGTGGGAATCGCCGGAGCTCATCACCGCCACGCAGGGTGCGCTGCTCAAGCTGCGGGCGGCAGGGGTCGATGTCGACGCGCCCGACGCTGGTGTCGCGATCACGTCGACGGCTACGCTGCCCGGCCTTCGCGGCTCGGAGGAGGTGCTCGGAATTCTGTTGTCCGCCATTGATTCTGGGCAGACCGTGCAGTTCCCGCACCGTCCGTCCCGCAGCGAGCCGTACATCACCCGCACGGTGGAACCGTGGGGCGTCGTCACTGATCGCGGCCGGTGGTATCTGGTTGGACACGACCGAGACCGCGACGCCACGCGAACCTTCCGGCTGTCGCGCATCGGGGCAGAGGTCACCGCCATCGGCCCGCCGGGTGCGGTCGCCAAACCCGACGACGTGAACTTGCGCGAAATCGTGGCGCGCGTGGTCAGCGACCCCCCGACGGGCACACAGGCCCGGGTGTGGGTCGCCGACGGGCACGCAACCGCGCTGCGCAGGCAGGCAACCGTCGTGGGCGCGCGGACGCTGGGTGGCCGCGCCGGCGACGTGATCACCGTCGAACTCGGCATGACCGACCGGCTGGCTCGCGAGATCGCCAGCTATGGCGCGGATGCCGTGGCCCTTGAGCCGCAATCGCTGCGCGACGACGTGCTGGCGCGGCTGCGCGCGCAGGCCGGACAGGCGGACGAGGTGACAGCATGACTTGCGAGCGAGTAGCGAAGGCGGATCGCGCATGACCGCCGTGTCAACCCGGTTGGTACGTCTGCTCAACATGATTCCGTACTTTCAGGCCAACCCGAAGATCACCTATGCCGAGGCCGCGTCGGATCTGGGCGTTACGCGTCAAGCAGCTTCGTGACGACCTCAACCAGCTGTGGATGTGCGGACTGCCCGGCTACGGGCCCGGTGACCTGATCGACTTCGAATTCTCCGGCGACACCATCGAAGTCACGTTCACCGCGGGCATCGACCATCCGCTGCGGCTGACGTCGCCCGAAGCGACCGGAGTGCTGGTGGCGTTGCGGGCCCTGGCCGACGTGCCCGGCATGGTCGACCCCGAGGCCGCGCGCAGCGCGATCGCGAAGATCGAATCGGCCGCCGGCACGCTGAGTCATGGAGCCAAGGCGGCGGTTGACGAGCCCGCCCCTATGGAGAGCGAGGCGGCCGCGGCGGTGCGCGTCGCCGTGCGTGACGGCCGCGCGCTGGCGATCGAGTACTATTCGGCCTCCCACGACATGTTGTCCAGCCGGGTGGCCGACCCGATCAGGGTGGTGCTGGTCGCCGACCACAGCTACCTGGAGGCGTGGTGCCGTTCGGCCGAGAGTGTGCGGCTGTTCCGGTTCGACCGCATCGTCGACGCGAAGGTCCTGGATGAGCCGTCGGCGCCGCCACGGCCCGCGGTCGAGGCGGGACCCGACACCTCGCTGTTCGATGCCGACCCCTCGTTGCCGTCGGCGAAGCTGCTGATCGATCGGTCCGCGTCCTGGATGTTCGACTACTACCCGCTGCGGGTCACCCGCGAGTTGCCCGACGGCACGTGTGAGGCGGAGATGACTTACGCGTCCGACGAGTGGATGTCGCGGTTCGTGCTGGGCTTCGGCTCGGCGGTGCGCGTGCTCGACCCGGAGGCGCTGGCCGGGCGGGTAAGGGAATCGGCCGCGGCGGCGCTTCGCGCCTACGAGGTCGGTGCCGACAGCTCCGGAAGGTAGACTCGGCGAAGACTTACGGAGGTGACCAAATTGGGCGGTCTACAACCCTGGCATTGGGTAATCGTAATCGCCGTGTTCGTGCTGCTCTTCGGTGCCAAGAAGCTCCCGGACGCGGCGCGCTCGCTGGGTAAGTCGATGCGGATCTTCAAGTCCGAGATCAAGGAGATGCAGTCCGACTCGAAGCCGGAAGCCACGGCGCCACCCGTCACTCCGATCGCCTCGGAACGCGCGGAAACCCCCGCCCCGCCCCCGGCCACTCGATCCGATATCGCCGCCGAGGCGGCTCCGACCACCGAGCAGCCATCGGACAAACACCCAGCCTGATCCACGTCGACCCGTGGACGGCGGCGTGATGCCGCGTCGTTGGGCTCTGTCCCTAGCCGGCCAATAGGCAACTCCCGTGCGCACCCCCGGACTACTCAAGAAGCTCGATCCTCGCCGCCGTCGCTCGCGGGCCAACCCCGACGGCACCATGTCTCTGGTCGAGCACCTGCACGAGTTGCGGACGCGGCTGCTGATCGCCGTTGGGGCCATTGTGGTCACCACGATCGGGGGGTTCCTGTGGTACAGCCATGGTGTGTTCGGCCTGCACAGCCTCGGCGAATGGCTTCGGGGCCCGTACTGCTCCCTGCCGGCTTCCGCGCGCGCCGACATCACCTCCGACGGGGCCTGCCGGCTGCTCGCGACCTCCCCGTTCGACCAGTTCATGCTGCGCCTCAAGGTCGGCCTGACCGCGGGCATAGTGCTGGCCTGCCCGGTGTGGCTATATCAACTGTGGGCGTTCATCACACCCGGCCTGTACCGCAAGGAACGCCGCTTCGCGATGGCCTTCGTCGGCGTTGGAGCGGTGCTCTTCGTCACCGGCGCGGTGCTGGCCTACGTGGTGCTGGCGAAGGCGCTGGGTTTCCTGCTGACCGTCGGCAGCGACGTTCAGGTCACCGCACTGTCCGGCGACCAGTACTTCGGGTTCCTGATCAACCTGCTGCTGGTGTTCGGGATCAGCTTCGAGTTCCCGCTGCTGATCATCATGCTCAACCTGGTTGGGATACTCACCTACGAGCGGCTGAAGGCGTGGCGGCGTGGCCTGATCTTCGGGCTGTTCATATTTGCCGCCTTCGCGACGCCCGGCTCCGATCCCTTCTCGATGCTGGCATTGGCGCTGGCGCTGACCGTGCTGCTGGAGCTCGCGATCCAGATCGCCCGCATTCACGACAGGCGCAAGGCGCGCCGTGAGGCCGATGAGGTACCCGACGAAGAGGCCGCACCGATCGGGGGCGTCGAGGCGATCGAACCGCCGACCGCCGTGCCAACGCCGGCCCGGTTCGTAGTTGATGACGACGCCACTTAGCGGTGAGCTGGCCGGGTTCACCGCGCAGCTGCCGTTCCAGTTGGACGACTTTCAGCGGCGCGCCTGCCAGGCCTTGCAGAACGGGCACGGTGTGTTGGTGTGTGCACCGACCGGCGCCGGCAAGACCGTCGTCGGCGAGTTCGCCGTTCACCTCGCCTTGGCCGCGGGCGGAAAGTGTTTCTACACGACTCCGATCAAGGCGCTGAGCAATCAGAAGCACAACGACCTGGTGCAACGGTACGGTCCAGAGAAGATCGGTCTGTTGACCGGGGATCAGTCCATCAACGGCGGTGCCGACATCGTGGTGATGACGACCGAAGTGCTGCGCAACATGCTCTATGCGAATTCGTCTGCACTGCACGGCCTTTCCTACGTCGTCATGGACGAGGTGCACTTCTTGGCCGACCGGATGCGTGGTGCGGTGTGGGAGGAAGTCATTCTGCATCTGCCTGATGAGGTGCGGCTGGTGAGCTTGTCGGCGACGGTGAGCAACGCCGAGGAGTTCGGCGGCTGGATCCAGACCGTGCGCGGCGACACCACCGTGGTCGTCGACGAACACCGTCCAGTCCCGTTGTGGCAGCACGTCTTGGTGGGCAAGCGGTTGTTCGACCTGTTCGACTACCGCGCGTCGGGGGCGGCGAAGTCCGGGCGCGAGCTGCTGGTCGACCCGGAACTGTTGCGGCACATCGCGAATCGACGCGAGGCCGATCGGCTGGCCGACTGGCAGCCGCGAGGCCGGGGCCGGCCGGGTCGGGGCCGCCCAACCATCTATCGGCCGCCGAGTCGGCCCGACGTGATCAGCGTGCTCGACCACGAGGGGCTGTTGCCCGCGATCACTTTCGTGTTCTCCCGCGCCGGCTGCGACGCCGCGGTCAAGCAATGCCTGCGCTCGTCGCTGCGGCTCACCACCGACGAGGAACGAGATCGCATCGCCGAGGTGATCGACCGTAGGACCGCCGACCTGAATGAAGCCGACCTGATCGTGCTGGACTATCACGCATGGCGGGAAGGACTGCTGCGCGGGCTGGCCGCGCACCACGCCGGAATGCTGCCGATCTTCCGCCACACCGTCGAAGAACTGTTCACCGCCGGCCTTGTCAAAGCGGTATTCGCTACGGAGACATTGGCTTTGGGTATCAATATGCCGGCTCGCACGGTGGTGCTGGAGCGATTAGTCAAGTTCAACGGTGAGCAGCATGTGCAGTTGACGCCGGGGGAGTACACGCAGCTGACGGGCCGGGCCGGGCGACGGGGAATCGACGTCGAGGGCCACGCGGTCGTGTTGTGGCACCCGGATGTCGAACCCGCCGAGGTCGCCGGTCTGGCCTCGACCCGCACCTTCCCACTGCGCAGTTCCTTTGCGCCGTCGTACAACATGACGATCAACCTGGTGCACCAGATGGGTCCGACCCAGGCCCACAAACTGCTGGAAAGCTCGTTCGCGCAGTACCAGGCGGACCGGTCGGTGGTGGGGCTGGTGCGCGGGATCGAGCGCGGCGAGCGGATGCTCGACGAGATGGCCGCCGAACTCGGTGGCCGTGGTGATGAGCGCTCGCGCGAAGAGCAGACAGCGGAGCCACCGATCCTCGACTACGTCCGGTTGCGGCTGCAGATCTCCGAACGCGAGCGGGCCCAGTCACGGGCGTCGCGACTGCAACGGCGCAAGGCCACCAACGACGCGCTGGCCTCGCTGCGCCGCGGCGACATCATCAACATCACGCACGGCCGCCGCGGCGGGCTGGCCGTGGTCCTGGATCCGGCTCGCGACAGCGACGATCCGCGACCGTTGGTGCTGACCGAGAACCGTTGGGCGGGCCGTATTTCGTCGGCCGACTACTCGGGCGCGTCGGCACCGATCGGGTCGATGCAACTGCCCAAGCGGGTCGAACACCGCAACCCGCGCGTGCGGCGCGATCTCGCGTCGGGATTGCGATCGGCGGCGTCCGGTCTGGACGTGCCGTCGGCGAAGGGCAAGCGCAGCGGCCCGCCCAAGGAGCCCGACGTCGACCCCGAATTAGCCACGCTGCGTGAGCAATTGCGACGCCACCCCGCTCACCATCTGCCCGACCGCGAAGCGAAGGCCCGACTCGCCGAGCGGCACCTGCGGATCGAACGAGACAACGAGCAGATCCGGCAGAAGGTCGCCGCGGCGACGAACTCACTGGCGCGCACTTTTGATCGAATCGTTCTGCTGCTCACCGAACGTGGGTTCGTTGAGGGCGGTGACGGTGGCCCCAACGTCACCGACGACGGCCGGCTGCTGGCCCGGATCTACAGCGAGAGTGACCTGTTGGTCGCCGAATGCCTGCGCGCCGGCACATGGCAGGGCCTGGACGCGGCGGAGCTGGCGGCGGTGTTGTCGACCGTCCTCTACGAGTCTCGAGGCGACACGCCGGGCGCGCCAGAGGGTGTCGCCGTGCCGACGGGCACGCTGCGGCGCGCGCTGAACCAAACCCGCAGAAACTGGACCGAGCTGCGGGCTGACGAGCAGCGACACCGCATTACTCAAAGCCGCGAGCCCGACGACGGGTTCGTGCCCGCCATCTATCGCTGGGCCGCCACCGGTGACCTGACCAGTGCGCTGGCGGCATCCGACGCGGCCGGCACCGGGTCACCGTTGTCAGCAGGCGATTTCGTGCGGTGGTGCCGGCAAGTTCTTGACCTACTCGACCAGGTTCGCAATGCTGCGCCGACGCCGGCGTTGCGAGCCACGGCGAAACGCGCAATCAACGACATCCGACGCGGCGTCGTCGCTGTTGATGCGGGGTAGTGTGTTGCCAGCACACCTCGACCAAGGAGAGAGATGAGCGGACCGCAAGGATCTGATCCGACGCAACCGTGGCCCGGTCAGCAGCCGGAGCCCGGCCAGGACCAGCCGTCGAGCGAGCCGTCGGCCAACCAGCCGTGGCAGCCGCCCACCCCCGCGGCCGATCAGCCGACCAACGCCGCGCCGACGTGGCAGCAGCCCCCGGCCTACGACCCGCAACAGCAGCAGTACCCGCAATACCAGCAGCCGTCGCAGCCGGCCTACCAGCCGCCGCAGCAATACCCGCCGACCGAGCAGTTCGGTCAGCAGCCCACCGAGTACGGCCCGTCGGCGTACCCGCCCGGTCAGTACGGACAACAGCCCGGTCAGTACGGCCAGCAGTACGGGCAGCCGAGCACGCAATACGGCCAACAGCCCGGTCAATACGGCCAGCAGCCAGGGCAGTACGGGCAGCCAGGTCAGTATGGGCAGTACGGCGCGCCGCCCTCCGAAGAGGGTTCCAAGCGCTCGCTGGCGGTCATCGGCGGCGTCGTCGGGCTGCTGGCCGCAATCATCGTCGCCATCGTGCTGGTGCTCGGCTTCTGGAAGCCGGGCTTCTTCGTCACCACCAAGCTCGACGTCGGCGCCGCGCAGACCGGGGTGCAGCAGATCCTGACCGACGAGGCCAACGGCTACGGCGCCAAGAACGTCAAGGACGTCAAGTGCAACGACGGCCAGAGCCCGACGGTCAAGAAGGGTGACACCTTCAACTGCGAGGTCAGCATCGACGGCACCAAGCGCCAGGTGACGGTGACGTTCCAGGACGACGACGGCACCTATGAGGTCGGCCGGCCGAAATAGCGGAGCTAGCCGGGCAGGCCGTCGAGCGCCTTTTGCAGCCGTCCGATCGAGGACGTGACACCGTAGGCTTCGGCCAGCTTGGCCACCTTGCGCGGATGCTCTGCCGCCAACGGCAGCGTGTCCGAGGGCGTGGACAGCGTGACCGGCGCGTCGGTGGCTACCTGCACGACCGGGCCGGCCGCCTCGATATAGTCGGTGGCCGCCAGCAGCTTGTTCCGATACGCCTTGGACATCTTCGATTTCGGGTCGTGGGCGGCGGCCAGGATCTGCTCCAGTGACCCGTGCTGCGCCAGCAGCGTCGCCGCCGTTTTCTCACCGACACCCGGGACGCCGGGCAGCCCGTCCGACGGATCGCCACGCATCAACGCCAATTCGGCATAGGCCGATCCGGCGCGGTCGACGGGCACGCCGTAGTTCTCCGCCACCTCGACCGGGCCGAACTTCGTCGCCTTCGCCAAACCGCGGCCCAGATACAGCACCCTGACCTCGACCGGGTCGTCGCTTACCAGTTGCAGCAGATCACGGTCGCCACTGACCACGACCACCGGGTCGCGGCGCTCCTGAAAGGCCAGCGTGCCGAGCACGTCGTCGGCCTCGAAGCCGGGCGCACCTGCGGTGGGGATGCCGAACGCGTCCAGCATCTCCATGATCATGTCGACCTGCGGCGTGAGGTCGTCGGGCACTTCCTCGATGTCGGGCTGGCCATCCGGTTGCGGCTGTTCAACCCGGTGCGCCTTGTAGGACGGAATGAGGTCAACCCGCCACTGCGGCCGCCAGTCGTCGTCGCGGCAGACCACCAAGCGCCGCGGCCGCTCCCGGGTGATCACCGTGGCGAGGGCGTCCAGGAATCCGCGCAGCGCGTTGACCGGCCGACCGTCGGGTGCGGTGATCGACGAGGGCACTCCAAAATAGGAGCGAAACCACATGCTGGCGCCGTCGAGGAGCAAGAGGGAAGACGACATGCCGTCATCCTGCCAGGGCACACGGAGGCGATTCGCAGGTATCCGAAGGACAATTGGGCCACAACGACTTTGAGTCCTGCCTAGCAAGTAACCTGACCAAGCGACGAAGGAGGCTCGATGATCGAGATACTGCAGGACATGCCGGAGGGAGTGGCCGGCATCCGGGTGTCGGGCCGCGTGCGCGGTGACGACCTTCGCGAGTTCAAGCCAGTCATGGACGGACTCCTCAAAGCCGGCGAAATCAGAATCGTCGAGGTCATCGCCCCGGACTACGAGGGCTTCGGGCCAGGTGGCCTCGTCGAGGACCTGAAGCTGGGTCTCGGCGCCCTGATCCAGCATCATTCGGCGTTCAAGCGAATTGCCGTGGTGTCCGACAGGGAGTGGGTTGCTCACGCGCTGCACGCCTTCGCCTGGATGGTCCCCGGGGAGCTCGCGCTGTTTGGCCACGACGAACTCGAGCGGGCCAAGGAGTGGGCCGCCGGCTGAGCGCAACCACTGACGTAGGAGAAGAGCATGGCGTTAGCTGTTGACCGAATTGACCACGTGGTGCTCAACTGCCGCGATGTCGGCGCCACCGTCGACTGGTACGTCCGGGTGCTCGGCACGCGACGTGAAATCTTCGGTGACGGCCGGGTTGCGCTGGTGTTCGGAAACCAGAAGCTCAACGTGCGACCCAGCGGCGCACCGAACTGGGAGACCGGCTTCGTGGACGCTCCTGGCTCGCTCGACCTGTGCTTCATCGCCGAGGGGAGCGCCGACGACATCGGTGACCACCTGCGCGCCTGCGGTGTCGCCATCACCAGTGGACCGGTCACGAGGACCGGCGCGCTCGGCCCGATGACGTCGCACTACTGCCGAGACCCGGATGGCAATTTGATCGAGGTCGCTACCTATTCGGCGCCGGATTAGCCTGAATCCCATGACCGCGGGCCGATTCAGCACCGACGTGTATGCGCAACGGCTCCGGGCGGCCGCGGAGGCCACGGCGGCTGCAGGGCTGGCCGGACTGGTGATCACGCCGGGCTACGACCTGCGTTACCTCGTCGGCTCACGCGCGCAGACGTTCGAGCGGCTGACCGCGCTGGTGTTGCCGGCGTCCGGGGAGCCGACGGTCGTGGCCCCGCGCATGGAACTGGCCTCCCTGAAGGAATCCGCGGTGACGGAACTCGGTCTGGCGGTGCGGGACTGGGTCGACGGCGACGATCCGTATCGGCTGGTCGCCGACGCGCTGGGCGGCGCCCCGGCAGCCACGGCGGTCACCGATTCGATGCCCGCCCTGCACCTGCTGCCGCTGGCCGACGTGCTGGGCGTGGTGCCGGTGCTGGCCACCTATGTGCTGCGCCGGCTGCGGATGATCAAGGACGCCGCCGAGATCGACGCGCTTCGCAAGGCCGGCGCGGCGATCGACCGGGTGCACGCGCGGGTGCCGGAGTTCCTGGTTCCCGGCCGCACCGAGGCCGACGTCGCCGCAGACATCGCCGAAGCCATTGTCGCCGAAGGGCATTCGGAGGTGGCTTTCATCATTGTCGGGTCAGGACCGCACGGCGCAGACCCGCACCACGAACGCTCGGACCGCGAACTGCGCGCGGGCGACGTCGTGGTGGTGGACATCGGCGGACCGTACGAACCGGGTTACAACTCCGACTCCACCCGCACCTACAGCATCGGTGAGCCCGATCCCGAAGTGGCCCGGCGGTACTCGGTGCTGCAACGCGCCCAGCAAGCCGCCGTCGAGGCGGTGCGGCCCGGGGTGACAGCGCAGCAGGTGGATGCCGTGGCCCGCGGCGTGCTGGCCGCCGAAGGTCTGGCGGACGCCTTCGTGCATCGCACGGGTCACGGCATCGGGCTCTCGGTGCACGAGGAGCCCTACATCGTGGCCGGTAACGACCTGCTGCTCGAAGAGGGCATGGCGTTTTCGGTCGAGCCGGGCATCTACTTTCCCGGCCAATGGGGCGCCCGTATCGAGGACATCGTGATCGTCACCGCCGACGGTGCGCTCCCGGTCAACAACCGCCCGCACGAATTGGTCGTCTTACCTGCGGGCCCGGCCCCGTCTGGCTAATCCTCGGCCTAATCCTCGGCGCGGTCCAGCAGATCGGAGGAGCCGAGCACCCGCTCGACGCGGACCTCGATCACCACGCGGCGCGGATTGACCCGCGGAGTGCGATAGCGCTGGGCATAACGCAGTTCGGCGTCGCGCACGGCCTCGGCGTCGGTGTTGACGGTGGCCTTGCCCTCCAGGGACAGCCACCGCGCGCCGTCGACCTGGCTGAGCACCGCGACGCCCTGTTCGTCGGCGTTCACGGCCTTCTGCGATCCGCCGGTGGTGATGACGCGGGCGATGTGGGTCTTCGGATCAAAGGTAAAACCGACCGCCACGACATGTGGTGAATTGTTCGACCGCAGCGTCGTCAGCATCGCCAGGTGCCGTTCGGTGAGAAACGCCAGCGCGTCGTTGGTGAGCCGGGTAGTTGCTTTCGCCATCGGCATCCAACGTAGCGCAGGTGATAATCGCAGCCATGAAAGACACGGCTGACACGGGCGAAGTCGTCGTGATTTTCGGCGGCCGCAGCGAAATCGGGATCGAGCTGGGCAGGAGGCTGGCCCCCGGCGCGACCGTGTTGCTCGCGGCCCGTCGCGCCGACGATCTCGGTGCACAGGTCTCGACCCTGCTAGGAGCCGGTGCCGCCGTCGTACACGTGCGCGAATTCGACGCCGACGACCTCGAGTCGCACGGCCCGCTCGTCGAATCCGTCGCGGCCGAGCACGGACCGATCGGCACCGCGGTGCTGGCGTTCGGCATCCTCGGCGACCAGGCCCTCGCGGAGAAGGATCCGGCCCATGCGGCCGCGATCGTGCACACCGACTTCGTCGCGCAGGTGAGCTTGCTCACCGTGCTGGCAGGCATCATGCGGGCGGCCGGGCGCGGATCGATAGTCGCGTTCTCGTCAGTGGCCGGGGTTCGGGTGCGCCGTGCCAACTACGTGTATGGATCGGCCAAGGCCGGGTTGGATGGTTTCTGCAGCGGCCTGGCCGATTCCCTGCACGGGTCGGGCGTGCGATTGCTGGTGGTGCGGCCCGGCTTCGTCGTCGGGCGGATGACCGAGGGCATGACGCCGGCGCCGTTCTCCAGCACGCCGGCACAGGTAGCGGCGGCGACGGCACACGCGCTGGCCAAGGGCCGCCGCACGGTGTGGGTGCCGTGGATACTTAGGCCGGTGTTCTTCGGGATGAGGTTGTTGCCACAGTTCGTCTGGCGGAGGATGCCCCGTTGATCGTCGTCGTGGGAATCGGTGCGGACGGTATGGCCGGGCTCGCACCGGCATCGCGGGCCGAATTAGCCAGGGCCACCGTGGTTTACGGGTCACGGCGTCAACTCGAGCTGCTCGACGACACCGTGCGCGCGCCGCGCCGGCTGTGGCCGTCCCCGATGCTGCCGGCGCTGCGGACCCTGCTCGACGGCGCCGACGGCGACGTCCATGTGGTGGCCAGCGGTGACCCGCTGCTGCATGGGATCGGCAACACGCTCATCCGGCTGTACGGGCCTGATCGCGTTGCCGTGCTGCCGCATGTGTCGTCGGTGACGCTCGCATGCTCCCGGGTCGGCTGGGCGGTGCAGGACACCGAGGTGATCAGCCTGGTCACCGCGCCGCCGCACACCGCGGTGCGTCGCGGCGGCCAAGCCGTGGTGATGTCCCGCGATGGCGCCGGCCCGGCGACACTCGCGCGGCTGCTGACCGACTCCGGACGCGGCGACTCCGAGATCACGGTGCTCGAGCAGCTCGGCGGTCCGGGCGAGCGGCGTCGTACCGCCACCGCCCGTGAGTGGGCTGTCCGACCGCCCAGCGACGTCGACGACCTCAACGTAGTGGCCGTGCGCTACCTGCCCGATGAGCGCGTACTGCAGGTACTGCCCGACGACGGTTTCGCCCACGACGGGCAGATCACCAAGCAATCGATGCGCGCGGTCACGCTGGCGGCACTGGCGCCGCGACCCGGCGAGGTGCTCTGGGACGTCGGCGCGGGATCGGGCAGCATCGCCATCGAATGGTGCCGCAGCGGATCCGGCTGCGCGGCAGTGGCGTTCGAACGCGACGAGCAACGCCGCAAGCGGATCGCCGCCAACGCGGTGGCGTTCGGTGTGAACGTCGGTGTGCAGGGTGACGCGCCGGCCTCGTTTGACGGCGCGCCGCAGCCGTCGGCGGTCTTCGTGGGTGGCGGCCTGACCCAGCCTGGCCTGATCGAAGCGTGCTACCAACGGCTGTCCACTGGCGGCCGGTTGGTTGCGAACGCCGTCACCGCGGAATCAGAAGCCGTTCTGGCCCAGTGGTATTCCCGTGTCGGGGGTGTGCTGGCGCGGTTCCAGCACTACCGTGGCGAGCCCGTCGGCGGGTTCACCGGCTGGCGACCCGCGTTGCCTGTCACGCAGTTGTCGGTGACGAAGCAATGACCGTCTACTTCATCGGGGCCGGGCCAGGAGCGGCCGATCTGATCACCGTGCGGGGGCAGCGACTGTTGAGCCGCTGCCCGGTCTGCCTGTACGCCGGCTCGATCATGCCCGACGACTTGCTGGCGCTGTGTCCGCCGGATGCCCGCGTGATCGACACCGGCCCACTGACGCTCGACCAGATCATCACCGAACTCGCCGACGCGCACGCGGCGGGTCTCGACGTGGCCCGGCTGCACTCCGGCGACCCATCGATCTACAGCGCCCTGGCCGAGCAGAGCCGCCGTCTCGACGCCCTCGACATCGACTACGAAATCGTGCCCGGGGTACCGGCTTTCGCCGCCGCCGCGGCGGTGCTGGGCCGTGAGCTCACCGTTCCCGGGGTGGCGCAGACGGTGACACTGACGCGGGTGGCCACGCTGTCCACCGCCATGCCGGACGGGGAGGACCTTGCGACGCTGTCGGCGCCGGGTTCCACGCTGGTGTTGCACCTGGCCGCCGCCCAGATCGACGCGATAGTCCCGGAGTTGCTGGCCGGCGGTTATGCGCCCGAAACCCCCTGTGCTGTGGTGGCATTCGCCAGCTGGCCGCAACAGACGGTGGTGCGATGCAGTCTCGCCGACCTCGCCGAGGAGATGCACGCTGCCGAGGTGACCCGCACCGCCGTCATCGTCGTCGGCGATGTGCTTGCCACCGAAGGCTTTTCCGACAGTTACCTTTACTCCACAGGACGTACCCGTCGGGAACGGCATTGATTCGGGTCCTGCTGCTGGGCGGCACCTCGGAGGCGCGCGCCCTCGCCGCGAAAATTCACCCCGAAGTCGACGTGATCAGCTCGCTGGCCGGTCGGGTGCCCGACCCGGCTCTGCCGGTCGGCGAGGTGCGGATCGGCGGCTTCGGCGGCATCGACGGGATGCGTCGCTGGCTGCTCGACGCCGACGTGGACGCTGTGGTGGATGCCACGCATCCGTACGCCGCCGCGATCACCGGGCATGCCGCAACGGTGTGCGGCGAGCTGCGAGTGCCCCATCTGGTGCTGGCCCGCCCGCCATGGCCGCCCGGTGATGCGATCGTGGTCAGCTCCAATGAGGAGGCGGCGAAGGTCGTTGCCGGTCGGGGGTATTCGCGAGTATTCCTGACGACGGGGCGATCCGGCATCGCGGCCTTCGCGAACATCGACGGCTGGTTTCTGATCCGGGCAGTAACCGCGCCGGATGAGGAAGGCTTGCCGCGGCGCCACGACGTGTTGTTGTCGCGGGGTCCCTACCACTACGACGACGAGCTGGCGCTGCTGCGCGCACACCGCATCGACGCACTGGTGACGAAGAACAGCGGCGGTGCGATGACGCGACCCAAACTCGATGCCGCAGCCGCGTTGGGTATTCCGGTGGTGATGGTCGACCGCCCGCCGCTGCCGCCGGGAGTGAGGACGATGAGCACCGTCGACGACGCTGCCGCCTGGGTCAGGTCGATCGGTAGCTGCTGACCAGGTCCAGAGCGCCGAGCTCGCGGACCGCCCGGCAGCCGCGGCTCAGCATGGTCAGGATCATCTCGTCGCCGCGTTCGGTGGACGAGGCGAAGGCCAGCCCCAGCGCCGTGATCAGCGGCGCCTGAATAACGCCGAGCCGGTAGTCGCGCCAGCACGTGTCGAAGTCGTAATCCGTTACGCCATAGCCCGAGAGCGCCCGATGGTAGTCGGCGACGAGATCCTTCTCGACTTGCGATCGCACATCGGGATCGAGGCTTGTCGAGGTGAAGTACGCGAGATCTCGGGCGGGAAGTCCCACACCCACTGTCTGCCAGTCGACCACCGTGACGCGAGTCCGATCGGGATCGAACAGCATGTTGTCCAGCCGATAGTCGCCGTGCATCAGTGCATACCGGTTCGGTTCGGCCGCCAACCAAGGTGTCACCAATTCCATTGCCGCGGTCAGTGTTTCCCGGTCTTCGTCGTTGATACCGGCTCCGAGCCTTTCGATCACGATGTCGGCGGCCATCCGGGAGATGTCACCGAGTCCCTTCGCCGCGGCTTCGTCGCCCGGTTTGGGCATCGAGATGGCTGACAGCTCCAGCCACTGCGGATCGCACCAGCTGGGGCCGTGCAATCCTGCCAGGGCGTCGACCGCCAGGCGGGCCTCCTGCGCACTGCAACCTGCGATCTGGTCGCCCTGAACCGCAGGTGCCATGTCGGCGAGCAGCAGCGCGAAATCGCCTCCGTCGTCGGTGATGTCACTGTGGAAGCAGTGGGGAACGGGGATCTGCACCCGGTCCGCGACATCGGTGTAGAACTCAATCTCGGAGCGGTAGCCGAGCGCGACACGCTCACGAACGGCGTCGTCCTGCGCGGGCAGTTTGATCGCGAACGTGGCAGGCAACTCGTGATGATCCGTCGCATACGTCGCGGACACCCGGTACGTGGCACCGGTCTGGCCGGTGCCGATCGGCGTGACGTCGACATCGGCGACGTCTGCACTCAGGACGGATCCGAGCCAAGCCGACGTTACATCGGCCGGCCCGCGTGGAATGCTTCGCATGGAGGTCAGATCCTAGGTCGGGTAGCGACGTGGCGTGAAGACGCGATCGTCATACCACTGCGTCTGCGACGACCCGATGATGAGCAGGCAGCGCATGTCAACCTCGGCAGGGTCCAGATCCGCCAGCCGGACCACCTTCACCTGTTCTGCCGGACCGGACACGTCGCGGCCGATCACCACCGGTGTGCCGGGGTCGCGATGCTTCAGCAGGACATCGCGCATCGCGCCGACCTGCCATGTACGAGTCTTCGACGCCGGGTTGTAGATCGCCAGCACCAGGTCGGCGCGGGCGGCGGCGTCCAGGCGCGCCGCGATCACGTCCCAAGGCTTGAGCCGGTCGGACAGGGAGATGACGGCGTAATCATGTCCCAGCGGCGCGCCGACCCGGCTGGCAACGGCCTGCGCGGCCGTCATCGCCGGGATGACCCGCACCTGAACCCCCGGCCACTGCTTGGCCTCTTCCAGCACCGCGGTGGCCATCGCGAACACGCCCGGGTCGCCCGAGGACACCACCGCAACGGCACGGCCCTGTTCGGCCAGGGTGCAGGCCAGCCGGGCCCGCGCACGTTCGTCGGTGTTGTCGCTGGGGTGACGGCGCTGACCGTCCCGGGTTCCGACGCGGTCCAGGTAAGGCCCGTAACCGATGAGGTCGGTCGCCGCGGCAAGCTCGCGGCGGCTCTGTGGTGTGATCCAGTCGGTGTCACCCGGGCCCAGGCCCACCACTGCGACGCTGCCGGTGGTCGCGTCGCGCCGGGGGGCGCCCGGCAGCATCGCGAGCGAGAAGTACGGCACGGAGGCGTCGTCGACCTCGCTCGCAGGCAGCACGCGCTGTCTTGGCGTACTGGCCCGCTCCACATAGAACGTCTCGTCGAGCCGCCCAGTCGACGAAAGTGCTTCCCGCACAGCCGGATACGACCGGCCCAGCTTGAGCACCACCGCAGCGTCGGTGTCGGCGAGCCTTCGCTTCAGCTCGTCGACGGGCAGCGTGCCGGGCAGGATCGTCAGCACCTCATCGCCCTGCACCAGCGGGGTCGCGGTCGCCGCCGACGCCGCGCTGACCGACGTCACGCCGGGGACGATGACGGCGTCGAACCGCTGCGTCAGCCGGGTGTGCATGTGCATATAGGAGCTGTAGAACAGCGGATCGCCCTCCGCGAGCAGGGCGACGTTGCGACCGGCCTCGAGGTGCGCGGCGATGCGCTCGGCGGCCTCGCAGTAGAAGTCCTCGATCGCGCCGGCGTACCCGCCCGGATGGTCCGTGGCCTCGGTGGTCACCGGGTAGACCAGGTGCTCCTCGATCTGGTCTGGGCGCAGGTACGGTTCGGCGATGCCGCGCGCGATGCTGTGCCCGTGACGGGCACTGTGATAGGCGACGACGTCGGCTTCGGCGATCACCCGGGCGGCCTTGACCGTCACCAGTTCGGGATCGCCGGGCCCCAGCCCGACGCCCCAGAGTGTGCCCTGTGCCGCGCTCATTCGGCTTCGCAGGCAATCGCATTCACCGCGGCGGCCGCCATCGCGCTTCCGCCGCGGCGGCCTTGCACCACCAGGTACGACATGCCGCGTGGCCGGTCGATCAGCTCCTGTTTGGACTGAGCCGACCCGACGAAGCCGACCGGGCCGCCCAGCACCACCGCGGGTGTGGGGGCGCCGTCGTCGACGAGTTCGAGCAACCGGAACAGGGCCGTCGGTGCGTTGCCGATGGCCAGCACCGCGCCGCCGAGCCGATCGGCCCACAGGTCCACTGCGGCGGCCGAACGGGTGGAGCCGAGGCGGGCCGCCATATCAGCGGCCCTGGCGTCGGCGACCAAGGACACCACCTCGTTGCCGGCTGGAAGCCGGGACTTGGTGATCCCGGCCGCCACCATGGACGAGTCGCACAACACCGGGGCGCCCGCGACCAGCGCCGCATGGGTCTTGGCGACGACGTCCTCGCTGTAGGCGATGTGCTTGGCGACATCGACCTGCCCGCAGGTGTGGATCAGGCGTACGACCACGCGCGCGACGTCCTCGGGAAACCTCGACAGGTCCGCCTCGGCGCGGATCGTCGCGAACGACTGCCGATAGATCTCCGCGGCGTCGCGGATGTAATCGAGCACCCGCTAACCCTACGGGTGTGGGTTGCGCTGCCGGTATCCGTCTCCGGTTGCCACCAGCACGTCACCCGTAGGCGGACTGCCGCAGGCCCGTTCGCACCCGACGAAGTGGCGATGACCGCTGGCCGGCTCGTCAACCGCCGCCGCGGCGTCCGCCCGAACGTCGGCCGCCGAGTGCTCACAGCCGGGGCTGCCCGTGCACGCGCTGACGGACAGCCACGGTGAGTGCTCGTCGAAGACCAACCCCAAGGGCGCCAAGACCCTTAAGGCCACGTCGGCGACTTCTTCGACGAGGTCGAAGACGAGCACAGAGCGCCACGGCGTAATGACCATCGGCGCATTGATCGCGGCAAGGTGCTCCGCGACGCGGGACTGCAACACACCCAGCGGAGCGGCGGCGCCCAGCGTCACGCGGCCGTCATGCTGCTGGAGCCAGCCCACCGGCGGCCGGGTCACCGGCGGCCACGTCGCACCGGGTTCTGCCGTCCGGCTGAGGGCACCCAGCAGATGCCGGGCATCGTCGAGTTCTGCTATCCGCCAGGCCGTTCCGCGGCTACCCGCAAATCGAGCCGCGATCCGCGCCAGCGTCGGCACTGCTTCGGACATCGCGAGTCGGATACCCGTGTCGCGGCCCGCGAGCAGCAGCGCGGTCGACTCGCCGACGACGTGGACGCCGACATCGGCGCCCAGCCCCGAGATGTCCGCGCGGCCGTCGTCGATGCCGAACAAGAACCGGCCAGGCAGTCCGGCCAGGTCGGGTTCGGCCTGGATCGCGCGGTCCAATTCGGTGACCATCGCGCGGATATCGGCCTTTCCGTCCGCTCGACCCGATAACGGTGACGCGACGATGTTGCGGACCCGCTCATGGGTCTCGGACGGCAGAAGGCCCACGTCGGCGACCACCTCGGCGATCTTCGCGGTATCGGTGAGCCCACGGATTTGGATGTTGCCGCGCGACGTGAGTTCCATCGCCGGCGAGCCCCACTGCTTCGCCGCGTGTGCCAGTGCCTCCAGCTGACGCGGGGTGATCATCCCGCCCGGCAGGCGTACCCGCGCCAACGCGCCATCGGCCGCTTGATGCACCTGCAGCGCCCCCGGGCAGGCGTCCTGGTCGCGGGTCCTGGCCATCAGATCACGGTACGGCCAAGTTGCTGAACGCGTTTGGCGGTATCGGTTGTGCGCCATTCCCGGGGTAGGCGATTTTCGCTACCTAGTCACGCCGCCCGCCCAGTTCAGCGGTGGTGCGGGCGACGCCACGAATTGACTGCAACGTAAGTGATGTTTGCCTGGTGGCGCAGATTTGGGGGAGTTCGCCAGCGAAGTCAGGTAGTTGGCCACGCATGTGATTGATAACTGCCGACCGTAAGTTTCTCCCATCCAGTGGCCGCGATCACCGGCCGCAAAGTTGAAAAGCGCAAGGGGAGAAGCGAAATGTCTGAACTACGGGTGCCATTCGGCGAGTCGCCGGATGTCATTGACGAAAGCGCTGAACCGCTGACCATCCGCACGCCCGTGTTGATCACCGAACAAGAGGTGTTGTTCGCCACCGCCGCGGCGGTGCCGTTGCAGCCCGCGAGGCGACGGTGGACCGCGATCATCGGCGCCGCCCTGCGGGCGATGTTCACCTCGTCGACGGCCGAACCGCGAGAGCGGCGCCACTACCCGGCGCGCAACGACTACCTCGAGAGTTCGCGGATGGCACGGGAGATGCACCGACTGTGAGCGCCGTCGTCGCCGTCCGGGGTCGGGATCCGTTGCTAGAGTAGCAGGATCCGGCCTCAGTGACCGGCCACCGCTACTTCTTCTCGCGACGGCGTCGACGGAAATCCCACGTCAGCCGGGGTGGCGTGGCGCCACATGAGTACCAGGCCGCGGGACTGAGTATCCCTGCTGGTATTAGCCAGATAAGCAGGTAGTGGCTTACGCGTGAGTTCTTTACCCGGCGACCGTAATTTTTCTGTCATGAGGGCTCGGCTGGCCCGGGCACCAAAACTACAGAGGGCGGAGTAGTTGAAATGACCGAAATCGCAACAACATTTGAGACGCCGGATTCCGGGCCATCGGCGACCGCGGTTACTGCGACGTCGGCGGAGGGCCAGGCGCTGGTCACCGAACAGCAGGTGCTGTTCAGCACCGCGGCTGCCGTGGCGCTGCCCCAACCGACGAAGACCCGTCGCTTCAGCGACGCGGTCCACGCGGTCGCGGGCTGGCTGGCGAGCGCAGCCAAGCCGCCTGCGCGACCGGTTTACCCCAAGCGGCACGTTTGGCTGGAGAACTCGCTGATGACGCGCGAGATGGACAGGCTGTAATCAGCTCGCAAGCGGCACGGGCGTGACCACGTCCGAATACTGCGAGGCGTCGCCGACGATGACGCGGCTGTGCTGGCCGTATACGTCGACCGGGACGTCGCCCGCCAGGGTGACGCGGTTGAGCCGGCGGTACTGGTCGTCGTAGTCGGCGACGGCGTAGTGCTGAGTGGCCCGGTTATCCCAGATGGCGAGATCGCCGGGCTGCCAGCTCCAGCGAATGGTGTTCTCCAGCTTGGTGATCCGGGACTGTAGCAGACCGAACAGCGTTGCGGACTCGGTCGAACCCAGGCCGACGAATTGCTTGACGAAATGCCCCAGAAGCGGCACGCGCTTACCGGTTTCGGGATGCAACCGCACCACCGGATGTTCGGTCTCGTAGTAGTCGGACACGAACTCCTCGCGATACTCACGCACGGTGTCGGCCAGCAGCTCATTGCGGCCGTCATAGCCGGAGGCGTAGTCGTAGGTGTTGGTGTGCACGGCCCACAGGTTCTCGGTGAGTGCGCGCAGGGGCGCCGGCAACTGCTCATACGCCGCCTCAGTCGACGCCCACGTGGTGGTGCCGCCGTAGGCGGGCAACGTAACCGCCCGCAGCAGCGACGCTTTCGGGACACGGTCGACGAATGTGACGTCGGTGTGCCAGCTGTTGGCCTTGTCGTAGCGCGAGTCGATCGGCAGCACCGAAGCGCCGCGAGACAGCGTTGGGTGCGCGGCCGTCGGCGTGCCCAACTTACCTGCGAACGCGAGTTGGCCCTCGTCGGTCAGATCGTGCTGGTCGCGGAAGAAGATGACCTTGTGTTCGAGCAGCGCGCTGTTGATTGCCGCGACGGTACCGCCGTCCAGGTCTCCAGCGAGCCGCACACCGTCGATGCGCGCACCGATGTTGGCGCCCAGTTTCACCACGTCAAAGTTTTCAGTCACGGTGCCATCTCATGTGTCTGCGGCGACACGGTAAAGCATTTGGCTGGCCGCGATCCGAACGACTTCGGCGTGCGCACCCCTCACGGATGTGACGGCCGCCACAGTTCGGCATGGAGTGATCCGTCCCACACAAGTCGGTCATTGCAGACCGGTTCGGTCGTACCTTCTGACTACTGCACTCGTGTGCAGTAACCGAATGTCATGGAAGGAACGACGATGTTCGAACTGATCGCGTTCGGCGTGGTCCTGCTGGTCATGGCCGCAGGCCTCGGTCTGCCTTATCCGCAGACGTGGCACGGCCGCTGGGGTAACGACGGCTGAGCAAGTTCTCAGCCGAGGCTTGGACGATACGTCCCAAAGCTCCAGACGTTGCCGTGCGGATCGCGGGCGGCGAACTCCCGTGAGCCGTAGTCCTGGTCGGTCAGTCCCATGATGATCTCCGCCCCCGCCGCGGCAGCACGGTCGTGGAGTGCGTCGGGGTCGTCGACCACGACGTAGACCACCACGGGCCCCGGCAGCGCGAACGGGCTGTCGGTGCGGTCCGCGTCGTCGACCATCACCAAGCCGGTGCCGACCTTGACCTCGGCATGCTTTAGAGGCTGGTCGGGCTCGGGAGGAACGACGAGGGTTGCGGTGGCCCCGAAGGTCTTCTCGAGCCAGCCGATGGCCGCGCGGGGATTGGAGAAGGGGACGATCGGCACCGCTCCGTTGATGGTCAGTGATTCGGTCATGTCGACAACGCTAGGCGGGCAGCGCCGCCTCGTCTTGGACGGAATTTACGGTGGTCGCGCGCAACTCGGTTGGCGTGATGCCTGCCAGTTCGCGGACTTCACGGGCCAGGTGGGCCTGGTCGAAATAGCCGCACGCGGTGGCCGCGGCGGCCCAGTCGATCACCGGGTCCGTCGTCAGGTGCGCGGTGAGTCGCTCGAAGCGCACAATCCGTGCCACCAGCTTGGGCGGCAGTCCGACGGTGTCGCGATAGCGAGCGATCAGCCGCCGATGACTCCAGCCCAATTCATCTGCCAAATCGCCGATCACCGCCGTGCCGCCGCTGGAAACGATGCGGCCAAGCGACCACGCCACACCCGGATCGATGGGCGCGGCCTCGGCCAGGCGGGCCCGGAAAGCGTTGTCGATCAACGCGAATCGCGTCGGCCAATCGGGTGCCTCGCCAACGCGCTGCACGAGGTCGCGCCCGAACCGACCGAGCACGTCGTCGATCGGCACCGACTGGTTGGCCAGCTCGCTCATGGGCAGCCCGACCAGTCGCCGAGCACCCAGGGATGTCAGGTCGACCTGCAGGCAGCGCGCTGACCCGTCATGTCGCACCAGCACCGGGCCGTCGGTGACGCCGGCGACGAAGGACCCGAGTTGCAACGGCGCGGTGTGCTGGCGGTGCGCCACCGTCCACCCTGCGTCGAGGTCGATGATCACCGGCACGAATGTGCAGGGCAACTCGCGAAACGTGACGGGTCCGGCAGCTCGCTCCTCGTAACCCTCATAGCGAAGCACCACGCTGCGTAGCGACGGATGGGGTGTGCCCGCCGCGAAGGTCGCGCTCACCCGTCCCACGCTAGTCCGCACACCGCATCGCGCGTGCGGTAGTACGCGTGCGGTAGTAATGGTGGGTGCCAGAACCGACCGTCCTGCTTCTGTCAACGTCCGACACCGACCTGATCACGGCCCGCGCAAGCGGGTCGGGCTACCGGTGGGCGAACCCGTCTCGGCTGGTCGACGGCGAGCTCGAGGAGCTGCTGGCCGACTCCGCGATCGCCGTTATTCGCATCCTTGGCGGTTACCGGGCCTGGCAGGACGGCATCGACACGGTCGTCGGTGGTGGTGTGCCGACCGTGGTGGTCAGCGGTGAGCAGTCACCGGACGCCGAGCTGATGGGCCATTCGACGACGCCGGCGGGCGTCGCGCTGCAGTCCCACATCTATTTGGCTCAGGGCGGCATAGAAAATCTTGCGAACCTGCACTCTTTTCTTTGCGACACGTTGCTGATGACCGGCTTCGGTTTCGCGCCGCCGGCGATCACACCGAGCTGGGGTGTCCTCGAGCGGGCGTCGACAAATGAGGACGGCCCGACGATTGCCGTGCTGTACTACCGCGCACAGCACCTGGCGGGCAACACCGCGTATGTCGAGGCGCTGTGCCGGGCGATCGAGGACGCCGGAGGGCGGGCGCTGCCGGCGTTCTGTGCGTCGCTGCGCACCGCCGACGCAGAGCTGCTGGACGTGCTGTCCACCGCCGACGCAATGATCACGACCGTGCTGGCCGCCGGCGGAGTGACCCCGGCCACCGTCACCGCCGGTGGCAACGACGACGCCTGGAACGTCGCGCATCTTGCCGCCCTGGACCTTCCGATCCTGCAGGGACTGTGCCTGACCAGTTCACGGGCGCAATGGCAAGACAACGACGACGGCATGTCTCCGCTCGATGTCGCCACCCAGGTCGCGGTCCCGGAGTTCGACGGCCGGATCATCACGGTTCCGTTCTCGTTCAAGGAGATTGACGACGAAGGGCTGATCTCCTACGTCGCTGATCCGGAGCGCTGCGCCCGCGTCGCGGGACTGGCAGTGCGGCATGCCCGGCTGCGGGCGATAGCCGCCGCGGAAAAACGGGTGGCCGTGGTGTTCTCCGCGTACCCCACCAAGCATGCCCGCATCGGCAACGCCGTCGGCCTGGATACGCCCGCCAGCGCCGTCGCGCTGCTGCGGGCCATGCGCGACGGTGGGTACGCCATCGGCGACATTCCAGGCGTGGACGCCGAGGACGGCGACGCGTTGGTGCACGCGCTGATCGAGCGCGGCGGCCAAGACCCCGACTGGCTCACCGAAGGACACCTCGCCGGCAATCCAATCCGGTTGTCCACCAAGGACTATCGCGACTGGTTCACGACCCTGCCGGCCAAGTTGACCGACGCTGTCGTCAAGCATTGGGGCCCGCCGCCGGGCGAGTTGTTCGTCGACCGTAGCCAAGACGCCGACGGTGAGATCGTGATCGCCGCCCTGCAGGCCGCCAACATCGTGCTGATCGTGCAGCCGCCACGGGGTTTCGGTGAGAATCCCGTCGCCATCTATCACGATCCCGATCTGCCGCCGAGCCATCACTATCTGGCTGCCTACCACTGGATCGACGCCGAGTTCGGCGCGGACGCCGTGGTGCACCTCGGCAAACACGGCAACCTGGAGTGGTTGCCGGGCAAGACGCTCGGCATGTCGGCGGCGTGCGGCGCCGATGCTGCACTGGGCAATTTGCCGCTGATCTACCCGTTCCTGGTCAACGACCCGGGGGAGGGCACGCAGGCCAAACGCCGCGCGCACGCCACGCTGGTCGACCACCTCATCCCGCCGATGGCCCGTGCCGAAACCTACGGCGACATCGCAAGACTGGAGCAGCTGCTCGACGAGCATGCCACCATCGCCGCGCTCGACCCGGGCAAGCTGCCTGCCATCCGCCAGCAGATCTGGACGCTGATGCGTGCGGCCAAGATGGACCATGACCTGGGTCTGGACGAACGGCCCGAGGACGACTCGTTCGGCGACATGCTGCTGCACGTGGACGGGTGGCTGTGCGAGATCAAGGACGCCCAGATCCGCGACGGGCTGCACGTTCTGGGCCAAAAGCCCACGGGCGAGGCCGAAACCGACCTGGTCCTGGCCATCCTGCGGGCGCGCCAGCTGTTCGGCGGCGACCAGACCGTTCCGGGTCTGCGGCAGGCGCTCGGCTTGGCCGAGGACGGCAACGATGACCGCGCCGCCGTCGACGCCGCCGAGGCCAGCGCCCGCGAACTGGTTGCCGCGCTACAGGACACCGGATGGAACGCTGATGCCGTCGACGGCCTCACGGATAACGCCGATGTCGCCCGTATCCTGCGGTTCGCGGCCACCGAGGTGGTGCCGCGACTGGCCGGCACCGCGAGCGAGATCGCGCAGATCCTACGGGCGCTCGAGGGCCGGTTCATCGAAGCAGGCCCTTCGGGTTCGCCACTGCGAGGCCTGGTCAATGTGCTGCCCACCGGGCGCAACTTCTATTCCGTCGACCCCAAGGCGGTGCCCTCGCGATTGGCGTGGGAAACCGGTGTGGCGATGGCGGATTCGCTGCTGGACCGATACCGCCAGGACTACGGCAGCTGGCCGCGTTCGGTCGGGCTGTCTGTGTGGGGCACGTCAGCGATGCGCACCGCCGGGGACGACATCGCCGAAGTGCTTGCGCTGCTGGGCGTTCAGCCCATCTGGGATGACGCGTCGCGACGGGTGGTGAGCCTGGAACCGATCCCGCTGGCCGAGCTCGGCCGTCCTCGCATCGACGTCACCGTGCGCATCTCCGGTTTCTTCCGCGACGCCTTCCCGCATGTGGTCACGATGCTCGACGACGCCGTGCAACTGGCCGCGAGCCTTGACGAGCCCGCCGAGGACAACTTCGTCCGCGCCCACGCGCAGGCCGACGTCGCCGAGCACGGTGATCAACGTCGTTCCACCACAAGAATTTTCGGCTCCAAGCCGGGAACCTACGGCGCTGGCCTGCTGCAGCTGATCGACAGCCGCAACTGGCGCGACGATGCCGACCTGGCGCAGGTGTACACCGCGTGGGGTGGCTTCGCCTACGGCCGCGGTCTCGACGGCGCGCCCGCGGCCGACGACATGAGCCGGCAGTACCGCCGAATCGCGGTGGCCGCCAAGAACACCGACACCCGTGAACACGACATCGCCGATTCGGATGACTACTTCCAGTACCACGGCGGCATGGTCGCTACGGTCCGGGCGCTCACGGGGCAGGCGCCGGCCGCCTACATCGGCGACAACACCCGGCCCGACGCGGTGCGCACCCGCACGCTGTCGGAGGAGACCACCCGGGTGTTCCGGGCCCGTGTCGTCAATCCTCGCTGGATCACCGCGATGCAGCGGCACGGCTACAAGGGTGCGTTCGAGATGGCCGCGACCGTCGACTATCTGTTCGGCTACGACGCGACGGCGGGCGTGATGGCTGACTGGATGTACGAGCGGCTGTCCGAGGAGTACGTGCTTGACGACGAGAACCGAAAGTTCATGGCTGAGTCGAACCCGTGGGCGCTGCACGGCATGGCCGAGCGACTGCTGGAGGCCGCTGGCCGCGGCATGTGGGCACAGCCGGAACAGGCCACGCTGGACGGGCTGCGCCATGTGCTGCTCGAGACGGAAGGCGAGCTCGAAGGCTAGGTCCGGCGGGCAGGAGCGTAGCGACTCGGGAAGATAGATTGGGTTCGTGCCAGTCACCTTCGCCGACGTCGCCAAGTCCGAGTACATCCTGCTGACCACGTTCACCAAGGACGGCAGGCCCAAGCCGACGGCCATCTGGGCCGCGTCCGCCGGTGACGGCCTGGTGGCGATCACGCAGGAGACGTCCTGGAAGGTCAAGCGGATCCGCAACACCCCGCGCGTGACCGTCGCCCCGTGCGACCGAAGCGGTAACGCCAAGGGTGACGCGGTCGAGGCGACCGCCGAGGTCCTGCACAAGTCGGCCAACGGCGCGACGTACGACGCGATCGACAAGCGGTACGGGCTGCTGGGCAAGACGTTCAATTTCTTCTCCAAGCTGCGCGGCGGCATGAGGAACAACGTGACGATCGAACTGAAGGCGGCCTGAGCGGTGCCAGACACCTTCGCCGACGTCGCCAAGTCCAAGTACATCCTGTTGACGACTTTCACCAAGGACGGCAAACCCAAGCCGACTGCCATCTGGGGCACGCCGGACGGCGATCGGATGGTCGTGATCACCGACGACGGGTCGTGGAAGACCAAGCGCATCCGAAACACGCCGCGCGTCACGATTGCGCGGTGTAGTGCCCTTGGCGCACCGAAGAGCGAGCCGGTCGAGGCGATGGCGCGGGTGCTGCCGAAGGACCAGACCAAGGCCGTGTACAACGCGATCATCAAGCGCTACTGGTGGCACGCGTGGTGGTTTGTGGCGCATTCGATCGTGCGCGGCGGCATCGACAATGTGCACATCGGTGTCGAGGTCAGGCCGGCTTAGGAACCCGGCGGGCGTCCGAAGCGTTGGCAGATTATGGCGATGCGGCTGTTTCTGGTCTACGCGGTCATCGAGCTGGCGGTCATTGTGGCGCTGGCCTCGACGATCGGGTTCGGCTGGACCGTCCTGCTGCTCCTCGGCACCTTCCTGGTCGGCCTTGCGCTGGCCGGCTCGCAAGTAAAGCGTCACATTCGTCGGCTGCAGTCGGGCTTGACCGCAGCCACGGTGCAAGGCGCCGCGACGGACAGCGTGCTCGTCGCGTTGGGCACTGTCCTCACCGTCATCCCGGGCCTGGCCAGTTCCGTCCTCGGCGCGCTGTTGCTGCTTCCGCCGACCAGGGCTGCCGTCCGTCCGCTGGTCACCGCGATGGCCGCCCGGCGCGCACCTCTGATCACGGCGGCGGCCACAGGCGCGGGCGGCGCCAGATGGGGACACAGGGCAGCAGGGCGCGGTGAGTACATCGACGGAGAGGTCATCGACGTCGTCGACGTCGAACCACCGGCCGTGGAGCGCAAGCCCGAATAAGTGACGACCCTTCTCCTCAACGGGCGGGTGCACAGCCCCGCCATGCCCGACGCCACCGCGATGGCCGTACGCGACGGCACCGTCGCGTGGCTCGGCAGCGATGACGTTGGCCGCCAGCAGTTTCCCGATGCGGAGACCGTCGACCTCGACGGTGGCTTCGTCGCGCCCGCATTCGTCGACAGTCACGTTCACCTCACGGCCACGGGCCTGACGTTCGCCGGGTTGGACCTGCGCCCGGCCACCTCACTGCGGCACTGCCTTGACCTCATCGGCGACTACGCACGCTCACACCCTGACGGCCCGATCTGGGCACACGGCTGGGACGAATCGGGCTGGCCGGAACGCACTGCGCCCAGCACCGACGACCTGGACGGAGTGGTCGGGGACCGGCCCGCCTACCTGGCCCGTGTCGACGTCCACTCGGCGGCGGCCTCCACCGCGCTTCGCAAGCTCGCGGGCGTCCTCACCGAGGCTGCCGGATTCACCCCGCAACACCCGTTGACCAGCGACGCACACCATCTGGTGAGAGCGGCCGCCCGCAACGAGCTGACGCCGCAGCAGCGTCACCGGGCCCGGCTCGCCGCGCTCGACGCCGCGGCGGCATACGGCATTGCCGCCGTTCACGAATGCGCAGGCCCGAATATCGGCGGCCTGGACGACTGGCATGAGATTCGTGGCGTCGACCACGGTGTCGAAGTCGTTGGCTACTGGGGCGAGCCGGTGACCACCTCCGACCAGGCGCGCGAGCTGATCGACACCACCGGCGCGAGGGGGTTGGCCGGCGACCTGTTCGTCGACGGCGCGCTCGGATCGCGTACTGCCTGGCTGCACGATCCGTACAGCGACGCGCGCGACTGTTACGGCAACAGCTACCTCGACTCCGACGCCATCACGGCTCACCTGATGGCGTGCACGGAAGCGGGTGTCACGGCGGGCTTCCACGTGATCGGCGACGCGGCGGTGAGCGCCGTCGTCGAGGCGCTCGAGCGAGTCGTTGAAGCGTTCGGAGCGCCCGCGGTAGCCCGATGCGGACATCGGCTCGAACACCTCGAGATGGTCACCGAGGAGCAGGCCGGCAGCCTCGGCTCGTGGGGCGTGATCGCCAGCATGCAGCCCAACTTCGACGCGCTGTGGGGCGGCGACGACGGCATGTACGGGCAGCGCCTCGGCCCCGGCCGAGTCCATCAGCTGAACCCATTGGCGCTGTTAGCATCCCAAGGCGTGCCCCTCGCCTTCGGCTCCGACAGCCCTGTCACAGACATGAATCCCTGGGCCACGGTGCGTGCGGCGACGCGACACCACACCCCGGGCAGCGCGGTGTCGGCGCGGGCGGCGTTCGCCGCCACCACCCGTGGTGCCTGGCGGGCGGGCGGGGTCCGCGATGGCGTCACCGGCACGCTGGTACCCGGCGCGCCCGCGTCCTACGCCATTTGGGAGGCCGACGAGTTAGTGGTGAGCGCACCGGCCGATGAGGTCCAGCGCTGGTCGACCGACCGGCGATCGCGGGTGCCTGCCCTGCCGCGACTCGACGTCGGGTTGCCGCGATGCCGGCAGACCGTGCATCGAGGTGCCGTTATCCATGGCTAAGTCCGCGCGCCGGCGCGAGTGGTCCCGCGCATCTGACGACCCACATACGGTTCCCGGGATCGTCGACGACGACGCCGCCGAACCCTCCGATACCGAGCAGGAGCCGGCGGACGATTCGGGGCCGGCCGAAGCCCCGTCTCGCGCCAAGCGGTTCCGGCGGGCGGTGGTGGACCGGCTGCCGCAACTGAGCGTCGCGATCTTCGGCGGCCTGCTGCTGTGCCTGAGCTTCCCTCCGTTCGGCTGGTGGTACCTTGCCATCTTCGCGTTCGTCGGCCTGGCGTGGGTACTGACCCGTGAAACCACAACGCTTGCGGGAGGATTCGGATACGGCTTCCTATTCGGGGTGGTGTTCTACCTTCCACTGCTGCCGTGGATCAGCGGGCTGGTCGGCGCGTTTCCGTGGATTGCCCTGTCAATCGTCGAGGCGCTGTTCCCAGCTCTGTTCGGTCTGCTCGCCGTCGCGGCTCGGCGACTGACCGGCTGGCCGCTCTGGTTCGCGGGGCTGTGGGCCGCCCAGGAATGGCTCAAGTCGACTGTGCCGTTCGGGGGGTTCCCCTGGGGAGTAGTTGGTTTCAGCCAAACTGAAAGCCCGCTGCTGCCGATCGCGCAACTCGGCGGTGCGCCGCTGCTGTCGTTCGCTGTCGTGCTGACCGGATTCAGCCTCGCCGCAATCGCTTTCGAGACGGTGCAATGGTGGCGACGCGGCGAACAGACCCAAATTGCCGCGCCACCGGCGGTGGTGTTGCCCGGGGTGTGCATCAGCATCGTGCTGTTGGCGACGGCGTTGGCGTGGCCGAACGTACGCCAGTCCGGTATCGGGGCCGGCGACGATCAGGCCATCACGGTGGCCGCCGTGCAGGGCAACGTGCCGCGGCTCGGGCTGGAGTTCAACGCCCAGCGACGCGCCGTGCTCGACAATCACGTCCGCGAGACGGCCGTGCTGGCGGAGGACGTGCGCGCCGGAAAGGCGCCGCAACCGATGGTCGTCATCTGGCCGGAAAACTCCTCGGATATCGATCCGCTGGCCAACCCGGACGCCCATCAGCAGATCTCGACCGCCGCGGCGGCCATCAACGCGCCCATCCTGGTCGGCGGCGTCGTCGCCGCACCGGGCTACAGCCGCGACAACCCGGTGTCGACCAATTCGGTCATCGTCTGGAATCCCCGAACCGGGCCGGCGGATCGCCACGACAAGCGGATCGTGCAGCCGTTCGGTGAGTACCTGCCCTGGCGCAGCTTCTTCTCCCGTCTGTCGCCGTATGCCGACAGGGCCGGCTACTTCGTGCCCGGCGACGGCGCCGGCGTGGTGCAAGCGGCCGGTGTCCCGGTCGGCGTCACCACCTGCTGGGAGGTGATCTTCGACCGCGCTGCGCGCGAGTCCGTGCGCAGCGGCGCCCAGCTGTTGGCCGTGCCGACGAACAACGCCACCTTCAACGAGGCGATGAGCGAGCAACAGCTCGCTTTCGGCAGGCTGCGAGCCGTCGAGCACGACCGCTACGTCGTCGTGGCAGGCACCACGGGGATCAGCGCGGTCATCGCCCCCGACGGCCACGAGGTGGCCCGTACCGCTTTCTTCGAATCCGCATACCTCGATACCCAGGTGCGGCTGAAGACGCAGCTCACGCCCGCCACACGGTGGGGCCCGATCGTCCAAGGGGTGCTGGTCGGCATCGGTGTTGCCGCTGTGATCGGCGCAATACTGCACAATGGGAGTTTCGTGCGTCGGCTCGGCCGACGCAGAAGTGTCAAAGGAGCAACATGAGTACCGGCCCGGGCAATGCACGCCCGAGTGAGCGCACGTTGGTCATCATCCCCACCTTCAACGAGCGGGAGAACCTGCCGTTGATCGTGGGACGCGTGCACAAGGCACGTCCGGACGTCCACATTTTGGTCGTCGATGACGGCAGTCCCGACGGCACCGGCGAGCTGGCCGACGAATTGGCCCTGGACGACCCGGACCGCGTGCACGTCATGCACCGGACGGCCAAGGGCGGCCTGGGCGCGGCGTACCTTGCGGGCTTCGCGTGGGGCCTGAACCGCGAATACTCGGTCCTGGTGGAGATGGACGCCGACGGCAGCCACCCGCCCGAACAACTGCACCGCCTTCTTGATGCGGTCGACGGTGGCGCCGATCTGGCGATCGGCTCGCGCTACGTCGCGGGCGGGGAGGTGCGCAACTGGCCGCGGCGGCGGATGGTGCTATCGCGCATCGCCAACGGCTACTCGCGCATCCTGCTGGGGGTCGACGTGCACGACATCACCGCCGGCTACCGCGCCTACCGGCGGGAAGTGCTGGAGAAGATCGATCTGGCCGCCGTCGACTCGAAGGGCTACTGCTTCCAGATCGACCTGACGTGGCGCACCATCAACAACGGGTTCGTCGTCGTCGAGGTCCCGATCACGTTCACCGAGCGCGAGTTCGGCCAATCCAAGATGAGCGGATCCAACATCCGCGAAGCCCTGTTCAAGGTCGCGGAATGGGGTGTGCGCGGGCGCCTGGATCGCGCCCGCGGCGTCGTGCGCTAGTCAATCTCCCGCGAGCGACCGTGTCTGCACGGCGAAACGCCGTGGAGACACGTACAAAAGCGGTCGCTCGCGCGGAAAAGGACCTAGCCGCGGCGGCGGGTCTTGATGATGTCGAGGCGCTCCTTGAGCAGCTCCTCGAGCTCCTCGACGGACCGGCGCTCCAGCAGCATGTCCCAGTGCGTGCGCGGCGGCTTGATCTTCTTGGGCTCCGGCACGTCACCCTCGATCAGGGTGCCCTCCATGCCGTTGCGGCACAGCCAGCTGCCGGGGATCTCGGCGTCGTCGGCGAACGGAACGTCGAACTCCTCGCCGTTGTCGGTGCGGTAGCGGGCGACCTGACGCGGCGCCAGGTCGTGGTTGCGGTCCGTCTCGTAGCTCACGGCTCCGAGGCGACTGCCCCTCAAGACACGATCAGCCATCGTCAACACTCCTCAAGTTACTAATTGTCCGGATCATCAACGCAGCAAGACCGCGCGCAGTTCCCGACTCGACCGCCGATGATACCGGGATCTGCGGCATTGGCGGTTTACAGTCTGCTCGTGGTACGTCGTCTTCGCGCTCAGCCCTGTCGCTGGTGTGGTCGTGAAGTCGCCGACGTCGGCCTGGGGCGGCGTCGGCAGTACTGCAGGCAGTCTTGTCGGCAGCGGGCCTACGAACAGCGCGCTGTGGTCAAGGGCACCACGCTCGCACCGGATGCAATTGTGCTGACCGCCGAGGAGGCCTCCGAGCTGTCCGACCGCGTCTACCAGGTCAGATGCGCCGCTGAAGACGTCGCGATGGCCGTGGAGGAAGGGGCGGCAGGGGACGAACTGCGGGAACTGTGCGACGCGCTGATGCGTGCGGCCAAGGCGGCCGACGGCTGGCGCTAGCCCACAAGTTCTTGTCGCGCTGAACATCGGCGGGGGGTTGCGCGTTTTACGATTGCCAACGACAAAACCCGAGATGGGAACGCGGTGCCCATATCACCTCCAGACTCCACCCCTACGAGTGCGGCCGGTGTGTGGCGCTTCGACGAGTTCGTCCTAGACACTCAGCGTTATCAACTGCGCTCCGGCGATGACCTGATCCGCGTCGAGCCCCAGGTGTTCGATGTGCTGACCGAGTTGGTTCGCAATCACCACCGCTTTGTCACCAAGGAGGAGCTGTTCGACTCGGTGTGGGGCGGGCGCTTCGTCGGCGAGGCGGCGTTGACGAGCCGGATCAAGGCCGCACGACGTGCACTCGGCGATGACGGTGAATCGCAGTCCTACATCAGGACGGTCCGCGGGCGCGGTTACCAATTCGTCGGCACGATCCAATCCGATGCACCGCCCGACGCTCCCGCGCAGACACCGCCGGCTGCGGAGCCTGCGCCGCCCCGCCAACAGATCGCGTTCTGCCGGGCGGCCGACGGCGTTCGGCTTGCATACGCGGTGGCGGGGGAGGGTCCGCCGCTGGTGCGTGCGGCCAATTGGATGACCCATGTCGGATACGACATCGAAAGCCCGGTGTGGCAACACTGGGTCCGTGACCTTTCTCTGAAATATCGATACATCCGATACGACGAGCGCGGCTGTGGCCTGTCCGATTGGGAGGCAACGGATTTCACGTTTGATGACTGGGTGGCCGACCTCGAGACGGTAGTGGAGGCCCTTGGGCTGGAACGCTTTCCGTTGCTGGGGGTGTCGCAGGGTGGCGCCGTCGCGGTGGCCTACGCCGCTCGCCACCCCGAGCGAGTCAGTCGGCTGGTGTTGTGCAGTGCATACGCGCGTGGCCGCGCAGTGCGGGCCATCGGCGACCAGGAAAAGCGCGCTGCGGCATTGGATCTCGATTTGGCGCGGGTGGGCTGGGGCCGTGACGACCCGGCATTTCGGCAGGTGTTCGCCGCTCAGTTCCTGCCCGACGGCACGCGTGCCGATTGGGCAGCATTCGACCACCTACAACGGCGCACCACCTCGCCGGAGAACGCCGTGCGGTTCCTCGAGGAGTTCGGCCGCATCGACGTGCGAGACGATGCCCGCGAAGTGACCTGCCCGACGCTGATCATGCATGCCCGCGACGATCACCGGGTGCCGATGCGCTTCGGCGAGGAACTTGCTGCGCTGATACCGGATTCCCGATTGATCGCACTCTCCAGCAACAACCACCTGCTGACCGCGACGGAGCCTGCATGGCGGGTGTTCCGCGACGAGGTCGACGGGTTTCTGGCTATCTGATCGGGGGCCTGGCGTTGGCCTGTGTTCTCCACGCAATCTCCACACATTCTTCATGTACGGGAAGCGTCGGCCATTCATGCTGATCACATGAGAAAGCACTTGCGCACCCTGCTTGTCGGTGTCAGCGCGCTCGTCGCGCTTGGCACCCTGTCCGCTTGCTCCGGCGGCACCTCCACCGAAGCGACCTCCACGTCTGAGGCGGCTCCCGCGACCACCACCGCGACCGAGTCCGCGTTCCCGCAATCGGCCCGATATGTCGCCGACATGAAGGCCGCAGACGGCAAGACGATGACCATCGGCATCTCCGTCGACGGCGCCGACATCGCCGCATACGCGTGCAACGGCACCGACGACGAAGCCTGGTTCTTCGGCAACCAGACCGACGGCAAGATCGACATCACGTCGCGGTTCCGCGACACCCTCACGGCGCAGCTCAAAGGCACCGACGTCGAGGGTGACCTGACCATGAACGGCGTGGCCTACGAGTTCACCGCGGCGCCGGTGTCCGGCGTGGCAGGCATGTATACCGCCGACGTTGATGGGGTGCGCGCATCTTGGGTGGTCCGCGAGGACGGCTCGGCGATCGGCGTTCAGTTCAGCCCGACCACCGGTCAGAAACTCGAGGAGTCCGACCTGCAGCAACTCAACGTGGAACAGTTCCGCGCGCAGGTGCGCAACACGCGCCGGCTCCAGCAGGCCACGCAGATCGACAAGCTATCGAACGGGTCGATGAGCTCCACGATCAACGGCAGGCAGGTGTCGCCGACCCTCGTCACCGGCACCTTCCGCTTGACCTGACAGAACGAATAGTCCTATCACCCAACGGCCCTGCGGGAGTGATCGCCTCAACGCTCACTCCGGCGGAGTCCTCTCTTTGCATCACGCAGAGTCCAACCCTTCAGCGCCACGACGTCGATGCGTAGCGTCGACTCACCGTGACTAGTCCCGCCGAGTTGTCCGCGCCGTTGGCGACGGCTCCCGCCGCGGATCGCCGGTGGAGCAAACGCAAGTGGGGCCTGATCCGGCTGGCGTCACCGTTCGTGCTGCTCACCATGTGGCAGTTGGGCAGCGCCCTCGGACTGATCCCGCAGGACGTGCTGCCCGCGCCATCGCTGATACTCGAGGCCGGCGTTGAGCTGATCGAGAACGGAAAGCTGGCCGACGCGCTCCGAGTATCCGGGTTCCGCGTGGTCGAAGGGCTGCTGCTCGGCGGCGTGGTCGGTGTCGCCCTGGGAACCGCGGTCGGGCTGTCCCGATGGTTCGAAGCGACCGTCGACCCGCCGATGCAGATGATCCGCGCCCTGCCGCACCTCGGCCTGATCCCGTTGTTCATCCTGTGGTTCGGCATCGGTGAGCTGCCCAAGGTGTTGTTGGTCGCGCTCGGGGTGAGCTTCCCGCTGTATCTGAACACTTTCTCGGCGATCCGCCAGGTCGACCCGAAGCTCTTCGAAACCGCTCAGGTGCTTGGCTTCTCGTTCTGGCAGCGGTTAGGGACCATCATCGTGCCAAGCGCCGCTCCACAGGTCCTCGTCGGCGTGCGACAGTCGCTGGCCATCGCCTGGCTGACGCTGATCGTGGCCGAACAGATCAACGCCGACAAGGGGATCGGCTTCCTGATCAACAACGCCCGCGACTTCTTGCGCACCGACATCATCATCTTCGGGCTGATCGTGTACGCCCTGCTCGGCATCGGAACCGACGCAATCGTGCGCACACTGGAACGCCGAGCACTGAGGTACCGCTCGTGACCATCGCCTCCGAACGCCAAACCCAGATCGCAGGCGAACTGCGGAATGTGAACAAGTGGTACGGCGACCACCACGTGCTCACCGACGTCTCGGTGCGGATCGCCCGCGGTGAAATCGTCGCATTGATCGGCCGCAGTGGTTCAGGCAAGTCGACAGTGCTTCGTGTGCTGGCGGGACTGTCCACCGATCACACCGGCGACCGTGCGGTGGCCGGCGCCCCGGCGCTGGCGTTTCAGGAACCGCGGCTGTTCCCGTGGCGGGACGTGCGCACCAATGTGGCCCATGGGCTGACGCGCAGCCGGCTGCCGAAGGCCCAGGCGCATGACCGCGCCGATCGTGCACTGGCCGACGTCGGCCTCGCCGACCGCGCCGAGGTGTGGCCGTTGACGCTGTCCGGTGGTCAGGCGCAACGGGTTTCGCTGGCCCGCGCGCTGGTCGCCGAGCCAGACCTTCTGTTGCTCGACGAGCCGTTCGGGGCCCTCGACGCGCTGACCCGGCTGAGCATGCGCGCGCTGTTGCTTGACCTCTGGCGTGAGCACGGCTTCGGCGTGCTGCTCGTGACCCACGATGTCGATGAAGCCGTCGCGCTGGCCGACCGAGTGCTGGTTCTCGAAGCCGGCCAGGTCATCCACACGCTTGACATCGACGACCCGCGCCAGTCCGCCGCTGCCGAGAACTATCGCGCCGAGCTATTCGACAAGCTCGGCGTGCAGATCTGAAGTCAATACGAAACAAGAGAAGGAACTGCCATGTCCAGAGTCGTTGCCGTCATGGCATTGCTGAGCCTACTGCTGAGCGGCTGCGTGTGGCGCGAGGACGCCACCGGCGCCCAAGAAGCCCCCGCCACGGTGCCGCTGTCGGAGTTGTCGGGACTCACGCTGAACGTGGGGGATCAGAAGGGCGGCACGGAGTTGCTGCTGCACGCCGCGGGCGCGTTGGACAACCTGCCCTACCAGATCGCGTTCTCCACCTTCACCTCCGGGCCGCCGCAGGTCGAAGCCGCCACAGCGGGAAGGATCGATTTCGCGATCACCGGCAACAGCCCGCCGATCTTCGGTGCGGCGTCCAACGCCAAGATCAAGGTGGTGTCGGCCTACGACGGCGGGGGCGTGGGTGATCAGGTGTTGGTTCACGCGGAGTCGCCGATCCAGTCGATCGCCGATCTGCGCGGCAAGCGCGTAGCGGTGGGCAAGGGCAGCTCGGCCCATGGACACATCCTGGGCCAGCTTCAGAAGGCGGGGCTGACGCCGGCCGATGTGACGCTGGTGTTCCTGCAGCCTGCCGACGCGCTTTCGGCGTTCACCAAGCGGGAGGCCGACGCGTGGGCGATCTGGGACCCATACACTGCGCAGGCCGAACAGCAGTTGCCGGTGCGCAGCATCGGTGAGGCTAGGGGCGTCACCAACGGCCATTGGTTCGGTATCGCCGCCGACGACGCGCTGGCCGACCCGAAACGCAACACCGCGTTGTCGGATCTGCTGGTGCGGTTCGAGAACGCGGCCCGCTGGGCCAAGGACCACCCCCAGGAGTGGGCCGAGAGTTATGCCGCTGCAGTCGGTCTAGATCCGAAGGTGGCGGCTGTCGCGCAGGGCCGCAGCCTGCGCTTGCCCACCGAACTCGACGACGACGTCGTGGCCGCCGAGCAGAAGCTGGCCGACCTGTTCGCCCAGTCGGAGCAGATCCCGGCGGCGCCGAAGTTCGCCGACTGGGTCGACAAGCGGTACAACGACGCGCTGCGGCCCCTGCTGATCAGCACAAGTTAGGAGCGATATGACAGCACAGGCTGAATTGCCCGCTCCGCGGGCGAAGTTCTTCTGGTTTCTGCCCACCAACGGCGACAGCAGGTCGATCGTAGGAGCGTCGCACGCGTCATCCCACCACACGGTGCCCGCGAATTACCGGGTGCCCAGCCGTCGTTACCTCGCCGAGGTGGCCCGTGCCGCCGACCGGCTGGGCTACGAGGGTGTGCTCACGCCGACCGGAACGTGGTGCGAGGACGCATGGTTGACCGCGTCGGCACTGCTGGCCGAGACCGAGTGGCTGAAGTTTCTTGTCGCGTTTCGGCCCGGACTGGTGCCGCCGACACTGGCCGCGCAGCAGACCGCGACGCTGCAGCGATTCTCCGAGGGGCGGGTGCTGCTCAACATCGTCAGCGGCGGCGACGACCTCGAGCAGCAGCGCTTTGGCGACTGGCTCGGCCATGACGAGCGTTACGCCCGGACGGGGGAATTCCTGCACATCGTGAACTCGGTGTGGCGTCAGGACTCACTCGACTTCGAAGGCCATTACTACACCGTCAAGGACGCCAGGGTGTCTGCACCGCCGGATCCGTTGCCGCAGATCTACTTCGGAGGTTCGTCGGCGGCGGCGCTACCGATCGCAGCGGAGTACGTGGACGTCTACCTCACCTGGGGTGAACCGCCGCAAGCCGCGGCGGCCAAGATCGAACAGGTGCGCAGACTCGCCGAAGAGCGCGGTCGCGGCGTGCGTTTCGGTATCCGGCTGCACACCATCAGCCGCGACACCTCGGCGGCGGCCTGGGCCGTAGCCGACGAACTGCTGGCAGAACTGACACCCGAGCAGATCGCCAAAGCCACTGAGCTGCATGCGAGTTCGGAGTCCGAGGGACAGCGGCGGATGACCGCGTTGCATGGTGGCCGGATGGACAAGCTGGAGATCTACCCGAATCTATGGGCCGGTGTCGGGCTGGTTCGTGGCGGTGCGGGCACGGCGCTGGTGGGCAGCCACGAGGAAGTCGCGAACCTGATCTACGAATACCACTCGCTTGGCTTCGACGAGTTCATCCTGTCGGGCTACCCGCATCTGGAGGAGGCCTACTGGTTCGCCGAGGGAGTGTTGCCGCTGCTGAAGCAGAAAGGCGTCGGCTAGACCCGCGGGCTGAGGCGCGAGCCGGGCCCCGCGCATGGGCCCACGCGCAAGCTGGGGACTGGGAACGCAAAGGCTCTTCGACACGCCGAAAAATGGGTGCTTTGCGATCGTTCGCGAAGGGAAGCAGTCAAGCTGAGGTGTGGACGAATGGTTCGAGCGCAGCCCCTTCGTCGGGTTTGTTCCGTGGATCATCTACTGGGTGGTCGCCGACGGACCCAGCACCTGGATGTTCGGCGCACTGTGCGCGGTGATCGCGGCGCTGATCCTTGGAGTGTCGGCCGGTCGGGGCGGTCCACGGCTGCTCGAGGTGGTGACGATCGTGTTCTTCGTCGGAGTGACCATCACCGGCATGATCGTCGGGGCGCAGGACCGCGACTGGATGGACACCTACGCCACCACGCTGTCGGCCGGCACGCTGGGCGCGATGGCGCTGGGCTCGTTGGCGTTCGTTCCGTTCACAGAGCAGTACGCGCCTGAATCGGCGCCGCGAGAGGAGTGGGAGAAGGCCGCGTTCCGCCGCACGAACCGGGTGCTCACCTTGATGTGGGCGCTGGTGTTCGCGCTGATCGCGGTCCTGGGCTACGTCGCCGTCACGGCACCCGCCACCATCGACTGGACCAAGGCGGTGATTCCGATCGTGGTGATCGTCGGAGCAGTCGGGATGACCCAGATCTATCCCCACCGCGCCAGGGAAAAGGCGAGGGCACTGGGCACCGCCTGACCTAGAGGTCAGCAGCTGAACTTCAGGCCGATGTCCGCGGGTGGCGTCACCTTCTGTAGGCATCCGAACGGTTCAATGCCGGAATCGCTGAACCGCGCCGCCGACCGGTGTGCATAGTTGACGCAGAACAATCCGGCGGGATCGGCGCGGCAACGGTAATCGCCGAACTCCAGCGCCTGGCCGTACGGCAGTTCGGGACCGGTCCCGTTGGTGAATCGACCCGGATCACCGTGGGCCGAGCCGACTTCCAGCGTCGGGCCCTCGAAGTCGACCCAGCCGCCCTTCCACTCGCCGTAGGCCTCCGGTGGTCGCGCCGGAGGATCGGCGAGGTCGACCAGGCATGCCAGCGCGCCCCCGGCGGTGCGGGAGTCGGTCATGCAGTTGGTCTTGCCGGAGGGTGTGGTGAACGCGACATCGTCGCCAAGCTCTGTCGTCGCGCCGTCGCGGGTCGCGGAGTGGTACGCGCCGGCATCGGCCGGTCTGCCGGCTTCGATCCAGGTGATGACGTCGCCCATGGGCGCCCCCGGTTGCGGCGGTTGGGCGGGTCTCGTGGAGGTGGGTGGCGCGGTCGACGGGCGAGCAGGGGTGGTCGCAGCCGACGTCGACGGCACCGGCTGGATCCGCTCAGCGTTCCCGTCCACCCCCTGGGAACACCCCGCCACCAGCAGAGATACCGCGATCAGCCCCGCCATTCGCATACCGGCCAGGCTAGCGGGCCGACACGCGATCCCCGCTCAGGCACGGCGGCGGGTGGTCATTCGCTACCGTCGGTGGATGCACGAACATGCCGTCCGCGCGACCATCGCTTCGGGCACCGTCGAGGGATTCACCCGCGACGGCGTGAACCGTTGGCGGGCCATTCCGTACGCCCGTCCGCCGGTGGGACGGCTGCGGTTGCGCGCTCCGCAACCGGCGGAGCCCTGGCCGGGTGTGCGGTACTGCCACGGATTCGGCTATTGCGCGTCGCAGCAACGCAAGTACACGATCCTCGGCCCCGGCAAGTATCAGCCGATGAGCGAAGACTGCCTGACGCTCAACGTAACGGCGCCGAAGAGCCCGGCAGAGCAGCCGTTGCCGGTGATGGTGTTCATCCACGGTGGCGGTTACATCATGGGCAGTTCGGCCACCCCGATCTACGACGGCGCGGCCCTGGCCCGGAAGGGGTGTGTATACGTCTCGGTGAACTACCGGCTGGGCGCGCTGGGGTGTCTGGATCTGTCGTCTCTGTCCAATAAGGACATCACCATCGACGACAACCTCTACCTGCGCGACCTCGTGATGGCGCTGCGATGGGTCCGCGACAACATCGCGGTGTTCGGTGGCGACCCCGGCAACGTGACGATCTTCGGCGAAAGCGCGGGCGCTCACGCCGTCGCCACGCTGCTGGCCGTACCGGCCGCCAAAGGCCTATTCGCCCACGCAATTTCGGAGAGTCCGGCCAGCGGCATGGTCCGCTCACCCGACCTGGCGGCAGAGTACGCGACCCAATTCGCCGATCTGTTGGGCGTGCGAGTTTCCGACGGCGCGAACGCGGTGATGGCGGCGCGCCCCGCCGAGTTGGTGGATGCCTTCGATCAGCTGATCGTGCGCGGCCAGCGCCGAATGCTCGGCGCGTTCGCGGCAGGCCCCACTTACCGCACAGACTATCTGCCGCTCGACCCCGTTGTTGCGATGCGGCGCGGCAAGGCGCACCGTGTGCCGGTCATCGTGGGCACCAACGCTGAGGAAGGCCGGCTGTTCACCCGATTCCTCAAGCTGTTGCCGACGACCGAGCCGATGATCGAGCGGTTGCTTGCCCAGACGGAACCCGCTGAGCGTGAGCGTATTACCGCGGCCTACCCGAACTACCCGGATCCTGCCGCCTGCATTCAGCTCGGCGGGGACTTCGCGTTCGGGTCGGCGGTATGGCAGATCGCCGAGGCGCACAGCCAGCACGCCCCGACTTACCTGTACCGCTACGACTACGCGCCGCGCACGCTGCAATGGTCCGGCCTTGGCGCCACACACGCGACCGAACTGCTCGCGGTGTTCGACGTCTACCGCACCAAGTTCGGCCGGCTCCTGGCCGCGGCCGACCGGCGCACCGCGCTGCGGGTCAGCGACGATGTCCAAGCTCGGTGGCGTGCCTTCAGTGCCACCGGCGTGCCGGGCGAGGACTGGCCGTCCTACACCAGCGTCGACCGCGCGGTGAGAGTGTTCGACCGCCGTCCCCGCGTCGAACACGACCCCCACGCCGACCGCCGGCAGGCGTGGGACGGTTTCTCGGTGGCCGCGCGCTGAGGCCGTCACCAAATTCGTGAATCGCTGCGCTGGCGTCAGCGGATGTGATTGCTTAATCGCGTGGCATACCCATTGGATCCGCTCAGCGGAGACGAGTTCAGGGCGGTCGCGTCGATCCTGCGCCGCGAGCACGGCGTGGGAGACGGATCGCGGTTCGCCTCCATCGAGTTGTCAGAGCCCGGCAAGGCCGAGCTGCGAGCGTTCGACGACGGGGGACCGCCGCCACCGCGGCGCGCCGAAGTGATCTGTCTACAACGCTCCAGCAACGCCACATACAAGAGCGTGGTGTCGTTGACCGACGACCGAATCGAATCGTTCGAGCACATTCCCGGAGTACAAGCCAACTTCACCGTCGACGAGTTCGTCGAATGCGACCAGTTGTTGCGTACCCACCCCGATGTCATTGCCGCCTTGGGCAACGCGGCATCACCGATATGGACCTGGTGTTCTTCGACACCTGGACCTATGGCGACGCGGTGGCACCACCGGAATACCGCGACCGGCGGCTGGGGTGGTCGGATAGCTGGGTCAAAGGCGCCCCTGGGATGAACCCCTACGCGAATCTGGTCAGCGGGCTGCACTGCGTCGTCGACCTCAACTCGATGGAGCTGCTACGCGTTGAGGATAGCGGCGGTGTCGACACCCCGGAGGTCATGGGCGAGTACGTGCCGCAGCACATTCCCGAACGCATCCGGTCGTCCTCGCGCCGTGAACCACTCAAGCCGCTGCACATCACCCAGCCCGAGGGGCCGTCGTTCACTTTGGACGGCAACCTGCTGGCTTGGCAGAACTGGTCGCTGCGCATCGGCTTCAATCATCGCGAAGGGATGACCCTGCACACCGTTCGTTACCGAGACGGCGACCGGGATCGCTCTGTGGCGCATCGGATGTCGTTCGCCGAGATGATCGTGCCGTACCGAGATCCCTCGGTGGACCACTACCGGCGCACCGCCTTCGATATCGGCGAGTGGGGCCTGGGCTTCATGACGACATCGCTGGAGCTGGTCTGCGATTGTCTGGGCGAAATCCGCTACCTGGACGCCGTTTTGCACAACAGCAAGGGCGAGCCGTACACCATCACCAACGCGATCTGTATCCACGAGGAAGACAACGCGGTGCTGTGGAAGCACGTCGACCACGAGATCGGCGCGGAGGTGCGTCGGATGCGACGGCTGACGGTGTCGTTCCACGTCACCGTTGCCAACTACGAATACCTCGTGTACTGGCGGCTGTACCAGGACGGCAACATCGAATGCGAGGTGCGGGCCACCGGCATCATGGTGACCACGCCGCTTGCACCGGGCCAGCCCAACCCGAACGGAACGCTGGTCGACGAACGCACGTATGCGCCCTACCACCAACACTTCCTGGTTGCCCGGTTGGACATGGACATCGACGGCAGTGACAACACCGTGTACATGACGGAGTCCTACGCCGAGCCGGTCAGCCCGGACAATCCGCACGGGCTATCACTCGTGACCCGCAATGTCCCGCTGCGCACCGAGAGCCAGGCCAAGCAGGACGTCAACTTCGCGACACAACGTGCTTGGAAAGTGGTGAACACCAACGTCGTCAACGCGATCGGCACTCACCCGTCCTACAAGTTGGTGCCGACCGGGGCCATCCCGCAGATGTTCGACCCCGAGTCACCGGTCGTTGAGCGCGCCAGTGTCATCGGCCACACCCTCTGGGTAACGCCGAACCGCCCCGATGAGCGTTGGCCGGCAGGCGAATTCGTCAACCAGTCGACGCGGGACACCGGACTCGGCCGTTGGACGGTGGCCAACCGGTCGATCGACAACACCGACGTGGTGATGTGGTATGTCTTCGGTATTCACCACATCACCCGGCCGGAAGACTGGCCGGTGATGCCCGTCGATGTGGTGTCGTTCTGGCTCAAGCCATTCGGATTCTTCGACCGCAACCCGTCGCTGGATGTCGTCGGGACACCACCGGACATGTGCCATACTCCCAGCACCAGTGCGCACCACTGACGTCGTCGAGCGGCCCTCGGATCTGACGGCCGAGTGGCTGACCGGGGCCGTCGGTGCAGGCACTGTCACGGCCTTCGACTACGAACGCATCGGCACCGGCCAGATGAGCGAGTGCTACCGCGTCGCCCTGACATACGCCGACGGGCGGGCAGGACCAGACTCGGTGGTGCTCAAGGTCGCGGCCACCGATCCGGTGAACCGCCAGACCGGCGTTGCGCTGGGGCTCTACGAACGCGAAGTGCGCTTCTACACCGAGATTGCGCCGGACCTGGGTGGCCCCGTCGCGCCATGTTATCAAGCCGGCTTCGATGGCGGCACCGGCACGTTTCATCTGCTGTTGGGCGATGCGGGTCCCGCCGTCGTCGGCGACGAAATCCATGGCGCGACAATCGAACAGGCCAGCTTGGCGCTGGCTGAGCTCGGCCGACTGCACCTGCCGCTGCTTGGCGACACCGCGATGGCCGAGGCGGACTGGCTCAACCGCGAGTCGCCGATGAACCAGGCGCTGATCGGCCAGCTCTACGCCGGATTCTTCGAGCGTTACCGCGACCAGATCGCCCCCGAACACCGCGATGTGTGTGAGCGGCTGGTCGGCGCCTTCGACGCCTACGTCACCGCCGAGTCCGACCGGGTCCGCATGAAGGGTCTCGTTCACGGCGACTTCCGTTTGGACAACATGCTTTTCGGCCGACCCGGGGCCGACCGGCCGCTGACAGTAGTGGACTGGCAGACCGTCACCTGGGGACCGGCGATGACAGATGTCGCGTATTTCCTCGGCTGTGCACTGCCGACCACTCTTCGCCGCGACCACTACGACGAGCTGTTGCGCGCCTACCACGATGCGCTAGGCGCGAACGCGCCGGTCAGCATCGATGACGTCCGAGACGGGGTGCGGCGGCAGACCTTCTTCGGGGTGATGATGGCGATCGTCTCGTCGATGCTCGTCGAGCGCACAGCCCGCGGTGACGCGATGTTCATGGTGATGCTGCAGCGGCATTGCCAACACGTGCTCGATACCGATGCGCTCACGATTCTGCCCGACCCCTCCAAAATTGCTGTCGCCGAGCCGCTTACACCGGTTGCCGATGACGAAGCCGCCCACCCCGCCGGCGATGAGCCGCCGTGGAACGAGAGCTGGTACTTCGACTTCGCCGATCCGCAGCAGGGGATCGGCGGCTGGATCCGGCTCGGACTGATCCCCAATCAGAACACGTCGTGGATCACCGGCCTGCTTTGCGGCCCGGACATCCCGACCTATGCGCTCGTCGACTTCCACGACACAGGCGGCATCGAGCTCACCCTCGCCGCCACTGAACCGCTGCAGACATACCGGGTCAGGATGCGGGGACAGGGTCAGGCATATGACGATCCCGCCGCGCTGCTGCGACATGAAGACGGCCGAACCGTCGAATTGACGATGGAGCTGACGTGGACGACGACGGGCACGCCATATCAATATCGGATAACGCCGCGCTACGAAATCCCGTGCACGGTGTCGGGCACCGTGACAATCGACGGTCAGGAGTTCGCCATACGCGACGTTCCCGGTCAGCGCGACCACTCTTGGGGTGTGCGTGACTGGTGGGCCATGGACTGGGTGTGGAGCGCACTGCACCTCGACGACGGATGCCATGTCCACGGGGTCGAGATACGCATACCCAGCGCGCCGCCGTTCGGCATCGGCTACGTCCAGCGACCCGGTGAGCCGCCGATCGAGCTGCAGGCGGTCACGGCGCGAGAGGAATTCGCCGACAACGGTTTACCGCTGGCAACCACGCTCACCTTCAGTCCTGGCGACCTCACCGCGACCATCGACATCCGCGGACATGCGCCAGTGCTGCTGACGTCGCCCGACGGCCGGGTCAGCCACTTCCCGCGGGCGTGGGCCACCGTCACCACGGGCGACGGCCGCACCGGCGTCGGCTGGGTGGAATGGAACCGCAACCAACCCAGCCCGGCTTGCTGAGAGCTGTGATGATGCTCAAGTCGATCGCGTTGTTCGTGCTCGCCGCGTTGCTCGAGATCGGCGGGGCGTGGCTGGTCTGGCAGGGCGTGCGTAAACACCGCGGCTGGCTCTGGGTCGGCGCGGGCGCGATCGCGCTCGGCGCCTACGGCTTGTCGCCGCGTTTCAGCCCGACGCGCACTTCGGTCGGGTGCTGGCGGCGTACGGCGGTGTCTTCATCGCCGGCTCGCTGGTGTGGGGAGTGATCGCCGACGGCTTCCGCCCCGACCGCTGGGATATCGCAGGCGCCGTCATATGCCTGGCGGGCGTCGGCATCATCATGTACGCCCCACGCTGACAGAGTGAGCACGTGCGGATCATCGTCACGGGTGGCAACAGCGGCGTCGGCAAGGCCACCGCCGCCGCGCTCGCCGTGGCCGGTCACGGCGGGGTGATGGGCCTGCCGCTGACCCCGCACCGCCAGCGGTTTCGAGGCACACATCGGCGCCAACCACCTCGGCCATTTCGCGCTGACGTGACGCGGAGTCCAAGCTGGCCAACCTTCTGTTCGTGCACGAACTCGCGAGACGCGGCGTCCGGGCGTACGCGTCGGACCCCGGTATGACAGATACCGGAATCACGCGAAAAGCCGCCGTCGGGCTGCCGGTCGGCGAGCGAAACCCGGTGTGGCGCATCCTGCAGACACCGGCCCAGGGAGCGCGCGCCAGCATTCAGGCGGTGACGACCGACCTGCCCAGCGGTACGTATCTTGCGCCGCGCTACAACCAGTGGGGCAAGCCGAAGGTGACGAAGCTCCGCGAGAAGGCGTGCGACCCGGCGATGGCCGGTGCGCTGTGGGCGCTGCCCGCGGAGTTGACCGGCTGTGACTGGCAGGGAAGCTAGGAGAGCTGAGCGCTGTCGTCGTGAAGGTCGTGGCGGCTCAACCCCATTGGTGTCGCGGCCGGGACGTCACCCGCGGCGACCACCTTTCGCGTGATCGGCGTGAGGGCCCGGAACAGTGCCTCCACCTCATCGTCGTCCAGCGCATCGAGCGCGGCTAGGGCCAGCCGGTCGGTGGCGTCCTCGATTCGCTGCTTGAGGTCGCGACCAACGTCGGTGAGCTCGCCGTCTCGGTCGAGCAGGCCCCGCCGGGTCAGTCGCTCGCGGTAGTGATTCCACTGCTCCTCGTCGTAATCACGGCTGCGCATGATCATCTCCTGCGGCACCCGACCCGCGGCCGCGTGCAACACATTGGACTCGCGGCCGGACACCTCGAACGCCGCCAGCACGGCCACGTGTCCGTCGCCACGCTGCTCGCGCAGCAGGGTGGCCGCGTGCCACAGCTTGGCCAATGGCTCCTCGGGCCAGTCCAGCGCTGCGTTGGCCGCGAACAGCGGCCGGCCGTCGAGCGGAGCGCGACGCGCTGCCTTTGCGGCGAGTTCGGCCGCCGTGCGGGCGTCGTTATCGGTCACGCCGAAACGGCGCAACGCCGCGACCGCGGACTCCGCCCGAGCTTGCAGCGCGTCTGCGGGCGTGGCGATCTCCCATGCCGCGGGCAGTGCCTTGGCAACGCGCCCGGGCGCGAAGTTATAAAACACGGCCGTCACGACTTCGGTCGGCACGATGCCGAGCGGCGCTGACCGGGCGGCGAAGTAGCCCATCCAAAACCCCCGGAAGCCAAGCCGGTCGAAGGCGCTTCGGGCCTCCGGCGCGAAGTATGTGACGGCGTGCGCCGGCTCGATGCGATCGAAAAAGCGGCGCGCCAACGCCGGTTCTCTGCCCACTTTCGCAGTTAATCATCACGCCCGCAGCCGGCTTGCTATGGTCCCTGCGAACGCCAGGCCCGTGGCGGAGCAGCAAACGTCCAGGAGGCAACCCATGCGAACGCTGATGGCAGCCGTGGGCGTGGTCGTTGCCGGGGGCGCGCTGGTGTCCGGATGCAGCGTCTCTGCAGGAACCGACCTCAAGGCGACGGTTTCCAAGGGGTCCCTGCAAACAGACATCGCCGACCGGCTGACCAAGGCCGGCGAACAGCCCGAGTCGGTGACGTGCAAGGAGGATCTGGTCGGTGAGGTCGGCAAGACCGCCCGCTGCGAGGTCGTGATCAGCGCCACGAACAGCTTCGAGCCCGTTGTGACGGTCACTAGCGTCGACGGCGCCACGATCGATTACGAAATGTCACCTGCAGTCTCCAAGGAGCAGCTCGAGAAGGCGGTGTCGCGGCTCGTGACCGCCGCCGCCGGCGCGCAGGTGGACTCCGTGTCGTGTCAGTCCGGATTGCAGGGAAACGTCGGCGCCGTCGCTGCCTGTGACGTCGACGCCGGGGGAGTCGAGTTGCGGCGCACCGTCGAGGTGAGCAACGTCGAGGGCTTGATGATGAACTTCGACGTCGTGCCGATGTTGACGAAGGTGGAGGTCGAAAGATCACTGCTCAACGAACTCGAAACCCAGGCAGGACGGCGGCCGGACTCTGCCGAGTGCTCAGGCAATCTCGAAGGAAAGCCCGGCAATACCGTCGACTGCACCGTCGTCAGCGGCGCGGATACCGCGGCGTTCACCCTGACAGTGACCACGGTCGAAGGAAGCAAGATCAATTACCGCTACGCGCCGAAGGCCTAAGAGGGTTCCGAAAACTCTTCGGCCACAGCCGATGCCGCCTCGTCACGCATCCGGATCGCGCGCCCGACTTCATCGTGCAGCTCGATGGCTACCGGGTTGGCTCTTAGCCCTTTACCACCTGTGTCCCGCCGGCGAGCTCGTCGTGCTTGCCCTGCTTGGTCGGGCTGCCGTTGATGGTCACCGCGATCACGATGATGGCGATGACCCCGAGTAGCCCACCGATGAACGGGATGATCGGCAGCAGCGTCCACGAATTACGGATCGCCGACTGCGCAGCGGTGGGCTTCGGCGCTCCGCCGGGTCCGCGCACGCTCAGCCCCAACAACTTTTTGCCGGGCGTCCACCCCTGAGTCGTCTCGAACGCGAGGAAGTAGATGAAGGTCAGCAGACCCGTGAACAGACCGGTGACCCAATAATTGGACAACGAACTCGTGGCGAATATCAGTATCCAGCTCACGATTGCGACGACGATGCCGTCGACCAATCGCGCGGCGAAGCGAAGAGCCAAGCCGCCGGGTTCCTGTCCGCCGGATGGCGGAGGGTATCCACCCGGTTCGCCATACGGTCCGGGGTAGGGCTGAAAATCGCCGGCTGTCATCGATGTGTCTCCTCAACCATGGTCGGTGAGGCAAATTTACCGTTCAACCCGGCGATGCCAAGCGGTTTAACGCGCGCTGAGCGAAGTCAGCTCCAACGGCGACGACCCTGCTTCACCTGCGTCCGCGCCGTGTCGGCGAGCTCGGGCGCACGCTCGCGCGCCACCTCGGCCCATTCCGCGCCGCGTCCGCGCGCGACTTCTGCCAGTTCGGCGCCGCGTTCGCGCGCCGCCTCGGCCAGCACCGGGGCACGCTCGCGGGCCACCTCGGCGAGTTCGGCGCCGCGCTCACGGGCCACCTCGGCGATTTCGGCGCCGCGCTCGGCGGCTACGTGGGCGATTTCGGCGCCGCGCTCGGCAGCTACGTGGGCCAGTTCGCGCCCGCGTTCGGCGCCGACATGCAGGCCGTGGCCGAGCTTGTCGGCAAGCGCGCTGTCGGCGAGTGCTCCGCCTGTCGCCGCACCGACCGGAAGCGCCGCGGTGACGGCCTCAGACACCTTGTGCGCCGCGTTGCGACCGCGCCACCCCAGCGAAGGTTTGCCCTCGGTGTCGGCGGCGGCGATGATCAGCCCGCCGATGAGGCTCACGTCTGTCAAGAACGCGCGTCGCTCGTCAGCTTTGCGGCTCGGATCGGTTTGGTTCCAGAACATGTGTCCGCCAAGGCTTCCCGGTACCACGCTGACGGCAAGGGCCGCCGATGCCAGCCGGGGCAACTTGCCGGTAGCGAGCAGCAATCCACCACCGATCTGGACCGCGGCGTTGATGCGCGCAACGGTCTCGGCGTTGGACGGAACGTTCGTACCGACGGGATCGGGGAGCTTACTCAGACCCTCGAGCGTGGGGCGGGCCGCGTCGGCGGCGGGTTTAGGGCTGCGCAGGGCGTCGATACCCCGGCCGATGAAGGCCGCTGACAACATCGGTCGTGCGATTCGTCGGATCAACATGGGCCATGGGTTCCCCGGCCCACCGGGTCGCAAACTCCTAGAACGTATCGAACAACCTGCGGTCGAGTCGTCGGAGTTGAAGGTTGATTTGGCTGAGGATCAGGAGCCCTTGGTGGGCGGTAAGAGTGACTTCGTAGTGGCGGTCCAAGAGACGGGGGGTTGATCCAGCTTGGTGGGTTCGACCACCCACCGGCGTTGCTGCACGATGAACCGGTGGCCGGGTTTCGGCGCGGACACGATGTCGATGGTGAGGCCGGCGTTGGCGGCGGCATCGGCAACCGTAGAGCCGGTGTAGCCGAGGAGGGCGGTGCCGAACACTCAACAAAGTTGTTCGACACGCTTCAGTACGACGTGTCCTTATTTCGCCTACCCGCCAGAGGGACGACGATCCAAAAGCAGGTCGCGCCGATCAACATGCACGCGCCGGCGATCCAGGCGGCCGACCTGCCGGCGACGGTGTCGAAGATGACCACGGCGACACCTGCGAGCGCCGCAGCCAGCAGCAGCAGACCTGCCATGGCGTAGCTGTGCGCCGCCGACACAAGCGTCTTGAGCCGGTGCTTGCGGAACAGGACCCGGTGCATCGCCACCGGGGCTACAAGCAGCAGAGTCGAGGCGAGTGAGCAGGCGACGGTCACCAGATAGATCGTGCGCATGGTCGTGTCCAGCTGGGTGAACCGCTGCTGAAACGGCAGCGTCAACAAGAATCCGGTGAGCAACTGGACGCCGGTTTGCGCAACCCGCAGCTCCTGCAGCAAGCTCGACCAATTTCGGTCCAGCCGTTCGGCTTCCGTCTCGTCACGGTCCGCATCCCAGCGCTCCGCAGCTTCGGGATGCTCTTCGTCCATCGGCCAATTCTGACAGCCCGGCTAGTCAGCGTGTGATGATCGGAGGCAATCACTCGGCGGCGTAGCGCAGTAACGTGATCCCGGACCCGAAGGACTTCGGCGGTTCGACCGACTTCAGTGTCCCGATCGCGGTGCCGTCGGGGAAGAGTCGGCGGCCGCGGCCCTGGACCGCGGGGTAGACGAACAATCGGTACTCGTCGACGATCCCCGCGGAGATCAGCGTGTGCGCGAGGCTGATACTGCCGGTCAAGACGATGTCTTTGCCCGGTTGCGACTTCAACGCCCTGGTTTGCTCGACGGGGTCGCCGGAGAGCACCGTCGAGTTCTGCCACTGCGGGTCGGTCATCGTCATGGACACGACGTACTTGGCTACCTGGTTGAGGTAGTCCGTCACGCCAGTGGCGTCGTCGGTCTGCTTTGGCCAGTAGCCGCGGAAGTCCTCGAATGTCTGACGCCCCACTAGCAGCGCGTCGGCCTGCGCGTTCAGGCGATGCTCTTCCTCGAGCAGGTCATCATCCTGAAGCTGGGGGTCAAACCAGTCGTCGATCATCTCGATGGATCCATCCACAGTGATGTTCTCGGTGATAACAAGCCTTCGCATACATGTACTGACGGTGTGCCGTCGCCGAACTCATCGGAGTAACTTCGCAAGCGTGGCTCTCGTTGCGGGATTCGACTCGTCCACCCAGTCCTGCAAGGTGGTGATCTGCGACGCCGAGACCGGCGAGACGGTGCGGTCCGCGTCGTCACCGCACCCGGACGGCACCGAGGTGGATCCGCAGCTGTGGTGGTCTGCCCTGCAAGCGAGCATCAATGCGGCCGGAGGGCTCGACGACGTGGCGGCCGTTTCGGTCGGAGGCCAGCAGCACGGCATGGTGTGTCTGGACAACGCCGGTGAGGTGGTCCGAGATGCACTGCTGTGGAACGACACCCGCTCGAGCGAGGCAGCCGCCCACTTGGTCGTGGAGTTGGGCGGCGCCGTCGAGTGGGCGAAGCGGATCGGTGTGGTGCCGGTCGCCGCGATCACAGCTACGAAGTTGCGTTGGCTCGTGGACAATGAACCCGCGCACGCAGACGCGACGGCTGCGGTGTGTCTGCCACACGATTGGCTGACATGGCGGCTGAGTGGCTCGACCGATATCGGCGATTTGCGCACCGACCGCAGCGACGCCAGCGGAACAGGGTACTTCTCCGCAGAAACCGATAGCTACCAACCCGACCTGCTGGAGTTGGCGTTGCGGGGACGCCGGCCCGTGGTGCCGACGGTCTTGGGCCCGCATGACGCGGCAGGGCAGACGCGGCCAGGTGCCGTGCTCGGCCCCGGGGCCGGAGACAACGCCGCGGCGGCGCTGGGTCTGGGCGCCGATCCGGGTGACTGCGTGGTCTCGCTCGGCACCTCCGGCGTGGTGAGCGCGGTCGGGGAATCCGCACCTCATGATCCGGAGGGGATCGTCGCCGGTTTCGCCGACGCCACCGGAAGGCAACTGCCCCTGGTGTGCACGCTCAACGGTGCTCCGGTAATGGCGGCCGTCACGAGGATGCTGGGCGTGGACTTCGACGAACTCGACCGGCTGGCGTTATTGGCGCCCGCCGGCGCCGACGGGCTGACAATCGTGCCGTATTTCGAAGGTGAACGGTCGCCGAACCTCCCGCGCGCCGCGGGCGCGTTCCACGGTGTGACGACACGAAACCTCACCACCGCCAACGTCGCCCGCGCAGCCGTCGAAGGCTTGCTCAGTTCGATGGCCTACTGCATCGAGAAGATCTCCGCGCAGGGTGTCGACGTCAAACGCATCATTCTGGTCGGCGGGGGAGCGCGCTCGGAAGCGGTCCGGCGAATTGCACCTGCGCTATGGGGTGCACCCGTGCACGTGCCGACGCCGGCTGAGTACGTCGCGTTGGGTGCCGCCAGGCAGGCGGCATGGACACTGTCACAGCAGGATTCGCCGCCATCATGGTCGTTCGGAGTGACGGCGTCCTACACCGCGGACCCTACGCCCCAGGTGCTGGATCAGTACCGCGCGGCGCAACCCTTGACGTTGGGGCAGTGAACTTTGCGTGGGAACGGCTGGGCGACAGCGTGTTTCGCTGCCGATTGCCGTTCCTCGATGTCACAGTCGGGGTGGTGCAGGGCAGCTCGGGTGTGCTGCTGATCGACAGCGGTACCACGCTGACTGAGGCGCAGGCGATCAACGCCGATGTGCGGGCCCTGACCGGCGGCGGCGTGACCCATATCGTCTTGACGCACAACCACTTCGACCACGTTCTCGGATCGTCGGCGTTCGTCGATGCGGCGGCGTACTGCGCGCCTGAGGTCGCAGCGACGATGTCGGAGAGGCCGGAACATCTGCGCGATGATGCCGTGCGGTACGGCGCCGACACCGACGAGGTGGACCGCGCGATCGCCGCGCTACGCATACCGGCGCACCGTATCCGTGCCGCTTCGATCGACCTCGGCGATCTCACCGTGTCGGTGACTCATCCGGGTCGCGGGCACAGCGACCATGACCTGATCGTTGTCGTTCCTGCTTCGACCGGCACCGTGGTGTTCTGCGGAGATCTTGTCGAGGAGTCGGGCGACCCGTCCATCGACGCGGACTCCGATGCAGGCGCCTGGCCGGAGACGCTGGAGCAGGTGCTCGGGGCCGGCGGCGACGATGCGATCTATGTCCCCGGCCACGGCGCCGTCGTGGACGCGGACTTCGTTCGCCGGCAGCGGAGCTGGCTGCTCGACCGGTTGTGACGCATTTCAAGGGGTGAATGTGACGTAGGTCATTGCCTATGGTAGTTAGGTCATCCTACCCTTACCATTCGTTTGCCTAATGAACTGGTTGGAGGAGCCGCGATGGCCGGCCTCGATTTCGCCTATGACCTGACCTTGGACGAGGCACGACGGCGCAGCGCCGTGCTGGAGGCGATCGGCGACGACTGGGATCCGACCGCGGTGCTCGCGCAGGAAGAACAGGCCTACGACATGCTGTATTCCGATCTCGACGAGGAACAGCAGCGAATCTACGACGAGCTCGTCCGTGGCGGCGTCCTGCCAGATCGGACGGTGAACCGTGTTGCCGATTGATCCGACCGCCGACCGTAGCCGCCGTGCCTGGCTGCCATGCCCCAGCTGTGATCACGGTTCCGTGTGCGGCGACTGCAAGAGCACCAAGAACTGCGCCACGCATTGGCAATACCTGCTGAGCAACCAGGGCACGCTAGTGCATCTGCAGTGCGCGGGGTGCGGCTGTCTGTGGTCGACCGACACCCGCGAGCGCGCCGACCGGCGACTCAAGGCAGCCTGAGACTCCTACGCGGGTCGGCGCACCTCGCCCAGCGTGGTGTGGCGGATCACCAGGCGTGGCTCGAGTAGTACATCGACCCGGTCGCTGCGACCTTCGTCGAGTCGTTCGACGACGGCCCTGACCGCGCGTTCGGCCTGCTGGCGCGGCTCCTGGCTGACAGTGGTCAAGTCGATGTGAGCGAGCTGGGCCAGCACGCTGTCGTCGTAGCCGGCCACCGCGATACCGCCGGGAACGTCGACACCCGAACGGCGCAGTTCGTCGAGCAGTCCGATCGCACTGCGGTCATTGGCGGCGCAGACCGCGGTCGGACGTTTCTTTCGGCCCAACAACGTCCGTGCGGCGAGTATCCCGGCGTGCTCGGTGAAGTCCCCGTCGAGGACGTCGATCGCATCGCCGAGCCCGTGCCTCTTCATCGCGCGCATGTAGCCCGATTTGCGGTCGTCCGGGATGGTGCCGGTGCCACCGCTGAGGTGGCTGATTCGCCGATGGCCGAGCTCGACGAGGTGGTCGACGACCCTGCCGATCCCGCGTGCGTCTGCGGTCCGCACCACATCGATCGACGGGCGCGGGATACGACGACCGACGACGACAACCGGTGCCCGATCGGCAAGCTCCGCGAGTCTTGCGTCCCCCAGTTCCGGCCCAAGCAAAATTAGCGCCTCGCACCGGAAATCCAACAACGTGTCGACGACCGCGGCCTCGCCGTGCGTCGGTGTCACCGCCCCGAGTACCACCTCGTATCCGAAGCCGTCGGCTTCGGCCACGATGTCCTCTACAAGCTCAGCGTGAAAGGTGTTGCGAATATTGGCCATAACTCCGATGAGGTGCGAACGCCGCAGCGATAGCAGTGCAGCGGATCTATTGGGTCGATACCCCAGCTTCTCCGCGGCCTCGAGCACACGCTGGCGCGTCTCGGCGCTCGGTCCGGCCACCCGACGGAACACCATCGACACCAGCGCCTTGGACACGCCGACATGGTCGGCGACGTCTTGCATGGTGACCGCGCGCTCACGTCCCGACGCTTTGCCACTGTCTTGGTCAGTCACTGCCCATGTCCTTCGTCAGTTTTCAGACGCCCCTTGACGCCCTGTGTGACGACCGCCATACTAGCGGAACTAGACCGGTCTAGTAGATCGGTTTAATCAATGACACTTCGAAGGAAATCTGGACATGACTATTGCCCAATCTCTCGGCGTGGCCGTGATCGGCGGTGGCATGGCCGGCCGCGCCCATGCCGCCGGCTACCGCACCGCCACGACGCTGTTCGGCACCGATCGGCCGGAGGTGCGGTTGGTCGCCATTGCCGACACCAACACCGCCGTGGCCGACGACACCGCCAAGCGATACGGCTACGAGCGGGCCGAATATGACTGGCAAGCGATCGCCGACGCTTCGGATATCGACGCGGTGAGTGTCGTGGTGGCCAACCACCTGCACCGCGAGATCGTCGAGGGACTGCTCGCTGCAGGCAAGCACGTGTTGTGTGAGAAGCCGCTGGCGGGGTCGCTGGCCGACGCCGAGGCGATGGTTGCCGCCGCTGAGCGCTCCGACCGAGTAACAGCCGTCGGCTTCACTTACCGTAGGTCGCCCGCCGTCGAGCAGATCCGACGCGAACTGGACGCCGGCACGCTGGGGAAGTTGGTGCATTTCAATGGGCGCTACTGGTGCGACTACGCACTGGACCCGACGTCGCCGATCACCTGGCGTTATCGAGGCGGACCCGGCACCGGGGCAGTCGCCGATGTCGGCAGCCACCTGCTCGACTTGTCGGAGTTCATCTGCGGACCGATCACCGAAGTCAGCGGCGCCGCGTTCACTACCTTGATTGCCCAGCGTCCGGTGCCCGTCGGCGTCACGTACGGCCACACCAAGGGAGCGGTCAGCAAGGAATTGGCTGCGGTCGAAAACGAGGACGTCGCCACCTTCACCGCGAGGTTCGACAGCGGCGCGGTGGGAACATACTCCGCGTCGCGCGTCGCGCACAACCTGCCTGACGGCCTCGGCTTCGAACTCTTCGCATCGAAGGGCTCAGCGTCCTGGAACCTGCATCGGCCGGGAGAGTTCGAGATTTCGACGGACGGCGTCCGCAGCGATATCGGCGGGCCGCGGCGGGTGCTGATCGGTCCGGAGCACCCGTACATCCGCGGCGGCTTGCCGATGGATGCGGGCGGAGTCGGTCATGGTGTGGCCGATCTGTTCGGCTACCAGACCCGTGCCTTCCTGGACCAGATCGCCGGGATCGACGAGCTTGGGCCGCTGCCTGGCTTCGACGCAGGCCTGCACGGGCTGCGTGTCGTTGCCGCGGTCATCGAATCCGCCCAATCCGGCGGCGCTGCCGTCAAAGTCGCCTAACCAGAACGGAGTTCAGTCAATGAAGCTTGGTGTCTACACCGCTATCCTGCACGACAAGCCACTCAGGGAGGCGCTGGAAGTCATCGCATCCCTCGGCCTCACCGGCGCTGAGATCAACGCCGGCGGGTTCCTGCCATCCCCGCACCTACCGGTCGACGACTTGCTGTCCGGTGCGGTGACACCCCAGCAGTACCTCGCCACGTTCGACGGCACTGGGGTGTCGATCGCCGGGCTGAATTGCAACGGCAACCCCCTGCACCCTGACCCCGAGGTCGGTCCTGAAGATGCCGACGATCTGCGCAAGGCGATCCGCGTCGCCGGTTTGCTCGGCGTCGATCGCGTCGTGACGATGTCGGGCCTGCCCGAGGCACACCCCGGCGGACAATGGCCGGCCTGGCACGTCAACACCTGGGACTCAGGCTATCTCGATTCGCTGGACTACCAGTGGGACGAGGTCGCCCTGCCGTTCTGGAGTGAAATCGACGCCCTGGCACGCGAGAACGGCGTCAAGGTTGCCATCGAAATGCATCCGCAGAACCTCGTGTTCAACCCACCTACAATGCGGCGGCTCGTCGAACGTATCGGCGCCACCAACGTCGGCGCCGAGATGGACCCGTCGCACCTGTTCTGGCAGGGCATCGATCCGATCGCCGCGATCGACTGGCTGGGCCCGCTGGTTTACCACGCCGCGGCCAAGGACACCAGGATCAACGAGAATTGCAAGATCTACGGCGTCCTCGACGAGCGGTTTACCCGGATTCCGTTGAGCGAGAACCCTACCGGGCTCGGCGGCCGTCACGTGGTGAACAAGTGGCCGGAGGATTCGGCGTGGGATTTCGTGGCCGTCGGCCGCGGCCACGACACGGAGTTCTGGGCGCGGTTCCTGCAGGCGCTGGAGCGCGTCGACCCAAACATGGCGGTCAACATCGAACACGAAGACGTCGAGCTCGGCCAGCTCGAAGGCCTGCAAGTCGCCGCAGAAACGCTCAAGGCGGCCAACTCCGCCACCATCAGCTGACGCCTCACCGAAAGAAGAAACCAATGAAACTGCGCGTTGCAACCATATGCGTGAGCCTCCTCGTCGCGCTGACGGCATGTTCGAGTACGGGCGGCAAGCCGCAATCATCCGGCGACGGCATGGGTGCCGGCCAGGCGGATACGCCGCGCGTCACGATCGCGATGGTGACTCACGGGCCGCCAGGTGACACCTTCTGGGACCTGATCCGCAAGGGTGCCGAGGCCGCCGCCAAGAAGGACAACATCGACCTGAAGTACTCGGCCGAGCTTCAGGGACCGGACCAGGCGAACCTCGTGCAGAACGCCGTCGATAGCAACGTCGCCGCCATCGCTGTCACCCTGGCGCGGCCGGAGGCCATCAAACCCGCCCTGCAGAGCGCGATTTCGTCCGGGATCCCGGTCGTAGCGTTCAACGCCGGCATCGACGATTGGCAGGCGGCGGGCGCCAGAGCGTATTTCGGCCAGGATGAACAGATCTCGGGGGAAGCGGCCGGTAAGAAGTTGGCCGCTGATGGCGCCAAGAAGGTCGTCTGTGTCATCCAGGATCAAGGCAACGTGGCGCTTGAGTCACGTTGCGCCGGTGTCAAGTCCGGTTTCGGCGGAGCAGTGGAGAACCTCAACGTCAACGGAACCGACATGCCATCGGTCCAATCGACGATCACCGCGAAACTGCAACAGGATCCGGCTATCGACTACATCGTCACCCTCGGTGCACCGATCGCCCTCACCGCGGTGGAGTCGGCCAAGACCGCTGGAAGTACGGCGAAGATCGGCACCTTTGACACCAACGCGGAACTTGTCGAAGCGATCAAAGCCGACACGGTTCAGTGGGCGGTTGACCAACAACCGTTCCTGCAGGGCTATCTGGCGATCGACTCGCTGTGGCTGTACCTCAACAACGGCAACGTCATCGGAGGCGGACAGCCAACACTGACCGGTCCGGCGTTCATCGACAAGTCCAACATCGACGCCATCGCGGAGTATGCCAAGAACGGAACTCGATAACGATGAAGGTCGTCGCGCCAAACCATGACCGACTACGTAACGACGCACCGGGACCCTAGGGGACCGGGCGGGGCCACGGCGGGCGCGGCAGTTGGGATCCCGGCGGCCGCAGCCTGTCCAAGACCACCCTCAGTGGTGGCCATGTCGACCGGCCGCGGCGCGTGACGGCATAGGCGGTCAGGATGGGATTGCCGCCGGCGAGCGGGAGTACCTTCACACCGCTGCCGGTGGCCCGCCCGAGGGGCAGCAGGCCGATTCCATAGCCGGCCACGATGAGATCCTCGACCAGGTCGAGGCTGTCGATCTGGTGCGCGATCTTCGGTGCGAAACCCGCCATCGACGCAAGCGTTCGCACGGCGTCTTCGTCAGCGGTGTTGCGAGAGTTGACAATCCACGCCCGAGCCGCGTAGTCGGCGATGTCCGCGGGCCCATCGGGAGCGTCGACCGGAACTGCGAGTCCCCATGCAACGCTCCACAGTGGCAGTGTCTCGAGCGCCGGGCCGACAGATGCCGGAGCCAGGTTGTAGTCGTATGTCAGTGCCAGATCAAGGTCGTCGTCGGTCAGCAGCGCAAAGGCCTCGATCGGTTCGAACTCACTGATCACAAAGTCGACCTTTGGGTAGCGCTGCGCGAGATCCTCGACGATCGGGAACAGCGAGACGCGCAGGCCGGTGGCGAAGCCGCCGACCCGCACGGTGCCCGCCGGCTCCGCATCGGGGTCGAGGTCCAGCCGAGCTGCGTCGATGGCGGCGAGGATCGTGACGGCGTGGTCGGCCAGCCGCTGGCCCGCCGGTGTGAGCCGTACGCGCCGGCCTTCGGGCTCGATCAGCTGGGCACCGGTTTCCTTTGCCAGCGCGGCGATCTGCTGCGAGACGGTCGAGGTGGTCAGGTGCTGCGCATCGGCGACCGCACGCATCGAGCCCAACCGGGACAAGGCGAGCAGCAATTGCAGGCGGCGAGTGTCCACACCAGTGATTGTTCATGATTCATGAATAATCTGGCGAAGTTTACCCAACCCCGTGAACAGTTACGAAGGGATCCTCATCGGAGACCTTTGTGGAGATGCGGCTGCTCGAGGGCCGCGACCTGCAAACCTTTGTCCAACGGCGGCTGGATCCCGGCCGCGCGGTGCGCATCATCGAGCAGGTGGCCAAGGCGGCACGCCGCCCACAAGGTCGGGTTGGCCCCGCATAGGTGGAGATCATCGACCGTGGCAACGGCGCCGGATGCGGCCCAACAGTCTGGTCAGCGCTTGGTGAACGCCAACAGGCGAGCCGTGGTGCGCTGCCTGACATCGCCATGTTGATTGAGGGTCTCGTAGGCGGTGGTGATGAATCCGCGGCTTGGGTCCGACTTCGACAGGCGAACGTTGGTGACTTCCAGCTCGACGTGGAGGTGGTCGCCAGGACGGGTCGGGGTGGGCCAGGCGAGGTCAATTGAGGCGCCGATGATGCCGGTCGCCAACGGCAGACCCGTGGTGACGAGCAGTCGCATGGTGATGGCCGCAGTCTGCCAGCCGCTGGCGGCGAGTCCCTTGAAGAAGGTGTCGCGCGCGGATTCTTCGCCAAGGTGGAACGGCTGAGGGTCCCATGCAGACGCGAACTCGATGATCGCATCTGTGGTCAGGTGGTAGACATCGGTGCGGAACTTATCTCCGACATGAACGTCTTCTAGCCACAGTGGGTTGCTCACCGTTCTCCTTCCGTTGCTGCGGTGTGTAGTTCAGAAGAGCCGGTGGCTCCCAGCGGCTTCGTGCGGGCTTCGAACACCTCGACGCGTTTCCACGTGAGCCGGCCGCCCCGTTGTCTGCCGTCGATGACCAGTGGCTCGACTAGCTCAAGCGTCGCCATAGGTTCCCGGTCCAGACTCCCCAAGCTGGCCGCGCCACGCCAGACACCAAACGCCAATCCCTATTACAGACAGCTGAATACGGCACGATCGAAAACGGCGGGCTACCAGTAAAGCCTCGCTGCGTTGGTTATCATTATGTGCTGCACCATATTTCACATTTGAGGTGCTTGGCGATAACTGGTGCGTATCGGTACTGTGAATTCTCGCAACCATTCGAGTCGTCCCCGCCGCCATCTAGATATCTAGCCGTTGATTCATCAGGTGAGTCACCTCGCCGTCTACAAGAGCGTATCTCCGCCAGTTCGGCGTAGTGCCGAATGTCATCCCGGTCGTGGCTGTCTACTTCGATGACGGCGACGACCGGATATCGCGTAGTCGATGATGGAGCCATGGATCGGCAATGGTTCCTCGCGAGCTCGCTGCTTCTAGCCGCAGTGCTGCTGGGCGCGGCGTGCTCCGCCGACTCAAAGCCAGCCAAATCCGTCAGTGAAACAACGACTGTCAGAGCAGTAGACGGCGTCTGGTGGCATCCGGCCACGGGCCTGACCTGGCAGTGGCAACTCGATGATGAACCTATCGATCCGACGGTCGACGCGCAGGTCTACGACATCGACTTATTCGATAACTCCGCAGCCACCGTGCAAATGCTGCATCAGCGGGGCATCCGGGTGATCTGCTACCTGTCCGCTGGGACATGGGAGCCTTACCGCCCCGACAGCGCTAGCTTTTCCCAGGAGCTAATGGGCGGACCGGTGGCGGGTTGGCCCGATGAGCGTTGGCTGGACATTCGCAGGCTGGACGCGCTGCGACCGTTGATGGCGGCCAGGCTGGACCTGTGTCGGGACAAGGCTTTCGACGGCGTCGAACCTGATTGGCTGGATAATCACACGCAGGACACCGGTTTTCCTCTGACGGCCGCCGATCAACTGCGCTTCAACCGCATGCTGGCTGATCTGGCGCACGAACGCGGGCTGGCGATCGGCCTGAAGAACGACCTCGGCCAGGCCGACGAACTCGCCGGGCTGTTCGATTTCTCGGTCGTCGAGCAGTGCGCCGAGTTCGACGAATGTCATGCCCTGCAACCCTTTCTGGACCGGGCCAAGCCGGTGTTTCACGCCGAGTACCATCTCGAGCGCGATGAATTCTGCCCGCTGGCGCGACGGCTCGGGCTCTCGTCCATCCGCAAGAAACTCGAGTTGGACGCTTGGCGCGAGGCCTGTTGAGGCCACCACCGTGGTCGCAAATATTCGCCACGACAGGTGAACGCCGACGCTCTGATTAGCACGTTTCCGCTTGTCTCGTCTACGTGGCGAACAGTTCTACGTGGCGAACAGTTCTGTCTCATTTTCGTGGCGAATCCTGGAACCACACGGGTGTGCATTGTCTAGGCGGCAGGGTCGTTACGTGCTGACCATCGGGCCGGGTCCTGGCGTGTGGTCGAGCGCCGGCGGCTTGAGGCGAGACAGGCGACCCGGCGCGGCGTGGTGAAATCTGCGTCGAGACAAATTGAGACGGACATTTGAGACACGATGACCTGCAGAAACTCTGACCCAAAGGTTCTGACTTCGTTGTCTCAAATGTGGTCTGCTTTGTGACAGAAGCGGACCGGAGAGATCGCCGGCCGTGACACTGCGGGATGCCCGTCGGATATTGAGCCGATCCAACGGATTCTCGTTGATGTGGCGAATTCGCCACCATTCGCCATTTTGAGTGAGATTTCGCCACGCGCTTTGAGACGCGACAGGTGTTGTGGCGGTTCCGCTATGGTGGTGACCTTTCTCGGTTTGTGGGCGTGGGCCGTCCGTTTCTTTTGCCTTCTGGCAAAATAGATTTCGACCGGATAATGACCGCGGAGCGCAAGTTCTCGGGGCCGGGATTTTCCAGCGAGTGAGCGTCAGCGAGCGAGTGCGAGTTGGGAAATCTTGCGAGCCGTCAGGCCAAGCGCAACGCAGCCGTGTTCTTGCGCGCAGCGGACCGCCGGTTACGATCGAGGGGCCAGAAGGCTAAAGCAGTCGTTGGTGCATTAAGGAGCGTTTGACGTTCGCCGCCGCGGCCGTACGTGGTTTCCTCTTCCATCCAACACGAACGCCGTATTCCCCCGCTTCACGGCCACTGACCACGCCACGCGCCGTAGCCCGCCACTTAGCGAATCTGGGGCGAGCGGGCTGCCCATCGGGGCGCCGACGCCTTGGCGAGTCCAAACAGCCCGCTGACTTCTCCAGGTTGTGAGAACTTTCTGTCAGGAGAATGACGCGACCTTGCCTCGGCGTCGCAACAGCTGGCTGGTGAGAATCTTCTCTCAGGGGAATGACGTAACCCTGGGCCGGCGACGCAACCAAACGCGGGCCCAATGGTCAACCGGGTGTGTGACTTTCCTTACTGCTATCAAGGTTGCCGCGCTGTCGGTGGCGCTCACTGTCGCACGGCCAGGCGCCGCCAACCGGATCGGGCCACCCGCGATCGGGCGGCGAACCGGCTGATCGAAGACTGACGAATCCTGGCGCTAAACCATTCCGTGAGAGGCACGACCTGAGTAGCGTGATCGAGATCACAGTTCGGGCCGGAGTCTGAACCCTTATCAATGATGAGAGGTACCGAGCATGACGACTACCGAGCACGCCGATCAACCCCCCGAAGCGTCAGCAGAGACGGCGAAACCGAGTTTGGTGTTTCCGAAGATGTGGGTGCTATTTGGTGTCCTCATCTGCTGTTTTACCGCATGGGGTGTAGCGGCCGACCTCACCACTCCCATGGTGGCGGGCTTCAAGCGCATCTTCGATATGAGTACATTCCAGGCATCGCTGGTTCAATTGGCGTACTTCGGCGCGTACTTCTTGCTGGCAATTCCGGCCGCGTTCATCAATCAGCGGTTCGGATACAAGGCAGGTCTTCTGACGGGCCTTCTGCTTGCCGCGGTGGGCGCGTTTGCGTTCTATCCGGCGAGCAAGATCATGACGTACGAAGCGTTCCTGCTCGCATTGTTCGCGATAGCCGCGGGCTGCTCGATACTTGAGACTTCTGCCAATCCCTACGTCCTTTCGCTGGGTCCGGAAGAGACCGCGACACGGCGGCTCAACTTCGCGCAAGCTTTCAACCCCGTGGGCACAAACATCGGTGTGCTGCTGGCAGCCACCCTTATCCTGCCCAAGTTGGACGAGCCGGTGAACGTGGCCAATCTGAACCCCGCGGAGGAGCATACGATCCGCGCCGGTCAACTGGGTGCGGTGATGGGCCCATATCTCGGTCTCGGATTTGTGTTGCTTGCAATTGCGCTGGTATTTGCGATCCAGAAGTCCCCGCCGATTGTCGAAGAGTTCGAGTCTGGTGATCTTGAAGGGAAATCGCCGTTCAGGATCCTGTTGTCGAACAAGCACTACGTGTATGGAGTGGTAGCCCAGTTTTTCAATGTGGCGGCCCAGGTGTGCACCTGGACATTCATCATCCAGTACTCGCAACAGGCGCTGGGCGGATCGCTGCAGTTAGGCGGCTTCCTCCTACAAATCAGCCTGATCGTGTTCCTCATCTCGCGATTCATCATGACCTGGGTGATCGGGCGGGTCCGCGCGACAAAGGTGCTCATGGTTCTCGGCGCACTCGCGGTGGTGCTCTGTATCTTTGCCATGTTCTCACCGAACATGGCCGGCGTTGTGGCCCTCGTCGCCGTGTCGTTCTGCTTGTCACTCATGTTCCCAACGATTTACGGTGTCGCTCTGCAGGGACTAGGTCCCGCAACGAAATTCGGCGCAGCCGGACTGGTGATGGCGATCGTCGGTGGGGCGATCATGCCCTTGATCCAAGGCCGCCTCCTCGACGCGACCAGCCCGGCGATCTCATTCATCGTCCCCGCCGTCTGCTTCGCCGTCGTCACCAGCTTCGCCGTCTTCGATCTCAGAGCCACACCCCGCACGGTTGGAGAACGAGCATGAAACGCTACTGGATCATCGCGCTGGCATTGATCCTCACGGCATGCGGTGGCAGCGGACAAAAGGCGAACTTCTCCGACCCGACCGATCGGCTCGAAGTTGTTTCGTGGTGGGTGTCGCCGTCCGAACATCCAGCCTTCGAAGTCTTGCTGAACGCCTTCAAGGCGGAGAATCCGGACGTTGAAGTCATCGACGGCGCAATAGCCGGTGGTGGTGGGAGCAATGTCCAGGTCGCGCTCGCTGCCCGTCTGCGGGCCGGCGATCCTCCCGATGTGTGGCAGACCTTCCTCGGCACTTCCCTTCGCGCATGGGTCGACGCCGGCCGGATCGCAGACGTGTCCGACGTGTACGAAGGCACGGGCTTGGATCAGACCTTGCAGCAGACATTGCTCGATGCGGCGACCTATCGGGTCAAGGCGTGGGGGGTGCCTACGGGATCCCATCGCGGAAACGTCTTGTGGTTCAACCAGCGTGTGCTGCGCGACGCGGGCGTCGCGGCTCCCCGGCCCGGTTACACCCCGGAGGCCTTCGGCAATGATTTGGCCAAGGTGGCGGCAAGCGGTCGAACGCCACTGTGTCTTGGCGGCAAGGACAGGTTCACCGCGACGGAGCTGTTCGAGAACACTCTGCTGGGGGTCATCGGCCCGAACGGATGGACCAGGATCAAAGACGATGAGTTCGACTGGCGCGGATCACAAATCAGGGAGGCACTAACGCGCTTCGGACAAATCGTCTCCCGAGCCGACCCGAATGCCGGCGGTCTCACATGGGACCAGGCGGCGAAGAAGTTGGCGACGGGGGAATGTGCATACCTGTCGATGAACGATTCGGTCTACGGGGAGCTTGTCGCGAACCGTGTCACCGAGGGTAAGGACTTCGGGTATGTGCCCTATCCCGGCACCACCGGCGCCTATCTGGCCATTGTGGACACCTTCGTCGTGTCGGCTGAGGCCACGGACGGCGTGAATGCGATCAAGTTCCTCGAGACCATCGCTGACCCCAAGACCTCACTCGAGTTCAACAAGGTCAAGGGTTCTGTGCCGGTACGAGATGACGTCGACGTGTCGTCGCTCCCCGCCTACCAGCGGCAGGCATCCGAATCGTTGTGGCACGACAAGGTATTGCTGTCGATCACGCACGGTGAACTCATGCCCTCCGAATTCCAGGAGGCCATCTATGACGCGGTGGCCACCTTCGTTCAGAGTAAGAACTCGGATGCGTTCATCGATATCTTGCAGGACTCGATCCAGGTGCCCGTCGCCGGACGATGACGCGCGGCGGCGGGCCACCATTGGAAGGACGGCTCATGAGCGACCAGGCCCCCCAGGACAAACCCCTGTTCCTGGTTGTCACCATAAAGCCCCGGCACGACCGGCTGGAGGAAGCCGAGGCGCAGCTGCAGTCGATGCGGCAGAACACCCTCAACGAGCCGGGTTGCGTGTTCATGCACTTCCTTCAGCCCCAAGACGACTCGGACACGTGGGTGATGCTGGAGATGTTCCGCTCCCGCGCCGCGTGGGACGAGCACATGCGCCAGCCGTATAACACCGAGGGCAACAAGATTCTCGAGGGTCTACTGCGTGAGCCCTCCGACCTTCTCCTGCTCGACGAGAAATAGGAAGCGCGAAGCGAACGACCGCGTTTTCAGCAGCGATGATCTGGAGCCGATGACAGAGTCGGGCTGACAGCACCTGCCACCCAGGTCAGTGCGGTGTTCCTGCTCCGCACCGGTCTCAGAATCGTCACGTTGTCACGGTTTGTGACAATCGGCGCCAAACTGCGCGGCAGGGCTACACGAACAGTGTTCGATTCGGCGATCCATCGGTACTTGCAGTGCTTGCATGAAACCGCCGCCGACGGCCTACAGCGTCGCTGGTACCGGGCGCAGTTCGCACTGGCGTGGCCAGGCCGCGTCAGTGAAATCTTGGTCGACTCCGGAGGCGTGGGTCACGGCGTTCATGATGCTCGAACCGATGCCCGGCGTCGGCGACATCGGCCGGGAGCGGGCGACCAACGGTCTATGCCGGTGTCGAGCCCCGATCAGATAGTTCTCTGCGATGGGAAGGGCGTCTGCTGCTGGCCCGCGCATCCCCGGAGAACCGGTGCGACACTTTGCACCCACAGCGACCACCGCAGTCTGCTGTTGCGCGGCGACGCGGGCGTCGGCAAGTCGACGCTGATTCAGCGCGTATCGGTCAAGGCCGCCGCGCAGGGTTGGCGAGTGCTGCTGTCAACCGCCGTCGAGGCGGAGGCGTCGGTGATTGGCCACGGCCACCGCCCAGGATCTGGGGCCGCGAGCGACTCGAGAACGGCCCGGGCGACCGTGCCGAGCGCTCCGCCGAGAAAGATCGCGGCCAGTTCGCGGCGGTCGTGACCGAGCATGAGCCAAAGTATGGCGGCAATTCACCCGACTGCAGGACACCGACATATCTGCAGGGAGCAGAATCGGTAACCATGGCTGCCCACCCACGCGCCGGGCAACAGGCGCAACCCGAAGACCTTATCGATGTCGCGCATGTGGTGACGGCGTACTACACCAAACAGCCCGACCCGGACGACGTCGCCCAGCAGGTGGCGTTCGGCACGTCCGGGCACCGCGGGTCGAGCCTGGACGCGGCGTTCAACGAAGCGCATATCCTGGCCACCACGCAGGCCATCGTCGAGTACCGGGCCGCACAGGGCACCACCGGGCCGCTGTTCATCGGCCGCGACACCCATGCGCTGTCCGAGCCGGCGTGGGCGTCGGCGTTGGAGGTGCTGGCGGCCAACGACGTTGTGGCGATGATCGATTCGGCCGACCGCTACACCCCGACGCCGGCGGTCAGCCACGCGATCCTGACGTTCAACTGCGGCCGCGACAGTGACCTGGCCGACGGCATCGTGGTCACTCCGTCGCACAACCCACCGCGCGACGGTGGGTTCAAGTACAACCCGCCTAACGGTGGACCCGCCGACACCGACGCCACCAGCGTGATCGCCAAACGCGCCAATGAGATCCTGCGCGACGGGCTGAAGGCGGTGAAACGGGTGCCCTTGGCCCGCGCGCTGCCGACCGCGCAGCGCTACGACTACATGGACGCCTACATCGACGACCTGCCAAGCGTCGTCGATGTGCACGCCATCCGCGCTGAAGGCATCCGCATCGGCGCCGATCCGCTGGGCGGCGCGAGTGTCGATTACTGGGGTGCGATCGCCGAGCGTCACAACCTGAACCTGACCGTGGTCAACCCGCTGGTCGACGCGACGTTTCGATTCATGACGCTGGACACCGACGGCAAGATCCGGATGGACTGCAGCTCACCCAACGCGATGGCGTCGCTGATCGCCAACCGCGACAAGTATCAGATCGCCACCGGCAACGACGCCGACTCCGACCGGCACGGCGTCGTCACTCCCGACGCCGGGCTGCTCAACCCGAACCACTACCTGGCGGTGGCGATCGACTACCTGTACAGCCACCGGCCCGAATGGCCGGGGTCGATCGCTGTCGGCAAGACGGCGGTCAGCTCGTCGATCATCGACCGCGTGGTGGCCGGGCTCGGGCGCAAGCTGGACGAGGTGCCGGTCGGCTTCAAGTGGTTTGTGGACGGATTGCTCAGCGGCACTATCGGTTTCGGCGGTGAGGAAAGTGCTGGGGCGTCGTTCCTGCGCCGTGACGGCTCCGTCTGGACCACCGATAAAGACGGCATCATACTCGCGCTGCTGGCGTCGGAGATCCTCGCGGTGACCGGTTCGTCGCCGTCGCAGCGGTACGACGCACTGGCCGAAAAATACGGTGCGCCAACCTATGCCCGCATCGACGCGCCGGCAGACCGGGAGCAGAAGGCCCGGCTGGGCAAGCTCTCGCCCGAGCAGGTCACCGCCACCGAGCTGGCGGGCGAGTCGATCACCGCCAAGCTGACCACCGCGCCGGGCAACGGCGCCCCGCTCGGGGGATTGAAGGTCACCACCGAGAACGCCTGGTTCGCCGCGCGCCCGTCGGGAACCGAGGACGTGTACAAGATCTACGCCGAATCGTTCCGCGGCCCGGAGCATCTCGCCGAGGTCCAGGAAGCTGCCCGCGAAGTGGTCAATAAGGTCATCGCGTGACTCGCCCGAGCAGGGTGACTGAACGGTTGCCACCGAACAGCGAAAGAGAAGCTGCCCGGCGAAGTCTGGGTGCTGATCGTCTCGAACGCGACCCGACGGTGCACACGGCGGAGTGTGCGCGGTTTCTGAGTTACGTCGCGCCTGGCCCGCAGCCGCAGGACTGCGGCTCGTGGGCAGGTGTTATCGGTGCAGACGGTTATCCACGGAACCGAGCGAGTTGCTACTCGAAGTATCGATCGCCAAAGCCGCCCGCTGGGCACGACCGGAAGCAGGGGCTGGCCTCACTACCGGGCCCCGAAACTGTGTGGCACCAGCAGACAATGTGATGATCCGTTTGAGACCAGTGAGGTCGGACCGCGCCAGTACGGTCAAGAGGCCGGGTACAGCTCGAGTTCCTGAGGGGGCGCAGTTGACCAATGGTGCTGGCGGCAAGTGCTTGCCGATCGCCGCGCTGGTCGGATCTGGGCAGCTGGTGCTGTTCGGTGAACTACGTCGACTGAGGATCCCTGCCGACCTCTGGCGATCGTGGCTCACCGACCGGGGCCAACAGCGTGATGATCACCGCGTAGTCACGCCGGCCCACCGCCGTGCGACGATCACAGCTACCAAGTAGCGCGCTCTTCGACCGCCATCACCCCCAGCCCAGCCACCAGGCACAGCAGGTCCGGACGCGACCACTGAGCGGTGTCAGTGTTGACGACCGCGATGTAGCGGTCGGCGTGCTGAAGCCCGACGATGCTGATTTCAATGTCCCCATGCAGTCGTCGTTGCGTTCGACAAGCACGGGAAAGGCCCCGCACCGAGCAGTTTGAGGTGCGGGGCCTGTGGGGCGATTGTATCCGGCGGCACGCCGACGGAAAGGCCGGCCCGATGACGCCCGACCCCGCCGATACCTCACTTCGTTGGCGCCGACAAGTGCCGCCTGAACGGCGCGTTGACCACACTCCCTGCAACCTCGTGCCGCACGGCCCGATTGCGTCGCAGCCCCACCGGACCCAGCACGACCAGCGCCGAGGCTTCGCCGTCGAGCACCGCGACCCGCCAATCCCAGAGACTGTCCGCCGAAGGTGCCGAGGCGGCTGGCCACTGCCCTGTCGCCTGGCCACGCCGGCGCGAGCGGCGCAATGACGTCTTCGAGCCCGTGTGAATGGCGTGGACACTACGGTGTGTATAGGGCGCGATGAGGCTGTAAACGAGACCGGACAACAGGGCGCGGCCCGAGCGGTCCGCCGTACAACACCACGCGGCTCCGCGCCGCGCCAAGCGAACGGGGTGGGTTGTGGTCGGTCGTATCGGAATTGATGACGTCGAGCCCGTCGTCTCGGGCGGAAGGTATCCGGCCAAGGCCGTCGTGGGCGAGGTGGTGCCGGTGCGGGCCACGGTGTGGCGGGAGGGCCACGACGCCGTGGCAGCCACCATGGTGGTGCGCTACCACGGCACCGCGAACCCGCAGCTCGTGGACGACCCGGCCCGGCCGGCGGCGCCCGAACCGGTGCCGATCGAGGATGTGGTCAGCCCAACGGCGCGGGTGAAGCCGCAGCTCATAACGATGTCCCCGGGCCGCACGCCGGACGTGTTCCACGGCCAGTTCGTTCCCGACAGCGTGGGTCTCTGGACGTTCCGGGTGGATGGCTGGGGCGATCCGATCGCCACGTGGCGGCGCGGGGTCACCGCTAAGCTCGACGCGGGGCAGGGTGAGGCGGAGCTGTCCAACGATCTGCTGGTCGGTGCGCGGCTGCTGGAACGCGCCGCCGCCGGCACGCCCCGCAAGCTGCGCGATCCGCTTTTGGAGGCGGCGGCCCGGCTGCGCGAGCCGGGCGACCCGTTCACCCGTGCCGGCGCGGCGCTGGCGCCCGAGGTCGTCGAACTGCTCGAGCAGTACCCGCTGCGCGAAGTACTGACGCGCGGTGAGCAATACGGCGTGTGGGTGGACCGGCCGCTGGCCCGGTTCGGTTCGTGGTATGAGTTCTTCCCCCGGTCCACCGGTGGCTGGGACAGCAACGGCAACCCGGTCCACGGGACGTTCGCGACCGCGACCAAGGGGCTGCCGCGCGTCGCCAGGATGGGTTTCGACGTGGTGTACCTGCCGCCGATCCACCCGGTCGGCAAGGTGCATCGCAAGGGCCGCAACAACAGCGTGACCGCCGCTCCCAACGACGTGGGCTCACCGTGGGCGATCGGCAGCGAGGAGGGCGGCCACGACGCCGTGCACCCGGCACTCGGCACGATCGAGGACTTCGACGACTTCGTCGCCGCCGCACGCGACCAGGGTATGGAGATTGCGCTGGATCTGGCACTGCAGTGCGCGCCCGACCACCCGTGGGCCAAGGAGCATCCTGAGTGGTTCACCGTTCTGCCCGACGGGACGATCGCGTACGCGGAGAATCCACCCAAGAAGTATCAGGACATCTATCCGATCAACTTCGACAACGAACCGGCCGGGCTCTACGAGGAAGTGCTTCGGGTGGTGAGGTTCTGGATATCGCACGGCGTCAAGGTGTTTCGGGTCGACAACCCGCATACCAAGCCGCCGAACTTCTGGGCGTGGCTGATTGGCGAGGTCAAGAACGAGGATG
>CAVQSK010000014.1:0-366200 GCA_963715885.1 uncultured Actinomycetota bacterium
ACTCGCCAGCACCGCGGCGCAGTGCGCGGCGCGCATCGCGGCGTAACCTGCAGGCCGTGAGCCTCTTTCGTCGAGGCGTGGCTCCAGAATTTGACGCTCGACGTTCGAGGCCAGCCCAGGCGTTTGACATACCCCGCGCATACCCCCGGTCGGGTCGATTCTAGAACCGCCGTAACCACGCACAAGCTGAACAAGCCCGCTTTTTCCGGCTCCATCCGGGCTGGTCAGAGCCGGTTTCGACAGTTGACCGGAAACGCCGCTAACCGGTGTTTCATGCGAGCGAGTGACGGGATTCGAACCCGCGTAAACGGCTTTGCAGGCCGGTGCCTAGCCTCTCAGCCACACCCGCAACGGGCTATGACCTTGCCATGTCCGCCGGCACCGGCCGAGCATTTTGTTCTGCGTGATCAATAGCGGTCAGCCGCTGGAGTCGTCCATCGGAACCCCCACCGCTTCGGCACCTTGTGGCCAACCCGCGGGCGAGTCCTCCCAAGTCTCTTGCCGCCCATATGGCGTGAGATCCAGGAACGCATATCCCGGCGCCGAATGGTCAAGTCCGCGCGCATATGCCGAGTACGTGTGAAAGACCTCGTCGCCGCGGCGCAGGAACACGCTGGCGCCAGGCCAGTCACCGCGCAGGGCGTCGTCACCAAATCCGGCGGCGCGCAGCTCGTCGAGCGACTTGTAGTTGTACTCAATCGGTGCCCGCTGTGGATCAAGCGAGACGTGGTACTCGTAGCTGAAGTCGTTGTCGCGCGACGAGTACCACGGGAACGTCCAGCCGTGCTCGGACTTGTATCGGGCGATGCTGGCATACGGTGCCCGTGACACCGCGGCGAACGTCACGCCCTTGGCGTTCAACAATGCGCGATCTTTATCGGTGAACGTCAACTCCGCCGCCATCGTGCAACTCGGGCAGCCCTCGTCCATGGCGTCGATCCACATGAAGTGATGGATGTAGAGCTGGGGACGGCCCTCGAACAGGTCGATCAGGCGCAGTTCGCCGTCGGGACCCTCGAATACGTAATCCTGCTCGACCCTCACCATCGGCAGCCGGCGCCGCTCGGCGTTGACGGTGTCGCGCAGATGGGTGACCTCACGCTCGCGGGCCAGCAGCTTCTTGCGGGCGGCCAGCCATTCCTCGCGGCTGGCGACGTCGGGGTAACCGGTGGATGTCACGGACATGGATATCACTCCTAGAAAATCGAAAAAGCCTCACAGATATGGACTTCGCGGCGCGGCGAAAGTCATCGCTCAATCGTGGCCGGGTTAATTTGTTTGCCATGGATCTCTGGCTGGCAGCAGATCCGCCGTTCTTCGGCGGCCCCGGACAGGGCACGCGTCAGATCGTCGAGTTGTTTGTCGCATTCGGTCTGACCGCGCTGATCGGACTGGAACGCGAAATCCAGGGCAAGAGCGCCGGGGTGCGCACTCAGACGATCGTCGGCACGGCCGCCGCCCTGATCCTGCTGGTCAGCAAGTACGGCTTCTCCGACGTACTGCAGGATGGCCTCGTCGTCGTCGACCCGTCCCGTGTGGCCGCCCAAATCGTCTCGGGCATCGGCTTTCTCGGCGCGGGCATCATCATCTTCCGCCGCGGATCGGTGCACGGGCTGACGACCGCGGCCGCCGTGTGGGAGTCCGCGGCGATCGGCATGGCGGCCGGTGCCGGCCTGCTGTTGCTCGCCGTCATGGTGACGACCATGCACTTCCTCGTCATCGTCGGCTTCATGCCTCTGGCGAAGCGCTTGTCCGCCCGGTTGAGCGGGTCGGTCACCATGCACGTCACCTACGAAGAGGGCCGTGGCGTCATGAGCCGACTTCTGCAGGCATGCGACCGGCGCCAGTGGCAGCTCACGGACCTGGCCGCCGACGCTCCTGGCGAGCACGTTGCAGCCGGGGACGCGGGCGTAATGCTGACGCTGTCGGGCCGAGGGATTCTCACCGCGCCGACGGTGCTCGCCGGGATCGAGGGCGTGACGGCCATCCGCCAGCTCGACGACGAACCCGACTGAGGCCGTCAACGCGGGACCGCAATTCGGTCTACTCCCCGACTATCGAGCCGCGATCAGCAAGCTCGACGTCGGTTTCGTCGGCCGGCCGATAGGCTCCGCGGTCGTGTTGATCGCGTTGTGTGCGGCCACCGGGTGGATCGCGATCGCCGTCGCGTCCGATTCTGCTGTCCGGCATTGGACGAGCCGCAGATTGTGCTGCTGGCTTCGGATCTGTTCGCCGATGCCGGCAGCCTCTGGCTCCTGGTGGCGTCGGTCGCCTTGGGTCCGCCGCCCTGCTCGCGATCACATTGGCGCTCGACGTGCGGGTCGCGTCCCGGTTGCGGAATGGATATCGCAACATTGACCGCGGTCCCGGACGCCGTCCAATAAGTACGGTGGCACAGCGACTGAGTTGACTCCGCCCCCGGGTTTGCGTAGTGCGCTACTCGTGCGGGACCGGCGCTGACCGTGGATCGTCGATCTCGCAAGAGACCGAAATGCTGGTTGGGAGCACTGATGACTGAGATTTCCGTTGTGGTTGCTGACGATTGCCTACTGGTGCGCGACAGCGTGTGCCGGGCGCTGTCGAGGGATCCGCACGTGCAAGTTGTCGGTGTCGGTGTGGACTATGACTCGACGGTAGCGCTGGTCGAGCGGCTTCGCCCCACGCTGTTGGTGACGGATGTGCGGATGCCGCCCACGTTGACCGACGAGGGGATTCGGCTGGCCCGCTGGCTGCGCACGGCGTCGCCGGACACCGGGGCGCTGGTTCTGTCTCAGTATGCGCAGCCCGAATACGTGATGGGACTGCTGCAGGGCGGCAGCGCCGCGCGCGGGTACTTGCTGAAAGAACGGGTTGCCGACTTCGAGCAGCTCGGCGACGCGGTGCGTAAGCTCGCCGCGGGCGGTACCGTGCTGGATCCCGAGGTGGTGGAGTCGCTGATGACCCATTCTCGATCCCTACAGAGGCTCGACCGGTTGACCTGTCGGGAGCACGAAGTACTCAGCGAAATCGCCACCGGTGGCAGCAACCGGGCGGTAGCCCAGCGGCTGGTGGTGTCGCAGCGGGCGGTGGAAAAGCACATCAACTCCATCTTCGCCAAACTTGGGATAACCGGCGACGACGCCGTCGACCGGCGGGTCAAAGCGGTGCTCATGTACCTCGGTCACGGCGCAGCCGCATAGCGGAGCCACTCAGCCAAAGTGGCGTGCACAGCATATGGTCCGCAAACCGTCCAGCAAACAATGACCGACATGAAAGCCGAGGAGTCGCGCGTATGGATCATCGACGATCAACCATGATTCTGGCGAGCAGTCGCCGCCCAAGTCTGGCGCAAGGGGATTCGTGCTGGCCGGCGAGGCTGACACCGGTGAATCCGCGATCCAAGCTGCCGGTCATGGCGCAAGTGGAGCTGCTGCCCCCAATCTGGGCTGAGCCCTACGTCCGCGACCAGCGGCTGCGCACCTTCGCGATCATCACCGCCGGCTGCGCGGTGGCGCTGGCCCTGTCGGCACGGCTCCAAGACATCCTCCAAATCCGGAGTGCGGCGTCAGCCGCTGAGGACATCGTCGTCATTCATCATCATCATCATCATCACTCTGGCGATCATGGCGGTGCTGAAGCTGTTGATCGTGTGGCATAACGGCGCGGACCTGCGCACAATCGCCGGGGCAGCCTGCCGCAATCTGGCCGCGCTACGTGTCTCCGAGCAGATGCGCGCCGAGCACGCGGCCGAACTGGCGGCCTTACGCGCGCGCCTGGTAACAGTCGCCGCCACCGAGCGTCGCCGCCTTGAACGCGATCTGCATGATGGCGCCCAACAACACCTGGTCGCGCTGGCCGTGCTCATCCAACTCGCCCGCAACTCGCAGGGGAGCCACTCAGACTTGCTGCTCGTGGAAGCCTCGGGGGTGCTGAAGACCGCCATCGATGAGATACGCCGTATCGCCCGCGGCATATATCCCCCGCTGCTTGTGGGCGGCGGCTTGGCCGAAGCTCTGCCCGCCGCCGCCAAGCATGCCGCCCTGCCGGTGCGCGTGAGCGTGCAGGATCTCGACCGTTATCCCGCCCCGATCGAGGCTGCTCTCTACCACTGCTGCACCGAGGCACTGCAAAACGCCGCCAAGCACGGCGGCCCCGGCGCGACGGCGACGATCACCGCACGCGGCGACGATAGCGCGATCACCCTCACCGTCAGCGATACCGGCGGCGGCTTCGACACCGCGACAACCGGGACCGGGCTGACCAACATGCGGGACCGCCTCGAAGCCATCGGCGGCACCCTTGTCATCGACACCGCGCCAGGACACGGTACCCGCATCATCGCCAGTGTCGCCGCAACTGCCACGGCCACACTAGAGCCGGAAGTCGATCAGGCGTTTCAACTCGCTAGCTGTTGACGCAGAGACGGGTCGCCAGGACGCGACGCGAAGGCGATGTTATGACGGCATCCTCAACACCCGCGTTCGGCCTGCTGGAACAGACAACGGTGGATGACGTGCTCGGACGTCTCCGATTCGTAAGGCCAGTCTTGACCAGAGCAAGCTAGGTCCGTACTAATCGGCAGAGCCCCAGCAGCGAAGCCGACATAGCGCGATCTCGTCCCGGTCCGCCAAGTGATCGTGGTCACCATCAACGGTTGCGTGCCACAACTGTGACGGGTTGTCGCCAGTAACGACCTGCGCGACGCTTGCCGCTATTCTGCTCCGCTGGGGTAAGACGAATGCGCTAGCACTGGAATTCGAGTAGTCGACTACGCGTGGTCGGCGCGGGGTAAACGAACGAACCCGCGCTGCGCAGCTTCAACACCAGTGGCCCCTTGGGCAGGAAAAGCCAACGAACTGAATGAGACTTTCGCTGCACGCTTGTCACCTTCGATCGCCATTACCGTACGTTCAACCCGAAGGCGCCTGGCGGCTAACCACTCCGCCGACCGATGCTGGCATTAAGTTCCTCGATACAAGACAGCCATGAACGACGGATTGATCGGATATGGCGGAGTTACCGGTAATTCAGGCCGATTCGTCCTTGAGCCTGTGCCACAATCGATTTGATGCCTTCGATGGCATCTACGTCGTTTCGCAGGTACGCCTGGCAGTTGCTTCGAGCACGGCGGTCAGAATTCGTTTCCCTCGACCGATGCCCTGGGCAAGCCTTTCTGCAAGTTGCGGAATCGGTTGGAGGCCAAGGGACGTGAGGATACGACCGGTAGAGATCGCCGACGATGATCACGATCTGGTTATCGAGCGAGCGTGTACGATCACTGCCCCGACGTGGCCGGCTACTCCGCCCTAGCTCGTCGCAAACGGCGTTGTGCTCGCGGGCGAACAGCGTGTGGACAATGCTGAGGCCCAGCCACCAATTCTGGTTGAAGCCGGTGAGTGGCGTGCCGCTGACGCCGGTGGGCAGATAGCCCTTATCCGTCACGCGGATCTTCGGTCCCGGTTCGTCCCGCTACGATGCCGGCTCGGCCGGGGTGGAGCCACATGCCTCGGAGGCGTCCCACCAGTGCGACGCAGCGTTGTGGAGACCGGCGCGTGGTCGGCATCCAGGTCTAGAGTTTGTTGCCGGCGATGCGCATCATCGTCTCCGGCCCGCCCCTCAGCGTATTTCTTTGCGGCAAAGGCACTTTGATGTCGAAGACCCGGAGCGGATGACGGTCGGGAGCGCCCAGTCGTAAACCTGGAACTGAATCCACATCGTCCACAATAAGGTTCAGCGAACGGGCGGGAAAGCCTCCTACGCGGGCAAGGCGTCGTGAATGTCGCATGCAGGTAAGGCGTCGACTATGAGTTCGACAACGTGCCGACTTAGGAGCATCCCGAGGTGGCCAACGCCGCCCACCCTTATGGTTTCCACTTTGGCGTTGGCTGGCACCGACCGTAGGCCCGGCACGATCATGTCCAGTGCCGCGGTGAATGCCAACCATCGCACACCGACCGGTGACGGCGTCGAGGCGAGTCGGCGCAACAGTGGTGAATCTTCCCGCATCGCCCGGGCAATCTCCCCGAACGGCAGCAGGTTAGCCCAGGGCGACCCCCCGAAGGGTGACCCGAGGGTGATGACCGTATCGACCAGCCCGTCGAGGCGGCCGTCCGCGATGGCTTGTGCGATGACGATCCCACCCAGGCTGTGTCCGACCAGATGCACCTTGTCTGCCCCGGTTTGAGACAAGATCCCGTCCACCTCGGCGACGAGCTGGTCGGCGAGCTGCTCGACCGAGGTTCCAAAGGGTGCGTAGGTGATCGCGCCGACGGTTAGGCCTCGTGCGGATAGGGTTCGGGCGACCACTGACCAGCTCGACTTCGTGCCACAGAAGCCGTGTACGAGCAGCACCGGCCGCGCCGGGGGCGCGCTTTGCGCTTGGGCGAGCGGCAGCGTGCCGCGCGCCGGGTGGAGGCTGGCGCCGACCAGACGTAGCGGCGTCCTGGCGGCGACCGACGCCATCAGTGCCACTTCGGATGCCTGCACCAGCGCAACACGCCCAAGCACTGCGAAAAGCGTCCGCGCACCACCGAATGAGCCGTGCCCGGACCACACGTCTGTCGTCTCGGCTCACCGCAGACACGTGCAGCCTGGTGTCGTGTGTCGATTTGCGCTTGCGACATGCTTTACCCCTCTGTGTGAGCCGGATCGCGGTTGACGGATCGCGTGTCGTTAAGGTCAACCGCCATCTGTGCTTCGGCCCACCGGTGTCGCGCGAATTCTGCACGGCTCGAAGCCGCTGCGCGGCTCGGGAACACCGTGGGGCTGGATGTGATGCCGTATTCCACCGACGGCGACGTGTTGGCCGCCGTGGTGCTGAGGCGGCGTCGCCGCCGATGAACCCTAAATGCAATGACCGACCAGCGCGTTGACAACCCAGAGAATGACCTTGCCGTCGTCGGTGGAGTGCATGTTGACGCCAACATGTAACGGTTTGGCGGCCGTGTCCACAGCCGGAATGTGCACAAGGGTGCTGCTACCGGCGTCCTGGCGGTTGAAAAGGTCGTAGCGCACCCGCAGCAGGCCTTGTATTGAAGCCCCATTCCTGCCTCCTTCGCGACAGTGCCAACGCGGTACCGCGGCAACAATTCTCGATGCTCACAGCCGTCGACGCGCGAGTAGTGAGCTACTCGAGAATCGATCAGATCACCCCGCAGACATGCCTTGTGTACTCGTCCGGTCTGGACGCGTGGCCTACGAGACGCTTCGAAGTGGACCCCGCAGGCGACAGGTGGATCTCGAGCGAACCCGATCACAGCCTCGGAAGGCGTGGCTGCAGACCTTTGGCTGTCGGCCGCAATTCAATGACCGGGTCTGCCCGGAAGACCGCCGCAGTCTCTTGCTCGACCATCGCTGGTTCCCCGTCGTGACAAGAGCGGGGCCGGCTACTGTCCCCAGCCGCAGCGCTGTACGCGCCAACGAGATCCGAATTGAGACGTTGGCATGCCGCCAAATCCGATGTGATTACAAAGGATTTCGATTGAAGCAGTGTCTCACGCATCATCGTGATCGTCCCTGTCTTCGCGGTGGCGGCACTCCCCGAATAAGACCATCCATGCATTACCGGCGATCCCGTATGAGTAGTGCATTACGTGACTCGGCGTGGGCGACTACGTGTTCGCCGCGAGCGCACAGCACGTCCGCGGCCGTTCGGCAGACATTCATCTGAAATATGGCTAATGCTGGGCGGAGTCACCAACGGCTAGGGCAAGGCCGTGTGCGGGTAGCATTCCCGCATTACCCGTCGACGACAACTCCGCAAGGTCGTGGATGACGGCGCGAAAGACGCTGCGGGAAAATATGACCCGGCCGATGCAACCGGATCGGACCAGGGAAACTCATTGACCGGCTGCGGCCAGTCCGACCACGGCACCTCCCGATGCGCCGCGCCGGCGCTGCCCGCCCGGCGCGGGTGCAGACACCACCAACCAAGATCAAGTCCCTACAACCATGTCTCTATCGAATTGAGGGGAATGCTTGGGCAACATAACGGCACAAAGGAACGTGATTGATGTTGGGTGAGTATCTGATGCCCCGGATCCTCATCCCCAGGGCGGCCACAGGGTTCGGGCCGTAACTTCTCTACGTTGATACGACAAACAACGCAGTGGGAACTTTCATCTGGCCGCTAGCGGGGACCTCTATCTGGCCATCGACACCAAAACGGAAGCACCAGCGATCTTCTCGGCTGTCGGGAGATCGGAACTGAGCGTGGTGCCGCGGATTTGTGCAGCACCACACGTGAGACGAATGAGATGCGATGTGGAACGCGCCAAGCCGGTCGTGAGCCGCCGCAATGGCCCCGGGGCCCAACTCTGACCACTTGCCCGATCTGGTGGCCGGACGGCTGGCCAAGTCGGTGGGCCGGGGGCGCGACCAAGCGGCCGCGACCGATGGCACCTGGGGCGGGTTATGCGGATTGACTGCCCTAAGAAATCGCGGGCGTGCTATCTATGTCGTCGCAGACGTGTAAAGGCGGGGTCACCGGGGAGGCCGGGGATAAGCTTGGCGTGTGGACGTCGAGGGGGATTGCGCGGCGTCGGAGCAGCCCAGAAAGCAGTTTCGCCCGTCCTACCGTGGCTCACCGCCGCAATCTGCTGCTAGCTCGCCAGCCCGCAACATGCACTATGCCGAACGCATGGGGCGCCAACGCCGAGTTCTCAATATCATCACGTGGTTAGCCGCGGCCATCAGCGCGAGCATTGCGGTCATATTGCTGGTGACCGAGCGGAGCTCGGTGTACGTGGCAATCGTCTACGCGGTGATGGCGTTGGTGTTTGCGACGATCCCTTTGCTGCACCGATTCGGCGGGCTGATTGCACCTCTGACCTTGATCATCACGACATTCGTGTCGCTCTCGATCGTGTGCTGGAATATTGGCACAGGATCCGGTCTGGATCTCTTTTTCGTGGTCATCGCCGCCGCTGCGGTGTTGGTGCTGGGCATCGAACACATCGTCCTTGCGTCGATCCTGGTCGCGATCGGCGCAGCGCTGGCCATCACCTTGCAGTTCACGATCCCACCCGACGCCGGGGTGTTGCCGAAGTGGGCGGTCGCGATGGGGTTCGTTTTATCGATGATTTGCGCCTGCATCATGAGCGTCGCGGCCGTCGCGTACGCCCTGCGTGAGATCGAGCACGCCGAAGAAGCCATGGAGCTTGAATACCAGCGTTCGGAGTCTCTGCTCGCCAATATTCTGCCGGGCAGCATCGTGTCGCGGCTGAAGAATGCGTCGGCAGGGGTCATTGCCGACAGGTATGCGGATGCCTCGGTGCTGTTCGCCGATATCGCCGGTTACACCGAGCGGGCCAGTGAGACCACTCCAGCCCAGCTGGTCCAGTTCTTGAATCGGCTCTATACCGATCTTGACCGATTGGTCGAGGAGCATGGCTTGGAGAAGATCAAGACTAGCGGCGACTGCTACATCGTCGTCAGCGGTGTTCCAGAGCGCCGCGAGGATCATTTGCAGGCGCTGGCGCGCCTGGCGCTGAGTATGGACGGGGCGGTCGCCCGGCTGACCGATCCGCTCGGACGTGGGGTGCGGCTGCGCATCGGGCTTGGCGCAGGCCCGGTGGTCGCGGGGGTCGTGGGCACCCGTCGATTTTTTTACGATGTGTGGGGCGACGCGGTAAATGTGGCTTCACGCATGGAGTCCACCGGCGTCGAGGGCAAGATCCAGGTGCCCCAGGTGGTCCAGCGCCGGCTGAAAGAAGATTTCCTGCTTGAGGAACGCGGCGAGGTCGATGTCAAGGGCAAGGGTGTAATGCAGACCTGGTTTCTGGTTGGGGAGCGAGATCGCCAGCACGGCAAGGCGTTCGGCACTCCGCCTGCCTCGAGGTCGAGCAGCGCCGAAGGCACGTGATCAACGGGTCGATTCGAGGCTCAAGGTGTGTTCGCCGACGGTGATGACACTGGCGGTTTGTCGACGCCTCTGCCTGGAGTCCATATGATGAGCGAGATTTGTTGTGCCACAGCGAAAATCGAAATCTTGCCGTTCCGGGTATCAAGAGCATCGTGGGCTGAGGCTTTAGACCATCGGCACGTCACAGCCGAATCTGTCAGGCGGGGAGGCGAATTGCTTCGCAGAGCGCGGCGTCATCACGGTCAATCGCCTTTTGGATGCCGTCCCACAACCGTGAGCGGGCGACGAGGGCCGCGTTGACAGTTCCAGCGCATTCCCTCCACTTGTTGGTGTCATCCCCGCACAGGTCCGCCAGCATTTGCATGGCCATGGGGGTGTGCTCTTCGCCGTCAACCTCGATATGCCGCTCGAGGTAGTCGAGGAATGTGTCGAGGCCGCCCACCTGTTTGTTGACCGCCACCACTTGAGAAAACATCTCCGGGATCAGATCTTCGCGGCCGAAGGCGAACGCCGCAGCTTGGCAGTGCACCGGAGTTGACTCAATGAAGGCCCATGTTGCACTGACGAATTCCGCGCATGGACGCGGGACCCCAGCAGCGCGTATTGCGGTCGCCACGGGGTCGTTCGCTTGGAGCATGCCGATGAAGCGGTCGATTACCGATCTGTCGGCTCCGGCTTTCGTCATACCTGCGAGATACAACTCGAAGTGGCTGATGTAGCCACCAGCCAGCTGGTCGCTCTCCTCGACCAGAACGATGTCGTTGATTAGCCGGCGGCTCGCGGCTGGCCCCCTGGGAACCCAAGGAACGGTGACGCACGTCAAGTTTCGCTGCAATGATTTGAGCAGGGACATGAAATCCCATACTGCGAATACGTGGTGCTCCATGAACGTCACTATCGCGTGATGGGTATTGAGGTTGCTATACAACGGATGCGTGATCACCCGTTCACGGGTGGGCTTCACCGCGTGCTCCAGGAAGTCGATTCCTGGGTGGCGTTTTCCCCAGTCATAGCGCGACATAACTTCTCCCTCCCGATATTGGGCTTGACCCCGTTTGGTGGACACGTGTGATATCGCCAGAGCGCCACGCGCACAACACTTGCGTCATGTCCATCGGCCATCACCGACAGGGCGAGCGCCCGACAACAATTGGTCTCGCAGCGCAACCCGGCGAATCTTCCACGTTGCGGTGCGGGGGAATTGGTCCCAACGTATCTGAATCGGAGGCGGCCATTGGCGGCATGTCACTAACTGCCTGGTTCCATCGAACCCGCTCCAGCGGTACATCGTCGACGGTGCTCAGAACGGGCACCGGTTTCTGGCCGGCCACAGCGAGTACTACAACCTCGGTCGTCTCAGGAAGGCGATCCAGCAGTACGTCTTCGAGTTCGAGCCCGCTGGCTCCCGGTATGCGGTCGATTTCGCGGTCAACGAGCCGGACCGCACCCCACCTGTTGATCACACCCAGGTCGCCGGTATTCCAGAACCAGCCGTTGCGCTTTCGATCGTGCCTTTCCTGTTCGCCGACGTAGGCCAACGACCTTCCCGGCTGCGACACCTCAATCAACCCGACCTGTCCCGGACTGACTTCTTTGCCCGTCGCCGGATCGACCGCGCGAAGCTTGCACAAGAAAGGGATTGGCCATCCGAGTGCCTGCGTAGCCGGTGGGCGCTTACCGATGCGGCGTACCGATTGGCGCAGGTACGGACGGATGACGATCGCACCCGCCTCGGACTGACTCCATGACTGCAGCCACACCGGGAGCCGACGATCGGTCGCCTGCAAGAACGCGCGGATCGTTCGGGTATGGATAGCGTCGAACGAGTTGATGTAGACGCGGGTGTTGCGGAAGGGACGATCCGGCTCGCGAGCAAACTTTTCCCAGGCAAGGTAGATGTTGGGTAATGTTTCCACCACGGTCGGTTGGGCGCGGGTGATGAGTTGCCGTGTCGACGGTGACATTGGATCGGAGAGCATGAGAACCGTTGGTGTGACGGTAACCATCGCGGCCAGCGCGGTCGCCATGCGTTGATGGCAGAAGGGATCGCAATACGCGATAGTGTCGCGCCCGCTCAGCCCTACTTTCGGCCACCGCTCGGTTTCCACAAGCGCGAGCGAATAGATCGAATCGGCCGAATGAAGAACTAGCTTAGGGATGCCCGTCGTTCCGGATGTGTGCGTGATCATCATGGGTTGATCCGGGGGCCGCAGCGTTACAGGCGCCGGTGCGGCATTGCGCAAGACATCTAGCGGGATGACGTCGTCGCGGTCGCCTTCGTCCACCGAGATCGTGGCTCGGGTCAGTTCAGCAAGTATCCGCGGGTTCAGGTCCGCGGATTTCAGTTGGTGCTGATCGGTGATGAGGAAAGGTCGATCGAGCCGAGTGAGCAGCGCACGAACGTTTTCTGCGCTGTGTGTCCAAGCCAACATGGCGGGTACGGCGCCGATACGCGCCGCGGCGCACGCCAACAGCACCACGTCGAGGTGATTAGCTTTGAGAATCGCGACACGGTCCCACGTCCTCACGCCGGCGGCGTACAGCCAAGCCGAGGCGTGCTCGACCAATTCGGCCCACTGACTGTAGCTGCGGTCCGTCGGGCCACCGGGGTCGATGTCGGCCGGTCGGTCCGTGATCACCCGCTGGCCCGATGCCCGCTCGGCGGCTACCTGCCAGGCCTCGCCAAGGTGCGCAGTGGCCGGCACGCGTGAGAACGGCGTGATAGCTCGACGGACGCGGGTCGGTGCGTGGTTAGTGAGGAAGTGCGGTATCGGCGAGTTCTCGAACAAGTTCTGGGTGCGGTCTTGTGAAGTTTTCATGTTGATGTCTCCAGTCTCTGGCCCGGGTCGGGATAGAGGTGTGCGGTCCTTCTCATAGCGGCTCAAGTCGGGTGAAGTTCTGGGCATGCCACACCAGAGGCTGGCCATCGTGCGCATCGGTGGAGACCACCCGCCCGACCACGACCATATGATCGCCATAGCGGCGGGCATCAGTGAGAGTGCAAACCGCCCAACCGAGCGTGCCACGAAGGAGCGGAACACCGGAGACCACACGGTGATCATGGACCGCGAACCTCGACCCGGTGCGAGACGCGAAGTCCTCGGCGAGCGATCGCTGATGCGTTCCGAGCAGCTGCACGGCGAACGAGCGACTGTGTAGTATCGCCGCCAGCGTTCCCGAAACGGTGGTGAGGCAGGCCATCAGCAGCGGCGGCCGTAGCGACACAGATGTCACCGTGGATGCGGTCATGCCAACCGGCCCGTCGACGCTCTGCGCAGAAACGATGGTCACTCCGGCGACGAGCCTGCGGAACAGGCGAAGACAGCGGTCGACTTCCGGACGGCGACCGTCATCGATTTCGGCCGCTGCGGGCGAAATCACCCCCGACTCAGGCATGTTCGGCGGTTTCGACTAGCCCGACGGCACCAAGCAGGCCGGCCAGGATCAGGATGATGTTGTCCCGCAACGCGGATTCGGCGACCGGATCGAGGATGTCGGCCAGTGTGGGCATTCCCAGATCGAATTCGGCTGTGAACTCGATCTCTGTGCCCTCTTCGGTCGCAGCGACCCGCCACACGCCGCGAAACGCGGCGAAATCACCTGAGAGCTGGTGGAATTTGATGATTCCGGCATCCCGGTCGAAGGTGTCATGCTCGGTCCAGCACATCAGACCGCGCCGGAACTTCACGGTCCAGCTAGACACCACAGCGTGGTTGTCGGCGCCGCTCACCTCGACCGAGACTACGGTGTCGGTCAATTCTGGATAACGAGCGAAATCACTGATGCGGTCGTACGCGGTTGCGGCGTCTACGCCAGTGGCGAGGACGCGAAGGCCTACAGTTCTCATGGATTCTCCTCGGATGATCGTGATGATTTGATTCGGGGCTCAGGCGAGCCCCACGTCGGCCAGGGCATCGGCGAAAGCCTCTAGAAATATCTCGATTTCGCTATCGGTGATGATCGCTGGCGGGGTGAACCGCACTACCGTGGACGAGTTCAGCGAGTGGTTGGCGAGGACTCCCCGGTCGACGAGACTCAGGAACAGTTCTCCGACCGCACCGGGTTCACTCAACTCGACCCCGATCAGCAGTCCGCGCCCGCGCACCGCGATACGATCGCACGCCGGGCTAGCGCCCACGATTTGGCGGAGGCCGGACAACAGTGAGTCACCGAGCGCCGCTGCACGTCTGGGCAGATTCTCGGCCCACATCGCCTCGATGGCTGCAGTCGCGGCGGCGCACGCCAGCGGCGACGCAGCGAAGGTGGAAGTGTGGAGGTACGGATCGTTGGCAAACGGGGCGTAGGCCTGCGGCGTAGCGACCATAGCGGCGATGGGAACTACCCCTCCGGACAGACCCTTGCCGACGAGCAGGATGTCTGGCACGACGCCCTCTGCGTCAATGCCCCACCACGAGCCAAGACGCCCGAGCCCGGTTTGGATTTCGTCGATCACAAGCATCGCCCCATATATTCGACACAACATTGCGACCTCGCGCAGATAACCCGCGGGTGGGATCTGCACGCCGCCCTCGCCCTGTATTGGTTCGACAATGACGCAGCCGCGCCCGGCGACGGCGGACAGTGCCGCTTCCAGTGCCGAGGCGTCACCGAAAGGCACTGCGGCCACGTCGGGAAGCAAGGGGCGGAAGGGATCCTGATACTTGTCCTTCGCTGTGACGCTGAGGGCGCCGAGCGTCTTACCGTGGAAGCCGTTGTGCATGGAGATCACCGACGTCTTGCCGTTGGCACGAGCGAGTTTGAGCGCGGCCTCGGTCGCCTCCGCGCCCGAGTTGACAAAGTGCACCATCGAAAGGTCGTCGGGCGTGGTCTCCGCGAGCGCAGCTGCGGCGCGGAGGGCGACCGGCTCGAAGAACACCCGTGACGACATCGGATGCACATCGAGTTGTCGGCGCACGGCGGCCGTCACGGCCGGGTGGCGGTGACCCAGCAGGAAGACGCCATAACCCCCGAAATCAAGATACCGGCGACCATCCGTGGCATCGATCCATGGTCCTTCGGAACCGATTTCGGCCATCCCGCCGAGAACGTTGCCCAGCAAGGCACGGGTAGTGCCGTAATGGGTGCGGCAAAGCTGGTTCACTGACACGCTGATATCGGTTGCCGTCATGCCACTCGCCTGGTCTCGGGAGGAATGACCCCCCTCGTCTCGGCCCAGTAGCGCAGCGACTTCGCTGTGGCCGTGCGCATGGCGGCGCGGGTGATCTGCCGCTCGAAACCAAGCTCTGGGATCGAGGTGGGTAGTGGATCGGGGGTCTGGAACATCCAGAGAAATTCGAGGAAGTCGCGAAACATCTGCTGTGTGTCCGCTGGTAGCGCATCCTCGAGCAGCGGTAACACGAGCCGATCTACGGCTTCGCTCGGGAGGAACCGCGGTGGCGCCACGTCGATTCCGAGGTCGCTCGACAGCTCCTCACACAGCTCAAGAAAGTCCTTGGCACGCAATGCGTTCGGACCGGCGGTGAGCCAGAACTCGCCCACGCTGACATGTTCACGCAGCAGCTTGCCTATAGCCTGGGCGACCACATCCTGCGGGATCGTGTCGATCAGGGAGTCCGCGTCACACGGAACTAGAGGGACCCGACCCCGAACAACACCACCCAGGACGCGATGGAGCCCCTGGAACGCCGCTATCCGCCCATCGACCGTGCTGCCGGAGACAACCGAGGGACGAACGATAACTGTGTCGACGGGACATTCGCGGACGAGTCGCTCGGCGTCGATCTTCGACTGCACATAGGTTGCCGCGCCGGGAAAGTTGTTACCGTCGGCGGGTGGGTTTGCGACAAAAGCCGTGCTGATGAAGTACAGGGGCGCCCGCGCCTCTTCAGCGAGCCGCAGCAGCACCGCCGGTCCAGACAGATTGGTGTCGCGGATTTGGGCCGGATCGTCCTTCCAGCTGGTGACCGCGGCAGAGTGCACGATCGCGTCAACACGGTGGGCAAGCCGCCGGTACTCGTCGGTGGATAGACCGAGCGTCGGATGGTCGACCCTGCCAGCGAATTCGCCGGCGACCCGAGGATCGGCGATATGCCGTCGGTTACGCAGGCACACGATCTCGAAGTCGTGTGCCAGCTCGTCGATAAGGGCCCGGCCCAGAACGCCGGAGCCGCCGGTCAATAGGAGTGTTCGCTTGCACCTGGTCATTTCGATTTCCTTACGCGATCCGTAGCGACGATCCGGTGAAGTACTCCATCAGCGGTTCAGCCATCTTGGCTCGGGCCGGTGGATGGAAGCTGAGGCCGTTTACAGCAGCGGCGAGATATCCCACATCGTCGGAGGTCATGAAATTCACGCCGCCGAGCAGTTCCACCGCCCGGGGGACGACCGCTGCGATCGCGTCCTGCACGGCGTAGCGCACCAGTAACGCATCGGCGAGCAAGCGCTCATCGCACTGCCCGCCTGGAACCTGGCGTGCGATGTTCTCCAAGGCCGCCATCGCGGCCTCAACCCCGGTGACAAGCCCGAGTTTCTCGCTGTCGGCCACGCGGTCGATCGCGATGGCGCGTTCGACCAGTGCCGTGGCGGCACCCAGGTATGAACCCATGATCAGCAGCTCGAACCACACGAAACCTGCGGTCTGGATCTCGTCGAGCCGTGCGCCGTCCACTGGCCCCGTGACCACCACGAGATCGGCTGGCACCAGGACGTTATCGACGGTCACCTGATCGCTTTCGGCGCCGCCGAGAGCGAAGCTGGCCCAGAACGGGGTGACGGATACACCTGAATCGGTCGACGGTATGAGCGCCACCCCAAGCTGATCCTCCTGGCCGTCGGCGCCGGGCAAGATGACGCTCGCGGTGAGCAGATCCATCGAACGGGCCAAACTGCACGGACGTTTGATGCCTGATACTCGGACACCTTCGCCGGTAACCGTTGCGGTCATGGTGGGGGCCAGGATTCGGCCGTCGGGACGCCCCTCGGCAAAGCCAGATGCGACGAGCATGCGCTGGGAAGCAATGGCTTCCAGGAGCAGCCACTCGTTGCTGCCACCCGCTGCCAACAGGACCAGGCTGGACACCGAAAAGTGGTGCATCGTGGTCGCAACCGCCAGGGATGGTGAGCGGGACCCGATGGCCCGCTGGATGCGCACCGCTGCAACTGGGTCGGCACCGAGCCCCTTGTACTGGGTAGGTATGACAAGCGCTGGTCCGCCGGCATCGCGGAACAACTTGATTCCGGGCGACCCCGGCCGCTCCAGCTCGGCCGACGATGTTTCCGCCAGCAGGCTGTCCAGGCCGGGAAGATACCGCTCGAGGTCCGAACGTTCGCGCTCCAGAAGTTTCATCGAAGTACTCCTCCTCACCAAGGCACTTCCGTTCCGGTGGGTGTTGCCTGGGCATCAATGCCTGACGCCATCCGGTTGGCATGATTGTTATGCGCGCCAGAGTGATACGGAAACGGTGTGCACACCTCTGATCAAGGTGATGGCAGCACCACCACTGGACAGAGAATCGGCCCTCAGCCAGGTGCGCGACGTTGCACGTCACCCAGCCGGGGGGTACACACCACTTGACTTGTGGTGTCTACATGCTGGCCCAATCCCCGCCCGTGCCGAACAGTGATCGATACCAGCGGAACTCATCGGCCTCGCGTTGGCGGACCGTAGCACGAAGAGTCAAGACATCGACACAACCGGACCTCTTTGCTGCCGCTTCCCAACGTGTCCAGGAAAGGAACATGTATGTCAGCCACGACCGATACCGAGAAGGAACTTCTCGACATCGTACGAAACGATCTCGCGGTCGATCTGCCGGTGATTAACGGATCGTCACGGCTGATCGCGGACCTGGGACTGGACTCGGTGGCATTTGCCGTAGCGCTCGTTGCGATTGACGAGCGTCTGGGAGTCCGATTGTCCGAACGAGACTTGATCGAATGCACCACGGTGGCGGATGTTGTGCGGACGATATCCCGCCACACCACCGATTGCGTGTCGGCCGGCGAGGAGATGTGAAATGACGGGCATCGCGACTGCCGCACGACGGCCGGATCAGGAGAACGCTCTTGTCACCGCAGTTCGCGCAGCTGCGGACCGCAGCGCTGACCTTCACATTCTCGACCGAACCGACGGTAGCTGGGACACGCGGGCATGGGCCGATGTCGTAGCGACGGCCGAGGCGGTGGCGGCCCGGCTGCAATCGTTGCAGCGGGCGGAGATTCCGGAGCCGGTGGCGATCATCAGCGAGCCAACCTTCGAAACGATCGCTGTCGTCCTGGCCTCCTGGATGGCAGGCCGCGCATCCACGATCCTGCCCGGCCCCAACCGATTCGCGAGCCTGGACTCTTGGGCGGAGCGCACCGGGGGGACACTGCGGCTACTTGGCGTCAGGGAGGTTTTCAGCCAAGGCACTGCCATGAAGGCATTGGACGCAGGCCTGGGACCCGACGCCGAGATCCGGCTGACCGAAGTCAACGGCGTAGCGGAATGGCGCACAGCGCCAGCGACATTCGAATCTGCCATGCGGCCGGTGCACGAGGCAGCGGTCTACCAAGGGACCGCGGGGTCCACGGGTATTCCCAAGTGTGTGCAGCTGACCGCGTCTGCGGTGTTGCACAACGTGCGCGCTGCATTAGAGCGCCAGAACTACCGTCACGGCGAAGATGTCCTATGCAACTGGCTGCCCCTCTACCACGATATGGGCCTGATGATGCTGCTGGCCGGTATGGTCAGCGGTGCACCCACTTGGCTCGTGCCGACCTCCGCCTTCGCAAAATCGCCGCTCGACTGGCTTGGCTGGCTCGACCAAAGCAGGGCGACCGTCACAGCCGCGCCCAACTTTGCCTATGCCCTGTTGGGTCGGTATGCGCGCGTTGCCAGCACGGCGGATCTGAGCGCGCTGCGAGTCGCGATCAACGGCGGTGAACCCATCGACGTGGAGGCCACCGAACGATTCAGCGTGGAATTGGCGAAATTCGGCTTCGATCCCCGTGCTGTGTCTTGTTCGTACGGGCTTGCCGAGGCAACCTGTGCGCTAACCATGCCCGGGCCCGCCACCTCCTCCGGGCTGAGCGTCGATGAAGTGGCTGCCGTAGGCGGGGCCGTACGCAAAATCGCCCTCCTGGGTACTGCGATCAACGGCGTGGAGATTCAGATCGCTCCGACCGAACATCGTACTGACTTCCATGACGTCCGGGACGTCGGCGAGATCGAATTCCGCTCCGCCGCACAGATGACGGGCTACGTCGGTGAGCAGCCGATCGACCCCGGAGCGTGGATCAAGACTGGGGACCTAGGCTACATGGTCGGCGATCAGCTGGTGGTGTGCGGCCGCAGCAAGGAACTGATCACCATCGCCGGTCGCAACATCTTCCCCCAGGAGGTGGAGCGTGCGGCCGCCGCCGTCCCCGGTGTGCGCCTCGGGAGCGTCGCCGCGGTCGCCGGCAGGGGCAACCAAACCCGGCGCGAGCAGCTGGTCATCGTCGCGGAATACACTGGCGACGAGCCGCAGAGCGCGCGGCGGTCGATTGTCGACCTGGTAATAGCCCAATGCGGAACCCCGCCCGCCACAGTCGATTTCGTGGAAGCGGGAACACTACCGAAGACCACGTCCGGAAAGTTGCGCCGGGTAGACATTGCGGCGCGCTACCAATGATCTCTGAACGGATGGAAGAGGCGGAGATTTCGATGACGACCATCATGGCGGCGCAGCCGGACGCCTTCGAACGATTGCTCGACACGGTATTCGACGACGAGCTGCTTCGCCTGGTCGAGCAGGCCGAGGAGAAGGGCCAATTTCCACGCGAGCTGATTGAATGGCTTGGCCGGGCAGGTGTTTTCGCCAGCAAATGGCACAGCGGGCATCGCCCGGACATCGGAAAACTAGTGCAACTGTCCGAGCGACTCGGCGGGCTTGGATCGGCGAGCGCGGCGGTTGGCGTCAGCCTGCACGACTCCGCGATTGCGATGCTGCGGCGCTTCGGAAGGTCGGATTATCTTCGCGAGATAGCCGATCGAGCGGTGCGGGGCGACGCGGTTGTGTGCCTCGGTGCCTCCGAGGCAGGTGGCGGCTCGGATTTGCAGGCCGTCACGTCGACCGCCGAGCCCACGGCCGCCGGCTACCGGGTGCGCGGGGCCAAGAAGTTCGTCTCGCTGAGCACAATCGCCGACATCATCGTCGTCGTCGTGCGGCTGGCGTCCGCAGAACAGACCGAAGGCGATGTCGCCCTCTTCGCGCTCGAGGCGGACCAGGTCCGCGTCGGCGCACCGTATCTCAAACTGGGCGCGGGCTGTCTCGACACCGCGCCGATCGAGTTCGACGTCGAGGTGTCGGCCGATGCGATGCTAGCTCGGCCGGGAACCGGTCTGGCCGCGCTGAGTTGGGGGCTGGCGAACGAACGGCTGTCGGTGGCCGGCCAGGTGGTGGGCGCCTGCGATCTCGCAATCGGAGTGACGGTGGCCCAGATGATGCGTCGAAAGCAGTTCGGGCGGACGCTGTTCGAGCATCAGGCGCTGCGGTTGCGCTTCGCCGACCTGCAGGCGCGGGTGGACACGCTGCGCTACGCCCTCAAAGGGCTTGCGGCACAAACGACAACACCGACGATCCGGATCGCGTCGGGAATGAAGGTGACCGCGGCCCGGCTCGGTGAGGAGGTGATCTCCGAATGCCTGCACATCTTCGCGGGCGCTGGATACCTTACCGGGCCCGCGCCCGTCGAACGGTGGTGGCGAGATATGAAACTGGCCCGTGTCGGCGGCGGCGCCGACGAGGTGCTCTGGGAGCTCGTCGCCGCGGGCATGCGACCGGATTTCGACGCTCACGATCGGTTGGTCCAGATATGACTTCCGGCTTCAGTGTCCTCGACAGATTGTTTCTCCAGGTCGAAACCGCGCGCCGCCCCACACACTGGGCGCTGATCTTCGACATCGCTGCAGACGACACCGCGGAGTCCTGGTCCGGCACAGGGGCGGTCGATGTGGAGGCGCTCCGAGCCCGCATTCGGGCACGGATTGAACGCTACCCGATGTTCCGGCTAGGCGCGGACGGCAGCCAGTCAAAGCAACCGGTACTACATGAATACGGCGTCGAAACGGCGCTATCCTGCGTGAGTTCCGCTGCGGTGACCAACGAACGGCAGTGCGAGGAGCTGCTGAGCGCGCTACTGGCACAACCGCTCACCCGGGACCGCCCGTCCTGGCGGGTGGTACTGATCGACCAGGCGCGGCCGCGGCTGCAGCGGCTGGCGCTGCTTGTGCACCACAGTGTGTCGGACGGTATCGCCGGTGCGGGCTACGCCGCGCTGTTCATCGACGGCGACGACTCGCAGCTGCGCCTGTTGGAGCGCTATGTTCGCGCCGAGCGTTACGCTGCACCATCGGTTGCAGGCAACGAATTCCGTCCCGCGGTCCGTGCTCTCGCATCCACCTGGAAGCGCGGGGTGACGTCGCGACGTCTACCGCAGCTCACCTCGGGTTCACGCCGCGCGGTGTCGGCGCTGGAGATCCCCACGGCACAGGTGCGCAGCAAGGCTGCTGCCTTCGGGGCCGGCACGTCCGAATTTCTAGTCGCAGCAATCGGGGCGGCCGTCGCCGACACCGCCCGGGCGGTGTTGCCCGTGCAGGAGCGACCCTCCACCCTGCGCGCCCTCCTGCCCGCGACGCTTGACAACGACTTGCGACATTCCGGCAACGCCGTGTCCATGGTTCTTGTCAATCTGGCTGGCGGAGAAGCGGATCTAAGACAGCGAATGGCGTCGGCACGTGCACAGCTGGCGACCATCTCTGACACTGGTGCCGCACTGGCACTTCCGGCAGTTTCGCGAATCGTCTCCAGACTGCCGTGGCCAGCCCAGCGCACCGCTGCGCGTGCGACCCTGGCGACCCTGGCGCCCGATCTGCACCTTGGGATCAATCCCGCATACATGAACGTACAGTCGATCCTAGGGCGCGCGGTCACCGGGATCCACCCACTGTCGCCGCTGCTGGGCAATGCCCTGTCGCTCACCTGCCTCGTCCTCGGAAGGACCGTCCACATCGGAATCGTTTGGGACCCTGACGCTTTGGGAGATGCCTTCGGCGTGAGCGTAGCGCAGCGGATGGCGGAGCACTTGGCCGTGGAGGAGCAACTGGCGATTTGAACAGTGATTTGCAAGCGATCCTCGTGCCCGATCCAGCTACCATCCTCGTCAGTCACCACTTGAAAAGTATTGACTGCCATTCAAGTCCGACCGGCGCCTGGTTCGTTGGAATGCCGAGGCTGCCATAGCGCAATATTGTGAGGCATCTTGGGTGCCCCAGATTGAACATGAAATGAGTCAGGAACGCCTTCGACATCCGACTTTGGTCGCGCTGAGGTCGGCGCTGCCTTGCCCGTTTGAGTTTCCAGGAGCCCGAATGAACGATTCTGCGGGAGAACAGAATAAAGGCGCAGATGATGATGCGTCGGCCGTTGTTTGCCGACACGTCGGTCTGGCGGTTCGGGATCGGCCCCTCGGTGGCGATGTCGCTGACCGGTCCAGCCAACGACATGATCGTCCAAAACCGCGGTGTGTGAGCGAAGCCGCGGCTAGCGCTGGCCGAAACGGCCGGTGGCTGAATGAAGGCGGCCAAGCGTGGCGAGTGGGTCGTCGACGCATCGATCACAAAGTTGGTCGCGATGTTTTACCGGCGTAGTCGAATCGGCTCTCTATTGCGGCCGCCGGCCGGGCGCAGGATTCGTGCCGGGTTGACGACGCTGGCCCGCCGTGGCCATCAGGCAGCCGTGTTGCAACGGCTCACGGAGATGGCCTGCAGGCGCGCCTTCCTCGTCTTGGGGATATGGGTCGCGATCGTCGGTGGCCTCAACATCGCAGTACCGCAACTCGAACACGTCGTCGCTGAAAAGTCCGGAGCGTTCATCCCCCAATCGGCCCCGTCGCTAGCCACGTTGAGCGCGATGGGCACCCAGTTCGGCGAGTCCTCGGCAACCGCCATCGGCTACCTCGTCGTCGAAGACCCGACCGGCATCACCGACAGCGACCGCCAGTTTTACAACGACCTCGTCGACACGATCAGGCGCAACACCGCCGAAGTCGATTCGGTGCAGGATTTGATCGGCTCCCCCGCTACCGCGCCCACCGCGATGAGCGAAGACGGCAAAGCCGTTTACGCGATCGTGCGGTTCCACGGCGGGATGGGGTCGGCCGAACAACGCCGGGGTCAAGAATTCGTCAATTCGGTGCTGGCGCACCATAGCTCGCCGACCGGGGTACGCGCGTATCTGACCGGTCCGGCTCCCACGATCGGCGACGAACTCGAGGCGGAGGACCGCACCGTCGCACTCATCACCGGGTTGAGCGTCGTCATGATCGTGGCGTTGCTTCTCCTGGTGTATCGCTCCATGACGACGATCATCGTGCCGCTGGCCAGCGTCGGGCTGGCGCTGGCGCTGGCCCGGCCGTTGGTCTCGCTGCTGGCCCTGCATGCCGGCCTCGAAGTCTCGATCTTTTCGGTAATGCTGCTGGCCGCCCTGATCCTCGGCGGCGGCACCGACTATGCGATTTTTCTGGTCAGCGGCTACCACGACGCCCGCCGCCGCGGCGTTCCAGCGGGTCAGCAAGCCATCATGGCGGCATCGGAACGCACGTCGGGTGTCATCGTGGCATCCGGCCTTACGGTGGCGGCAAGCTGCGCGGTAATGGCGCTGACCAAGGTCGTGCTCTTCCGGTCCGCTGGACTTGCCTGCTCTCTAGGCATGCTTCTAGCAGTGGCAGCGTCCCTCACGCTCGTCCCCGCCCTCATGTCCATCCTGGCCCGGCGTGGCTTACTGGAACCAAAGGGCCAGGGTAGATCCAGGCTTTGGCGCCGGCTTGGGCTTACCGTCGTCAGACGCCCGGTTGCGGTGTTCGTGCTGAGCCTCGCCCTGCTGTGCATACTGGCCGCCCAGGTACCTCGCATGACGACTGGTTACGACGAACGCGCAATGCAGCCCAGCTCGACAATGAGCAACCAAGGCTATGCCGCAATCGCCCGCCACTACGACCCCAACGAGCTAACCCCCGACTACCTCGTCATCAGCGCCGGCCACGACCTGCGAAACACGGCGGGCTTCTCGGCGCTCAACACCCTATCGCGGGCGATCCAGCAGGTTCCCGGAGTCAAAGAGGTGCGCAGCGTCACCCAACCCGAGGGACATCCCATCCCAGAGTTCTCGCTGGCCCATCAGAATCGGCTGATCACTGAAAAGCTGGACACCGCAATCACGCAGCTCACCACCAGCGAACCCGAACTGCAGCGGCTGATTGACGGCATTGCCCGGCTGGACGACGGGCTGGCCCAACTCTCGTCGGGAAATGCGCTCGCGGCCAACGGATCCGTCGCGATCGCCGATGGTTCAGCCAGGCTGCGCGACGGCCTGGGAACCGCGTTCGCCGGCGCAGGCGATCTGTCCGCCGGAGCCGACCAGCTGGCGGCCGGATCCCTGGAGCTGGCCGACGGCATCGAGTCCGCAGTCACCCCCGTACTCCAACTGCTCGACACTCTCGCACCACCGCCCGCCGCAACCGCCTGCCCACCGGATGCAGGCTGCAACACCAACGCCCAACTGGAACTCCTCGCCCAGGATCACGGCCCTATCGGACAGCTGCGATACACGCTCACCCGGCTCAAGACCGGATCCAGGCAACTGGCCGATGGAAACCAGCGGCTCGCCGACGGAACACGGCAACTACGCGACGGCCTCGCCGGGGCCGCGAGCGGATCTGTGTCACTCGCCGACAGCCAGCAGCTACTCACCACGAAGCTGGGCGAACTTTCCCGCGGCGCAACAGCCGCGAAGGCCGGCACCGACCAAATATCCGACGGCGTCAACCAACTGGCCCCGCAGATGCAGACACTCCTAGACGGGCTCACCCAAGTACGCGATTTCCTCAACGAGGTGGGCACCTCCGTTGGAGATGGCACCGACGCCGGATTCTATGTACCCAAATCCGCCTTCGCCGATTCCCGGCTGCAAGAAGTGATGGGATACTTCCTGTCGTCTGATGGACACACCGCGCGACTGCTCATCGTCAACGAGACGTCTGCATACAGCCCTGAAGCTATCGCGCGACTCCATGCCATCACCGCCGAAGCCCACGACAGTCTGAGCCGAACATCATTGGCGGGCAGCAGAATTGAGATCACCGGCCTCGCCGCGGGATTTCGCGACTTGGACGACATGATCACGTCCGATTTGACGCTGATCGCCGCTTGTGCGTTGGTCTTCATCTTCCTCATCCTGGTTTGCCTGCTCCGATCACTGCTCGCGCCGCTATACCTGATCGCCACAATCGCGCTGTCATACGCCGCAGCGCTAGGGCTGACGGTCCTGGTATGGCAAGAATGGCTCGGCATCGACGTCTATTGGGCCGTACCATCACTCGCGTTCGTCGCTCTCGTCGCAGTGGGATCGGACTACAACATGATGTTGATGTCACGCATACGCGCCGAATCCGCGACCGGACTCAATACGGGAATCCTGCGGGCATTCAAGGCCACCGGCGGGGTGGTTTCAACCGCAGGCGTCATCTTCGCGCTCACCATGCTGGCCATGCTGGCCAGCCCGACACACAGCATCGGCCAGGTCGGCTTCACGATCGGCGCCGGCTTGCTGCTGGACACATTCGTTGTCCGTGCGGTCACTGTCCCAGCGATCGCCGCCCTGCTGGGTCAATGGAACTGGTGGCCGCAGCGCCAGTTGAAGCACCGCTTCAACGATAGCGCCCACAGCTTCATGCCGAGCCAGCACGATCGACGGATCCTGACCGTCGCGGGCACGTACTCCTGGCCGGTAAGGAAACGAGTCAACTCGGTGGCTCCTGCCATGGCAGCGGAATGAGAGATGCTCCGTTCAGGCCACCGAAATGGGTTCGCCGGTCGCGGTAAAGAAATCGGCGAGGGCCCGCCGGTTTCCGTGAAGCGCGATTCGAGCGTCGGAGTCATCTCGGTGCATATGATTGCTGCCGAAGCGAATTCAGGCTGCCTGTTGATCGGACTCCGATCCGGCCCGCGCCCTGAAAGTAGCGACGGCACATGACGCGGCCAGCAGGGCAAACGCTGCGAACAGCCATCGCGCTGGTGTCGCGTCGCCGGTATCGGTCATGTTGACCACGACACCGGCAAGCCCGGCTCCGAAGGCGGCGCAGATCAGCTGCACGGTGTTGATCGCCGCCGCGGCGGCAGGACCCTCCGCGGGGTCGTCGACGCAGCTCATCGCCCACGCGGACAGGTGCGGCCACGCGATTCCCACACCGGCGCCGGTGATCAGCAGCGCCAGCGCCCAAACCGCAACGAGCGCGATGGGCGCCTCTTCGTGTTGGGTCACCGCACCCAGCGCCAGCCCGACGGCCATGACCAACGGGGCGACTGCCACGGCCCGCGCGATCACCCGGTTGCTGCGCAGCGACGCGCTGCTGATCTCGCCGACGGTCCAGCCGATGGCCAGACCGGCGCCGAGGAATCCGGCCGCAACCGGTGTCAGGTGCGCCAGCCGTTGGCCGAACAACGGCACGTACATGTCCACCATCGTGGCGGAGATCAGCACACCGAGCGCCAGGTAGATCCATTTCAAGGGCCCGGAGCCGAATGCGCTGGGCGGCAGCACTGCCGCGGACAGGCGACGGTCGACGTACAAGAAGATCGCAATCAGCGCGGCCCCAAGGGCCAGCAGCGCAGCAGTAGCCCGTGCGTCGTGCGGTACACCGGCCACGCTGACTGACAGTGCGGCGCCCCCGAGCAGCAGCAGGGACCAGACCGGTATCGGGGTGGGCGCGTCGTCAACACGACTGGTTTCGCGGCGCGCGGGCAGGGCGATAGGGACCAGGATGGCCATGGCAGCGGTCAAGATGACCAGCACACCGAATGCCCAACGCCACGAACTGAATTGGGCGAACAAGCCACCCGCCGCCGGGCCGGCGAGGGTGCCGACGCCCCACATCGCCGAGACCAACGCCGACGCCTTGGTCCACAACGAACTTGGCAGCGCGGTGTTGATCACCGCGTAGCCCAGACCTGCCAGCACGCCACCGGCTGCGCCCTGGACCGTTCGGCCCACGAGCAGGAGCTCCATGGTCGGCGCGGCCGCGCACACCAGGCTGCCGGCGCCGAACACGCTGAGGCCCAACAGGTATGACCACCGCGGCCCCAACCGCATCAGCAGCGAATGCACGGTGGTCGCCGCCACCACCGACGCGACCAGATACACCGTCGTCACCCACGCGTAAAGCCGCTGGCCGCCGATATCGGCGACGGCGCTGGGCATCAAGCTGATGGTCAGGAATTCATTGGTCGCATACAGTGCCACACCGCCGGCAAGCACGGTGGAGGCCCCAAGGTTCTTCGGGCCCAACAGCTCACGCCAGCTGCCCGTCGTAAGGGTCGCGGTGTCAGTCACGCCCGTCACCGTACGAACTCAACTGTTGTTGAGGTCAAGCCCGGCATGGTGTCACTTCAGCCCGGCGGCATCCATGCCGCGCAGTTCCTTCTTAAGGTCATGGATCTCGTCGCGGATTCGCGCGGCCAGCTCGAACTGAAGATCGCGTGCGGCGGCCATCATCTGGTCGGTCAGATCCTTGATCAGATCGGCGAGTTCGGCGCGTGGCATGCTGGTGGTGTCGCGGCCCTCGTAGATGCCGGCACTGACCGCGCGTCCGGGTTCACCCTGTGCACGGCGGCCCCGAGACGCATTGCGACCCGAGCCGCCCACCTCGACGTCGTCGGCCTCCCGATAGACCTGGTCGAGGATGTCAGCGATCTTCTTGCGCAACGGTTTCGGGTCGATGCCGTTGGCCTCGTTGTAGGCGATCTGCTTGGCGCGGCGCCGCTCGGTCTCGTCGATGGCCTCGCGCATCGAGTCGGTGATGTTGTCGGCGTACATGTGCACCTCTCCGGACACATTGCGCGCGGCGCGGCCGATGGTCTGGATCAGGCTGCGCGTGGAGCGCAGGAAACCTTCCTTGTCGGCGTCGAGGATCGACACCAGCGACACCTCCGGCAGGTCGAGACCCTCCCGCAACAGGTTGATGCCCACCAGCACGTCGTAATCACCCAGCCGCAGCTGCCGCAGCAGCTCGACGCGGCGCAGCGTGTCGACCTCCGAGTGCAGGTAACGCACCCGGATGCCCATCTCGAGCAGGTAATCGGTGAGGTCCTCGGCCATCTTCTTCGTCAGCGTGGTCACCAGCACGCGCTCGTCGCGCTCGGTGCGCTTGCGGATCTCCCCGATCAGGTCGTCGATCTGACCCTTCGTCGGCTTGACCACCACTTGCGGATCGACCAGGCCGGTCGGGCGGATGACCTGCTCGACGAACTCGCCGCTGGACTGGCTGAGCTCGTACGGCCCAGGCGTGGCCGAAAGGTACACCGTCTGCCCGATCCGGTCGGCGAACTCCTCCCAGGTCAGCGGCCGGTTGTCGATAGCCGACGGCAACCGGAACCCGAAGTCGACCAGGTTGCGCTTGCGGGAGATGTCGCCCTCGTACATGCCGCCGATCTGCGGCACCGTGACGTGCGACTCGTCGATGACCAGCAGGAAGTCCTCCGGGAAGTAGTCGATCAGCGTGGCCGGCGCCGAGCCGGCTGGACGGCCGTCGATGTGCCGCGAATAGTTCTCGATACCCGAGCAGAAGCCGACCTGGCGCATCATCTCGACGTCGTAGTTGGTCCGCATCCGCAGCCGCTGGGCCTCCAGCAGCTTGCCCTGACCTTCCAGCTCGGCCAGCCGTTCCTCGAGCTCGGCCTCGATGGTGGAGATCGCGTGCGCCATCCGCTCTGGACCCGCGACGTAGTGGGTGGCGGGAAAGATCCGCAGCGAGTCGACCTTGCGGACGATGTCACCGGTCAGCGGGTGCAGGTAGTACAGCGCCTCAATCTCGTCGCCGAAGAACTCGATGCGCACGGCCAGCTCTTCGTACGACGGGATGATCTCGACAGTGTCGCCGCGGACCCGGAACGAGCCGCGGGTGAAGGCCAGGTCATTGCGGGAGTACTGGACGTCGACCAGCAGCCGCAGCAGGCCGTCACGCGGCACCTCATCGCCGACGTTCAGCTCGACCGACCGGTCCAGGTAGGACTGGGGAGTGCCGAGGCCGTAGATGCACGACACTGACGCCACCACGACCACGTCGCGTCGTGACAACAGGCTCGACGTCGCCGAATGCCGGAGCCGCTCCACGTCGTCGTTGATGGAGCTGTCCTTCTCGATATAGGTGTCGGTCTGCGCGATGTACGCCTCGGGCTGGTAGTAGTCGTAGTACGAGACGAAGTATTCAACTGCGTTGTGCGGCAACATCTCTCGTAGCTCATTGGCGAGCTGGGCGGCCAGTGTCTTGTTCGGCGCCATCACCAACGTAGGCCGCTGCAGTCGCTCGATCAGCCACGCGGTGGTCGCCGACTTGCCCGTGCCGGTGGCGCCCAGCAACACCACGTCATGCTCCCCCGCCTGGATCCGGCGCTCCAGCTCCTCGATCGCGGCCGGCTGATCACCCGCGGGTTCGTGGTCGCTGACCACCTCGAAGCGACCGCCGACTCGCACGATGTCGTCGACAGCGCGGTACTCGGAGTGCGCAAGCACGGGGTATTCGGTAGCGAAAGCCATATGCACCAGGTTAAGCGTGGACACCGACAAGTTCATTCCCGGTGAACCACGTCGGAGCGGGTGGCGCGCCGCGGTGCCCCAACCCGTCCGGAAGGCAAGGGCCCGATCACGATCGATCTTCGCGGTCGCCCACGTCGATCACGGCGTCCGGGGCTTATCCTTGGCGCATCCACGCTCCCAAGCACGAAACATTCGACCTGGTGGCCCGCACCAACACCGATCCGAAGGGCATCGTACGGGCCGTCGACGTCTACACCGTCGAGCCGTGGGGCCTCTATATGGCGAGGCCCACCCCCGGCCGCGCCCAATTCCACTACATGGAGTCATGGCTGCTGCCGTCATTGGGGTTGCGTGCGACCGTCTTCCACTTCAACCCGGGCCATGAGCAGGACCAGGACTACTACCTCGACGTGGGCCGCTACACACCGGGCCCGGCGGCATGGCATTCGGAGGATCACTACCTGGACCTGGTGGTGCGGACCGGCGTCGGGGTCGAGTTGTCCGACGTCGGCGAGTTACTGACCGCCGTCAGGCACGGCCTGCTGACGCCCGAGACCGGCGAGCAGGCGGTGCAAACCGCCTGCTCGGCCATAGACGGCTTGTCCAGGCACGATTACGACCTGGAGCGTTGGCTGGCCGGCAACGAGATGACCCTCCGCTGGCGCAACGAGTAGCTCGACGTGGCGGCGGGTACGCCCCGGACATGACGTGGACCGCGCTTCCCGACGAGGTACGGGCGGCGCTGCGCGACGAGAAGGTGCCGGAGTGGGCGGTCCGACGCTAGCGACGGTCGTCAGGTGCGGCTGCCGTCACTTAATCCCCTGTCGCTGAACAACACGTATCCGGAGCTCGTCGACGCACTGGCCAAACAGGACACCAGCTTCGCCCGGCTGCAGGGCCGCCTCGGCATCACCGACCCGGAGGAGGCCAAGGCGTCGGGCATCGCGGTCTTCTACTACGTCTGTTGTGTTTAGCCGGTCAATGACGAGGTCAGTTCTTTGGTGTCTGGTCAATTGGCCATTTCGCTGAGACTGTGTCAGCCAGGGGCCGCAGGAACCACCTTCGGTGTCGTTCTACGGCAAGGTCGGCAATGAATATCGGCGGGCACCCCACTATGCGGCGCGCCCGGTTGCCTTAGACCGTGGACGGCCTTGCGCTTGGTATGTGATGCAACGCTAGGGATCTCGTCGATCTGCGGGGTAGGCCGTCTCGTGTTGGCCGTTTTGATCCAGTGTCACGGCCCAGCTGGCGAGAAGAGCCAGTCCGTCACCTGAACGAGAACCTCGGCGCACTCACTGTCCAGTTGAGGCCTGCTGAGCTTCAAGAGATCGAAACCGGGTTCTCCACGTTCACGGTGCACGGTGAACGCATGGACGAAGCCAACATGCAGCTTGTCGACCAAACGGTCTAATGTCGGACGACCCACCAGTAAAAGCGGTGAAAACAGTCTGTACGCCAGGGCTTTCCGATCAATACGGGATGCGACAACATCGATGAGCGGTGAGCGCTCTTGGGCCCCTCGGACCAACTGACTCCTTACGACCATTGTCGCTGACCCGCCGCGCTAGGGTTCGGGTGTGGGAACCGCGAGGCCCGGCCGGTCCCGAGTTGCCGTTGCCTTCGCCGCGGCCGGTCTGATCTTGACTGCCTGCAACGAGCCGGCCGGATCGCAGTCGACCGCAACTCGGTCGGCGGCTGCGTCATTCGAATTGATGCCGTGCCCCTCGCCCGTCGTCGCCGGAATCCCCGAGCTCGAACTCGGACCGGAGTTCAGTTGCGGCTACCTGACGGTGCCCGAGAACCGCGCACAGCCTGACGGGCGCCCGATCAAGATCGGCGTGGCCAGGGCGAAAAGCCAGTCACCAGACCCGGGCCGCGATCCGCTCATCTACCTGACCGGCGGGCCCGGTGGGACGGCGATCGCGTCCGCGGCGCCGCTGGTGCAGCTGGGCATCAACCACGACCGCGACGTCATCTTTGTCGACCAGCGCGGCACCCTGCATGCCGACCCGCTGTTGAGCTGTCCGGAGATCGACCAGTTCGTCGATGAGGCGACCGGCATGTCGATTCTCGCGGCTTCGACGGCGCAACGAGACCTCGACGCGGTTCGTGCCTGTCGTACCCGGCTGGCCTCGGCCGGCTACGATCTGAGCGCCTACGACACCACCGAGAACGCCGCCGATATCGCCGATCTGCGGACCGCGCTGAAGATCGACAACTGGCATGTATACGGCGTTTCGTACGGCAGTGACCTGGCGCTGCAACTGCTGCGCGACCACCCCGACGGCATCCGAAGCGTGGTGCTGGACTCCCTGTTCCCGCCGCAGACCAACGCGATGACGCAGTGGTGGCCCAGCGCCGCCGAAGGCTATCGGGCGCTGTTCGACGCCTGCGCGGCACAGCCCGGGTGCGCCGCGGCCCATCCGAACCTGGCCCACGACTTCACCACGACGGTCCAGCGCTTGACGAAAACGCCGCTGAGCGTTGATCTTCCGGCAGGGAACGGTCAGCCGGCACGACGGGTGGTGATCGACGGCTACACACTGGCCAATCTGGTGCTGTCGGCAAGCTTGACACGGGGCAGCTACGCCGCGCTGCCGCAGACCATCTCTGCGATCGCGAAGGGCGACGGAACCGCCGCGGCCAAAGCCGTGCTCGCCGGGATCCCGCCGACCGGATTGATCGGATACGGCCTGGCGTATGGGGTGTTCTGCCGCGAGGATGCGGCCTTCACCGACCGCGCCGCGATCCTGGCCGCGGCCCGCGACGCGCTGCCCGACCTGCCGACCGAAGTCCTGTCGTTGGAGCCGCAGGGTCCCCGGTTCATCGACGAGTGCGGGGTGTGGAATGTCGGCAGGGCGGACCCTGCGGTGCACAGGCCCACCAGCAGCGACGTGCCGGCGCTGCTGATCACCGGCACGTTCGACGCGGTCACGCCGCCGAGTCAGGCCGACGAGGCCGCCAAGACTCTTCCGCACGGCAAAGTGGTGCGATTCCCCGGTCTGGGTCACGACGTCTTCTCCGCGTCGGACTGCGGCCGCCAGATCGTCGCAGATTTCCTGAGTCGACCGGACAGCTACGACACCGGCTGCGCCGACGCCATGCAGCCGCCCACCTTCGTGAGCTGATGGTTATTGCTCTCGTCGAGAAGGAACCGTTCCGGGTGGGAGGTGTTGAGGAATACCGCAGTGGGCGCTATGCCGACGACTTGCGAATCTGGAGTGTCACTCCAGCACCACGGTCGTCGGTGTCGAAATAGGTGAAGCCGTTGCGGTTCGGGAGGCGTCCGCGCAGCTTCGGACTCCACGAGATTCGCACGCCAAACTCTGAAGCGCGAGACCGGTGATCTTCCCTCAGTGGTAAGTGAAACTTATGTCGAAACTCAGCAGGTGGCCCGTGTCTGAATGCTTGGGCCAAGGTGCTGAGCTATGCCATGCGGGCGGACCTCCCACTCCGGGCGCGTCGAATGTGATCACTGTGTGGCGACGGGCAAGCTCACCGAATCACCAACCTCGCTGCACGAAACGCTCATGATTGACCTGCCGGATCCCATCTACTCGAGCGGTCAAATGGTCAATGCCAAACACTGTCCATAACATCTTCGACCTGCTGCAGGGGGACGGAAGGGACACTCGCGCTCTGCCGTTGATATGGCGGAAACGCCTGTTACGCAACTTGTTTCAATTCAGCGATCCGTTGCGCTACACCACGCACCGAGTACGAGACGGTGAGACCGCCTACCGCGCGGCGTGCGAACGTGGCGACGAGGGCGTGATCGCCAAGCTGGCCGAGGCGGCCTACGAGGGCAAGGTCGGCACCGGCTTCGATACCGCGACGCTGCGCAGCCTGCACAAGCGACTGGCACGCACCGAACAGGATGCGTCGCCGATCACCCGCGGGCGGGTGCGCGAGGGGGACGTGCACTGGGTATGTCCGACACTCATCGCGCAGGTGTTCAGGGAGACGCGCTGATGCCCCGAATCAAGGTCGACATCACCCACCCGGACCGGCTGCTGTTCCCCGCCGACGGCATCACGAAGGGTGAACTGGTCGATTACTACGCCGCAGTGGCCGAGGTGATGGTGCCGCACATGAAGGGCAGGCCGTTGACACTGTGGCGGTACCCCCGCGGAATTGACCAGCAGGGATTCGTCCAGCAGGACTTCGCCGGCACGTTGCCGGACTGGATGGGGTCGGCCGAGGTGGCCAAGGAGGGCGGGACCGTGGTGCACCCGGTTGCCGACCGCCGCGAGTCCGTGGTGTGGCTTGCCAACCAGAACTGCGTCACGCCGCACTGCTGGCTGTCGCGGCGTGATCGGCTGGAGGAACCTGACCAGATCGTCTTCGACCTGGACCCCTCCACCAGCGATTTCGCCGCTGTGCGGGCGACTGCCCGGGCTTGTGCCGACGTGCTGGACGATCTCGGCATGGCGTCCTATCTGAAGTCGACGGGGTCGCGCGGGCTGCATGTCGTGGTGCCGATCAGCCGCGGGCCCGACTTCGACACGGCGCGGCAGTTCGCCCGCGATGTCGCCGGCATTGTCGCAGCCGACGATCCCGCCCACCGCACGGTCGAGCAGCGCAAGGACAAACGCGGCGACCGGATATACCTCGACGTGATGCGCAATGCCTACGCGCAGACCGCAGTTGCGCCGTACGCGGTGCGTGCCCGCCGGGGCGCCCCTGTGGCCACGCCGCTGGAGTGGGACGAGTTGGGCGGCCGCGGCCTGCGGGCCGATCGGTTCACAATCCGCGACGTGCCGATACGGATTGCCGGGCAAGGCGATCCATGGGCCGACATGCGTCGGCACGCCCGCTCGCTATCCCGCCCCATGCAGCGTCTGACGAAACTCGTGGCTGACCTCGGGTAACACCTGAGCATGCCTCATCGATTCTCTGGTGATGGCAACAAAATGCGGCTGGCCGGCAACCGCATGACTCTCATTTGGCGAGGGTTGTAATGTCGGATCTCATGAGCTCCACCAAGCACGGATGGTTGACGATGGCCGCCGGGGCAGTTGTCGCAGTCGGCTCCCAGTTAATTCCAGCGACCGCGCTGGCCGAGCCGGATCCCACCGAGACCGAGCTGCAACCCGCTGCCGATCAACAGATACTGCACAACATCATCTACCGCGCCCGCATCGACGGCGTGTCCCGCGGTGCGATGATCACCTACTCCGCCGAAGGCGATCAGGTTCAGACGGCGAACCCGACCATGGTGCCCGGCCGTACCTTCGAGGCCAATACGGTGCTACCGGCGTCGGGCGTGGCGAACATGCGGGTGGCCATCGAGTGGCCGTACTCCGCGAACCTGCATTGCGAGATCCTGGTGGACGACGCGGTGGTCGCGCAGGCCGATGACTTCATCGCGCCGCGTGTTCTGCCGCAGAGGGACGATCCCGATTACGGCGCGATCACCTGTGAGGCGCCGGTGAGCGGCGTCGCGACCACCATTCCTGCCGACCCGGGCGCACCGCCCGCCGAGGGCACACCTCCGGGCGAACCGGCGCCGCCGGTCGACCCGGTCCTGCCACCGGCTGACGGCTAGGGCCGCCAGCCAGTCGAATCCGCCCACTCCCACGCGCGCACGTAAGCGTCGTCGAACCACGCCTCTTTGGCCTCTGGGTAGTCCCGGGCCTCCTGCGCCTTGCACTTGACCGCGACGTACTCCGACTGCACAGCGGGATTGGCCTTCAGCCAGTCGCGGAACAACAACGCGAACTGCTGGCCAGGCCAACCGTCGACCCGTACATGGACGTTGACCGGTCGACCGGGATCGGCGGCGCCGTGAAGTCTCTTCTGCCACAGAGCCGGATCGTCGGTGTGCGGCGTGTCGCCGCTGATGTGCTCGACGCGCGGGTAGCCAACGTCGGCCAAGGCGCCGACAAGGTCGTCGGCAACGTCGAGCGACGGGACCGTGAGTTGGATGTCTACGACGTCCTTGGCATCCAAGCCGGGCACGGCTGTGGAGCCGATGTGGTCTACGCGCAATACCTTCGGGCCGCAGGCGGTTTGAAGACGATTGACGATTCGTTGTGCCTGCTCGGGCCATTCGGGGTTGTAGGGCACCAACTTCCACGGGTATTGCACAGCGCGCCTGTTGCGAATGTTTTCCGCCAGGGGCAACACCCGTTGAAACCAGACATCGCGTGCCTGCGCGACAAGTTCATCGTGCGTTCCCGAATTATCCAGCAGCACATCGGCAATCGCGCGGCGCTGCTCCTCCGGCGCCTGAGCCGCGATGCGCGCCCGTGCGTCGGCCTCGTCCATCCCACGCTGCTGGACGACCCGCGTCACTCGAGTTTCGATGTCTGCGGTCACCACCACCACGAGCGGGAACATCGGCGCCATCCCCGTCTCGACGAGCAGCGGGATGTCCTCCACCACCACGGCGTCGTCGGGCACCGATTCGATGATCTCCAGGCGCCGATGACCGACCAGCGGGTGCACGATGGCGTTCAGCTTGGCCCGCTGCTCGTCGTCGACGAACGCCTTGGCGGCCAGCGCAGGCCGGTTTAGCGCGCCGTCCGGCAGCAGGATGTCCTCGCCGAAGGCCTCGACCAGCTGCGCAAGCCCCTCGGTCCCGGGCTCGACGACCTCACGGGCGATGACGTCCCCGTCGACGATGATGCCGCCACAATCGTTGAACGTGGCGGACACCGTCGATTTACCCGCGCCGATACCGCCGGTCAGACCGATGCGCAGCATCGCCGCAGGCCGGTTAGGCGCTGCCGGCGAGCTTCTCCCGCAGTGCCGCGAGCTGGGCGTCGCTGGCCAGCGACCCGCCGGCCTGCGGCTCCTCAGCGCGCGGCGCGCCGTTGGACGTCGAAGGCTTGGCAGCCTCCTCGGCCTCGGCGGCGGCGAACTTCTCCATCTGCGTGGTGTGCATCTTGTGCCGGCGCTCGGCCTCGGCGTAGCGGGACTCCCACTCCTCGCGCTGCTTCTCGAAGCCCTCGAGCCATTCGTTGGTCTCGGAGTCGAAGCCCTCGGGGAAGATGTAGTTGCCCTGCTCGTCGTAGCTGTCGGCCATGCCGTACTTCGACGGGTCGAACTCCTCGGTGTAGTCCTCGTTGGCCTGCTTGAGGCTCAGCGAGATGCGGCGGCGCTCCAGGTCGATGTCGATGACCTTGACCATCGCGTCGTCGCCAACCTGCACCACCTGGTCCGGCACCTCGACGTGGCGCTCGGACAGCTCGGAGATGTGCACCAGGCCCTCGATGCCCTCTTCGACGCGGACGAACGCGCCGAACGGCACCAGCTTGGTGACCTTGCCCGGCACTATCTGGCCGATCGCGTGGGTGCGAGCGAAGTGCCGCCACGGATCTTCCTGAGTCGCCTTGAGCGACAACGAAACCCGCTCGCGGTCCATGTCGACGTCGAGCACCTCGACGGTGACCTCGTCGCCGACCTGAACGACCTCGGAGGGATGGTCGATGTGCTTCCAGGACAGCTCAGAGACGTGCACCAGGCCGTCCACACCGCCGAGATCGACGAATGCGCCGAAGTTGACGATCGAGGAGACGACACCCTTGCGGATGGCGCCCTTCTGCAGCTGGTTGAGGAACTCGCTGCGGACCTCGGACTGCGTCTGCTCCAGCCAGGCGCGGCGGCTCAGCACCACGTTGTTGCGGTTCTTGTCCAGCTCGATGATCTTGGCCTCGATCTCCTTGCCGATGTACGGCTGCAGATCACGGACGCGACGCATCTCCACCAGCGAGGCGGGCAGGAAGCCGCGCAGGCCGATATCGAGGATCAGGCCGCCCTTGACGACCTCGATGACGGTGCCCTTGACGGCCTCGTCCTTTTCCTTGAGCTCTTCGATGGTGCCCCAGGCGCGCTCGTACTGGGCGCGCTTCTTGGACAGGATCAGGCGGCCTTCCTTGTCCTCCTTGGTGAGGACCAGGGCTTCGACCTCATCGCCGACGGAAACGACCTCATTGGGGTCGACGTCGTGCTTGATGGAGAGCTCACGGGAAGGTATGACGCCTTCGGTCTTATAGCCGATGTCGAGCAGGACTTCGTCACGGTCAACCTTGACGATTGTCCCTTCGACGATGTCGCCATCGTTGAAGTATTTGATGGTTTTGTCGATGGCGGCGAGAAAGTCCTCGCTCGAGCCGATGTCGTTGACGGCTACTTGTGGCGAGGTGACGGAGGGACTTGGCATGTGGTGGGTTGCTCCGGACAGCTTTGGTTGTAGGGACAGGTGTTGTTTGTGTGACCCGCGATCGAGCACAGACGAGTACTGATCAAGGCTACTCGACTGTGGACATGCTGGACAAACCCGGTCCCCGGAGCTGGTGAATCATGATCAGTGCCGAAAGTGACGTCACGGCGGAAAATCGCCCCGATTCGCGCCGCGGTGTACACGCGGCGAACCGATTCGCGCGGCTACCCTGCGGTGGTGACATACCCCGGGCTGCCGAAAAGAGTCCGCAAAGTCGGGGCGCCACTCGCCGTGATCATCGTGCTCGGCACCGTCGCCGGGCTGATTGTCATCGGGCTGACCGCGCTCAACCCCGTCGGCACGGCGATCGGGTTCGTCCTATCCAGCGTGGCCATGACGGTCGTCCTGCTGGCCTACCTGTGGTTGGACCGCTGGGAACCGGAGCCGACGCGGCTGCTGGTGCTGGCATTCCTCTGGGGCGCGTCGGTCGCTGTCGTCGTTTCGGTGATCCTGGGGCTCTACGTCGAATCGCTGATCAACAGCGGCGAGACGGAGATCAGCGCCGCTTCCGTCGTCGTTGGGGCGCCCATGATCGAGGAGGCGGCCAAGGGCCTGTTTCTGCTGCTGATGATGACCGGCCCCCGCCGCAACGAGCTCAACTCGATGACCGACTGCCTGGTCTACGCCGGGATCACCGCGGCGGGGTTCACCTGGCTGGAGGACATCCTGTACATCTCCGGCGGGGAGTCGCTCGGCGATTCGCTACTCACGGCCGCGATGCGGCTGATCATGGGGCCGTTCGCCCACTCGCTGTTCACCACGGCGTTCGGCATCGGGGTGTATTTCGCGCTGCAGCAGCGAAATGCGATCGGCAAGATCGGCTGCATCCTGCTCGGCTACGTCGGCGCGGTGATCATGCATGGCCTGTGGAACGGCTCGTCGCTGCTCAGCGTGGAGGCCTACTTCCTCGTCTACGCGTTATGGATGGTGCCGATCTTCGGGCTGACGATCTGGCTCGGCGTCGCCAGCCGCCGCAGGGAGCAGCGCGTCGTCGCCGCCAAGCTGCCCGGAATGGTGGCGGCCGGCCTGGTGACGCCGAACGAGGCGACCTGGCTGGGCTCGATCCGGAACCGGAAGGTGGCGATCGATCAGGCCACCCGGCTCGGGGGGCGGCCCGCAGGCAAGGATGTCAAGCATTTCGCCGCCCAGGTGATCGAGCTGGCGTTCGTGCGGGACCGAATCGACCGCGGCTTCGGCGACGAGCGGGTCTACGCACTTCAGCAGGAGGAGGTGGACGGCGTCGCGGCGGCGCGGGCCACCACGCCGGCGCTGCAGACACTGGCCGGGTATCGCGCCCCCGGTGCCTAGTGCGCCGCCGAGTCCCAGCTGCGGCCGTAGCCGACTGACACCTCCAGCGGCACATCCAAGGGGTAGGCGCCGCACATCTGGTCCTTGACCAGCTTTTCCAGCCCGTCCCGCTCGCCGGGTGCGACCTCGAGCAGCAGCTCGTCGTGCACCTGCAGCAGCATCCGTGACTTCAGGCCGGCGTCCTTGAGCGCCTGGTCCACGTTGATCATCGCCACCTTGATGATGTCGGCGGCGCTGCCCTGGATCGGTGCGTTCAGCGCCGCGCGCTCGGCGGCCTCGCGGACCTGGCGGTTGCTGCTGTCCAGCTCGGGTAGGTACCGCCGACGGCCCAGCACTGTCGACGTGTAGCCGTCCTTGCGGGCCTGGTCGACGATTTCGTGCAGGTAGTCGCGCACGCCGCCGAACCGCGCGAAGTACTGCTCCATCTGCACTTTGGCTTCCTCGGTGGAGATCTTGAGCTGAGCGGCCAGCCCGTAGGCGGAGAGCCCGTACGCCAGCCCGTAGGACATCGCCTTGACCCGGCGCCGCAGTTCAGGCGTCACCTCGTCGATCGGCACGGAAAACGCCCGCGACGCGACGAACGAGTGCAGGTCCTCGCCCGTTCGGAACGCTTCGATGAGGCCGTCGTCACCCGACAGATGCGCCATGATCCGCATCTCGATCTGGCTGTAGTCGGCCGTCATCAGCTGGTCGTAACCCTTGCCGACGACGAACGCGTCGCGGATCCGCCGGCCGGCCTCGGTGCGGATCGGGATGTTCTGCAGGTTCGGCTCGGTCGAAGAGAGCCTGCCGGTCGCCGCGATCGTCTGGTTGAACGTGGTATGAATTCGGCCATCTGCGGCCGTCGAACCGAGCAGCCCGTCGACGGTGACCTTGAGCCGGGTGGCGTCGCGGTGAGCCAGCAGATGCTGCAGGAATGGGTGTCCGGTCTTGTCGAAGAGCGACTGCAGCGCGTCCGCGTCGGTGGTGTAGCCGGTCTTGGTGCGCTTGGTCTTCGGCATCTCCAGCTCGTCGAACAGCACCACCTGCAGCTGTTTCGGCGAGCCGAGATTGATCTGCTTGCCGATTACCGCATACGCAGCCTCGGCGGCGTCGCGGATCTGGTTGGCGAACTCGCTCTGCAGCTCACCGAGCTGGTTCAGGTCGACGGCGATGCCGGCGGTTTCCATGCCGGCCAGCACGCGTTGCACCGGCAGCTCCATATTGCCCAGCAGCTCTGAGGAGTCGATGCGCGCCAGCTCCTCGTCGAGCGCATCGGCCAGATCCATCACGGCGCTGGCGCGCAGTATCACCGTCTGCACGGCCTGATCGTCAACGCCGTCATTGTCGTCGAGCAGCGAGAGTTGTTGCTGCTCAGGGTTTTCCGCACGCAGCTCCCGCTTCAGATAGCGCAGGGACAGGTCGTCGAGCGCAAAGCTGCGCTGCCCTGGCCGCACCAGGTACGCGGCCAGTGCGGTATCGGAGGTGACGCCCACGAGTTTCCAGCCGCGGCCTTCCAGGTCGTGCATGGCGAGCTTGGCCTCGTGCAAAGCCTTCGGCGGGCCTGGATCGGCCAGCCACGAGGCGAGCGCGGCCTCGTCGTCGGGATGCATGGTGGCGGTGTCGATGTAGCGGCCGTCGCCGTCGGCCGCCACGATGGCCAGCGCCGTGGCGTCGGCGTCAAATGCCAGGTGGGTGCCCACCACGGCCAGTCCGAACCGATTGCCCAGGCTGTGCTCGGCGAGCCAGGCGGCGAGCTCACCGGTCTCGAGCGCCCGGCCCCGGACGTCGAAGCCCTGGTCGACCTCGGGATCCGCCGACGCCAGTGTCTCGAACAGCCTGTCACGCAGCACCCGGAACTCGAGGTCGTCGAACAGCCGGTGGATCTGGTCGCGGTTCCACGGTTGCATGCGCAGCGTGTCGGGCGTCTGAGCCAGCGGCACGTCCTTCACCAGGTCGGTGAGCTCGCGGTTCAGCACCACATGCGAGAGATTGGCGCGCAGCGCGTCGCCGACCTTGCCCTTGACGGTGTCGACGCTGTCGACCAGGGCCTGGAGGGAGCCGTACTCGGCGATCCACTTCGACGCGGTCTTCTCCCCCACGCCGGGGATGCCGGGCAGGTTGTCGCTGGGGTCGCCGCGCAGCGCCGCGAAGTCGGGGTATTGAGTCGGGGTCAGCCCGTACTTCTCGACGACGGCCTCCGGCGTGAACCGGGTCAGCTCGCTGACGCCCTTGCGCGGATACAGCACGGTGACGTCGTCGCTGACCAGTTGTAGCGCGTCGCGGTCGCCGGTGACCACCAGCACCCGGTAGCTCTCGTCCTCGGCCTGGGTGGCCAGTGTGGCGATGATGTCGTCGGCCTCGAACCCCGGCTCCGCGAGCACAGTGATGCCGAGCGCGACGAGCACCTCCTTGGTGATGTCGATCTGGCCGCGGAACTCGTCGGGCGTCGACGACCGGCCCGCCTTGTACTCGGGATACTTGTCGACCCGGAACGTCTGCCGCGACACATCGAAGGCGGCGGCGACGTGGGTGGGCTGTTCGTCGCGCAACAGGTTGATCAGCATCGCGGTGAACCCGTACACGGCGTTGGTGGTCAAGCCACCCTGGGTCTTGAAGTTCTCGGCGGGCAGCGCGTAAAACGCTCGGTACGCCAGCGAATTGCCGTCCAGCAGCATCAATGTCGGCTTCTGGTCCGCTTTGGCGTCGGACGCCGTCTTCTTGGCGGTAGCGGTGCTGGCTGGGCTCACGGCCCTACTCTATGCACCGGCGGTGACACGCAGTAGGCGGCGAGCCCTGTCGACCAGCACGCGCGCAGCGGGGCTCACCGGCCCGCTGGACCGCCACGCCAGCACCAGCCGGCCGCGCAGTTCCGGGACGATCGCCAGCGCGTGCAGCTGATCGCGGCCGATCGCCGCCGAACGGGGCATGATCGCGACCCCCAGCCCGCGCTCGGCCAGATCGGCCAGCGCGAGAGGCGTGCTTGCCTCGAACGCGATGCGCGGCCTGATGCCCGCCTCGGCGCAGGCGGCGTCGAACTGATGGCGAATGCCTGCACCGACAGGCAGCGCGATGAGCGCACGGTCCCGCAAATCGGTCAGCCTGACAGTCGACCGCTTCGCCAGCCCATCGGTGTGGCGCACGACCGCGTCGATGGCCTCATCGGTGACGACTTCGATGTCGAGGCCCTCAGGTCGTTCATCGGGTCCGACCGAGACGATCGCCGTATCCAGCGTTCCCGTGCGCACCTTGTCGATGAGCGCATCGGAACTGTCTGTGCCGAGCGTGATTTCGACATTCGGATGATCGGCGTGGAAGTCGGCCAGCAGCGCAGGCATGTCGACGCTGTGCGATGTCACCGTCCCTATCGTCACGGTGCCGCGCACGAGGTCGGTGAGTTCGTCGACGGCGGTGCGGATGTCGGCGACGGCGGCGAGCGCGGCCTTCGCGTACGGCAGGGCGACCTCTCCGGCTGCGGTCAGCCGTACCGCCCGCCGGGATCGGTCCAGCAGCGGCTGACCCAATTCGCGCTCCAGCCGCTGGATCTGGGCGCTGACGGCGGGTTGGGCCACGTGGACGCGCTGCGCGGCCCGTGTGAAGTTCGCTTCCACGGCCACCGCGACGAAGTACTCGAGCTGCCGAAGTTCCATAACGGATGATTATAGTTTCTGGATTCGATCGGTATTGGACTTATAGATCGCCGGCTTCGACCCTGGAATTGAGAAGAAGGAGAATCTCATGACCACGTACGTGCTGATACCCGGCGCCTGCCACGGCGCCTGGTGCTTCGATGACCTCGCCGCCGCCTTGCGCAGCCAGGGACACCGGGTATTGGGGATCACGCTGACCGGGGTCGCAGAGCGAGCGCACCTGTTGCACGGCGGCGTCAACCTGGAGACCCACCTCCAGGACGTGCTGGCCGAAATGGCGGCCCATCACGTCGAGGATGCGGTGCTGGTCGGTCACAGCTACGGCGGCATGGTCATCACGGGTGTCGCGGACCGCATTCCCGAGAAGGTCGACGCGTTGGTTTACCTCGACGCGCTCGTGCCCCGGGACGGCGAATCATGTTGGCATCTGGTCAATGACGATGAGCGGCAGTGGTATCTCGATGTCGACGACACCGGCTACGGCGTCCCCCCAATGTCGTTTTTCGACCCGCGCGCGACGGCCCATCCCCTTGCCTCGTTTCTTCAGCGGATCAAGTTGACCGGGGAGCTGGACAGATTCCGGCGACGCGACTTCGTCTACGCGCTCAAATGGCCGGGCGACTCGCCGCTACGGCCGTCATACGAGCGGGTTCGCGATGACCCGAACTGGATGACCCACGAACTCGACGGCGCCCACAACCTGATGCGGGACAACCCGGACGATCTGCTGCGCATCCTGCTCGAGGCCGGACGTCGCTAGACGGGGCGCGCTCCCGGCTCGCCCGGACCCGGTGTGGAACCGGGCGGCGGCGGGCCGAGCTGACCGGTGCGGATCCAGTCGATCGCCATGTCCACGGGGTTCTGCGGGTCGACGAACACCGCGAGCGTCGCGCCCGGCTGCATCCGCGTGGTGTGCATCTGCGCCACCACCTCGTCGAAGACGGCGACGTAGGGCGGGGTGCCGTCCTGGCGCTCAACCCGGCCCTGGATCCGCAGCACGGGCGACATGTTCATGTACGACCCGACCTGCCACACACCATCGATGGTCACGGTCGCGGGCAGGCCGGCGCCGTTCGTCAGCTGCGAATGCCGCAGCATCTTCATGCCGATCTCGCTGGCGTCGGCCGCCTCGTGGATCCGGTTGGGGATGTCGCCGATCTGACCGAAGAACGACGACGGGCGCCCCTGCGACTCCAGGTACTGCTTGTTGGCGCCATACATCCGCGCCCAGTCCTTGAACGGGTTGGGCATATCGATCACCCCAGGTCAGTAGCCGAGGAACCTACGGAACTGCTGCCCGACGGCCATCGACTGGCCCATCCGCTGCACCCATCCATCGAGCGCCGCCTTGGTGTCCGCCGGGTTCCACCCTTTTTCCTGGGCGAGGCTGATCATGCCTGCCTCGTCGGTGACCCCGCGGGCCTGCGCCTCACGGGCGAGCTCGGCGTAGTCCTGCAGCGAAATGCCGTTGATGGGCTGCCAGATCGGGTCGTTCGAAGCCACCGAGCGGGTCGACGGCCCGCCCATCATGGCCGGGTCGATTGGTCCGGCGCCCCGCACGTGCACCATGTCGTCGCCCTGCTGTGGCTGGGCAAATGCCTGCTGTGCCTGCTGTGCAGCTTCTTTCGCCTTCTTGAAAAGTCCCACCGATGGTCTCCGATCTTCCGGGGCCCAGACCTGATGTCCGGGACGCTAATCCCGCCCAAGTGCACAGGGGTCGGTTCGCTACCAATCCCAACTTCAGGGACTAAACTGGAACACGTTTCAGTTTTGCCGCGGAAATCGGTAAGGTGACCGCGTGTCAGCATCCACACAACCGGCGATCGACGGGTGGTTCTCCGCCGACGGGTCGGGCGCGCCGTACCTGATCGGCGGCAAGTGCCATCAATGCGGCACGTACGTCTTTCCGCCGCGGGCCAACAATTGTCCGAACCCGGCCTGTGACGGCGACGAGCTGGCGCAGGTGCCGCTGTCGCGGCGCGGCACGCTGTGGAGCTACACCGAGAACCGGTATGCCCCGCCGCCGCCGTACCCGTCCCCAGATCCGTTCGAGCCGTTCGCCGTTGCCGCCGTGCAGCTGGCCGACGAGGGCTTGATCGTGTTGGGCAAGGTCGTCGAGGGCACGCTGGCCGCGGATTTGAAGGTAGGCATGGAGATGGAAGTGGCCACCATGCCGCTGTATGTCGACGACGACGGCGTCGAGCGCGTCGTCTACGCCTGGAGGATCGCGTCATGAGCCCCGAACCGCTCTACATCCTCGGTGCGGGCATGCACCCGTGGGGCAAGTGGGGCAACGACTTCACCGAATACGGGGTGGCCGCGGCGCGGGCGGCGCTGTCGGAAGCGGGTTTGGACTGGCGGCAGATCCAGTTGGTGGCCGGCGCCGACACCATCCGCAATGGCTATCCCGGTTTCGTCGCCGGCTCGACGTTCGCCCAGAAGCTGGGCTGGAACGGCGTGCCCGTTTCGTCGTCCTACGCGGCGTGCGCCAGCGGGTCCCAGGCGCTGCAGAGTGCCCGGGCCCAGATCCTGGCCGGCTTCTGCGACGTCGCTCTGGTCATCGGTGCGGACACCACGCCGAAGGGCTTCTTCGCCCCGGTCGGCGGGGAGCGCCGCAACGATCCGGACTGGCAGCGGTTCCATTTGATCGGCGCGACGAACACGGTGTACTTCGCGCTGCTGGCGCGGCGCCGGATGGACCTCTACGGCGCGACGCTCGGGGACTTCGCGGCCGTCAAGGTCAAGAACGCAAGGCACGGCCTGGACAACCCGAACGCCCGCTACCGCAAGGAGACGTCGGTCGAGGACGTGCTGGCCAGCCCGGTGGTCTCCGATCCATTGCGGCTGCTGGACATCTGCGCGACGTCCGACGGTGCGGCGGCGCTGATCGTGGCCAGTCCCAAGTTTGCCCGCGAGCACCTCGGCTCGCTCGAGGGAGTGCCGTCGGTGCGCGCGGTGAGCACCGTGACGCCGCGCTACCCGCAGCATTTACCCGAATTACCTGATATCGCAACGGATTCCACCGCAGTGGTGCCTGCACCGGATCGGGCGTTCAAGGATCAGATTCTCGACGCGGCCTATGCCGAAGCGGGCATCGGGCCCGAGGACCTCAGCCTGGCCGAGGTGTACGACCTGTCCACCGCGCTGGAACTCGATTGGTACGAGCATCTTGGGCTGTGCCCGAAGGGTGACGCCGAGCAGTTGTTGCGCAGCGGCGCGACGACCATCGGCGGCAATATCCCGGTCAACCCGTCCGGCGGACTGGCCTGCTTCGGCGAGGCCATCCCCGCGCAGGCCATCGCCCAGGTCTGCGAGATCTCCTGGCAGTTGCGCGGCCAGGCAACAGGCCGCCAAGTCGAGAACGCCAAAGTCGGCGTCACCGCCAACCAGGGCCTGTTCGGCCACGGCTCGTCGGTGATCGTCGCGCGCTGACAGAGTCAGCCTTGCCCGCGAGCGTCCCCTTTTGTACGCGGTTTACCGGCGTGTCGGCGAACAGACACGGTCGCTCGCGGAGCAATTAGGCGACACCGAGGTAGGCGGCGCGAATGCTGTCGTCGGCCAACAGCTCTCGCGCGTTTCCAGTCCGGGTGACCTCGCCGGTCTCCAGAATGTAGGCCCGGTCTGAGCGGGTCAGCGCCTGCTGCGCATTCTGCTCCACCAGCAGCACCGTGGTGCCCTGCGAGTTGATCTCGGCGATGATCTTGAAGATCTGCGAGATCACCATCGGCGCCAATCCCATCGACGGTTCGTCGAGCAGCAGCACCTTGGGCCGGGCCATCAGCGCACGCCCGATCGCCAGCATCTGCTGCTCTCCGCCGGACAGCGTGCCGCCCACCTGGTTGCGGCGTTCGGCCAACCGCGGGAACGTCTCCATCACCCAGTCCAGCCGCTCGTTGTGTTCGGCCTTGGATGCGAACTTCCGCCCGTAGCAACCCATTTCCAAGTTCTCGGTCACGGTCATCCCGGGGAACACGCCGCGACCCTCGGGCGCCTGGATCAAGCCGTCGGTCACCCGGCGATGCGCTTTGACCTTGGTGACGTCACGCCCGTCGAACCACACCGAACCCGACGTCAGGGGGTGCAGCCCCGAAATCGCCCGCATCATCGTGGTTTTGCCCGCCCCGTTGGAGCCAAGCATCGTCACCAGCTCACCCTCGTGCACCACCAACGACACCCCGTGCAGCGCCTTGATACGGCCGTAGTGCACGACCACGTCGCGGACCTCGAGCAGTACCGGCCGGTCGTCATTCGGAGCTGTCATCGGGCACCCCCAGGTAGGCGGCAATGACCTTCGGGTCTTCGCGGATCTCGGCGGGCATACCGTCGGCGATCTTGCGGCCAAACTCCAGCACCACGATACGGTCGGTGACACCCATGACCACCCGCATGTCGTGCTCGATGAGCAGCACCGTGTAGCCGTCGTCGCGGACCTTGCGGATCAGGTCCATCAGCGCGGCCTTCTCGCTCGGGTTGAATCCGGCCGCGGGCTCATCAAGACACAGCAGCTTCGGCTCGGTGGCCAGCGCCCGTGCGATCTCCAGGCGACGCTGATCGCCGTAGGGCAGATTCTTGGCCTTCTCCTCGCCCCTGTTGGCGATGCCCACGAAATGCAGTAGCGCCGCTGCCCGCTCGATCGCCGATTTCTCCTCGCGACGGTGTCGTGGCGTGCGGACGAGGGCTCCGGGTACCGATGTCTTGTGCCGGGCATCGGTGCCCACCATGACGTTCTCCAGCGCCGTCATCTCGCCGAACAACCGGATGTTCTGGAACGTGCGGGCGATGCCCTTGCGGGTGATCTGGTGCCGTTTGATCCGGCCCAGCGGGGCGCCGTCGAAGATCACCGTGCCCGAGGTCGGCCGGTACACACCGGTTATCGCGTTGAAACAGGTCGTCTTGCCTGCGCCGTTGGGCCCGATCATGCCGAGGATCTCGCCGCGGCGGATGTCGAACGTCACCGAATCCAGCGCCACCAGGCCGCCAAACTTGACAGTCAAATCTTTTGTCTGCAAGAGGATTTCGCCCTCGGCGGCATGGATCTCCCGATGTACCCCAGCCAGTTCTTCGATGCTCACGCGGCGGGCTCCTTCTCGGGGCCGGCACGCAGCAGATCTCGTGCGGCCTTGCCGTAGGCCAGCAGCTGTTGCCGTGCCGGGAACAAGCCCTCTGGCCGGAAGATCATCAGCACGACCAGCGCGAGACCGAAGAACAGATACTTCAGGTCGCCCATGTTGATGCCGAGAAACTGCACGCCCAGCAACCTGTTGGGCAGATAGACGATGATGAAGGCGCCGAAGATGACGCCGAGTTTGTTGCCCTGCCCACCGAGCACCACCGCGCACAGGAACAGCATCGAGTTGATGATGTTGAACGTCGGCGGCGCGACGAACTGCACCTGACCGGCATACAGCGCACCGGACAGCCCGCCGATGGCGGCGCCGATCACGAACGCCCACAGCTTGAACCGGAAGGTGTTGACGCCCATCACTTCCGCGGCGTCCTCGTCGTCGCGAATGGCCACCCAGGCGCGACCCACCCGGCTGCGTTCCAGGTTGCCGACCAGTAGCAGGATGGCGACCATCAGAATGATGCCCAGCCAGAACCACCAGGTTCCGTAGTTGGCGTCGCCCGAGGAGTTGCCGCTGGAGAACACGCCCTCGGGCAGGCGTTCGCTCTCCCCCAGCCTCGGGTAGGCCACCTCGTTCAGACCACGCGGACCGTTGGTGATATCCGCCAGGTTGTCGGCCAGCAGCCGGATGATCTCGCCGAACCCGAGCGTGACGATGGCCAGATAGTCGCCGCGCAGCCGCAATGTTGGTGTGCCGAGGATCAGGCCCGCGAGCGCGGTCATCGCCATCGCTACCGGCACAAGGGATAACCACGCCCAGTCCTCGCTCAGGAACCCGTTCGCCCCCATCTTGTTCCACGGGCTATTCGGGCTGGTCAGCAGAGCAACGGTGTAGGCGCCGACGGCGTAGAACCCGACATAGCCGAGGTCCAGCAGGCCTGTCTGCCCAACCACGACGTTGAGGCCGATCGCGATGATGGCGACCATCGCGAACTGCGCCATCGTGCCGCCGAAACTGATGTTCGGGGTGTTGAGGAATGGCGGCGGAAACAGCGGCAGCAGGGCGAGCAGCCCGAAGCCGATCACGCCGAAGCCCCACTTCTGTACCCGGGAAAGGCCGTCCCACCAGTCGCGCAGAGCGTCGCCCGGTGCCATCAATCGCTGGCTGAGGCCGATGCGCGATCCGCCTCCGGCTTCTCGCTTGGAGCTCATGCTCTTGCCTTCCCGAGGCTTTCACCGAGTATCCCGGTCGGCCGGAACAACAGCACCAGAACGAGCAGTACGAACGCCACCACGTCACGCCACTGGGTACCGAAGACGGCCTGTCCGTAGTTCTCCATGATGCCCAGCAGCAGGCCGCCGAGCAGCGCGCCACGCAGGTTTCCGATACCGCCCAGCACGGCCGCGGAAAACGCTTTGATACCTAACAGGAAACCACCGGAGTAGATGATGCCCTGCGGCACCTTGAGGGTGTATAGCAGCGCAGCCGCTCCTGCCAGCAGGCCGCCGAGGAGGAACGTCGTCATGATGATCCGCTCCCGCGAAACACCCATCAGCGTCGCCGTGGTCGGGTCCTGAGCGACGGCTCGAATGCCGCGGCCGAACTTCGTTCGGTTGATCGCCATATCCGTCAGCAACGCGAAGACCAGCGCAGAAGCAATGATCACCAGCGTGACGTTGGAGACGGTGGCACCGAAGATCGTGAACTGAGTCTTGGGTTGCACCAGGATGATTGGCTGCTGGGCGTTGCTGCCGCCGTAGCCCTTGATGATCTTCGGCAGCACGAAGTGCACGAACTCCTGCAGCACGAAGGACATACCGATGGCGGTGATCAGGAACGTCAGCGAGCGGGCGTGGCGTTTTCGCAGCGGCCGGTACGCAACGAACTCCAGCCCGACCGCGGCCGAGCCGGACACCAGCATCGCGAAAAGCATTGCGATGCTCAGATACAGCACAGTCAGCGGGATACCGAGGTTGTAGGCGTTGCCGCTTGGGGTGAAGCCCAGGATGAAATCGAGACAAAATAGGGCGCCGAACATGCCGAGCATGAAGATCTCGGAATGCGCGAAGTTGATCAGGCGCAGCACACCGAACACCAGCGTGTACCCGACCGCCACCAGAGCATAGATCGAACCCCACGAGAGACCGTCGATCGTCAACTGCCAGAAGCCGTTTCGCAGGCCTTCCAGGTTGAAGCTGATATTGGCGGCCAGGCAGGCGTACTGGTCGACGCACTCGTGAATCATCCGGCGGCGGCTCCTCGCGCAATTCCGTCTTTAGCCAAAACGCGTCCGAGCCTTCCGGTCTCGGACGCGTTTCGCCTCAATGACTACTGAACCTTATAGATCCAGATCAGGCTGGAGGTCAGCTCCCCGGTGGGCGTCCACTGATACTTACGTGCCACACCCTGACCGTTGTAGTTCCGGACGTACTCCAGCAGTGCCGGACGGGTGATGGCGCCGGAGTCGATGCCCTTCATCATGATCGTGCCCAGGTCGTAGCCCTCCGCGCTGTAGGTACTCGGCTCCCCGAACCGTTGGGTGTACTCCTCGGCGAACGAACCGGTGGCCGGTCCGCACGGGCAGGACAGGATCGCGTCCTTCGCTGCCGCGCCTGCCTGGTTGACGAACGCCGGATCCTTGGTGCCGTCGCCGCTGACGAATGTGCCTTCGAACCCACCGTCCTTGAGCTGCTGCGCGAGCGGTGCCGCCTCGGCGTAGTAGCCGCTGAAGAACACTCCGTCCGGCGCGGCCCCCTTGATCTGGGTCACCGCGGCCGAGAAGTCCTTGTCGCCCTTCTTGACCGAGATGTTGCATCCCGAATCGGCGGCTGCGCCGAGCGTCTCGCGGATCGCCTGGGCCAAGCCCAGGCCGTAGTCGGTGCTGTCGTCGACCACGCAGACCTTGTCCCAGCCGAGGCCGTTCTTCATGTAGTTGGCCACCGACGGCCCCTGCACGCCGTCGTTGCCCAGGCCGCGGAAGAAGGTCTTCCAGCCCTTCTCCGACAGCGTCACGTTGGTCGCCGACGCGGTGACCGCGACGAGGCCCGCCTGGTTGAACACATCGCCGGTGGCGTTCGTTTCGCCGGAGAACGCGGGCCCGATCAGGCCGATGGTGAACGCGTCGTTGATGATCTGGGGTGCGACCTGGGTGGCCTTCTGCGGATCACCTTCGGTGTCGAAGGTCTTCAGCTGTACCTGGCAGCCCGGATTGGCGGTGTTGTGCTTGTCAACCGCCAGCTGGATGCCGTTCTTGATGTTGATGCCCAGCTGGGCGTCGGGCCCGTTGAGCGCTCCCGCCATCGCGATGGACACCGGTGGGCACTGTGCCTTGCCGTCGCCCGCGGGATCGGCAGCCGCAGCCTCCTGGGGCGGTGGAACCTCTGTGCCGTTCTCATCGATCTGCACCTGCTCGACGATCTTCAGGTCGGACGGCGCTGCGCCCCCTCCTCCCTCACCGCTTGGCTCCGCTTGTTGTTGGCAGCCGGCTATGCCGAGCACAACCAAACCCGCGCTACCGATAGCAAATGCACTCCGTGCCACGCGACCGCGCACGTTTCACCTCCGGGTCAATGTGTTTGTCGGCGTTGACGCTCCACCGCAACTCGAGGGGACCGCCGACGCTTCGTCGTAGAACATAGCCAACGTGTGGCCGTAGTGCGTGATGTTGGTAAACGCGCCTCGGGTATCGGTCGACTAATTGCGCTGGACGGCTCTAACTGAAACGCAGTATTTACCCGTTCGTGTCCAAAGCTAGCTCGACGGCGCCGCGCCCTCGGGCTCGTCGAGGGTCTCCAGCACCACCTCGGCGACGCGTTTCATGGTGGTGCGACGATCCATCGCTGCGCGCTGGATCCACTTGAACGCCTCGGGCTCGGTCATCCCCTGCTTGGTCTGCAGCAAACCCTTGGCGCGTTCGACCATTTTGCGGGTCTCCAACCGGTCCGACAGTGTCGCGACTTCGTTCTCCAGCGCGCTGATCTCGCTGAAGCGACTCACCGCCACTTCGATCGCGGGGATGAGGTCGGTGATGTTGAACGGTTTGACGAGATACGCCATCGCGCCCGCGTCCCGGGCCCGCTCCACCAGGTCGCGCTGGCTGAACGCGGTGAGGATTACGATCGGCGCGATCCGCTTGCCGGCGATCTCCGATGCGGCATCGATGCCGTCGCGGCGCGGCATCTTGACGTCCATGATCACCAGATCCGGCTTGAGGCTCTCGGCCAGATCTACGGCCTCCTGCCCGTCGCCCGCCTCGCCGACGATCTCGTAGCCTTCTTCGCGCAGCATCTCGGCCAAGTCCAGCCGGATGAGCGCCTCGTCTTCGGCGACAAGAACACGGCGTGGCCTTTCGGCGTCGGTCGGTGACCCGGTCATGGGACACATTGTGGCGGTCGCACGCCCGATCAGCGACCGCGGGGCATCCTCTATGGTGGTAAGCCGCGCGAAAACGAACATGCCCTCGTATCCCAACTGGCAGAGGAACTGGACTCAAAACCCAGACAGTGTGGGTTCGAATCCCACCGAGGGCACTTGATTTCCGAGGGCACTACGAGCCGGCCGCCGCCGGCACGGTCGCGGTGTCCTGTCCGCGGCTGCGGCGATCCCACTCGGCCAGCACCTCGGGATCAGTGGGCTTGCTCATCAGGCTGCCGACCACGTACACCACCAGCCCTGACACCAGGCCGACATAGATCGGCTCGTTGGCGAAGATATCGGTGGCGAACATCGTGACCAGCGTCGCAACGGTGCCGACCGCCATTGCCGCAATCGCCCCGACGTTGGTGCCACGCCGCCAAATCAGGCCGCCGAGAATCGGCACCAGCAGTCCGCCGACCAGGATGTCGTAGGCCACAGTCAACGCCGCGACAACGTCCTGTAGCAGGCAGGCGATGACAATCATGACGATCCCGAAGGCGGCCACATAGATCCGGTTGCTGCGGACATGGTCGTGTTCACTGCCCTCTTCGATGTCGCGCTTGCGCAACCGCGCGACGATGTCCTGGCTGAACACGGTCGCGGTGGCGATCAGCGCCCCGCTCGAGGTGGACATCACCGCGGCCAGCGCGGCCGCCAGCACAAGACCCGCCAGAATCGGCGGCAACTGCATCTCGACGAACTCCGCAAACGCGTCGTCGCGCGCCTCCAGCGCGGGCAGCAGCACCTTGGCCGCCATCCCGATCACCGCGCCAGCCACGGCGTACAGCAGGCAGTACACGCCCGATGCAGCGCCCGCCCAGCGGGCCACCTCAGGGCTTCGCGCGGTGAATACCCGCTGCCAGATGTCCTGGCCGATGAGAAGTCCGAAGGTGTAGACGACGAAGTACGTCAGGATGGTTTGGCCGCCGATCGCGGTGAATGACGTCGCGTCGGCCGGCAGCTTGTCGGCCAGCCCGCTGAATCCGCCGGTCTTGTACAGCGCGATCGGCAGCAGGATGAAGAAGATGCCGATGGTCTTGACCAGGAACTGCACGAAGTCGGTCAGCGTGATCGACCACATTCCGCCGAGCACCGAGTAGATGACCACCACGCTCCCGCCGAGGATGATGGCGAGCACCCTGCCGATGTCGAACAGCGCACTGAAGATCGTCGCGTACGCGATCGTCGAGGTGACCGAAAGCATCAGCGTGTAGCCGAACATGACCGCGCCGGACAACACGGAAGAACCTGGGCCATAACGAAGTTCGAGCATCTGGCTGACGGTGTAAACGCGCAGCCGCTGGATCCGGCCTGCGAATAGGAGGCTCAGCAGGAGGATGCCCGCGCCGATCGCGAACACCAGCCACATGCCCGAGATGCCGTACTCGTAGCCCAGCCCGACACCGCCAATGGTCGAGGCGCCACCGAGCACGATGGCGGCCATGGTGCCTGAGTAGAGCATTGGCCCGAGCCGCCGGCCGGCGACGAGGAAATCGGACTGGGTGGTGGCTCTGCGTTTACCCCAGAAGCCGAACGCGATCATGCCGATGAGATAAATGGCAACGACGGCGATATCCATGGTGAGAGACCCTTTCAGCGGATGTCGAGATGAATCAGTGTCGGGCCGTCGGCACCGAGGGCGGCACTGACGAGGTCGGGCAGATCGGCGGTCGAGGTGGTACGGACGCCTTGCGCGCCCATCGCGACCGCCAGGGCGGCCAGATCCGGGGTGCGCAGTTCGACCCCGATCGGTGGGATGCCGCGTGCGGCTTCCTGCTCTTTGATCTCCTGATAGCCGCCGTTGTCGACGACGATGACTGGTACCGGAAGTCGAAGTTCAGTAAGGGTCATCAGTTCCTGCACGGAGAACATCAGCGCGCCGTCGCCGAGCAGCACCGCCACCGCTGAGCCAGGTCGCCCGATGGCAGCACCCAGGCCCGCAGGCAGGCCGTAGCCGAGGGTGGCGTAGCCGGGTGAGTAGCAGAATCGGCGCGGCGCAGGCAGATCGAAGAAGTGCACTGAGCCGAAGTAGGTGACCTGCGAGCTGTCCCCCGTCAGCACGGCGTCTCCTGGCAGCGCCGCGCGAACCGCGGCGTTGATCTCGGCGTAGGGACCAGCGTCGGTCATCGCCTCCTCGCGGCACGCGGCGCGCAAAATCGCCGCCCGCGTGGACGTCGCAGCGGCCGGCCGGCCGTCAGGTAGTGATTGCCGCAGCGCGGCGAGCGTCGTCGCGGCATCACCCAGCAGCGCGTGATCGGCCGGGCAGTTCTTGTCCAGCTGGTTCGCATCGATGTCGCAGCGAATCACCGTCCGGCCGCGAATCTGTCCGTCCCACAAGTCGGAATCACCCAACTCGGTGCCGACCACCAGCAGCGCGTCGCTGTCCGCGGCGGCTTTCTGAAGGACACGCAGCCGGATCGAGGCACCGACTGCGAGTGGATGTGCGTCGTCGACCACGCCCTTGCCGTTGACCGTGGTGGCTACCGGCGCGCCGAGCGCCTCGGCCAGCGCGGTCACTTCGGCCTGCGCGTCGACGGCGCCACCACCGGCGATGATCATCGGTTGGGCGGCCGCAGCCAGCACTTCTGCCGCCCGGCGGACTGCATCCGGATCGGCCTGCGGTGCATCGGCTTTCGTGCACAGCTCGGGCATCCCAGACCAGCTCTGCTCGAGCACGTCGAAGGGCACCTCGATGTGCACCGGCCGGGGACGGCCGCCGGTGAAGCTGCCGAACGCCTCGGTCACGGCGGCGGCCGCCTCGTCGGCGCTCTGCACCCGTCGGCTCCAGCGCACCAGCTGATCCATTGCGCCCAAAGGGTTCTTGGCTTCGTGCAGCTGGCCGAGGTCACGGCCCTCGGCTCCGGTGGGCAGGCCCGACGACAGCACAAGCATCGGCTGCGATTCCGCGTAGGCCGTCGACGCGGCGGTCATCACGTTGGTCAGCCCGGGGCCGCTGGTGGTCACCACAACCCCCGGCCGGCCGGTAACCCGCGCAAAGGCCTCGGCCGCATACCCCGCGCCCTGTTCGTGCCGAGGTGTGATCGCACGGATCCCGGTCCGCGGCAAGTGCCGGTAGATCTCGAGGTTGTGGGTACCGGGTATGCCGAAAATCGTGTCTACGCCATGCGTGGCGAGGGTTTCGACGACGGCCGCTCCACCGTTGCGATGTTCGGTCATGACTTCGCCAGCACCGAGATCAGCTCATAGGCGACGTGCGCGGCCGCGATCCCGGTGATCTCGGCGTGGTCGTACGCAGGCGCGACCTCGACGATATCGGCACCGACCACGTTGGTGCCCACCAGGTTTCGCAGGCAGTGCAGAAGCTCGCGGCTCGTCATTCCGCCGGCTTCCGGGGTGCCGGTCCCGGGCGCATGCGCGGGGTCGAGCACGTCGATGTCAACCGACACGTACACCGGTGCGTCACCCAGCCGGGCGCGCATCCGCTCGATCACCGCTGGCAGCCCGTCAATCTGGAAGTCGTCAGTACCGATCACTTGAAACCCGAGCACCTGGTCGTCAGACAGGTCGGCCGCCAACCGGGCCGCCGGGATCGGCATCGCGGTGCGACCCGGCGCACTGGTGGTGTCACTGCGACAGGCCCGTTCTGCATTGCCCGCCAGCCGAGTACAGGGCAGGCACATGCACGCCGAGGAAATCGCAAGCAGCCGGTTGCTGCTCAATATGGTTGGTGCGGAATCCCTTCAGGCCTTCGCCGACGCGGTGCTCGGCCCGCTCGACGCGACCGACCGCGGCGCCGAGCTCCTGCGCGGGCTCACGACGTTCCTCGAGCACAACGGGCACTGGGGCTCCGCCGCAAGCGCCTTGCGCGTGCACCGGCACACCATGCGGCACCGCATCGACGCGATCGAGCGGCTCACCGGGCGGCGCCTGGATTCCGCGCAGGACCGCCACGAATTGTGGCTGGCGCTGCGGGCCCGGGACGCCGCCCGGATGTCGGCCGACTAATCCCGGTGGCCTCATCCGACTTCCTGTCGGAATCCTTGTTGGACTCGTCGGCGGAACCGAGAAAGCGCAGGTAGAAGCAGCCGGCAGCGATAGGCTCTTGCCGTGGTGGTCAAGGTACGGTCCATATGTGTACCGGAGGTGGCGCTGGAGAGCCGCGTCCCGGCCCGTACCCGCCATCATGCGGAGCGGGTGGCCCGTCACCTGCGCGTGCTCACCGTCATGTCACGAATCGCTGCGGCCGTCAGCGCTTTCTTCGGCATCCAAGGGGTGATCCTCGGACTGGACGTGTGGTGGATCCCGGTTGTCAACGTGACCAGCGCCGCGATCTTCTTGATGCTTCCGATGCTCTACCGGTTCGGTGATCTCGTCGCGCCGTTGGTGTTCTTCGTCGTCGCTTATGCATCGATCACCGTCGTCTGCTGGCACCTGGGCACCGGCTCGGGCCTGCAGTTCTACTTCTTGATCGCTGCCACGCTCACGGCGCTGGTCCTCGGCTTCGAGCACATCGTCATCGCCTCGGTGCTGTCGGCCCTCGGTGTCGTGACGGTCATCGTGCTCGAACTTTCCGTCCCGAACGACACCGGCGTGCAACCGGATTGGGCATTCAAGTGGAGTTTCATCCTTACGGCCATCACGGCCTGGATGATGGTCGGGGCGGTGGTGTGGTACGCCCTGCGGGAGATCGGCCGAGCCAGAGAGGCCATGGAGGCCGAATACGAGCGATCCGAACGGCTATTGACCAACATCCTGCCCGCCACGATCGCCGAGCGGCTCAAGGACCCGTCGCGCAACATCATCGCCGACAAGTACGACGACGCCTCCGTCCTGTTCGCCGACATCGCCGGGTACACGAAGCGGGCCAGCGACACCCCACCGGATGACCTGGTCCGGTTCCTGGACCGTCTCTACACCGACCTCGATGCGCTGGTTGACCGGCATGGACTGGAGAAGGTGAAAACCAGCGGCGACTCGTACATGGTGGTCAGCGGCGTGCCGCAGCCCCGGTCCGATCACGTCGAGGCGCTCGCCTGCCTCGCCCTGGACATGGCCGACGCCGTCGCCGATCTCAAGGACCCGCGTGGCCGGGAGGTGCCGCTTCGGATCGGCCTGGCGGCCGGACCCGTGGTCGCCGGCGTGGTCGGCGCGCGCAAGTTCTTCTACGACGTGTGGGGTGACGCCGTCAACGTCGCGTCACGAATGGAGACCACGGACGTCGAGGGTCGAATTCAAGTGCCGCAGAACGTTTATGAACGTCTCAACCACGCGTTTGTGCTCGAGGAGCGTGGCGAAGTCGACATCAAGGGAAAGGGCATTATGCACACCTGGTACCTGGTCGGCCGCCGCGACGACGAAGCCGTTCGCAACGCCGTCGAATTACAACCCGTTAGCGGTCCGAGAGCTCAGTCGGTTTGAGCCGCTCAGCCAGTGCGCCAAGCCGCCGCAGCGTCTCTCGATTGCGCGGCCATGCCGCCATGTCCGACAACCGGTTAGGCAAGATGGCGGCGGGTCCGCTGATCGGATACTCCTCCATCTCGACCCGACAGCCATCTGGAATGTCACTCAGCCGCAGTATTACTCGGGCTCCGCCGAACGGCCGGCCCTTCGCATGCAGCACCAGTTCTTCCAGTGGCACGCTTTTGTCGACCACCGTCTGGTCGTCGAGTACCAGCGGCCAAACCCCAATTGAATGGCAGATGATGGAGCCCGGTGCGGGCCAGTTGGGGTCGACCGCCCTCATCCGGCTGTTGCCGACCACCCATTGGGAGTAGGTCCATCCGTCGGCCACCACGTCCCACACCTGCTGGCGGGAGGCGGCGATATCTCGTGTCACAGTCACCCGGGTGGGATACCCGCCTCGCGTGAAACGACGCATGGCCGGGGCCAGCAGTTCCAGCAGCGCCGCCGTCAGGCCGATCACCGAATACGCGGACGCCAGCCACCCGTGGTTGGCCGGCGCACTGGCAAAGCCGCGATCATTGCAGGCCGACCCGACTACACCTTGCGGTTCTCCGACTTGATCAGCCACGCCAGCTTCTCCAGGCTGTCGATCAGCTGATGCAGGATATCGGCGGTGCTGGGGTCCTCGGCGTCGACGGCATCGTGCACCGTGCGCATGGTGTCCACCGCTGCGTAAGCACGGCCGGTAATTAGGTCGACGACCTCGGTGGTGCTGTGTTCGTAGGCCGGGAACTGCGGCAGCGATGTCGCAGCGGCAACGGTGTCAGACCGGCCGTCGGGCACTGCATCCAGCGCCCGCATCCGCTCGGCGATGGTGTCGCTGGCCTCGCGGGCGAAGTCGACGAGCTCGTCGAGCTGCAGGTGCAGGTCACGGAAGTTGGTTCCGACGACGTTCCAATGCGCCTGTTTGCCCTGCAGGTGGAGTTCGATCAGATCAACCAAGACTCGCTGCAGGTTCGCGCTCAGCTCCGGCGACGCCTGAAAGCCCTGTACTGCCTGTTCGGTGCTTCGTGTTTTCGAAATTGTGGTAGCCATGTCGTGTTCAACACCTCTTAATCTGGAATGAGTCCAGTTTAGCAGATGAGTGGCCTCACACCTGCTGGTTCTGCTGCTGGTCCTGCTTCTCCAACAGCCGGGCATAGCCGGCCCCCATGCCCAGCAGCACTAAGCCCACGACGATGAACACCACGACCCGGAAGATCCCGTCGAGCGTGCCGAGGTCGAACAGGAAGAGCTTGGCCATCGCGGCGGCGACCAGCGCTAATCCCCCGCCGATCGGCAGGGACCGGTCCGCCCGCGGCAACCGGGCCGCGTAGATGAACAGTCCTGCGGCCATCGCAATCCAGCAGATGGTCGCGGCCATGTGACCGGCGAAGAAGCCTCGGCCCTCCCCGCCGATCAGCACGCCGGCGGTGACGGTGAACGTGGTGATCGCGTACACGATCACGACGGCCGAGCCCGCCCACAGGACGCGGACCGTATCGTCGTCGCCCTCCCGGCTAGCGACCCACGACCACACGATGGCCACCGCACACGCAACCAGCAGCAGGCTGGCGACCAATGTTGATACCCCGGCGGCCGCCGTCGTTTCGGTGGCCTCGACCAGCGAACTCGGCGGCGCGTAGCTCAGGTAGAACCCACCGCCGACGACGGCGAATCCCAACGCCGCCCACCTGGCGATGTCGTCCCGGCGGCCCGCGACGGCGACCACGACCGCCATCGCCAGCAGGACCGGGCCGGCGATGTGGCCGTCGAATGCCACGGTGACGGCGATGAGCGCGGAGATTGCCGACAACACCGACCAGATCTGCCGCGCAGCGCCGGCCACCCCGGTCAGCGGGTCGCCGATGAGCACGATCGCGAGCAGCGCGGCGGCCAGGGCCGCGGCCATCAACGCGGCGACCAGCCGATCGACAGCCAGCACCACGCACAGCACCGGCAACACGCCCGCCGCGTTGAGCAGGGCCATCGCCACCCGATTACCGGTGCGCGGTTGGGGGCACCTCCCGCCCGAAGGACCTGGGGACAGGATCAGCGCACCGACGATGGCCAACAGCGCCGCGATGCCGCACGCACCGGCCAACCGCAGGTCGTCACCGTCGTCGAAATACACCGCGACCAGCGCCACCAGTAGCGGCAATGTGCTCGCCGCAGTGCGGGCCGCGTGCATCCAGATCCAGTCCTTGCCAAGCTGCACCGGAAGAGAGGCCGCAGACAGCGCGAGCATGAACCCGATGAGCAGCAGCGTGATGCCGCCGGTCACCACCGGCGCAAGCACGATCAGCGGCACCAGCACCAGCACACCGAGGTGCTCGGAATCCCAGCGCCGGGCCAGGGTCAGTCCGCCGCCGCCGATGATTGCGGCGATGGCCAGACCGACGGGTGCAGACACCCAGTCATAGATAGTCGTCATGGCGATGACGTCGATGTACGCCGCCGCTACACCCGTTGCGGCCAACGCAATCGCACCGACCCGCCCGCCGGGCCGGGCGTACAGCCATGCGGCGATGGCCACCAGGGCCGCGGCCAGCGCCGCTCCTGCGGCGACGCGGATCTCGGGACGCAGAATGCCGGCCTGGGCAGCCAGCACCAGGAGCAGCACGACGCCGATCAGGGTAACCGCGACACCGGCGACGGCCAGTACCTTGCCGATCCAGCCTTCGGAGCGTTGCGGCCGCGGTTTGGGAGGCGCGGCGACAGTCGGTGGCGGCTGGTACTGCTGTGCCGAATATTGCGGTGCATAATACTGCGGGTACTGCGGCCAGTACGGCACCCCCGCCGGAACATATGGCGCTGGTGGAGGAGCCGATACGGCCGCGGGAGCAGGCGCAGGCCGCTCCGAGAGCAGCCGGTCCAACTCGGTCAGGTCGGTGGACACCCGGGCCAACTGTTGGGAGATTGCGGCGAAATCCGCGGAAAGCCGGGCGATGACGGCGCGATGCGGTTCGGTCATGGCGACATGGTCGCAGCAACCCGCCCACTTCCGGATGAGTAGGACTACTCGGCTACTCCTGTCGAGGCCGTGTTCGATTGCGTAGCGGGCCAGCTCAACGCGGTTGGCGACCTGAAGCTTGCGGAACGTGGCCTGGACGTGATTTTCGACGGTGCGGTGGCTTAGCGACAAGCGGGCGGCGATCTGCTTGGCCGTCAACCCTTTCGCGACATAGCGCAAGACCTCGGTCTCGCGTTCGGTCAGGCTCGGTACCGAAGTCCCAGGCGGGCCCGTCGTACCGGACCGCGCGATGCGTCGGTACTCCCCCAGCACCAGCCCGGCGAGTCCCGGGGTGAACACCGCACGGCCCTCGGCCGTCGCGCGCACCGCCTCGCCGAGCTCCTGCTTGGACGCACTCTTGACGAGATAGCCTGTGGCGCCTGCCTTCACCGCTTCCAGTACGTCGTCACGCTCATCAGAGGCCGACAACACCAGGATTCGCGACGACGGCGATACCGCCAGCACCTCCGCGGTGGCCTGGGCACCATCTCCGTCGGCCAGCCGCATATCCATCACCACCACGTCGGGGTGCACGACGGCGGCCCGCCGCCGGGCCGCGGCCACCCCTTCGGCCGTCGCGACGACGTTGAAGCCGTCCTCGGTGAGGTCGCGGGCCACCGCGTCTCGCCAAATCGGATGGTCGTCGACGACCATCACCGTCGGGGTACTGTCAGCTCCCATTCCGTCCCACAATCCGGACCGGTGTTCAGCTTGGCGCTGCCGCCCAGCCAATTCATCCGCCCCACAATTGATTTCGCAATTCCGAACCGGCCCTCGCCGACCGCCTCCTCCAGCCTGCCATCGGCGATGCCGACGCCGTCGTCGCGGATGCTGACCGTCACAGCGTCGCCGAGATCCTCGAGCAGCACGTAGGCGTGCGCGTCGGGCCCGGCGTGCGACGCGACGTTGTCCAGTGCGTTGGCGGCCGCGGCGTACAACTCGTCGGCGACGTTGGCGTCCAGCAGCACTGGGTCGGCGGGCACGCTCACCGATACCCGGTCCGACGCCCGCCGCACGCAGGAGCGCGCCGATGTCGGCCATCGCTCCACTCTGCGGTCTCGGCGTCGGCGGAGCTGACCAGCCGCCTCAGCGCACGCTCCTGCTCCCCGGCCAGCTCGGCCAATTCTGCTGTCTCGCCACCGATTTCGCGGCCACGCCGGGAGACCAGCGCGAGTACCTGAATCGCGCCGTCGTGGACCTGACGCGACAGCCGCTCGCGCTCCTCCAGCGACGCCGCCAGCCGGGCCGCCTGCTTCGAGTTCGGCGTGGGCACGCCGTGCGGTCTGCGCCGCCATCCCGACCGCCAGTCCCACCGCGAGCTCGATGACGATCGTGGCGTTGCGGCCCAGGTCGAAGTTGATGAAGCCCTTCACGACCGTGCTGGCGACCATCACCACTACGCCGGTGAGCATCCCGGCGATCGGACCCGACAGGATCGCCGCAGAGATCGTCGCGTTGGTGGCCCACAGCGTCGTCGGCCATGACTGGTTGTCCAGCGCCCACTGGTCGGACGCGACGAACTCGGTGGACAACACCAACGCCACCACGACAGCGATCTCGGCAAGCACCCACGCGGGGCGGCGACCGAACTCCTGCAGGTAAGCGACCGCGCAGGCCGCGCTCCACCCGATCAGCACGGCGAACAGCAGCCATCCGATGGCCGGCCGGTCGAGGTCCCGGTTGATGGCGATCTGGAAGCCCAGCGCGTAAATGCAACTCAGCAGCCGGAACACCTGCGCCGCCCGCCACAGCGGCGTGGTCGGGTCGGGGCCCTCCGGCATTACAGCACCTTGGACAGAAACGCCTTCGTCCGTTCGTGTTTCGGGTTGGCGCAGCATCTCGCGCGGGAGGCCCGCTCTCCATGATGACGCCGTCGTCCATGAACACCAGTTGGTCGGCGACCTCGCGGGCGAACCCCATCTCGTGGGTGACCACCACCATCGTCATGCCTTCTTCGGCAAGCTTTTTCATCACGCGCGAGCACCTCGCCGACGAGCTCCGGGTCCAGCGCCGAGGTGGGCTCGTCGAACAGCATCAGCTTGGGGTTCATCGCCAGGGCCCTGGCGATCGCGACACGCTGCTGCTGGCCGCCGGACAGCTGCGCCGGATACGCGGTGGCCTTTTCCGCCAGCCCCACTTGATCCAGCAGATCCGTTGCCCGTGCCACAGCATCCGCCTTCTTGACGCCCTTCACGTGGATCGGCGCCTCGATGATGTTCTCCAGCGCCGTGCGGTGCGGGAACAGGTTGAAGTGCTGGAACACCATGCCGATGTCGCGGCGCTGCTTGGCGGCGTCACGGGGCGACATCTCGAGCAGCTTGTCCCCCGGTCGCGGTAGCCGATCAAACGCCGTCGACATAGCAGCCGGCCTGCATTGACCTGCTCCAGATGGTTGATACAGCGCAGAAAGGTCGACTTGCCCGAGCCGGACGGGCCGACCATAACCAGCACCTCGCCCCTGCTCGACCTCGAGCGTGATGCCCTTGAGCACCTTGAGCGCGCCGAAGCTCTTGCAGACCTGCTCGGCCTGCACCATCGGTGGTCGGTGATCCGTGCCGCCGTCATCGTCACCTATCTGCTGTGCCTTGGCCAGCGCCTCAAGCTGTCTGCGTGGTCAGCTTGCGCGACGCTCCCGGCGAGTAGTACCGCTCCAGGTAGTACTGGCCGACCATCAGGATGCTTGTCATCAGCCAGATACCAGGCCACCGCCACCAGCGCCAGCGGGACGGGCTCGAACTCCCGCGCGGCGATTTCGCGGGTGGCAATGCTGTAAAGGTCAAACGCGTAGGGCACGGCCGTCACCAGCGACGTGGTCTTCAGCATGCTGATGACCTCGTTGCCGGTCGGCGGGATGATCACCCGCATCGCCTGCGGAAGCACCGTACGGCGCATCGTCATCCCCCACGACATGCCCAATGCTGTCGAAGCCTCCGACTGACCCTCCGGCACGGAACTGATTCCGGCACGGATGATTTCGGCCATGTAGGCGGCCTCGTTCAGGGCCAGGCCGAGCATAGCGAGGACAAACGGGATGGACAGCGCCTGCAGGTTGAGGTGAAAGAACGACGGCCCGAATGGCACACCCAGCTGGATGTTCGCATAGATCGTCGGGATCAGTCCCCAGAACGCCAGCTGGACGTAGATCGGCGTGCCGCGGAATATCCAGAGGAACACCCACGAAACCGACCGGAAGACCGGGTTGGGTGACAGCCGCATGACCGCGAGGACCACACCAAGCGCGATCGCGAGCACCATCGAGTAGATGGTCAGCTGCAAGGTGTTCCACACACCGAACAAGATCCGCTCGTTGAAGAGGTACTCCGCGAAGATGTTCCATCTGTAGGCCGGGTTGGTAGCCATCCCGTAGAGGAACAGCGCCACCAGGATGACGATGACGACCGCCGCCACCCACCGCCACGGATGACGCAGCGGAACGGCATCGATCGCGGCTGGGCTGGTGGATGGCGACGCGTCGACATCAGTCATGTTGTGGCTCCGGAACTAGTTGATCGCGCCGTTGATAACCGGCTTGTCGATCATTCCTTGTTCGACACCCCAGTTGGTGGCGATCTGCTTGTAGGTGCCGTTCTCGATCAGGTGCTCGAGGGCCTGCTGGAGCGACTGCGCCAGCGGCGAACCCTTCTTCACCGGCCAGCCGTACGGCGCGGCGTCGGCGATCTCCCCCGCGGCCTCCAGCTTGCCGTTGCTCTGCTTGATGGCGTACGCGGTCACCGGTGAATCCGCCGACATCGCGTCGGCCTGGCCGAGCACTACCGCATTGGTGGCGGCGTCCTGACCGTCGAACTTCAGGATCTCGATCGCCGGCTTGCCTGCATCCGTGCACGCCTTGCTCTTGGCCGGCAGCTCGTCAACCTCTTCGGTCGTGGTGGCCTGCACGGCCACCTTCTTACCGCAGGCGTTGTTCGGGTCGACCGGCGTGCCCGGCCGCTGCGCCCACAGGATGCCCGCCGAGAAGTAGGTCACGAAGTCGACGGTCTCTTCACGCTCCTTGGTGTCGGTGAACGACGACATGCCGACGTTGAAGGTGTCGCCCTGGATCGACGGGATGATCTTGGCGAAGTCCGCCTCGCGGTACTCCACGGTCAGACCGAGCGTCGCGGCGATCGCGTTCATCAGATCGACGTCGAAGCCGACGATCTTGCCGCTGGTGTCCTTGAACTCGTTGGGCGCGTACGGAATGTTGACGCCGACGATCAGCTTTCCGGACGACTTGATGTTCTCGGGCACGGTGTTCGCGATCGCGTCGACCTTCTCGGCCGACGGCGCCGCGGGAGTCGTTTCTGCGCTTTCCTCAGTCTTACTCGAGCACCCCGATACGGCAAGAACGCCAGTCACAGCAAAGATCGCTGCGATGCGCCATATCTTCCCCCGACGGATTTGACATCCAGTTAGCACGGTTGCCTCTACTTTCTGCATCGGGCCGTCTGTCGCCCTCTCAAGCCGACGACGTTAACGACCGTGGACCCAGCGCGCATTGCCGGTAACGGAACAGTAGTAGAGACCTACCGCGGTGGCAGGAGAACGAAAGTGCTAGTCACTCCCAAAGCTGCGGGCAGTGCACGCCTACAACACCCTCGATGAACTTCTCAGTCTCCGTCTGCGTCCAACCCTGCTGGAACTGCGGATTGTATCCAGCGAGCTTTTTCCGCATCCGCATGCGGCCAGCGTGATGGAAACGGCTGCGCCAACCGCCATGAGAAATACCACTGTGGCCGCGCCGGCTGCGCGGCGAATCGCCGTAGTTCTCATCGTCACTTCTTGTTTGCCCCAGCGGGTGGATCAGCTCGGGTCCGATGGGACCGTCGAATACTCCTTGTAGCGAACAGACCAACTGTTACATCAAGATCGAGGTGCGGGGCGTCGGCGACTGCATTTGTGTATCCAAATGTGCGCTTATTTGCGCTGACGTCGATCGAACAGGAAGCGCGCCATTCTGCGATTCCCATATGACAAACTTCGGCCATGGAAAGCCCCGCTCCCCCGAGCCTCTTGCAACACCTGTGGAAATCCACGCTGCTGTCCGGCATTCTCGCCGTAATCCTCGGCATTTTGGTATTGACCTGGCCCGGCATCACGATCCTGGTTGCCGCCATCTTCTTCGGCGCCTACCTGTTGGTCACCGGCTTCGCGCAGGTGGTGTTCGCGTTCAGCCTGGATGTGTCGGCCGGCGGGCGGGTGCTTCTGTTCATCAGCGGCGCGGCCGCGCTGATCCTGGCGGTGCTGTGCTTCCGGAGCCTCCAGCAATCGATCCTGCTTCTCGCCATCTGGATCGGAGTCGGCTTCATCTTCCGTGGAGTGGCGACGGCGGTGTCCGCGATCAGCGACCCGACCCTGCCCGGCCGCGGCTGGGAGATCTTCATCGGCGTGATCAGCCTGGTGGCGGGCATCGTGATGCTGGCCTCGCCGTTCGAGTCCATCGCGATGTTGACCACCGTCGTCGGGATCTGGCTCATCGTCATAGGGCTCTTCGAGGTCGTCTCGGCGTTCGGCATCCGCAAGGCCAGCAAGGACCTCACCGGGTTGAAGGAGGCGGCACCCGCGCCGACGACTGCCGAGGCCACTGAGTAGATCCATACGTTTTTACAAGCCGGGCCCAAAAGGCCCTAGCGCCACAGGCCAGAATTCAAACTACACTTCGTCGTAGACAAGCTACTAGGCCTGGGAGTGGCGCATGGATGCCCTGGACATTTCGCGGTGGCAGTTCGGAATCACCACCGTCTACCACTTCATCTTCGTCCCGCTCACCATCGGCCTGGCGCCGTTGATCGCCGTCATGCAGACGGCGTGGTTCGTCACCGGTGACACGGCGTGGTATCGGCTGACCAAGTTCTTCGGCAAGCTGTTCCTGATCAACTTCGCGATCGGCGTGGCCACCGGCATCGTGCAGGAATTCCAGTTCGGCATGAACTGGAGCGCGTACTCCCGGTTCGTCGGCGACATCTTCGGCGCGCCCCTGGCGTTCGAAGGTCTGATCGCGTTCTTCTTCGAGTCGACTTTCATCGGGCTGTGGATCTTCGGCTGGAGCCGGCTTCCGCGACTGGTGCACCTGGCGTGCATCTGGATCGTCGCTTTCGCGGTCAATGCCTCGGCCTACTTCATCATCGCGGCGAACTCGTTCATGCAGCATCCGGTGGGCGCCCGCTTCAACCCGGAGACCGGCCGGGCCGAACTGACCGACTTCGGCGCGCTGTTGACCAACAACACCGCGATCTGGGCGTTCCTGCACATCGTCCCGGCGTCGTTGCTCGTTGCCGGCACGTTCGTCGCCGGCGTGTGCGCGTGGCTGATGGTCCGCTCGAAAAGAACCGGCGCCGAAACCGTTGAGGCACAGAGCATGTATCGGCCCGCGACCATCGCAGGCTGTCTGGTGGTATTGGCATCTTCGGTGGGGCTGTTGTTCACCGGCGACGTACAGGGCAAGCTGATGTTCCAGCAGCAGCCGATGAAGATGGCATCCGCAGAATCGTTGTGCCACACCGAAACCGATCCGAACTTCTCCGTCCTGACCGTCGGCACGCACAACAATTGTGACAGCGTCATCCATCTCATCGAGGTGCCATATGTGTTGCCGTACCTGGCCGAAGGCAAGTTCAGCGGCGTGCGACTCGAGGGTGTCAAGGATCTGCAGGAGCAGTTCGAGGCCAAGTTCGGCCCCGGCGACTACCGGCCCAACCTGTTCGTGACGTACTGGGCGTTCCGGGCGATGATCGGATTGATGGCGGTCCCGGCCGTGTTCGCGCTCGCCGCCCTGTGGTTGACGCGCGGCGGGCGCATTCCCGGTCAACGCTGGTTCGGATGGCTGGGTCTGATCAGCATTCCGGCACCGTTTCTGGCCAACAGCGCCGGCTGGGTGTTCACCGAGATGGGCCGCCAGCCGTGGGTCGTCGTGCCCAACCCGACCGGTGATCAGTTGGTGCGACTCACCGTGCAAGAAGGCGTGTCCGACCACTCGGCGGGGATGGTGGTGGTGTCGCTGACGGTGTTCACCCTGCTGTACGGCGTACTGGCCGTGGTGTGGTTCTACCTGATGCGCCGCTATGTGGTCGAAGGGCCGCTGGAACACGACTCCGAACCCGCGCCGCCGTCCCCGCCCGCCGAGGATGAACTGGCACCCCTGTCCTTCGCCTACTGAGAGGACGTGATCGACGGTGGGACTGCAAGAACTGTGGTTCGTGCTGATCGCAGCGCTTTTCCTCGGCTTCTTGATCCTCGAGGGTTTCGACTTCGGGGTCGGCATGCTGATGGCGCCGTTCGGGATGGTCGGCGAGGGCGACTCCGAAACGCGCCGCCGCGCCGCGCTGAACACCATCGGTCCGGTCTGGGACGCCAACGAGGTCTGGTTGATCACAGCCGGTGCAGCGATGTTCGCGGCCTTCCCGAACTGGTATGCCACGGTCTTCTCGGCGTTGTACCTGCCGCTGCTGGCGATCCTGTTCGCAATGATCCTGCGGATCGTCGGGATCGAATGGCGCGGCAAGATCAACGACCAGCGCTGGCGCAACTGGGCCGACGTCGGCATCGCGATCGGGTCGTGGCTACCCGCGATCCTGTGGGGAGTTGCGTTCGCGATCCTGGTCCGGGGCCTTCCCATCGACGCCGAGGGGAAGGTGCACCTGTCGATCGGTGACGTGCTCAACCCCTACACGCTGCTCGGCGGGTTGGCGACCGGGGCACTGTTCCTGTTCTACGGCGCGGTGTTCGTCGCGCTCAAGACCGCCGGGCCGGTGCGCGACGACGCATTCCTATTCGCGCGAGTGCTGTCGGTGCCGGTGATCGTGCTGGCGGGCGGCTTCGGGCTGTGGACGCAACTGGCGCACGGCAAGGGCTGGACCTGGATCGCACTTGCCGTCGCGGTGGTGGCGCTGGTGACCGCGGTAGCGCTGATGTGGGCCCGCCGCCGGGAAGGCTGGGCCTTCGTGTGCACGATGGTCGTGGTCGCCGCGGTGGTGGTGTTGCTGTTCGGCTCGCTGTACCCGAACCTCCTGCCGTCCACGCTCAACCCGGACTGGAGTGTGACCATCTACAACGGCTCGTCGACCCCGTACACACTCAAGATCATGACGTGGGCATCGCTGACCCTGTTGCCGCTCGTCATGGTCTACCAGGGCTGGACATACTGGGTGTTCCGCAAGCGAATCACCGCCGACGCGATACCCGCATCCATCGGATTGTCGAGGAGGCCGTCCTGAGCGCAAACACCCGCGGCCCGGTCGACCCGCGACTCTGGCATGCATCGGCAGCGATGCGTCGCTTCCTGGTCGCGACGACAGTCTGTGGGGTGCTGATCTCCGGCGCCGCGATCGCATCGGCGGTGATACTGGCCGACATCGTCGCCCGGGTGATCACCGACCCGAGCTATCGAAGCCTCGACAGTCTCGTCGTGCCCTTGTGGATCCTGTTGTCGACGTGGCTGATTCGGGCCCTCGTTCAATGGTGGCAGGGCCGGCTGGCCCAACGCGGCGCGAGCGACGTAATTGCCGATCTCAGCAGTCAGGTGCTCGAGGCGGTCACGTCGCTGCCACCGCGCCAGCTCACAAAGCACCGTGACGACGCTGCAGTCGTGGTGACTCGCGGTCTCGATGGGCTACGGCAGTACTTCACCACCTATATCCCGGCACTATTCCTGGCGACGATCCTGACGCCCGCCACCGCAGCAGTTATCGCAATGTACGACCTGCAGTCGGCCGTGATCGTGCTCATCGCACTGCCTCTGATCCCGATCTTCATGGTGCTGATCGGACTGGCAACCGCTGACCGCTCGGCCGCGGCGCTGGCAGCCATGACAACACTGCAAGCTCGGCTGCTGGACCTCGTGGCAGGCCTGCCGACCCTGCGGGCGCTCGGGCGGGTTGGCGACTCCGCGACTCGTATCGCCGAACTCGGTGCGGCGCATCGCCGTTCCGCGATGGCGACGCTGCGGATCGCATTCCTGTCGGCTCTCGTGCTGGAGTTGCTGGCCACGCTTGGTGTCGCGCTCGTTGCGGTGAGCGTCGGGATGCGGCTGGTGTACGGGGAGATGACCCTGACGGCCGGCCTGACGGCGTTGTTGTTGGCACCTGAGGTGTTCTGGCCGCTGCGCCGCGTCGGGGTGGCGTTCCACGCCGCTCAGGACGGAAAGGCCGCGGCCGAAGCGGCGTTTGCACTCATCGAGAAACTGCCCACCCCGCCCGCCGGAAAGTGCACCGTCGATGCCAGGGGCGCAACTATTCACATCGACGCGCTGGACGCCGACATCGAACCGGGGCGAGTCACCGTGCTGACCGGACCCAACGGCGCGGGCAAGACCACACTGCTGCAGGCCATCCTCGGCCTCGAAGTGCCGCCGTCGGGCCGTATTTCGGTCGACGGCGTCGATGTCGCCGATCTCGACCGGCAGACATGGTGGGATCAGCTGGCCTGGCTGACCCACCGGCCGATGCTCGTGCCCGGCACGGTGCTGCACAACCTCGAGCTCTTCGGTCCTCTCAGGAACCTAGAAGATGCCTGCCGCGCAGCATGTTTCGACACGGTGTTGGCGGAACTCCCGGAGGGACTGCACACCCGGATAGGCCGCGACGGGGTCGGCCTCTCGCTGGGCCAGCGGCAGCTGCTCGGCCTTTCCCGGGTATTCGGGTCACCGGCACCGCTGTTACTGCTCGACGAACCCACCGCCCACCTCGACACCACCACCGAGGAGCGTGTGCTGCGTGCGATCATCGACCGCGCAGCGGCCGGTGCGACGGTCATCGTCGTCGGCCACCGCGACCCGGTGCTGGAGATCGGCGATCGGGTCCTGTCGATGGGGAGCCTTGTCGATGCTTGAGCTGCTGCGTCCCCGGTTGCCCCGGCTACTGCTGGCCACCGGACTCGGCGTGTTCGCACTTGGCAGCGCCCTTGCACTGGCAGGGGTGTCGGCCTGGCTGATCACGCGGGCTTGGCAAATGCCGCCGGTGCTGGACCTGACTGTGGCGGTCGTAGCGGTGCGGGCCCTTGGCATTTCCCGCGGTGTCTTCGGCTACTGCGAGCGACTGGCCTCGCACGACACCGCGCTGCGGTCGGCCGGAACGGTTCGGGAGCGGCTCTACATGCGGCTGGCCCGCGGGCCGGTCGACGCCGTTGTGCGGCGGCACAGCGGCGAACTCGTCGCCCGCATCGGCGCGGACGTCGACGAGCTGTCCAATGTGCTCGTGCGCGCGCTGGTGCCGATCGCCGTCGCCGGCGTGCTCGGGCTCGCCGCCGCTGCGGTCGTCGCGGTCATCTCCCCCGCCGCGGCCGCTGTGCTCGCGGTCTGCCTGCTGATCGCGGGTGTGGCGGCGCCGTGGCTGGCGGCCCGGGCCGCCACGGCTGCGGAAGCGGTTGCAACACAGCATCATTCCAGCCGAGATGTAGCGGTGATGCTCGCCCTCGAGCATGCGCCCGAGCTTCGGGTCAGCGGCCGCCTCGACGACGTCATCGCCGAAGCAGAACGTCGGCACCGCGCCTGGGGACGCGCGACCGACCGGGCGGCGGCACCGGCGGCCCTCGCCGCGGCTGCGCCGACGCTGGCCATGGGCGTCAGCGTGCTCGGCGCCGTCATCGCCGCGATCTGGATCGCGGATTCTGTCGCGCCGACGACCATGGCGATCTTGATGTTGTTGCCGCTGTCGGCCTTCGAGGCGACCACCGCCCTGCCTGCGGCCGCGGTGCAACTCACCCGGTCACGCATCGCCGCCCGCCGACTGGACGACCTCACGAGGCCGAACGGCCACCTACGGCCGCGGCCGCCGGTGGCGCCGGTCGAATTGGAACCGGGTGCCCGGCTTGCCGTCATCGGGCCCAGCGGCGCCGGCAAGACAACCCTGCTGATGGCGATGGCCGAAAATCCCACCGAAGCAGTGTTTTTCGCCGAGGACGCGCACCTATTTGCTACCACCGTGCGCGACAATCTGCTTGTCGTCCGTGGCAAGGCGACCGACGACGAACTGCGAAATGCGCTGTGGCGGGCGGGTCTTGGCGAGTGGCTCGACACACTGCCCGACGGGCTGTCCACGGTGCTTGTCGGGGGCGCGGCAGCGGTTTCGGCCGGCCAGCGCCGGCGCCTGATGCTGGCCCGGGCGCTGATCTCGACGGCGCCGACGGTGCTGCTCGACGAACCGACCGAGCACCTCGACGCCTCCGACGGTCGGCAGATCCTGACCGAACTTCTCACCCCCGATGGGCTTTTCCCGGCCGATCGCACCGTCGTCGTCGCCACCCATCACCTGCCCAACGACATTGGCTGTCCCACACTTAGCCTCGCTGCCGGCGAGTAACCTCACCGACATGAGCGAACCGGAGAAGCCGCAGCCGTATCAGCCGCAGCAGCCGCCGCCGTCACCGCCCCAATATGGCGCGTATCCCGGCAGCTATCCGCCGCCGCAGTATCAGCCGCCGCCGCCGTCACCGTACGGCGTGTATCCCGGCAGCTATCCACCGCCGCCACCGCAGCCCTACGCCGGCTACACGCCACCACCGACCGCACCCAAGAACGGCCTGGGCATCGCGGCCCTGGTGATCGCGATCATCGGACTGTTCACCATCTTCGGGGGGCTCTTACTTGGCATCGTCGCGGTTATTCTGGGCTTCATCGGGTGGGGCCGGGCAAAACGCGGCGAAGCTACCAACGGCGGTGTCGCGATCGCCGGCATCATTCTGGGCGTCCTCGGCGTAATCGTTTCGATCGTCGCAATCTTCGCCGTCGTGTCGTTCTTCGACGACGTGGGCGGCACGGACTACTTCGACTGCCTGTCCCGGGCAGGTAACGACGAGCAGGCCGTCCAGCAGTGCGCCGACCAGTTCCGCGACCGCATCGAGAACGAGTTCAGCATCACGGTCACGCCAACGCGCTAGCGTTTCCGCATGCCGACTGGAAGTGGTTGTCGCGGTTCTTCAACCGCGTCAAGCTGATTCGCGAGACTGCCAAGTCGACCAGCGGAGGATACTCGAGTCCGAGGTAATCAGTCGCGGGTCGATGAGCCGGATCTCTGGCGGATGATCAACATCGGCAATACCAACGTCGCGAGCGCCGTCACCAACCAGACCACAACCATTGCCAAGATCCACGATCCGAGCCCGCGGATAGTAAGCCCGTTGGTGAAAACCGAGGCCAGAATCAACGCGATCAACGTCGACAACAGGCCGATGCCGCCGAGGAACGCCGACGCATGCCGCCTCGCCACCTTGAAGACAAACGGAGACAGTATCGTCTGAGCAACCGTGAACACGACCACGGCCGCGATGAAGCCGGATATCGATACCGACACACCGGGAATGAGCAACGCCGCCGCCATCAGTCCTATGGCCGATGATCCGAGGAACACCGCCACCCGCAGCATAAACCGCACCACGGCGACGATCGTAAATTCGTTGCGTCCGCTGGCTTTGACTTTCGGCGCAAATATCGGTGACGGTCTGTCATGCTGGCGACAACCCAACGGTGATATCCGAGGCGTAATCCAAAGACAGGAGACAGCCGTGTGTCGCTGGGTCGGATACCTCGGCAGCCCGATCAACCCAAAGGAACTGCTGCATGATCCGCCGCGATCGCTGATCGAGCAGAGCCGCAGACACGCGCCGAATATGGTGCTTCCTAACGGAGACGGGACGGGACTGGGCTGGTATGACCGGCGATCCGAGCCGGCGCTGTTTCGCAGCATCACCCCGGCATGGGGCGACGAGAATCTGCTCGAGCTCGCAACCGAGGTAGAAAGCCCGTTGTTTTTGGCGCACGTCCGAGCTGGCACCGGCACACCGGTGCAGCAAAGCAATTGTCATCCGTTCCGCTACCGCAATTGGCTCTTTGTCCACAACGGATACGTGGCCAATTACACAGCGTTGCGTCGCGAACTTCTGCTTGCCGTACACCCCGACTTGTTCACCAACATCGCCGGATCCACCGACTCGGAATTGCTGTTTCACCTCGCGTTGACGTTCGGGCTAGCCGACGACCCGATCTCCGGGCTGGCCCGGATGGCCGGCTTCGTGGAAGCGACCTCCGCCGCGGCCGGCCTCACCGACCCCGCGTTGCAGATGACGGTCGGGGTTGCCGACGGTAAGAAACTGTTCGCGGTGCGATATGCCAGCGGAACAGAAGTCAACACTCTGTTCGTCAGTGAAGACGCCAGATCGGTGCAGATGCTCTACCCGGAAAACGAGCGGTTGGCCCACTTCAGCGGGGAGGCCCGGGTCGTGGTCTCTGAGCCGCTGGCTGATCTGCCCGGCATGTGGCGGGAAGTGCCTGCCGGCGTCGGCCTGATCATCGGCGACGACATCGAAGAGCAAGCCTTCGAACCGATTCCGGCCGCAACGTAAATGGGCTGCGCGCGGCCTAACTCGGCTTGGCGCCTGGGAAGTACTTGACGATGCCTTCCTGCACCACAGTTGCGAGTAACTGACCGGATCGGTCGAAGAAATGGCCGGTCCCGAGGCCGCGCGACTCGGCCGCCACCGGCGAGGAAGTCGAGTACAGCACCCACTCGTCGAACCGAACCGGACGGTGAAACCACACCGAGTGGTTCATGGTCACGGCGAAGATCCGGTCGAAGCCCCACGACAGCCCGTGCGTGCTGATGATCGAGTCGAGCACGGTGGTGTCCGACGAGTACACCAGCGCGGCAGCGTGCTTCATCGGATCGTCGGGCATCTTGCCATGGGCCTTCATCCACACCCGGTTGTAGTCCAGGCGCTCCCCCTTGTCGCGCATCACCCAGGTCGGGTCATTGGTATAGCGCCAGTCGATCGGCCGCAGCGCGTTAACGAAGTGCGGGACCACATCCTCGTACCCACGCAAGAGGTCGTCGACGGGCGGCACCGACAGCGGATCGTCCAACTCGGGCGGCTCGATGCCGTGCTCGAGGCCACGACCGCCGTTCATGTACGAAATCATCGCCATGGTCAGCAGTTCGCCGTCCTGCATGACGTCCACACGGCGGTTGGCGAACCGCCGCTCGTCACGCAGCGCAATCACGCGGAATTCCAGATCCTTTGCGGGATCGCCGCCGGCGATGAAGTGCGCCGACAACGCGCTAGGCGGCAGGTCGTGATCGAGCGTGGAGCTGGCCGCGACGAACGACTGGGCCATCATCTGCCCACCGAACGTACGTACCGGGTTCTTACTCGGATGCGAGCCGACGAACGTGCCGTCGTCAACGCGATTGAGGTCGAGTATCGCCAGCAGCTCTTCGAAGTCTGCCGTTGACACTGAACCTCCTAGACGTCTTCCTCCCCGATCCGGTGCACGTGGATCAGATTCGTGGAGCCTACTGTGCCGGGTGGAGCGCCAGCGACGATGACTATCAAGTCGCCGCGCTTGTAGCGCCCAAGTGCGAGCAGCGACTTGTCGACCTGGCGGATCATGCCGTCCGTGGTCTGGATGTGCGGCACGATGAACGTCTCGGTGCCCCAGGTCAGCGCCAGCTGGCTGCGCACCTCGGGCAACGACGTGAACGCAAGCAGCGGCAGCGGGGTGTGCAGACGGGCCAGCCGGCGCACGGTGTCCCCGGACTGCGTGTAGGCCACCAGCGCCTTGGCGTCCAACCGCTCGCCGATGTCGCGGGCGGCGTACGAGATGACGCCGCGTTTCGTGCGCGGCACATGGGTCAGCGGTGGGGCCGCCACCGAATTCTGCTCAACCGCCGCGATGATCCGCGCCATGGTCTTGACCACTTCGAACGGGTACTTGCCGACCGATGTCTCGCCGGAGAGCATCACGGCGTCGGCGCCGTCGAGGACCGCGTTGGCGACGTCGGACGCCTCCGCGCGGGTGGGTCGGGAGTTCTCGATCATCGACTCCAGCATCTGGGTGGCGACGATGACGGGTTTGGCGTTCTCCCTTGCCATTTGGATGGCGCGCTTCTGTACCAGCGGCACTTCCTCGAGCGGCAGCTCGACGCCGAGATCACCGCGCGCCACCATGATCGCGTCGAAGGCGAGCACGATGGCCTCGAGGTTGTCGATGGCCTCGGGCTTCTCGAGCTTCGCGATGACCGGCACGCGCCTGCCGACGCGGTCCATCACCTCGTGCACGAGTTCGATGTCTGCGGGCGACCGGACGAACGACAGCGCTATCAGGTCGACGCCGAGGCGCACCGCGAACTCGAGGTCGTCGACGTCCTTCTCCGACAGCGCGGGGGCCGACACGTTCATGCCGGGCAGCGACATGCCCTTGCTGTTGCTGACCGCGCCGCCCTCGGTGACGGTGCACACCACATCGGTGCCTTCGATCTGCTCGACAACCAGCCCCACGTTGCCGTCGTCGACCAAGACCCGGTCTCCGGGCGTCGCGTCCTCGGCCAACCGCTTGTAGGTGGTGGACACCCGATCGTGGGTACCTTCGCAGTCATCAGTCGTGATCCGCACGGTCTCACCGTCGGCCCAGTACGTGGGACCGGCGGCGAATCGTCCGAGTCGGATCTTCGGGCCCTGCAGGTCGGCAAGGATGCCCACCGCGCGTCCGGTCAGGTCCGATGCGGCACGGACGCGCTTGTAGTTGGCTTCGTGATCGGTGTAGTCGCCGTGGCTGAAGTTGAGCCGCGCGACGTCCATTCCGGCCTCGACCAGTGCCCTGACGGCCTCGTCAGTGGCGGTGGCCGGACCCAAGGTACAGACGATTTTTCCGCGTCTAGTCACGTCTGATGAGCATAGTCATGAATCGGTTCAGACGACGAGCAGAGGCAGTGCGCCGGGCTTGACCGGCTCGGGCAGATCGGACTCTCCCATCAGATACTCGTCGACGGCGTGCGCTGCGCTGCGGCCCTCGGCGATGGCCCAGACGATCAGCGACGCGCCGCGGTGCGCATCGCCGCAGACAAACACGCCGGGCGCCTCTGTCTGCCAATCCGATCCGCACGGCAAAGAACCGCGCCGGTTGAGTTCGAGGCCGAGGCCGTCCAGCAGCGGCATGTGCTCGACCCCGTCGAAGCCGATGGCCAACAGGGCCAATTCACAGGGAATTTCCAGCGACTGCCCCACAGGGGTGATGCGCCGCCGGCCCTCGGCGTCACGCTCGACCTTCACCTCGGCGATCTCCATAGCCCGCACGTGGCCGTGCTCGTCACCAAGAAAACGCTGAACCGCGACCTCATAGCGGCGGTGACCGCCCTCGGCGTGCGCGGGTGACAGGCGAGTCCGCAGGACCAGCGGCCACGTCGGCCAGGGCGACTGCGACTCGTCGCGGTATTCCGGCGGCTCGGGGTTGTAGTCAAGCTGGGTGACGGAGCTCGCGCCCTGCCGGTGTGCGGTGCCCAGGCAGTCGGCGCCGGTGTCACCGCCGCCGATGATCACCACGTGCTTGCCCTGGGCGGAGACCGGGCTCGGCCCGTCGCCCTCGCATTCCTTGTTCGCGGGCACCAAATGTTCCATGGCCAGGTGCACGCCGTTGAGGTCGCGGCCCTCCACTGGGTGGTCGCGGCCCCGCAGCGCACCGACAGCCAGCACGACGGCGTGGTATTGCTGACGGAGCTGTTCGACGGTCAGATCGACACCGACCTCGGTTTCGGTGACGAAACGCGTTCCCTCTGCGCGCATTTGGGTCAAGCGCTGGTTCAGCGTCGCCTTCTCCAGCTTGTACTCGGGAATGCCGTAGCGCATCAGCCCGCCGATCCGGTCGTCGCGTTCGTAGACGGTGACGTCGTGACCGGCACGGGTAAGTTGTTGTGCCGCAGCGAGTCCCGCCGGGCCGGAGCCAACGACCGCGACGCGCCTACCGGTCGAGATGGCCGCGGGCTGCGGCTCGACGATGCCATCCATCCACGCCTGATCGGCGATCGTCTGCTCGATGCGTTTGATGGTGACGCTGCCGCCGGTCTGCTCCTCGCCGATGGACAGCACGCAGGCGGTTTCGCATGGTGCGGGGCACAGTCGGCCGGTGAACTCCGGGAAGTTGTTGGTCGCATGCAGCCGATCGCTGGCAGCATCCCAGCGGCCGCGCCTGACGAGGTCGTTCCACTCCGGGATCAGGTTACCGAGCGGACAACCCGCGGTTGAAGAGTGGCAGAACGGGATTCCGCAATCCATGCAGCGGCCGGCCTGTTGCGACACCTCGCCTGCGCGCTGGTGGGGATCCTGGCGCTCGTAGACCTCATGCCAGTCGCCGACCCGCTCGTCGACCGGACGCTTTGCCGCCTCGACCTTGGGTATCTTGAGAAAGCCGGTTGGGTCAGCCACGGCTGGCCTCCATGATCGCGGTGTCGACATCGCGGCCCTCCCGCTTGGCCACCAGGGTGGCTTCCATGACGCGCTGGTAGTCGCGAGGCATGATCTTGGTGAATTGCGCACTACGCCTTGGCCAGTCGGACAGGATCGAGGTGGCGACAGTGCTGCCCGTGAACTGAGCGTGCTTGGCGATGATCTCGCGCAGCCAGGTCAGGTCCTCGGGTTCGAGGCGTTGCAGCTCCACCATTTCCGTGTTGACCCGGCTCGGGTCGAGGCCCAACACGAAGGCGATACCGCCGGACATTCCTGCCGCCATGTTGCGTCCCGTCTTGCCCAACACCACGACCCTGCCGCCGGTCATGTACTCGCAGGCGTGATCGCCGACGCCCTCGACCACGGCCAACGCACCGGAGTTGCGGGCACAGAAGCGTTCCCCGACGCGGCCTCTGAGGAAGACCTCGCCGGAAGTGGCCCCGTAGAGCAGGGTGTTGCCGGCGACGACGTTGTTCTCGGGCAGGAACAGCACGTCGTCTTGGGGCTTTACGATGACACGTCCGCCCGAAAGACCCTTGCCGACATAGTCGTTGGCGTCGCCGATCAGTTCCAGGGTGATGCCCGGCGGCAGGAACGCGCCAATGGACTGGCCCGCCGATCCGGTGAGGGTGACGTGGATCGTGTCGTCGGGCAGACCCTGGGCGCCGTAGCGTCTCGTGACTTCGGAGCCGAGCAGGGTGCCGACCGTACGGTTGACGTTGCGCACGGGCAACTCGAGCCGCACCGGATGTGCATCCTCGAGTGCGCCCTCGGCGAGCTGGATGAGCGTGCGGTCGAGCGCAAGATCCAGACCGTGGTCCTGGGCGCGCAGCCGTCTCCGTTGTGTCAGCTTGGCGCCATGGGCGTCGGTCGGCACGGCGAATATCGGGGTCAGATCGAGTCCATTGCTCTTCCAGTGGGCGACGCCCTTGTCCGTGTCGAGCATCTCGGCATGGCCGACCGCCTCGTCGATGCTGCGGAAGCCGAGTTCGGCAAGATAGCGCCGAACGTCCTCGGCGATGAACCGGAAGTAGTTCTCGACGAACTCCGGCTTGCCATTAAACCGGGCTCTCAGCTCCGGGTTCTGGGTGGCCACGCCGACGGGGCAGGTGTCGAGGTGGCAGACACGCATCATGATGCAGCCCGACACCACCAGCGGCGCGGTCGCGAAGCCGTACTCCTCGGCGCCGAGGAGTGCGGCGACGATGACGTCGCGCGCGGTGCGCATGCCGCCGTCGCATTGCACGGTGATGCGATCCCGCAGGCCGTTGAGAATGAGGGTCTGCTGGGTATCGGCGAGCCCGATCTCCCATGGTGCGCCTGCGTGTTTGAGGCTGGTGAGCGGCGCCGCGCCGGTGCCGCCGTCGTGACCGGAGATCAGCACGACATCGGCGTGAGCCTTGGACACGCCGGCCGCGACGGTTCCGACGCCGACACTGCTGACGAGCTTGACGTGGATGCGCGCGTCGGAGTTGGCGTTCTTGAGGTCGTGGATGAGCTGGGCCAGGTCCTCGATCGAGTAGATGTCGTGGTGCGGTGGCGGTGAGATGAGGCCGACGCCTGGGGTGGAGTGCCGCGTCTTGGCGATGTTCGGGTACACCTTGTAGCCCGGAAGCTGGCCGCCCTCACCGGGTTTAGCACCTTGGGCCATCTTGATCTGGATGTCGGAGGCGTTGACCAGGTATTCGCTGGTGACGCCGAAACGACCGGACGCGACCTGCTTGACGGCGCTGCGCCGTTTCGCATCGTAGAGGCGGTCAACATCCTCACCGCCTTCGCCGCTATTTGACCGTCCGCCCAGGTTGTTCATGGCGATCGCCATGGTCTCGTGGGCCTCGGCGGAGATGGAGCCGTAACTCATTGCGCCGGTGTTGAACCGGGTGACGATGGAGTCAACGGGTTCCACCTCTTCCAGCGGCACGGATGGCCGCAGACCCTTCTTGAATTCGAACAGCCCCCGCAAGGTGCCGCCTCCCCTGGACAGTCGGTTCACCTCGTCGGAGTACTGCTGGAATACGTCGTGGCGGCCGGTGCGGGTCGAATGCTGGAGCAGGAACACCACTTCGGGGGTGAACAGGTGCAGCTCGCCCTCGCGCCGGAACGCGTACTCGCCGCCCACTTCGAGGCGGCGATGAACCCGCTCGGTGGGATTCTCCGGGTAGGCCCGGCGGTGGCGCAGCTTGACCTCCTCGGCGATGACATCGAGGCCGGCCCCGCCAAGTTGGGTTGGCGTGCCTGTGAAGTACTCGTCGATGACGTCCTTGTTGATGCCGACGGCCTCGAATGCCTGGGCCGCAGTGTAGGAGCCGACGGTGGAGATGCCCATCTTGCTCATCACCTTCATCACGCCGTTGCCGAGCGCTTTGAGATAGTTGCGAACGGCGGCCGCGGGCTCGATGCCCGTGAGTTCGCCTTCGCGGATCAGGTCTTCGATGGACTCGAAGGCCAGGTACGGGTTGACGGCGGCGGCTCCGAAGCCGATGAGCATGGCGATGTGGTGGACCTCGCGAGCATCACCGCTCTCGGCGACCAACGCAACGGTGGTGCGCTCCTTGGTGCGCACCAGATGGTGGTGTACCGCGGAGACGGCCAGCAGCGACGGGATGGGTGCCTTGGTGTGGTCGGAGTCGCGGTCCGAGATAACCAGTGTGCGTGCACCTTTCGCAATGGCGTCGCAGGCCCGCAGGCGAAGTTCCTCCAGCGCGTCAGCGAGGCCCTCGCCGCCGCGTTCTACGTCGTAGAGAGCTCTCAGGACGGCGGTCTTGACGCCGGGGTGTTCGCCGTCGTCGTTGATGTGGACGATCTTGTTGAGCTCGTCGTTGTCGAGCACCGGCCGGCGCAAGACGATCTGGCGACAGGAGGCCGCCGTGGGCTCGAGGAGGTTCTGCTCGGGGCCCATGACGCGGGCCATGGAGGTGACGACTGCTTCGCGGATGGCGTCAAGGGGCGGGTTGGTCACCTGGGCGAAGAGCTCGACGAAGTAGTCGTAGAGCAGCCTGGACCGTTGGGAGAGCACGGCGGTCGGGGTGTCGGTGCCCATCGAGCCCAGCGGCTCGATGCCGGAGGCGGCCATCGGGGTGAGCAGGATACGCAGCTCTTCTTCGGTGTAGCCGAACGAGATCTGCCTGCGCACAACGGATTCGTGGTTGGGCTGGACGCGGGCGCGGTCGGGCAGGATCTTCAGGTCGAGCAGACCGGCGTGTAGCCATTCGCCGTAAGGCTCTTGTTGGGCGAGGGATTGCTTGACCTCGTCGTCGGAGACGATGCGGCCGGCGGCGGTGTCGATCAGAAACATCTTGCCGGGCTGCAAACGGCCCTTCGCGACGATTTCAGCGGACGGCACGTCGAGCACGCCGCTTTCGCTGGCGAGGATGACGCGGTCGTCGATGGTGCGCCACCAGCGTCCGGGCCGCAACCCGTTGCGGTCCAACACCGCTCCGACGAGGGTGCCATCGGTGAAGGTCACGCAGGCGGGGCCGTCCCATGGCTCCATGAGGGAAGCGTGGAATTGCCAGAACGCCCGCTCGGCGGGGTCCATAGTGCTGTTGTTCTCCCACGCCTCGGGGATCATCATCAGCACGGCGTGCGGAAGGCTTCGGCCGCCGAGGTGCAGAAGTTCGAGGACCTCGTCGAAGGACGCCGAGTCGGAGGCCTCCGGCGTGCAGATCGGTGAGAGCCGGGACAGGTCGCCGGGGATCTTCGCGCTGGCCAGCATGGCTTCGCGGGCGTGCATGCGATTGCGGTTGCCGCGCACGGTATTGATCTCGCCGTTGTGGGCCACGAAGCGGAACGGATGGGCAAGCGGCCAGGACGGGAACGTGTTGGTGGAGAAGCGGCTGTGCACGATCGCGATGGCGCTCACGCATCTTTCGTCGCGCAGATCCGGAAAGTACTGGGGCAGTTGCATTGTGGTGAGCATGCCCTTGTACACCATCGTCCTGCTGGACAGCGACGGGAAGTACACGTCGTGCTTTTCGGCACGCTTACGCAGCGGGTAGACACGCCGGTCCAGGTCGACGCCGCTTGCTCGGTCGGGGGTGGCGGTGAACAGCTGCGACATGTAAGGCATACAGCTCAGTGCCGTCGCGCCGAGTTCTGCGCCACCGGGGTCGACCGGCACCTCGCGCCAGCCCAAGACTTCGAGGCCCTCCTCGGTGGCGATGCCTTCCACCTGTTGGCGGGCCTTGGCGCGGGCAACGGGGTCTTGGGGCAGGAAGCAGATGCCGGCTGCGAAGGTGTTGGCGCCGTCGGCAGCAGGCTTTGGGAGGTCGAAGTCGACGGCCTCCCGAAGGAACTGGACGGGCAGCTGGATGAGGATGCCGGCGCCGTCACCGCTGTTGGGTTCGGCGCCGGCGGCGCCGCGGTGTTCGAGGTGTTCCAGTGCGACCAGCCCGTCGGCGACGATGGCGTGCGACCGGCGGCCCTGGATGTCGGTGACCATGGCGACGCCACAGGAGTCCGATTCGTTCTCGGGGTCGTATAAACCCTGAGGATCGGGCAATGCCGAATACAGCATTGATGTACCTCCGCAGTCCGGGAAAATCTGGTCCGGGACTGCGCCGGCCCGAGTGTCGAGTGTATCAGCGCAGCTCGGCTGCTACCCCACGAGAAGAGTCGGGACCAGCGGGAACCCCGGCAAGTTCCGTACCACCGTCCAGGTGATGGCGGCGACGACGATGACGACGATCGCGGGCTTGGTCATCAACGGTTGACCGCGGCGCCAGCGCACCGCAAGCCAGGCAACGAGCAGCGGCACACCGACGAGAAGGAAGACGTTGTCGACGACCGCGGCGCCGAAGTCGCCGTGCAGCACGTCGTGGGTCATGCGAAGGCCGCCACACCCGGGACAGTTCCATCCCGTCAGCGCCTTGAAGGGGCAGACGGGAAAGAGGAAGCCTGGACGATGCGGATCGTTCAGCCCGACATAGGTCAGGCCGCCAGCTAGTACGGCGCCCGTGCCGAGCGCGCCATACAGCCGTCCCCGGCTGGTTGTGACGCTAGGTGCCATCGCGCAGGCGACGCCCGTAGTTGTCGCCGGCAGGATCCGCGTACGCGCCCGGATACGGCCCCGGGTACTGCGGGTATGGCGGCGGATATCCCGAAAGCGGGGGTGGTTGCCGTGGTGGCATGCTCCCTCCGCTGGAACCGAACGGCGATGGATCGGTCATGGCTCCCAGCATGCCAGAGCGCGTGTCTACGTTCCGTCGCGGAGTGGACGCCCCTCGGGATCGCGGACCTTGTCGGTGAGGATCAGTATCGCGTCGATGATTCCCCAGATAACGGCGCCGATGAAGCAGGTGACGATTCCGACGATGAGCTGGGCCACGCCCAATCCCGTGTAGCCGAGGTAAATCCGACCGATGCCAACGAGACCGAACAATCCGAGCAACTGAAGCAGACCGGCGACGATTTTGGATTTGTCGGACAGCGGCTCGCCCGTCAACGGATGGCGGCCGAACGGTGCGGCCGGATCCACATACACCGGCGGATACGGGCCGGCCTGGGGCGGATACTGGCCCTGCGGTGGCGGATACGGCGGCGGATATCCCGGCTGTTGCGGGGGCTGTGGAGGTTGCGGGGTTCCATATTCACTGCCACCGAACTGCGGCTCCGTCATGGCTTCAAGCATGCCAGAACCGCAGCCCGGCTAGAAGGGTTGTCCGGTCTTAAGGCGCAGTGTGTCGATGAGCCCGTTGACCGGTATCGAGGGGTCGATCGAGCGGAGCAGCCTCAGCCCGGCACCGAGTGCGAGCATCGCGGTGGCAATTTCGCGGCCGGGCAACTTGAGGTCGGGGTTGTCGGCGGATTCGACGCCGGCCGTGAGCATTTGGAGGATGTTGTCCAAGCTCGCGGCGAGCTCGCGCCCTTGGAGCACCCGGCGGTGTCGGCGACCTTCTCCAGGGAAGTCGGGTGATAGCCGCCCAATTCCCCCACCGGCTCGATTTCCCCGCATTATTCGGCGGAGCTGACGGCCCGCTACATCACAGATCGGCTGCGCCGATTCCGCGACGGCGACATCGACACCGTCGAAGTCACGCGCTCGGCCCCACAGTGTGGAATACCGGTTGCAACTCTTGGTATCTCACTGACGAAGGAAACGTCGACCTGTGGCCTACGACCACAAGACGATGACCGGCATGCTTACCAAACCTGACGATCGCGATTACCACGTCGTCACCACCACTTAAAGGGTGACGGTTAGCCGGCGCCGTCGATTGGTCTCGAGGGGCCGTCGGATAAAACACTGCTTGCACATCGGCGTGACTGCCGCGCGTCGTGGTTCCGTCGTGTTTCGCCGCAACACGACGAGCTCGATTTGGCGCCGGGAACGGCGCCGTTTCGGCATATCGCAGTCCGCTCCCCGCGGCGATCGTCGATGGCGGCTTCGGGACGGGCAGCTCACCGGTCGGACGGGGCAGCGCCCCAACCCCGGACATAGCCCGGCAACCGGCCTACGGCTTGACCTGCGGCAAGGATCGAGTGGAACAGCGGTGCAGAGAAGACAATCAAGAAGACCACGATGGGCGGGATGAAGGTCGTCAGGAGATCCACGATGGTTCACTCAACTTTCTGCGAAGCGACTGGGCCTTTGTTAGCGGTGAACCTATCGACGGTGGGCCCAGCTCAGCGACGTAGCTGGACGACCAACTTCCGGCGGAACTTTGTCACCAGGAGACAAGGGCGCGAGCTTTCGACCGCTGTTGACACCGGATCCCTAAAGAGCCTTCCGCTTCGGGATTCGGTGTCGTTTCCTGCAATCGGGGTGTGCAGTCGCCGTGCACGAATTGAATCGAACTGTCGAGTCGCATGTTCGACGGTGCGTGGAGTCCGCGTCAAAGCCGAGAATCAGAAGAGTTTTCGATGGCGGCAACGACTGAGGAATGCCGCCGCGACCAGCGCGGCCAGTAGTCAGGCGCTGCGACAATTTCGATAGCCCAAATGCTGGGCTGGAGATTGCTCGCCGCTAGCCTCTGCGGCTGCGCAACCACCGGCGAAGTCGACCTCCCGGCTCTTGCGGCTGCCCGCCTGATTCCTCAACGGTGGCGACTTCGGCGGGTTCGGTCTCCCGAGCGGGTTCGGGTTCGACATCCACGGCGAGGACCTCGGCCTCGGGCTCTTGCTCCTCGGTCGCGTCGGCTTCCTCTGCCTCGTCGGCGGGCTCGGGTTCCCCATCCTCGGTTTCAGCCGGCTCGGCGTCCGCTTCCGGTGCTTCGTCGGCCGAGGTATCGGCCACTTCAGCGGCAATCTCCTCCGCTTCCTCAGCAGCGTCGACGGCCGCTTCATGTGCCTCGGGCGCCGCCTGCTCGGCCTCAACGGCCTCCTCACCCTCGACCGCACCCACACCGCCGACCGAATCAGATTCCTCCGGCTCGGCCTCGGCAGCGTCTACAGGCTCGGGCTCGGCCCCCTCTGCGGACTCGTCAACGGGCTCGGCGTCCGCTTCCGGTGCTTCGTCGGCCGAGGTATCGGCCACTTCAGCAGCAACCTCCTCCGCTTCCTCAGCAGCGTCGACGGCCGCTTCATACGCCTCGGGCGCCGCCACCTCAGCCTCAACGGCCTCCCCACCCTCGACGGCACCCACACCGCCGACCGAATCAGATTCCTCCGGCTCAGCCTCGGCAGCGTCTACAGCCTCGGGCCCGGTCTCGTCGGCGCCCTCGGTCGGCTCGGCCCCCTCTGCGGACTCGTCAACGGGCTCGGCGTCCGCTTCCGGTGCTTCGCCGGCCGAGGCATCGGCCACTTCCGCAGCAATCTCCTCCGCTTCCTCAGCAGCGTCGACGGCCGCTTCATGTGCCTCGGGCGCCGCCACCTCAGCCTCAACGGCCTCACCCTCGACCGCGCCCACACCGCCGACCGAATCAGATTCCTCCGGCTCGGCCTCGGCAGCGTCTACAGGCTCGGGCTCGGCCCCCTCTGCGGACTCGTCAACGGGCTGGGCGTCCGCTTCCGGTGCTTCGTCGGCCGAGGTATCGGCCACTTCAGCGGCAATCTCCTCCGCTTCCTCGACAGCGTCGACGGCCGCTTCGTGCGCCTCGGGCGCCGCCGCTCGGCCTCAACGGCCTCCCCACCCTCGACCGCGCCCACACCGCCGACCGAATCAGATTCCTCCGGCTCAGCCTCGGCAGCGTCGTCAGCCTCGGGCCCGGTCTCGTCGGCGCCCTCGGTCGGCTCGGCCCCCTCTGCGGACTCGTCAACGGGCTCGGCGTCGGCTTCCGGTGCTTCGTCGGCCGAGGTATCGGCCACTTCAGCGGCAACCTCCTCCGCTTCCTCGACAGCGTCGACGGCCGCTTCATACGCCTCGGGAGCCGCCACCTCAGCCTCAACGGCCTCCCCACCCTCGACGGCACCCACGCTGCCAACGGGCTCGGCTTCTTCGGCCGCTTCCTTGGCCTCGGCGAATTCCTCGGCCTCGGCGATGTCCTCGGATGGCGCCTCTTCGACGTCCTCGGCCAGCTCCTCCGCCTCGGTGGCCGCCTCCGACGGCTTGTCGGGCTCTACCTCAGCCTCGTCGTCGACGGCGGCTTGGGCGTCTTCGTCCTCAGACTGCCCCGCGACCTTGGCGGCAGCCACCACGCCGGTCGTCGCCGCTGCGACCCCGGTCAGCTCCTTGACGAATTCTTCGATGGAAGTTTCTTCCTTCGCAGGGACTTTCGCCTCGGCGACCTCGCGCGGCTTTCCCTTGAGCGTCGCAGGATCCTCCCGACCCTTCGGCGCGACCATGATGTACACCACCGCGCCGATGAACACGAATGTGGCCGTGAACGAGTTGACCCGGATGCCCGCGATCTGCGTGGCGGCGTCGCTGCGCATCAGCTCTATCCAGAACCGGCCGAGGCAGTACCCCGCTACATAAAGCGCGAACAGCCGGCCGTGGCCGATCTTGAACCGACGGTCTACGTAGATGAGCACCGCGAAAACCAGAAGGTTCCACAGCAATTCGTACAAGAACGTCGGGTGGACCACCGTGTCCAGCTGACCGGTCGACACTCCGTTGAGTGTGTCGAGTGAACCGCCGGCATTTCGCCGCTCGAAGATCTCCAGACCCCACGGCAGCGTCGTCGCGCGTCCGTACAGCTCCTGGTTGAAGTAGTTGCCCAGCCGACCAATCGCTTGCGCCAGCACGATTCCGGGTGCGATCGCATCTCCGAACGCCGGCAGCGGAATATTGCGCCTACGGCATGCTATCCACGCTCCGACTGCGCCAAGCGCGACCGCGCCCCAGATGCCGAGGCCGCCATCCCAGATACGCAACGCGCCAGCGGGACCGACACCGTCGTCGCCGAAGTACGTCCGCCAGTCCGTGATGATGTGGTACAGCCGCCCACCGATCAAGCCGAACGGCACTGCCCACAAAGCGATGTCGTAGATGACGCCGGGTTCGCCACCCCTGGCCGCCCATCGTCGATCGCCGATCACCAGTGCCACCCCGATGCCGGCGAGAATGCAGAGCGCATAGGCGCGCACGGGTACGGGGCCGACCTTCCAAACCAATGCCCCGATGACGACGGCCGCAACCGCCCCCATGGCGATATAGGAGATAAACCCGCGCTCGCCGCCGCCGCCGTCGCGCCGCCGGTCCTCGATGATCAGCGCCGCGACAATGGCGGCGATGACGACGACTACGAACACCATCAGCGGAATCGGACTGACATGCCAAACGCCCTGCGACGGGCTGGGAATGTAGGCCAGGTTTGTCGTCACGCAGTAATCCTCTGCCGCACACCGTCGGCGAGTTCCTCGGTCAGCGACCGAACCGCGCCAATACCGTCCTTCAACGCCGATACCAACGCCGACCCCACGATGACTCCGTCGGCGTACGCACCGATCTGCGCCGCCTGCTCGCGCGACCGTACGCCCAACCCGACGCCGACCGGGATGTCCGACACCGCCTTCACCCGGCGAACCAGCTCGGGCGCGGCCCCCGACACTGCATCACGAGCTCCGGTCACCCCCATTGTCGATGCGGCATAGACGAATCCGCGCGACGCCTCGACCGTCGCCGCTAACCGCTCCGGCGTCGACGACGGCGCGACCAGAAAGATCCGGTCCAGGCTATGCGCGTCGGACACCGAAAGCCACTCGTCCGCCTCGTCCGGAATCAGGTCCGGGGTGATCATTCCGAGCCCGCCCGCGGACGCCAGGTCCCGCGCGAACGCGTCGACGCCGCGGCGCAGCACCGGGTTCCAGTACGTCATCACCACGGCTCGTCCCCCGGCATTGCTGATCGCCTCGACGGCCGAAAGCGCGTCACCGACCCGCACGCCACCGCGCAGCGCCGCCTCGGTGGCCGCCGCGATCGTCGGGCCGTCCATGCCGGGATCCGAATACGCGATGCCGACCTCCACTACGTCGCAACCGGATTCGACCAACGCCGTCATCGCCGAGATCGACGTCGGCACATCGGGAAACCCAGTTGGCAGGTAACCGATCAATGCCGATCGACCCTCGGTGCGGCACGTATCAAACAGGCCCGACAAACGACTCATGAGGCACCATCCAGCAGCCCGAACCACTTGGCGGCCGTCTCCACGTCCTTATCGCCGCGCCCGGACATGTTCACCACGATGATCGCCCCGCGCCCCAACTCCTGGCCCAACTGCACCGCACCGGCGACCGCGTGTGCCGACTCGATGGCCGGGATGATTCCCTCGGTGCGGCACAACAGCGCGAACGCGTTCATCGCCTCCGCGTCGGTGATGGGCCGGTACTCCGCGCGGCCGGTGTCTTTCAGAAACGCGTGCTCCGGGCCAACGCCGGGATAATCCAAACCCGCGGAGATCGAATGCGATTCGATGGTCTGCCCGTCCTCGTCCTGCAACAGATACGAAAAAGAGCCTTGGAATGCCCCCGGCGATCCGCCGGTGAAAGTCGCCGCATGGCGGCCGGATTCGACACCATCACCCGCCGCCTCGTAGCCAACCAGCCGCACAGACGGGTCGTCGATGAAAGCGTGGAAGATGCCGATCGCGTTCGACCCGCCGCCCACACACGCCGTCACCGCTTCGGGCAGCCGGCCGGCTTGGTCGACGATCTGGACCCGTGCTTCCAGGCCGATGATGCGCTGAAAGTCGCGCACCATCGTCGGGAACGGATGTGGACCTGCCGCGGTGCCGAAGCAGTAATACGTGTTGTCCGCGTTGGTGACCCAGTCACGGAACGCCTCGTTGATCGCGTCCTTGAGCGTCTTCGAGCCCGCCTCGACCGACACCACCTCGGCACCCAGCAGCCGCATGCGCGCCACATTCAAGGCCTGCCGTGCGGTGTCGATTGCACCCATGTAGACGACACACTCCAGACCCAGCAGCGCACACGCCGTCGCGGTCGCCACCCCGTGCTGGCCGGCTCCGGTTTCGGCGATCACCCGCGCCTTGCCCATCTGCCGGGCCAGCAGCGCCTGGCCCAACACATTGTTGATCTTGTGAGATCCGGTGTGGTTGAGGTCTTCTCGCTTGAGGAAGATCCGCGCCCCCCCGGCGTGCTCGCTCAGCCGCTCCGCCTCATACAACGGAGAGGGTCGCCCGGCGTAGTGGCGCTGCAGCCGGTCCAGTTCATCGAGGAACGTCTGGTCACCGCGCGCCTTCTCGTAAGCGGCCGTGACTTCCTCGATGACGGCCATCAGGGCCTCGGGCACGAATCGTCCGCCATACACGCCGAAATGGCCACGCGCGTCGGGATCGTGAACGGTGGGCTCGGCGACGGCCGCACTGGACTGCGGCAACTCCGGGCCGGCGAAGTCGGCCACTTGTCAGCGTGCGGGTTTGGGGCACGACGGATGCGTGCCTGCGGTAACCAAATCGGCAACAGCCCCGCGGGGATCACCACTGGTGACAAGTCCCTCGCCGACGAGCACCGCATCGGCGCCCGCGCCTGCATACGCGAGCAGATCGGCGGTGCCGCGAACACCCGACTCGGCGATCCGGATGACACCGGACGGCAGCCCAGGGGAGATGCGCGCGAAGCAATCCCGATCAACGTCCAGCGTCTTGAGATCCCGCGCGTTGACGCCAATGACCTTCGCACCGGCCTGCAGCGCGCGATCCGCCTCCTCCTCGGTGTGCACCTCGACGAGTGCGGTCATGCCCAACGACTCGGTGCGATCCAACATCGACTCCAAAGCCTGTTGCTCCAGCGCGGCGACGATCAGCAGCAGCATGTCGGCGCCATGGGCGCGGGCCTCGTGAATCTGATACGGCCCGACGATAAAGTCCTTGCGCAACACCGGAATCGACACCGCTGCGCGCACCGCGTCCAAGTCCTCCAGCGATCCGTTGAACCGACGCTGTTCGGTCAGCACGCTGATGATGCGTGCACCGCCGTCCTCGTACGCCCTGGCCAGCTTCGCCGGATCGGAGATCGACGCCAACGCACCGCGCGACGGGCTGGCGCGCTTCACTTCGGCGATTACACCGATGCCGGGTGCGCGCAACGCGGCCATCACGTCCAGTGGCGGCGGCGCGTCCTTCGCCATTTCCTTGATGTCGGTGAACGGAACGACGGCCTCACGAGCGGCAACGTCGGCGCGGACTCCCTCGATGATGGAGTCGAGCACGGATGCCGAACTCATACCCGTCGTTTCCCTTCCCGTGACGCAGTTTGATCTTCAACGAAGGGTAACCGCCACCACACCACGATCGATCACCGGCCCTTGATGTCACCATTGGTGGGGTCGCGCCCCTCGTCGAGGGCGTCCCAGATGGTCCGCTCCGACATCGCGGCGCCGGGTTCCTCGGCCTGCGGTGCCGTCCGACGGGCATACCGGGCCGCATCCGGCCGCGCCCTTGCCGCCGCACGCATCAACAGCACCGCGCCGACGAGGGTGCCCACCGCGGCGACCAACGTGATCACCGCGCCCCCGTAGTGCCGTTGCGCGCCGACCAGGTCGGCCACCGGCACCTCGGCAAGGTGGGCGGCGCGGACGGCCACATCGCGGATCACCCAAAGGCTGATCGCCAGGTACGCCGTCCCCGCACTCGTCGCCGCGACCAACACCGCCAACACCCGCAGCGGCCAACCCCGCACCGCCAGCGCCGCCACCGCAGCGGCCAGAAGCAGCACCGCCAGCGGCACCAGGGCCGTCGACCACGATGCGCCGGACAGCGTCGTGGTCGACGGCTGGCCCAGCCCGTCGAACGAGCGCACCTCGACCCACGGCATTCGCGACGCCCCCCACAGCGCCGCCGCGGCGAGCACCAGCAGGAGCTGCGCTATCCGGATCATGGGTCGGTCAGTGTTTCCGCAGCGGCGATCGCGTTGAGCACCGCGCGCGCCTTGTTCGCCGCCTCGGTGTACTCGTACGGACCGTTGGAGTCGGCGACGACTCCTCCGCCGGCCTGCACATACGCCGTGCCGTTGCGCATCAGCGCAGTGCGGATGGCGATCGCGAAGTCGGCGTTGCCGGCGAAGTCCAGATATCCGAGAACGCCACCGTAGAGGCCGCGGCGGGTCTTCTCGACCTCCTCGATCAGCTCCATCGCGCGTACCTTCGGCGCGCCAGACAACGTCCCCGCCGGGAAGCAGGCCGTCACCGCGTCCAACGCGGTTTTGCCCTCGGCGAGCAGGCCCGTCACCGTCGACACCAGGTGCATGACGTGGCTGTAGCGCTCGATGTGGCTGTAATCCTCGACGCGCACCGTGCCCGGCTGGCACACCCGGCCCAGATCGTTGCGGCCCAGGTCGACCAGCATCAGATGCTCGGCCCGCTCCTTCTCGTCGGACAGCAGCTCCTTTTCGAGCAGCAGGTCTTCTTCCTCGGTCGTCCCGCGCCACCGTGTCCCCGCGATCGGATGTGTTGTCGCCCTGCCGTCCTTGACCGTCACCAGCGCCTCGGGGCTCGAGCCGACGATCGAGAAGTCCAGTGCCCCAGCATCATCGGGAACGTTCAGCAGATACATGTACGGGCTGGGGTTTGTCACCCGCAGCATCCGGTACACGTCCAAGGGGTCGGCGTCGGTGTTCATCTCAAACCGCTGCGACGGCACGACCTGGAACGCTTCACCGGCTTCGATGTCGCGGACAAGCTTCTCGACGATCGCGCCGTACTCCTCGAGCGTGCGCTGCGCGCGGTGCAACGGCTCGGGCCTGCTGAACGTTGCCACTGTCGACGGAAGATGCTCGCTCAATGCGGCGGTCATCACGTCGAGCCGGCCGACGGCGTCGTCGTAGGCCCAGTCGACGCGCTCGTCAGTGCCGTTCCAGTTCACCGCGTTGGCAATCAGCGTGATTGTGCCCTCGTGGTGGTCCACCGCGGCGACATCGGTGGCGAGCAGCAGCAGCATGTCCGGCAGCCCCAGGTCGTCGACCGCCAGCTCCGGCAGCCGCTCCAGCCGCCGCACCATGTCGTAGGCGAATAAGCCGACCAGACCGCTCGACAGCGGCGGCAGGCCCGGCAACGGCTCGGTCTTCAGCAGCTCCAGCGTTTCGCGTATCGCCTGCAGCGGATCGCCGCCGCTCGGCGCGTCGCGCGGCGTGACGCCCAGCCATACCGCCTCACCGTCGCGCACGGTCAGGGCCGACGGCGCGCCCGCGCCGATGAACGACCACCGCGACCACGACCGGCCGTTCTCGGCCGACTCCAGCAAGAACGTCCCGGGCCGGTTGGCGGCCAGCTTGCGGTAAGCCGACAGCGGGGTCTCGCTGTCGGCGAGCACCTTGCGAGTCACCGGCACCACGCGGTGCATGGCGGCCAGCGCCCGGAAGTCCTCGCGCGGCGTGGTTGTGGCGAGGTTGGCGGTCGACTGCACGGAACAATCCTCCCAGACCGCTACGAACGGACCGGCAGTCAGTCGGGCGTAGCGTGACACCCATGAAACGTGGTGACCAGGTTGCCGAGTTCGAATTGCCGGACCAGACGGGCACTGTGCGACGCCTCACAGAGTTGCTCGCGGACGGCCCGATCGTGCTGTTCTTCTATCCCGCGGCGATGACACCGGGCTGCACCAAGGAGGCCTGTCACTTCCGCGATCTCGCGTCGGAGTTTGCCGCCGTCGGCGCCAACCGCGTTGGCATCAGCGCCGATCCCGTCGAGAAGCAGGCAAAGTTCGCCGATCAGCAGAGCTTCGACTACCCGCTGCTGTCCGACACCGAAGGCACCGTCGCCACGCAGTTCGGGGTCAGGCGCGGACTCCTCGGAAAGTTCATGCCGGTCAAGCGGACCACATTCGTGATCGACACCGACCGCACCGTGCTCGAGGTGATCGCCAGCGAGTTCAGCATGGACACCCACGCGGATAAGGCGCTCGAGGTGCTGCGGCAGCGCCAGTCGGCGTAGTGCAAGCTTGAGTACGTGGGGGTGCGTGCCAGGAACAACGTGAATATTGTCGGCGCCCCGGACGGGCCGACGATCATGCTGGCGCACGGTTTCGGCTGCGATCAAACCTTGTGGCGTTACGTCGTGGCCGCGCTCGTCCCCGACTTCAGAGTGGTGCTGTTCGACCACGTCGGCTCGGGCGCATCGGATCCGTCGGCGTGGGATCCGCAACGCTACGCGTCGCTGCAGGGATACGCCGACGACGTCCTCGACATCGTCAACGAACTCGATCTGCAGGACGTGACGTTTGTCGGTCACTCGGTGGCCGCGATGATCGGGGTCCTCGCGGTGTCCGCGGAGCCCAGCCGGTTCGCCAAGCTGGTTCTGCTCGTCCCCTCGCCCCGCTACATCGACGACGGCGACTACCGCGGCGGCTTCTCCCGAAGCGACATCGACGAACTGCTCGAGTCCCTCGAAAGCAACTACCTGGGCTGGTCGCGAGCGATGGCCCCGGTGATCATGGGCGCGCCGGACCGGCCTGACCTCGCAGACGAACTCGGTGACAGCTTTTGTCGTACCGACCCCGCCTGCGCGCGGGTGTTCGCGCGTGCAACGTTCCTCTCTGACAACCGTGCGGATTTAGCACGCGTGGCGGTGCCCACGCTGATCATCGACACCGCACACGACGCGATTGCGCCGCGGGAGGTCGGAGCCTACGTCCAGCGCAACATCGTAGGCAGCAGGCTGACCACGCTCGACACCGTCGGTCACTGCCCGCAGCTCAGCGCCCCCGACCCCACCGCCTCGGCGATTGCGGCATTCGCGCGGCCCACGTGACCACGGCCAGAGAGGCGATCGACCTCTACGAGAACGCGCCATGCGGATACGTCGCGACAAGGCCGGACCGGCGAATCGTAGCCGTGAACGCGACGCTGTCGACCTGGCTGGGCTACGAGCGAAACGCGATGATCGGCAAGGCATTCACCGACTTGCTCACCGCCGGCGGGCGCATTCATTATGAAACCCACTTTGCGCCGCTGCTCGCGGTCCAGGGTGAAATAGGCGGAGTCACTGTCGAATTGGTTACCGCGCACGGCGCGCGGCTGCCGATGTTCGTCACCGCAAATACCGAAACCGATGCCAACGGCCAAACCGTGTTGCTGCGATTCGTACTGCAAGACGCAGCGGATCGGCGGCTGTACGAACGCGAATTGCTCGAGGCCCGCAGGCAAGCCGAACTTGAACGCACGCGAGCCCAGGTGCTGGTGGCCACTTTGCAGCGCTCGCTTCTTCCGCCGTCCCTGTCGCCTCCCGACGGCTTGGAAGCATCCGCATACTTCCACGCCGCCTCGCCCGACGAGGTGGGCGGGGATTTCTACGACTTGTTTCCGCTGTCGCCCGCCAAGTGGGGTTTCTTCCTCGGCGACGTGTGCGGCAAGGGCGCGAATGCGGCCGCCTTGACTTCACTGACCCGGTACACGCTGCGCGCGGCGGCAGTCATCGACGACAATCCGGAGAGGGTTCTGCACACCCTCGATGCCGTGTTCGATCAAGAGGTGATGAACGACACGCTGCGGTTCTGCACCGTCGTCTTCGGAACCCTGAGTCGCCGCGAGGACGGCTTCGACGTGCACCTCGCGAGCGCAGGCCATCCACCGCCCCTGCTGATCACCGCTGTCGGCGCAGTGCGTTACGTCGACACTGCCGGGGGTCCGGCCATCGGAATCTCGTCAAAGTCGCCGTTCGTCTCGACGCGGCTCTGCCTGGCGGTGGGTGACACCCTGGTGCTCTACACAGACGGATTGACCGAGGCGCGTACCGGCGTAGGTACGGCGCGGTACGACGACGAAGACGCCCTGATCGCGTTCGCCGCGGCACATGCTCCGACTTACGCCCGGGCGATTGTGTACGCGATCCGTGCTCTCCTTGACGGCCTAGGAGCCGGCGTGGAGGACGACGTTGCCGTCATGGCGTTGGGGGTGCCGCAGCGTTCCTAGCGTGCCGCGACCCCAAGGTGGGATTTCAAGTACTCGGTCACCCTTTTCATCGCTTAGCCCTCACGGCCCAACAACTGGTCGGCGTCGAAACACGTGTGATCGCCGGTGTGGCAGGCGGCGCCGACCTGGTCGACCTCGAGCAGCACGGTGTCGCCGTCGCAGTCCAGCCGCACGGAGTGCACGTACTGGATGTGGCCGGACGTCTCGCCCTTGACCCAGTGCTGCTGCCGAGATCGCGAATAATACGTCGCCTTACGGGTTTCCAGTGTGCGCGCAAGCGCGATGTCGTCCATCCACGCGACCATCAGCACCTGGCCGGTGCCGCGTTCCTGCGCGACCGCGGTGAACAGCCCGTTGGCGTCGCGCTTCAACCGCGAGGCGATGCCTGCGTCGAGCGTCATCTGAGCTCTCGGCTCTTCGCGCAAGCGCTCATCGCAGCTCTCGGCTCTTCGCGCAAGCGCTCATCGCACCACGATCCCTTCTGCCGCCATCGCCGCCTTCACCTGACCGATCGTCAGCTCGCGGAAGTGGAACACGCTCGCGGCCAGCACGGCGTCGGCACCTGCAACAACGGCGGGCGCAAAATGTTCCACCGCGCCGGCGCCACCGCTCGCGATCACCGGCACCGAGACCACGCCGCGCACCGCCCGCAGCATCCTCAGGTCGAAACCCGCCTTGGTGCCGTCGTAGTCCATCGAGTTGAGCAGGATCTCGCCGACGCCGAGTTCGGCTCCGCGGGTGGCCCATTCGATGGCGTCGATCCCCGTGCCGCGGCGTCCGCCGTGCGTGGTGACCTCCCACCCCGACGGCGTTGGCTCCAGGCCCTGCGGAACGGTGCGGGCGTCGACCGACAACACGATGCACTGCGACCCGAACTGGCGTGACAACTCGGCCAGCAGTTCTGGACGGGCGATGGCGGCCGTGTTGACAGCGACCTTGTCCGCGCCTGCGCGCAGGAGCACATCGACATCGGCCACCGATCGCACACCACCGCCGACGGTGAGCGGGATGAACACCTGCTCGGCGGTGCGCTTGACGACCTCGAGCATGGTGGCCCTGCCTGCCGACGACGCGGTGACGTCAAGGAAAGTCAGCTCGTCGGCACCCTCGCCGTCGTAGGCAGCGGCGAGCTCGACGGGATCGCCAGCATCACGCAGGTTTTCAAAGTTGACGCCCTTGACGACCCGACCGTCGTCGACGTCCAGGCAGGGGATGATGCGGACCGCGACATCCATCAGTAATCCGCCGGATTACCGACAGTCCGCATGATGTCGACGATCTCGCCGTGCACGCCCGGCAGTGCGGCCAGCACCGACCGCGACTTGATCGTCCAGTCATCACCGGCGAGGTTGGTGACGATACCTCCGGCGGCACGCACCAATGCGACGCCGGCAGCGTGGTCCCACGGATAACCACTGAAACTGATTGCCCCACCGAGGATTCCGGCAGCTGTGTACGCGAGGTCGATACCCGCCGCACCGTGCATCCTCATCCGAGAGCACTTCCGGCTGAGGTTCTCGATCACCGCCAGCCGGTAGCGACCCGGCACACTGCCACCCGAGTCGACGTTGAAAGTGCCGACCCCGACGATTGAGTCGGCCAGCCTTGCGGCTTTCAGCGGAGGCTGACTGACACCGTTGCTGCGCAAGGGCTTACCAACGACGCCGATGAAACGCTCCCCTGTGAACGGCACCCACGTCAGGCCTGCCACCGGTTCACCGTCGCGCACTAAACCAAGCAGAATTGCCGCCATCGGTGAGCCCGCCGCATAGTTGAACGTGCCGTCGATGGGGTCGAGCACCCACACCAGCGGCGAGTCGACGTCCGCGCCGCCGAACTCCTCGCCGTGCACCTCGATGCCGGTCGCCGACACCAACGCGTCGACGACCTGGCGTTCGATGGCCAGGTCGACCTCGGTGGCGAAGTCGTTACCTTTCTTCTGCACGGCTGATTTGGCGCGGTGCCCGGCGATAAACGGCTTGGCCGCGTCGTCCAGAATCTCGGAGGCCTGCAGGACCAGAGCCTCGAGGTCGGCCTCGTTCAGCGCCATTGCCGCCCTACTGCCCCACCGCGGCGAGCGCCTCTGGCAGCGTGAATCGCCCGGCGTACAGAGCCTTTCCGACGATCGCGCCTTCAACCCCACGGTCGGTGAGGGTGGCGATGGACCGCAGGTCGTCCAGACTCGAGACGCCGCCGGACGCGATCACCGGGGCGTCGGTGCGTTCGGTGACTTTCGTGAGCAGTTCGAGGTTGGGTCCCTTCAGGGTGCCGTCCTTGGTGACGTCGGTGACGACGAAGCGCGAACAACCTTCGTGGTCAAGGCGTTCCAGCACCTCCCACAGGTCGCCGCCGTCGGTTTCCCAGCCGCGCCCGCGGAGCCGGAACCCGCCGCCAGGCGAGGAGGGGTCGATCTTCACGTCCAGGCCGACGGCCACCTTCTCGCCGTGTTCGGCGACGACCTTCGCGCACCACTGCGGGTTCTCCAGCGCCGCGGTGCCGAGGTTAACCCGGGCGCAGCCGGACGCCAGCGCCGCGGTCAGCGACTCGTCGTCGCGGATCCCACCCGACAGTTCTACCGCGACGTCGAGCTTGCCGACCACCTCGGCCAGCAGTTCGCGGTTGCTGCCGCGGCCGAACGCAGCGTCCAGGTCGACGAGATGGATCCATTCCGCGCCATCGCGCTGCCAGGTGAGCGCGGCATCCAGCGCAGAGCCGTACTCGGTCTCGCTGCCGGCCTTGCCCTGAACCAGGCGCACGGCGCGGCCCTCGACCACATCCACAGCGGGAAGAAGTATCAAACGCCTTTGATCTGGCACGGGGCTCAACCTAGCGTCTCCACCCAGTTCGCCAGCAACTCGGCGCCGGCGTCGCCGCTCTTCTCCGGGTGGAACTGGGTAGCGGCCAATGGACCGTCCTCAACGGCGGCGAGGAACGGTACATGATGGGTGGCCCAGGTCAGCAACGCATCGGGATCGCCCTCCCACTGCTGCGCCGCGTACGAGTGCACGAAGTAGAACCGCGTGGTCTTGTCCAGGCCGTTGAACAGGCGCGTGCCGGCGGGCGCGTCGACGACGTTCCAGCCCATGTGCGGGATCACCGGTGCGTCCAAGCGGATGACGACCCCGGGCCACTCGCCGCAGCCCGAGGTCTGTTGACCGAACTCCACACCGCGGGAGAACAGGATCTGCATGCCGACGCACACCCCGAGCACCGGCCGTCCCCCCGCCACCCGTTCGGCGATGATCTTCTCCCCGCCGATCTTGCGCAGGCCCGTCATGCACGCCTCGAACGCGCCGACACCGGGCACCACCAGCCCGTCGGCATCCTGCGCCGCACCGGCCTCGGCGGTCACCTCGACGTCGGCGCCGACGCGCTGCAGCGCTCGTTGAGCCGACCGCAGATTGCCCGAGCCGTAGTCGAGGACGACGACTTTCTTTGTCACAGCGTGCCTTTGGTGGACGGCACACCGGTGACCCGCGGGTCGTACTCGACTGCCTGACGCAGCGCGCGGGCAACGGCCTTGTACTGCGCCTCGGTGATGTGGTGCGGGTCGCGGCCGTAGAGCGTGCGCACGTGCAGCGCGATGCGCGCGTTCATGGCCAGCGACTCGAAGACATGCCGGTTGATGACCGTGTTATAAGGCACCGGCGATGAGCCGCTTGAGCGAAGAGCATCAGACGGAGCTCCGGCGATCGTGGTGTGCAGCAGGTGTTCCGGCTCGCCGGTGTGCACGCAGTACGGCCGGCCGGAGACGTCGACGGCCGCGTGTGCGAGCGTCTCGTCCATCGGGATCCACGCGTCACCGAAGCGACGGATGCCCTTCTTGTCGCCGAGCGCCTGACCCAGCGCCTGGCCCAGCACGATCGCAGTGTCCTCGACGGTGTGGTGGGCCTCGATCTCGACGTCGCCCTTGGCGCGCACGGTCAGATCGAAGCTGGCGTGGCTGCCGAGCGAGGTGAGCATGTGGTCGTAGAACGGCACGCCGGTGTCGACGTCGACGACGCCGGTGCCGTCGAGGTCGAGCTCCACGAAGATGTCGGATTCCTTGGTCTTGCGTTCGATTCTCGCGCGACGGGGTTCGGTCACTGTGCTCCTATTCGGGCGCTGGCGGCCAGCAGCGCGTCGTTCTCCTCGGCCAGGCCGGTGGTGGCGCGCAGGTATCCGGGGATGCCGACGTCGCGGATCAGGATGCCGGCGTCGAGGTAGCGCTGCCAGCTGGCGGGTGCGTCAACGAACTCACCGAACAGCACGAAGTTGGCGTCGCTGGGGATCACGCGGAAACCCATGCCGGTCAAAGCTTCTGTGACGCGCTCACGCTCGGCGATCAGTTTGGCAACGCTACCCAGCGTGTCGTCGGCGTGCCGCAGCGCGGCGCGGGCCGCGGCCTGGGTCACCGACGACAGGTGGTACGGCAAGCGCACCAGCAGCATCGCGTCGATCACCGCGGGCGCGGCAATGAGATAGCCGAGCCGGCCCCCGGCGAACGCGAACGCCTTGCTCATAGTGCGAGTGACGACAAGCTTGGTCGGGTACTCGTCGATCAATTTGACCGCGCTCGGCTGCGACGAGAACTCGCCGTAGGCCTCATCGAGGATGAGAACGCCAGTGTCCAGAGAAGACAGGGCCTCGAGCAGCCGTCGCAGTTCGTCGAGCGGAACGCTTTGACCCGACGGATTATTGGGGCTGGCGACGAACACGATGTCGGGTGTGTGCTCCTTGATCGCCTGCACTGCGACGTCGGTGTCGAGGCTGAAGTCGTCGGCTCGGTTGGCTATCAGCCATTCGGTCTGGGTGCCGTCGGCGATGATGGGATGCATCGAGTACGACGGCACGAAGCCGATGGCACTGCGGCCCGGGCCGCCGAACGCCTGCAGCAGCTGCTGCAGGATCTCGTTGGAACCATTGGCGGCCCAGAGGTTTTCCACCACGAGTGCAGTGCCCGTCTGCGCGCTCAGGTACGTGGCCAGGTCGGTGCGCAGCGCCACCGCATCGCGATCGGGATAGCGGTGCAAGTCCTTGGCGACTGCCTGCACGGAGGCCGTCACATCGTCGACAAGTGCTTTGGTGGGCGGGTGCGGGTTCTCGTTGGTGTTGAGCCGCACCGGAACGTCTAATTGCGGTGCACCGTAAGGCGATTTGCCGCGCAGGTCCTCGCGCAGCGGCAGATCGCCCAAAGAGACCGATTGTCCCGGGGGCCCTGCTGTCTGTTCTTCGTGCGAGACACTCATCACTTCTCGAACCTCCGCCGCACCGCCTCGCCGTGCGCGGGCAGGTTCTCAGCCTGTGACAGCGTAATCACGTAGCCCGAGACGTCTTTCAACGCTGCCTCGTCGTACTCCACGACGTGAATACCTTTGAGGAAGGTCTGCACGCTCAGCCCGCTGGAGTGCCGGGCACAGCCCGCGGTGGGCAGCACGTGGTTGGACCCGGCGCAGTAGTCGCCGAGGCTGACGGGTGCGTACGGCCCGACAAAAATCGCACCGGCCGAACGGATTCGGGACGCAATGCCGGGCGCATCGAGCGTCTGGATCTCCAGGTGCTCGGCGGCGTACGCATTGACCGTGCGCACGCCGGCATCGACGTCGTCCACGAGCACGATCGCCGACTGCTTTCCCGTCAGCGCCGCGGTTACCCGCTCACGGTGCACGGTGGTCTCCAGTTGTACGGCGAGTTCACGGTCGGCGGCGTCGGCCAACTCAGGACTCGGAGTGACCAGCACGCTGGCGGCCATCTCGTCGTGCTCGGCTTGGCTGATCAGGTCAGCGGCGACGTGCACGGGATCCGCGGTGTGGTCGGCGAGGATGGCGATCTCGGTGGGGCCGGCCTCGGCATCGATGCCAACCTGCGAGCGGCAGATCCGCTTGGCCGCGGTGACGTAGATGTTGCCCGGGCCGGTGATCATGTCGACGGGCGCCAGCTCTGAGCCGTCGGTGTCGGTGCCACCGGAGGCGAGCAGCGCGATGGACTGCGCACCACCGACCGCCCACACCTCGTCAACGCCGAGCAGGCGGGCGGCGGCCAAGATGGTCGGATGAGGCAGGCCGCCGAAGTCGGCCTGCGGCGGGCTGGCGATCACCAGCGAGTCCACGCCCGCGGTCTGTGCGGGCACGACGTTCATCACCACGCTGGACGGGTAGACCGCGTTGCCGCCCGGCACGTAGAGACCGACCCGCTCGACCGGTACCCAGCGCTCGGTCACCGTCGCGCCGGGCGCCAGCATCGTGGTTGTGTCGGTGCGCCGCTGGTCGAAATGCACGGCGCGGGCCCGCTCGATGGCGACCTCCAGCGCCGCACGAACATCGGCGTCGAGCTCGGCCAGGGCGCGGTCCAGTTCGGCGGCAGGCACACGGACCGTCGCGGGACGAACGCCGTCGAAGGATTCGCCGTACTCCAGCGCCGCCGCCGCACCCCGCTCGGCGACCGCGTCGACGATCGGGCGCACCTTGGGCACCACCGCGTCCACGTCAACGCCGCCCCGCGGCAATGCGGCCCGCAGTTGCGCAGCCGACAGCGCTGACCCGCGCAGATCGATGCGTGCCATGGCCGCTGGCGATACATTCACGACGACTATTCTCCCAGAGCAGCACAAATCGGTATTGGAGGCGTCATGCGCACCGAAGATCACCCCAACAACGCGCCTGGCGTGCCGATGATTTATCCGCCCTGGTTCGAGAACTTCCAGGTCAAGTACTTCAACCCGATGATCAAGCCGCTCGCGAGGTACATGCCCGGGTTTGCGACCATCAAGCATCGCGGCCGCAAGTCCGGTAAGCCGTACGAAACGATCGTGACCGCCTACCGCAAAGGCAATGTGCTCGCGATCGCACTGGGACACGGGAAGACCGACTGGGTGAAGAATGTGCTCGCCGCCGGCGAGGCCGATGTGCATTTCATTCGGCGAACCGTGCACATCACCAACCCGCGGATCGTGCCCGCCGGCAGCGGTGCCGAGGGATTGCCGTGGATGGCGCGGGTTCAGGCGGGCAAGATGGCGATCTTCGTAGCAGATATCGCTTGACCGCGCTGACACACTGACCCAATGGCGTGGGAAGTCTGGCTGATGTTCCTCGGCGCCGCGATCGCGATCAGCGTGTCGCCGGGGGCCGGCGCCGTCCAGTCGATGGCGACCGGCCTGACGCATGGGGTGCGGCGCGGCTACTGGAGCATCCTCGGCCTGGAAGTCGGGTTGATGCTGCAGCTGGCGCTGGTCGCGATCGGGCTGGGCGCCGCCGTTGCGAACTCGATTCTGGCGTTCAACGTCATCAAGTGGATCGGCGTGGCCTACCTGGTGTATCTGGCTGTGCGGCAATGGCGTACCGCGACCGTCGACCTGCGTGAGCAGATTGGCAAGACGTTCGATGGAGGCCGGCTGGCGCTCGTCGTGCGCGGCTTCCTTGTCAACGCCACCAACCCCAAAGGCCTGGTGTTCTTCCTCGCCGTGCTGCCGCAGTTCGTGGTGCCGACCGCGCCGCTTCTGCCGCAATACCTGGCAATCGGGGTCACGATGATCGCGGTCGACCTCGTCGTGATGGGCCTCTACACGGGCGTGTCATCGCGACTGCTCAAGTGGCTCAACACACCGCGGCAGCAGACGATCCTCAACCGCGTATTCTCCGGGCTGTTCGCAGCGGCGGCCGTCGTGCTGTCGCTGGTACGGCGCGGCCCTGCTACCGCGTGAACACCGTCTTTCCGGTCATCGTCGGCCAGACCTGCGGGGCGTCGTCCCACGCGACGGCCCGGTCCACCGCAGCTGTCACGTCGCACCCGGACTCGAGCAGTTCGAGAATTTCTGGGATGACGGCGCGGGCATTGACCCGTCCGGTCACGAACCTCACGCCGCGGGTGTACATGGGCAGCAGGGGCATCTCCACTGCGCCCTGGTAGTAGATGCCGGTGTCGGTGCAGACGCCGTCCGGCCACGTCGCGCGCAGCGTCGCGGCGAGCACCGCGGGGTCCGCGGATGTGTGCACCGTGATCGGATACGGGTCCCACGACTTCTCCGGCTTGGGCCTGTCGTGCACTGTGGCCCCGAGCTTCTCGGCAGCGGCGAGCCGTTGCGGGTCGGTATCGGTGTAGTCGACCTGTGCGCCGAGCGCCGCCGCGAACGCAGCGGCATAGACCCCGATCGAGAGGCGCCCCACCACGAGCACACGGCGGTCCACCGGATCGAGTGCCGCCAACTCCGTGCGATAGGGGCCGACAGCACGCCAGCCGTCGGGAATGTTGTCAGACAGAGAGGCGATCGCCACCGGATCGAGGGCCTCGGGGATCGGCAGCAGCATGGCGTCGGCGTAGGGGACCAGCACCAGATCCGCCATGAAGCCGCCACCGTCCAGCCCGGCGAGAGGTGCCATCCCGTACATCGCCATCAACGGCAGTGAGGCGCATGAACCCGTCACGCCGCGGCGACACGTGCGGCAGCTTCCACAGTTCATCTGGAATGGAACGACCACCCGGTCGCCCACCTTCACCGATGACACGCCATCGCCTACCGCGACGACTTCGGCGACACCCTCATGTCCAACCGCATGCCCCGGCGGCATCGGTAGCCGACCCTCGGCGACCGCGACGTCGAGATCGCAACATGCCACGGCTAACGGGCGTACCAGGGCGTGTTCGACGGCGGTGATCTCCGGATCTGGCGCCGCCCGCCACGCATAGTCCCCGGGTGCCTCGAAGATCAACTGCTGCATCCACCGGCCTTTCTTTAGTGATCGATCAACTATTGTTGAGTGACCTTTCAAGTAAAGTCAAGGCATGCCTCGCCCGGATCGAAGCCGTGCAGCGCTGGTCGACACCGCTGCTCTGTTATTCCGCAGACAGGGCTACGCCGCGACAGGCGTGAACCAGATCCTGGAGACCGCCGACGTCAAGGCCGGTTCGCTGTATCACCACTTCCCCGACGGCAAACAGGAACTGGCCGCCGCGGTGGTGGACAGTGTCGGAGCGGATATCGAGCGGCGTCTGCGCGAACTGCTGGACAGTGGACTGCCGGTCTCTGACATCGTCGACGGCTGGATAGACCTGATGGCCTCAGGACTGGCAGGCGATCACCGCGACGGGTGTCCCATCGAACCGATCGCCACCGAGTCGGTGAACGCCAGCCAACAGGTCCGCGACGCGTCGGCGCGGGCGTTCGGTGGCTGGTGCCTGGCCGTCGCGGACCGGCTCCGCGCCGACGGGTGGCCGGATACGGAGGCGGACCAGACCGCGCTCGCCGTGATCGCCCTCATGGAGGGGGCGTTGATCCTGTCGCGCATCGCCGGCGACGGCGACGCGCTGAATGCCGCCAAGGCGGCTGTGCGCACATTGATCAGCCCCGCGAGCGGAGCTCACGGCGCGAGCTGATGCCGCGCTTGCCGTAGACGTTGCGCAGGTGGTACTCGACGGCCTTCTCGCTGACATACATCTCGGCCGCGATTTCCTTGTTGGTCATGCCCTTGCGCACCAACGCCACCACGTCCTGCTCGCGTTCGGTCAAGTCCAACGGTGATTGCTTTGCGGCCGTCCGGATTCCACACGAAGCAAGGTCATCGGCGACGGCTTGCCGATACGGCTCGGCGCCGACACCACCGAACAGCTCATGCGCCGCCCGCAGATGGTCGATCGCGTCGCGACGGTTGCCGCGGGCATGCAGCAGGCGACCGTAACGATGCCGCAGCAGCCCGCGATCGATCACTCCGTCGTCCGGCCTGATCGTTCGTAGCGCGATGTCGAACAACCGAGCGGCGTCATCGGGGTCGCCTTTCGCAGCGGCCAGCCGCGCCCGCAGGCCGGCCAGCTGGCCGCCGATGGCCATCCCGGTGTCGTCGACGTGGCGCGCCAGCCGGTCCAGTTCGGCGGTGGCGTCGCCTGTTTCGCCGGCCTCGATAAGACCCTCGATCAGGATCGGCCACCACGCGATCATGGCCATTTGCGATACCACTATGCGGGTGTCGGTAGCCAAGGGTCGAAGCGCGGCGATGACACCGGCCGGGTCGGCGCGAGCGCGGCAGATCGCCGATTTCAGGATTCTGGCCAGCATCTCGGCCCATGTCGTGTCGGCCGCACCCGTCGCGGCCAGTTCCACCTGACCCAGTGCGGCCTGCGCGGCGCCCCATTCCCCGCGCGAGGCCGCCACCGTCCCGAAGACAAAATCCACGCGTCCGCGCAGCCAGTCATGGCGGGCGTCCGCGACGATCGCGCGCGCGGCTCTGGCGTGGACGAGCGCCTCGTCCCAATCGCCGAGGATGAACAGGGCGCGGGCAAGGTAGACGTGCGCGGCCGGGAGGTGCTGATGTGAGAAGCCTTCGCGTGACAGGTGAATCGCCGCGCGCAGATCGTCCGCACCGGCCCGTGTTTCGGCGGCATACAGCTTGAGTAGGCCACGCACCACCAACAGCTCGGCGTCCACGCCATCCACGTCGGCGGCGTGCGAAGGCAACCGCTTCGCGAGAACGGCGAGGCCGGCCGGCGCGCCGTTAAGGGAGCATTCGGCCGATGCGAGCGAACCCCACGCGCTGCGCGCTGTTTGGTCGTCCGGGGTATCGAGCGACAGCGCTGCAGCCGCGGCCTGGGCCTGCCGCCCCGGCTCGCCCTGCAGAACGTAGATGCTGCTCAATCGGACGTATGCGTCGGCGCGCACCGAGGCGTCGGCGTCGTTGTGTGCCGCGGCACTGGCCAGCAGCCGCTGAGCGGTTTCGCCGTCTCCCGTCTCGTATGCGTAGCTGCCGAGCACCAGGTCGCGCAGCGGGCCGGGGTCGCACGCCTGCAGTGCGGGCACGAGTGCGGTGACCTGGTCCAGCCGACCCTCGGAGAGCAGGAGGCGGGCAGCCCGCAGCAGTCGGGTGTCGCCGACCGTCCGGCTCGCCGTCAGCGGAGCAGCCCACAAGAGGTACTTCGTCGCCAAAGCTGTGCCGCCACGGTGGATCTCGTCGTCGGCCCCGTTCGCGAGCTCGTCGGCCAACTCGTCGTCGGCGGTATCGGCGGCGGCCACCCGGTGCGGCCACCCGGCGACACGACTGAGGTTTACGGCCGCCGCGCGATGCAGCGCCTGACGCCGCGTCGGCGACAGGTCGTCGTAAACCGCGAGCCGGTAGAGCGGGTGCGCGAAGTCGACCGGGGTGTTGTGCTCCCCCGGCAGCCAGCGTACGAAGCCGGTCTCGAGCAGGCGCTCCAGCGCAACCGCCGGCTCCGCCAGGCCGGCGACCCGTGCGATCAACGCCAGCGGGCTGCGCTGGCCCAGCACCGCCAGCGCCGACGCCAGTTGAGTCGCCTCCTCGGGCAGCTCGGCCAGCGCGGCGATGGTCGCGGATGACAACGAGCGCGGCGCGGGCAGTTCCCGGGTGCTCGACGTGAGCTGCTCCGGCGTCAGCTCAGTCAGCAGTGTCTTGACGTAGAGGGGGTGACCAGCAGTATGCCGATGAAGGCGCCTCGCCTGGGTTGTGGTGAGGTCGATGCCGAGGCGGTTGGCCCACTCACCCACTTGCTGCTCGGATATCGGATGCAATTGAATAGTGCGGCACCGAGTTTCGTCGTTGAGGAGCCGGTGCCAGCCGTCGCGATCGCCTCCGCCGGGCCGGCTTGTCAGCAATAGCGCGACGCTTTCGGTGTCGAGCCGGCGCGCCATAGTCACCAGTGCTTCACGCGAAGCTACGTCGGCCCAGTGCATGTCCTCGACCACGATGAGCACCGGTCGATGCTCGGCATGTTCGCCCGCCTGCCGCAACAGCTCCAGTCCCGCAGCAACCGAACCGCCGGATGGGGCTGCGCCGAGTTGGGTTACCACACCGAACGGCTGCTCGCGAGACAACTCGTCGGCCTCTGCGGAGATCACCATGAATTCGGAGGGCAGTGTGGCAACGACTCGGCGCACCAAGGCCGTCTTGCCGAACCCGCCGTCGGCCTCGATCCACACCACGCCCGCGTGACGGTCGGCAGCCACCGCAAGGCATCGTGAGATGGCCGCGAGCTCGGTTTCCCTGCCCACGAAGACCTGCTCCACCGCATGAAGTTAGCACTGGTCAGGGCGATTTGAATCGGCGCAGATGCGTTCCACCGCGGCCAGTAGTTCCATGGTTCCGTCGAAGCGGGTCGTCGTCTGCGATCCGGGGGCACGGAGGGTTCCGGCCAGCCGCCCGGTCGTCGACCTCTCGACGTCGATCACGATCTCCATGCGGTCGATCGTGACCGGCCGTCGGCGCGACGTCCCTAGGGACGAACCCTCAGATTTAGGGTTGTTCCCTAGGGTGCTGTCGGCGCGCCCGAATCAGGGTGGTGGACATGAATACCAATCCGAAACGCATCGACGTACACCACCACATCCTGCCGCCTGCTTTCATATCGGCACTGAACAGTTTGAATGTCCCGTGGACCGGCGGCCCCGAGATCCCGACGTGGAGCCTGTCGCAGGCCCACGACATGATGGGACAGATGGGTATCGACGCCGCAGTGGCATCGGCCTCCCCCGGCGTGCACTGGGGCGGGGACACCGGATTTGCGGTGAAGCTGGCGCACGAGACCAACGAGTTCCTTGCCGAAGTCGTGCGCGACGATCCCGATCACTTCGGCGCGTTCGCGACCATGCCGCTGCCCGACGTCGACGCGTCACTGCGTGAACTCGAATATGCCTATGACACTTTTGGTTTGGACGGCGTGGTGCTGTTCAGCAGTCAGGGTGGCCGCTACCTTGGCGATCCCCTGTTCGACCCGCTCTTTGAGGAATTGGAGCGCCGCAAGGCGATCGTGTTCATCCACCCCACCACCCTTCCGCCCGGCGCCGACGCGACGGGTCTGACGATTCCGTACGGCGTGGCTGAATTCACCTTTGACACCACGCGGGCCATCACGAACATGCTGTACAGCGGGACGTTGGAGCGTTTCCCCTCGATCCGCTACATCGTGTCCCACGCCGGGGGCACCATCCCCTACCTGGCCTGGCGCATCTCCGGCGCGTCGTACCTGCCGGAACTGCGGGACCGCGCGCCGAAGACGGACGCCTTGGCACTGCTGCAGAAGTTGTACTACGACACCGCGTTGTCTTCATCTGAGTTCGTGTTCGGCGCGCTGCGGGAGTTCGTGCCGATGTCACAAGTACTGTTCGGCAGTGACTTCCCCTATGTGACGCCGGCGGTGCTGGCCGCCGAGAAGTACGGGATCGAAAACAGCAAGGTGCTCGACGACGGGGCTCGCGCCGCGATCGACCACGGCAGCGCTCTGGCGCTGTTCCCGAGGTTCGCAAAGTCGCGGATCGCGGTCGGCTGACCTGAGCGCGGGTCAGTGGCAGAGCTCCGTGATGGTGGCGTTCGTCGAGTCCGCGTCACGGAGCCGCGCTGCCTGCTCCGGGTCCTCGTTCTGCGCGCCCGCGGTAGAGGCGGCCCCGATGTCCATCAGGTGGTTGGCGAACTTGCGTACCGCGTCGGCCAAGTCGGCCGGAGTGGCGGGATCCAGCCGGGCCAATAGGTACTGCCCGCCGTCGTAGAGCGCCACCCTGGCGTTGGCGGCTGCCGCCTGTGAACCCATGACGTCTTCGAGTCCGCCCCCCGGTTGCAGATTCGTGTTGATCGAAACACCTCGGCGAACGACATCCATTGCAGTACAAGCCTTGACCTTGGCCTCGGCGCGCTGGGTATCGGTATACGACGGCTCCGACGTTCCGCTACCGTCCAAGAGCGCCCATCCGGCCAATCCGGCCGCCGCGATAGCCACGACGAGAGCGACCCATGCCAACGGACCGCTCCGACGGGAAGTATCAGAGCTCTGCGGCATGTGGCTGATAGTAGCGAGCAAACCCTCGCGTCTAAGGCGCGGATCCGGAGGCTCCCGCACCGGTGTTTGCGGCGGGCGCGCCGGCCGGATCGCCAGTGGCCTACCTTGCGGCAAAACGCCGAATGATTGCTCTACACGTCTAGGCCGACGTCGAGCACTCGCACCGAGTGGGTGAGCGCACCGACGGCGAGGTAGTCGACGCCGGTGCCCGCGTACTCCGCGGCGGTCTCCAGTGACAGCCCGCCCGACGACTCGAGCAAGGTTGCGGGGGCACGGGCGTCGCGGCGCTGCACCGCGATCTGCGTCTGCCAGACCGGGAAGTTGTCCAGTAGCACCAGCTCGACGTTCTCGCCGAGCACGTCGTCGAGCTGCTCGAGTGAATCGACCTCGACCTCACACGGCAAATCCGGTGCGACACTGCGGACTTCGCGCAATGCTGCCAACACCGAACCTGCCGCGGCGACATGATTGTCCTTGATCAGCGAGGCGTCGCCGAGTCCCATCCGGTGGTTGATACCGCCACCGACGCGGACCGCGTACTTCTGCAGCGCACGCAAACCGGGCAGCGTCTTGCGGGTGTCGCGGATCTTGGCGTTCGTGCCGTCGACCGCGTCGACCCAGGCCGCCGTCGCTGTCGCGATGCCCGACAAGTGACACACCAGGTTCAGCATGGTCCGCTCGGCGGTCAGCAGCCCCTGCGTCGGCGCCTCGACAATCAGCACCACGCCGCCGGCCTCCAGCCGCGCGCCGTCATCGACGCGATGCTTCAACTGGTAGCCGTCGGGACCGAGGACCTCGTCGAGTACCAGCAGTGCCACATCCACACCCGCGATGACCCCGGTCTCCCGGGTGACCATGGAAGCGGTTGTCGTCAGGTCGGCCGGGACCGTCGCCAACGTGGTGACGTCGGGCCCGTACCGCAGATCCTCTTCCAGGCCGCGCGCGATCACCCTACGAGCCTCGGTCAGCTCGTCGGCGCTGAGCTCCATTAGCAAGACACCACGGCAGGCACGAGGCTGCGCGCCAGCGCCGTGTCGGTGTCGGGGAAGTCCGAACGGTGATGGCAGCCGCGTGATTCGGTGCGCGCCAGGGCCGAGGCCGTGACCGCACCCGCGACCGTGGTCAGCGCGACGTCCTCGAAGTCGGCACGCGAGTTCAGGATTCGCGGAGTTGCGCCGTCGAGTTCCTCGGCCAGTCGCCGCAGGCCCTCGCCGTCGCGGACCACGGACGCATATCGCGTCATCGCCCGCTGCAGTTCAGCCCGCGGCAGCGCGCGGCGTGTCGACGGCTCGGGTGCCACTGCGTCGCTTGACGGGGCATCGACGGCATGCTCCGCCGCGGCGTTGCCCGCCCGGCCACCCACGACCAGACCCTCGAGCAGGCTGTTGGACGCCAACCGATTTGCGCCGTGCATGCCGGTGCGCGCCACCTCGCCCGCCGCGAACAGCCCCACAAGTTCGGTACGGCCGTACACATCGGTGACCACGCCGCCGCAGCTGTAGTGCGCGCCCGGCACGACCGGGATGGGCTCGCGGGTCGGATCGATGCTCGCCGCCCGGCACGCCGCGGTGACGGTCGGAAACCGCCGCTGAAAGCCCGCGATACCGCGCGCGTCGAGGTACACACACGGATCGCCGGTAGCGGCCAACCGCGCGTCGATCGCGCTGGCAACTACGTCGCGCGGCGCCAGGTCACCCATTGGATGCACGCCAGCCGTCACCGAGTTCCCTTGCGCATCAATGAGAACCGCGCCTTCGCCACGGACGGCCTCGGTGATCAACGGACGCCGACCGCCGGCATGCCCGTCGTACAGCATGGTGGGGTGGAACTGGATGAACTCGAGATCGCTCACCGCCAGCCCGGCCCACATGGCCAGCGCGACGCCGTCACCGGTCGACCCCTCCGGGTTCGTGGTGGCCGCGTACAGGTGGCCCAGTCCCCCGGTGGCCAGAATCACCGACGGCGCGTGCACCACGCCCGGGCCGTCCTCGTTGAGCACGAGCACACCCGTGACGGCTTCGCCGTCGCGCAGCAGCTCGAGCGCGACATGGCCACGCCGGATGTCCAGTTGCGACGCAGCACGGTCGAGTGCGCGCTGCACTTCGGCACCGGTCGCGTCGCCGCCGGCATGGATGATGCGCCGGCGGGAGTGGCCGCCCTCTCGCGTCAGCGCCCACTGCCCCGGCGCTGTCTCGTCGAAATGGGCGCCGTCGTCAACCAATTCGGCAACGGCGCGGTAGCCGTCCGCCACGATCGAGCGCACCGCATACGGGTCGCAGAGCCCTGCACCCGCGGCAAGCGTGTCGGCGACGTGCGCGTCCACCGAGTCGTCGGTGTCCGGCAGGACGACCGCTATACCGCCCTGCGCGTAGAAAGTCGCCGTTTCGGAGGCCTTGCTCAGGACCACCACGCTGCGGCCGCGCCGATGCGCCGTCAATGCCGCAACCAGCCCGGCGACCCCGGTGCCGATGACAACCACATCGGCACGCTCTTGCCAGATCATTCCCCGCCGCCGGGCTGACCGATCTCGATCATGCGCTGCACGCTGGCGCGGGCCAGCTGAGCCGTTTCGCCATCGACGTCGACCTCGTCGGCGCCTTCCACCAGGCAGCGCAGCAGCGCGGCAGGCGTGATCATCTTCATGAACTTGCACGACGCCCGGTCGTTGACGGCGCGGAAGTCGACTTCCGGCGCGGCGCGGCGCAATTGATGCAGCATGCCGACCTCGGTGGCGACCAGCACCTGACGCGCACGCGTTTCGCGGGCCGCGTCCAGCATGCCACCGGTGGACAGGATCTTCACCCGATCCTCCGGGAAGGCACCCTCGCCGGCGAGGTACAAAGCCGAAGTGGCGCAACCACATTCGGGATGAACATACAGCTCGGCGTCAGGATGGGCGCGGGCTTGATCGGCAAGCTCGTCGCCGTTGATTCCGGCGTGCACGTGGCATTCGCCGGCCCACACGTGCAGGTTCTTGCGGCCGGTGATCCGCCGGACATGGGCGCCGAGGAACTGGTCGGGGCAGAACAGCACCTCGCGATCCTCCGGGATCGACGCCACCACTTCGACCGCGTTCGACGAGGTGCAGCAGATGTCGGTCTCGGCCTTCACCGCGGCGGTGGTGTTGACATAGGAGACGACGACCGCGCCGGGATGCTCGGCCTTCCATGCGCGCAGTTCGTCGGCGGTGATTGACTCGGCCAGTGAGCAGCCGGCCCGCTGGTCGGGAATCAGCACCGTCTTGTCCGGGCTCAGGATCTTGGCGGTCTCGGCCATGAAGTGCACGCCGCAGAACACGATGGTGTCCTCGGGTGCCTCGGCGGCAATCCGCGATAGCGCCAGCGAGTCACCGACATGGTCAGCGACGTCCTGGATGGCCGGCAGCTGGTAGTTGTGCGCCAGCAGCGTCGCGCCGCGCAACTTGACCAGGCGGCGCACCTCAGCGGCCCATTCCTCGTCACCGTCGACGCCGGAATAACCGCCAGGGCCGTCCTTGATCCGCGCAGCTAGATCGTCCGAGGGCATGCGATCCAGAACCGTCATCGCCGACTCCTCAATCCCCGTCGAAGTTTTCGACTTATAATCGAAAACATGTCCTATAGTAGCACCGCCCACGAGGTGCTCGCCGTCGTGTTCCAGGTTCGAGGCCCTAACTCCGAGGGCGAACCCCGTAAACCGGGCCTTAACGTGCTGTTATGGCAGCGTGCACGCGATCCGGAACGCGGAAAGTGGTCATTGCCGGGCGGCCGGCTTCGTGACGACGAGGATCTGACCAACTCGGTCCGGCGCCAACTAGCCGAGAAAGTCGACCTCCGTGAACTTGCTCACCTCGAGCAGCTGGCTGTGTTCTCCGATCCGGACCGCGTCCCGGACGTCCGCACCATCGCATCGACGTTCCTTGGCCTGGTGCCCTCCCCCGCGACCCCCGAGCTGCCGCCGGACACCCGCTGGCATCCAGTGAGCGATCTCCCGCCGATGGCCTTCGATCACGGTCCGATGGTCGAGCACGCCCGCACCCGGCTCGCGGCGAAACTGTCCTATACGAACATCGGGTTTGCCTTGACGCCAACGGAATTCGCGCTGTCCACGTTGCGCGATATCTACAGCGCCGCGCTGGGCTACCAGGTCGACGCGACCAACCTGCAGCGCGTATTGGAACGGCGAAATGTCATCACCCGCACAGGCACCACCGCGCGCTCCGGCCGCAGCGGTGGCCGCCCGGCGGCGCTGTACCGCTTCACGGACGCGCGCTATCGGGTCACCGACGAATTCGCAGCGTTACGCCCGCCCGGGTGAGTCGGCTGGATTCTTAACGCTTTCTTAAGTAAGAATGGCCGGATGGATCTGGGCAGCGTCGCGCCAGCAACTGGTGCCGAGTGGATCGGGACTACACCGCACGAAGAGCTCGCGCGGGGCACTCGCCCGCAGCTCCCAATCGATGACCCGTTCTACGACCCGCCGCCCGGCTTTCAGCACGCGACTCCGGGGACCGTCCTGCGCAGCCGCGACGTCGAGGTGGCATTTCTCGGACTGATCCCGCAGAAGTTCACCGCCACTCAACTGCTGTACCGCACCACTGACATGACCGGCGCGCCCGAGGCGACGGTCACGACGGTTATCGCGCCCGCAGAGCGTGGACCGGAGAAGGTGACCCCGGTGGTGTCGTACCAGTGCGCCATCGACGCGGTGACGTCACGCTGCTTCCCGTCGTATGCGCTAAGGCGACGGGCGCTGGCCGCCGGCGCGATCGCGCAGTTCGAATTCTTCCTCATCTCCGCGGTGCTGGCCGAGGGCTGGGCGGTGTCCGTCCCCGACCACGAAGGACCCCACGGGGCATGGGGGACGCCGTACGAGCCCGGTTACCGCATTCTCGACGGGCTGCGCGCCGCGCTGAGCTCCGAGCAGCTGGGCCTGTCGCCGTCGGCACCGATCGGGCTGTGGGGCTACTCCGGCGGTGGCCTGGCCACCGCGTGGGCCGCCGAGACGAGCGGCTCGTACGCCCCCGATCTGAACATCGTCGGCGCCGTCCTGGGATCGCCGGTCGCGGATCTTGGCCACGCGTTCCGCCGCCTCAATGGCAGCTTCTATGCCGGGCTGCCTGCGATGGTGGTGGCCGCGCTGTCACACGTCTATCCCGAGCTCGACCGCATCATCCAGCAGCACGCCACCGACGAGGGCAAGGCGATGCTGCTGCGGGTGGAGAACATGACCACGGCCCATGCCGTGTGGCGGCTGATGGGCATGGATATGGGCAAGCTGGTCGACCGGCCGCTCAACGAGATCCTCGACATGCCCGAAGTACGGCAGGTGTTCGACAGCATCAGGCTGGGCACGGCCGTGCCGACGCCACCGGTGCTGATCGTGCAGGCGGTGCACGATCGCATCGTCGCGGTCGAGGACATCGACGAGCTGACCGACACCTATCGGTCCGGCGGAGCGTCGGTCACCTACCACCGGGACATGTTCAGCGAGCACATGCTGCTGCACACCTTCTCGGCGCCGATGACGCTGCGCTGGCTGACCGACCGGTTCAACGGCAAGCCGGTCTCCGAGCACCTGGTGCGCACGAAGTGGCCGACGCTGTTGAACCCGATGACCTATGTCGGCATGGCGCGGCTGGTCAAGATCGCCGCCCAGGTCATGACGGGGCGGACGGTAGAGCGCTCTCCGTTGTGACCGGCGGGCCGAGCACCGGCTCGTCCACCGGTGGCCAGGCGCCCAGGTCGTCGCGCGCCGTCGACACCGCCATCAGCGCATAGACCAACGCCGCGATCGCGACGGGAAACAGCACCGTCGCGGCGATCTGCAACGGCGAGTGCCCGAAGAACACCGCGGGCGCGTCGACGACGTAATGCACGCGATGGTCGGGAGATATCGGCGCGGCGGTGACGTCGATCGTCCCGTACCGCCAGTGCACGAGCGTTGCGCCGACGCCCGCAGCTGCCCCGGCGGCGGCCGCTGCCCCGATGGTCAGCGCCAGCACCATCACCGGGCCGCGGTGGGCCCGCCACTGCCATGTCAGCACGGCCGCGACCACCGCCATCACGCCCAACATGCCGACGACCAAGAACGCCGAGATGAAGAAGTGGTCGGCCTCGTTGCCCAGGTAGGCGCGGATGCGCTCGCCATCGCGCGTCAGCGCGACCACACCGTGGATTGGCGGTGCCAGCCACGCCCACAGTGCCCCGACCGCCGCGCCGGCCACCGCGAGGCCGGCCACCACGATCACCACCGCGCTGCGACGCGAAATACGCGGTGGCGCAATTTCATTCACCGCTTGTCAAGATCCTTCGAGTCCAGCTCCCCGTGGCGGGAGCACCTGGCCCACCACCCGTCGGGACGCACCTGCACAACCATCCGGCGGCCGCATTCCGCACAGAACCTTGGCGGTTCCAAGCCGAGTTGAGCCGCGGCCGGTGTGGCGCCACCGGCGGGTTCGCCAGTGTAGACGTTGAACTTGGCAGCGCTCACGGCTACAGGCTGGCGTTGAGCGCCTTGATGGGCATCTGCAGCTCCTCGAGCAGTTCCAGGTCCGTCTCTGCGGGCCGGCCCAGCGTGGTCAGGTAATTGCCGACGATGACGGCGTTGATGCCACCGAGGATGCCCTTCTTGGCCCCGAGGTCGCCGAGCGTGATCTCCCGGCCACCGGCGAATCGCAGCATTGTGCGCGGCAGCGCGAGGCGGAACGCGGCCACCGCCTTCAACGCCTCGGAAGCGGGCAGCACGTCGAGGTCGCCGAACGGCGTGCCCGGTCGCGGGTTGAGGAAGTTCAGCGGCACCTCGTGAGGATCGAGCTCGGCGAGGTCGGCGGCGAATTCCGCGCGTTGCTCGAAGGTTTCACCCATGCCGAGGATGCCGCCGCAGCACACCTCCATGCCGGCCTCGCGGACCATCCGCAGGGTGTCCCAGCGCTCTTCCCAGGTGTGGGTGGTGACGACGTTGGTGAAGAACGAGCGGGCGGTCTCCAGGTTGTGGTTGTAGCGGTGCACGCCCATCGCGGCCAGCCGCTCGACCTGCTCTTGCGTAAGCATGCCCAGCGAGCAGGCGATCTGGATGTCGACCTCGTTGCGGATCGCCTCGATGCCCGCGGCCACCTGCGCCAGCAGCCGCTCGTCGGGGCCGCGCACCGCGGCGACGATGCAGAACTCGGTCGCGCCGGTCTTCGAGGTCTGCTTGGCAGCCTCCACCAGGCTCGGGACGTCAAGCCACGCGCTGCGCACGGGCGACGCGAAAAGCCCTGATTGCGAACAGAAGTGGCAATCCTCCGGGCAGCCGCCGGTCTTGAGGCTGATGATGCCTTCGACCTCGACGTCGGGTCCGCACCATGCCATGCGCACCTCGTGTGCCAGCGCCAGCAGTTCGTCGAGCAGGTCGTCGGGCAGCTGCAGCACCCGCAGCGTCTGTCTCTGGTCGAGGCCCTCACCGCGCTCCAGAACCTGCTCGCGCGCCTCCGCCAGAATGTCGCTCACCCGTCGCCCTCCATCGATGCTCTTTGCCCAAGAGCTCATCGGCCTCAAACTTGAACGCCGTTCAGGTTAGGGTACTGAGGTGCAGCTCCACAAACGGGATGTGCTCGAAGCAGCGACGACGCTGCTGGACAGCTATGGGATCGCCGACCTGACGATGCGGCGGCTGGCCCGGGAGCTCGACGTCTCCCCCGGCGCGCTGTACTGGCACTTTGCCAACAAGCAGCAGCTCCTCGGCGCCGTGGCCGACCGGATCCTGGCATCCGTCGACGATGTGCCCGCCGGTTGGCGCGACCGCATTACGGGCATCTGTGGACGCCTTCGCGATGCCCTGTTGTCGCACACCGACGGCGCGGAGCTGGTGTCGGCGAGCTTCGCCGCCGGGCAATCGGAGGCGATGGCACAGATTTTGGGCCGACTGGCCACCGCGGCGGCCGAGGCCGGCGTCGAATCCGCGCACGCCGAACTGGCCGCCCGCACTGTCGTGTACTACGTGCTGGGCTTCACCGCCGACGAGCAGTCACGGCTGCAGTGGGACGCGGCCGGCGCCGAGCTGCCCGACGAGCAGTCGGTGCTCTCAGAGGATCCGAGCGCCCGCTTCGCGTTCGGGCTGCGCCTGCTTGTCGACGGGATCGCAGCTCACAGCTGCGCCGAGAATAATGTCATCAAACAATGACGCAACCAATCGAGATGTCCCTGGAAATCCGTCCTGCTCGACTAAGTGCTTTGGCACGTGCTCATTGATGTCAAGGAAGCGCTAGAAGGCAACCACGGGGAAGTCCGGTGGAACGCCGAAACACACTTGTCCGAAGGTTCCATAGCGTTGCTCGGAGGCGAAGACATGATGTCTCATCGTCTGGACATCCCGGAAGCAACGTTCCAAGGGGCTGGTGGCTCGAAACGCTGTCGTTCCCGCGATGGTGCATGCGAGCTCGACCGCCTGGACGGCGCTGCTCATCGCGTGGGCCATGGCGAGCAGGAGGTCCGCCTTCTGCTCCAGTGAGTGCGTCTCGCCTTCGATGCACCTCTGCCACGCTTCACTCAGGGTGTCGAGAAGCAACAGGCGCCCTGAGCGCAGGATGGCCTCCGCTCGGCCGAGCTGGACTTGGGCCGACGCGCGTTCCTTCAGGAGGCCGCTTGATGCCACCGGGGTCTTGGTCCGGGCGAGTTCGGTGACCTCGTCGAGGGCTCGCCGCGCCACCCCCAGCATCGGCGTCGGGATGCCAGACGCCGCCGCGCCCACCACCGGCAGTCGATACAGCGGGCCCCGATAGTGCGATCCCGGCTCGAAGTCCGGCTCCATCGGGAAGGTCCTGGACTTGGGCACGTACACGTCGGTCACCGAGATGTCGTGGCTGCCCGTGCCACGCATCCCCATGACGTCCCAGGTATCGATGATCTCGCACCCGCCGCGGGGGAAGTAGACCATGCGCATCTCGGGCTCACCGGCGGCGGAGTCCTCGTCCACGAGGACCGTCGACGAGATCCAGTCGGCGTCATGGCAGTTGCTGACGAAGGGGGCTCGCCCGGAGATGCGGTATCCGCTGTTGCTCGACGTCGCTCTGAGCGGGCGGCCGAACTGCGCCGCGATCAGGACGTCCGGTCCGTCGCGGTAGATCTCCTCGGCTCCCTCGTTGGGGAGACGGCAACAGAAGAAGGCCCAGTCCAAAGGGTTCTCCAGGGTCCACGCCGCAGCCGAGTCGTGGCGACCGATTTCCTCACCGACGAGGGCGCGGGTGACGGGGTCGGTCTCCAACCCCCCGAGTGAACGGGGCGTTGTCATTCGCAGGAGACCCGTCTCGCGCAATGCGTCCAAGACTGGCTGGGACAGGCGTCGTTCCCGCTCTGCTTCCTGGCTGTGCTCCCGGATGATTGGAGCGATCTCGCGCGCGGCGTCGATCAGCGCGCTGTTAGGTTCCCAAGGTATTTGGCCTGCTCCTGGCGTCGACAGGGTTCTGGTCATCGCGCTCACCTCCCCTTCGCGGGAGCGATGTTCTGGTTGACGTGGAAGAGGTTGTCCGGGTCATACGCCGCCTTCACCGCGCAGAGCCGCTCGTAGTTGACGCCGTAGTTGTCGGCGGCCCGGTGGTCGTCGTCACCTGACATGAAGTTGATGTAGCCTCCTTCGCTGCCTGAGTGGGGATGAATGGCTGCGTAGTAGTCCCTCACCCACTTGGTGTTGGCCTCGTTGTCGGCGGGGTCCGGCCAGATCCCGACGATCACCGGCGCAAAGCTCTTCTCCCGGTGTCCGAAGGCGGTCTCGTCGGCGCCGACGCGCTGCGCCGCGCCGTTGATCGGGTGGAGATGCATGGACGAGCTCACGTTGGGCGTCTTATGGCCGTATTGGACGTGAGCGGCAATCGCCTCGTCGGTGAGTTCGGTGGCGAAGTCCGATTTCCAGTAGTTCTGCATGCCCCTCGGGACGAGATCGTCGAAGGCGCTCTGGATGGCCGGGAACGGCACCACCTCGACCTGCTCCGCCTGCACCTCGGCGACTTCGCGGAGTGGCCGGAGCACCTGCTCGGCCTCCTGATGGCGACCGTTCCAGCACGTGACCAGCACGCAGAACAGATCCCCCACCCGGTCTTCGGGAATGAACGGCAGCGGAGGCGCGATCTGCCAGCCGAAGAAGCATCCGAGCTGCTCGGGCGCCTCGTTGATGAAGGACCGGTAGCACTCCAGGACCGCCGTGGAGTCGTCGTAGTCGTAGAACAGCGGGCCGGCCACGACATCACCGACCTCGTGGAGCTGGAACTCAAAGCTGGTGACGACACCGAAGTTGCCGCCGCCGCCGCGCAGCGCCCAGAACAGATCCTCGTTCTGATAGTCGCTGGCCGTGACCTGCCGGCCATCGGCGAGCACGACATCGGCCGAGAGCAGGTTGTCGATGGAGAGCCCCACACTGCGGGTGAGGTAGCCGATGCCGCCACCTAGCGTGAGACCAGCGACCCCGGTGGTGGAGACAATTCCGCCGGGCGCGGCCAGGCCGAACGGGTATGTCGCGTGGTCGACATCCCCCAGGGTCGCGCCGCCCCCGATCCGGGCGACCCTTTTGTTCGGGTCGACCCGCACGGCCTTCATGGGCGATAGGTCGATGACGAGCCCGTCGTCCACCGTGCCGAAACCGGGAACGCTGTGGCCGCCGCCCCGAATGGCGAGGTCGACGCCGCGGTCGCGGGCAGCGGCAACCACGGCCATCACGTCGGCTGAATCCGTGCACTGGACGACGGCGTAGGGCCTGCGGTCGTGCATGGCGTTGTAGACGGCACGGGCGTCGTCATAGTCGGGATCCGAAGCGACGATGACGCGACCCCGCACCGTCTCGGTCAACCCCTTGATCGTGTCGCTCATGGCGTGCTCCTCCGGTCTATCTATCGCCAAGGATGCACGCGCAGGCGTTCCCGAAGCGTTCCCTCTCAGCCGGACTCGTTCAGAAGACCGGCTGTCGCCCGGAACGCAGGCAGATCGTGGCCCGAAGGGATCGTCTCGACGAGGTCCGCGAGCTGCTCCCGCAACGCCTGATCATCGGGGTATCCACGGGCGAAGGAGTGGAGAGCCCGAAGCTCCAACCAGCTCGCGCCTTGGGCGTCGGCGACCTCGACAGCTCTCCGCAGCGACGCGGCGGCTCCGGGTGCTCCGCTGCGATAGGCCAGCTCACCGTCCACTCGCCACAGCTCAGCCTCGAGATAGCGCTGGTTACGGCGATGTGACAACGAGAGCGCCTCGCGCGTCGCCGCGCGTCCTTCGTAGAGCTCACCGGCCAGGCCACGAGCTCGAGCAAGAAGCAGGAGGGTGTAGGTCAGGTGGAGGCTTTCGCCCTCGGTGCGCGAGCGCGCCACCGATCGCACAATCCGCTCGATGCCCCCGGGTGATCCTTCGCAGACGTCCAGCCAGCCCCGGAGGGCGTTCCCGACGATCATGAGGTAGCGCATCGGAAGGCGCTTGCCCAGGAGCTCAGCCTCGCCGAGCAGCTCGGCGAGGCGGACGAGATCCTCGGATTCGGCCGCGATGATCGCCGCATAGGTGAGGACGTACCACCGCGTCATGAAATGGTCGAGATCGGCGGCCAGCTCGAGAGCCGATCGGGCCCTTTCATCGGCCCGGTCGGGGTCTCCCGCCCACAGGTCGACCCACGCCAGGCGTACGAGGCAGACCGCCTTCGGGTCCTGGGCGTACAACGCCAGATGTTGGTCCCGATGGGAGACGTCGAAGGCGTCGATCGCGCCTTCGAGGTACTGACGGGCCCTCGCCAGATCACCCCGCCAGAAGGCGCTCACGCCAAGGAGATACAGACCCTCAGTCCGAGCGATCGGATCATGACTCTCGTGGTCGACGAGAGCCTGGCCGAGCTCGCTGCACTCGTCAAAACGGCAACCCTGTAGCCGGGCGAGGCCGAGACCGCGGAGAATTGGGGGATCCACGGCTCGGTGAAGCTTGCGGCAGAGCGAAAGGGCTCGCTCGTAGAGTTGGTGCGCTCCTTGGGAGCCGTAGCCCTCGAGGGCGACGAGGGGTGAGCCGAGGGCGATTCGGATGTCGAGTTCGAGGGCATCACGAGCGGGTGACTGTGGCAACTCAGCGAGCAGTGCGAGTGCTCGCCGGAACATGGTGACCGCTTCGTCGAGGGCCGACACCGCCACCGCTCGTGCTCCGGCCACGTGGTAGGCATCGATGGCTGGTTCGACCATGCCGGCCCGGTCGTAGTGTGCGGCGAGCTGTGTGCTGGCCGCGTCAAGGTCGTTGTGGAACTCGACCGCGATCGCTTCGGCGACGACCCGGTGGAGTTGACGCCGACGAGCGGGACTGAGCATCTCCAGGGCCACCGCCCGAAGCTTGTCGTGGCTGAAGTCGTACGTAAGCCCCTGATCGCGGATGATCCGTCGACGCCAGAGCTCGTCGAGACTGTCGACCAGCTCTGGCTCACCGATCCCCGTTGCCGAGACCAGCAGACCGACCGAGAAGGGCCGACCGATGACCGCCGCCACCTCGGCCAACCGCCGAGCGCCGTCAGGGAGTTGGCCCAGTCGAGCGCCCAGCACTGCCCGCATTGTGGGAGTGAGCGCCGTCTGACTCACCTCGAGGGAGATCCCGGCTCGAAGTACCTCGATGACGAAGAGGGGGTTGCCCTCGGTCTCCACCCAGAGTCGTTCCGCCAGTTCGGGATCGATCGTGTCGGCATTGCGGAGCCGAGCAGCGAGCGTCGCTGTCGTGGCTTTGTCGAGCCGGTCGAGTGGCACGGTGGTCACGGCCTTGTCGTGGCCCAACGCATTGACGAGTCCGACGAGGGGATGCTGCTCTGGGATCTCCTCGGAGCGGACAGTGCCCACGATCAGGACCGGTGCCGTCTGTGCGGAGTGGATGACGAAACCGATCAGTTCGATGGTCTCGGCGTCACACCACTGCAGATCGTCCATGATCAGCAGACGCGGGCGGTCGCCGACGATGGCCCTGCCCACTGCATCGAACAGCCGATGGCGCTGAGCCAGATCGCCCGAGCGGCTCGGTGCGGGTGGCTGGGAAGACTCAAGGAGCTCGGGCAGGAGACGAGCGAGCTCGGCCCTCCAGACGGTGCCCAGCGTGTCGATGTGGCTCCGGAGAGCATCCGATCGCAGCAGGTCGACGACTGGGCCCCACGGCAGTCTGCCCGCCGCCTCGTACGCACGAGCCGAAGCCACCACGTGCCCCTCGGCTCGAACGCGCCGTCCCAGCTCCAGAGCGAGACGGGACTTCCCGATTCCCGCTTCGCCGGACACCAACACGAGATGTGCCCTCCCCTCCCGCGCTGTGTTCCATGCCTGGTTGAGCCGGTCCAGAACGAGGTCACGGCCCATGAACGGCACGTCGGCGACCGGCGTCACGCCCTCACCGTGCGGTTGCTGGCGGGTTCGTGTGTAGGCCCGAAGCTGTCGGTACATCGCACTGATGGCCTCGCCCGGTTCCACCGCCAGCTCACGCTGGAGCACCTCCGCGTACCGGTGGTAGGAGCGCAGCGCCGCGCCTCTGTCGCCGAGCGCGAGATGTGCTTCCATCTGGACCCGAACTGCCACTTCGTCGGTCGGCTCCAGGTCGATGATGGTCTGGGCATGCCTGATCGTCGCTTCGTGGTCGTCGCGCGCGGCAGCCTCGTCTCTCAGCCGCACCAGGACCCCGTGCGCCTTGGCTCGAAGCTTCGCTCGCTCGTCCATGACCCAGTCGTCGTAGCAAGCGGGAAGGAGGTCGCCCGTGTACCAGCGCGCCGCCAGTTCGAGATCGCCGGCAGCGATGGCGTCGCGGAACCTCAGCACGTCGACTTCGCTCGGCCCCGTCGGAATCCACCGCACGATCTCGTTGTCGATCTGGACGAACTCGCCGATGTCGGGCAGGGAGTGGCGGAGGTCATGCAGCAGCTTTCTGAGGTTGGTCCGGGCCTGACGTTCGTCGGAGTCAGGCCAGAGTTCGAACGCGAGTCGTGAGCGGTGCTGTGCGGCTCTCCGCAACGCGAGCAACGCCAGGAACCGCTGCAAGCGAAGCGAGTTGAAGGCGCCAAGACGGCAGCCGTCCAAGATGACTTCGACTGCACCGAGCAGTCGGACTTCGAGCCGCACCGGCGACTCGCTACTGACCCTCCTCCCGTCACTCGGCATATGGCTCCCCTGGTAGCGGTCCAGCCTTCTAGAGTCTGTTATCCCCCTGACCCGTGGCGATGACAAGCCGATCCGGGGCGGTGTCATCCAACATGTGGCCCGCGGAGACGACCTGGCCGCCAACGGCCGGGCCCGCAATGAATTGGCCTCCGACACGATCCCCGGGGGGATCGCCCGCGGGCCCTCTAGGCTTGCCGTCGCGAAGTTTTGTCGGACGGCCCGGCTATCGTCTCGGACATGATCACCGTCGACGAGGTGCGGCGCATCACCTCGACCCTGCCCAGGTCGTACGAGGTGGTGGTGCGCGACCAGATCAAGTTCCGGGTGGGCCAGATCGTCTATGTCGCGTTTTCGCGCGACGAGACGGTGATGGGCGTCGCCTTCCCCAAAGAAGAACGGGCCGCGATGGTGGCCGCCGAGCCCGACAAGTTCATGCTGCCGCGCGAATCGGACATGAGATACAACTGGATTCACGTCCAGCTGGCCACGATCGATCTCGAGGAACTGCGCGAGCTGGTGATCGAAGGGTGGCGCATGTGCGTGCCCAAGAAGGTTGGGGCATCGATCAACTGATCGGATACTCGCGCTTGGATTCGCCGTCCCAGCGACGCAACCCGACAGCGCTGCCCTCGATCTCGGGCGGCTTGCCCGCAATCCGCACCGCCCTGCCCAACTGGTGGGGCATGACGCGTCGGGCCACCGTGACGTGCGCCGTCCACTGGCCGGGAAATGCGTTACCCATCGGGCAGGGCTGCAGGTGCGGCAGGCACAGCCGGTGCACCTCGGAGTGCAAGTCCAGCAGCTCACTCGTCGGCACCACCAACCGCGCGAGCACCGCCTTGGCCCTGCCGAACACCAACGGCGCGCCGATCCGGCACGCGAATGGAAAACGAGCCACCAACGACCGCAGCTGCAAGTCCACTACGGGATCGATCCGCTCGGCGACGGTCAGCGTGGCATGCGGCCGGCTCGCGGGCGCCTGACTGGGAATCCCGGCATCGCGCAACTCGTCCCAGACGTGCCGGACCGCCGCCTCGGTGTCCGGGTCGAAGACCAGCTCGACGGAGTGAACCATGTCACACCAGGCCCGCGACCCACTGCGGGTCGAACGCGGCCGCGCACATCGGTTCGAAGTCGGCGGCACTCGATGAACCCGCCCCTGCCGGCAGCACCGCGCGCACCGGCGCCAGCCCGCCCAGCGCGTCGCGATTGCCCGACTCTGCAACGCTCGGTTCGCGTGGCCACGCGCCGATTATCAGCCCAGCGCATGAAATATCTTGCAATGCAAGCGCTTCCAGTGTCAACGCCGTGTGGTTCAGCGTGCCCAATCCCGGTGCCACCACCACCAGCACCGGCGCGGCCAGATCGGACGCGAGGTCGCGGAGCGTCACCCCGCCTTGGCCCAGCTCGACCAGCAGGCCACCGGCGCCCTCCACCAGCGTCAGCCGCTCCGGCGCGTCGACGTCACGCACCCACGCCGTCAGGTCAGCCAGCGTTGGCAGAGCCATGCCGGCACGCGTGGCAGCAGCGACGGGTGCCAGCGGCTCGGGAAACCTTGCGAAGCCGTGTAATTCAGTAACCCCCGACAACCGGCCTACCTCGCCGAGGTCGTCGTCGCCGTCCGCGCTGCCGGTCTGCACAGGTTTGCACACCGCGACATCGATGCCCGCCAGCCGGGCGTGACACGCCAGCGCCGCGGTCGCCACCGTCTTGCCGACGCCGGTATCGGTCCCAGTGACGACGAGAACGCTCACTGTGTCTGGATGTCGCCGGCCGGGCGGCTCCGGCCCGCCGACAGCACTTCCGTGAGAACCTCGCGTGCCAAACACATTTCGTCATCGGAGAGCGATGCCCGCGCCGTCAGTCGCAGCCGCGATGTGCCCGCCGGGACCGTCGGCGGGCGGAAGCAGCCGACCCGGACACCGCGGTCGAGGCACGCGGTCGCGGCGGCCAGCGCCACCTCCGGCTCGCCGAGGATCACCGACACCACAGCCGAATCCGGGCGCTCGGCGACGTCACACATCTGGGCCAGGGCCTCCGCGTGACGAAGCACCGCCTGTGCACGCCATGGCTCTTCGATCAACACGCGCAGGGCAGCCCACGCTGCACCGACTGCCGCAGGAGCCAGCCCGGTGTCGAAGATGAACGGCCGCGCGGCGTCGATGAGGTGGTCGCGCACCGCCGCGGGACCCAGCACCACACCACCCTGGCTGCCAAGCGCCTTCGACAGCGTCGTCGTCATCACCACATCGGGCGCACCGGCCAAACCGACCTCATGCAGCAGGCCGCGGCCCCCGGTCCCCCGGACCCCGAGCCCGTGCGCCTCGTCGACGATCAGCAGCGCGCCGTGCCGCCGGCACACGTCAAGCAGGGCCCTCAGCGGGGCCAGCACCCCGTCGGTGGAGAACACCGAATCGGTCACCACGACGGCGCGCTCCTCGTCGCGCGCGGCCAACGCCGCCTCGACGGCGGAGACGTCGCGGTGCGGCGTCACCACCACCCGCGCCCGCGACAGTCGGCACGCGTCCACCAGCGACGCGTGGGTGAGGGCGTCCGACACCAGCAGGGAACCGGCCCCGGACAGCGAGACCACCGCGCCGAGATTGGCGGTGTACCCGGACGAGAACACCAGCGCCGACTCGGCACCGGCGAAATCCGCCAGCGCGTTCTCGAAGCCTTCATGGAGTTCGGTGTTGCCGGTGACCAGCCGCGACCCGGTCGATCCGGCGCCCCAGGTGCGCAGCGCGGCCACTCCGCCGTCGATCACGGCGCGATGCTGCGAAAGGCCGAGGTAATCGTTGGATGCCAGGTCCAGGTCGGCGCCGACGGGGGGACGAGTGAGCAGTGAGCGCCGCAGGCCGGCGGTGCGCCGCTGCCGCTCGACCTCGTGGAGCCAGGCCAGCGGCGAAAGACCTATGCGTGGCACCCGATGCTCCTTCCGTGCCGTTCGCTCTTCGCCCAAGAGGCTCATCGCGCGAACTTGAACGCCGTTCAGGTTAACGCACGGGCGACGCCGACCATCGCGGAGCAGATCTGCGTGAGCTCCTCCGGCGAGCAGACGTACGGCGGCATGACATAGACGAGGTTGCGGAACGGGCGCAGCCAAACGCCGTGCTCCAGCGCGAGCGGCGTCGCCACCTGCAGGTCGACCGCCCGGTCCATCTCGATCACACCGATCGCCCCCAGCACGCGCACATCCGCGACGCCCGGCAGCGAGGCGGCCTGTGCCAGCCCGTCGCGCAGCCCCGCCTCGATCGCGCGTACCCAGGACCGCCAATCTCCGCCGAGCAGAAGCTCAACCGACGCCACCCCGACCGCGCACGCCAGCGCGTTGGCCATGAACGTCGGGCCGTGCATCAACGCGCCGGGTTCGTGGGTGCTGATGGTGTGTGCGATCTCGCGGCTGCACAGCGTTGCGGCCAGCGTGATGTAGCCGCCGGTGAGCGCCTTTCCCACGCACATGATGTCGGGGCTGACCCGGGCGTGGTCGGCGGCGAACAGCTCGCCCGTGCGGCCGAAGCCGGTGGCGATCTCGTCGAAGATCAGCAGTACGTCGTGGCGGTTGCAGGCCTGACGCAGGTCGGTCAGATAGCGCGGATCGTGAAACCGCATGCCGCCCGCCCCCTGCACGACCGGTTCGACGATGACGGCGGCAAGCTCGTCGGCGTGTTCGGCGAGCTGTTTTGCGAAGACCTCGCTGTAGGCAGGGTCGTATTCGGTCGGCACCTGCGGCGCGAATTCCTGATGTGCGAGCACGTCGGTCCACAGCGAGTGCATGCCGCCGTCGGGGTCGCAGACGCTCATCGGCGTGAAGGTGTCGCCGTGGTAGCCGCCGCGCCAGGTCATCATCCGGTGCTTGTCGCGGCGGCCGATGCTGCGCCAGTACTGGAGCGCCATTTTGACGGCAACCTCGACGGAGACCGACCCGGAGTCGGAGAAGAAGACGGTGTCCAGCCCGGCTGGGGTGATGTCGACCAGCAGCTGTGCGAGCCGGGCGGCGGGTTCGTGGGTGAGCCCGCCGAACATGACGTGGTTCATGGTGGCGAGCTGGTCGGTGATGGCCGCGTCGAGCACCGGATGGCCGTGCCCGTGGATGGCGGTCCACCATGAGGCCATCGCGTCGAGCACCTCGACCGGGCGCCCGTCGTGCATAACCGTCAGCCATGCTCCGCGGGCACCGACCGCCACCACGGGAGCCAGCGCCTCGGCCCCGACGGTGCTGTAGGGATGCCAGACGTGGGCGGCGTCGATCGCGCTGATCTCGGCGGGCGTCAACGAGGGCACCTTCGGTAGATTATCCGTCGACCATGATGACCCTCGCCCCTCCCCGGCCGGCGCCCGTCACCGTTCCGGGACCAGCCCCGCATGCCAGCATGGGGACCCGCAAATCGGGTTTCTACCGGCACGATCTCGACGGCCTGCGCGGTATCGCCATCGCACTCGTCGCGGTGTTTCACGTCTGGTTTGGCCGGGTTTCCGGTGGTGTCGACGTCTTCCTGGCGTTGTCTGGTTTCTTCTTCGGCGGTCGTCTACTGCGTACGGCGCTGACGCCGGGCGCATCCCTGTGGCCGGTGCCGGAGGTGACGCGGCTCGTTCGCCGACTGCTGCCGGCGCTTGTCGTCGTGCTCGCCGCTTCGGCGGTGCTGACGATCCTCATCCAGCCCGAGACACGATGGGAGACGTTTGCCGACCAGAGCCTCGCGAGCCTCGGCTACTTCCAGAACTGGGAGCTTGCGAACACCGCGTCGGACTATCTCCGCGCCGGCGAGGCGGTCAGTCCGCTGCAACACATCTGGTCGATGTCGGTGCAGGGCCAGTTCTACATCGCGTTCTTGGCGCTGATCTTCTTGTTCGCCTTCCTGTTTCGCCGTGTGTTCAATAAGCACATGCGGGCCGCGTTCGTGGTGCTGCTCTTCTCGCTGACCATCGCGTCGTTCGTCTATGCGATCTTCGCCCACAACGCTGATCAGGCGACGGCCTACTACAACAGCTTCGCCCGCGCGTGGGAGTTGTTGCTGGGCGCGCTGATCGGCGCCCTGGTGCCCTACGTTCGCTGGCCAATGTGGCTGCGCACGACGGTCGCGGTGGTGTCACTGGGGGCGATCCTGGCATGCGGCGCGCTGATCGACGGCGTCAAGGAGTTTCCCGGACCGTGGGCGCTGGTGCCGGTCGGCGCCACGATCCTGTTCATCCTGTCGGCCGCCAACCGGCTGGCGGATCCGCACACCGGCGGCCGGCTGCCCGCCCCGAACCGGCTGCTGGCGACGACACCATTCGTGTCGCTCGGGGCGATGGCCTACTCGCTGTACCTGTGGCACTGGCCGCTGCTGATCTTCTGGCTGTCCTACACCGGGCACTCCCGCGCCGGCTTCCTCGAGGGCGCGGGGGTGCTGGCAGTCTCCGGCGCGCTGGCGTGGTTGACGACCAAGTACGTCGAGGATCCGCTCCGGTATCGCACGCCGGCGGTTCCGGCCCCTGTCGTGCCGCTGCGGTCGCGGTTGCGCAGGCCGACGATGGTGCTGGGCTCGGTGGTCGCACTGCTCGGTGTGGCTTTGACGGCGACATCGTTCACGTGGCGCGAGCACGTCACCGTGGAGCGCGCGGACGGCAAAGAGCTTTCGGGGCTTTCGTCGCGCGATTACCCCGGCGCCCGCGCGCTGCTCAACCGCGCGAAGGTGCCCAAGCTGCCGATGCGGCCGACGGTGCTCGAGGCCAAGAAGGACCTTCCGCAAACTACCGAGGACGGCTGCATCAGCGACTTCGACAACATCGGCGTGATCAACTGCACTTACGGCGACAAATCGGCCACCCGGACCATCGCGCTTGCCGGCGGCTCGCATGCCGAGCACTGGATCACCGCGCTGGATCTGCTGGGCCGGCTGCACCGCTTCAAGGTGGTCACCTACCTGAAGATGGGCTGCCCGCTGACCACCGAGAAAGTGCCGCTGGTGATGGGCGACAACCGCCCATACCCCAAGTGCCACGAATGGAACGAGCGGGTGATGGCCAAGCTCATCGCCGACCACCCGGATTACGTTTTCACCACAGCCACCCGGCCATGGAACATCAAACCCGGCGACGTTATGCCGGGAACCTACATCGGCATCTGGCAGACGTTGTCGGACAACAACATTCCGATTCTGGCGATGCGCGATACTCCCTGGCTGGTGCGCAACGGCGAGCCGTACTTCCCGGCCGACTGCCTGGCAGACGGCGGTGACGCGATCTCCTGCGGAATCAAGCGATCCGTCGTACTGTCGGCTTACAACCCCATCTTGGATTTCGTCGCGCAGTTCCCGCAGCTGAAGCCGCTCGACATGAGCGATGCGGTGTGCCGCAAGGATTTCTGCCGCGCCGTGGAGGGAAACGTGTTGCTGTATCACGACTCTCACCACATCTCGACCACTTACATGCGCACCATGACAGGAGAACTCGGACGTCAGATCGCCGCCGCCACCGGCTGGTGGGTTGACTGATGTCGTCGACTGAGCCGGCAGGGGTACCCACCGTCTGGCCGGGAACCAGTTATCCCCTTGGCGCCACCTACGACGGCGCTGGGACCAACTTCTCGCTGTTCTCGGAGGTGGCCGACCGGGTGGAGTTGTGCCTGATCGCCAAGGACGGCAGCGAGGAGCGGATCAACCTCGACGAGGTCGACGGTTACGTCTGGCACTGCTACCTGCCGACCATTACGCCGGGTCAGCGCTACGGGTACCGCGTCCACGGCCCGTGGGACCCGCCCGCCGGCCATCGCTGCGATCCGAGCAAGCTGCTGCTCGATCCGTACGGCAAGTCCTATCACGGTGGCTTCGACTTCAGCCAGGCGCTGTTCTCCTACGACCTGGAGGCTGACGACCCGGCCTCCGGGGGCACACCGCCGAAGATCGATTCGCTGGGCCACACGATGACCAGCGTGGTGATCAACCCGTTCTTCCAGTGGGCCTCCGACCGCGCACCGCGCACGCCGTACCACGAGACAGTGATCTACGAGGCCCACGTCAAGGGCATGACGCAGACCCATCCAGGCATCCCCGAGGAGCTCCGCGGCACGTACGCCGGCCTCGGCCACCCCGCGATCATCGAGCACCTCAAGTCGCTGAACGTCACAGCGATCGAACTGATGCCGGTGCACCAGTTCCTTCACGATCACCGGCTGCTGGACCTGGGACTGCGAAACTACTGGGGCTACAACACATTCGGGTTCTTCGCGCCGCATTACCAATATGCGGCGAACAAGCACGCCGGCGGGGCGGTCGCGGAGTTCAAGACCATGGTCCGCTCGTTCCACGAGGCCGGAATCGAGGTCATCCTCGACGTGGTCTACAACCACACTGCCGAGGGCGACCACCTCGGCCCCACGCTCAATTTCCGCGGCATCGACAACGCCGCCTACTACCGGCTGCTCGACGGCGACCTGCGGTACTACAAGGACTTCACCGGCACCGGCAACAGCCTCAACGCCCGGCATCCGCACACCCTGCAGCTGATCATGGACTCCCTGCGTTACTGGATATTGGAGATGCACGTCGACGGGTTCCGATTCGACCTGGCGGCGACACTGGCCCGGGAGTTCTACGACGTCGACCGGCTCTCGGCGTTCTTCGATCTGGTGCAACAGGACCCGGTGGTCAGCCAGGTCAAGCTGATCGCGGAGCCGTGGGACATCGGCGAGGGCGGTTATCAGGTCGGAAACTTCCCAGGTTTGTGGACCGAATGGAATGGGAAATATCGCGACACTGTGCGCGATTACTGGCGGGGTGAGCCCGCGACCCTGGGTGAGTTCGCCTTGCGGCTGACCGGTTCCTCGGACCTCTACGAGGCCACCGGCAGGCGGCCAAGCGCGAGCATCAACTTCGTCACCTGCCACGACGGGTTCCCGCTCGCCGACCTGGTGTCCTACAACGAGAAGCACAACGAGGCCAACGGCGAGGACAACCGCGACGGCGAAAGCCACAACCGGTCGTGGAATTGCGGGGTGGAGGGCCCCACCGACGACCCCGACATCCTCGCGCTCCGAGGTAAGCAGATGCGCAACATCATGGGCACGTTGATGGTGTCGCTGGGTACGCCGATGATCTCCCACGGTGACGAAATGGGCAGGACGCAACGCGGAAACAACAACGTGTATTGCCAGGACTCCGAGATGTCGTGGATGGACTGGTCGCTATGCGAGACCAATGCCGATCTGCTGACATTCACCCGCAAAGTGGTCCAGTTCCGTAAGAACCATCCGGTGTTTCGGCGCAGGCGGTTCTTCGAAGGCAAGCCCATCCGCAGCGGCGACCAGTCCCGCGACATCGCATGGCTGACGCCGGCAGGCAAGGAGATGATCCCCGAGGATTGGGGCACGGGCATCGGCCAGTGTGTCGCGGTCTTCCTCAACGGCGACGCGATCACCGCCCCCAACGAACGCGGTGAGCGGGTGGTCGACGACTCCTTCTTGCTGTGCTTCAACGCACACGACGAGGTACAGAATTTCGTTGCGCCCAAGGCCAAATATGCCAAACAGTGGACCGCCGACATCGACACCGCGGACCCGACTGGCGCCATCGATCTGGTGGTTGCGGCAGGCGAGAAGATCCCGCTGCAACCTCGCTCGTTGCTGCTGCTTCGTAAGACCGCCTGATACATGACTTCTCAAGTGCTGTCGACGTATCGACTGCAGATGCGCGGTGACTGCTTCACCTTCGCCGACGCTGAGGAGCTGCTGCCCTATCTTGACGAATTAGGGGTGTCGCACCTGTATTTGTCGCCGATTCTGACCGCTGCCGACGGGTCGACCCACGGCTACGACGTGACCGACCCGACCACCGTGTCGGCCTCGCTGGGCGGCCAGGATGGACTGGAGCGCTTGGCGGCGGCGGCGCGCGCCCGCGGCATGGGCCTGATCGTCGACATCGTGCCCAACCACGTCGGCGTCGACAAACCCGAGCAGAACAGGTGGTGGTGGGACGTACTGACGTACGGCCGCGACTCACCGTATGCGTCGTTCTTCGATATCGACTGGGACCTCGACCCTCAAGCCCGAATCGTGTTGCCGATCTTGGGTTCCGACGACGATCCGGTGCCTTCGGGATATCCGCACAACGGCCATTACAAGCCGATCGGCTGGCGCAATGGCGTTTGCGGCTACCGCCGGTTCTTCTCGATCACCTCGCTGGCCGGGCTGCGCCAGGAGGACCGCGCAGTGTTCGACGCCACCCATGTCGAGGTGAAGCGCTGGTTCGACGAAGGTCTGGTCGACGGAGTTCGTATCGACCATCCGGACGGATTGTCCGATCCCGCAGGCTATCTCGTGTGGCTGCGAGAGCTCGTCGGTCCGAAGGCGTGGATCGTGATCGAAAAGATTCTGGCCGTCGACGAGGCATTGGACCCCATGCTGCCGGTCGCCGGCACCACCGGTTACGACGCGCTGCGCGAAATCGGTGGCCTGTTCGTTGATCCCACCGGCAAGCAGGCGCTCACTCAGCTCGAGGAATCCGCCGGTATTGACTACAACGCGATGCCAGAATTGGCCCATCGACTCAAGGCCGGAACCGTCACTGACACCCTCGGTAGCGAGCTGCGCCGGCTGTGCCGCGTCATCGGCAGCGACGACGCCCGATTACCTGACGCAGTCGCCGCACTGATCAGTCATATTCGGGTGTACCGGTTCGACTATCCCTCGTTGTCCTCGGTGCTACCGGTCGCGCTCGCCGAAACGGCCGACGAGTCACCGGAATTGGCGGAACCGTTGTCGGTTGTCGCTGCGGCTTTGTCGGTCAACATCGAGGCCGCCGTGCGATTCAACCAGCTGTGCGGGGCGGCGACCGCGAAGTCGATGGAGGACTGCCTGTTCTACCGTGACGCCCGGTTGGTGTCGCTCAACGAGGTTGGCGGCGAGCCGCAGCATTTCGGTGTAAGCGTGGCGGAGTTCCACCAGCGCGCCGCAGTGCGGGCCCGGCTGTGGCCGCAGGCCATGGTGGCACTGTCCACCCACGACACCAAACGCGGCGAAGATGTGCGTGCCCGCATCGGCGTGCTGTCACAGGTGCCGTCGCTGTGGGCGGAGTACGTCAGCGCTTGGGAGCGGCGCAACCCACCTCCGGACCGGGCTACCGGGCTCTTTCTGCTGCAGAACATGTTCGGCGTCTGGCCGGCCGACGGTTCGGTGACCACAGAGTTGCGCGACCGCCTGCACGCCTACGCCGAGAAGGTCATCCGCGAAGCGGGCACCCATACGTCCTGGAACGAACCTGACGAGAAGTTCGAATCCGGGGTACACGCCTGGATCAACGCGGTGATGGACGGCCCGGTCGCCACTGAGCTGGCCGGGCTGGTGGCCCGGCTCGACGAGCACACCCGAAGCGATGCTCTCGGCCAGAAACTGTTGGCGCTGACGGTGCCCGGAGTGCCCGACGTCTATCAGGGCACCGAGTTGTGGGAGGACAGCCTGGTCGATCCGGACAACCGTCGGCCGGTGAACTACCAGGCCCGGCGAGAGGCGTTGAGAACGTTGAACCATCCGAAGATTCGGGTGGTGACGGCCGCGTTGCGACTGCGGCGTGAGCGTCTGGGCAGCTTCACCGAAGGTGGATACACGCCGGTGCTGGCCACGGGGCCGGCAGCCGAGCATCTGGTGGCGTTTCTTCGCGGCGCCGACGTGCTGGCGGTGATCACCCGGCACAGCGTGCGGCTGGCCGAAACGGGCTGGGGCGAGACCGCTTTGGCGTTACCCGATGGAGTATGGACCGACCGAATCGGCAGCGGCCGATTCAGCGGCGAGGTCCAAGCCGCCGACCTGTTCGCCGATCTTCCGGTGGTGCTGTTGGAGCGCACCGGTGACTGAGTTCGCGGTGTGGGCGACGCGACCCGAGCGGGTGCGCCTCGACGTCGACGGCGCCCTGTACCCGATGAGCCGATCGGACGACGGCTGGTGGCGCGCTGAGGTCGACGCTCGACCGGATGCCCGCTACGGCTTCGTGCTCGATAACGACCCGACCGTGCTGCCCGATCCGCGCTCCCCGCGCCAGCCCGACGGTGTGCATGGCCGTTCGCAGGTGTGGCAGTGGGTGCCGGACGCGTGGACCGACGGCGATTGGCGGGGTAAGTCCATCGAGGGCAGGGTGATCTACGAACTGCACATCGGCACGTTCACACCGGACGGAACGTTTGACTCGGCGATCGAGAAGCTGGACTATCTGGTCGAGTTGGGTGTCGACTTTGTCGAACTGATGCCGGTCAACGCGTTCGGCGGCACAGACGGCTGGGGTTATGACGGCGTGCTCTGGTACGCGGTGCACGAACCGTACGGTGGACCTGACGGCCTGGTGCGTTTCATCGATGCATGCCACCGGCGTGGCTTGGGCGTGCTCCTCGACGCGGTTTTCAATCACCTTGGCCCGTCGGGAAACTACTTGCCGAGGTTCGGCCCGTATTTGTCGTCGGGCAGCAACCCGTGGGGCGAGTCGATCAATATCGCCGATGCGGACGCCGACGAGGTGCGCCGCTATATCCTCGACTGCGCGCTGCGCTGGATGCGCGACTTCCACGCCGACGGCCTGCGGCTCGACGCCGTGCACGCGCTGGTCGACACCACGGCGTTACACATCCTCGAGGAGTTGTCCGCCGAAACCGATGCACTGGCAGAGGAGTTGGGTAGGCCGCTGTCGCTGATCGCGGAGAGCGACCTGAACGATCCACGGCTGATCACACCGCGCGAACAAGGCGGTCTGGGAATGACCGCGCAATGGGACGACGACATCCACCATGCCATCCACGCCGCGGTGTCGGGTGAACGGCAGGGCTACTACGCCGATTTCGGTTCGGTAGATGCGTTGGCGCAGACGCTGAAGAACGGCTACTTCCACGCCGGCACCTATTCGTCGTTCCGGCACCGGCGGCACGGGCGCCCGCTGGACAACGCGAAGATCCCCGCGACTCGGCTGCTTGCGTATACGTTGACCCACGACCAGGTCGGCAACCGCGCCATCGGAGACCGGCCGTCGCAGAATCTAACCTTCGGCCAGCTCGCCGTGAAGGCGGCACTGGCACTCGGGTCACCCTATACGGCAATGCTTTTCATGGGTGAGGAGTGGGGCTCGTCATCGCCGTTTCAGTTCTTCAGCAGCCATCCCGAGCCGGAGTTGGCCAGAGCGACAGCCGATGGCCGCAGACGGGAGTTCGCCGAACACGGGTGGGACGCCGACGAAATTCCCGACCCGCAGGATCCTCAGACGTTTCGACGGTCCAAGCTGAACTGGGCCGAGGTCGACGAGGGCGAGCACGGGCGGCTGCGTCGCATCTACCAACAGCTGATCGCGTTGCGGCACGACGAACCCGAGATGGCCGACCCGTGGCTGGATCACCTGCGCGTCGATGACGACGAGGACCGGCGGTGGGTGGTGATGCACCGCGGCTCGCTGGCCATCGCCTGCAACCTGGGCACCGATGCCGTCGACGTACCGGTCACGGGCGAGGTCGTGCTTTCGTGGGGCGAACCCACCGTCGAGGCGAAAGGCACACGGCTGGACGGGCATTCTTTCGCGATTCTGCGAACTGTCAAGTCGCCATCCACAGGCGCCTCGGCTGTGGATAACTGATTACCGCGAATCACCCCACCCGGGTCATGCTGCTGGGCATGGTGACCCCTTATCCGCCACCCGCGATCGGATTCGTAGGAGCGAGGCCGCTTGGTGGCGCGGATCGTTCCGGCCGCATCGTCAGAGGATCTGCTCGAGGAGGCCCCGGTCGACTACGGGTTCGACGCCTCCGCCGCGCTACAACGCTGGCGCGCTGACGGACGCTGATGCAGGTTTATCTGAATCCCGCTCGCTCGCAATCTATTTGAACGAGTCTCGAGCTGACACACGATTCACCGCCGCTCTTGCCCGCACCGAACTGGTTCGGGTCGTTGGGCGACAGGAGTCGATCGACAGCGTCGCACACGCACGTCGCGTCCTCGGCCGGCTGGATCTGGTGCCACTGACGAATAGATTGCTCGACGCAGCGGCCACCATGATGCCGTCCGAACTTCGCACCCTCGACGCGGTTCACCTTGCTGCCGCACTGACCGCACCCGACCTGCGGTCCATCGTCACCTATGACAACCGCTTGGCTGAAGCCGCTGTCGCGGTCGGAACGGCGGTTGTCACCCCTCGTTAGAGCAGGTAGCGATACGCCGGCGAGCCGGGCTCCAGCTCCTCGACCTGAATGTCGGAAGCTCGGATACGCGCCAGCAGTCCCTCGAGATCGGCAGCGGAGCTCAGTTCGATGCCGACGAGTGCCTCCCCGGTTTCCCGGTTGTTGCGCTTCACATACTCGAACAGCGTGATGTCGTCGCCCGGCCCGAGCACGGTGTCGAGGAAGCGACGCAGCACGCCGGGCTCCTGCGGGAAGTCGACCAGGAAATAGTGCTTGAGGCCGAGGTGCACCAGCGAACGCTCGAGCACCTCGTTATAGCGAGAGACGTCGTTGTTGCCACCCGAAATCAGACACACCACCGTCGACCCCGGCTCGATGTCGGCCTCCATCAGGGCAGCCACCGACAGCGCGCCGGCAGGCTCGGCGATGATGCCCTCGTTCTGGTACAGGTCGATCATCGCGGTGCACACCGCGCCCTCGTCGACCGTCGTGATCGAGACCATGTCCCCCGCGGCGGCCAGCGCGGCGTACGTCAGAGTGCCGGCCCGGTTCACCGCGGCGCCGTCGACGAACTGATCCACGTGATCCAAAGTCACCGGCTCCCCCGCGGCCAGCGCGGCGATCATCGCCGCGGCCCCGGCGGGCTCGACACCCAGCACCGACGTGCTGGTCGTCCGCTCGGCCAGATACGTCGTGATGCCGGCGATGCATCCGCCGCCGCCGACGGGCACGACAACCAGATCCGGCTCACCGTCGAGCTGATCGAGAACCTCTGTGGCAATGGTGCCCTGGCCGGCCATCGTGCGCGGATCGTCATAGGGCGGCACCAACGTGGCGCCGGTCCGTGCGACGTCATCCAATGCGGCTGCCGCGGCTTCGTCGTAGGTCTTGCCGACGGCGATCAGCTCGATGAAGTCGCGTCCGTGATAGCGAATGCGGTCACGCTTCTGCTTCGGCGTCTTGGCAGGGATGTACACCCGACCGTGAATGCCCATCGACCGGCACGCCATCGCGAAGCCCTGGGCGTGGTTGCCCGCCGACGAACACACCACGCCCGCGGCGATCTCGTCCTCGGAGAGCTGCATCAACAGGTTGTGGGCGCCGCGCAGCTTGTACGAACGCACCGCCTGCAGGTCTTCACGCTTGAGGTAGACCGTGGCGCCGGTGGCCTCCGACAGCCGTTCGGACAGTTGCAGGGGCGTGTGCGCGACCACGCCGGAAATTCGCTGAGCCGCCTCGTCAATGTCGGCCGCGGACAACGGCGACGTGCGAGGGCTCTGGCTCAGTTCAGCGGACACCGGTCAATGGTGCCACCAACCTGCGGTTTTCAGTTAACCGGGGTCAGGACGAACACCGGAATCTGCCGGTCGGTCTTCTTCTGATAGTTGGCGTAGTCGGGCCAGGCCGCCACGGCCCGTTCCCACCACGTCGCCTTTTCGTCGCCGAAGACCTCCCGCGCCTCGTAGTCGTTAGTGACCGGGCCGTCCTGTAACTCAACGCGGGGGTTGGCCTTGACGTTGTGGTACCAGACCGGGTGCTTCGGGGCCCCGCCCAGCGACGCAACGACCGCGTATTCGCCGTCGCTTTCCACCCGCATCAGCGGGGTCTTGCGGATCTTCCCGCTCTTGGCTCCGATGGTGGTCAGCAAGATGACAGGCTTGCCCTGCAACTCCGTGCCTTCGGTTCCGCCGGACTCTATGTACTTCTCGGCGTTCTCGCGGGCCCAGTCGGACGTGCTTGGTTCGTATTCTCCGGAAAGTGGCATGAAAACGAGCTTAGGACGACCACCACATGATCACCCTGATCCGGTGTTTCGGTTGCCCGAAAACTTACTTGCGAGCTATCGTGAACCTATGACAGTGCGCGACGAAGTCAGCATCGCCGGCGTTGCCTGGCCGGTGTACAAGCTGCTCGCGCTCGCGGTCGGTCTCATCGTCCTGGTGATCGTCGCTGTCGCGACCACCAGCGCAGCGCCGTCCGTGCTGGCCGCCGCGGCCGCAGGCACCGTAGTGTGGCTGGGCCTCGGCGCCTTCCGGTCGACGAGCTAGTCCTCCAGCAGCCGCCGCAGCGTGTCAAGATCGGCGGCCACCGCCGCCGCGTCGGCGTCGAGATCCTCGTCTGTCATCCCGATCCGTCGCCGCACCGTGAACAACACCTCACAGCGCCCCGCGCCCACCCCGCCGGGAATCACCCGCAACGGGTTGTAGACCGCTTCCCCAGACGGCAGCGTTACCACGTGGTCGAGCACGCCGAACTCGTTCGGCGGGGAGAACTCGACGGTTACCTGACCCATCGGGGAATCGGCCACCCAGCCTTCGGCGGTCTGCCGTAACCCGCCCTCCGCGAGGCCCGCGGCCCACCGCCGCCAGTCGTGCGGATCGGCGGCGAACGAGTAAACCGCCTCGGGCGCGGCCTTGATCCAGACGCTCACGTGTCGCGATTCCATCCGTTCATGGTCGCGCACACTTGCCCCATGGACACTGGTGAAGAACCAGATCGCGATTCCCTCGTCCGCAAAGCTATGCACCCGGTCGCGACCAATTTGTATTGAGCCTCACGAACGTGATGGCGTTCTTGCCCACCGACACGATGCCTTTGACCCGCACGGTGAAAGCGATGATGGCCGTGCAGAGCGCGGTCGCGGTCTCGGCAAGCGCCCTCGTAATCGCAAGGGCGGTGAACGTTTTGGGCTAAGCGTGCGACGATGTGGCCATGCCCCGAGTCAGTGCGCCCGCGCCATCGTGACTCGCATCGTTCATCTACTGACCCTGGTGGCGGTCAACGCCGTTCCGGCGGCCGGCTGGTTCATCGAGGATTGGTCTGCCCGCACCACGCTGTTGGTCTACTGGTTCGAGAACGTCGCCGGCGTGCCTGTTCGTGGCTGCCCGGATAGTCGTCCATCAGCGGCTGAGTCCGCGGCGCGGGCACTTCAGATACCGGGCGCCGAGTGCTAACCGTCGCGGCTCACAGAGCTCCTTCGCCAAGGGGTTTCTCGTCACGAGCCTCGCCTTCTCCACGGCACATGCCGTCTTCCTCGGGGTGATCCTGTTCATGCTCAACCACAACGGTGAGCGAGGCCTGGCGTATGTCGACTGGCGCAGTGCGGGACTCGGGTGCGTGCTTGTGCTCGCCTTCCTCATCATCGATTTCGTCGTGGATCTACGCGGGCTGCGCAACTGGTCGTTCCTGCAGATCGAGCAAATCGCCTATCGAGGGCTCGGGCGCGTCGTCGTCGTCCATCTCACGCTGTTATTCGGCCTCCTTGGGGTCGCCGTGACCGGAGCGCCCTCTGCACTGTTCGGCGTCTTTGTCGCCCTCAAGACGCTGTATGCGCTGGCTTTGGCGCTGCCTCAGTGGGAGCCGGAAACACCGCCCGCCTGGTTCAGCCGGGCGATGAACCGACTACCGAATGTCCACCCGGGACCGCGCCGATGAAGCCAAACGCCGCGACAGAAACGAACAACCGTGGGCCGGTAGATGCAGTTAGCCGACCGCCTCTAGCCCTCGGAGTAGGTTCGCCTGGATGGGTATTGCAACGACCGAACTGACACCCGTCGAACAAACCGCATTTCTCACGGTGTACGCCCGCGCACTGGACAGCCGATGGGACCGGCCGATCCTCGGCGACACACTGGCCGACGACGTTGTCAGCAAGATCGACTACGATTTCGCGGGCCTGGGGGTGCAGACCAGCGTGGTGTGTCAGGCGTCGCTGCGCGCCAAGATGCTCGACGACCGGGTGCGCGCGTTTGTGAACAAGCATCCGGATGCCGTCGTGGTCGACCTCGGTGCCGGGCTGGACAGCGGTGTGTATCGAGTCGCCCCGCCGCCGTCGGTCGACTGGTACAGCGTCGACCTGCCGGGCATCACCGCGCTGCGCGATAAGGTGCTGCCGGCCAACCCACAGTCACACTCGGCGCCGGCGTCTCTCGCCGACCCGGGTTGGCCCGACGCCATCCCCGCCGATCGTCCGACGATGCTGATCGCCGACGGACTGTTCGCGTTCCTGTCCGAGCAGGTGATCGTCGGGATATTCCGCAGGATCACCGACCACTTCGGCACCGGCGAGCTGGCCTTCAACGACTACGGCCGCATCGGCTGGTTCAGCCGTATCGCGATCAAGCTGGCCCCGCAGAAGATGTTCAAGGATGTCGGAAGCCAGTGGGGCTACGCCGGTTTCAGGGATGCGCATCACCCCGAGACCTGGAATCCTCGGCTGCGACTCATCGAGGAGGCCAGCCTGGCGCACGCCCCCGAGGTCAACCTGTTCCCCGCCTTGATTCGAGTGCCGACGAAGCTGATGGGCAGGACCAAGGCCGGCGCGCGTAAGGCGCGAATCCTGCGGTACGCGTTCTAGCTATCGGAAATCGGGAGTCATGGTACTTGGCAGATCTTCCACGAGCCGTTGACAAATCGAAGGTCGAAGCCCCGAGTACTGCGAGCCTGCGGAGCATAGGCCATGAACGTTGTCACATTGGCATGAGCATGATCTCCGTCGACGTGAACCTGATCGATGCTCGCTATTACCGGGTACTGCTTGGCCGCGGCCAGCCTGGCGTGCGATTCGGCCCACACTTTGTCGTCGTAGTTAACGTAATTAGCTTGGGTGGTACCGCAAGTGAGGGCGCGCAAGGAAGCCAAGTCGCCGTTATGTTACAGCCGCGTCGAAGTCATGAATCGTGGTACGAACATCGTCCTCCGCAACACAGCGTCAGCGAGCGTCGGAGTGAACCACTGCGCATCGTGGGTCGGCGCGTGCTCAGACGGCGCGGCGGGCGCCGGCGGCGAAGTCGCTTCGTAGGCCGCTTGAGCCAGCTCGACTGTGGTGGCATACCGTTGGTCGGGTTTTTCGCCATCCCTGGTCGCGCAGCTGACCGCTCCACCGCCACGCCCGGTCAAAGCCTCGTACAGCACGCACGCTAGTGCATATATGTCAGACCGCGGATCCGCCTCGCGGCCGCTCAACCTTTCAGGCGCCATATGGTGCCACGTGCCATTCACGGTGCCAGTGCTCGTCAATCCCGACTCATTGATCGCCCTGGCAATGCAGAAGTCGATCAGGTATGCGAAATCATCCTCGTCGAGCAAGATGTTGGACGGCTTGACATCCCGATGCACCGACCCAACCTTGTGCGCGGCATGCAACGCTTTGGCAAGCTGACCGACTATTGCAACGGCTCGACGTGGATTCAACGGTCCGCGCGTCAGCATCGATTCCAGATCGCGCCCCTCGAAGAGAAGCATGTCCACATAGAGCGGTTTGCAACCAGTGCTCTGGCAACAGTTTTCAGCGCGATGGTCCGGTCGGTCTCCACCGACCTGCCGATCGTGTTCCGTCATGTACCGTACTTTCGGCGTTGGAGATGGCCTAGCCCAGGCAGCCGGGACCTAGCAGCGCCTTCAGATCCCCCATCAGCGCCGACGACGGCGTCACCCGCAGCGAGGAGTCCAGCTCCAGAGTGGTGATGCGCTCACCGCTGATCAGCCGCAGATGCACCTGCGACGTGCCCGGGTGCCTGGTCAGCACCTGCTTGAGCGCGGTCACCTTGTCGACGGTGCACTGCCGCGTCGGCAGGCTCACCGCGAGCGGACGATCAATCTGGGCATGCGAGAAGTCAGGCACCACAAGCTCGTTGGCGATCAGCGAGATCCGGTCATCGCGGATCGCCACTTTCGCACCAACCAACACGACGGCATCATCAGCGATCTCGGCCCCGAACGTCGAATAGGTCTGCGGGAAGAACATCACCTCGATACCGCCGGTGAGATCCTCCAATTGCGCTGACGCCCAGGGCAACCCGTTCTTGTTCACCCTCCGGTTCACCGAAGCCAGGATCCCGCCGACCCGCACCTGCGTCTCGTTCGAAATGTCACCGTCCAGGATCGCGGGGATCGCGGTGTCGACCTGGGTGGCCAGCAGGTGCGCGACGCCGTTGAGTGGATGCCCAGACACATACAGGCCCAGCATTTCTCGCTCCAGCGCGAGCTTGTGCTTGTCCTCCCACTCCTGGTCGGGCACCTTGATGGTGAACACCGCATCGGTGGCCGTGTCCGCACCGCCGAACAGATCGAACTGGCCCATCGCCTCGGCCTTCTTGGTGCCCAACACCGACTCCACAGCGTCGGTGTGCACCAGGAAAAGGCCCTTGCGCGGATGGCCCAGAGAGTCGAATGCGCCCGCCTTGATCAGCGACTCGGTGACTTTCTTGTTGCATGCCCCGATGTCGATCTTGTTGAGATAGTCGGAGAAGTCGATGAACTTGCCCCTGTCAGTGCGGGTATTGATCAGCGAGCCAACGACATTCGACCCGACATTACGCACCGCGCCCAGGCCGTAGCGGATGTCCTCCCCGACAGAGGCGAAGTTGAGCCCCGACTCGTTGACATCGGGCGGCAGCACGGTGATGCCCAGCTTGCGGCAGTCGGCCAGATACACCGCAGCCTTGTCCTTATCGTCGCCCACCGACGTGAGCAGGCCGGCCATGTACTCGGCGGGATAGTTGGCCTTCAGGTAGGCCGTCCAGTACGACACCAAGCCGTAGCCCGCAGCGTGCGACTTGTTGAACGCGTAGTCGGCGAACGGCAGCACGGTGTCCCACAGCGCCTTGATGGCGGCGGCCGAGAAGCCGTTGGTTTTCATGCCGTCGGAGAAGCCCTCGAACTCCTCCTCGAGCACCTCACGCTTCTTCTTGCCCATGGCTTTTCGCAGAATGTCGGCTCGTGCCAGCGAGTAGCCGGCGACCTTCTGCGCGATGCGCATGATCTGCTCTTGATAGACGATCAGCCCGTAGGTCTCGGCCAGGATGTCGGCCAGCGGCTCGGCCAACTCCGGGTGAATCGGCTTGATGGCCTGCCGGTTGTTCTTGCGGTCGGCGTAGTCGTTGTGGGCGTTCATGCCCATCGGGCCCGGCCGGTACAGGGCGATGACGGCGACGACGTCCTCGAATCCGGTGGGCTGCATACGGCGCAGCAGATCGCGCATCGGCCCGCCGTCGAGCTGGAATACGCCCAGCGTTTCGCCGCGGCCCAGCAACTCGTAGGTGGCCTTGTCGTCGAGCGGCAGCGACTCGAGGTCGAGCTCGACTCCCCTGTTGGCCCTGATGTTCTCGAGTGCGTCGCCGATGATCGTCAGGTTGCGCAGACCGAGGAAGTCCATCTTCAGCAGGCCGATGGCCTCACACGACGGATAGTCCCAGCCGGTGATGATGGCGCCGTCTTGCGGCCGCTTCCACAGCGGGATGGCCTCCGTCAGCGGCTCACTGCTCATGATCACCGCGCAGGCGTGTACGCCGGCGTTGCGGATCAGCCCCTCCAGACCGCGGGCGGTCTCGTAGATGGTGCGCACATCAGGGTCGGTGTCGATGAGGCCACGCACCTCGGCGGCTTCCTTGAACCGCTCGTGGTTGGTATCGGTGATGCCCGACAGCGGAATGTCCTTGGCCATGATCGGCGGCGGCAGTGCCTTGGTGATCCGGTCGGCGATCGCGAAGCCCGGCTGGCCGTAGTGGATGCGAGCCGAATCCTTCAGCGCAGCTTTGGTTTTGATGGTGCCGAAGGTGATCACCTGGGCGACGCGATCGTGACCCCACTTGTCGGCGGCATAACGCACCATCTCGCCGCGGCGACGGTCGTCGAAGTCGATGTCGATGTCAGGCATCGAGGCGCGTTCGGGGTTGAGGAACCGCTCGAACAGCAGACCGTGCTCAATCGGGTCGATGTCGGTAATGCGCAGTGCGTAGGCGACCAGCGAGCCGGCCGCCGATCCGCGCCCTGGGCCGACGCGGATGTCGACGGACCGTGCGTAGGTCACCAGGTCCGCGACGATGAGAAAGTACGACGGATAACCCTTGGCGCAGATGACCTCGATCTCATAGGCCGCGCGCTCGACGTAGTCCGTCGGCACCCCGCCGGGGAACCGGCGCGCCAGGCCGGCGTCGACCTCGTGCTGCAGCCACGACGCCTGGTCGTGCTCGTCGGGCACCGGGAAGATCGGCATGCGGTCGCGCTGCGCCCATACGTTCTCATAGGAGGAAACGCGTTCGGCGATCAGCAGGGTGGCGTCGCAGGCGCCGGGCATGTCGTCGTCCCACAGCGCGCGCATCTCTGCGGCGGACTTGAGGTAGTAGCCGTCACCGTCGAACTTGAACCGGTTGGGATCCGACAACGTCTTGCCGGTCTGCACGCACAGCAGCGCCTCGTGGTTGTGGGCGGCGTCGCGGGTGACGTAGTGGCAGTCGTTGGTGGCCAGCGGCGGGATGTCGAGCTTGCGCCCGATCTGCAGCAGCCCCTCGCGGACCCGGCGTTCGATGTCCAGGCCGTGATCCATCAACTCGAGGAAGTAGTTGTCCGGCCCGAAGATCTCGCGCCACTTGGCGGCCGACTCGAGCGCCTCGCGGTCATGGCCGAGACGCAGCCGGGTCTGCACCTCACCGGACGGGCAGCCGGTGGTCGCGATGATGCCGGCCGCGTGCTCCGCGATGAGTTCGGCGTCCATGCGCGACCACTTGCCGAGTTGGCCCTCGAACGAGGCCAGCGACGAGAGCCTGAAGAGGTTGCGCAAACCGGTCGCGTTCTCGGCGACCATGGTGAGGTGAGTGTAGGACCCGCTGCCGGAGACGTCGTCGCCCTTCTGGCTCGGATCACCCCACAGGATGCGCTTGGTATCAAAACGAGAAGCGGGCGCGATGTAGGCCTCCACGCCGATGATCGGTTTGACGCCCGCCGCGGTCGCGGAGTTGTAGAACTCGCTGGCGCCGAACATGTTTCCGTGATCGGTCATGCCGATCGCCGGCATTTCCAGCCTCCGTGCCTCGGCCAGCATCGGCGCGATTTTCGCAGCACCGTCCAGCATCGAGTATTCGGTGTGGTTGTGTAAGTGCACGAAGGAGCCGCGATGAGCGCTCGCGCGAAGAGCAGACGAATCATGAGCGCTCGCGCGAAGAGGAGACGTACTGGAACTCATAGGGACGCCAGTCTAAGGCGGCCCACCGACACTTCCCGGCGTGTCGGTCTGCGTGTCTTTATCCCGCCGCAAGCCCAGTCTGGCCATTGGAATCGGCCCCGGCGTCCAGCCGAGTTGGGCCACGACGCCCATGGCCATGAAGCCGGCGACCAACACGGCGAACCAAATGCCCTCCATGCACAGCAGGCTATTGCGCAACGCGCTCGCGAGGAATCAGGTGTTTCCCTACACAAACCGTCAGGCGCCGCGTTACGGTCAGGCGACGGCATCGAGGGTGTCGTCGCGTCCGATGCCCTCGACGAACGATTCGACGCGGTAGGCACGGTAGAGCGCGCTGCGTACTCGTTCTCCGGTGAAGTCGCCGCGCACCACTAAAAGGCATTGCGCCATTTGCAGCGATGCAAGGCTGACCTGCGGGAACGGGTGCGTGCGGATCGATAATGAGCGACCGGCTGCTGGCCGGACGGGTTCGATAGCGCCGTTGACCGTCGACGCGTAGAACGCGCGCATCGCTGTGACGACCGGTCTGTCGCAATGCCTCAGCCGGGGATGTCGCTTGCACTCCCGGTCAACGGGAGGCTTCGTGCAAACGACGCGAGAGGTAGTCGGCCACCCCGGGATCTGACGTCAGTTCGATGGCTCGCCGATACGCCTCGGCGGCCTCCGCGGCCCGCCCCGCTTCGGCCAATAGATGGGCCCGAGTCGTCCACGCCGGCTGAAATCGCCCGACGGCCGGGTCGGTGATGGCATCGAGGGCCCGCAACCCGGCATCCGGCCCGTCGACCTCGCCGTCGACTGCGGCCGCCGCCACTGCTGCACCTAGCGACGGCGCCAAGCGCAGCAGCGCCCGGTGCAGCTTCTGCAGCGTGTCTCCGTCGACGCGGCCCTGTGTCGCCCTGGCGCAATGCGCCGACTGGATCGCCGCCTCGTACTGGAACCGGCCGGGCTCTCCCAAGCCATGGGCGCGGCGCAGCAGCGACTCGCCGCGCGCGACGAGCGTCGTGTCCCAGCGCGCGGTGTCCTGCTGGTCGAGCGGGATGAAGCCGCCGTCGGCGGTGCGCCTGGCCGGCCGTCGCGCCTCCGCGAGGCACACCAGCGCGGCCAGCCCGAGCACCTCCGGCTCGTCGGGCAGCAGCTCGGCCAGCACCAGTGCCAGATGCAGCGCCTCTGCCGACAGCGACTCGATCGGTGCTTCTGGTGTCTGCCAGTCGATCGCATAGGCGCCGTAGACGGCCTCCAGCACCGCTGGCAGCCGCTTGGCGAGGTCGTCGCGTTCGGGCAGCACAAACGGGATGCCGGCGTCGCGGATGCGTTTTTTGGCGCGCACCAGTCGCTGCGCCATGGTTGCCGGTTCGACCGCGAATGCCACGGCGATGGCGGCGGCCTCCACGCCCAGCACCGTCTGCAGCATCAGCGGTGTGCGGATGTTCGGGGCGATGGCGGGATGGGCGCATACCAGCATGAGCTCCAGTCGCCGGTCTTCAATGGCGGGCATGTCGTCTTTTAAAGGGCTTGGGGCGTCATCGATTTCGTCCAGCGCCTTCGTCATCCGGTAGGCGGATGACTTCCACAAGTCGCGTAATCGGTTGCGCGCCACCGTGAGGATCCAACCCTCGGGGTTGGCGGGTATGCCGTCCCCCGGCCAGCGCGCCAGCGCGCGTTCAAGCGCATCGGCCAGCGCGTCCTCGGCGGCGGCGATGTCGCGGCTCGGCGCCGCCAGCACGGCGAGCAGCCGACCGTAGGAATCGCGAACCAGGTCGGCTACCCGCCGCTGTGGTTGTTGGTCCTCGCGCAAGCGGCTCATCCGGACAAGTTACGGGTTATACCACCCGCGGTCGGCGGCGTATGTGTGCGCCACCGGGCGGATTTCGATCGAGCCCCAGCCGTTGGCGGGGTTGCGGTGCGCCCACTTCAGGGCCTCGTCGAGGTTGTCGACCTCGATGACGAAGATGCCGCCCAGCTTTTCCTTGGTGTCGGCGAACGGCCCGTCCTGGACTTCGGGGGCGCCGTTGCGGGCGGTCACCGTGGTGGTGGCGACGACGGACTCGAGCACCTCGATGTCGATCAGCACCCCGGCGGCGGTGAGGTCGTCGGCGTAGACCTTGAAGGCTTCCATGGCCGGGGCCATGTCCTCCTCTGTCAATCCGATCTCGGAGCCCTCCTGGTAGTGCATCAACAGGCAGTACCGCATGACATCACTCCTTTCTCGAGTTGATGGTGTCACCGGCATGACGACTGGAGCGAGGCCCGATCGACACGGCCCCGCCACAACGCATCGACGCTGAAGACCAGCAGCGCGAGCCAGATCAGCGCGAAACCCAGCCACCGCGCGGGCGGCATCGGCTCGTGCCCGACCACCACGCCCCAGGTCAGCTGCATCGCCGGGGTCAGATAGAACAGCAGGCCCATGGTCACCAGCGGCAGCCGCTGCGCCGCTGCGGCGAAGAGCAGCAGCGGCAGCGCGGTCACCACGCCGGACAAGATCATCAGGACGATGTGGTCCGGACCGTGGTTGGTGAACGTCCCGTGGCCGGTGACCTGCCAAACCACGATGAAGGCAAGCGCGAAGGGCGCGGCCACCCCAGCCTCTATCCCGACGCTGACCCGCGGATCGGTCGGCACCACCTTCTTGACCGCCCCATAAAGGCCGAACGACAGCGCCAGCCCGAGCCCGATGACGGGAAGCGCGCCAAGCGACACGGTCAGCACCACCACCGCGATCACCGCGATCGCCAGGGCCGCAAACTGCGCGCGGTTGAGCCGTTCCCGGAAGATCAGCAAACCAAGCGCGACGGTGACCAGCGGGTTGATGAAATACCCCAGCGCCGCGTCCACCACGTGGCCGTTGTTGACGGCGTAGACATAGATCACCCAGTTCACCGAGATCAGCGCCGAAGCAAAGGTCAGCAACAGCCACGTGCGCGGGGTGGTCCTCCGAAGGTCGCCGAGCCGGCGCACCGCGACAATGACCACCGCCATCAACGCGAAGCTCCACACGATCCGGTGTGCGAGCACTTCGAATGCGCCCGCGGGTTTCAGCAGCGGGAAGAACGCGGGAAACATGCCCCACATCCCGTACGCGCCGACACCGAAGAGCAACCCCGACCTACGCTCCTGCCCTCCGAAGTCGCTCACAGTTCGTGGCGGCGCAACACGTCGAGGGCGTGCTGCAGGTCGGGTGGGTACGGGCTGGTGATCTCGACGCGTCGCCCATCGGCGGGATGCGCGAACGCCAGCGACCGCGCATGCAGCCATTGACGCGACAGCCCAAGTTTTTTCGCCAGTGTCGGGTCGGCGCCGTACGTCAGGTCGCCGGCACAGGGATGATGCAGGGCGGCGAAGTGCACCCGGATCTGGTGGGTGCGCCCCGTTTCCAGCTCGATGTCGAGCAGGCTGGCGGCCTGGTGCGCCTCAACCGTGTCGTAGTGAGTGATGCTGTGCCTACCGCCTTCGGTGACCGCGAACTTCCAGTCGTGTCCGCGGTGGCGGCCGATCGGCGCATCGATGGTCCCGCTGGAGGGGTCGGGGTGACCCTGCACCAGAGCGTGATAGCACTTCTCGACGTTGCGCTGCTTGAACGCCCGCTTGAGCACGGTGTACGCGCGTTCGGAGAGTGCGACCACCATCACGCCGGACGTGCCGACGTCGAGACGATGCACAATGCCTTGCCGCTCATGGATTCCCGACGTGCTGATGCGAAACCCTGCGGCGGCCAGACCGCCCAATACCGATGGCCCACTCCAGCCCACGGTTGCATGCGCCGCGACCCCTGGCGGTTTGTCGACCGCGACAATGTCTTCGTCGGAGTACAGGATCGACATGCCCTCGATCTCGACGGGCGTATTCTCCACGGGCGCAGGCGCTTCCGGCAGTCGCACCTCCAGCCACGCGCCGGCCGCGAGCTTGTCGGACTTGCCCGCGCGGGAGCCGTCGAGATCGACACCACCGTCTTCGGCCAGCGCCGCGGCAGCGGTCCGCGACAGCCCGAGCAGCCGCGCCAACCCGGCGTCGACGCGCATCCCCGCCAGACCTTCGGGGACCGGCATCGAGCGAGTCGTCACTCTGAGCCGTCGCCCTTGCGGCGGCCCACCGTGTCGAAGTCAAACCCGAACAGCGACAACGCAACTAATAGGATCGCCCCGCCCACAACAGACGGGTCGGCAACGTTGAACACCGGCCACCATCCGATGGACAAGAAATCCACGACATGGCCCTGCAGCGGCCCCGGCGACCGGAAGAACCGGTCCACCAGATTGCCCATGGCGCCGCCGAGGATCATGCCGAGACCGATCGCCCACCACGGCGAGACCAGCCGGCGGCCCATCCAGATGATCCCGAAGACCACACCGGTCGCGATCAACGTGAGTACCCAGGTGTAGCCGGTCGCCATCGAGAACGCGGCACCGGAGTTGCGGACCAGCGTCCAGGTCACGGTGTCGCCGACGATCGACACCGGCTGTCCCGGCGTCAGGAGTCTCACCGCGAGCACTTTGGTGACGATGTCGACCACCAGCACCACCGCCGCGACGGCGAGTAGCAGGCGCAGCCGGCGCGGCGGCGCAGGCTCGACGGCCTCGTCGGTCACCGGCTCGGCCGATCCCGCGGATTCATCAGTCACTCCCCCATCATCCCAAAGCGTGAATGGGGAATGATTTCCCCATGGCCCGCCTCGTCGTTGTCACCACCGGCGGCACCATCGCCACCGGCACCGACGACGACGGAGTGAAGCGCCCCAGCCGAACGGGAGCGGATCTGACCTCCGGGCTTGACGTCGAGGTCGTCGACCTGATGGCGGTGGACAGCTCACAGCTGGCGCCCGCCGACTGGGACCGGATCCGATCCGCGCTGACGCCGGACGCCGATGGTGTGGTGATCACCCACGGTACCGACACCATGGAAGAGACGGCGATGTGGCTGGAGCTGACCTACGACGGCGCCGCGCCTGTGGTGCTCACCGGCGCGCAGCGCAGCGCGGATGCCCCAGACGCCGACGGACCGCGGAATCTGCGGGATGCGCTGACGGTGGCGGCCAGCGAGGATGCGCGGGGCCTCGGCGTGCTGGTGACCTTCGCCGGAACGGTCTGGCAGCCGCTGGGCCTGCAGAAGATCGCCACCCTTGACCTGCGTGGCTGCGCCGGGACGACCGTCGGCACAGTCAGCGACGGTCGGTTCACACCGCACGGTGCCAAGGTGCGGCCGCATCTCGGTGCGCACTCGGCCGCGACCGCGCCCCGCGTGGACATCATCGCGGTTTACCCCGGCGCCGACGCGGTGGCGATGGATGCGTGTGTGGCGGCCGGGGCGCGGGGACTCGTGCTGGAGGGGCTGGGCTCGGGCAATGCCCCGGCGGCGGTGATCGACGGCGTGCGGCGGCACTGCCGCGACGGCGTCGCGGTGGCGGTGTCGACGCGGGTGCCCGGCGGGCGGGTCAGCCCTGGCTACGGACCGGGCCGTGAACTGGTGGACGCCGGTGCTTTGGTCGTACCAAGTCTGCGGCCCGCGCAGGCCCGGGTGCTGCTGATGGCGGCGCTGGCGAGCGGCTCAGCCGTCGAGGATGTCGTCGCCCGCTGGGGCTGAGCGGGCCGCCAGCTCGCTGACGTAGTCAGGCCAGTCCAGGCTGTCGACGGGGTTGGCCCGTTCGACGTCGGCAGTGTCATCAGGAAACGTGCGGACCGGACCGGGTCCGGTGATGCGCGTCTCGAACCGCACCGTCATCACGCCGTGGCCAGCGCCCTGAATCCAGCCGTGCCCGAATTCGGTGTGCTTGACGTCGTCACCAAGGCGCCAGGCCGGAGGCGTCGCGGCGGCGTCGGTGAGCGTCGGTGGAAGCCTGGTGTGCGACACGTCCTCCGCGGCCAGCTCCAGATCCGGGAACAGCGACTCCTGACGGACGTCGGACAGGCCCGAAAAGCCAACGCCGACAAGACGAATCGGACCGATATCGACCGGGTCGAGCAGCAGCCGGCGCGCCATGGCGATCAGTGTGGCGGCATCGGCGGTGGCATACGGCAACGTTGCGGACCGCGTCAGAATGCTCATATCGGACTTCTTGAGTTTCACGGTGACGGTGCGCGCGCCGCGCCCGTCCTTTTCCAGACGCGCGTGCGCGTGCTCGCCGATCGGGCCTGCGGCGTCCCGCAGCTGATCGAGAGTGATCAGGTCCTCGGGGAAGGTGGATTCGGCGCTGATCTGCTTGGCTGGGGCGTTTTCGGCCACCGGCCGGTCGTCGATCCCCAGGGCCAGCCGGTGCAGTGCCGGGCCAACGGTTGCGCCGAGGATGTTGGCGGCCTCTGTGTCGGACAGGGCGGCGAAGGCCCCGACGGTCTGGATGCCGAGTCGGTGCAGCTTCTCCTCCGCGACGGGCCCGATGCCCCACAGTCGCCGCACCGGTAGCCCGTCGAGCAGCACGCGTTCCTCGTCGCGGCGCACCACCCGGATGCCATCGGGTTTGGCCAGGTCGGAGGCGATCTTGGCGACCTGCTTGCCCGATCCGGCGCCGACGGAGGCGACCAGCCCCGTCTGGTCGAGCACCTTGGCCTTCAATGCCTTGCAGAACCCGTCGACGTCGTCGGCCGACGCCCCGGCCAGTTCGGTCGGTTCGCCGAATGCCTCGTCGAACGACAGCTGTTCGAGGACGGGCACCAAGGTGCGGACGGTGTCGAACACGCGGCGGCTGGCCACGCCGTACACCACTCCGCGCGGTGGCAGCACAACCGCGGTGGCGCCGACAAGCCTGCGGGCCTGGTGCATGGGCATCGCGGATCGTGCGCCGTAAACGCGGGACTCGTAGCTGGCACCGGCGACCACGCCGCGACCGCCCACTCCTCCGACGAGGACGGGACGTCCGCGCAGGGTGGGCCGGGTCAGCTGCTCGACGGACGCGAAGAACGCGTCCATGTCGAAGTGCAGCACCCAACGATCCATGCCGTCATGGTATGGATCACTCGGATCAGACAGGTTCGGCTTCGATCACCGACACCGGCGACGCGGTGGACACCACCCGGCGCCGGTGGAATCCGGCGCGCTCGAGAAGGTCGGTGTACTCGGCAGCGGTCCGTTCTCGGCCGCCGACCGATACCAGCATCTCCATGTCCACGAGCTTACTAAAGTGAGGTGAATCATCCTCGGGCACAATGACTTCGACTAGCAAGATCCGGCCATCGTCCGGAATGGTTCTGCGGATGTTCTGCAGAATTCGCAGTGCTTTCGCGTCGTCGAAACTCTCGACGACATGCTTGAGCACGTACACGTCGGCGCCAGCGGGCACGGTGTCGAAGAAGGAGCCGGATTCGATGGTGCCGCGGTGGGCGACGCCGCGCTCCGCCAACAGCGGTGGTGCCCCTGCCGTCACCGAGGCGAGGTCGAATAGGATGCCCTTCGCGCGCGGTGCCTGCTGCAGGACCGCCGCCAGCAGCCGACCGTGGCCCCCTCCGACATCGGCGATGGTGTGGCACGCGGTGAAATCGTAAGCCGCGAGAATCGGGGATATCGACATCTCCGACACGGCGGTCATCGCGTCGTTGAACACGGCGGCTAGCTCTTCATTGGTCTCCATGTAGTCGAACACACCCATGCCACGAAGCGCGGTCACGCTCTCCGCTCCCGTCGTCACTGAGTTGGCCAGCATGCCCCAGTGCTCCCAGTGTTCGGGGCAGCCGACCATGAGAGCGAATGCGCGCATGGACACCGGTGCGTCCGCGCGTAGGGCCTCACCCATCGCCGTGAGTTCATATTTACCGTCCTTGCGGTGCGCGAGGATCGACCGGCTGGACAGCAGTCGCAGTAGCCGACGCAGGCCGTCCTCGTCGGCGCCCACCCGGCGCGCGAGGTCGTCGGCGGTGAGGGGACCCTCGGCGAGCTCGTCGGCAATGCCGAGTTTGGCGGCGGCGTAGATCGCTTGCGTCATCCAACTCCCGGTGATCATTTCGAGCAGGAAGACGGGCGCCGGCACCATTTTCTGATCGATCCGGTGCAGGAACGACCGCACGCCTTCGACAGCGCGGACGATCGGGGCGGCGTTCATCGGCCTGCGCGCCGGGCGGCACGGAGGGCTTGACGCTTGGCGAGAGCGCTCCGGATCAGGTATCCGGGGTTGGGCGGAACCCAGCCCAGTTGCCTGGCTTGACCGAGGTCGTCGCGGGTGGCCCAGTGCTCGAAGATCTTGCCGTCCTTGACACGGAACCAATGCGATTGCGCCATCGCGAAAGTCTTGCCGGTGGGCGGGAAGGCGGCGTCGATCTGGCCGTCCTCGCGGTAGACGACAAAGGTGCCGACGTGCCTGCCGTTCATCGTCGAGTTGACGGCGACCAGGTCCCCATCGGCAACCGCGTAGTGGATGTCGTAGTGCAGGTCGGCGAACGCCGCGCGCAACCACAGGGCGGTCGAATAGAACCCAGCCGGTCCGCGCACGCGAGAGGACGGCGGCTGGATACAGTTCTCACGATCGGTGGAGTCGGGATGCGCAACATCATCGAAATCCGCGCGTTCCCCGCTCGCCATGGTGTGGATGCTGCGTACCGCCACAGACACCGGATCGGCGGGTCCGGGGCTGGGGTTCATCGGAATCTCCCGTGTGCGCTCATCGGTCATGCGACCAGGGTGCTTCACCCACGGGCACGTGAGGTGAGTAAGCCCCTACTCGACTTTGTCGCCGGATCGGATGAGCAAGGCCGCCAGATCTTCGCGGCTTTCTGTGCCGGTCTTGACCATCGCGCGATAGATATGGCCCTCGATGGTGCGCACCGACAACGTCAGCCGTTCGGCGATCTCCCGGCTGGACAATCCCACACCGATCAATGTCGCGATTTCGCGTTCGCGGTCGGTCAGCGGTAGTGATTCGCTGGCCTGGCGAAGCGCCGGTGTGCGTGCGCCGCAACGCCGAGCCATCTCCTCGGCCCTGGTCGAGCAACTCAGCGCCGAACCGCGCCGCTCTGCACGGCGGTATTCGATCGCCGCATGCGAGGCCGCGTCGATCGCGGCCACCAGGTCTCCCATCCGCTCGAAGTCTTCAGACACCGAGGCCAATTCGGCGGCATCGCCGCCGCGCAGGGCGGCGGCGAACCGGGCCGCAAGGCCGACCCGAGGCCCCTCGACGTTCGCTTCGAGCTCCGACAGCCGCGGCGCGCATGACCGGTCACCCAGCTGTGTCGCGTTCTGCAAACACCACACCTCCGCCCCGAATTGCCCATCGCCTCGGGCGGTTTCGGCCGACTGCTGCAGGACCTTGATCGCCTGACTGACGGCCCCCTGGCTGGCGGCAACCCAGGCATGGGCGATTGCCCACTCGTAGTCCAGAAATCGCCAGCTCGGATGTCGGCGGTGCTGTAGCGCGTTCAACGCCGCGGCCGCATCGTCTGCCGATCCGTGTAGCGCGACCGCGATCGTGCGCGGCAACTGGTATCGATAGGCCGAGCCGTTGCTCTCACCCGCGGCGAACAGCGCTTCTGCCACCGGACCGAGACGCGACTCCGCTGTAGCAAGCCTGCCGGCTCCCAGCGCGGCGCGGCCGGCGATTGCCGTCCCGAGGAGGGGGGCTACGCCCGGAAGGTCTGTTGCCTGTTGGAGGAAGTGCTCAGCCACGTCGACGGCTTCCGCGATCCATCCTGACAGCAGCAGGGCACTCACGTGGGCATCGGTGATGAGGAATCGCATCTGCGGGGCATCGAAAGACCTTGTCGCGACCTCGTACCCGGCATCTATGGTGGCCAACGCGTCACTTGTCTGGCCGGCGTGCGCGGACGCAGAGGCAATCGCCCATGCCGTTTCGGCGCCGATAACAGCCGGAAGCTCGTCCAGAACAACGCTTTTCGCGTGTTGAAGCGCGGCCGCGGGCTGGCCCATGGCGAATGAGTAGATCGTCTCGAACACCTCGACACAGCCGCATGTCTGCGGCTCACATCCAGTCGCGTCCATAAAGCTCTTCGCTCCTGCGGCGTCGGCGAGCGCCCAGAGCCGATTGCTGGCCCGCAGGACGGTCAGCCGGGTGTGGTCAGCCGGGGTCAACTCACTGTCTTCAAGATCGGCGACCACCGCGTCGGCTTCTTCTCCGCGATCCAGCCACGACAACGCATGTCCACGAATGAACCTGGCCTCAGACCCGGCGCCCGCGTAGATGGCGGCGTCGGCCAGCCGATCGGCCAGTGGCATATCAGCCAGCCAGACGGCTCCTTTGGCGGCCTGTAGGAGTAGGTCCGGATCTGGCTTCAAGTCGGACTCCAGGCTCAAGGTTGCGCAGCGCACCACCGTCGGCACCTCATCGCGGCTGCTGGACGCGGCCAATTCGGTGGCCACCGATCCCCTCAGCCGTCGCAGCCGTGTGGCGGGCGCGCCTTTCCTGCGTACCTCGCCGTAGAGCGGATGCGACAGCCGCACCTCCTCACCTGCGCTCGCATGGTCCAGAGTGATCAGTCCGCGATTGTCGGCGTCCTCGACGCCGGCCACATCGGTGATCCGCGTGAGCGCCGCAAGCTCGATCGGCTCGCCGACCGCCAGCACATCGATCACGTCGGCCACCGCGGCCGGCAAGCCCCCGATCCGGGACTCGATGAGTTCCACCAGGCTTCGGGGCACGATGGGGTCCCCCAGCCACCTCCAGCACTCATGTTGCAAGGCGAGCCGGCCGTCGGCGACCTCTTGCTCGACGATGTTGCGCAAGTACAGGACGTTGCGTCGGGTCAGCTTCCAGAGCCGCTGGATCACCTCGGGATCCACAATGCCGCCGAGTACCCCCGACACCAGCGTGCCGATCTCGTCGCGGGCCAAGGATTGCAGGTTCATCGTGTCGAACCCGGCATCCGTCCACACCTGCAGCAGGCCCTGCGGGATCCGCTCGCCATCGCGAACGGTGAACACTAGCTTCGCCGCGGATCGCTGCGCGATCTGCTGCACAACGAACACCGACAAGTCATCGAGCAGATGCGCATCGTCGACACCGATCACCACACGGGTGGGCGCGGGCGAGGCCGTCAACGCTTCGATCACGCCTCGGACGGCGGCGAGCGTGTCCGTCACACCGGTGCCGGCCCATGGGGCGAATGCGCCAAGCGGCACCTCGCGCGCCGAAGTGGCACCGACCGCCCATCGCGTCTGAAAACCCCGTGACTCGGCGACCAACAGCGCCTCACGGGCAATCCGGCTCTTGCCGACACCGGCTGCCCCGCAAACAACCACGCCTGAGCGATCGGGGGCCGCGATCGCTTCTCTGATGACCTGCAGTTCCTCCGAGCGTCCGACCAACGGCCACGTCAAGCGCACCTGCAAAGCCTAAGAGTGCCGAGCGATTACCGGGCCCCAAACGGCAGAGGTGAGTTCGGCCGCTGGGGCTGCGGACCGTGCGGCTGCTGGCCTTCGCGTTCTGGTGGTTGACAGCGATCACGGCCGGCTGCTCGACGCGATCGGATGCTGCTCAGGCTCTAGCGATCGCCACCCGCACGCCGTCGCCGATCTCGCTACCGTCGGCCGGCTCACCGAATTCGAAGCTGGTGGCCAGGATCTCGCCGGCGATCAGCTCGCTGTGCGTGCGCGCCCAGTCCTCCCGTTCCGCCGGCACCGAGATGACGACCGAGATGCGGTCGGATACCTCGAGACCGGTCGACTTACGCAAGTCCTGCAGTTCGCGGATGCGGTCCTTCGCCCAGCCCTCGCCCTCGAGTTCCGGCGTGACGGTCCCGTCGAGCACGACCAGACCGGCGCCGTCGGGCAGCGCGGTGGTGTACTCCGGGTCCGCCGCGACCAGCCGCGAGCTGTACTCGTCGGGCTGCAGCACGGCCGAGCCTGCCGTCAGCGTGCCGTCGGGGTTGACGACGGCCTGGCCTGCCTTGACGGCCTTGATCGCGACCTGGACATCCTTACCCAGCCGCGGGCCTGCGACGCGGGCGTTGACGGTCAGCTCGAACCGGCCGTAGGTGTCGATGTCGTCGGTGAGCTCGACCTCCTTGACATTGAGCTCATCGGCGATCAGATCCTTGAACGGCTCTAGGCTGTGCGGATTCTCAACCGCGACAGTCAGTTTCGGCAACGGCAGCCGCACCCGCAGCTTTTTGGCCTTACGCAGCGACGATGCTGTCGAACACACCTCGCGCACCTGGTCCATTGCGGCCACCAGCTCCGGGTCCTTGGGCAGATCACCGGACTCCGGCCAGTCGGTCAGATGTACGGACCGTTCACCGGTCACACCGCGCCAGATCACCTCGGTGATCAACGGCAGCAGCGGGGCAGCCAGCCGACCGGTTACCTCGAGCACGGTGTGCAGCGTGTCGATCGCGTCGAGGTCCTCCTCCCAGAACCGCGAACGCGACCGTCGCACATACCAATTCGTCAGCGCTTCGGTGAACTGGCGCAGCTCGTCACAGGCTCCGGAGATGTCGCAGACATCCAGCGCCTCGGTGAGGTCGTCGCGCAGCACGGCGAGCTTGGCCAGGATGTAGCGGTCCAGCACATGGGGCGAGTTGGTGCGCCAGGCGCCCTTCTTCGGCGCGTAGAGCGCCAGGAAGCTGTAGGCGTTCCACAACGGCAACAGCACCTGTCGGACGCCTTCGCGGATGCCATGCTCCGTGACGATCAGGTTGCCGCCGCGCAGGATCGGCGATGCCATCAGGAACCAGCGCATCGCATCGGACCCGTCGCGGTCGAACACCTCGGTGACGTCGGGATAGTTGCGCAGCGACTTGCTCATCTTCTGCCCGTCGTTGCCCAGCACGATCCCGTGCGCCACACAGGTTTTGAACGCGGGCTTGTCGAACAGCGCGGTGGCGAGGATGTGCAGGGTGTAGAACCAGCCGCGGGTCTGGCCGATGTACTCGACGATGAAGTCTCCAGGAAAGTGTGCGTCCACGCCGGCCTGGTCGACGCCGCCGCTGACCCCGTCGAACCATTTTTGGTTCTCGAACGGATAGTGCACCTGGGCGTACGGCATCGAACCGGAGTCGAACCACACGTCGAGCACGTCGGGGATGCGCCGCATCGTCGACTTACCGGTCGGATCGTCGGGGTTGGGCCGGGTCAGCTCGTCGATGTAGGGCCGGTGCAGATTCGTTGGCCGCACACCGAAGTCACGCTCCAACTCGTCGAGGCTGCCGTACACGTCGATGCGCGGATAACCGGGATCGTCGGACATCCACACCGGAATCGGCGTGCCCCAGTATCGGTTTCGCGAGATCGACCAGTCGCGAGCACCCTGCAGCCATTTGCCGAACTGGCCGTCCTTGACGTGCTCGGGATACCAAGTGATCTGCTTGTTGAGTTCGACCATGCGGTCGCGGAACTCGGTGACCTTGATGAACCACGAAGACACCGCCCGGTAGATCAACGGGTTTCGGCACCGCCAGCAGTGCGGGTAGGAGTGCTCGTAGGTCTCGTGACGCAGCAACACCGGCCCGTTGACGGCCGCCGAGCGGCCGTGGTTCTTCAGGTCGCGGATGATCTGCGGGTTGGCGTCGAAGACGTGCTGTCCGGCGTAGTCCGGCACTGTCTCGTCGAAACGGCCTTTCGAATCGACGGGTGTGACGGCGACGATGCCCGCCGCCTGGCCGGCGGCCATGTCGGGCTCGCCGTAAGCCGGCGACATATGCACGATGCCGGTGCCGTCCTCGGTGCTGACGAACTCACCGGGCAACACGCGAAAAGCGTTGCGCACGTTATCTTCGTCCATGAAATACGGGAACGGCGGCAAATAGCGCACACCAAGCAGGTCCCGGCCGGTGTAGGTGCCCACGATCTCGGGTTCTTCGCCGAGCTCGCGGGCGTAAGCGCCCAGCCGAGCCTTCGCGAGGGCGTACCGCCTGCCATCGGGCGCCTGCACCTGAACGTATTCGACCGCCGGATTGACCGCGACGGCCTGGTTGGACGGCAACGTCCATGGCGTCGTCGTCCAGATCAGCAGGTATACACCGTCGAATTCGCCACCGTCGACGCGGAATCCGACGGTGATCGCCGGGTCCTGACGACTCTGGTAGACGTCATCGTCCATCCGCAACTCGTGGCTGGATAGCGGGGTCTCGTCGTTCCAGCAGTATGGCAGCACCCGATTGCCTTCGTAGGCCAAGCCCTTGTCCCACAGTTGCTTGAAGGCCCAGATCACCGACTCCATGTAGCCGGGATCGAGTGTCTTGTAGTCGTTGTCGAAGTCGACCCAGCGGGCCTGCCGGGTGACGTAGGCCTGCCATTCGTTGGTGTACTTGAGCACCGACGCACGGCACGCTTCGTTGAACTTCTCGATGCCCATCTGTTCGATTTGGGCCTTGTCGGAGATGCCCAGTTGTCGCTGCACCTCGAGTTCGGCGGGCAGCCCGTGGGTGTCCCAGCCGAAGCGGCGCTCCACCTTGTAGCCGCGCATGGTGCGATACCGCGGCACGATGTCTTTCACGTACCCGGTGAGCAGATGCCCGTAATGCGGCAGGCCGTTGGCGAACGGCGGGCCGTCGTAGAAGACGTACTCCGGTGCGCCGTCGCGACGCGCGATACTGGCGCGGAACGTGTCGCCGCCGTCCCAGTAGTCGAGGACGTCGGCTTCCAGCGCCGGAAAGTTCGGCGATCCGGATGCCGGTTTCGGATAGGCGGTCACTGCGTCTCCTGTGCCAAATGTCGCTGGCCTTCCAGCTCCGGAAGCCCAGGGTTCGATCAGGCACGGGGACGACGTCGCGCTGGTGCGCGAGCGCCGCGGTACCACCCCGCTTGCGCACATCGATGTGCGCCACTCAATGTGGGCGATGACGGGCCCACCCGTTCGGTTCTACTGGGCTGGTTCAGCTGTTCTTCCGAAGGCTCCCCGGTGATGGCCGGATCTGCGCCGTTCGAATTCAAGTCTATCGGCTACCGCAAAACAGAACGGTGGTGGTTCGTAGTTGGCGGCCAGCCAGGCTTGGCGTTGCCGTTCCTCTTCGGCGATGAGTTCGGTCCGTTCGCGGCGCTCGGCATTGATGCGGTCGCGGCGATCCTGCTCGCGGGTTTGCCTGCGGCGCGGCATCATTGCGCCGCGGTCGGCGTCAGGCGTCTGCAGAGTGGACGGGACGTCCAGCTCGGCAGTCGGCTGGGCCAGTGCGGGAAACATGCTGGCGCCGTGCGGTTCGGTGGTGTAGGCATGCCCCGTCGGGGCAGTCAAGACGATCGTGCCGTCGGGCAACTGCTGATCGGTCCAGCCGCAGGCTCCGACACAGAACGTCTTGATCAGGTGGTGACACCGAACTGTCGTAGAACGTTTTAATCCTGGTGGCACCACGAAGGCCGCCGGGATGCACCGCTATCACGGCCGCATCCCGCCGGTCGCACGCGATATTCGGATGGGCGAGGGTCAATGAGCCGGTTGCTTGCGCCACGGCGCTGGCCGGAAAACTGACCGCAATGGCGGCCCGACGGACCTAGCTTAGTTAGCTGCAGGCGGTGATCCCCGACGCAAAAACTTGCTTCGCCATTTGCTGATCTGGTCCGCTGCGCTCGACTGAGGACTAGCGTTTATCTCTCAATTATCTGTCAACATTCTGAGAAGACGGAGGGGCACACCAATGGATAAGCGACCGCATGGCTCAAAGGACAAGCTTGCGAGCGGCCTACTGCGGGGTGCGGCGGTGTCGGGGTTGGCGACGGGGTTGGTGGCGGCGGCAACACTGGGTGGGGTCGGAACGGCCAACGCATCGTGCCTGTCGATCGGCGGCTTTTTCAGCATTGGTTCGGGCTGCACGAGCACGCCGCTCAGCTTCGCAGTCGTGCTCGGCAACGGCACAGCGAACGCCGGAGGGCTCCTCACCGGCGCTGTTGCGATCGGCAACGCCACCTTCGCGGACGCCCAAGGATTCCTCACCGGAGCCATTGCGAACGGCCTGGGCAATACCGCGCCCGGTCCGTTTCCCCCACAGACTGATGTCAGATCGGCGGGAGCCTTGAGCCTCGCCTATGGCGGCGGCACAAACACGCTCGTTCGAACGGAAGGCATCCTGAACATCGCCGCGGGGCAAGGCGATAACTTTATCGTACGAGCGGGCGGAACGCCCTCTGATATTGGCAACGTCGCCCTCAGCCTCGGTAACCACACTCCCTCCGAACCCGGCGACCTGGCCGCCGTTGTGGCCGGCGACATCGCCCCGGGCGGGCGGAACCCCTCCTTCTTCAACCTCGCGTTGAATCTTGGCAACGACAGCAACGTTCAGGCAAGGGGTTTTGCCAACAGCGTGTTGAATATCTTCGGCAACGGAAACAGCCTTTCCGCAATCGGCGTCGTCAACAATGCCACTAACATCTTCGGGGACGACAACATAGCCATTGCGGCCAACGTCCCGACCGCGAACATCCTGCAGCGAATCGGCGGCAACGTGGCGTTCACCGCCTTCGGCAACGGGAACACCGTGCGAGCAGGCTCCGAGATCGCACCTCCTGACGGCCCATTGGCCATCGCTGGCGCACTCGGCGTAGACAATCGGACCATCAGCCAGCCGGGTACGGGTATCACCATTGCGACCCCGTTTAACGACACGGGCATCCCCACCACTGTCCTCGCTGCGAGCAGCACGCAGGGAAACCGCGTCGGGCTTAATTCCACTGGCAGCAACACCGATGAACTCGCTGCGAGCAGCACGCAGGGAAACCGCGTCGGGACCGGCCTCAACGCGGCGTCCAACCGTCCGGAGACCACCTCCCTGGGTGGGTCGTTACGCGAGTCTGTCAGCAAGAAGTTCAGTGACCCCGCCAGCAGCAGCAGCGGCAGCAGCAGGGGCACCAGCAGCAGCAACGGCGACAGCAGCAACGGCGACAGCAGCAACGGCGACAGCAGCAATGGCGGCAACTGCAGCAATGGCGGCAGCAGCAGCAGGGGCACCAGCAGCAGCAGCAATAGCGGCAGCGGCGGCAGCGGCAGCAGCAGCAACGGCGACAAGTGACGACATCCGGAGTCGCTTGAGCTAGCTGCCCGGTGCCGCGGTGGTGAACTGTCCGATCCGATCCGGGCGCACCACGTTGTGACCGATGCGCCAGGTGGCCCGCAGCGCGATGGAGTCGGACACGAAGAACACCGAGTTGTCGGTGGCCATGGTGACCGGGCCGACCGCACTCACAACGGCGCTGCGGTCGACCACCACACCGGAGTAGGGCGGCACCTCGCGGTTGACGATCACCGGCAGGCTCAGCAGCATCGGGGTGGCGTCGGTGGTGCCAGCGCCGAGCAGGCTCTGGTTGGAGTCGCTGCCGAACTTCAGCTTGCGCAGCTCCGACCACCCGAGCGGGTCCACCACGATGTGCGTGGGGTTGGAGCCGTTGGCCTGCAGTTGTGCCACCAGATCCACCAGGGCATCGAGGCCGCCTGAAACCTCCTCTCCCCCAACGCTTCCCACGACGTACAGCAGACCCGCGGACGGCGCGTTGTCCGGTGCCGGGGCGGGCTGGGCGATGAACGCGGCATCGGCCTTCTTCACCAGGGCACGGGATACCGACTGCGCCGGGCCAGGTGCCGGTGCCGACGATCTCGGTCACCGGCTTGCCGTTCTCGATGTGGGTGTGGCTGCGCAGCCCGGCGTTGCGCGCCTTGCGCAGGAAGTTGGATAGCTGCGGCTGGGTCCACGGGTTGCCGTGCAGGGTGTACGCACCCGCGGCGTTCCACTCAGCGCACACGTCGCCCAGGCTGGAACCGGCCAGGATCGCCCCATACGCCTGCGCCACCAGCGGTGCGGTGCGCGGGTCGGGCTGCCGCGTGTCCCGCAAACAGCCGCTGCGCGATCGCCGTCGACTCGTCGCGCGTGGCCTCACCCATCACGTCGATGAGCTCGGCGTCCGGGATGTCTTCGAATATATGTACTGCTTATCTGCTTAAGTGGACCTATGCTGGTCAGGTGACGTTTGCAGATGTTGGTCCGGTGGGTGGAGTGGACTATCCAAGGACGTATCAGGAGTTTCGGGCGTGGTTTCCCGATGATGCGTCCTGTGCTGAGTATCTGGCGCGTTTGCGCTGGCCGGAGGGGTTCCGGTGCCCGGTATGTGGTGGCGATAGGGCGTGGCAGACCTCGACACAGCACTGGAAATGTGTCGGGTGTGGGCGCAAGACCTCGGTGACGGCCGGGACGATCTTTCACCGCACCCGTACGCCGTTGAGCACGTGGTTTGCCGCGGTCTGGTTGGTGACCTCGCAGAAGAACGGGGCCTCGGCGCAGAATCTGCACGACATGCTGGGGCTGGGGTCGTACGAGACCGCCTGGGCGTGGCTGCACAAGTTGCGCCGGGCGATGGTGCGCCCCGACCGTGAGCTGCTCGCTGGTGTGGTCGAGGTCGATGAGTCGTTTGTCGGGGGCCGCGCCACCGGCAGGCAGGGCGCCTCAACGGACAAGGTGCCTGTCATGATTGCGGTGGAAAATTCTGGGACACAGGTGAATAGGAAACTTCTGCTGGGCCGGGTGCGTCTGGCGGTGGCCGATGCGCCAGGGTCCAAACAACTTGTCGAGTTCGCCCGAACCACCGTCGCGCCGGGCTCGCTGATCCGCACCGACGGCGCGCGGATGTTCCGCGTGTTGGCCCAGGAGGGCTACACCCACCAGTACGTGTCCGGATACAGCTCACCCGAACCCGGACATGTCACCCTGCCGGGACCCCACCGGGTGGCCTCGCTGCTCAAACGCTGGAACGCCGGCACCCATCACTACCGCGTGGAACGCGAGCACCTGCAGTACTACCTCGACGAATTCACCTTCCGGTTCAATCGGCGCAGGTCACGGGCCCGTGGGCTGCTCTTCTACCGGCTGCTGCAGCAGAGCGTCAACACCGATCCCCATCCACTGGCTGACCTCATCGGCGGCACCGCAGTGAACCTCCGTGACCAAGAACCAGCCGAAGAATTCACTTTAGAACCTTTGTCTAGCAATACATTCGGAAAATTCTAGGCCGGTAGTCCACTTAAGCAGATAAGCAGTACATATGTTCGATTATGCCAGCCGGGTCTGACAAGTAAGCCCCGACATGGCCGACTCATTGACCGAGGAACAGCAGCAACGGCGCAGGCAAGCCATACGCGACCTCATGCCAAGCGGCGTGATCGCATCGGTCATGGACACCACCGGCGCGGCTCTTCCAATACCAATGCGCGCGCGACCGCGTGATCCGCCATAGCGGCACGGTAGACCCGGCGTAGCGTTCGGTGCCATGAGCGATCACACGTACCGAGTCATCGAGATCGTCGGGAGTTCACCCGACACCATCGACGCGGCGATACGCAATGCGGTGTCCCGTGCGTCAGAGACAATGCGCGGCCTCGACTGGTTCGAGGTCCAGTCGGTCCGCGGGCACCTCCAGGACGGTGCCGTCGGTCACTTTCAGGTGACTCTGAAAGTCGGCTTCCGGCTGGAGGGTGCCCGCTGACGCTACAGCGGAGCGGCGGCGTCTGAAGTCATTTCGAAGAGCGCGAGCGGGAACTGCTCGGTCAGCTCTTCGACCGTGTAGGGATCGAACCGGCTGGTGTCATACCACCAGTCGACGTGCAGCAGGTCTGCGGATCGGTATATCCGGAGCTCCAACGCGTGGCCCAGGGCGGGCGGTGTGTCCCGCACCGGCACGGTCGCTTCGGGCACTGCGCCGATGTAGTTGAAGTACACCTCCGATGGGCCGGCTGCGGCGCCCTCCGTGGCGGCTGCCAGGGCGTGGTGGACACCGCCGAGTATCTCGGTCGCGCTGGCTTGCCGCGCGGCTGCGCATACCAACGCAACACCGTCGAGAAGGCAGCGACGGTCACTTGCGATGTCGACGGGGACGACGCCGTCACCAAGCGTTCGCCCGATCGTCCGCGCCAGCGCCGCCAGGAGTATCTCGTCGGACGGCACGCCGAGCCAGGCAGTGGCTCCGTCGAGCTCGGCCGTCAACTCAGTGGTGTCGGGTGTCGAAAGTCTCGCCATGTTCGCGGAACGGCTCGCGTCCGCGGCCGGATAATCCACCACGTGCACAGTTGCTGACGCAATCTCGCCGAACGGGTTCGGGACCTCTTTAGTCGGCGTAGCCAGGTACGGGGCAACCATGTACCCAACGATAGCCCACATGTCCCATATATGGGAGAAACCTCCCAAAATTGTGACGTCAGTGTCAATTAACGCCATGATTTGCAGTTTGCGGCGGGCACTGCCCATATCCGGGAGTTTTGGTCTATGGTAAATGGGTGCCGCGGACCGACGAGAACGGCAGGCAGCTAAAAGCCCTGCTTGACTACCTCCTTGACGGAGACGTGGAGGCAAAGGACATTTACGACGCGCTGGGGACCTCGAGCAGTACGTACTACCGGCGCATCAAAGAAGCCGACTATCCCGACGCCGAAGAGCTGCGGCGGGTAGCCGATCGGTTCGACCTCAGCTATCCCGACCTGCAGATCAAGTTCGGGCTGATGAGTAGGCAGGAGGTGTGGAGCTACGTCGAGTCCCCCGCCTTCACTGTCACCGCCGTCCGAAGGGCGACCCATACCCGCACCCCGAAGCTATCCGAGTTGAAACCGCGCAGTGACGCTCCGCCGCTCTAGCCGTACAATTTGCTGAGTACAGCGCAGCTCAAAGGTTGCTTCCATGGCTATTACAACCCTTATCACAATCACACTTTGCTGTATCGCATGGAGCTTGTGGATCCGGCGGGTCACTTGGTCGTCGCGTTGGGAGGTTGCCGCCACCCTCAACATCGCTTTGCAGGGTGTCGCGGTGCTGCTGATGTCCCCGTTGGCCTCGGAAACCGTCGGGGTAGCGCTTCATGCACTGACCGGGAAGTGGAATCTCGAGGACTACATCGGACACGACTGCTACATCGTCGCCGCATCTGCTGTGGTGTACAACGCGCTCGGCAGGCTTCAGGACGACCACTCGCTGCAACAATCGTTCAAGCAGTACGTCGAGCGCCCGGCCACGCTGTGCATCCCGCTGCTGCTGGTCACGTTCTCGCTCGGCAATGGCGCGAGGATCTATAAGCCCGACTTCTTCGACGTGCCCACCGACTTCTGGCTCAACATCTACTGGCTGCTGCTGTGCGGCACCCTGATCTATCTGCTGGGGTATGGGTGTCGGGCCTTGCTCATCCTGCGTAAGGACCCGCGGTCCCGCCGCATCGCCAACGTCTATCTCGTCGCCTCGGGTGCCGGCATTGCCGCGTGCGTCGTCCGGATCATCACCGCCTACGTCCCGGCGCTTCAGTCCATGGACATCGGCAGCACGCTGGTGTGGGTCTTCGCATGCCTGTGCGGCGTCGGGTTCGCGCTCACGTCCGCAGAATCCTGGCGACAAAGGACCAAGTGGTTCACCAAAGCGAACCACTGAGCGCGAACTAACCCGCGACGGGCCGCGGCACGTCGTACGGCGCACCGAACGCCGGCATCGTGTCGAAACCCCGTTTACGCGCCGCGGCCGCGTTGTTGCGGATCAACGCGGCAAGTCCCGCGAACGTGAACTGATCCAGCACCATTCGCGTCAGCAGCCGGTTGTGCACGAACCCGAACGACAGCCCGGACGCGGGATCGGCCCAGCCGACCGAGCCGGCCAGGCCCGCGTGACCGAAGCCGGGCAGGAAGCCGGGTGGGAACGGCACGCTGTGATAGCCCAGATGGAAGGACAGCGGCACGAAGATGTTTCGGTCCGGCAGCAAGCACGGCCGGCCCGTCAGCCCGTCCACCAGCTCCTTCGACAGGAACTGGGTGCCGTCGATGCGGCCGCCGTTGGCAATCGCGCCGTACATCTTCGCAAGCCCGCGGGCCGTCGTGACGCCGTTCGCCGCCGGGATCTCGGAGTCGAGGAATGGAATATCGCCCTGCACGACGGATTTCATTCCGGGGAAGTACATCGAGCCGAATACCCCGGAGAAGGCCAGGGCGGCCACCCGTGGCGCGAAGTAGTTGAACACCGGATTGGCCAACGTGCCCTGAGGCGCCAGGATCTGCGCCGCGCGCGTCGGCGAGTCGGTGGGCGGACGACCCAGGTGCAGCCCGTCGGTGTTCAGCGGTTCGGCCAGTTCCTCGCGGATCAGATCGCGCATGCCCTTGCCGGTAATTGCACGACCCAGACCCGACATCAGCCAGCCGTAGGTCAGCGCGTGGTACGCCGGCTTGCCATACAGCACACGATTCACCGGCGCCGCCGCGATCCGCTCCTCCATCTCGCGGTGATTCAGGAGGTCGGCCATGCTGACGCCGTTGAGATGAGACAGCCCGGCGCGGTGCCGCATGACATCACGGACAGAGATGTCCGCCTTGCGGTTCGCGCCGAACTCGGGCCAGTACTCGGCGACTGGGGCGTCATAGTCGATCAGCCCGCGGTCGGTCAGCCGGTGAATGACCGTCGAGGCCATCCCTTTGGTGACGGAGAAGACCATCGCGCCGGTGTCTGCGGTCCAGTACTCGGTGCCGCGACGATCCGCGTATCCGGTCCAGACGTCGACCACAGGGTCGCCGTGCAGGTAAACCGACAGGGCGCCGCCGCCGTACCGGCGACCGGGAAACAACTGCGAGAAAGCTCGCACGGTGCAGGCAAAGTTCGAGTCCGCCGCGCCCTGGATACCGTGCGGGAGCGCTGCGCTGCGCTGCCAGTTGGTGACGCCCGTCACAATATTAAATTTACCTGGAACCCCGGCAAATAATGTGGGTGTTACCGATTCGTTAAATCACTGCTTCTCAGCGGCGTCGAGGATCTGTCGTGCAGCAAGCTCGGGTGTCAGCTCGCCGTCGCGAACCTGGCGCTCCACCTCGGCGCGGATCTTCTTTACTGCGGGGTGCGACAGCACACGGTCCAGCACTACGTTGCGAACCATCGACCAGGTCCAGTCCACCTGTTGCAAGCGCCGTCGGGCCTCGAACTCCCCTCCATCGGTGAGCACCTGCCGGTGCTTCTGCACCGTATCCCACAACTCGGACAATCCGGTCTCCTGCAGCGCGCTCATCGTGAGAACTGGTGGACGCCAGAGGGTTTCGCGTGGATGTATCAACCTGATCGCGCCGGCCAGTTCGCGGGCGGCAACCTTGGCCTCCGCCGCGTGCTCGCCGTCGGCCTTATTCACCACGACGATGTCGGCAAGTTCGAGCACGCCCTTCTTGATGCCCTGGAGCTGGTCGCCGGTGCGGGCAAGGGTCAGGAACACGAAGGTGTCGACCATGTTGGCAACGGCGACCTCGGACTGCCCGACGCCCACCGTCTCGACGAGGATCACGTCGAACCCGGCCGCCTCCAGCAACACCATGGTCTCTCGGGTGGCCTTCGCGACCCCACCGAGCGTGCCGGAGGTCGGTGACGGGCGGATGTAGGCGTCGGGGTGCACCGCCAGCCGCGCCATCCGGGTCTTGTCGCCGAGGATCGACCCGCCGGTGCGGGTGGACGACGGGTCGACGGCCAGCACAGCAACGCGATGGCCCTGCTCGATCAGGTACATGCCGAGCACCTCGATCGTGGTCGACTTGCCGACGCCCGGCACGCCCGTGATGCCGACGTGCATGGCCGTACCGGCGTCTGGCATCAGCGCCAGCAAAAGCTGCTGGGCCTGTTCGCGGCGGTCCGGCCGGGTGGACTCGACCAGCGTGATGGCCCTCGGCAGGGCGGCACGGTCGCCGTTGCGGACGGCGGCGGCGAGGTCTTCGACCGACTCTGTCATTCCCCGGTCGCTTCGCTCCTGCCCTCCGGATGCCATCTAGCTCAGGTCGTAGCCCAGCCGCTCGGCCAGCTTGTGCAGCAAGCCGATCGCGGCATCGGCGATCACCGTCCCGGGCGGGAAGATCGCGGCGGCCCCGGCGGCGTACAGCTCGTCGAAGTCACCCGGCGGGATGACGCCGCCGACCACGATCATGATGTCGGGCCTGCCCGCCTCGGCCAGCGCGTCGCGCAGCGCAGGCACCAGCGTCAGGTGACCGGCCGCCAGTGACGACGCGCCGACCACGTGCACGTCGTTGTCGGCGGCCTGCCGGGCGACCTCGTCCGGGGTGGAGAACAGCGAGCCCACGTCAACGTCAAAGCCGATGTCGGCGAACGCCGTTGCGATCACTTTCTGGCCGCGATCGTGCCCGTCCTGACCCATCTTGGCGACCAGGATGCGTGGCCTGCGACCGTCGGCCTCGGCGAACTTCTCAACTAGCTCGGTGGCTTTGGAATAGGGGCCGATGTTTCCGCCTCCTCCCGAGACTTCGTCGCGGTAGACCCCGGCGATGGTACGGATCTCGGCCTGATGCCGTCCCCATACCTTCTCCAGCGCGTCGGAAATCTCACCGACGGTGGCCTTGGCCCGGGCGGCGTCGATGGCCAGCGCCAGCAGGTTGTTGCCCAGCCCGTCCTCGCCCGCGACGCCCTCGGCGGCCGCCGCGCGGCTCAGTTCCTTCAGCGCGGCAGTGACGGCGGCCTCGTCGCGAGCGGCCCGCAGCTGCTGGAGTTTGTCGATCTGCTCGGCCCGCACCCGGCTGTTCTCAACCTTGTGCACCTCGATCTCATGGTCATCGTCGACCTGGTACTTGTTGATGCCGATCACCGTCTGCGCACCGGAATCGATGCGGGCCTGGGTGCGCGCGGCGGCCTGCTCGATGCGCAGCTTCGGGATGCCATCGCTGATCGCCTGCGCCATCCCTCCGTGTTCAGCCACCTCGCGGATGTGCGCACGAGCCTTCTCGGCGAGCTGATGGGTCAGCCACTCCACGTAGTACGACCCACCCCACGGGTCGATCGGCCGGGTAGTGCCGGACTCCTGCTGCAAAATCAGTTGCGTGTTGCGGGCAATGCGGGCCGAGAAGTCCGTCGGCAGTGCCAGCGCCTCGTCGAGTGCGTTGGTGTGCAGCGACTGGGTGTGACCCTGGGTGGCCGCCATCGCCTCAATGCAGGTGCGCGCAACGTTGTTGAACGCGTCCTGCGCGGTCAACGACCACCCCGAGGTCTGCGAATGAGTACGCAGTGACAACGATTTCGCGCTCTTAGCGCCGAACTGCGCGACCAGCTCGCTCCACAGCAGCCGGCCCGCGCGCAACTTGGCCACCTCCATGAAGAAGTTCATCCCGATGCCCCAGAAGAAGGACAGCCGCGGCGCGAACTTGTCGATGTCCAGCCCCGCGTCCAGCCCCGCCTTGATGTACTCCGCCCCATCGGCCAGCGTGTACGCCAGCTCCAGATCCGCTGTGGCACCGGCCTCCTGGATGTGATACCCGGAAATCGAGATCGAGTTGAATCTCGGCATCTTGGTGCTGGTGTAACCGAAGATGTCGGAGATGATCCGCATCGACGGCTTCGGCGGATAGATGTAGGTGTTGCGGACCATGAACTCCTTGAGGATGTCGTTCTGGATCGTCCCGGCCAGCTTCTCCGGCGGCACCCCCTGCTCCTCGGCGGCCACCACGTACAACGCGAGGATCGGAAGCACCGCCCCGTTCATCGTCATCGACACCGACACCGTCGACAGGTCGATGCCGTCGAACAGCTGACGCATGTCCAGGATCGAATCGATCGCCACCCCGGCCATCCCGACGTCACCCTGCACACGAGGATGGTCGGAGTCATAGCCGCGATGGGTCGCCAGGTCGAACGCCACCGACAGCCCCTTCTGACCCGCGGCCAGGTTGCGGCGGTAGAACGCGTTGGAATCGGCGGCCGTGGAGAACCCGGCGTATTGGCGGATGGTCCACGGCTGGTTGACATACATCGTCGGATACGGCCCGCGCACATACGGCGGCTCGCCCGGGAGGCTGTCCAGCGGATAACCCGCCGCGACGGCCGCGTCCCGGTCGGCGGCGATGTAGACCGGCTTGACGTCGATGCCCTCCGGAGTCATCCAGTCGAGCTGCTCCGGGGTGTAACCGTGCGCGTCAGCGGCCGCGGCGACATGCTCGGTCACGGCCGCCTCGGTCGCGGGTTCCCCGGCGCGCTCGCCGTGCAGCGGAACGTCCCCGAAGCTGCCGATTCTGGTCGTGCTGGCGGTCATCGCTAGGCCCCCAATCGGGTAAGCAGGGTCGACAGGGCGTCGACCGCATCGATTTTCGCGGTCAAGTAAGCGTCGGGCTTCGACTCGGCTTCGGCCACGGCCTTTTCGGGCCCGGCGAGAAGGACGTACGACACACCAGCTCTACGCGCGGCATCGACGGCCGCCGAGGCCTCCGTTGCGTAGCGAGCATCCGTGCCGCAGATCACCGCGGTCGTCGCGCCCGTGGCGTCCGTGACGGCCTCGATCCCACCGGAGGCAAGTAGATTCGAGGCGAACGTCGTTCGGATGTTGTGCTCGGCCAGCGGTCCAAGCGGCAGCAGCGACACCTGCGGCCGCGAGCCGGTCTTCTCCAGGAACGCATCCGAGCGGTCGCGCAGCGCCTCGAAGCCGGCTGCGTACCGGGCCAGAGCTCTGGGGGAATCACTGTGCGGCAGCGGCGGTTCGGCCAAGTTCGGGTACTCGTTGACACCGGTGAGCGCGGTACGCCGGTGCGCGATGTCGTCGATGCGGTGGTCGGCCACCTCGGTGATCTGGGCGGCGACGTAGTCGCGGGCCTCTTCGAACCCGCCGCGGGATTCGATGTCCCGGAAGTGCTTCCACGCCTGCTCGGCCAGTTGTTCGGTGAGGTCCTCGACGAACCATGCTCCCCCTGCGGGGTCGAGCACCCGGCCGATGTGCGATTCCTCCAGCAGCAGCAACTGTGTGTTGCGCGCGATGCGCCGTGCGAAACTCGCTGCGATACCGGGAAAGCCGCCGGCAATGGCAACGTCGAATGGATGCACCAGCACGGTATCGGCGCCGCCAACCCCTGCGGAGAACGCAGCCAGTGTGGTGCGGAGCATGTTCACCCAGGGATCGCGTTGCGTCATCATCGGCAGCGATGTCACGGCGTGTATCGTCGCCGCGCCAGCTTCGGGCTCCCCCACGACCTCGGCCACTCGCGCCCAAAGCTGGCGCGCTGCACGCAATTTCGCGATCGTCATAAACTGATCGTCGTCGGCGGCGAAGCGGAAAGCGATCTGCTGTAGCGCGTCCCGTAAGGGCATGCCGCTGTCGGCAAGCGTCCGCAGGTACGCCACCGCCGCCGCGACGCTGCCGGACAACTCCCATGACGCGCTGGCACCGAGATTGTGAAAGGCGGGCCCGTCGACCGTGATCGCGCGCACGTGACCGTCATAGCCGGTAACCTTCGCAGCCGTCGAGACGACGTCGGCGACCTCCGGAGCGGGTCGCCCGCTCAGCGGCGCGGTCAGCGGGTCGGCGCCTAGATCCAGCGACAGTCGTGAACGCTGGTCGTCGTCCAGGTCTGTCAGCAGGGCCAGCAGCGCGTCGGCAGCCGCCAGGTATTCGGAACCGGCGCCTGAGATCTCCACAATTACCGGCACGAGATCCAGGAACACGCCCTCGAGCAGCCGATCCAGGTCGGCCGCGGGCACGCCACCGGCTTCGCCGACGCGCAACACCAGCGCACTGATGCCTTCGGTCAATGCAACCAGCACGGCGCCGTTGCCTTCGGCTGCCGCGTGCGCATCGAGAGGAAACGCTTCGGCGACCTTCCATCCGGACTTCACATCGCGCCGGGCGTCGCCGCCGCGCACGAACGGCCACTGGCCAGGCAGGGTCGGGTCCGGCAGCGCGTCGAGACCGGTGTACAGCGGGCGGATCGGGAAGCCGTCGTATGTCGGCGAATCCAGCAGCCGCTCCGGTTCGGCGGGCAGATCATCGGGGTCTCGACGGGTGCTCTTGGCCAGCACACCAGCTACCGCTGAGCGCCACCGCGCGATATCGGGTTCCACTGCACTGGATTTGTCCACGCCCATCAGGCTAAATGATCGCCGTCACACCTCGTTGGCCGGGCAGCCGACTCATGACGCGGCCCGTAGTCTTGGTAAGTGTGAAAGCCGTCGTCAACACCTTGCGGGCGCTGCGTGCTGCGGTGATCGCGACGGTCTCGCAGGTCCCGCCGCGCCGGTTCTTCGCCATCCTGGCTGCGATTGTGATCCTCATAGCAGTTGCATTTCTGGTGCGGTTGCCCACCGCAGTCCAGCTGCGTGACTGGGCGACCTCGGTCGGGCCCTGGTTCCCGTTGGCGTTCCTGGCTGCTCACATCGTGGTGACGGTCTTTCCGTTCCCGCGCACCGCGTTCACGCTGGCCGCAGGCCTGCTGTTCGGCCCCGTCCTCGGAGTGCCGCTGGCGGTGGTGGCCAGCACCGTGAGCGCAGTCATCGCGCTGCTGCTGGTCCGCGCCGCCGGCTGGCAACTCAGCCGGCTGGTCCGCCACCCCCGCGTCGACTCATTGGACGTCCGGCTGCGGGAACGCGGCTGGCCCGCGGTGATGTCGATGCGGATGATTCCGGCCGTGCCGTTCTCCGTGCTGAACTACGCCGCCGGGGCGTCGGCGGTGCGGGTGCTGCCATACGCACTGGCCACCTTGGTCGGGCTGCTGCCCGGCACCGCAGCCGTCGTCATCCTCGGAGATGCGCTTACCGGCAATGTCAGCCCGCTGCTGTTCCTGGTGTCAGTGTGCACCGCGAGCTGTCGGCATCGCCGGCCTGATCTACGAGATCCGCGCGCACCGCCGCCATCACCGCGAACGTGTCGCGGCATCGGAGCAGGGCGAGCCGGCGATCACCGGCTAACTCACAACTCCGTTGACCCGCTGTGTCGTCCCGACTGCGGTGCCTGCGGCGGGCGGCCCTGCTGTTGCTGTGACAGCGGCGGATACTGCATCGGCGGCAGGGGATCCACCGGTGCGGCCGGGATGGCCCCCTGCACCGGAGCGCGGGCATCGGCCTCCGCCTTGGCCACGGCCCTGGCGATCTCCGGGTCCGTTTGGGTGGTGAACCACTCGGCGACCTCGTCCGAGTCGTCCTCGGGCTTGGGCAGATCCTGCTCCACCGGCGACGGCGTGTACCGAAATACGCCGTCCTCACCCGGCGCGCCGAGCATCTTGGTGAAGCCCTGCAGCGCGGCTCCGAAATCACTTGGCACCAGCCAGACCTTGTTCGCCTCGCCCTTTGCCATCTGCGGCAGCGTCTGCAGGTACTGGTAGGCCAGCATTTCCGGGGTGGGGCGGCCGGCCTTGATAGCGGCGAACGTCTTCTCGATGGCCTTTGCCTGACCTTGGGCGACCAGGTACTGGGCGGCCCGCTCGCCCTGTGCGCGCAGCATGCGCGACTGCCGGTCGGCCTCGGCCGCGAGAACCGCAGCCTGCTTCGCACCCTCGGCGGCCAGAATCTGCGCCTGCTTCTGGCCTTCAGCCTGCTTGATCGAGGCCTCCCTGCTGCCCTCGGCCGTCAGGATCATGGCCCGCTTCTCGCGGTCGGCCCTCATCTGCTTTTCCATCGAGTCCTGGATCGAGGGCGGCGGGTCAATCGACCGCAACTCCACCCGGGCCACCCGGAGACCCCACCTGCCGGTGGCCTCGTCGAGCACGCCGCGCAGCTGTCCGTTGATCTGGTCGCGCGACGTCAGCGTCTGCTCCAGCGTCATGCCGCCGACCACGTTGCGCAGCGTGGTGGTAGTCAGCTGCTCGACGCCGACGATGTAGTTGCTGATCTGGTACACGGCCGCCTGCGGATTGGTGACCTGAAAGTAGACGACCGTGTCGATGTTGACCGTCAGGTTGTCCTCGGTGATCACCGGTTGCGGCGGGAACGACACGACGCGCTCACGCAGATCGACCCGAGCGCGAATTTTGTCGATGAACGGCAGCAGCAACGTCAGTTGACCCGACACTGTCTTGCTGTAACGGCCCAATCGCTCGATCACTGCGGCCTCGGCCTGCGGGATCAGCGCAACCGACTTGGCCACGACGATGGCGGCGAACACCACCAGCGCGCCAACCAGAATGAGGCCTGCGACGGCACCTTCCATGACGGGTTCCTTCCTCGTTGCCCAGTGTTCTCTAGACGATCTTCGACACGACGGCGGTGGCACCGTCGATATGCACGACGGTGACGTGGTCTCCAGGTTCGTAGATTTCCTCGGCGTTATAGGGCCGCGCCGTCCAGATTTCGCCGTCCAGCTTCACCTGGCCTCCATGGCGAGCGACCCGGTCGAGCACCAGCGCACTCTTGCCCTCCAGGGCCTTTGCCGGATCGGGCAGCCCCGTTCCTGCAATGAACCGGCGGCGCAATACTGGGCGCACCAGCACCAGCAGCAGCACAGAAACCACCAGGAAGACCGCCCCGTCAATCACGTAGTTGTCGAAGATCAGGTTTGATCCGACGGCGGCCAGCGCGCCACCGCTGAGCATGAGCAGGAAAAGGTCACCGGTCAGCGCTTCCGCCCCGGCCAAGCCCAGTGCGGCAATTAGCCAGATCAACCAAACGGGCATGGCGTCAGCCTATCGCGTAGCCGACCCAATAAGCGGCTAACTACTACACTGCGAGCATCATGTGGTGTCCCAGTGTTTCGTTGTCGGTTTGGGCCAATGCCTGGCTTGCGGGCGCGGCCGCGCCCGACGACGTCTTGGACTCGTTATCGCAATGGGCACCAAGGCATTCCGTGATCGCCTACGACTCTGTGGCGGCCGGCCGCACGGGCTTGCCCTGGCCGGATCTGAACGACGCGGGTGCGGTCTCACTGCTGCAGACACTGCGCACCGCGGCGGGCCAGGCGGGTTCATCTCCCTTCATCAGCGTGGCGTTGCCGGTGCCGGGCGACGTGCGGGGGCTTCCGGCGGGCACCCAGTTCCAGCGCGACGCGGTCACGACGGGCGAGGCGATCATCGTCGCCAGAGATCCGTCGTCCGCGATTGGTCTGGTCCCGGATTTCGACTACGACGACGTTGACGACGAGTCCGAGTTCGAACCGGAGCCGCGCGCGCTGTCGTGGACGGTGTACTCGGTGCCGGGCGCGTTGATGCCCGAGTGCCTAGACCTCGGCGAGGCCGAGTATGCGTTACGGTCGGCGGTCCGTTCGGCGGCGGATGCACTGGGTGCCTTGCGTGCGGGCGCGGCAGGCGCCGATGTGGCCGACCCGCGAGCGCTCGTCGATCAAGTGCTGGAATCAGCGCGGCAGCACCGGATTCCCGACCACGCCCCTACCCGGGCGGTGCGCGTGCTGGAGAACGCGGCCCACGTCGACGCGATCATCACGGTGAGCTCTGGACTGCTCCCGATCGGACTGCAGAGTTCATCGGAGGTGCAGATCGCCAGCGATGCACTTCGCCCACTGAACGGTGTGGTGAGGTCGGCGCGGATGGCCGCAGTCGGCGCGATTCTGCATTCGGCGTGGCAGGGCTAGGCCAATAGCGCGACCGGGACCTGCGGCGGGCAATCAGACGGCGGGTCGGCCGCCGGCGCAGCACGGATCGCAGCCGTTAGGGCCGCCGCTATCGCTGCTGTGATGCTCTTCAGTCGTATTCGCATTGCGGCACTCCTTCAAAAGCCTTTGTGTCGTTGCCCTTTCCAGCGTTACGCGCCAGTGAGCCCATGTCGTCACCGCTGACCCCAACGAGCGCCCCCGCCAGCTGGTGGTTCCTGTCCATCAACATGCAGGCGAAGCGGGACGGCGGCGGCGCTGTCAATCTGCTTTGAAATATCTTGGCGCACCGCGTGATTAGCATCGCCGATCCGGTGCTTCGCCGACACACTCTGGGTGTCAGCGTGGATGACACGGTCTGGATGGAAGGCAACTCTGGAACTAGCAGTGCCGACCTGCGGCGGCTACTCAGGTGCGGGCAACGCGGCGACAATGCGGCCGACAACCTGCCGGTTCAGGAGCATCCCGTTGTGACCAACGCCGCCGACCGTTATGGTCTCGACTTCGGGGTGGGGCGGCACCGACCGGAAACCCGGCACGATTATGTCGGCCGTGGCCGTGAATGCCAGCCACCGCACGCCGTCGGGAAGGGGCGCGGCGGCGAGTCGGCGCAATAGTGGAGAGCCTTCCCGCAGCGCCGGGACTATCGCCCCGAACGGCAGCAGCGCCGCCCACGGCGAACCCCCAAAGGGTGCCCCAAGGGTGACGACCGTGTCGACCAGCCCAGTGAGGCGACCGCCTGCGATGGCTTGCGCGATGACGACCCCGCCCAGGCTGTGTCCGATCAGATGCACCTTGTCCGCGCCGGCTTTGGCCAACAGCCTGTCAACTTCGACCTCGAGCCGGTCGGCGAGCTGCTCCACCGAGGTTCCGAACGGCGTGTAGGTGATTGCGTCGACCGTGAGGCCTCGGGCACTTAGGCTTCGCGCGAGGAAGGACCAGCTTGACTTCGTGCCTCCGAAGCCATGCACGAGCAGCACCGGGCACGCCGTGGAGCCTGGCGCCTTAACCGGCGACAGCGTGCCGACTGCCGGCTCGAAGCGATCGCTGGCCAGCCGCAGCGGCGCCATAGCGACTAGGGCCGCCATCAGCCCCACTTCGTATGCCTGCACCCGCGCGGCACGCCCGATCATTCGGACCAGCGTTCGGGCGCCCCCGATTGGGCCGAGCGGCGACGTCACGTCTCGTCCTCTTCGCGCGCCGGCCCGTGCCGAATGGTGCCTCTTGTTGGTCTGCGGTTGCGACATGTCTCACCCCTTTGTGTGACCCGTACCGCTTTAACCATCGCGGTTGACGGGTCGGATGTCGTCGAGGCCAGCCGCCATTTGTTGTTCCGGCCCGTCGGTGTCGCGCGCTACCTGCTAGCGGGCAGCGGCAGCACCGCTGACTCGGGCGCCAGTGCGGCGGTGTCCGCATCGGTTCCGGGCGTCGTGAGCGGAAGGTCGCGATTCGCCGTGCGGGGCGCCTACTAGAGACCTGCGGCTTGGCCGTCGCGGCGCGGGTCACTCGCCGCAAGATAACCGTCCTCGAGTCGCCAGATCGCCTGGCAGCTGCCGAACTGGTTGTAGTCGTGCACCGTGACGAGCTCGTGTCCCCGCTGGCGCAGCTCCTCCAGAGTTGCTGGTGGGAAACCCTTTTCGACGGCCACCTGCACGCCCCGCACCCAGCGGAAGCGTGGCCCGTCGCAGGCTGCCTGCGGGTTTTGCCGGTAATCCGCGATCCGCACCGCGACCTGCAGATGCCCCTGTGGCTGCATGGTCCCGCCCATGACTCCGAAGCTCATCACCGGTGCGCCGTCCTTGGTGACAAAGCCGGGAATTATGGTGTGGTACGGGCGCTTCTGCGGCCCAACCCGATTGGGGTGCCCGGGCGTTACGACAAAGTCAGTACCGCGGTTCTGCAGTGAGATCCCCGTTCCGGGCACCACCACACCCGAGCCGAAGCCCAGGTAGTTGGACTGGATCATCGAAACCATCATCCCGGAGGCGTCGGCGGCGGTGAGGTATACGGTGCCGCCCTTGGGCGGAGTACCTGCTGCGAAACGCTTCGCGTGCGCTCGGTCAATCAGCGCCGATCTCTCCTTCAGGTAATCCTTATCGATGAGTTGTTCTGAGTGGATCGGCATGTGATCAACGTCGGCGACGTAGGCAAGCGCGTCGGCGAATGCGAGCTTCACCGCCTCGATCTGCAGGTGCACACTGTCCGCCGAATCCACGGGGAGCGAGGCCATGTCGAAGTGCTCGAGGATTCCGAGCGCGATCAATGCCACGATGCCCTGGCCGTTCGGCGGGATCTCGTGAACCGTGTATCCGCGGTAGTCGTTGGTGATTGTGCCGACCCAGTCGACACGGTGTGCGGCGAGATCGGAGGTGAGCATGGCACCGCCGTTGGCCGTCGAGTGGTTCTCCATCTCTCTCGCAAGCTCGCCGCGGTAGAACGCTTCGCCCTTCGTCGCCGCGATCTTCTCGAGCGTCGCCGCATGCTCGGGAAAAGTGAAGCGCTCCCCCGGCGCCGGTGCCCGGCCGCCTGGCAGGAACGCTTGGGCGAAGCCTGGTTGGGATGCTAGGTCGGACGCCTGCGCCGCCCACTGCGCCGCGATTGTCGGCGACACGAGAAACCCGTTGTGGCCGTATGCGATAGCAGGCTCAAAGAGCGTTGCGAACGGGAGCTTGCCGAATTTGTTATGCAGCTCGGCCCACGCCGAGACCGCGCCCGGGACGGTCACCGAGTTCCAGCCCCGCGCGGGGACCGCATTGCCCTTGAAATAGTCCGGCGTCCACGCCGCAGGCGAGCGCCCTGACGCATTCAGGCCGTGCAATTGCCTTCCGTCCCAGACGATTGCAAAGGCATCCGAGCCGATACCGTTCGACACTGGCTCGACCAGCGACAGCGTGATGGCGGTGGCGAGGGCCGCATCGACCGCGCTACCCCCTTCCGCGAGCATGGCGAGGCCCGCCTGCGCGGCGAGCGGTTGTGAGGTGCAGACGACGTTCCGCGCCAGCACAGGTTTCCGCGGCCAGGCGTAGGGCAGCTCCCAGGTGAACGGCCCGGTCATGGCTCGGATGTTAGCTGCGAACGCCGGACCTTTGCACCGGCGCTGGCAGGTATCGACACTTCCGGCTAATCAGGGGCATAAATGGGCGTCACCCATGACGAACAAGGTGAGTGCACAAAGGGGGTTGTGCGTCATGGCACTCGCTATTTTAAGCGCAAGCCGTCGCAGGCAGATCGGCCCGACACGACCGTTTGGGGCCGAAAGCTTCAGGTGCAGCGACCTGGCCAAGAGTCACGAAGAACCCACGACGAGACGGCGGCCCCGCCGCGGCGGCCGGCCTGCCCGCGGGTGTGATCACGAAGATCGGCAGGGAGGTGTGGCCGCGACCGTTTGACTCGACGTCTGGGTGTCGGTTTCGGCCGACTCGGATTGAGGGCTTGTCAACGACTCGGTTGCGGCCTAAATGTTCACGGGGACAGCGCTTTAACGATTGCAAGGTGTGCAGATGCCGTCCAGTTTCGGACTGCCAGGGCTGAGCCGGCTCTACCCGAATCGATGTGCCTTCCTTGTATGCGCTTGCAGAACGTCGACGGATCAACAGTGAACGTCGACAGTCGGCCAGCTACTCGGACATCTCTGAGAGTGCATACAGCTCTGGAAGATTGACCACGACTGCCTCTTGTGTGCTTCGTGCAATCACGATTACCGCGGGATTGTTGTGGTCCGGATTTTCTTCACGGTGTGGAACGTAGGGCGGGACGAAGATGTAGTCGCCGGGCGCAGTCGCGATGCGAACTTCTTGGACGCCGTCATGAAATACGAATTCCGGGTTTCCACTCCGCACGAAGATCGCCGTTTCGGATTCGCCGTGATGATGGTTGTCCGACACCGTCTCGGGCGAAACATAGGTCTCCCCCATCCAGATCCGTTGCGATCCGACCGACGCACCTGTAATCGCGGCGAATCGCTGCATGCCGGATGTCTGGGCCGTCGCGGAACTCAGCGCTGAAGCCTTCACATGGTGCACTCGCGTATGTGGCGAAGTGTGGTCATCGGCGCTCGTCGTCGTCAAGTCTGGATGGAATCCGTCCCGGCTACACATGAGACGTGGCCGCTAGGCAGGTATGTAGTCGAACTTGTCGGGGTTCGGCCCGGTCCTGCCCGCTTCGCCTTGATCGAGGGCCGAGATCGCATCCACATCGGAGCTCTCCAGCTCGAAGTCGAACAGCTCTATGTTCGACTTCATCCGATCCGGCGACACCGACTTCGGGAACACGATGTCGCCGCGCTGAATGTGCCAGCGCAACACCACCTGCGCCGACGACCTGCCGACGACGTGAGCGATGTTCGTGACAATCGGGTTACCGAGCACCTTGCCTTGAGCGATCGGCGACCACGCCTCCGTGGCGATGCCGTGCTCTCGTCCATATTTGCGGACCTCTTCGTTGGTGAAGTAGGGATGAACCTCTACCTGGTTGACCGCCGGGACAGTGCCGGATTCCTTCGCCAGTCGGTCCAGATGTGCCGGCTGGAAATTCGACACCCCAATGCTTCGGGCACGTCCTTCCTTGGCGAACTCTTCGAGCACATGCCACGTCGAGACGAAGTCGCCGTCGTACAGCGTCGGCAGCGGCCAATGGATGAGGAACATGTCAACGTAGTCGGATTCCAGCGCCCTCAACGTGTTGTCGAACGCCCGTCGAGCATCGTCAGGCCGGTGGAAGCCGTTGTTCAGCTTGCTCGTGATGAAGACATCGGCGCGGTCCAGCCCGGCGTCACGAATGCCCTGGCCGACCCCTTGTTCGTTTCCGTACATCTCTGCCGTGTCGATGTGCCGGTAGCCGATTTGCAGAGCAGCCTTCACCGCTTCTGCAGTTTCCTCTGGCGCGATCTGAAAGACGCCGAAACCCAACTGCGGAATGCGCGTGCCGTCGTTCAGGTCGATTGCGGGGATATTGGTCATGGGTGCCAGTATCGTCCTCCCCCGAACCCGTGTCGCCATCGCTGACACCAATAGGTGCCTCCGCCGGCCCGAATCTGCGTCTACCCGCTAGCTTCAGTCAAGGTCTTTGCAGCTGGTAGGTATCCCGGAGTGGTGCTGACGGGGAACGATGTTGGGCGCCAGCGTCGACGACAGTGGCGACCGGCGCGGGCGATGGTAGGTGCCATGGTCACCACCCACGAACCAATTCAGGTACTCGACGGTCGAGAAGCCACAAGCGTCGTAACCGTCACGCGGCTCGCCCCGTTGGGTATCCGTGGTAAATGCGTCGGCCAGTCGTTCCGGCACGGATTGCGACCACCGCGACGAGTATTTCTGTTCGGCGTCTTGCAATCATGGTCGCTCGGTATCGAGCCCGACCTCCTACCCCCGTCCCAATTTCAAGAACGAGATCTTGCAGGCCTTCGCGGACAGGATTCCAAGATCGGCCGGAAACCACTTTTGGAACTGTGAACGCCGACGTTCTCGAACACTTCATACTTGGATTTCACCGCACCGACTTCGTTGACGTGATCAACGCAGGCTGACCGATGATCAGTCGCAGTCAGGCGTGCACATCACACCGTTGATCGACAATCCTTGCAGCGGAGGGTCACTCACCACAGCCAGCCGGACCGGTTCACGGCCGTATCGCAGCTCGTCGATGAGATCGGCTGCCAACCGCGCGAACCTAGGGTCGGCATTGGGAGTGGCCGCCCGCGCGAATGCGATGCCCGCCTCTTCGGCCCGCAGTCGCAGTTCGTGATCGAGGTCCCACACCACCTCGATGTGGTCGGCGACGAACCCGATCGGACAGACGATCACCGCTTTCGTGCCACTGTCTGCCAGCGAGGCCAGGTGGTCGGCAACGTCGGGTTCCAGCCATGGCACCCGCGGTGGTCCGGACCGCGACTGCCACACCTGGTCGTAGTCGGAGTAGCCCGCCGCCATCGCCACCAAGCGCGACGCGTAGCCGACCTGACGGCTGTAGAGGTCTGTACCACAACGGGATCGGGCCGCGAGCGGGATGGAGTGCGCCGTGAACACCAGCCTGGCATCCTCGCGCAGGTGCTCGGGCAACGTCCGTGCGGCCGCCGCGATCGCGTCGGTGAACATCTCCACGAAGTGCGGATGATCGAAGTATTGGCGCAGCTTCACCAATTCCGGCGCGCCGTCGCCAGCAGCCTGACGGGCCCTCGCGATGTCCTCGACGTACTGCCTGCAGCTCGAGTAGCCGCCCCACGCCGACGTGGCGAATACCGCTGCACGGCGAATTCCGTTGTCCCGCATGGCCGCGACAGCATCCTCGACGTACGGCTCCCAGTTGCGGTTGCCGAAGTAGATCGGTAGGTCGCCGCTGCCGCGGTGTGCGAGCTCGGCCTGCAGCACGGTGATCAGCTCCCGATTGATTCCGTTGATCGGCGAGACGCCGCCGAAGTGCAGGTAGTGTTCCGCAACATCGGCGAGCCGTTCGCTCGGGATGCCGCGGCCGCGGGTGACGTTCTCCAGGAACGGCATTACCTGCTCGGGACCCTCCGGCCCGCCGAACGACAGCAGCAGAACGGCGTCAAAATCCGAGCGGTCCATTCCTTAGAGAAGTTGCGTGCTGGCGCCGCCGTCGGCGTAGACGACCGTTCCCGTGGTGGCGGGCAGCCAGTCGGAGATCAGCGCGAGCACGGTCTTCGCAACCGGCGTGGGATCCTTCATGTTCCAGCCCAGCGGCGCCCGCTGATTCCAGCCCTCCTCCAGCAGCTGTATCTGATCGCCGGCCTCGTCGCCGAGCGCTCCGCCGACGATCGCGCTCATCGCGAGCGTGCGGATCGGGCCTGCCGCAACGAGATTCGACCGCACACCGTAACTACCGGCCTCGCGCGCCACGAAACGGTTGACGGACTCCAGTGCGCTCTTGGCCACCGTCATCCAGTTGTAGGCCGGCATAGCGCGGGTCGGGTCGAAGTCCATGCCGACGATGCCGCCGCCGTGGTTCATGATCGGCAGCAGCGCCTTGGCCAGCGAGGCGTACGAGTACGCCGAGATATGGATGCCCTTGGCGACGTCTTCGTATGGCGCGTCGAAGAACGGGTTGATGCCCATCCCCGACTGGGGCATGTAACCGATCGAGTGCACGACGCCGTCGAGCTTGTTGCCCTCGCCGATCACCTCGGTCACCCGATCAGCGAGCGTGGCGAGGTGCTCCTCGTTCTGCACGTCGAGTTCCAGCAGTGGCGCCGGGTTCGGCAAGCGGTCGGCGATGCGCTGGATCAGCCGCAGCCGGTCGAAGCCGGTCAGCACCAACTCCGCGCCCTGTTCCTGGGCGACGCGAGCGATGTGAAAGGCGATCGACGAGTCGGTGATGATCCCGGTAACCAGGATGCGCTTGCCTTCGAGAAACCCTGCCATGTATGTCCTTAACTCCTAGTGGCCCATGCCGAGGCCGCCGTCGACTGGGATCACCGCGCCGGAGATGTAGCCGGCGTCCTCGGAGGCCAGGAAGCTGATGACGCCGGCGACCTCCTCGACGTAGCCGATCCGCTGCAACGGGATCGCGGTCAATGCGGTCTCCTGCTGCTTCTCGTCCAGTGCGCGGGTCATGTCGGTGTCGATGAAACCGGGGGCGACGACATTGGCGGTGATCGACCGCGACCCCAGCTCGCGGGTCAGCGAGCGGGCCATGCCAACCAGGCCCGCCTTCGACGCCGAGTAGTTGGCCTGCCCGGGCAGCCCGGTCAGACCGGCGACGGAGCCCATGAAGATCATCCGGCCGAAGCGCTTCTTGATCATGTTGCGCGAAGCCCGCTTGGCCACCCGGAACACCCCGGTGAGATTGGCGTCGATGACCTTCGCGAAGTTCTCCTCACTCATCCGCATGATGAGCATGTCGGCGGTGACGCCGGCGTTGGCCACCAGCACCTCCACTGGGCCCTGGTGCTCCTCGACCTCGGTGAAGGCTGCGTCGACGGCCGCGCTGTCGGTCACGTCGCAGTGGACCGCGAACAGGTCGTCATCGGGCGCTCCGGATCCACGGTGCGTGACGGCGACCTTATGCCCGTCGGCGGCCAGCCGGCGCGCCACGGCCAGCCCAATGCCCCGGTTCCCGCCCGTCACCAGCACCGATCGCGAGACGAAGGGTGGGCGGCCGCCGGCGGTGGTGGTATCCGCCACTGGATCCAATGTCGCCGCCGGTGCGGCTCCGGAAGTGTCGGTCATGCCCGCCAACTTAGTGCCTGAGGAGCGCGGACCCGAAATCACGGCAGGCGCCGGGCGTCGGGTGCACCGGCCGTCGCGCGGAGGCGCGTGGTGTCCTGGCCGGGCGGCGCGCCGAACAGGCGGCGGTACTCGCGATTGAACTGCGTCGGGCTGTCGTAGCCGACAAGATGTCCGACGCCGGCGACATCGCCCGGCTGGGCGACCAACAATGAGCGCGCTTCTTGGAGCCGGATGCGTTTCTGGAACTGCAACGGGCTCATGGTCGTGACGGCTCGGAAGCGCCGGTGAAATGCCGACGCACTCATTCCGGCCAGCCGGGCGAGGTCGGCGACCCGCATCGGTTCGGCGTAGTTGTCGCGGATCCAGCCGATCGCGCGGGTGATGTGGGAAAGACCGCTGTCGGCCAGTCCGATCTGGCGAACCACGTCGGCGTGCGGGCCCGTGAGCAGACGCCAGAGGATCTCTCGCTCGATCAGCGGTGCCAGCACCCGTGCGTCAGCGGGGCGGTCGAGCAGCCGCAGCATACGGATGACGGCATCGAGCAACTCGGGATCGGCCTCACCTGTCGCGATCGCGGGCGTGCTGACGGCGGCGCGCGACCAATGTGCCGTCGGAACCTCGAGCAAAAGCGGGGCGATCGCCGTGGGACGCAGTGTCAAGCCCATGGCCAGCGAGGGGGAGTTCGGAGTCGCGTCGATGAAGTGACCGGTTACGGGAAGCTCGGCGGTGACGACGAGGCATTGCCCAGCACGGTATTCGAACACGTGCTCACCGAGAAGCAGGCGCTTGCCTCCTTGAGCCATCACTACCAGCAGCGGCTCGGTGAGCGAATAATCCGGCGCTTCGGTCGCCACCCTGGACAACAGCAGCCCGTCGATCGGCGTCTGCATGTCCGGTCGGGCATGGGCGGCGATCAGCCCACGAAGCTCGTCGAGCGGATCGGTAGTGCCGCGCATAGTCACGATCATGGCGATATCGGCAGGATTAGGCAAGAGGCAGAGCGGATCGGTCTACCGCGACACATCCGGATGGCGGTTGGATGGCAGTGACCGATTACGACAACTTCCGACACACGAGGAGCACACTGATGGCGCTCGACCACTACGTCACGCTCGGCCGTTCCGGACTACGGGTCAGCCCGTTTGCATTGGGAGCGATGACCTTTGGAGACGACCCAGGTGGTGCAGGGTCCAGCGTCGAGGAGTCCGAGAAGATCCTGACGACCTACCTGGACAGAGGCGGGAACTTCATCGACACGGCAAATTTCTACACCAACGGGCACTCGGAGAAGATCCTCGGTGACTACTTCGCCGCGAACCCCGGGCGGCGCGATCATGTAATTCTCGCGTCAAAGTTCTTCACCAACATGTTTCCCGGCGATCCGAACGGAGGCGGCGCAGGGCGCCGCTCGATCATCGCCCAGCTCGACGAAAGCCTGCGCCGCATGCGCACCGACTATCTCGACCTGTACTGGCTACACAACTGGGATCGGCATACACCGGTCGAGGAAACGATGCGCACCCTCGACGACCTGGTCCGTGCGGGCAAGATCCGCTACATCGGCTTTTCCAACACCCCCGCCTGGGTCACCGCGCAGGCCCAGACGACGGCACTGCTGAAGAGCTGGACCCCGTTGATCGCGCTGCAGGTCGAGTACTCGCTGCTGGCCCGCACCGTCGAAGGGGAGCTCGCGCCGCTCGCGCTCGACCAGGGCATGGCATTGGTTCCGTGGAGCCCGCTGCGCAACGGGTTTCTGTCCGGCAAATACCAGCGCGGCGCGCAGGTCACCGACTCGGCCCGGACGGCTTTCGTCGGCGGCCCGAGCGAGGACGAATACAGGGTCATCGACGTTGTCGCCGCCGTCGCCGCGGAGCTGGGGACCACCTCGGCGGCGGTGTCGCTGGCCTGGCTACGCGCCCGCGAAGGCACGGTCGTGCCGATACTGGGCGCACGGCGCCTGGATCACCTGGAGACGAACCTCGCCGGCCTGGACATCAGCCTGACCCCTGAGCACCTTCTGGCCCTGGACGAGGTGTCGGCACCGGCGCTGAATTATCCGGCGCCGATGCACGGCGACCTGCGTGCCACGCTGCAGTTCGCTGGCACGACCGTCGACGGCCAGACGTCGGGCGTGTATCCGCCGTTGCTGCAGAGCGACGTGCGCTACTAGGTGGGCAACCGCCGGTTGATGAGCAGCGCCGCGAGCGCCGCCAGGGCCAAGACCACCGCACCGAGCCGCAGCCAGCCCACGCTGGCGTCGCCCTTGATGGTCTCGTAGCCGATCTGCTCTTGGAGGTTGGTGAAGACTTCCTTGAGTTGTTCCAGGCTGGACGCGGTGTACGCGTCGCCGCCCGACAGCTCTGCGATCTTCTTGAGCATCTCGTCGTCGACCGGCACGGGCTGGCGCTGTTCGTTGATCTCGACAAAGCCGTAAGGGGTGCCGAACGAGACTGTCGAGATCGGCACACCCTGGTCCTTGGCCGTTCGTGCGGCGGTGTACGCACCCTTGGGGTTGTCCGGGTTAGACGGCACGGTCTCCTTGCCGTCGGACATCAGCACGATCCGGGCCGGTGGTGGCTCGTCGCCGCCGCCGATGACCGCGCCGACAGTGGCGATCGCCTGCAGCGCGGTGAAAATGCCCTCACCGGTGGCGGTTCGGTCGGCAAGCTGCAGCTTGTCGATGGCATTCTTGGTGGCCTCGCGGTTGGTTGTCGGCGATACCAGCACGGTCGCGGTGCCGGCGTACGCGATCAGGCCGAGGTTGATGCCCGGCGTCAGCTGGCCGGCGAACTGTTTGGCGGCGTCCTGCGCGGCGGCCAACCGGCTGGGCGAGACGTCGGTGGCCCGCATGGACTGTGATACGTCGATCACGAGCATCACGACCGCGCGGTTGCGCGGGATCCTGACGTCGTGGGTGGGCCCGGCCATTGCGACCGTGAACAGCACCAGCGAGGTGACGAGCAGAATTGCCGGCAGGTGCCGCCAGCGCGACGGTCGCTTGGGGGCCACGCTTTCCAGCAGCTCCATGTTGGCGAACCGGAGCATGCGCTTGTGCCGGGCCAGCTGAACCACGATGTAGAGCCCAGTCAGCCCTAGCACCACAAGCAGGAACAGGAAGAACCAAGCGTGTTCGAAACCCGATAGTGTCATCGGGCCGAGCAACGGTAATGTCATGTGCGCCTTGTCATTTCAGTTTTGCTAGCGCCCAGCCAGCGCCCCGCGCCTGCGGTTGGCGACGAACCGGACCACGTCGGCGATCCAGTCCCGGTCGGTGCGCAGGGTGAGCAGGGGCGCATCGCAGCGCCGGAGCGTTCGCGCCACTTCGGCTCGGTGCGCGGCCGCGGCCTTCTCGAAGTCGGCGCGCAGCTGCTCGTCGATGGTGAATTCGCGGGTGACACCGGTTTCGGTGTCCTGCAGGATGACGTCGCCGACCGGCGGCAGTTCAACGTCGCGGGGATCGAGCACCTCGATGCCGAGCACCTCGTGCCTTCCGGCGATGGCCCGAAGCGGACGCATCCAGTTGATAGGCCCGAGGAAGTCGCTGATGATCACCGCCATTCCGCGGCGGCGCTGGGGCCTGCGCAGCGCATCGATGGCAGCGGCCAGGTCGCCCCGCACGCCGACTGGCGCCTTGGGCATGGTGGCGATGGTGCGCAGCATGTCCTGCTCGTGCATCCGGCCCGACAGCGCCGGCACCCGCCGCACCGAGTCGCCGTTGGCGATGATCGCGCCGATCCGGTTGCCGCCGCCGCTGTTGAGGAATGTGATCGCCGCCGCCGCGGCCACCGCGAGGTCGCGCTTCTCGCAGCCGGTGGTGCCGAAGTCGAGACTGGCCGAAACGTCGACCACCAACCAGGTTTCCAGCTCGCGGTCGGCGATCATCTGGCGAACATGCGGATGCGTGGTGCGCGCTGTGACCGACCAGTCCATCCGGCGCACGTCGTCGCCGGGCTGGTAGATCCGCGACTCCCCTGGCTCGGAGCCGGGGCCGGGCAGCAGGCCTAGGTGATCCCCGTGCAACACACCGTCGAGCTTTCGGCGCACCATCAGTTCCAGCTTGCGCAGCGCCGCCGTGAGGGCGGGGTCACGGATCTCCCCGCGCTTCAGTGACGGCAGGTCGACCGCACGTCGGGAGCTGGTCACCGACCGCTGGCCGCAGCCGCTGCGGCAGGTACGACGGGTGGCACCGAATGACCTTGCTGCGGAATCGCATTCACCTGCGGGAGTGCGACGGTCTGCAGGATCCGATTGATCACGGTCTCCGAGGAGATCTCGTCGGCCAGCGCGTCGTAGGTCAGCACGAGTCGGTGCCGCAGCACGTCCGGAATAACCTCCACGACGTCCTGCGGAACCACGTAGTCACGTCCGCGCACCAGTGCCAGCGCTCGCGACGCCGCGATGATGCCGAGGGAGGCACGCGGCGAGGCGCCGTACGCGATCCAGGCTTTGGCGTCGGGCATCCCGAACCTGTCGGGATGCCGACTCGCCGTGACGACGCGGACCACGTAGTCGACCAGCGCGTGGTGGACGAAGTTGTTGCTGGCGACGTCCTGCAGGCGCACCAGGTCGCCGGGCGCGAGGATCTGCTTGGGCTCCGGCGGCTTGACCCCCATCCGGTAGACGATCTCGCGCTCTTCCTCGGGCGTCGGGTAGTCGATGTTGATCTTGAACAGGAAGCGGTCGCGTTGGGCCTCCGGCAGCGCGTAGACGCCCTCCTGCTCGATCGGGTTCTGGGTGGCCATCACCAGGAACGGGTTGGGCATCGGGAACGTCTTGCCGCCGATCGAGATCTTTCGTTCGGCCATGACCTCCAGCAGCGCCGACTGCACCTTGGCAGGCGCGCGGTTGATCTCGTCGGCGAGCAGGAAGTTGCACACTACAGGGCCGAGTTCGATGTCGAACTCCTCCTTGCCCTGCCGGTAGATCCGCGTGCCGACGATGTCGGTGGGCACCAGGTCGGGGGTGAACTGGATGCGGGCGAAAGTGCCGCCCACAACCTTGGCGAACGTCTCGACCGCCAGCGTCTTGGCCACACCGGGCACGCCTTCGAGGAGCACATGGCCCTTGGCGAGCAGGCCGACCAGCATCCGCTCGACGAGTTGGTCCTGGCCGACGATGATCCGCTTGACCTCGAAGATCGCCCGCTCGAGGGTGTGGACCTCCTGCTGCAGGCCGCCATTATTGGGCGAGGCGGCGTGAGAGCCGGTCGGACCGGGGGGGAAGCCCTGCGCCGGGCCCTGGCCGGAATACCCTCCGGCGCCCTGTGGCGGCCCACTCGGTGACGTCATCAACGTTCCTCCCACATCCTCTTAAGGCGCTGGTAGTTAGCCGCGCCGGCCTCTGGTGGCCGCGCGCTCGTCGTCAACTATTCCAGGCACGTCGGAATCCGTCGACGTTGCCCAGCGATGATTGACCCGCTCGAAGAGCATTCATCACAAGTGCTCAGGATTAACTCAGGCCCCGCTCAGGATTCGATAATTCGGGCGGCATACGGCTGGAGGCCGCCCTGCCGCACCGGGCTCACGGTGACCTTGCCTGCGCTGCCCGAGGACTCCAGTATCTGGCCGCCGCCCAGATACATAGCCACGTGCTGGCTGCCGCCCGGCCCCCAGAACAACAGGTCGCCGCGTTTGGCCTGCGACACCGGCACCTTGCGGCCGGTGTCGTACTGGTCACCGGAGTACTTCGGGATCAGCACGCCAACACCGGCGTAGGAGAACTGGGTGAACCCCGAGCAGTCGTAGCCGACGATGTTGGCGCCGGAGTCGACGCCGCGGCTGGGCCCGTTCGGCTTTCCGCCGCCCCACGAGTACGGCGTGCCCATCTGGGACGCACCGCGCCGGATCACATACTCGATGGCCTGGGCGCCGCGCACCCGGCCCGGCGCCACACCTGCCGGAGCGGCATCGCCAAAACCGAGGCTGGACAGGAACTTTCGGCCGAGGTCCATCGTGATCTGCGTGGCTTGGCTGGTCGCCGCGAGCGACGCATTGGCGATGGCCAGCGGGTCGCCGGGCGCGCCTGCGCTGATCAGTTTGGGCAGCGTGGGGTCCCATTGACCATCGTCGGGGTCCGCCGCGGCCGGCGAAGCGAGGCCGAACAGCAGAGCCACCGCCGACATCAACAGCACGAGCGCAGTGATGCCGCGTGAATGCCTGGGACGCAACTTAAACCTTTTCGTCACCATTCAATGAGCCGGGTCACGTACGGGGTCATGCCGCTGGTGCGGACTGGCGAGACCTTGACCACCGACCCGGTATACGGCGCCTCGAGCATCTGGCCGTCACCGAGATACATGGTGACGTGCTGGCTGGCATTGGGCCCGTAGAAGATCATGTCGCCGCGGCGCATCTGCGACGACGGAATCTTGCGGCCCGCGTTGTACTGCGAACCCGAGTAGTGGTCCAGCTTGATGCCGACGCCGGCGAACATATACAGCATCAGGCCCGAGCAGTCGAATCCGACTGTGCCGGAACCGGAATCGATGCCGCGGGCTGGCCCGGCGGCGTTGCCGCCGCCCCACGAGTACGGCACTCCCAACTGCGACATACCGCGCCGGATCACGTATTCGGTGGCCTGACTGCCGTAGACACGCGGGATCGCGCCGTTGGTGTAACCCGACGGGGTCGGCAGCAGACCAATGCTCTGCAGGAAGTTACGGCCCATATCCTGAGTTACCTGCGCCGACGTGGACATGATGCCCAAGACCGCATTGATGATCGCGATCGGATCACCGCTGACGAAGGCGCTGGGTATCGCGGGCAGCGTGGGATCCCAAGGCGTCGCCCAGTTGCCGGTGGCCGGGTCGACCCCCTCGGGTGCACGATCCCAATCCCCGGCGGGGTTGGCGCCGGGCACCGCCACCGGCCGGGCGGCCGGCTGCCCGCCCGCCGGCGCCGACCAGTTGCGGGCCGCGTCGAGCTTGGCCTGCGCGGCGGCGCGTTCAGCGGTCAGCTTGTCGAGGTCGGCCTGCTGAGTCTTGAACGTTTGCTGCGCTTCCGTCAGCGCCGAAACTGCGGTCTGCTGGCTGGTTTCTGCGTTCAGGACGGCTTGGTCGGCGTTCTGCTTGGCCAGCCGCGCCGCCGATTCCATGTTGACTTGCTCGGTGCGCGCCCGCTGCAGATTGGTGATCACCTGCTGCGCGCTCACCGACAGCGTCTGGCCGGCGGCGGCGGTGTCGAGAATCTCGGCCGGGTCGCGGGCCGACAGGTATGAATCCGAAGGGCCGTTGACATACGTTGCGGCAGCAAAGGTGTCGAAGCGCTGCTGGGCCGAAGCAATGGCGGTGTTGGCTTCCTCGACGCGCCGCTGGCTTGCGTCGACCTCCAGCTGGGCTGCGGCGGCGTTGTCCCGTGCGTTCTGCACGTCAACGATTGCCTTATTGACGCTTTCCTGCTGCGCCTGGATGGCGGCACCGAGGTCGACAAGCTTCTGGTTGGCGTTCGCGACGGCAGCCACGAGCGACGCGAGGTTGTCCGGTTGCGCGACGGCAAGACCGGGGGTGGCGAGGAGCATGCCGATCACCAGCGGAACCGCGCAGACCCGCACGCACAGCCGGGAATTCGAGGCGCGGTGGGAGCGTCTCATTCGACTCAGGTCTCCTATGGCTCAACGCGGACGTGCCGGCACATTCGTCCGGGCGCCTTTGCGCCGAAGTCACATAAAGCACAACTGCAACAAAAGGCTCCGACTGCACCGTACGTCACATCTGACGCTAAAGAAACTTTAGTCACAAATTACAAGTTTGTAATTGAATGTCGCGTGACCGCGCCGTGATATTCGGGGTTGCCTAGCCTGCCCGAGCACCGTCACAAATCCAGGTAAACCGGCTTGTCAGGGGCTTTTGTGTTCCCCTGCTTGCGCGTGGCCCAAGTCGCGAGAAAACGAGCGCTTTGCCCGCAACTGCAGAACCCGGGTTGCGACGACTGCCGCCACCACACCCAGCACGACCACAATCGTGAATGACGTCCATGGAAAATGCTGCGTTGTCAACTCACTGACGAAATTCTTCGATCCCTGCACCGGGCCTCGGCCCTTGGCGACGTCTTGACCCGCCTCGAGCGTCATCCGATCGAATGTCGAGCTATAGGTACCCGCCTCCGACGGACTGAGCACCAGCACGGTCGATCCCGGGTAAGCCTCCCCGACCTCGGTGGCGACGTCGCGCAGCGGCGTGTCGATCCTGGGGTTCTTGTCGAACACGACGATCTTGAGGTCGATGCCCTTCTCGTTGGCGTTCGCTACGACGTCCGCCAGTTCGGACTTCGGAGAGTCCGGCGGCGCGCTCACCCCGTCGTCGCGCACATCCGCGATCACCAGGTTCATACAGGTGTCGACCGGTGTCGTTGCCGGATCCCGCCCGACGGGCGCACACACCTCGGGCGGGATGTACGCCGGAAGAAACGGGATGACGTGCGGTCCGGTCACACGAGCACGGTACGCGATGGGTACACAGTCCAGTGGCAGCACGCGCCCCCAGGGACAAGACTCAGACAAGACTGCACCCAGCACTGGGGTGGTTTGCAGGACAAGCGTACTGTTAGGATTGTCAGCGCCGCCGACACAGCCCGTCGCGGCGAGATCTAATCGGGAGTTGATGTGAGCAGCAAAGATTCAGTCAATTCGTATGGGGCCCGCGACACGCTGAAGGTCGGGGACAACAGCTATGACATCTACCGCCTGGACGCGGTGCCCGGTACCGAGAAACTTCCCTACAGCCTCAAGGTGCTCGCCGAGAATCTGCTGCGCACCGAGGACGGCGCCAACATCACCAAGGACCACATCGAGTCCATCGCGAACTGGGATCCCTCGGCTGACCCGAGCGTGGAAATCCAATTCACGCCGGCGCGAGTGATCATGCAGGACTTCACGGGTGTGCCCTGCATCGTCGACCTGGCCACCATGCGGGAGGCGGTCGGTGCGCTGGGCGGCGACCCCGACCAGGTCAATCCGCTTGCGCCCGCCGATCTCGTGATCGATCACTCGGTCATCGCCGATCTGTTCGGGACCGCGAACGCGTTCGAGCGCAACGTCGAGATCGAATACGAACGCAACGGCGAGCGCTACCAGTTCCTGCGCTGGGGCCAGGGCGCATTCAACGACTTCAAGGTGGTGCCGCCCGGCACAGGCATCGTGCACCAGGTCAACATCGAGTACCTCGCGAGCGTGGTGATGGAGCGCGACGGTGTCGCATATCCCGACACCTGCGTCGGCACCGATTCGCACACGACGATGGAGAACGGTCTCGGGGTGCTGGGCTGGGGCGTCGGCGGCATCGAAGCCGAGGCCGCGATGCTCGGCCAGCCGGTGTCGATGCTGATCCCGCGGGTCGTCGGATTCAAACTGTCCGGCGAGCGCCGACCCGGCGTCACCGCCACCGATGTGGTGCTCACCGTCACCGAGATGCTGCGCAAGCACGGTGTCGTCGGCAAATTCGTCGAGTTCTACGGCGAGGGCGTCGCCGAGGTTCCGCTGGCCAACCGCGCCACACTGGGCAACATGAGCCCCGAATTCGGCTCCACCGCAGCCATTTTCCCGATCGACGAGGTGACCATCGACTACCTGCGGATGACCGGCCGCAGTGATGAGCAGCTCGCGCTCGTCGAGGCGTACGCGAAGGAACAGGGACTGTGGCACGACCCCGCCCGTGAGCCGAAGTACTCCGAGTACATCGAGTTGGACCTGTCCGACGTCGTCCCGTCCATCGCCGGACCCAAACGGCCACAGGACCGCATCGCCCTGTCCGACGCGAAGACGGCCTTCCGCAAGGACATTCACAACTACGTCGAGGAGAACATGCCGGTCGAGCACAGCAAGCTCGACGAGGCGGTCGAAGAGAGCTTCCCGGCCAGCGACCCCGCAGTGCTGTCGTTCGCCGACAATGACGCCGTGGTGCCCTCGGCGGCCGTCAGTTCGAACGGCCGGCCCAGCAACCCGGTGGACGTCAAGTGCGAGGGCCGCGGCGAGTTCATCCTCGACCACGGTGCGGTGGTGATTGCCGCGATCACGTCGTGCACCAACACATCGAATCCCGAGGTGATGTTGGGCGCGGCGCTGCTTGCCAAGAGCGCCGTCGAAAAGGGCCTGACGTCGAAGCCGTGGGTGAAGACCACCATGGCGCCAGGGTCGCAGGTCGTCACCGACTACTACAACAAAGCCGGGCTGTGGCCGTATCTGGAGAAGTTGGGCTTCTACCTGGTCGGCTACGGCTGCACCACATGCATCGGCAACTCCGGCCCGCTGCCCGATGAGATCAGCAAGGCCGTCAACGATTGCGATCTGTCGGTCGCCGCGGTGCTCTCGGGCAACCGCAACTTCGAGGGCCGCATCAACCCCGACGTGAAGATGAACTACCTCGCGTCGCCGCCACTGGTCATCGCATACGCGTTGGCGGGCACCATGGACTTCGACTTCGACACGGAGCCGTTGGGAACAGACACCGACGGTAACGAAGTCTTCCTGAAGGACATCTGGCCGTCGCAAGAAGACATCAACGACACCATCGCTTCGGCGATCAACACCGAGATGTTCGTCAAGAACTATGCCGACGTGTTCAAGGGCGACGAGCGCTGGCGCAATCTGCCAACGCCCAGTGGCAACACCTTCGAGTGGGCCTCGGACTCGACGTACGTGCGCAAGCCGCCGTACTTCGACAGGATGCCGGCCGAGCCGGAGCCGGTGACCGACATCAAGGGCGCCAGAGTGTTGGCGCTGCTGGGTGATTCGGTGACCACCGACCACATCTCCCCCGCAGGCAGCATCAAGCCGGGCACCCCGGCCGCGCAGTACCTCGACGAGCACGGCGTCGACAAGAAGGACTACAACTCCTACGGCTCACGGCGGGGCAACCACGAGGTGATGATCCGCGGCACGTTCGCCAACATCCGGCTGCGCAACCAGTTGCTCGACGACGTGTCCGGCGGCTACACCCGCGACTTCACCACGGGCGGCGAGCAGGCGTTCATCTACGACGCCGCACAAAACTATGCGGCGCAGGACATCCCGCTGGTCGTGCTCGGCGGCAAGGAGTACGGGTCCGGCTCGTCGCGCGACTGGGCGGCCAAGGGCACCAGCCTGCTGGGTGTGCGCGCGGTGATCACCGAGTCGTTCGAGCGCATCCACCGCAGCAACCTGATCGGCATGGGCGTGATCCCGCTGCAATTCCCCGAAGGTGAATCTGCGTCGAGTCTCAAATTGGACGGTACCGAGACGTTCGACATCAGCGGCATCGAGGCGCTCAACGACGGCAAGACGCCGAAGACGGTGCACGTCACCGCGACGAAAGAGGACGGGTCGGCGGTCGAGTTCGACGCGGTGGTCCGCATCGACACCCCCGGGGAGGCGGACTACTACCGCAACGGCGGCATCCTGCAGTACGTGCTGCGCAACATGCTCAAGTCGTAGGGCGCCTGCGAGCGCTTGCGCGAGGAGACAATCTAGTGCCCCGGGTGACCGACGACCATTTGGCGGCACGGCGCCGTCAGATCCTTGACGGCGCCCGTCGCTGCTTCGCCGAATACGGCTACGACAAGGCGACCGTGCGGCGGCTCGAGCAGACCATCGGGCTGTCGCGGGGCGCCATCTTTCACCACTTCCGGGACAAGGACACACTGTTCTTCGAGCTCGCCCGTGAGGACGCAGAACGGATGGCCGACGTCGCATCGCGGGAGGGCTTGATCCAGGTGATGCGCGACATGCTGGCCGCTCCCGAACAGTTCGACTGGCTGGCGACCCGGTTGGAGATCGCCCGCAAGTTGCGCAACGACCCGGCGTTTCACCGCGGCTGGTCGGAGCGCTCGGCCGAGTTGTCGGCGGCAACCACCGACCGGCTGCGGCGCCAGAAGCAGGCAGGCCGGCTGCGAGACGATGTGCCCAGCGCAGTGCTGCAGACGTACCTGGACTTGGTGCTCGACGGTCTGGTGGCGCGGCTGGCTTCCGGCGACGAGCCCGAAAAGCTCAGTGCCGTACTGGACCTCGTGGAGGCCTCACTGCGACAGCAGCAGCCTTAACGCCGACTGCGGTGGTTCGGACCACCGCGGCTGCGCATCGTCGTGCCCGATTCACGCAGCATGCTGTGAATCGAGCCGTACGAACGCCCGGTGGAGGCCACCAGAGTGCGGATGCTGGCGCCACCCTCGTAGGCACTCCGCAACTCGTTCAGCACTTGGTCCCGGGACCTGTTCATTTTCTTCATCGACGTCTCCCCGCGATTGATGCCCCGACGCAAATGACGCATACCCAGCGTAAGAAGCATTCACACCGCGATGGGCGGATTTACGAAATGTCAGGCTAGTTCAATCAGGTCCCGATAGTCCTCGGACCAGAAGTCCTCTGTGCCGTCGGGCAGCAGCACCACCCGCTGCGGGTCGAGCGCCTCCGCGGCGCCCGGGTCGTGAGTCACCAGCACCACCGCGCCCATGTAACTGCGCAGCGCGTCGAGGACCTGCTCGCGTGAGGCGGGATCGAGATTGTTGGTCGGCTCGTCGAGCAGCAGCACGTTGGCGGTAGACGCGACGAGGCCCGCCAGCGCCAGCCGAGTCTTCTCGCCGCCGGACAGCGTGCCCGCCGGCTGCTCGAGCGCTGCGCCGCTGAACATGAACGCGCCCAACAGTCCGCGCAGATCCTGCTCGCCGGTGTCGGGTGCGGCGTGGCGGATGTTCTGCCACACCGTCGCGGCATCGTCGAGGGTGTCGTGCTCCTGGGCGAAGTAGCCGATCTTGAGACCGTGGCCGGGCTCCACGGCCCCGGCGTCGAGCGTCTCCACCCCCGCCAAAAGCCGCAGCAGCGTGGTCTTGCCGGCGCCGTTGAGACCCAGCACCACGACGCGGGAACCCCGGTCGATAGCCAGGTCGACGCCGGAGAACACCTCCAACGATCCGTAGTTCTTGGTCAAGCCCTTGGCCACCAGCGGGGTGCGGCCGCACGGCGCCGGGGTCGGGAACTTGATCCGGGCCACCTTGTCGGCCACCCGTTCCTCGTCGAGCGCGGCCATCATCCGGTCGGCGCGGCGCAGCATGTTCTGCGCGGCAACGGCTTTGGTGGCCTTGGCGCCCATCTTGGCGGCCTGGGTTCGCAGCGCGGCAGCCTTGCGCTCGGCATTGGCGCGCTCGCGCCGGCGACGCTGTTCGTCGGTGGCACGGGCGTCGAGGTAGCGCTGCCAGCCCATGTTGTACACGTCGACCTCGCCACGAACCGCGTCGAGGAACCACACCCGGTTGACAACGTCGGCAACAAGGTCGACGTTGTGGCTGATGACCACGAGCCCGCCGGTGTGGCCGCGGAGGAACTCGCGCAGCCAGCCCAGCGAATCGGCGTCGAGGTGGTTGGTGGGCTCGTCGAGCAGCAGCGTCATTGACGAATCGGAGCCGAGCCCTCCTTCCGCCGCCGCGAACAGGATGCGCGCCAGCTCCACCCGGCGGCGCTGCCCGCCGGACAGGGTGCGCAGCGGCTGGGTCAGAACACGTTCGGGCAGGCCGAGACTCGCACAGATCCGACCCGCCTCGCTTTCGGCGGCGTAGCCGCCGAGCGCCGCGAACCGCTCTTCGAGCTGACCGTAGCGACGCACGGCACGGTCACGGGTGGCGTCGTCTGCAACCTCGGCCATGAGCGCCTGCTGCTTCTCCAGGTCGGCCAGCAGCGTGTCCAGCCCCCGGGCGGACAGCACCCGGTCACGCGCCAAGATGTCGAGGTTTCCCTCTCTGGGATCTTGTGGCAGGTAACCGATTTCCCCGCTGCGCGCGATGGTGCCCGCGTACGGCTCCGCCTCACCAGCCAGGATGCGCATGGTGGTGGTCTTGCCGGCACCGTTGCGGCCGACCAGCCCAATGCGATCGCCGGGCTGCACCCGCAGGGCCGCACCGTCGGTGGACAGCAGCGTTCGCGCCCCGGCGCGGACCTCGAGGTCCGATGCGGTGATCACGCTGCTCTCCCCTTCTTACTTGTCGTCGGTGAAGGCCGGGGCACGCTTCTCGGCGCGCGCTGCTACCGCTTCTTCGAAGTTGGCGGTGAGTAGCCGCACGAAGAGTTGTCCCAGGCCCTCGGCCTGCATGTGGCCTTCCAGGCTAGCGGCGTCCAGTCCACTCCACAGCGTGCGCTTGGTCAACTCGGTTCCCGGCCGGGAGAAGCCTGCGATCCCCTCGGCCATCTGGTAGCACTCTTGGAGCAGGTCATCGTCGCGAACGGCCCGCGACACCAGGCCGATACGCTCGGCTTCCTGCGCGTCGACGTCGCGTCCGGTGAGCATCAGCTCGAAGGCCCGCGACGTCCCGATCGCCCTCGGCAGCAGATAGGACAGCCCGAGCTCACTGGCGGTCAAGCCGTTGTTGATGCCGGCGGCGCGGAAGTATGCGCCGGTCGCAGCGATCCGGATGTCGCAGGCCAGCGCCAGGCACAGCCCCCCGCCGATCGCGGCGCCGTTGACCGCGGCGATCACCGGCTGGTGCATCTTCCGCAGCGACAGGATCACGTTGTCGAGCACTTCCATCGACCGCAGAGCAAACGTCGGCCGGGTGAGCCCGTCGATGTGCGGTACGGAGCCGGCCGACTTGTGATCGGCGCCCGACGAGAATCCGCGCCCGGCACCTGTGAGCACAATCACCCGCGCCGAGTTGTCGTGGGTCAGCTCATCCAGGACCTTCTTCAGCGGGACCATGACGTCGAACGCCATGGAGTTCATCCGCTCGGGCCGGTTCAGCGTCACCAGGGCGACGTTCGGCCGCGGACGGTCGACAAGAACGAAGTGGTTTTGCTCGGTCACGGACTGCACGCTATCGCGCGCGCCGGTTTACTCCGCTTGGCCGTTGTTCTGAGCGGCGATCGCGGCGTCGATGTCGAACTCCTTGACCTTCTGCACCAGCTCCTCCAGGGCCGCCGGCGGCAATGCCCCGGCCTGGTTGAACACCAGCTTGCCCTTCTTGAAGGCCATCAGTGTGGGGATGGAGCGGATGTCGGCCGCGGCGGCGAGCTGCTGCTCGGCCTCGGTGTCGACCTTCGCGTAGACCACGTCGGTGTGCTGCTCCGACGAGGCGGCAAACGTCGGGGCGAACGCTTTACATGGCCCGCACCACGACGCCCAGAAATCCACCAGCACGATGTCATTGTCGTTGATGGTGTCATTGAACTGTTCGGCGGTGATGTCTTGGGTAGCCACGAAGTTCCTAACGCTGGGATTGAGCTGTGTGTTCCCACCAGATGATCAGCGCAAACTGGCCAATGCGCTTCAGCGGAAGTCCTTGAATGCGTCTAGCAGGCGGTTGCGGAAGGCGGGGTCGAGTTCGTTGTCGGTGATCTTGCCGACGGTACGCACGGTTTCGCGAAACTGCTGAAGGTAGTTCTCGCAGCCGTCGCAGTCGAGCAGGTGCGCGTCGAAGCGAGCCCGGGTGTCCGGGTCGAGCGCGCCGTCGAGATAGGCGGTGACGAGCTCGACGAGCTCGTTGCAGTCGATCGGTTCAGTACTCATGAGCGGTCCACTAAATAGTCTTCGAGCACTTGCCGAACCGCGGCTCGGCCGCGGTGCAGCAGCACCCGTTGGTTGGCCATGCTGATGTCGAGCAGTTCACACACCTCACTTGAGTCGAATTCGAGCATGTCGCGCAGTGTGACGACGATCCGCTGCCGTTCGGGCAGCTTGTCGAGTTCGCGGCGTGCGACATCGACCAGTTCACGGCCCAGCACCGAACCCTCGGGGGTGTCGGGGAAGGGTGACGGCACCTCGGCCGGCAGCCAGTGGCCGGGATACGTATCGTCGCTGCCCCGGAAGCGGGCCGGGTCGACGGTGCCGCCGGTGTACGCCGCGATCGCGGCGTCCGCATTACGGCGCTCGCGTACACCGCGCGCCTTGGCGATGTTGATCATCACGGCGAAAAGCCAAGTGCGAAGCGAAGACCGACCTTCGAAGTTGTCGATGCCCTTGACCAAGGCGATCCAGGTTTCCTGGACCACCTCTTCGGCGATCTCATGACTGCGCACATATCCGCGGGCGATCCGCAGCATGGACGGGGTGTGCAGGTCGACGAGTTGGGCGAACGCTGCTTCGTGGCGGTCGCGCAGCGCGGCGATGAGCGTCGCTTCGTCCACAGTGGCGATCATGGCTGATTCGACAGCTCTCTGCGGCCGCGCGCGAAGAAATCGGCGATGCGCGACGTGAGCGCGTCGACATCGTGCGCAGGGCTGAGCGGGTACAGCGCTCCGAACGGCGCGTTCCAGAACGGGCCGCTGGGCTTGGCCCATGGGCCGACGTAGGCGTACGGGGTCGGGTGGTAATCATCGCCGGCGGACACGCCGTAGTTCACTTCGTCCTCGGTGGCCGCCACGTCGAAGTGCTCCGGCCATAACACCGGATGGCATTCGGGCAGAACCCCTTTGAGCGCATGGCCGCCGGCGTAGTGGCTTCTGTGTATCCACTCAGTCGCTCCCACGTCGAGATCGAGGAAGGCGTCGGCGAGCAGTGGGTCCTCGAGGTGGTAGACGCCCTCGGGCGGGCCGACGTCCACGCCGGCGGCGTCAGCGATCGCGCTGACCGGCCCGGCCAGGGGTGCACTGCCGTTGAGCCAGACCAGATCCTTGCCGTGCACGGAGATCGGTAGGGCCACGCCGGTGAAACCGCCGGGGCGAACGGCCAACTTGATCGTGCCCGACACCCGGTGTTGCGGGCCTGCGATCAGGCTTTCGGCTACCCCGCGCAATTGGCGGCGGGTACCGACGTAGACGTCGTCGAACCCCTCGGCCATCGTGGCTCCTCTCCGGACTCCTGAGCTTCAGTTACCCGATCGGGACTCAGCGTTACACGTCGATATCGTGCAGTTCGTCAACCGCGGTCTGTGTCGTCGTCGGTTTCTTCGGCTTGGCCTTCGTCGTCGGTACAGAGGTAGCGCTCGGGATAGCGGGGGCGGGATCCACCGCAGGCCAGCGACTCGTCGGTGATGTTGGTTTGGCCGCCGTCGATCCAGTCGGCCGTCGCATGGTGCACCTGGCTGTGATAGGCCGGTGCCGTGCCGCCCGGAGAGGTGCACCCACGATCCTTGGAATAACTGTTTAGGTGATGCACTTATGGATCGTCGTGATCACCACGCCAACTACAGCGACCCGAGGTCAACTGCCTGCAGTTCCGTCGAGCCAGCCGCCGAAGCGTTTGTTCTCGGCCTTCGCGGATGTGTGTCGCGATATTGTTATGGACTCTCAACGGTTCTGAGAATTAGCTCGACACGTCGCGGGATTTCCTCGCTCGCGGATGAAGCTTCTCGCGGATGAAGCTTGAAGATGGCGGATTGATGGCCCGGTTTCCTCACACACTCGGTGTGCTCGCCGCCGTGGTGGCGCTGACCGCCTCGGGATGCACGTCCGCCTCGCCTCGACCGTCGGTGTCGCGACCCGCCCCCAGTTCGCCCAACGGGGCACACGGCGACTTCGCAGGCCTGGTGGACATCGGTGGCGGGCACAAGCTCTTTCTGGAATGCCACGGCAGCGGCAGCCCCACCGTCATCCTGCTATCCGGCTACGGAAACGCCGGCGACATCTGGAACGAAGCCGACGCCCACCCGCCGGCGGTGGCACCCGGGGTGGCGCGATTCACCCGGGAGTGCGCCTACGACCGTCCCGGCTCACTCAGGGTTGTCACCGACGCCGGCACCCCGGCGCCATCGGCGCTCCCGGGCCGCAGCGACCCCGCACCGATGCCGCGTACCGCCGCCGACGTGACCAGCGAGCTGCACACCCTGCTGGCCACCGCCGGCGTGCCTGGCCCCTATGTCATGGTGAGCCATTCCTTTGGCGGGCTTTTCGCTTTGCTCTATGCACGCACCTATCCCGAGCAGGTCACCGGACTGGTCATGATCGACACCGTGACTCCACAGATGAGGACCGCACTCGGCTCCCAGCACTGGCAGGAATATCAACAACAGGCCGTCCAGCAACCCAACGAGATACCCGGCTACCAGAGTGAGCAGTACGATCCGGACACCAGCATCAAACAGATCGATTCAGCCCCACCCCTGCGCGCCATGCCGGTAGCCGTCCTGATCGGCGACACCCTCCCCACCGACAACACGGCAGAATTTCAATACGCGATGTTCCAGGCGCTCCGCGAGGCCGATCACGAGTTCGCTGCGAGCATCCCCGGCGCCACATTGACCACCGTGCCCAACACCACCCACTACGTCCAGACCCTACGCCCCGACATCGTCATCGACGCGATCCGCGACGTCGTCGAAAGGTCCTGATCCCTGCACACCGACATCGCGCGATGTTGGGTTGGTGAACTCCGAGATCGTCTGGGACGCAAACACACAAGCACATCTCTGGCATGTCCAATGACGATGGCCGGCTCACGCCGTGCGCGTTACCGGCACCAGGTCGGCGCGGAAGTCCCTGCGGCGATTCAGCGACAGATTGCCAGACTTTGCGGTCACGTCAGGCCACCTGTCAGACCGTCGAAGACCCGAGGCTTCTCGCCGGTGCCGAACAACGTGGCCAGCTCGTCTTGGCGGGCACGTAGCGCGGCGGCGGCGCGGTCGCGAACTGTCTTGACACCGTTGGTATGCCACTCACGCGCGACGCCCTGCAGCGAGCGCCCGACCAGCACCGCAGCCTCAGCGTCGGGCGGCAGCGTGCCGTCGGAAGACGGATTGGCCTTACCGCATTCGCCGGCCAACATCACGACCCGCAACATCTATCCGTCGTCTGCTTCGTCGTCATTTTCATCGACGAGGTAGCTTTCGGGGTGGTAGTAGTCGTTGACCCGTGATTGCCCGCTGTCGAGGTGTGGTGGTGGAATCCACTCGGTGCGGCCGTCTTTGCGTTTTCGGGTTCGTAAGACGGCCCTTTACGGCGCGCGAGCTACCAGCGCATTCGGGCGGAAACTTGGGGCATCGTTGCAGCTAGCGCCACGTTTCCGGGCCGTTCGCCGTACGAGTCGAGTACGAGCGCAGTACGGGCCCAAATCGCCCCTGGTCGCCGGGGTGACGCCGGGGTGCAGCTGACCTGGCGGCGACTGCTCGCCGGAATGACCGTGCAGGTTGTGCACTCATAGCGATTCGGCGGCCCAGTTCGGGCGGCGCTAATCACCTATGCGCGTGTGATCATGATGTTCTACTGATCTTTCGGGGTGATACGCGGCTGCTGGCCGTGCCGTCGTACCGGAGGAAGAAGACACAGTGCCCACCAAAGCCAAGGTTCCGCCAGCCAAACTGGCCCGAGCCGTCGAACGTTTGCGCCACCACCTCTATCGACTCCATCAGGCGCTGGCTCCGCCGCCGATTGCGATGGTGGAGCTGACTCTAGGGGCGTGGGTGTCGCAGGCGGTTCAGGTGGCCGCCGAACTCGGTATCGCCGACGCCCTGGCGGAAGGGCCCCTGCCCCTGGATGAGTTGGCGAACCGTGTCGGCGCGGACGCCGACGCCCTCAAGCGGCTGATGCGGGGGTTGATCAGTCGCGGCGTATTCCGCCAGCACCGCGATGGCCGCTACGGCCTGACCCCTCTTGCCGATACCCTGCGCTCCGACGCACCGGTATCTATGTCCGGGTGGGCGCGTTTCATCGGTTCGCCGCAACACCGGGAACATTGGAGCCTGCTGGTGGAATCGGTCAGGACGGGCAAGACGATAATTCCAGTGCTGCGCGGCAAGGAGTGGTTCGACTACCTGGCCGACGACCCCGAGTTCGCGAAACTCTTTAACCACGCCATGACCAGCCTCTCAGAGATGGCGGAGGCCACCGTAATCGCCGGGTACGATTTCAGCCCCTACTCGACGATTGTCGATGTCGGCGGCGGGCACGGCCGACTGCTGGCTGGCATCCTGGCGGCGACGCCAGCGGCACAGGGTGTGCTTTACGACCTGCCGCAAGTCGTCGCGGGAGCGCCCGCGTTATTGCGGCAGCGGGGCGTCGAAGACCGTGTGCGCATCGAGGGTGGGTCGTTCTTCGAAAGCGTCCCGGCTGGCGGCGCCGCATATGTCCTCAAGAACGTCATCCACGACTGGCCCGATGAGCAGGCCGTGGCGATTCTGCAAAGCGTGCATGCGGCAGCCGGTGGCGACGCGTCGGTGTTACTGATCGAAGCCGTATTACCCGAGCACAACCGCGACTTCCCCGGCAAGTGGGCGGACTTAGAGATGCTGCTACTCGCGAGCAGCCGCGAACGCACCGCAGCCGAATACCGCGACCTGCTCGGACAAGCCGGATTACGGATGACGCGAGTGGTGCAAACCGCGTCGCCCTTCAGTGTCATCGAGGCAAGAACCGCGTAAAGACCTGTGGTCGTAGCCACATGCGTGGCCGCTCGCGGCCTTACCGGACCACCTGTTCGCCGGGGTAGCCCTTCACTTCACCCTTCGGTAGGCGCTTCTGTCTGGGCGTTAGCGATGCTCCGCGCAGCTCCACGGGCGGGCACTTCCCTCGGTAGATGCCGCCATGGCTTGGCGGTGCATTCTCCTTGCCGGGCGGCACAAGCCCAGACCCCCAAGAAAACTCGGACGGGCCGTCGACGGGCCACTCAAACTTGTCTCGCCGGGGCGGGAAGTTGACGTAGTGGACCATTTCCGCTCCATGTTTACGTTTGAATGGTTGGCGGGGTGTAGGTGGTGTTTTCGGTTACCTGCATGACGACCGCTGCGCCGCGATGCCGAACGCCGACGCCGAACCCCCGGGCGTAGAAGCTATCCTGCAAGGGATAGGGACCAGCCCCGGGAATGTGGCGTAGCCCTTTGTACGCGGGGTTGACATGCTCGCGGAAACCGACCGGGTTCATGTCGGAATCATGCCCGCCCGTCGCGGCCACGATCACGTATCCGGCGGGTACGTAGTGGGATTCGATCAGCCAGGCGTCACCGTAGCTACCGAGCACACGCAGGCCGTTGAAGTCGGCGGGCGAGACCGCGCCGACGAGATGCTCTGTGGTGAAGTAGGCCGGGGCTGCTTGCGACGGGATGAAGTCCCACTTCGGCTTCTTGCCTGTGGCGTACTCGACGCCTGCGCGCCAAAACGTCATATCCTCAGCTTCATTCGGGTTAGCGAGGATTATGAGCTGCCCGCCTTGGCTGCCGAACTGGCCATAGCCGTGCTCGGTGATGTGGTGAATCATGGCCTCGATATCGGCGGAATCAATGTTAAGTGAGCCGCCCGTGAGGTAGTGGGTATGCGTGCCGTCGAACATCTGGCCGAGGTAGTCGGGCGGCACCATACCGTCAGCGCTCCACAAGCCGTAGCACGTGTGTTGCCACTCGTTTAAGACTGGTGCGGGATTGAGCAACCGGTTGAAAATCGTGCCGTTGACGAGACGGTTGTCGGCTTCAAAGATCCGCGTGACTTGGGCGCTGACCTGCTCAGCCGTGGCCGACCGGAGGAATTTCCAAGTGGCCCTGAGGCTTTTGTCGTAGTCTTTGAAGTTGTAGCCGAGGCGCAGGTAATCAGCGGGTTCCCGCAGCGCGGTGGGCACGCCAAATTCCGTTGCTTCCTCGAAGCTTTCACCGTCCACGCTCTGCGCAATGATGTCGGCAACGGCGGTCGTCGGGTAGCTGAGTAGTCGTACAATCGCTGACCGGTGCTGGTTGTACAGCGCCAAGGCGCTGCCGATCTCTGACCACAGAGCATTGAGATTGACGCTGTCAGCTGTCTCGTTGACGAGCACATCTCCAGAAGTGATGATGCCCTTTGTGTTTGCCATCGATCTTCACCACCTATCGGGAGTAGTCGTTAGGGTCGAGCGTACCGCCGAAAACGGGCGACTCGCCGAATAGCGTTCTACCCCAACAATATTGGTATGCCATCGCGCGGCGATACGCCCGATTAGGGCGAGCGTAGATCGCCGTAGGGCGGTAGACTCGGGGTAGGACGGGAAGGCGAAATCGACATGGCCAGAGTGGAACCGCCTGTTTGCGTGCCTGAGCCGCCGACGTGGTTGAGTCTGTCACACATACCCGATAAGAGCGTCAAGGATGCCGTCGAATGGTATCGGAGAATCGGCGTCAACATCACCGAGCGATGGCTGAAGTCGGTGACCGATCGCGACGAACTGGTGTGCCGAATCGTCGCCGGAAAGCGCATGTACTCAACAGAAGAACTGTGGAGATTTATCGTCACGCGACCTACTCGTACAGCTGGGGCGGCGCGATACGCATCAGCGGGATATCAGCAAAAAGGTGGCAAAACAGCATGAACATCAACGACAACCCCACCGTCAACGCCATCCTCGCCGCCGAGCGCATCACGGAGGGAACCCACGGCCGCGATAACACCTCGTTATTCGATCCAATCTGGTCGCCGGCCATGTGGGAGCGGGCCCGGATCTCGCGGCACACGGCCAGCAGCGCGGCCTTCTCGTCGGGCGTCACATCGGGGCGACGACGGCGCTTGGAGGTGGGAGGCATGGCACCAAGCTATCGGCGGGCCGATAGCCTTCGCACGGCATTGACGAATCCAACCACGCTTATACGCAAGGGATCTCGGCATGACTGGCCGAATCATCCCGAATTGCAGGCGATTCCAGAAGATCGCGGCCGAATCTCGTTCAAGGACACTTATATTCGGAGTCGTGCTAAGCGTGTCAAGCATCCGCGGGGGCATCGGCGTGTCGGTACCTGGCGGCGGTACCCGAGCGGGGGGCGGCCGTACCTGGGCTCGGCAGGCTGGTACCTGAGCTGGTACCTACGCAGGGCGACCGAGGAAACGCGCCCTGATCAGGCAAAACGAGCTTCCAGGGGGATTCCCGTCAGGTACCGCGATTTCTCGCGTTTGCGCTGTTCAGAGGCCGATTTGAGCCACTCAGGTACCGGCCTCGGAGGGCGTGATTTGTGTGGTTTGCCCGGAGGGGGAGGCGTGCGCCAACTGTGCGGCGCGCGCGTACTGGTGTGGACATTTGACCCCGCTATCCCGCCATTGGACTCTGTTGCGCGACATGCCACTGGTCCGATGATGTAGTTATGGCCGGGACGATTCGGTTGACCAGACGAGCGGCACTTACCGCGCTCGGCGCTGGCGTTGTGTTCGGCGCGGTATCCGCCGTCCTAGGCGTGGGAGATGTCGTACGCGGGATCTTTGGACCGCTCGCCAGAGGTGAGCCCAGCGATGACGACGGCGGCATGATGGGACCGGGGATGATGGGCAACACCAGTCCCGTGGACATGAGCCGCTACATGGAGATGTTCAACCGGCATCGCGAGATCACTCGGAGTGTCGAGCAAATCCCCGGAGGCGTGCGCACCGTTACCGAATCGACGTCTCCGGACCTTGTGGCCCAGCTCCAGGCCCACGTTTCGAGCATGTACTCCCATCTCGACCAGCGAGCGGAGGTGACATGCATGAGCCAGAGCTTGCCGACTCTTTTCGGCCACGCCGGTGGTTACCGCCGCCAGCTGACCTTGACGCCCACTGGTGTGATCGCAGAGGAAACAGCCGACGATCCAGCCCTCACTCAAGCCATCCGCGCCCACGCCCAGGAAGTCACCGGTTTCGTACGCAAGGGGATGCGCGCCATGATGCAAGGGATGATGGGGCCGGGCATGATGGGGCCGCGCTAGATCAGTACGGACGCTTCGTGTTACGGGCTTGCGGCTAATGGTGGTGGCGCAGGACGCAACTGCGAGGAAGGCGGGTGCAGCTGCGTCAAGCGTCCCGGCTGCGTGATCGCATGACTCGCCAGGTCACGCTGTCACACAGGGAGCCTCAGGTCCGCCGCTTGGCCGCCGCGGTCTTGCGCTTCGCAGGCGCGCGCTTGCGCGGCTCGACGTTGGTGATCGCTGGTTGCACCTCCAGTTGCCCCCAGCCCGCGTAGCGCCTGGCCTTGAGCGCACGCTGAGCGATGAGGTCCATGACCTCCGCCTCGGTGATGTTCATCCGCCTCGCGCACTCATCGACCGGAAATCCTCCGGGTCGTACATCATCAGCCCGTCAGGTCGACAACGGCGAAGGCTTGCGGGCGCAGCACCGCGAAACCGAACCGACCTTCGCCGCGCATCTTCGCGAGGTTCTTGTCGAACAGCTCGGCACCGGACAGATCAATGTCGACGCGGACTCCCTCACGTTGATACAGGCGTGCCTGGTTCCAGTCGGCCAGCAGCGCCGTGCCTTGCGGAATCGAGGGTGAGACCACCCGCGGCGTCACACTGCCGAAGATGTTGTTAGAGGTCGGATCTCCGGGCGGCGCGCCGGTCGCATAGCCATCGGTCAACAAGCCACCTGACGTGCCCCAGCGGGTCAGATCCACGGCCTGAGCGTCGGCGGGATGCATCACCCAGCCGTTGGGGTTCTCGCCCTTGAGCTGCAGCGCCGTGATGGCGCTGCGCAGCGTCGTGACGGCGTCGGTGGCGAACGGGACAGCGGTTGTGCCCGCCGTGTTAAGGATCCCGCGCATGTTCTCGCCGGTGCCCGAGCCTGAAACGATCTGAGCCTCCAGCGCGTCGAGCACGCCCTCTGCCATCTCGGATTGCAGCCATGAGGTGAAGCTCTGGATATCCGCCATCAGCCGAATCGGGAACGGCTCGCTCAGATGCGCGACCACGCGGCAGCGATCCGTCACGGCCGCCACGGTGAGCGTTGAGGTCGGCTTCGTCGCGGCATCAGCGACCGGCGCAGCCGCGAGAGTCCTTGCGCTCTGGACGTAGTACTCGTAGGCATTGCCCTCGACGGCCTTGCGGCTCACGAGGAGATCGAGCAGCCGCGCCGGATGCGGGGTTAGCGTGATGGAGGGCTCGACCAGGCTCGGCACATCGAGCGAGCCACTCGTGATGGCCCGGCGCTCGCCACCGAGCGCGGTGATGGCCTGCGCGGTGCGCTGCGCCCAGGATGCCGCGGCGGCATCGGTGGTGCGTCCGCTCCCGCGGATCGAGGCCAGCAGCGGGTTGCTGCCGTCGCGACCGGCGCGCTGGATCTCGACGCGCATCTCGGCGATGCGCTCGCTCAACGCCTCCAGCTCGGTGTCGAGCGGGCCGAGCTGCTCGGTCAAGCCGTCGTACTGGCGCTGTTCGTCGTCGGTGAGCTGGAGATGGCCCGCCGCTCCGGCGGCGGTGAGGACCGCGGATCGCTGGTCGAAGATGGCGGTTCGTTGCGCCAGCACCTCGGTGTGTCGTTGAAGCAAACGCTCCAGAAACTCCTCCACGAGGGGTGCCTTCCGTTACGGGCTGCGTTGTCGCGCAGCGTAATTCGATAGGAATCGGAGCCCGTGCGGACGCTGAGTGCCACAGTTCTTGCCCCCGACGAGTGCCACCTCGGAAGCTCACCGTTGCTGCGGACGGGTGCCGTCCTCGCCGTGCCAACCTCGGCGGTCCGTGTCGGCATCGTAAGCCTCGTGGCGGACAAGATGTAGCGCGTCGAGCGTGAAAGCGCGCTTATATCAACGGAGTTCGGTGGCCGCTGGCGTTCGGCCGGTCGGCCTGTGTGGCAATGTCTTGGCTCGGAGGGGCGTCAGCGGCCGAGTTAAGTGTCGCCCTCATCGAGGAGGCGTTGGTCGATCTCGGCGACGTCCATTTGCATCATCGCGGCGTCGTCCAACCAGCGCTGCAGACCGTTCTCCATCAACGCCGCGCCGTCCACCAGGTCGGCGAAGTCCAAGGCTTGGGCGGCCAGCGCCATGAAGGTTTTGACCATCGCACCGTCGCGATCGCGCGCCAGCTCCACCAGGATCGCGTTACAGGCTTGGTGATCCTGGGCGCTGAGCGCGCTCAGATAGCGGCGCGCGGTCGCCATCGCGCTGTCGAGCTGAGCGGTCTGCTCCATCCACGCGCGGCTGCCTGGCTGCGGCTCGTCGTCTGGTAGGTCGGTCATGTCTCCGCTTCCTCGTAGTTCGCCGCCACCCACGCGGTTCCGGCGTCCAGTGCTGCCTGCTCGGCTTGTCCAAGGGCGGGTTGAGTTCGTCGGGCGCTGGCCACCACTCGGTGGGCGCGGACTCGTGGCCGACGTCGGTCACCACGGCCGCTACCGCGGGCCCGATGCGTTCGCGGCTATCGATCGGCATAGGTCATCACATCGAAAGACAAAGGGCTGACATCGGTTTCGTCACGTGGTGTGACACCGGGTTGCATAACAGCGGGCTGACCGTCGTCGATCGCTTCGTCGGTCGGCGACACCCGGGAGTCGAGTCTGAACGAGTCGAACACGAACGGCAGGCCGTCGGCACGCAGCGGGTCCGGGCCGTTCATCACCTGGAAATGCAGGTGTGGCCCATTGGTATTGCCAGTGTTGCCGACCGAACCGATCAGCTGCCCGGCCTTCACCTGATCGCCCGGCTTGACCTTGATGCTGCCCGTCTTGATGTGTGCGTACATCGCGTAGTTGCCGTCGCCGAGGTCCTGCACGATGTGGTTGCCGGGGTACTGATCGAGCGTCAGCCCGGTCGGGTTCTTTCCTGCCACTTGTTCTTCCAGGCCGTCGGTCGCGATCACTACCGGGCCGTCGGTCACGGCATAGATATCGGCACCGAAGCCCGGATAGCTCTCCACCTTGGTCTTGTCGCCGATGAACAGCCGACCGTCGGGGCTGAGTTGCACGTAGTCGATAGCGAACCGCTCAGCGGCCCAGAGTTGGCCGTTGATCGGGTTCAGCGCCCCGCGGTGGCCCCCGACCTCGCAGCAGCTGTCGCCGTCCAACCAGCTCGGCCCCGCCAGCGGTGGGGCGATGACGATGGCCTTGCGGGTCTGCACGGTGACCGGTGCGACGTGTTCGGTCATCGTCGCGGGAAGAAGTGGAGGCTGCGGCTCCGACAGCGAAACCCCGATCGAGTGCGTCAGTGTCTGCGGCACGGCGGCGTCCTTGTCGAACTGGACGTCGAGCCAGACCACCGCTGTCGCCGACGGGCCGACTTTCGTTGTGGGCGTGGGTGCTCCGAGGAGACGGGTCCACTTGCTGACCTGGTCACCCGCGAGGGTGAGCAGCGCGACATCGCGGTCGAGAACGGTCACCGAAGTCAACGTCACCTCCTGGGGGAGGGCGTTGGTCAGAAGTAGTTCGTAGGCCAGGTGGACCTTGCCGTCGGTGGCAGGCACTGGAATCGGCTCGGCGAGGGAGCGGGCCACCAGCGGAGTCGCCGCCGACGGCTCGGGCCCGCGCAGCGGCCCCGCCTGCGGGGTGCTCGCCGAAGTCGTGGCCGACGGTGTCTGTGTCGCGGTCGACGGTGTCTCTGTGGTGGGCGAGCAGGCCGCGATCAGCGTGATCGCGCCGAAGAGTACGGCTGCCGTGCGGATTACGGCCATGCGCTGCTCCTATTGCTTCGGTTGTTCGGATGGCGAAGGCTCCGGTTGGTGCGGCGCTTCGGGGTCGTTTGGACACATCGCCATCAGCGTTGACCACTACCGCGGGCAGTGTCCGCGCATCGGCATCGCCTCCGCTGCGGTGAGGGCTGTGGCTTGTTCAACAGTTCCCTCCTTCGGCAGGGCTCAGCGTAAGTCCGACAGGGGCTTGCGGCGGCCCATCAGGCAAATCGGGGCGTCGGCAGGATGCAGCGGCTCACGCCTCCAGCTCCTTGCCGAGACACGCCGCCTGTAATTCGCGGAGCCGCTCGGCGATGATCCGGCGGCGATCGGCCAGGTTCTCGCGGCGCGAGCCCCAACGCAAATTCACGGCTCGGTTGTCGTAGGCAATGTCGTTCCCGTGCAGTGCCTCCTGCCGATACGGACGCGGCCCACGGAAGGCCTCCAGCACCAGCAGATGTACGCGCACGCGCTTGGTCCGCCGACCGGGGATGCTCAACGTCACCCCCGGATAGCCGCCGCTCTTGTGCTGCTTCACGATCCGGCGCACGCGGCCCCAGTCCGAAACCTCGTAGAAGCCCTCCCAGCCGACGACCGGCTTCCATCGTTCGTCGCTCGGCTCCTCGTTTCGGAGCATCAGGGTGCACTCCGCGCACAGGGTCGAGGCGTTCGACTCCAGCACTTCGGTGCTGCACATCTCGCACACGCGCTCAAATCCCCCAGGACGAACGGAATCGTGCGCCCCGGGATCGTCCTCCGCCGGGGACGGGGATCGTGCGCCAGGCGCGAAGCCAGCGGGGCCGCATGCGTGCCCGCCGAATCTGCGCTCAAGCTCATCGAAAACCGTATGGAGTCTCTTGAGATCGTGGGCGAGTAGTTCGCGCAACGTGATCGGGTCGTCGGGGCAGCGGCGCTACGTCGAAGTTGACCCCCTCGGACTTGTTCAGGATGTTCGTGAGTCGTCGGCAGATTGCCTCAAGATCGATGCGCAGCCTCTCCATCGGGGTCCACTCTCGGCGGCCGTTCACGCGTGCTCCTCGTCGTATCCGGCGCGGATGTCCTCGGCCAGTTCGTCATTGCAGAGATTGCACAGGGTCGAGTCGCGCCATCCGGTCGCGCGCTCGCCGAGGGCCGGGCGCTTGTGGCAGACCGAGCAGAGCGGGTGGCCGTCGAGATCGACCGGGTTCGGCTGTTTGCTATTCGCTGAGATCTCCTGGCGTCTGGGCTGTTTGAGTCTGTTCGGGTCTGGTCTGTATGAATCCACCGGAATTGTTCCGCCGGAAATTCCACCGGAATCGCTCTGATCAGCGGTGATCTTGGCGAGCTTGGCTCTGGCCTTGCGCTGCCGGTCGTAGGCCTTGCGCTTCTCGTAACTCGCGAGGAGATCCTTGCCGGTCTGGGTGGTGGAGAAGTCCGCGATGAGCCAGCCGTGGTCTCGGCCCAGCGGCTCCCAGAGGTGGTTCTCGATCAGCTCCGGCACCGCGGCCCGATCGAAGTCCGGGATGAATCTGATGTCGGCGGGCTCGATCACGCCTTCGGTGCGATTCCCGACCGCGTAGATGAGGGAGTTCACGTAGGCGCGGAATGCCGCGTCGGAGAGGTTCTCTCGACGGAACCGGCGATCGGACAGCCATCGGTCCGGGAGGTTCGCGTTGGTCATCGCCGTCTCCCGCTGCGCTGTCGGCGGAAGGGCTTACGGTGGTTGCGTCCGAACAACTTCCACTCCGTGCCGGGGAGCCTCGTTTGCGACATCGGGAGGCCGCGCTTGCCGGGCGCGGCCTCCACCAGCTTCACGGCGCGCCGCCTTCGAGTTGGGCCTCCCCCGGCGTCCTCCACTTGGGTGTCGACTCGTTTTTGGCCGGGGGAGAGATTGGGGCGCGGAACAGCAGCCGCAGCTTCTCGCGCTGGGTGTCGGTCAGCGGGGGACTCGCGTCGACCAATTCCTTGATGGCCGTTCGGGACCCCTCGCTGAGGGGAGCCATCCACGGCGCGGTCACCGCTCACCCGCCAGCAGCGCCTCGATGTCGGCTCGCCGGAACCTGCGCGCTTGGCCGATCTTGACCGACTTCACGGTGCCATCGGCGATGCGGCGATGAAGCGTCGGCTGCGAGATCCGCAGGATCTTGCAGACCTCCGGAATGGTCAGCGCCTCGGAGGCCAGCGCCTCTATCTGCTCGTTACGCGGTGATAGGTGTGGGGATGTGGCTGCAGGCATGGCCTCGCGGTCCTCCTCGGCGGCTCAACGCCGTCTCGGGAGGTCCCACACCAGGGCCGAGTCGGAAACGATCAATCACGATCGTCAGCATATGTCTCCGGATGACTTGGATCACCAACTTGCGCAATCTAATTCGACTTATACGGCTCGAATCATGTAAGTCCGCTTGAATTTTCGGCTAGTCGGCCTCGGTCTTCCACTCGATCTGGATGTAGTCGCTGCTGAAGCTGCGCAATCCCTTCGGGCAGGGCAGCACCGTCACCACCGCCAGCTCATCGACCGCTTGGGCGCGCTGGGTCACCGACATCTCTCCCCAGCGCTCGAACAACTTCTCGCCGGAGGCGATCAGCGCGGCGACCGGGCTGGTGCGGGTGGCGTCGGCCAGCTCGGAGTCGATGACGGCGACCTTGGACCGCAACGCGGTGCTGCCCTTGCGCAGCTGGGAGGCGTCGATCGCGCCCTCGGCGAACAGCCCCGCCAGCTCATCCAACCGTGCCTGTATCGCAACACGTCTCGCTTGCAGGTCGCCGATGTCGACCGGCGTGTCCAGCAGCAGATGGGCGTCCGGGCGGGAGAGCTTCTCTAGCACCGCGGCGATGACGAAGTCATCGACGGGCTGACCGAGCGCAGCACATGCGCGTGGTCGCGGCACACATACGCGCGGCTCTTACGCCCACCGGGCTGGGCGGCCTTCATCGGGCCGCCGCACTTCCCGCAGCGGTAGAGGCGCCGGGGCCGACGACCGTGCCCCGGTGGACCTTCAGCGCGACGTAGCGCGGATTGATCAACGTTCGGCGCACGCCTGGGGAGTTCCACGGCCGCCCGAGCGTGCCGGTCAGCCCCGCGGCGTTCCATCGCTTCGCGATCGACTGGACCGAGTGACCCGCCAGCACGTCGATCACGGCCGCGCGCAGCGCGGAGGCTTCCGGCTCCACCGGGTCGCCGTCCGTGGTGTAGCCGGAGCAGCGGTTGGCGGTCTGCCATGTCCCGGCCGTCGCCTTCTGCGCGTTGGCCGCCCGCTGGCGTCGCCCTTGTGCTCCGACTCCTGCACCGCCACGCTGCCCAGGATGGTCGCCACCATGCGGCCGGTGGCCGTCGACAGGTCGAAGTCGCCGCCGTTGACGGTGCGGATCTGAACCCCGGAGGCCACCTCCAGCAGGCGGGCCAGATCCTTCAGCGTGCGGTAGAGCCGGTCGACGTGCCAGACGATCACCGCGCCGAACCGTTTGTTCTTCAGCCCGTCCAGCAGATCCTCAAACCCGTCACGGCGCTTGCCGTTGAACGCGCTCACATCGTTGTCCGAGAGCCGCGCCACCACCTGCCAGCCCAGGCGATCGGCCAGCGCGAGGCATTCGTCGAGCTGGCGCTGAATGCCGGGCCCCTCGCCGGAGGAGTCGAGGCTGATGCGGGTGTAGATGGCCGTCCGGACGGGGAGAGCGGCCTCGTCATAGCGGGTCTTGCGGGGGGATCGAGAGGTTGTCATGCCCGTCGATCCTAGGGTGTACAAACTGCAGTATCACTGGCGTACAACACAATTCGCTGTGCCGCTGACGCCAAACAACGGCTGCGGCCCAGATACAGCGCTTCTCCGGTGTGACGGTCGAACACGGCGAGAGAGTGGTGGGTGGTGGCGGCTTGGCGGGTCACCTCCGACATCGGCAGCAGACTGCCGCCGCCGGTAACCGCGTGTCCTCTGCCCGACTCCAGTTCCTGCAGCGTCGTGGAGATGACCAGGGTCGTGAATGCGTCGGTTTGCATCAGCGGCGCATCAACGCTTCCCACTCCCGGGCCGCCGACAGCCGCTCGGCGGTAGTCCGCGTCGAGTGGCGCAGCCAGCAGGAGATCCAGCTCCGCTCCCATGGTGGCCATGCGCTTTATGACGACTTCCACGTCCATAATTCTGAAACCAAAGTGGCAGAAGTGATTTCACATCAGCGGCTTTTCGAACCAATGGTCGGCATAGGGCTCGTCGTTGAAGGGGGTGACTTCGCGATAACCGGAGGTTCGGTACATCTGGACGGCCTCGGTGAGCTCATCCTTTGTCTCCAGCCGCATGAGGCGCACACCGTGGGCGCGGCCGCGGTCCTCCAGTTCGGCGAGCAATCGGCGGCCGAGGCCCAACCCGCGGACGGAACGGGCCACCCACATGCGCTTCACCAGGCCGACGTCGTCGGGGTAGAAGATCAGCGCACCGCAGCCGACGGGCTCGTCGTGCAGCGATGCGACGAGTAGAAGTCCCGCGGGAGAGGTCATTTCGGTGTCGGCGACGGGGCTGACCGCCGGGTCGTATCCGTCGTGGAAGCGCACGGCGAGTTCGGAGTAGTAGGTCTGCAAGCAGAACCGAGCCTCAGCGTCGCGCGGATCGCGTTCGCGCACATCGACTGTCGAGGTGATCAGCAGCCGCTCCACCTCCTCCATGGCGGTGACCAATCGATCCCGCTGCCGGGCGTCTAGGGGCTGGAGTATCGCCGTGGCGGCTTCGTCGGAGCGGCGGTCCAGCGTGTCGAGTTCACGGCGTCCGGTGGCGGTGAGCCGCGCGGTCCGGACCCGGCCGTCGGTCGCGTTCTGTTCGATGGCGATCAGCCCGCCGGCCTCCAGCGCCCGCAGCAACCGGCTGACGTACCCCGAGTCGAGGTCGAGCCGGGCCCGCAGTGATCGGATATCGCAGCCGTCGGCCCCGATCTCCCACAGCAGCCGGTTCTGGCCGAGCGAACGGTCGCTGGCCAGGAAGTTTTCGTTGAGCACGCCGATCCGCTGGGTGACGGTTCGGTTGAACCGCCGGACCTGCGCCACCATCTCCGCAGACATATCTCTGACTTTAGTCAGAGATCAGTGGTTTGGCGAGCCATTTCCGCCGCGCGGTCCGCGTTGGCCAGCAGCTGAGCTCGCCACTTGGGCCACCAGAACAACTCGATCAGGAGCGCCACCAGATAAGATGCCCGATGCCACACCATTGCCCCAGGAGCCGAACACGGCGTCCCACACCGCCGTCCCCACTGCAACGATGAGGACGAACACCAGCAGCCATCGCCAGGGCCGAGCCTTCTCGGCGGCGGCATGCAATCCACGGCTGTAGTCGATGACCGGCTGCGCTAGTCGCGCGTCATCAACGCGTTCGCCTTGTCGAGCCGCCTGAACCACCGTCACACGCTCGTCGCCGGTCAGTTCTTTAGACCCCGGCCAGTACCGTGCCATCCAGCGAGGCATCCAGATGCCGTAGAAGATTCCGATGATCACGAAAACAAGAACGCCGGCCAGCAGGAACCCGGAATCAAGCCACGCCAACGCACCCAGGCATACCCCGACGGCACCGCCAATGATCAGCGCCCTGCGAAGAAAACCGCCCCGCCACACGAACGCCGGCACCGTGACCACCGGTCAATTGTGAAGCAACTCGGCGGCTCACAGGTCCAAGACGATGCCTTCACGCGGTTCGGCCGAGCAGATCAGCACCGTTCCCTTGGGCGGAAGCTCGAGTGGCGTCTGGGTGTAGTTGACCGTTCCTTCGATGAGCGGTGTGACGCACATATGGCAGACGCCGCTGCGACAGGAGAACCGTGTGGGGACGTCGCAGGCCTCGGCGAGCTCGAGGATGCTGCCGTACCTCTCCGACCATTTGACGGTGATGCCGCTGCGCGAGAAGGAGACCTCCTGCCCGGTCCCCGCCGGCCCTTCGGGCACGTGTGGCGTCCGACTCGGCCCATCGAGGATGCCGGGATTGATCGGGGGCCGCGTGCCGAAGAGTTCGGTGTGAATGCGGGCCGGGTCGATCCCGGCTCCGGCCAGTGCGCCGCGCATTTCGTCCATGAACTGGTCGGGCCCGCATAGATAGACTGCGGCGTCCCGTGGCAGGTCCAACGCGGTAATCACTCGCTGGTCGGGTCGGCCGACGTCGGCCGTGTAGAACACCCGCTGACGTGCATTCGGCAGCGCTCGATCAGTAGGCCCACTTCCCCGCTGAAGGCGAGGGTCTGCGAATCGCGAGTGACGTGAAGCCACCAGATTTCGCGGTCGCTGCGGCGAGCAGCGAGCGCATGCAGCATCGCGAGTACCGGGGTGGCACCGATGCCCGCGGAGAGGAGCACCACCGGAACGCGTCGTCGGTGAGGTAGAAGTCACCGCGGGGTGCGGCGACCTCGATGACGGATCCCGCGCGGGCGTTTCGATGCAGCCAACTGCTCACGACGCCGCGTTCTTCGCGTTTGACACTGATCCGATATCGCGCGCCCGCGTCGGACAACGAATAGCTCCGCAGCGGGGCGGGATCGCCTGCATCGGGGAATCTCAATGTCAGGTACTGGCCTGGCAGCGGGACGGGCAGCGGCGACCCATCCTCCGCTTCCAGCTCGATCGACATGACGGCCGGGCTTTCGGGGTGGGTCTGCGCGACGCGCAGCTTGCGAAATCCGCTCCACCCCGGTTCGACTCCGATGGGCGGTGTTGTTGCGACGGTGGAGCTTTCGTGTGCGGCGAGCAGGTCGGCAAAGGACTGCTGCCAGCCCGGACTCAGCGCCGACGGCCGCGCCGGGTCCGCACTATCGAATCGCCTGCCGCGACGCGTCCTTCGGTGATGACGCGGAAATAGAAACCCGGACGGCGGTGGGCGACAAGAAGATTCGGCATGTCGGGTTCACCCAGACGCATACCGACCCGGAAGCATGTCACTCGCGGCTGGGTGACCTCGAATTCGGCCTCACCGATGCGGTAACGGTCTCCGATGCAGACCTCGTCGTCACCGAGGCCGGTGATCGTGAAGTTCTCCCCGAAGATGCCGGGATGCAGGTCGTCGCGCCCGAAGTATCGCTTCCAGTGGTCGTAGGACTCGGATTGGTACACCATGACGGCGCGTTGTTCGCCACCGTGGCCCGCGAGATCGCCCTGGCCGTCGCCGTCGATGTTGAGCAGGCGCACCATTACCGGGCCCTGCACCGGGGTCTTGTAGATGCCGGTGTGGACGGTCTTGCCCCGCCACGCTACGTCGGCCGGCATACCCACGTTGACGGACAACAGCGCGGCCACACAGCTACTTTGCAGCGCGTCCACAGCCAACTCCCAGACCATTGTCGTACGGTTAGTGCCTGCGCTAAGTCAAGCGCACGTGTGCATAACCTGTCAAGAGTATTTATATGGTTAGTAACACGAATACTGTTGCAGCCGTGTCAGTTTGGTTGGTCATCGGCCGCGCGGGCGCGGCGGTAGTGTCTACGCGCTTTCATCCGGTTGCCACAGATCGCCATCGAGCACCACCGCGCGGTGTTTGGCTTGGAGCGGTCGATCAGGAACAGCCGGCACTCGGTGTTCGCGCACGGGCGCAGCCGGCCGGGGCTCGAGATCCGCAGGGCGTCCCATGCCAGCACGGCCCGCGCGGCGCCCTTCGACCCACCGTTCACCACCAGCCAGTCCAGCCCGTCGGCTCCGGCGGATGGTCGCAGCGAGACTGCGTCGAGGAACCGCTGCAGGGTCGCCGGCCTCGCGTCACCGCGCACCACGTTCTGCAGGGTCGACCGCGCCTCGAGGAGCGCGGCGAGCTCCCCCTCGGTGGGCGCGATTCCACGCTCGCGCATCCAGGCTCGCGCCGCTTTCGGCTCGGCGAGATCGTCGCGCGGCACGCCGTCGACCACCGGCGTGGTGTTCAGCAGCTCGAGCAGCAATGCCTCGTCAGACGGGCCAACCGCCACCAGGTCCATACCTAACCTCCAAATCGCTATTGACAGGTTACAGGAAGAGGAGTTCACTGTCACTAACTATCAAAACTATTTAAGGGAGTTAGACATGGGAGTCCAGGTCCACCACCGTTACGCCACCGTCGACGGGCATCGCCTGTTCTACCGCGAGGCAGGACGCAAGGACGCACCTGCGCTCGTCCTGCTGCACGGCTTTCCCACCAGCTCGTTCATGTTCCGGGACCTGATCCCGCGGCTGGCAGACAGCTACCGCGTGATCGCGCCGGATCACCTTGGTTTCGGGCTCTCCGACACACCTTCGGCGGAGGAGTTCGACTACACCTTCGACGCGCTGGCCGACCTCACCGAAGGCCTTCTCGATCAGCTGGGCCTGACCCGCTACGCCATCTACGTGCAGGACTACGGCGCCCCGATCGGGTGGCGGCTCGCCCTGCGGCACCCGCAGGCCATCACCGCGATCGTCACCCAGAACGGCAACGGTTATGACGAAGGTTTCGTCGAGAGCTTCTGGACGACCGTGTGGGATTACCAGCGCGAACAGACTCAAGACACCGAAGCCGCCGTTCGCACCGCGCTCGACGTCGACGGAATCAAGTGGCAGTACCTGGCCGGTGTCGATGACGAAACCCTGGTGAGCCCCGACACCTGGATCCATGACGCCGCGATGGTGGGCCGGCCCGGCAATGACGAGATCCAGCTCACGCTGTTTCGCGATTACGCGACCAATGCGCCGATGTATCCGGCGCTGCACGACTACCTGCGAACCAGCAGCGTGCCGGTGCTGGCTGTGTGGGGCCAGGGCGATCCGATCTTCGGACCTGACGGCGCCCGCGCGTTCGGCAAGGACGCATCCGACGCCGAGATTCATCTCCTCGACGGGGGTCACTTCCTACTGGAAACCGCGGCCGAAGAGGTCGCCGGCCTGATCCGCAACTTCCTGCAACGAGTCACGGCGGCCTGAGCATCGGCTGCCCGAATATCGAAAGAAGGTACATCACAATGGGATTGGCATGGCAACAAGGTCCACTGGCCGCCGGGTCGATAGGTCACTTCCTCACCGCGCAGCCGTTGCCCGAACACCTGCTCTTCGCCGAGCCGCTGCGCCGACGGATGCGGGTCCGGCTCGGCGACGACTGGATCGCCGACAGCGAAAACGTGCTGCTACTGCACGAGCCGGGCCGCTACCCGGTTGCCTACTTTCCACTCGATGACATCCGCGAAGGCATCCTCGTCGCCGAGGATCGCATCACCCCGCACGGAGATCTCGGGGCCATGCAGTGGTACACCGTGGTTGTCGGTGACCGACGCGTCCCCCACGCGGCGTGGCAGCACACGACGCTGCCCGCGTACGCCACTGCGCTGACCCGTCGCGTTGCGTTCGGGTGGCGGGCAATGGACGGTTTCTACGAAGAAGACGAACGGATCGTCGGACACGCCGCAGACCCGTACCACCGCATCGATATCCGGGCCACCTCTCGTCACCTCGTGGTTCGAGACGGCGAGCGCCTGATCGCCGATACGCACCGCCCGGTGGTGCTTTACGAATCGGGCTTCGCACCCCGCTGGTACGTTCCCCGTGACGACATCGACGAGAACGCACTCAAACCCGTTGAAGGCCAGACCTTCTGCCCGTACAAAGGGCTGGCCGACTATTTCACGATCGGGGAACACAAACGAGCGGCCTGGTCCTACGTCAACGCGTGGTCGGAGGCCAGCCGGGTGAGCAATCTGGTGTCGTTCGAACCGGACAAGATCGACGTCCGGCTCGACGATGAGCGCCTGCACCTCGAACCCGGACAATCCGTCGTCCCCCACGGCATAGACCGCGGCCTCGAACCCGACGAGATCCTTCAGTACATCGCGAGGTACGCACAATGAACGCAACACTGGAAGTCGTGATCGATCCGCAGGAACGCGGACACCGGGATGGCTGACCACCCGTCGGTGCTCGTCTTCGACGTGAACGAGACCCTGATCGACATCGGATCGCTCGAGCCGCACTTCGAGCGGATGTTCGGTGATCGTCATGTGCTTCGCGAGTGGTTCGGCCAACTCGTCATGTACTCCATGACCGTCACCCTGGCGGATACCTACGTCGACTTCTTCACCCTTGGGCAGGCGGTGCTGCGAATGACGGCCGTCGTTCACGGGGCGCAGATCACCGACGACGATCTGGCTGAACTAGCCCGCGGTATGCGAACCATGCCCGCTCACCCCGATGTTGCCGACGGCCTGGCGACGCTGAGGGCGAAGGGCTATCGCCTTGTCACCCTCACTAATTCGCCGCCCAGCCCGGGGGTCCCCACACCGTTGGAGCACGCCGGCCTCGCGGGATTCTTCGAAAAGCAGTTCAGCGTTGACACGTTGCGTGTGTTCAAGCCGTCCCGGCAGCTGTACACCGGCGTCGCTGAGCGACTGGGTGTGGCGCCATCGGACTGCATGATGGTCGCCGCGCACATGTGGGACACCGTCGGTGCGCAGGCCGCCGGGTTCAGTGCAGCCCTGATCACCCGCCCGGGCAACGCCCCACTTCGCGCCGCCGAATTGCCACAGCCGACGCTGATCGCCGCGGACCTGAACGACCTCGCGGAGCAGCTCGATAGGCGCTCAGGGTTTCCCGCATTGCCCGTGGCTGGTCCGGCCGTCGTCCGAGAACGGTCAGGCAGCGACACCATGCGGGCGATCGTCCTCGAGAAGTTCGGCGGACTCGACAGCTACGCTTACGTTGACATACCCAAACCGCAACCCAAGCCCGGCGAGGTCGTGATCGCCGTCAAGGGATTCGGCATCAACCATGCCGAGATGCACATGCGCCGGGGCGAGTGGGCCGAAGCAGCCGAAGTCAGCGGTATCGAATGTGTCGGCGTCGTTGACTCGTGCCCCACAGGAGAGTTCCCGGCGGGAGCCAAAGTTGCTGCGCTGATGGGTGGGATGGGCAGGACGATCAACGGCAGCTATGCCGAATACACCCGCGTTCGCGCCTCCAACGTCGCACTCATCGAGTCCGATCTGCCGTGGTCACAACTGGCGGCGCTGCCGGAAACCTACGCCACCGCTTGGACGTGCTTGTTCCGCAATCTCGACCTCAAATCGCGTCAGACTCTCGTGATCCGCGGAGCCACGTCGTCTTTCGGCCAGGCTGCGGTCAAGATGGCCGTCAACACGGGTGCCCGCGTCGTCGCCACCACCCGTAGCCGTGATCGCATCGCCCTGCTCGAGAAGCTCGGGGTTTCGCGGGTCGAGACCGAGGACCCCCGCTTGGCGGCCCGTTTGGCGGGCGAGCCGATCGATGCCGTCCTCGACCTTGTCGGGAACAGCACGATTCTCGACTCGTTGGACATGCTCCGACGGGGCGGCACGGCCTGCCTGGCGGGATGGCTGGGTGGTCTCGATCCCATCGCCGACTTCAACCCGCTGCTGCGGATGGCCAGCGGGGTGAACTTCACCTTCTTCGGCAGCTTTGTCTTTGGTAGCCCGGCGTTTCCGCTGTCGGATGTACCGCTCGGTGACATCGCCCGGCAGGTTCAGGATGGTCGACTGGATGCCAAGCCGTCGCGGGTGTTCCGATTCGACGAGATTGTCGAGGCACACCGGATCATGGAGGCCGGCGAGGCCGGCGGGAAAATGGTTGTCACAGTGCCATAGCGCCGCCGGGAGCGGCTAGACGGATCAGGTCAGCCGCTAGACCGTGAAACCGAGCGCCCGTAGCTGTTCGCGGCCGTCCTCGGTGATCTTGTCCGGACCCCACGGCGGGTTCCACACCCAGTTGATCCTGATCTCGTTCACCAGGCCACTTCCGACCAGCGCCATGCGCGACTGATCCTCGATGACGTCGGTGAGCGGGCAGGCCGCCGACGTCAGTGTCATGTCGATCAGCGCGACCTGGCCGGTGTCGCCCTTCTCCACATTGAGGCCGTAGACCAGACCCAAGTCGACGACATTGATCCCGAGTTCCGGGTCGACGACGTCGCGCATCGCCTCTTCGATGTCGGCGAGCAGCTCGTCATCCGGCGCGACTGCTTCGCTCATCGCTCGTCTCCTCACTGGCTTGTGCCAAAGCGTCCTTGAAAGCCATCCATCCCAGCAGCGCGCATTTCACCCGCGCCGGGTACTTCGCGACGCCGGCGAACGCGACGCCGTCACCTATTACATCTTCATCGCCTTCGACGGTGCCGCGCGACGAAATCATCTCGCTGAACGCACCGACCGTCTTCAGCGCAGCGCCGACGCTCTGACCGATCACCTGATCGGTCAGCACCGACGTCGAGGCCTGGCTGATCGAACAGCCCTGCCCATCATAGGAAATGTCGGTGACCGTCTCACCATCGTCGGACAGCGCGACCCGCAGCGTCACCTCGTCCCCGCAGGTGGGATTGACGTGTTGCACCTCGGCGCCGAACGGTTCCCGCAGCCCACGGTGGTGCGGGTGTTTGTAGTGATCGAGGATCACTTCCTGGTAGATCTGCTCCAGCCGCACCGAGACTCACGCCCTGCCGAAGAAGTCCACCGCCCGACGCACACCGGCCACCAGCCGGTCCACCTCGTCGAGCGTGTTGTACAACGCGAACGACGCCCGCGCTGTCGCGGCGATGCCGAACCGGCGGTGCAGCGGCCATGCGCAGTGGTGCCCGACCCGCACCGCGACACCGTCGTCGTCGAGGACTTGTCCCACGTCGTGGGCGTGGACGTCGTCGACGACGAACGCGACTGGCGAGCCTCGGTTCTCCAGCGACGTGGGCCCGATGATCCGGACCCCGTCGATGCCCGACAACCCATCCAACGCCGCAGCGACGAGCTCCGCCTCGTGCGCTTCCACGGCGTCCATGCCGATCTCCGCGAGATACCGCGCAGCGGCGGCCAACCCGACGACTTGCGACGTCATCGGCGTGCCGGCCTCGAACCGCTGCGGCGCCGGTGCGTAGGTGGTGGCCTCCATCGTCACGGTCTCGATCATCGAACCACCCGTGATGAACGGCGGCATCTGATTGAGGATCTCGCCCCGACCGTACAGCACGCCAATACCGTTGGGCCCCAGCATTTTGTGGCCGGAGAACGCCGCGTAGTCGACGCCCAGCCCATGGAAGTCAACAGGCTGGTGCGGCACCGACTGGCAGGCGTCAAGCACCGTCAACGCTCCGACCGCGTCCGCCCGCTTCACCAGCTCGGCCACCGGGGCGATCGCACCCGTGACGTTCGAATGATGGCTGAACGTAACCACTTTCACGCGCTCGTCAAGCTCCAGCGAATCCAGGTCGATGCGTCCGTCATCGGTCACCGAGTACCAGCGCAAGGTCGCGCCGGTGCGCCGGGCCAGCTCCTGCCACGGGATCAGGTTGGCGTGATGCTCGATCTCGGTGGTAACGATGACGTCGCCGGGCCCGACGGCGTGCTCAAAGCGGTCGTCGCCAAACACGTAGGAGACCAAATTGATCGCTTCGGTGGCGTTCTTGGTGAACACCAGCTCGCCGGCCTCGGCGCCGACGAATGCCGCGATGTCGGCGCGGCCCTGCTCGTAGGCGTCGGTGGACTCCTCCATCAGCTGATGCGCACCGCGGTGCACCGCGCCGTTGGAAGTGGTCAGGAAGTCGCGTTCGGCGTCGAGCACCTGAACGGGCCGCTGCGAGGTGGCACCGGAATCCAGATATGCCAACTGGTTTCCGCCGCGCATCACCCGCTTCAGGATCGGGAAGTCCGCCCGGATCCTGGTGAGATCCAACGCCTGCGCCGACGCGGTCATGTCAGGCTCCGACCGCCTGGGTGAAGCGCTCGTAGCCGTTGGCGTCCAGCTCGTCGGCCAACTCAGGCCCACCGGACTCGACGATGCGGCCGCCGATGAACACGTGCACGAACTGCGGCTCGATGTAGCGCAGGATCCGGGTGTAGTGCGTGATCAGCAGGACGCCGCCGTGCACTTCTTCGGCGTAGCGGTTCACGCCTTCGCTGACCACCCGCAGCGCGTCGACATCCAGGCCGGAGTCGGTCTCGTCGAGGATCGCGATCTTCGGCCTGAGCACGGCGAGTTGCAGGATCTCGTGACGCTTCTTCTCGCCGCCGGAAAACCCTTCGTTGACACTGCGTTCGGAGAAGGACGGGTCGATGTCGAGGGCCTCCATCGCCGACTTGACCTCCTTGATCCAGTGCCGCAGCTTCGGCGCTTCGCCGCGGACGGCGGTGGCCGCGGTGCGCAGGAAGTTCGACATGGAAACGCCGGGTACCTCGATGGGGTACTGCATGGCCAGGAAAAGTCCGGCACGGGCCCGTTCGTCGACGGTCATCTGCAAGACGTCCTGACCGTCCAGCGTGATCGAGCCTGACGTCACCGTGTATTTCGGATGGCCTGCAACCGCGTACGACAGCGTCGACTTACCCGACCCGTTCGGGCCCATCAGGGCATGCGTCTCCCCCGACTTCACGGTGAGATTGACGCCCTTCAGGATCGGAATGTCGGTCCCGTCTTCAGCGGAGACGACGCTGACGTGCAGATCCTTGATTTCCAGTGTGGTCATGAGGTGGCTGTTCTCGATTCCGTTATCTCTAGTTCGTGTTCGATGGCGTCTGTGAGGCGCTCGCGCACCGCAGGCACAGCGATCTTCTGAATGAGCTCGCCGAAGAAGCCACGGACGACGAGGCGACGGGCCTGGTCTTCCGGGATGCCGCGAGCCTGCAGGTAGAACAGCTGCTCGTCGTCGAAACGTCCGGTGGCGCTGGCGTGTCCGGCGCCGACGATCTCGCCGGTCTCGATCTCCAGGTTGGGCACCGAGTCGGCGCGCGCGCCGTCTGTGAGCACCAGGTTGCGGTTGGTCTCGAAGGTATCTGTCCCGGTTGCGGCAGCCCGGATCAGCACGTCGCCGACCCACACGGTGTGTGCGTCGGGCTTATTCGAATCCGGATCACCTTGCAGCGCACCCTTGTACGTCACGTGCGAGCGACAGTTCGGCTGGGCATGGTCGACCAGCAGACGCGATTCGAAATGCTGGCCGTCATCGGCGAAGTAGAGGCCGAGCAGTTCGGCGTCCCCACCGGGTGCACAGAACCGGGCCCGCGCGGTCAGGCGCACCAGATCGCCGCCGAGCGTGACCGCGACGTGGCGCAACACGGCGTCCTTGCCCAGCGTGGCGTGATGCGAGCTGACGTGCACGGCGTCGTCGGCCCAGTCGGCGATTGAAACCACGGTCAACCGCGCGGCGTCGCCGACGACGAATTCGATGTTGTCGGCGTAGGTTCCGCTGCCGCGCTGATCGATGACCACGACGGCCTCGGCCAGCTCGTTCACGCGCACCTGCAGATGTCCGTATGCCGTCGCGCCCTCACCGGGGCCGGTGATCGCGATCTCGATCGGATCGCCAACCTGGGTGTCCTTGCCGACGGTGACTATCGTCGCGCTGTTGAACGACGAGAACGCCTGGGCGGCAACCCGATCAGCTGGCACCCCGCCCTGGCCGAGCCGCTCGTCGCCGCGGCGTACGGCTTCCACCGCCACGCCCGGACGCTCGGTCACGTCGATGCGGGCGCTGCCGGTGGCCGGTGCGGAGCCGTCGTGCAGCCCGCGCAACCGGCGCAAGGGTGTGAACCGCCAGATCTCGTCGCGTCCGCGCGGCACCTCGAAGGCTTCGACATCGAACGACGTGAAGATCTCGCCCTTGGTCCTGCCTTCCAGAGTCGCTGTCAGATCCTGCGCCACTATCCGACCGCGCCTTCCATTTGAAGCTCGATCAGCCGGTTGAGCTCAAGCGCGTACTCCATGGGCAGTTCTTTGGCGATGGGTTCGACGAACCCGCGCACGACCATCGCCATCGCCTCGTCCTCGGTCATCCCGCGGCTCATCAGGTAGAACAGCTGATCCGCGCTGACCTTCGACACGGTGGCCTCGTGGCCCATCGTGACGTCGTCCTCGCGGATGTCGACGTAGGGATAGGTGTCGCTGCGGCTGATCGTATCCACAAGCAGCGCATCGCATTTCACGCTGGAGCGCGATCCGTGCGCGCCCTTGTTGATCTGGACCAGGCCGCGGTAGGACGCGCGGCCGCCGCCGCGGGCCACCGACTTGGAGACGATGTTGCTCGACGTGTTCGGCGCCAGGTGCAGCATCTTGGCGCCAGTGTCTTGGTGCTGGCCCTCGCCCGCGAACGCCACCGAGAGCACCTCGCCCTTGGCGTGCTCGCCGGTCATCCACACCGCCGGGTACTTCATCGTGACCTTCGAGCCGATGTTGCCGTCGACCCATTCCATGGTGGCGCCGGCCTCGGCGCGGGCCCGCTTGGTGACCAGGTTGTAGACGTTGTTCGACCAGTTCTGGATCGTCGTGTAACGGCAGCGCCCGCCGGGCTTGACGATGATCTCGACGACCGCCGAGTGCAGCGAGTCGCTCTTGTAGATCGGCGCGGTACAGCCCTCGACGTAGTGCACGTAGGCGCCCTCGTCGACGATGATCAGCGTCCGCTCGAACTGGCCCATGTTCTCAGTGTTGATCCGGAAGTAAGCCTGCAGCGGGATGTCGACGTGCACGCCGGGCGGGACGTAGATGAACGAGCCACCCGACCACACCGCGGTGTTCAGCGCGGAGAACTTGTTGTCACCGGCCGGGATCACGGTGCCGAAGTACTGCTTGAAGATCTCCGGGTGCTCACGCAGCGCGGTATCTGTGTCAAGGAAGATGACGCCCAGCGCCTCCAGGTCCTCGCGGATCTGGTGGTAGACCACCTCGGACTCGTACTGCGCGGCGACACCGGAAACCAGCCGCTGCTTCTCGGCCTCGGGGATACCGAGCCGGTCGTAGGTGTTCTTGATGTCGGCGGGCAGGTCGTCCCACGTCGCGGCCTGCTTCTCGGTGGACCGCACGAAGTACTTGATGTTGTCGAAGTGGATGCCCTCGAGGTTGGAACCCCAGTTCGGCATCGGCTTCTTGTCGAACGTCCGCAGCGCGCGCAGCCGGACCTCGAGCATCCACTCCGGCTCGTTCTTCTTGGCCGAGATGTCACGCACCACCGCCTCGGACAGCCCGCGCTGTGCGCTGGCGCCCGCAACGTCGGAGTCCACCCAGCCGTAGCCGTACCGGCTCAGCGAGGCGATGGCCTCGTCCTGGCTGAGCGGTTCGCCTATCTTGTGAAGCTCGGGGGTGGTCGTCATGTCGACGCTCCTTGTGTGGTCGTGGTGGCTTCGACGCGGGCTGTGCGCCGAAGCGTTGTTGGCTTGTCCGTGCTCTTGTCAAAACGAGGCACGTGCGTGGTGCAGGCGCAGTCGCCGTTGACGATCGTGGCCAGCCGCTGCACGTGGGTACCGAGGATCTCGGCGAAGGCCTCTCGTTCGGTCTCGCACAGCTCCGGGAACTCCTCTGCGACGTGCGATACCGGGCAGTGGTGCTGGCACAGCTGGATGCCTTGGATCGGCCCGCTCACGGGCGTCGTGGTGGTCGCGTAGCCGGCGTTGGTCAGCGCCGCGGCCACCCTATCGGCAGTCGATTCAACGTCGTCGGGCCCGTCGCTTACTCCCGCGAGGATGCTGTCGATGCGGCGTCGCGCGAATGTCCGGATCGCGTCGTCGCCGCCGATCTCGCGGAGCTGCCGCATCGCGGCCACGGCCAGGTCGTCGTAGGTGTGACCGAGCTTTGCCCGGCCCGCGGCCGTCAGCCGGTACCGCTTGGCGGGCCTGCCGCGTCCAGTGTGCTGCCAGGCCGCCGCGGCGCTGGACTGCGCATCGCCGGCGTCCATCAATGCGTCTAAGTGCCTGCGCACACCCGCGGCGGAGATGCCGAGCCGGTCACCGATCTCACCGGCCGTGATGGGTCCCGCCTCCAGCAACAGCTGGACGATTGCGCCACGCGTGTGCCGATCAACCTCAGGACGGATTTTCACAACACCATTGTGACGGAATTCCGAAACCCGGTAAAGCAAGGGCACCCTTAGCGTGACAGGCGCCATAGCGCCGACGGTTACGCTGCTGTGATGGCCGCCCGGCTCCGGTCCCTCAGCTCGTCGATTGCCCGCTGGCACGCCGACGAACGGACGGTCGGTTCGCCGCTCAACGATGCCCAGCTCGTCGCGCTACGCCGAACCCGCCTGTTCGGGGCCACCGGCACGGTGCTGATGGCGATCGGCGCACTCGGTGCCGGCGCCCGGCCGGTGGTGCAGGACCCGTCGTTCGGGGTGCGGCTGATCAATCTGCCTTCGCGAATCCAGACAGTGTCGTTGACCATGACCACCACCGGCGCGGTGATGATGGCGCTGGCCTGGTTGATGTTGGGCCGGTTCGCGCTGGGCACCAGGCGGCTGTCGCGCAGCCAACTGGACCGCACTTTGCTGCTCTGGGCGTTGCCACTTCTGATCGCCCCGCCGATGTACAGCAAGGACGTCTACTCGTATCTGGCGCAGAGCGAGATCTCACTGCAGGGGCTCGACCCATATCGCGTCGGGCCCGCCACCGGACTCGGCCTCGACCACGTCTTCACGCTGTCGGTGCCCAGCCTGTGGCGGGAAACGCCCGCACCCTACGGACCGCTGTTCCTGTGGATGGGGCGCGGGATCTCGGCAATCACCGGCGAGAACATCGTCGAGGCCGTGCTGTTCCATCGCCTGGTCGTGCTGGCCGGTATCGGGCTGATCGTGTGGGCCACCCCTCGGCTTGCCCGGCGCTGCGGCGTAGCGGAAGTCAGCGCACTGTGGCTGGGCCCGGCGAACCCGCTGCTGTTCATGCACCTGGTCGCGGGTATCCACAACGAAGCGCTGATGCTCGGCCTGATGTTGGCGGGCACCGAGTTCGCGCTGCGCGGGATCGGAGCCGCCAGGTCGGCGACATCAGGCACAGACGCCGCTCCACTCGTCCCCCGGCCGCTGGCCTGGCCGCACGGTCGCGGGCAGCTGGCGCGTTGGTATCCGATGGCCATGCTCATCTTGGGCACCGTGCTGATCACGTTGTCGTCCCAGGTGAAGCTGCCCTCGCTGCTGGCCTTGGGATTCGTCGCGATGGCACTGGCGTGCAGGTGGGGCGGCACGTTCAAGGCGTTCGTGGTCGCCGGCGGGTCGCTGACCGCGGTGTCGCTGGCGGTGATGGCGGTGATCGGCTGGGCCAGCGGGTTGGGCTTCGGCTGGATCTTCACGCTGGGCACCGCGAACGTGGTGCGCAGCTGGATGTCACCGCCGACGCTGCTCGCGCTGGGAACGGGCCAGGTCGGCATCCTGCTCGGGCTGGGCGATCACACGACCGCGGTCCTGGCGTTGACCCGTGCGATCGGCGTGTTCTTGATCGCGGTCGTCGTCACCTGGCTGCTGCTCGCGGTCTTGCGCGGCCGGCTGCATCCGGTCGGCGGGCTCGGCGTCGCCCTTGGGGCCACCGTGCTGCTCTTCCCCGTAGTGCAGCCCTGGTATCTGCTCTGGGCCATCATCCCGCTGGCGGCGTGGGCCACCAGGCCGGGATTCCGCGCCGCGGTGATTGTCGTCACGCTCGTCGTCGGCATTTTCGGCCCGACCGCGAACGGGGACCGCTTCGCGCTGTTCCAGATCGTGCTCGCGACCGCGGCAAGCACGGTGATCGTGCTGGTGCTGATCGGGCTGACCTACCACCGCCTGCCGTGGCGAAACCTGCCGGAATTCGACTCGGCGCCTGCGCCGCCGCCTGACGACGCAGAACCGCCGCTACCGCCGCCGCAGACCGCGAAGCCCGACGCCTACGCTGAATCCCCGTGACCCCGAGCTCATCCGTCCCCGTGCAGCTGTGCGGGGTCAGCAAGCGGTACGGGTCGACGAAGGCGGTGTCAAACCTCGACCTCGACGTGCAGGCCGCCGAGGTGCTCGCGCTGCTCGGCCCCAACGGTGCGGGCAAGACCACGACGGTGGAGATGTGCGAGGGCTTCATCAAGCCCGACGCGGGCAGCATCGAGATTCTGGGCCTGGATCCGTTCACCCACAACGCGCAGGTCCGCGGACGCATCGGTGTGATGCTGCAGGGCGGCGGCGCGTATCCCGCGGCGCGAGCCGGCGAGATGCTCAATCTCGTTGCCGCATATGCCGCCAACCCCCTCGACCCGCAGTGGCTGATGGACACGCTCGGACTGACCGAGGCGGCACGCACAACGTACCGGCGACTGTCCGGCGGACAGCAGCAGCGACTCGCGCTGGCGTGCGCGGTGGTTGGCCGCCCGGAGTTGGTGTTTCTCGACGAGCCGACCGCCGGCATGGACGCTCACGCGCGAATCGTGGTGTGGGAGTTGATCGATGGGCTGCGCCGCGACGGTGTCACCGTCGTGTTGACCACCCATCAGCTGACCGAGGCCGAGGAACTGGCCGACCGCATCGTGATCATCGACCATGGCGTCGCGGTCGCTACGGGCACGCCCGCGGAGCTGATGAGCAGCGGAGCGGAGAATCAGCTGCGGTTCCGCGCGCCGCGGATGCTGGACCTGTCGCTGTTGGTGTCGGCGCTGCCGGAGAGCTATAAGGCGACCGAGACGTCGCCGGGCGAGTACCTCGTCGAGGGCCACATCGATCCGCAGGTGCTGGCCACCGTGACGGCGTGGTGCGCCCGGCTCGATGTGCTGGCCACCGATATGCGGGTGGAGCAGCGCAGCCTGGAAGACGTGTTTCTCGATCTCACCGGCCGGGAGTTGCGCGGATGAGCAATCGTTTTGCGCCGGGGACGTTTACGCCCGACCCACGACCGGCCACCGTGCCGAAGATGTTGACCGCGCAGTTCGAGCTGGAGCTCAAGCTGCTGCTGCGCAACGGCGAACAGCTGCTTCTGACCATGTTCATCCCGATTACGCTGCTGGTCGGGTTGACGCTGCTGCCGCTGGGCTCGTTCGGTTCCGACCGCGCGGCGACGTTCGTGCCGGCCATCATGGCGCTGGCCGTGATTTCGACCGCGTTCACCGGGCAGGCCATCGCGGTGGCGTTCGACCGTCGCTATGGCGCGCTGAAGCGCCTTGGCGCCACTGCACTTCCGGTGTGGGGCATCATCGCGGGCAAGTCGCTGGCGGTGGTGGCCGTGGTGTTTCTGCAGTCAATCGTGTTGGGCACCATAGGTTTTGCGCTCGGCTGGCGACCGCACATCCTGGGACTGGTGCTGGGCGCGGCGATTATCGCGCTCGGCACCGCAGGGTTCGCCGCGCTCGGCCTGCTGCTAGGCGGCACGCTGCGCGCCGAGATCGTGCTGGCGGTGGCCAACTTGCTGTGGTTCGTCTTTGCCGGCCTCGGCGCGCTGACCCTGGAGGCCGGAATGGTGCCGCATGGCATCCAGTGGGTGGCGCGTTTGACGCCGTCCGGCGCGCTTGACCGAGGCGCTGTCGCAGGCGATGACGCTATCGGTGGACTGGTTCGGGCTGGCGGTGCTCGCCGTGTGGGGCGGCGTCGCCGCGCTGTGCGCGCTGCGCTGGTTCCGCTTCACCTGACGTGTTCAGTTGCGGCAGCAGGAATTCCAGCTGGCCCACCTCTTCGATGTTGTGCTTCACCCAGGCCCTGATCTTGTCCTCGGAGAACCGTCGGCGCACGATCTGGTTGACCGGCGCCAGTACCGCGGCCCGTGCGCCGAGGTCCATCACCGTGACGTAGTGCGCACCGTCCGAGCCCGCCGACCAGGTGTGTTCGAGTTGGAAGACAACGACTCCAGCCACTCGCAGGACGAGCCGAATGCCCGTCTCGTCGCGTTTCTCGACGCGAGCGACCTCATCGACCTTGTATTCGGGTCTGCCGCCGAAGGCCTCAACCATACGGAAGCGCGCTCCTTCCGCGGCTCCGCCTGCCGGCGCGGCGGGGGCAGCTCCCACCGGATGTGATCGATCGGATGCCACGCGAGGTAGCGGTCGATGATCTCGCCGGCGTCGCCGCGGCCGCTCGCACCAGCAAGCCAGTGCTCCACCGCCGGTGGCCAGACCGTGCGAGCCTGCTGCGCGACACCCTGATGCGCATCGCGACCACGGCCATCCCCCATGAGGACACGGGCGGCCATCGCGGCGGCGGCACACGACTCGGAGGTGACGGCGGCGTTTCAAGGCGACGTAATCGGCTGGCGCAAGAAGGAAATGGCGGCGCTGCTGGAGCGTGGGATCACCCGCGGCGAAGTCCGTGCTGATGTGCCCGTCGAGATCGCCCGCGAGTTGGCCCAGAGCGTGCTCTGGCATCGGTTGCTGATCACCGGCGACCCAATCACCGACGACCTAGTCGTGCAGCTGGTCGACGAGGTGCTCGTCCCGTTCGTTTCGCCTAGGTGATCGACGTTGCCAGCCACATGTTGGCAACGTCGATAACGATCGGTCTGACGGAGTCGTCAATTTTCGGATATGTTTGCTCGCCGCCGTCTACCGTTGGTGCGCCTCCTCCGACGAAAAGCGAGGTGCTGACGTGGCCGAGATTTCTACGCAGGCTCAGACCGCCGACGATTTCTATGAAGACTGCGGCTATGAACCGGAGCTGAAACGCACCCTCGGCTCGTTTCAGATCTTCGCGGTCTCGTTCGCGTTCATCTCGGTGGCCGTCGGCATCTTCAGTACCTATGACGACGTGCTACTGAACGCCGGGCCGGTCGGCATATGGCTGTGGGTGATCGTGGCGATTGGGCAGACCCTGGTGGCGCTGGTGATCGCGCAGTTCGCCGCGCGCATCCCGCTCAGCGGCTCCTCCTACCAATGGGGCTCGCGACTAGCCAATCCGAGAATCGGTTGGTGGTTCGGCTGGTTGACATTCTGTTCTCTGGCGCTTGGCGTTGTGGCCGTCGACAATGCACTGGCGAGCCAGGCACTCATGCCGCTGCTAGGCATGGAGCCCAACGAGGCCACCGCGCGCGTGATCACCGTGGTGCTGTTGATCATTCAGGCCGTCCTCGCAATCGCTTCGACACGCATCGTGGGAATGATCAACGCCAGCGCGGTGGGTTTGGAACTGGCGCTCGTCATCGTGTTGGCAATCGCGCTGATCGTTGCCGTGGCGATCACCGGCATGGGATCGGTCGACAACCTGACCTCACGCGGTGTCGCCGAGAACTCCCCGGACTACTTCGCCATCGGCGGTGGGTTGATGCTCGCCATGGTGATGGGCCTGACAACACTCGTCGGCTTCGACGCCGCGGCCAACCTCGCCGAGGAGGCCAAGGATCCCTACCGAAGCGTCCCACGCGCGATCGTGGGTTCGGTGGTAGCGGCCTCGGTGCTGGGACTGGTGTTCTTGATCTCGCTCACCATCGCGATCGACGACATTCCCCGGATCAGCGCCAGCGAGTCACCGGTCGTGGTCATCATGCGCGATCAGCTCGGCCCTGTGATGGAACGGACGCTGCTGGTCGCGATCGTGTTCGCGTTCTTCGGCGCCGGAATGGTGACGTTGGCAACCTGCTCACGGATCGTCTTCGCGATGTCCCGCGATTCCCGCTTCCCCGCCCACGGGCTGATGCGCAGAGTCGACCCGCGCACGCACACACCGGTTCCGGCGACGATCCTGATCGTCGTCGTCGGGGTCGTCCTGATGATCGCGCTACCCGGTGGTGCACTACTGGAACTGATCACCACCGGGACGATCATCGGACCAGTCCTCTACGCCGCGATCGTTGTTCTCTACCTGTCAGTGCGCCGACGGTTGGATCGCAAGGAGGGCGCGTTCGACCTCGGCCGCTTCGAATTACCAGTCGCGATCGGCGCGCTCGTGTGGTCGGTCATCGTAGTTTTCGTGGTGGTGACGCCCTCGTCAGCGAGAGTGCCCATCGTGATCGTGGTCGGGTTGCTCCTCGCCGGCGGGCTGTACTTCAGCTATTTGTGGATGTCCAAACGCGAGGTGCTGGAGACCGAGCCCGGAGACGTCAGCGTCTTCAAGCATTGAGAGGTGACCTTGTGGCGACCACCAAGCTGACGAGTGAGGTAGTGCGCGCGATCGTGGGGTGACCGGGCTGCGCCCGCTACTACGGCGTGTAGTTGGGGTGCTCTACGATCGAGGCCGTGCCCGTCGGACGCTTCTTCCTGCGACTGGTCGACCTGCTGCCCATGCCGAGCCTGCGGGCTCAGCGCGTCATCGCGTTCCTGGTCATCTTGACCCAGGGCGGCATCGCCGTCACCGGCGCGATCGTCCGCGTCACCGCCTCCGGCCTGGGCTGTCCGACGTGGCCGCAGTGCTTCCCCGGCAGCTTCACCCCGGTCCCGGTCGCCGAGGTGCCCGTCGTGCATCAGGTTGTCGAGTTCGGCAACCGAATGATCACCTTCCTCGTGGTGCTGACGGCCGCGCTCGCGGTGCTGGCCGTCATCCGGGCCAGGCGCCGCCGCGAGGTGTTGATCTACGCGTGGCTGATGCCGGCGTCGACAGTGGTGCAGGCCGTGATCGGCGGAGTCACCGTGCTCACCGGGCTGCTGTGGTGGACAGTGGCCATCCACCTGCTGGCGTCGATGACGATGGTGTGGCTGGCCGTGCTGCTCTACGTCAAGATCGGCGAGCCCGACGACGGTCTCCCGGTCCGACGGGTGCCGAAGCCGTTGCGGCAGTTGACCTTTCTTTGCGGTATCGCACTGGCCGCGGTGCTGGTGACGGGCACGCTGGTGACCGGTGCCGGGCCGCATGCCGGCGACAAGAGCGTCGACCGAACCATCCCGAGGTTGGAGGTCGAGATCACCACGCTCGTGCACATGCACTCGTCGCTGCTGGTGGCCTACCTGTCGCTGCTGGTCGCGCTCGCCTTCGCGCTGCTGGGCGTGCGGGCTCCACGCCCGGTGATGGCCCGGCTGGGTGTGCTGCTGGTGCTCGTCGTCGTGCAGGGGCTAGTCGGAACGGTGCAGTTCTTTACGGGCGTGCCCGCCGCACTCGTGGCAATCCACGTCGCCGGTGCCGCCGCCTGTACCGCGGCCACCGCCGCGCTATGGGCGTCGATGCGAGAGCGGGCCAAGCCCGAGGCGCTCGAGGGCGGTCTCAACGCCTAGCGCGAAGTCGCGCTGCTGCCGGCCCCGTGTGGTGGCGTCCAGCTGGCGCCAGCCCAGCGACGGCTCTACCAGCTCCAGCTCCAGCACCTGCACATCGCCGAGACCGCCGAGCACATCGACGCGGGCATACAAGAACTCGTCGATGCGAATGCCCACGTGCGCGGCCGCGGCCGCCAGCGCCGCATGTCCGACATCCCACAGCTCAAAGTCGGGCTCTGCCGGGGTGAGCGACTCCTGCGCATAAGTCCCTGACTCGTCGAATACCGGCCGCTGGCCAGGCGGCGGAAGGATCGGGCCCTTCGTGAACGCGTGGGACTGCTGTCCGTGCAGGAAGACCAGCGCGGTCTCGTCGTCCTCCACTCGCGGGTCGTAGGGCTGAACCAGAACGGAGCGGCCGTCCGCCTGCAGCTCGGCCGCGTGCTTGCGCGCCGCTTTGGCATCGCTGAAGCGTTGCGCACCAACCGATCCTGCACCGACAGCCGGTTTCACTACGACCTCACCCCGTGGCAGCGCGACCTGCTCGCCGGGCGCGAAGAAGCGGCTCGGCACTGTCGGAACCGCGGCCTCGGCAAGATCGGCGAGATACCTCTTGTCGGTGTTCCACGCCACCACGGCCGGGGCGTTGAGCAGATTGGGCACCCTGGTAGTCCAGGCTAGGAACTCGTCGAGCCGGTCGATATAGTCCCACGTGGCGCGGAGGATCACGAGGTCAGCGTTGAGCGTGTCCTGGTCGTCCCAGGACAACCAGCGCGCGTGCAGGCCGCGCTTGCGCAGCGCGCCGACCAGCCCATCGTCGTCGCCGTCGCCCTCCGGAAGCGCCGGGCAACCGGCGAGGACGATGCGGGGATGGAACACCTCGGGACGGGCAAGTTTCACGAAAGGGAACAATAGTCAGCATGCACGCGATTGAAGTCGCCGAGACCGGCGGACCCGAAGTCCTGACCTACATCGAGAAGCCGCAGCCCTCCCCCGGCCCCGGCGAGGTACTGATCAAGGCCGAAGCGATCGGCGTCAACTTCCTCGACACCTACTTCCGGTCCGGGCAGTATCCCCGCGACGTGCCGTTCATAATCGGCAATGAAGTCTGCGGCACCGTGGAGGCCGTCGGCGACGACGTCGCCGCGCTCAAGGTCGGCGATCGCGTCGTCACCGCACAGGCCGACGGCGCCTACGCCGAATACAGCGTCGCCCCAGCTGATTTCGTTGCCTACGTGCCCGAGGGGGTGAGCCCCGACGCGGCTGCCGCTTCACTGCTGAAGGGCATGACCGCGCACTATCTGATCAAGTCGACGTATCCGGTGACCGAAGGCGACACAGTGCTGGTACACGCCGGCGCGGGTGGCGTCGGCCTCATCCTGACGCAGTGGGCCACCAGCATGGCCGCACGCGTGATAACCACGGTATCGACGTCCGAGAAGGCCGAGTTGTCCCGCCGGGCCGGCGCCGCGGAGGTGCTCGACTATCCGGAGGATCCCCAGGAATTCGGCGCCAAGATCAAGGAAATCACCGACGGCGGGGTGGCCGCGGTGTACGACGGCGTCGGCAAGTCGACATTCGAGGCCAGCCTGGCCAGCCTGGCCATCCGCGGCACGCTGGCGTTGTTCGGGGCGTCCAGCGGCCCCGTCCCGCCGTTCGACCCGCAGCGGCTCAACGCCGCCGGTTCGGTGTTCCTGACTCGACCATCGCTCGTGCACTACACCCGCACGCCCGACGAGTTCGCCTGGCGCGCCGGTGAACTGCTCAATGCGATCGCTGACGGGACCATCACCGTCACGGTCAGCGAGCACTACCGTATTGAGGACGCCGAGCAGGCCCACCGCGACCTGCAGGGCCGCAAGACCGTCGGCTCGGTCGTGCTGGTGCCCTAAACCGGTTGCGCCTCCTGGAACATCCACGAACCGTCGAGGATCTCCTGCCGCGGCCGGTACAGCCTCACGAGGTAGTTCCAACCGGGCGTGATGGGCAGGCAGTTGGGCACCACGCCGTCGCACCCGCCGAACTGGATGTCGACCGTGCCGTCGGCGCCCCGCTGGGCGGTGATGTTGTTGAGCGAATACGCGTTCTGTGGGTTGGCTGTGAAGTAGCCGTCGGCGTTGTACACGGTCACCGACCAGAACCCGTCGACCGGCACCTCCCCGACGTTGAGCCGGTAGGCCGTCGTCCCGTCGTTGCGGGCCGGCGTGACGTTGAGGTAGAGCGCATCCTTCTCCGGATTGCCGCCCCACGCCGAAGCGGAACAGACGAGATGACGCACGGGGTCGGTGTGCTGCTGGGTGCCGAACGCGCGTTTGGTATCGGGCAGCGTACTGGCCAACGCGAGCAACGCGCGGCGAACCGCCTTCTGGCTCACCGGATCCCACTCGGGCACCTCGAAGTTGCCAACGGCATCCTGCCGGGCCGTCGTCGCGTCCTGCAGCTTGCGGACATCGTCGACGTCGGCGGGATCGTTGGGGTCGACCAGTATGCGCACCGCCATCATGACGTAGCGGGTGCCGATCGCGTCGCGGGTGAACATGTGCGTGCCGGCGGAATAGATGACCTGCGGCACATAGTGGTCTTCGGTGACGACTTGCAACGAGATGAACCGATCGCCCGCTTCCGGCAAGGTGATCGCCACCCGTCCCGCATCCAAATCGAATACACCCGCTGAGTAGAGCGTGTCGCGGTTCTGGCGGATCACCAGTTGGTTGTCGATCGGACTCAGTTCCCTGATGTGGTGGAACGTGCCGAAGCCACCGTCCTTGACCACATTTCCGAAGTAGAGGTCGCTTTCGGCCCGGATGAAATTATCCGGGGAGACGTGAACAGACATGGTCAGACTGTAAACAGTGCCGGCAGTGCCAGCGCAGAGTCGACCGCCAGCGCACAGAACACCACGGCCAGGTAGTTGTTGGACTGCAGGAACAGTCGCAGCGGCTTGACCGGCTCACCGCGCCGCACCCCGGCGTAGAGCTGGTGGGCCATCACCAGGAACCACGCCCCCGCCAGCAGCGCGACCACCGCGTACAGCCACCCGGTGGCCAGCGCCAGCGCCAGCGTGGCCGCCACGGTCAGCCAGGTGTAAATGAGGATCTGCTTGGTGACCTGCCGCTCGGTGGCCACCGCGGGCAGCATCGGTACCCCGGCCGCTTGGTAGTCCTCCTTGTAGCGCATGGCCAGCGCCCAGGTGTGCGGCGGCGTCCAGAAGAAGATGATCGCGAACATCAGCAGTGCCGGCCATTGGATTGTTCCGGTGACGGCAGACCAGCCGATCATCACCGGCATGCAGCCGGCCGCTCCGCCCCAGACCACGTTCTGTGAGGTACGGCGCTTCAGCAGCAGTGTGTAGACGAGCACGTAAAACGCAATCGTCGCCCCTGCGAGATGCGCGGACAGCAGGTTCGTCGTCCACCACAGCCAGAAGAACGAGCCGACGGAGAGCGCCAGCCCGAAGACCAACGCGTGACTTCGGGGCACGGTCGCCCGGGCCAGCGGCCGGCGCGCGGTGCGCTTCATCATCTTGTCGATATCGGCGTCGGCAACGCAGTTCAACGTATTGGCGCCCGCTGCCGCCAGCAGGCCGCCGACCAGCGTGTTGAGAATCAGCAGCGGGTCCACCGCGCCGCGGTCGGCAAGCAGCATCGCAGGAATCGTCGTGACAAGCAGGAGCTCGATGACCCGCGGCTTGGTCAATGAAAGGTAGCCGAGGAGCCTGGTGCGTGTTCGTCGCCGGAGCCGCTGGGCCGGCGACATATGTCCCAGCGCAACGCCTTCGCGAATGCCCACGCAGGTAACTCCTCATAATGGCAGCAGCGCCCGGCTTCTACTACAGACGATGGTAGACCGCACCTGAACGGCGGCCTAATCGTCCCCCACGCGGCCTGCGGTGGCTGACCATCGCGCACTAGGGTGGGTATGCGGATTGCCGAGATCAAGGAGTGCGCCCCGTGACCACACTCGAAGACATTTCTGCCCTGACCCGACCGAATGACCCCGACGACTGGACCGAGTTGGACTCGGCCGCGGTGGACACCGTCCGGGTGCTGGCGGCGGATGCGGTGCAGAAGGTCGGCAACGGCCATCCCGGAACCGCGATGAGCCTGGCGCCGCTGGCGTACGCGCTGTTTCAGCGACAGATGCGTCACGACCCCAGCGACGAGCATTGGCTGGGCCGCGACCGCTTCGTGTTGTCGGCCGGACACAGCAGCCTGACGCTGTACATCCAGCTGTACCTCGGCGGCTTCGGGCTCGAGCTCTCCGACATCGAATCGCTGCGGACGTGGAAGTCCAAGACACCGGGCCACCCGGAGTTCCGCCACACCAGAGGTGTCGAGATCACCACCGGCCCGCTGGGCCAGGGCCTCGCCTCGGCCGTCGGCATGGCGATGGCCTCGCGCTACGAGCGGGGTCTGTTCGATCCCGACGCCGCGCCCGGCACCAGCCCGTTCGACCACTACATCTATGTCATCGCATCCGACGGCGACATGGAGGAGGGCGTGACCAGCGAGGCGTCGTCGCTGGCCGGTACCCAGCAGCTCGGAAACCTCATCGTGTTCTACGACAGCAACCAGATCTCGATCGAGGACGACACCAACATCGCGCTGACCGAGGACACCCCCGCTCGCTACCGCGCGTACGGGTGGCACGTACAGGAGGTCGAGGGCGGCGAGAACGTCGTCGACATCGAGGAGGCCATCGCCGAGGCCAAGCGGGTCACCGACAAGCCGTCGTTCATTGCGGTCCGCACGATCATCGGCTATCCCGCACCGAAACTGATGAACACCGGTAAGGCGCACGGCGCAGCGCTGGGCGACGAGGAGGTCGCCGAGGTCAAGAAGATCCTCGGCTTCGACCCGGGCAAGACGTTCGAGGTGCGCGACGAGGTCATCGAGCACACCCGCAAGCTTGTCGACCGCGGCAAGGAAGCCCACGACCAATGGCAGGGCGAATTCGACGCGTGGGCGCAGCGCGAACCCGATCGCAAGGCGTTGCTGGACCGGCTGACCGCTCAGGAGCTGCCCGACGACTGGGACGCCGACCTGCCGACGTGGAGCGTCGACGACAAACCGTTGGCGACGCGCGCCGCGTTCGGACAGGTGCTGAACGCGGTCGCCCCCAAACTGCCCGAGTTGTGGGGCGGCTCGGCGGATCTCGCCGGCAGTAACAACACGACGATCAAAGGTGTGCCCTCGTTCGGGCCGCCCTCGATCTCGACCAAGGAGTTCACCGCGGACTGGTACGGCCGCGTGCTGCACTTCGGGGTGCGAGAGCACGCGATGGGCTCGATCCTGTCCGGCATCGTCCTGCACGGCCCCACTCGCGCCTTCGGCGGCACGTTCCTACAGTTCTCGGATTACATGCGCGCAGGGGTGCGGTTGGCCTCATTGATGAACATCGACACCATCTACATCTGGACGCACGACTCGATCGGGCTCGGCGAGGACGGCCCCACCCATCAGCCGATCGAACACCTCGCGGCGTTGCGGGCCATCCCGAACCTGTCGGTGGTTCGTCCCGGCGACCCGAACGAGACCTCTTACGCGTGGCGCACCATCATCGAGCGCGGCGCCAGAAGCGGTCCGGTGGGCTTCATCTTGACCCGCCAAGGCATTCCGGTCCTGGAAGGCACCGACGCCGACGGCGTGGCCAAGGGCGGTTACGTCCTGGGAGGCACGCCTGCGGAGAACCCCGACGTGGTGCTTATCGGTACCGGGTCGGAGCTGCAGTTGGCCGTTGCCGCTCAGAAGATATTGGCGGACAAAGGAATCACGGCGACGGTGGTGTCGATGCCATGCGTGGAGTGGTTCGAGTCCCAGCCGGTGGAGTACCGCGACAGTGTGCTACCGCCGGCGGTGTCTGCGCGGGTCGCGGTCGAGGCGGCGGTCGCGCAGAGTTGGTACAAGCTGGTCGGCGATACCGGCGAGATCGTTTCGATCGAGCATTACGGCGAATCCGCCGACGACAAAACGTTGTTCCGCGAGTTCGGGTTCACCCCGGAGGCCGTCGTGGCTGCCGCGGAGCGATCACTGGACAACTGATACGAAAGGCGTATAGCCATGACTGAAAAGTCTCAGAATCCCAATCTCGCGGCGCTGTCCGCAGCGGGTGTGTCCATATGGCTGGACGACCTGTCTCGTGATCGGCTGCAGACCGGCAACCTGCAAGAGCTGATCGACACCAAGTGCGTGGTCGGAGTGACGACGAACCCGTCGATCTTCCAGGCCGCGCTGTCGAAGGGACACGCGTACGACGAACAGGTCGCCGAGCTCGCCGAGCGCGGCGCCGATGTGGACGCCACCATTCGCACCGTTACCACCGACGACGTGCGTAATGGCTGCGAAGTGCTGGCCAAGCAGTACGAGCTCTCCGACGGGGTGGACGGCCGGGTGTCGATCGAGGTCGACCCGCGCCTGGCGCACGACACCGACAAGACGATCCTGCAGGCCATCGAGTTGTGGAAGATCGTCGACCGGCCCAACCTGCTGATCAAGATTCCCGCCACGCTGGCGGGTCTGCCGGCGATCACCGCCGTCATCGCCGAGGGCATCTCGGTGAACGTCACGCTGATCTTCTCTGTCGAACGCCACCGCGCCGTGATGGACGCCTATCTGGCAGGCCTGGAGGCCGCCAAGGAGGCCGGACACGACCTGTCCAGGATCCATTCGGTCGCATCGTTTTTCGTGTCCCGGGTGGACACCGAGATCGACAAGCGGCTGGAAAAGATAGCCAGCGACAGCGGAAAAGAGCAAGCGCTGGCGCTTCGCGGCCAGGCCGGCGTGGCCAATGCGCGGCTGGCGTACGCGGCCTACGAAGAAGTGTTCGTCGGTGGTTCGCGCTACGAAGCTTTGGAGGCCAACGGGGCACGCCTACAGCGTCCGCTGTGGGCGTCGACCGGCGTCAAGAATCCCGAGTACTCTGACACGCTGTATGTCACCGAATTGGTCGCCCCGAACACGGTGAACACCATGCCGGAAACGACGATTGACGCGGTGGCGGACCACGGCGTCATTACCGGCGACTCCGTCACGGGCAAAGCCGAAGAGTCGCAGGCACTTTTCGACAAGCTTTCCGCGGTCGGCATCGACCTGCCGGACGTGTTCAGAGTGCTCGAGGACGAGGGTGTGGAGAAGTTCGAGAAGTCGTGGCTTGAACTACTCGAAGCGACGCAAGGTCAGCTCGACGCCGCCGAGAAATGACCGCCGTTAACGAAAAGGCCACGTCGACGACCTGGCGTAATCCGCTGCGGGACAAGCGGGACAAGCGAATGCCGCGGATTCCCGGCCCGTGCGGCGTGGTGATCTTCGGAGTCACCGGCGATCTGGCCCGCAAGAAGCTGATGCCTGCGATCTACGACCTGGCCAACCGCGGGCTGCTGCCGGCGAACTTCGCCCTGGTCGGCTTTGCCCGAAGGGATTGGGCCGATGAGGATTTCGGCAAACTGGTCTGCGATGCGGTAAGGCAGCACGCGCGCACACCCTACCGCCAGGAGGTGTGGGACCGGCTGGCCGAGGGGATCCGGTTCGTCCAGGGCACATTCGACGACGAGAAGGCGTTCGGCCGACTCGCCGAGACGTTGGAGAAACTCGACGCCGACCGCGGCACAAGCGGCAATCACGCGTTCTATCTGTCGATCCCGCCGAAGGCCTTCCAGATGGTGTGCGAGCAGTTGCAGAAATCGGGGCTGGCACGTCCGCAGCAGGGCCGTTGGAGTCGGGTGGTGATCGAGAAGCCGTTTGGCCACGACCTGCAGAGCGCCCGCGAACTCAACAACGTGGTCAACAGCGTGTTTCCCGAGGAGTCGGTGTTCCGCATCGACCACTACCTCGGCAAGGAGACCGTCCAGAACATCCTGGCCTTGCGATTCGCCAACGAGTTGTACGAACCGATATGGAACGCGAACTACGTCGACAGCGTCCAGATCACCATGGCGGAGGACATCGGCCTTGGCGGCCGGGGCGGCTATTACGACGGGGTCGGCGCGGCCCGTGACGTGATCCAGAACCACCTGATCCAGTTGATGGCGCTGACTGCAATGGAAGAGCCGGTCAGCTTCAGCCCGCACGAACTGCAGGCCGAGAAGATCAAAGTGCTCTCGGCGACCCAGCCGATGCAGCCACTGGACCAGACCACGGCGCGCGGTCAGTACACCGCAGGCTGGCAGGGCAGCGAGAAGGTGCCGGGCCTGCTCCAGGAGGAGGGCTTCTCGAAGGATTCCAACACCGAGACGTTCGCCGCGATCACGCTGGAGGTCGACACCCGGCGCTGGGCGGGCGTGCCGTTCTACCTGAGAACCGGAAAGCGGCTGGGCCGCAGGGTGACCGAGATCGCCCTAGTGTTCAAGCGGGCCCCGCACCTGCCGTTCGACACGACGATGACGGAGGAACTGGGCAAGAACGCGTTGGTGATCCGGGTCCAGCCGGACGAGGGCATCACGACCCGCTTCGGGTCGAAGGTGCCCGGCAGCCAGATGGAGGTCCGTGACGTCAACATGGACTTCTCCTACGGCGCGGCGTTCGCCGAGGCCTCCCCCGAGGCGTACGAGCGGCTCATCCTCGACGTGCTGCTCGGCGAGCCGTCGTTGTTCCCGGTCAATCGGGAAGTCGAATACTCCTGGGAGATACTCGATCCCGTCCTCGACTACTGGGCCGACCAAGGCAAGCCGGATCCATATGAATCCGGCACCTGGGGGCCGGCTTCGGCGTTCGAGATGATGGGCCGGATGGGCCGAGAATGGAGGCGGCCGTGATCGTCAATCTGCCGGGCACCACGACGAACGACGTCAACAAGAAGATCATCGGGCTGCGCGAAGAGGGTGGCGCGGTGACGATGGGCCGGGTGCTGACGCTCGTCATCGCGCCGGACTCCGAGGAAATCCTTGAAGACTCCGTCCAGGCAGCGAACTATGCCAGCCGGGAACATCCCTGCCGTGTGATCGCGGTGCTGCCCGGTGACCGCAGCGCGGCCGAACCACGGCTGGACGCCGAGATCCGGGTGGGGGGCGACGCCGGCGCCGGCGAGGTCGTGGTGCTGCGCCTTTTTGGCGAGCTCGCCGACCACGCGAGCAGCGTGGTACTGCCGTTCCTGCTACCCGACACTCCGGTCGTCGCCTGGTGGCCGGCCGGCGCGCCGGAAATCCCGGCCCAGGATCCATTGGGCCAGTTAGCTATTCGGCGCATCACCGACGCTACCAACAGCTCCGACCCGCTGGCCGCCATCAAAGGCAGGTTGCAGGGCTACACCAGCGGCGACACCGATCTGGCCTGGAGCCGTGTCACCTACTGGCGCGCGTTGCTGGCCTCAGCGGTCGATCAGCCACCGCACGAACCGATCAACTCGGCGGTGGTGTCGGGTCTGAAGACCGAACCCGCGCTCGACGTCTTGGCAGGCTGGCTGGCGACACGCATCGACTGTCCGGTTCAGCGTGCGGTCGGCGATTTGAAGGTGGAACTCGTCCGCGATTCCGAGACCATCACGCTGAGCCGTCCTCAGACGGGCGTCACGGCGACGCTGACCCGCACTGCCCGTCCCGAAGCGCTCATTCCGTTGGCGCGCAGGGAAGCTAAGGAATGCCTCGCCGAGGATATGCGGCGGCTGGACGCCGATGAGATCTACCACGAAGCGTTGCAGGGCATCGACAAAGTGCAGTACGTATGAGCGCATCCGTGCACACCTATCCCGATACTGCGGCGTTGGTCGCGGCGGCGGGTGAGCGCTTGGCGGAGGAGATCGTGTCCGTGGTCGAGTTCCGCGGCCGCGCGATGATCGTCCTGACCGGCGGCGGCACCGGCATCGGGATGTTGTCGAAACTCGTTGAAAGCGATCGCATCGACTGGTCGAAGGTGCACCTGTTCTGGGGCGACGACCGCTACGTCCCCCAGGATGACGACGAACGCAACTACAAGCAGGCCCGCGAGGCGCTGCTGGACCGCGTCGACATCCCGGCAGCCAACGTGCACCCGATGCCCGCAAGCGACGGCGAGTTCGGCGAAGACCTGGATGCCGCAGCGCTCGGCTATGAGCAGGTGCTTGCCGCCAACGCCGAACCTGGGGAGCCCACACCATATTTCGACGTGCACCTGCTGGGCATGGGCGGTGAAGGGCACATCAACTCGCTGTTCCCCGACACGCCGGCTGTTCGGGAGACCAGCCGCATGGTGGTTGGCGTCTCCGACTCGCCCAAGCCGCCGCCACAACGAATCACGTTGACATTGCCCGCGATTCAGCGCTCCCGCGAGGTTTGGCTCATCGTTTCCGGCGCGGCCAAGGCCGACGCGGTGGCCGCGGCGATCGGTGGGGCCGACCCGGTGGATGTGCCTGCTGCGGGCGCCGTGGGTCGCGACGCGACGGTATGGCTGCTCGACGAGGAAGCGGCGAGCAAGCTCAAGTAGCGGTGCCTGTGGATAACTTCTGCAGTTGTCACTCAGTGTTGCCTCACGTCAAGATGCGCGCGAGGGTGGTTTCGTTGCCTCATGTGATTGTGCGCGCTTGGGGACTCGGGCCCGGGTGGCGGGTTGGGACTTGCTGGTGGTCATTTTGTGAAGCTGTGCGGTCAGGGCCTGGATCTGGCGCTGGGTGGCGGCGGGGTTGATCAAAGCGTGGGTTCGGGCGAGAGCGGCTATGCGGTCGACGGTGGTGTCGGGGTGATTGATGGCGCGGTGGAATGGGGTGGTCGCTGTGTCGTATTTCTTGGTCACCCTGGCGCCGTCCCGGACCTTGGACATCAGCTTCTGCTGTGGGTAGAAGTAGTTGGTCAACTGGGACTGCAGCTGCCAGATTTCGTTGAGTAGCAACAGTTCTGGGGCGGTGTCGTAGCGGTGGTAGCCAACAACTGTACGGACCACCGCCCAGTTTTTCTGCTCGACGTGGCAGCCGTCGTTCTTGTTGGTCGGCCGCGCGCGGGTGAAGGTGATCTCGCGGTTTCTGCACCAGAGGAATAGATAGACGTTGATGAACTCAGCTCCGTTGTCAGAGTCCACCCCCAGGATCGGGAACGGCATCTTGTTGGCGATGCTTTCCAAGGCACCCAGGACGCATTTGGCCTCTTTGCTGGGCACTGAGCGGTTCTCGGTCCAACCAGTGGCGACGTCTGTGACCGTGAGCGTGAAGGCGAACGGGCCGATGGTGTTTCCGCCGTCGTGGGAGACCAGATCGATCTCAACGAAGCCCGGCGTAGCGTCGTCCCAGTCTGCCCAGGTGCGTATTGGGATCTGACTTCTCAGCAGCGACCCGGGCTTGGTGGCGCGACGCCCCTTGAGCTGACGTTTGGCTCGTTCACCTGCCAGCCGACGATCGATGGTGGCCGCCGACATCGACACCAACAGTTCTGCGGTGTCATCGTCGATGACCAGCTCGCGAAAGTGCCGTAACACTGCCACGAGTTCGTTCAACATCGGCGCCAGTCTCTTGCCGGCCGGCATCCCCAGTACCAGCCAACAAGCCGTCAGTGCAGCGATCACATCCGGCCCGTAGATCGCGGGACGCGGACTCCGCCTCGGCGCCACCACCTTGGGCTGCAGCGCAGCCTTTAGTGCCTTGCGGGCATGGTTACGGTGCCAACCAGTGTTGGCGCACAACTCGTCCAGAATCCTGCTCTTGACCCGCCTATCCGCCACCACGTAGCGGATCGCGGTCATCTCGGTCACAGCCCTGCGCTCGGCCAACGTCAACCCCATCATCTGGGCCTACCGAGACCTCCACTGATCCCTCAGGCAGGCACGCCGCACGCGCGCATTTTGGATGAGGCAACGAATAGCCACTTCGCGCGCATAAAAGGCGATTCAACGCGAGACTCGGCGTGTGCAGTAATCGAACATATGTGGCGCTCCACGTGTTTTCGTGGGCGCCTTTGTGCTGGTCAGGGTTGTTTTCGGTTGCGCGGGAGGATGTTCGGCGTTTCGCGGGTGAAATGAGGGACGCGCACGCGGTGTGGCTCTAGGTTTCGGGGTTACCACACCAACCGCAACCCGGAGGCACCGCGTGCGCGTCAATACTGCATTTAACCGTCTGCTGCAGATCCCCGGAGCATCGGTGACCGATGTCGTTATCGGAGAGCGCGACGTCGAGGTCACCCTGCGCCCACGCGCCCGACTGCTGCGCTGCCCGTGCGGGATGCTGTGCTCGGCGGTCTATGACCGCCGCCGACGCCGCTGGCGGCACCTGGACCTGGCCCGATGTCGGTTGTGGCTGGTATATGAGATCCGTCGACTGGACTGCCCGGACTGCGGGATCCGCACCGAGGAGTTGCCTTGGGCACGGCCCGCAGCGCGGCATACCCGCGACTTCGAAGACATGGTGCTCTGGCTTGCTCAACGAACCGACCGCACCTCGGTGGCCACCCTGCTGCGCTGCGCCTGGGAAACGGTGACCGCGATCATCAACCGCGGGGTGGCCGAGTTGCTTGATGCCCGCCGGCTCGACACCCTCTACCGGATCGGGGTCGATGAGATCTGTTACCGCCATCCGCACCGGTACCTGACCATCATCGGTGATCATGACACCGGCACCGTGGTCGATATCCAGCCCGGCCGCAACTACCAGTCCTTGGCCAACTTCTATGCCCGCCAATCTGATTCGGACCTAGCCCAGATCGAAGCGGTCAGCATGGATGTGGCCTCGGCCTACACCGAAGCCACCCGCACCCATGTCCCGCACGCGGTGATTTGCTACGACCCGTTCCACATCATGCGATGGGCCAACAGAGCCCTCGATGCGGTGTACTCCCAGGCCATCACCGGGCGCGGCCACGCTTCGATGACCCCGGCGCAGTGGCGCACCGGACGCTGGGCCCTGCGCACCGGCGAAAACAAACTCAACGACGACCAACGCGTCTTAATCAACCAGATCGCCCGCACCCACCGCCACATCGGCCGAGCCTGGACCCTCAAGGAACAACTGCGCGACATCTACCGCCTCAACCACCCACCAGGGGTGGCCCGCCAACATCTGCGGCGCTGGATCACCGCCGCCAAACGCAGTCGCATCAATGCCTTCGTCGCCCTGGCCAAACGCCTACAGGTCTACTTCGACGCGGTCATCGCCGCCATCGAACTGGGCATCTCCAACGCCCTCATCGAAGGCATCAACGCCAAAATCCGACTCATCAACGCCCGCGGCTACGGACACCACTCCGCCCAAGCACTGAGCTCAATGATCTACCTCTGCCTGGGCGGCCTACACCCCAAACTCCCCACAAGAACGTGAGGAGTCGCACACATGTTCGGACTGCTCGATGATGCTGCGGTGATCGACCGTTTGGGGGCGTTGTCGCGGGAGGAGAACGCTGCCTGTGGGCGCCGGTTGGCGTGGATGGGTGAGTTGTATGCGCGGCGGGCGCCCGAGGATGACGTCGAGCGGATCAACTGGGCCATCGATGGGCATGCCAATGTGGTGGCCGAGATTTCGGCGGCGGTGAACATCAGCCGGGGCCGGGCGTCAGGACAGCTGCAATTCGCGGTCGCGTTGCGCGAACGGCTGCCCAAGGTGTTGGAAGTCGTCAAAACCGGGGCGATTGATTACCGGATGGTGGCGGCGCTGATCAATCGCAGCGACAACGTCACCGACTCCGACCTGTTGGCCAAGCTGGATGCGGCGTTGGCGATGTGGGCGCCGAGGTGGATGAGACTGTCAGGGCCCAAGCTGGCCGAGCGCGTCGACATGTGGCTGGAGAAATTCGACCCCACCGGGGTGCGTGAACCGCGCCCGGCCAGCGAGGACCGCTATGTCGATGTCGCCTTGACCGGCCCGGGCATGGTGGGGATTTGGGGCAGGCTTCCGATCGTCGAGGGCGCCGCATTCGATACGCACCTTGATGAGATCGCGGCCACCGTGTGCCGCGACGATCCGCGCACCGCACCGCAGCGCCGTGCCGACGCGTTGGTCGCCATGGCGGCCGGGCAGCTGCGGCTGGACTGTGGCTGCGGCGGCCAGGACTGCCCGAGCACCGCGTCCCCACAGCCGCTGGGCCAGGTCGTGATTCACGTGCTGGCCGAGCAGGCGTCGATCGATGGCCGCGCGCAGAGTCCGGGGTATCTGCCCGGGCTGGGCGCGGTGCCCGCGCGGATGCTGCGCGAGCTGGCCGCCACAGCCCGGCTCAAGTTCGTGCCTCTTCCACCACCGATCTGCGAACCGCGATACCGACCCTCCACCGCCCTGGCGCAGTTCGTGCGGTGGCGGGATTTGACCTGTCGCTTCCCGGGCGTGCGCCGGCCGACATGTGCGAGATCGATCACACGATTGCGTACCCGCTCGGGCCGACACATCCGTCGAATCTCAAGCTGCTGTGCGTTTTTCATCACCTGCTCAAGACGTTCTACATCGGGGCGGGCGGCTGGGCCGACAGACAGCTGCCCGATGGCACGGTGATCTGGACCGCCCCAACCGGACACACCTACACCACCAAACCGGGCGGCAGCCTGTTCTTCCCACAACTGGCCATCCCTACCGGCGAGCTCGTGATCCCCGAAACCACCCGACCCGTCGGCAGTGATCGTGGCGTGATGATGCCGACCCGGCGACGCACCCGCAGCCAAGACCGCGCCTACCGCATCGCCCTCGAGCGACAACACCACGCGGCCCGCATCGCCCGAAAACAACTCCTACTCGCCGAACGCATCGCCAGAGACGACAAGCCACCGCCGTTTTAGAGCGCGTGGTTGCACCCCGAGCTCGCGGCCGATTCCCGACTGTTTGAATCCGCCCTAAGGCGCTGAAGGGGAGCGAGCTGTGATTCGTTCACCCACCCACTCCGGCCCTTGATCGCACGCGCTGCCGCGAGCGCGCGACGCAGATCGGATCTCGGTCATCCGCGCACCAGCGCTTCGGAGGCCGCCGCGCGTCCGGTGCGCACCGCACCCTCCATGTAACCGGCCACCCATTGATCGGAGCCGCATACATAGAACGGTGGCTCGTGGGTACCGTGCAGCGGCCCCACCCGGTGCACGTCGCCCGGCCGCCACTGCGTCACGTATCCCTGTGTCCAGGGATCCGTCGCCCACAGCCGCTCGAAGCTCGCGATCGGGGTGGTCGCCTCGGGTCCGAACCAGTCGGCGAGCTCTGCGAGCGCCTCCTCGCGCCGGTGCCGTGCCCCGGTGGACAGGTAGGCCGCAATCCGCTCTGGTGGGACGAGGCAGGACAGCACGCCCTCGGTCTGCGGCCACGAGGAGCCGAGGATGCCCTCCGATTCGGTGAGCCCGTTCTGGCCGCGGTCGCGCCAGAACGGACGGTCGTATGCCGCAACGAACTTCGCGGCCAGCGCGTGGCGCTGCCGATGCAGCGACTCCAGGCGCGCGTCCGAGACTCCCTCGACAGTGATGTCGCGGAAAGGGCCCGCGGGCAACGCGCTCACCACCGCGCCGGCATGCACGATCTCGCCGGACTGCAACTGCACCGAGCAGCTGCCGGGCGCGAGCTTGATCGCCCGTACCGCAGAGTTCAATCGGATGCGGCCGTCGAGCTCGGCGGCCATCCGCAGCGCGACCGTTGCAGATCCCTCGGCGACACGCAGGTTCTCCCATTCGTCGTAGGAGTAGAGACCCTTGCTCGGCGTGCTGGCGCACTTGCGCAGCAGCCCGAGCAGCGAGGTGCGTTCGAACGAGCCCGAACTGAGGCCCAGCTGGCCGGCCTCGAGCGCGCGGCGCACGTTGGGTGTCGCGCCGATGCTGCCGAGCCAGCTCATCACGGCCGTGTTGTCGAGCGCGACCGCGTGCGGATGTGACCACGGGTCGTCCGGGTCGACGATCGCTGCGAGAGTGGCGAATTCGTACTCGACGCGGCGCATGCTGCGGTGGTCGTCGTCCGAGAACCACGACGGGTCGTCGCCGACGAACGCGTCATCGTGCAGAACGTAGGTCAGCTCACCCGGCTCCGCGACATAACTCGGGATCAGGCTGAGGCCCAACTCGGCAACGAGCTCCTGGTAGGCCGTGTGTGCGTTGCCGATCACCTCCCCACCGAGCTGGACGATGCGACCGTCGTCGAGCGTGATCTGCTCGACGCGGCCGCCGACCCGGTTGCGGGCTTCGAGTACGAGAACATCGGCTCCGCCCGCCACGAGATCACGGGCCGCAGACAGGCCGGCCAGCCCGGCCCCGAGTACGACGAGGTCGTAAGACATTGCGAAATCTCCTGATTCAGGTCAACGGGGCGAGGCTGTGTTCGGCGCGCCAGCCGATGCGCACGCGCTCGCCGTCGACCCAGCGCTCCTCCGCCCGCGCCGGGTGTAGGTTCTGTTCCAGCACCGAAATCTCAACGCCCGGAGCGATCTCGAACAGGTACGTCGTCGTGGCTCCTCCATACACGGTGGCCCTGAGGATGCCGTCGGTCTGCACCATGTCCGGTTTGAGGTCGGAGAGCCACACCTTTTCCGGGCGCACAGCAATGGCGACTTCGTCGCCGACGGCACAGCCGCGCAACGGGCCCGTATGCACCGGCACGCCCCCGGCCAGCGTGATCCCGGTGCCGACGTACGTGCCGGTCATCAGGTTGGCGGTGCCGATGAACTCCGCGACGCAGCGCGTGGCGGGTCGTTCGTAGATGTCCTCGGGCGTGCCGCATTGGTGAACCTTGCCGCCGCTCATGACCGCGATGCGGTCGGACATCGTCAGCGCCTCCTCCTGGTCGTGCGTGACGAACACGAAGGTGATGCCGACCTCGCGCTGAATGCGCTTGAGCTCCACCTGCATCGCCTTGCGCAGCTTGAGATCCAGTGCGGCAAGGGGCTCGTCGAGCAAAAGCACCGCCGGGCGGTTGACCAGTGCACGCGCGAGGGCAACGCGCTGCCGCTGGCCGCCGGACAGGGCGCTCGGCTTGTCCTTATCACGACCGGTGAGCTGGACGAGTTCGAGCATCTCGCCGACGCGACGCTTTATCTCGGCCTTCGCCACCTTGCGCCTGCGCAGCCCGAATGCGACGTTCTCCCAGATGGAGAGGTGGTCGAAGAGCGCATAGCTCTGGAAAACGGTGTTTACGTCGCGGCGGTTCGGCGGCAGGTTGGTGACCTCCTTGCCGTGCAGCAATACCTCGCCTTGTGTCGGATCGACGAAGCCGCCGATCATCCGCAGCGTGGTGGTCTTGCCGCAGCCCGACGGGCCGAGCAAGCTGAAGAACTCGCCCGCCGCGATGTCGAGGCTCAGGTCGCGCACCACCGTGGAGTCGCCGTATGACTTCGAGACTTCGCGAAGCGAGACCGCGCACGCCGCGGTCGCCAGCTGAACGATCAATGGTCTCGATTGGCGTCAGAGTTGATGTGGGCGTGAACATTAGGCTGTACCTCCGAATAGGTCGAGTCCATTGCCGCGCTTACCGAAGAAGCGCGGGACGAGTAGGGCGATGGCGATGAGCACGAGCGAGCCGACCAGCATGAGCGTTCCGACGGCGTTGATGGATGGCTGGATGCCGAAGCGGATCGCCGAGTAGATGCGCACCGACAACGGCTGAGGATCAACACCGCTCGTGAAGAACGCCAGCACGAAGTCGTCGAACACGATGGTGAAGATCAGGATCGCGGCGGAGGTGATGGCAGGGATCATCGCGGGCAATGTCACCAGCCGGAGCGCCTGCAACCGGCTGGCGCCGAGGTCCATCGCGGCCTGCTCGACCTCCGGGTTGAGCTCGGCGACACGGGCCCGCAGGATCACCGTCACGTACGAGATCGAGAACGTAGTCTGGGCGATCATCAGGGTGGTCAGCGACGGCTGCAGCCCAACACCTTTGAACAACATCAGCGATGCCACACCGGTGACGATCTCCGGCGTGATCAACGGAATCAGCATGATGACGTTGGCTGCCCGGCCCAGTCGGGAACGGGCACGCACCAGACCGAAGGCCAGCAGCACGCCGATCGCCACCGAACCGACCATCGCGACCGCGGCCACCACCAGGCTGGTCTCCAGCGACTTGGTCAGCTCGGCGTCGTTGAAGAACGCCTCGTACCAGCGCAGCGACCAGCCCTCGAAGACGGTCAGCGACTTCTTGTTGTTGAACGAGAACAGCACCACCGCGAAGATCGGCAGGTAGAGCAGCACGAATAACAGCACCGTGACCGCAATGGCGAAGCGCGGCTTGCGGTTCATGCCCGATCCCTTCATCGGTTGGCCTCCTTTGAGTCGCGCGCCGTCTGGCGCAGGTAGGCGAACATGCAGATCAGCAGCAGCACCATCAGCGCCATCGTCAGCGCGGCGCCGAGCGGCCAGTTCTGGCCGGCGAAGAACTTGTCCTGGATGAGGTTGCCGATCATCAGGTTGTCGGGACCGCCGAGCAGCTGGGCGCTGATGAAATCGCCCATCGCAGGCAGGAACACCAGTGCGAGTCCGGCGTACGCACCGGACCTCGACGCCGGCACCGTCACCGCAAAGAAGGTCCGCAGCGACGTGCCGTAGAGGTCGCGGCCTGCCTCGATGAGCGAGCCGTCCATGCGTTCCAGCGAGGCGTAGATCGGCAGGATCATGAAGACGACGTAGCCGTAGACCAGGCCGCCAATCACGGCGCCGGAGGTGTCGAGGATGTGGAAACTTGCGGGGACGCCCAGCCCTCGCAGCCACGTCATCACCATGCTCTCGTCGGATAACAGGGTCTGCCACCCGTACATCCGCACCAGATAATTGGCGAAGAAGGGCACCACGAGCAGCGCCACCAGAGCGTTTTTGTAGCGCCCCCCGTGTCGCGCGATGGCGTAGGCGACGGGGTAGGCGATCAACAGGCAGATGGCTGACGCGGCAACCGCGTAACCCAGGCTGCGCAAGATCACTCGCAAGTAGGTGGGGTTGAAGATGCCCGCGATGTTGTCGAGCGTGCTTCCGAAGCGCGGGTTGCCAAGCGCGTCAGTGGTTCCGAAGCTCAGCGCGATGAGCAGCAGCAGCGCGGAGACGAAGAACAACGACATCCACGCCGTTCCGGGCACCAGCATCCAGGTCCACAGCCGTTCCCGGCGTCCGGGGCGCGGCGGGCGTGCCTCGGTCGGCTCTTGTGGGCGCACAGCCAATGTCGTTGTCATACTCCGACCTTCATCTCCGTGTACGCCGCGTCGCGGGCCTGGGTCTTGGCCACGCTGTCGTTGGTGAAATAGAGGTTGCGGGAGAGGTCCTCGACGGTGACCGTGCATTCCGGGTAGTCGGCGACGATCTCCTCGTAGGTGGCCTCGGTGCCGTGCACCGGCATCGGGTAGCCGATGTAGTTGATGTTCTTCTCGACGTTTTCGGGCCGCAGCATGTAATCGATGAACAGCAGCGCGGTGCCGGGGTGCTGCGCGTTGACCGGGATCGCGTACGTGTCGGAGTTGACCGGTGTGCCCTGTTTCGGCGCCTCGAATCCGTAGATCGACGGGTCGGGTGCCTGCCAGAGCAGCGCCGCCATGTCACCGCTCCAGGTCTGATGCATCCAGGCGTCGCCGGCCAGCAGGTTGTTGTAATCGTCGCTGCTGAAGCCACGCAGATACGGCCGCAGGCTGCGGAACTTGTCGATGATCACATCGAGGTCCTCGTTCGCTGCGGTGTTCAGTTCGTAGCCGAGCAGCAGCGACAGCATGCCGAGCACCTCGTCGCGGTCGTCGAGAACGAACGTGCGCCCCTTCGCCGTCTCGTTCCACAGGTCCGACCAGCTTCCGGTCAGAGTCTCGCCGAGCTTGTCCTTACGCCACGCGATGCCGGTCTTGTACATCGAGAACGGGATCGAATGCGCGGAGCGCTGGTCGTACCAGGGGTCGGCGAAGTACGGGTAGTGGTCGAAAATGAGCGGAGCGTTCTTCAGTGTCGACGGGTCGATGGCGCGTAACTGGTTGGCGGCCACCAGCTTCTGCACCCACTGCGCGGACGGGAAGATGATGTCGTAGCGGTTCCCTGCGGCGAGCTTGGCCTGCATGCTCTCCATCGAGTCGAAGTTCGACTGGATGACTTTGACGCCGTATTCATTCTGGAAGCCCTCGAACACAGTCGGGTCGACGTAGTCGGCCCAGTTGAAGTAGACGAGGTCGCCGTCAATCTTGGGCTCGACGGGCTTGATCGCCGCCGGATTCGGCTTAGGTGTCATGTAGGCGCAGCCGGGTGCCGCGAGCAGCGCTGCGGCGGCCGCGCTGCCAAACAGGAAGCGCCTGCGACTGAAGTCGGGGGTTACGACCATTCTCATCAGCGGCCGTCCTTGGGGAATTCGTTGGAGATGCCGAGCGTGGCTGCCGCCTGCCCCCAGATGGTGGCGCGGGCGGAATCGATTGACAAGGACGGATTTCCGAACATCAAGTGGACGCCGTATCCGTCGCACAGCGAGCTGATCAGGCCGGCGAGGGCCACCGTGTCACACTTCGCGAACTCTCCCGACGCGATACCGTCGGACAGGGTCTCCTCGATCCAGCCTTGCTGCGCCCGGTTGAGCTCGATCGCCACCGCGCGTGCCTCCGGCTCGCGATTCGCCCGGCACCACAACTCCTGATACATCGCCCATTCCCGGTGCAGGCTCTCCGTTGTCGGCAGTGACGCGGAGATGATGCGGGCCAACCGCCTTGTCGCGGAATCCTTTTCAGAGGGCATTTGGTAGACGTCGCGACCGGTATGCTCGAAGGAGTAGCGAAGGGCCTCGGCGAAGAGTTTCTCGCGGTTGTCGAAGTGGTAGTGCAGGGCCGCCGTGGACACACCGGCCCGCTCCGCCACCATGCGCATCCGGATCTTCTCGAAGCCTTCCTCGCCGATGATCTCGCATGCGGCGTTGAGGATCGCGTCCCTTGTCCCGGCGGCGATCTCTGCGCGGGTGCGCCGGGACTCGGTGGCCATCATCGGGCCGGCTCCACGTCCAGATCGCCCAGGTCGGCGCGGATGCGAGCGGCGAACCAGGCCACTCCCCTTTCGCGCAGCGACAGCGGGCCGGGTCGAAAGTCGATGTTGCCCAAGCCGATCTGCATCCGCTCGACCAGGTCTTCGTCCTCGTGGTTTGTGATCTGGCTGACGTACAGGTTGAGTTTCTGTGCGATACGGGTGCGCAGGTCGCAGTCCTTGCGCCGCAAGTACGTCCCTGGCACATCGACCTGGTCCACACCGCGGGGGTTCATCTTCCACAGCAGCACGTGGTCGGGATACAGATCGATTACCGTGTTCGGGTAGATCGCGATGTACCGGAAAATGCGGTGGTCCTCGTCGATCAGCCCGGGCATCGGCCGGACCAGCCGCTGATAAAGCCGCTCGGCCCAATTGTCAGATGCCTTCTCCCGCAATGGCGCGTCGTAGACGACGTACGCGTCCGTGGTCTCTACCGAATAGCGTTTGTAGTCGAGCAACCGCATCAGCCCCGGGTGGGCGACTGGGACGTGGTAGCCCTCGAGGTAGTTGTCGACGGCCACCTTCCAGTTCGACTGTTGCGTATGCTCCGGGTCGTTGACATGGATTCGGGCCTCGCCGAACGGTTCCATCTCGCCGCCGAGATAGCGCTCCAGCAGCGGCCGGACCCCCTCGAGTTGCGGGCCGAGCGGCTCCGCGGTCAGGTCGAGGTTGACGAAGATCAACCCGCAGAACACCTCGGCGCGCGCCCCGAACAGTGACAGCTTCGACTTGTCCAGGCACGGAATGGTCCGATTCTCTGGCGCGCCGACAAGCGTGCCGTCGAGGTGATAGGTCCAGCCGTGGTACGGGCAGCGCAGTGCCTTCTCCTCACCCGGACCGGCCACCAGGCGCGTGCCCCGATGCCGGCAGGTATTGAGGTGCGCGCGAATGCCGCCGTCCTCGGTGCGAACGACGACGACCTCCTTGCGGCCCACCGAGCCGACGATGCGCGACCCCGGGCTCGGCAGATCGGTCACGTGTCCGACCAGTTGCCAGGTGCAATCGAAGATCCGCTGTTGTTCGAGATCGGTCACCGCAGGGTCGGTGTAGTAGCGCGAGACCAACCCCGGCTCGAGCGGTTCAAGTTCTACGCGCGGACGGCGCGGTCTGGCCTTTACGGATGTCTCGTTCATCGGCGTGGTGCGTCTTTCTTCACAGGGGTTCCGAATTTGGGACTAGCTGACTAACTGATTAGTTTGTTACTATGCCAGTGTTCCAGCTCACATGTCAAGGGATTCGGAGAACCAAAGTGCACGGACGTTCAGCGGCGGCCACCGCCTGGCTGGGCCTCACCCCCGAGCCGGAACGGTCGCTGCCCGAATTGCTCGCCTACCTGCACGACTCGTCGGTCAGGTCCGAGCAGAGCCGCGTCACCAACCTCGTACTGAGGGGCACCGGCCGGCGCTGGCTGCGCTACCTCGACCGGGCCGCGGAGCTCGCGCTCAACGTGGCCGCCCGCACCACCGACGGCGACGCCGAGCTGGCGCTCGCCGTCGCACAGGTGGTGCTGGAACACGACCGGATGCTGATCGGGCTGCCCGGCAACGCCTACTACCGAACAGCCGAACGCCGGCGACGCCTGGCCGAAGCCATCCCGGTGCTGGAGGCGCATATCAACACCCGCAACTACCAGGAGATGTCATGAAGCTTGTCCTCGACACCACGGCCTGCCAGGGCTACGGCCTGTGCCAGATGGCCGCCCCCGATCTCGTCGACCTCGACGATTCGGGGTACGCCGAGCTGATCGGTGACGGCACCATCCCCGCGGACGAGCACAACCACGCGCATGATGCCGTCTCGTCCTGCCCGGCGCGAGCCCTGCAGGTGCAGAAGTGAGCCGGGACGTGGGCGCGCTGTTCGACCCAACCTCGATCGTGGTCGTCGGTGCCAGCACCGACCCGGCCAAATGGGGCAATGCTGTTGCACAGCAGGCCCTTCGCGGACGTGATCGACATCGCGTGCAACTCGTGAACCGAAGCGGCGGCGAAATCCTCGGCACCCCGACCCTCCCGGCGGTCGACGACCTCGACGGACCCATCGACCTCGCCGTTATCGCGGTACCCGAAGCCGGCTTCGAGGACGCCGTCGACGACGTGCTCGCCAAGGGGGCGCGCGCGATCGTCGCGATCACCGCCGGGCTTGGCGAAGCGGGCGCGGCGGGGCGGGCGCGCGAGGACGCGCTCATCGCACGTGTCCGTGCCGCGGGTGCGGTGCTCGTCGGCCCCAATTGCCTTGGCCTGGTGGACAACACCACCGCGACGTATCTGTCGTCGAATCAGTTCGTTCCTGGCAACGTGGCGGTGTTGAGCCAGAGCGGCAATCTCGCCATCGAGCTGGACCGGCTTCTCGCCGCGCGCGGCATGGGCATCTCACGCTTCGTCTCCCTGGGCAACCAGGCGGACGTCGGCCTGGTCGAGCTGATCGACGCGTGCTCGGCTGACCCCGCGACATCGGCGATCGCGGTCTACGTCGAGGACTTCCGTGACGGCCGCGGATTCGTCGATGCGGCGGCCGCCGCGGTTGCGGCCGGAACCCCGCTCGTGGTGTTGGCCGCGGGTGCCAGCACCGCCGCCGCCCGCGGCGCGCAGTCGCACACCGGCTCGCTCACCAGCGACGCGGCGGTGATCACCGCCGCGTGCGCGGTGGCCGGTGCGATCCAGGTGCGCACCCCCCGTGAACTGGTCGACGTGCTGCTAGCGCTCCAGCAGGCGGCAGGGGCCCGCGGCCACAGGGTCGCGGTGCTCACCGACGGTGGCGGGCACGGTGTGATCGCCTGCGACGTAGCCGAAGCCGCCGGGCTCGACGTCCCCGCCCTCAGCGAATCCACCCAGGCCCGCCTCCGCGACGCGCTGTGGTCACAGTCCTACGTCGGCAACCCGGTCGATCTCGCTGGCGCAGGTGAGATGGACCCTGACAGCTACGCACGTGCGTACGCGGTCCTGCAAGCGTGCGACGAGGTCGACGCAATACTGATGACCGGCTACTTCGGCGGCTACTCCAGCGGCGAGGACGGGCTCACCGGGCTTGGCCCTGCCGAGTGCGCAGCGGCGAAGCAGATCGCCGCGGACATCGGCAACAAGCCGACAGCTGTGCAGTCGATCTTCCCGGACGCGCCGGCCTGCCGGATCCTCACCGATGGCATGGTGCCGGTGTTCGCCGCTATCGAGGACGCCGCCGCGGCGCTGGCGGCAGTGACTGTGTCACCGCGGGCGGCGTCCGTGCTGACGCTGCCCGCTCCCGCGCAGCCGGTCGCCGCCACCGACTACACGGCCTCTCGGGCCGAGTTCGCCGCAGCCGGAATCGAATTCGTTGCGGCTCGCGAGGTGCGCACCGCCGAGGAGTTGGCCGCCGCCGCCGATGACCTGAGGCCGCCTTACGTGCTCAAGGCGCTCGGTCTGCTGCACAAGTCCGACGCGGGCGGTGTCGTGGTGGGCCTCGCCTCCCCCGCGGCGCTACTCGATGCGCACGCCCGACTGGTGGCCATGCTCGACCCGCCGTCGTTCTCTGTCGAGGAGATGGCCGATCTCAAGACCGGCGTCGAGCTGATCGTCGGCGCCCGTTGGGACCCACGCTTCGGCCCAACCGTGCTGGTCGGCATGGGCGGCACGGCGACGGAGGTGCTGCGCGATGTGCAGGTGGCACTCGCCCCGGTCGACGAGGCCGAGGCCATCCACATGATCGAACGGCTCCGGACCGCCCCGCTTCTCGGTGAGCATCGGGGGCGGCCGGCGGTCGACCTCGCCGCCGCGGCACGGGCGGTGGCCCGGCTGTCCGAATACGCCGCGGCCCACCCCGAGATCGCCGAGCTCGAGATCAACCCGCTGCTCGTCAGCCCGTCGGGGGCAACCGCTCTCGACGCCCGAATCGTCAAGCACCACTAGGAGATACAGATGGACTTCGCATACACCCCTGCCCAGCAGGAGCTCAAGGCGCGCGCCGCGGCCTACGCCGAGCTGTTGATGGGCTACGAGGACGAGGCCGAACAGGCCGGCGGCCCACTGCCCAGAGAGACCGTCGAGAAGCTCACCCGGACCGCGATGGACGCCGGCGTTTACGGCATCAACATGCCGGTCGAGTGGGGCGGCGCCGGTCTCAGTCTCCTCGAGCAGGTGATCGTCGAGGAGGAGTTCGGCAAAGTCACGAACTGTTTGTGGGACATCCCGTGGCGGCCGTCGAACGTGCTCGCCCTCGCATCGCCGGAGCAGCGGGAGCGCTACCTGCTGCCGATCCTGCGCGGCGAGCGCTTCGATGCGTTCGCGACCACCGAGCCCGACGCCGGCTCCGATGCCGGCGCGATCGCGACCACCGCGACACCGGTCGCAGGCGGATGGTTGATCAACGGCGAGAAGTGGTTCGTTACGTGCGGTGACGTCGCTGACTTCCTGCTGGTGCAGGCAAATGTACTGCCCGGCAACGAATCCACGCTGTTCTTCGTCGAGAAGGACACCAAAGGAGTCCGGATCAGTCGCACACCGCACTTCATGCACTCCGCCGTGAACGGGCACCCCGAGTTCATCTTCGAGAACGTCTTCGTACCCACCGACGCCGTCCTCGGTGAGGTCGGTCAGGGCTTCGAACTCACCAAGGACTGGTTCACCGACGAGCGGCTGATGATCGCCGCGCGCACAGTCGGTGTCGCCGACCGCGCGCTGCGCCTGGCGCGCGACTGGGCAATCCAGCGCAAGCAGTTCGGGGTGCCGATCAGCGACTTCCAGATGATCCAGGCGATGCTGGCGGACTGCGCCGTCGACATCGCGGTGAACCGCGCCTTCACCCACCAGGTGGCGTGGGAAGCCGACAACGGTGTGGATCGAAAGACGTTGCATGCCAAGGCCTCCATTGCCAAACTCTCGGCCAGCGAGGCTGCGGGGCGCGTCGTCGACCGCTGCCTGCAGATCTTCGGCGGCCGTGGCTACGACCGGGCGTATCCCATCGAGCGGATGTACCGCGAGGTCCGGGTCGATCGCATCTGGGAAGGCACTTCGGAGATCCAGCGGGTAATCGTCGCCAACGAGCTGATCAAGCGCGGCACGGCGTTCCTCGATCTGCCGGTCGCGTGACTCAGGTACTGCGATCCGGCGCCGCAGCTTCAATCCCACCATCCGCTCGAAAGGAATTGTTAGAAAATGGAATTCGCATACAGCCCACAACTGCTTGACCTCAAGCAGCGCGCCCGCGCCCTCACCGAGAAGATCATGCCTTTTGAGGACGAGTGCGAGCGCAACAACGGACTTACGCCGGAGTCGCACGCGTCGATCAAGGCAGCCGTCCTCGACTCGGGCCTGCAGGCCATCAACACGGCGGCCGAGTTCGGCGGCGCCGGACTGACCGTGCTCGAGCAGGTCGTCGTCCAGGACGAGCTCGGCAAGCTGACCAACGCACTGTGGGACACGGTGTGGCGGCCGGCCAACCCGCTCGCACACGCCACCCCCGAACAACGCGAGCGCTACCTGATCCCGGGCGCGCGCGGCGACCGGCGTGACGCGGTCGCGATCTCGGAAGCCGATGCGGGGTCGGACTTCTCGGCGGCCAAAACCACAGCGACGCCCGACGGCGAGGGCGGATACGTGATCAACGGCGAGAAGTGGTTCGTCACCGTCGGCGACGTCGCCGACTTCCTGATCGTGCTCGCCTACGTCGAACCCGAGCATGCCCCGACCATGTTCCTCGTCGACGCGGACACCCCGGGCGTGAAGATCACCAACGTTCCGCGGTACACCCACACGTTCGTCTACGAGCACCCCGAGTTCACGTTCACCGACGTACGAGTGGGCCCGGAGGCCGTGCTCGGCGGCGTCGGCGCGGGACTGGAACTGACCCGCGACTGGTTCACCGAGGAGCGGCTGATGATCGGCGCCCGGACCATCGGGGCCGCCGAACGGGCCCTGACCCTCGCCGTCGACTGGGCCCGGGAGCGGGTACAGGGCGGCGAACCGCTGATCAACCGGCAGTTGATCCAGGGCATGATCGCCGACTCCGTCGCGGAGATCGCCACCAACCGTGCGTTCACCCATCAGGTGGCCTGGGAGTTCGACCAGGCCGGCCCGGACGACGCCACCCAGCGAAAGACGTTGCACGCCAAGGCGGCCACTGTGAAGCTCGCCGCATCGGAGGCGTCAAACCGGGTGGTTGACCGCGCCGTGCAGATCTTCGGCGGCCGGGGCTACATCCGCGACTATCCAGTCGAGCGGTTGTGGCGCGAGCTGAGGGTCGACCGCATCTGGGAGGGCACTTCCGAGATTCAACGCCTCGTCATCGCGAACGAAACCAACAAGCGCGGCCTGGAAAACCTGCTGTCCTTCCGATCCCCTGCCGACGCGAGGTAGCCACCTGTCGGGCTCCGGGCAGTGGCCACCAATCACGCCACGCTGCTGCTCGAGCAACCGGCCTATTCGGTTCTCAACGACGCGTCCGCCGCGTCAGACTGTCCGTCGGCATAACCTGCGGAATAGTCGCTGAGCCGGCGGTCCGCGTCGCGGTCGGTGGGCGGTCGAGGATCGGTCTGGCACTGTCTGCGCTGCACGACTATCAGACGATCGGTCCGCTCCGGCGGTTCCCCGACTGTGGTCAAATGGCCGTCATGGTAGACAAGGATGGCAAGCCGGTGCGCACCGGGCCCGAGCGGATCAGGAAGCTCGCGCAGGCGGCGCTCAACGCGGATGTCACGGTGGAGCAGGTCGACACCATCCTGGAGGGCCTGAGCGAGACGCTGGTCGATCTGAACAATTCGACGGGAAACCTCGACGCGACTCTGGAGCGGTTCAACGAGACGATCAACAGCATCAACGAACTGCACCACGCCTCAACGCGGTAGTAGATCGCATGGAGGGCATCGTCGCCCGCGTTGAGCGCATCGTCGGAATCGGCGAATCCGTGATGTCGCCGCTGACCGCCACCGAACAGGCGGTGCGAGGGGCGGTCAACAAGGTGCGCCGAACCACCGGGCTCTAGTTGACGACTAGCTTTCCGGTTCCCCCGCCGCCGTGCGGCCAGCGCACCGGTCTGCCGTGGGTTGTCACGGTCGACGACGCTGCTGCCCGGTGCCGAACACCTCGGCCGCGCCCGGACCGGAACTCTGGAATCCCGACCGGTGGAATCGCCACCGCCTCGCCGAGTCGAACGCGCTCCCCTCGCCCGTTCTGGTGACGGCGTTCGGCCACGGTAAGCATTCCTGCCCCGCCCAACCGTTCTCGCTGGCCGCGATGTCGGCTGCCATGACGCATCTGCTTGGCCGATACCAGATGACGCCCGAGTGGTCGGCGTATCCGTCGCCGGTGCCTGCGCAGATCGGCGGTGTAGCGCGGGCGGCGGGTCCGTGTCCTATCCGCTATTGCGCAATGCGGTAGCCAGCCCGCTCATCGTCAGCAGGATGCCCCGCTGGACGAGTTCATCGGTGTCGCCGGAACGGTAGCGGCGCAGCAGTTCGACCTGCAGGTGATTCAGTGGCTCCAGGTACGGGAATCGATTGAACACCGACCGGGCGAGCGCCGGGTTGTCGGCCAGCAGGTCGTCCTGACCGGTGATGAGCCCGTGCATCCGGATGGTGCGTTCGTGCTCGGCAACGATCTTGTCAAACACCCTGCGCCGCAACGCCTCATCCGCCACCAATTCGGAGTAGCGGGCGGCGAGGCCCAAATCCGACTTGGCCAGCACCTGCGCCATGTTCGACAACACGGTCGAAAAGAACGGCCACCGCCGATACAGGTCCCGCAGTACCTCCAGCCGGCCGTCCCCCTCGCCGATCCAGCCCTCGAAGGCCGTTCCCGTGCCGTACCAGCCCGGCAGCATAACCCGCGACTGGCTCCATGCCAGTACCCACGGAATAGCGCGCAGGTCGGAGATCGAGGTCGTCGGCTTGCGTGATGTCGGTCTGCTGCCGATATTGAGCGCACCGATCTCGCTGACCGGAGTGGACGCCTTGAAGTACTCGACGAATCCCGGTGTCTCGTGAACCAATTCGGCGTATGCGCGCTGCGCGCGGGCGGCCAATTCGTCTAGGATCTCATACGCCGGCCCCGCGGCATCACCAAGGCCTTCGACGTCGAGCAAGGTGGCCTCCAGAGTGGCGGCCAGCAGTGTCTCGAGGTTGCGGTGGGCGATCCGCGGCTCGGCGTACTTGGCGGCGATCACCTCCCCCTGCTCGGTGAGGCGCAGCGAGCCGTTCACCGCGCCGGGTGGCTGCGCGAGAATGGCGTCGTAGCTCGGGCCGCCACCACGGCCGACCGTGCCACCGCGACCGTGGAAGAGCCGCAACCGGATTCCGGTCTTGCACGCCGACTCGACCAAGTCGAGCTCTGCGCGGTACAGCGCCCAGTTCGCGGCCAGGTAACCGCCGTCCTTGTTGGAGTCGGAGTAACCCAGCATCACTTCCTGGCTGTCACCTCGAGCGGCCACCACCGCGCGGTAAAGCGGAATCTCCAGCACCGCTTCGAGAATGGATGAGCCGCGGTGGAGGTCGTCGATCGTCTCGAACAACGGCACGATGCCCACCGGGCAGTACGGCTTGGGGCCGGAGGCGTCCAGCAGGCCGACCTCCTTGAGCAGAACGGCGGCCTCGAGCATGTCCGAAACCGACTGGCACATCGAGATGATGTAGTTGGGCACTGCCGCAGCGCCGAACACAGCGACGGCGCGTGCCGCGGCGAAGCAGATGTCGAGTTCCTTGCGGGCGAGTTCGGAAAGCTCGGCACCGTCTGCGATGAGCCCCTCGGGCGAAGAGCCGACGTGTCGGATCAACGGCCTGCGCGTGGCCAATTCGGCGGCCAGCAGCTCGACACGGTCCGGCTCTGGCAACGACCGATAGTCGGGATGCACACCCGCCCAGGCCAGTAGCTCGGCGACAACCTCCTCGTGGACTTCGGAGTTCTGCCTCATGTCCAGGCCGCAGAGGTGGAAACCGAAGACTCGCACGGCTTCCCGTAGCCGGGCCAACCGGTCCTCGGCAAGCACCGCGCTGCCGTTCACACGCAGCGACCGATCGACGATGTCGAGATCGGCCTGCAGCTCAGCCGGGGTCTGGTAGCGCACGAGTCCGAGGTCGAGCTCGTGTTCGGGCTGAGTGTCGAGAATCTCCGTCGCCGTCGCCGTCAGCCGCCCATGGATGACGCGCAACGCACGGCGATACGGTTCGTCCGCGCGGGCCGGCTCGTGACATCGGTCCGCCAACACCGCCAGCTCGTCGCTGACCTTGACCAGCCGCGCCGACAGCGACAGTTCCTCCTCCAGCGCGGTGATTTCGGCAAAGTAGTGCTCCAGCGCGGTATAGGAGGCTCTGCCGGTAGCGAGACGAACGACGTCGGCGGTGACATTGGGATTGCCGTCGCGGTCACCGCCGATCCACGATCCAGGCCTCAGAATCGGCCGCTCCAGCAAGGACGCCTCGGGCCAGCGGGCGGTTAACGCCGCTCGCACCTGGGCGTTGACCTGCGGGATGACCTCGAAGAACGCCGCCGGGTAGTACCGCAGTCCGGTTTCGATCTCATCCTGAATTTTCAACCGCGACAATCGGATCAGCGCGGTCTGCCACAAGGTCAGGATGTGGCGGCGCAGCTCATGTTCGACCTCACGACCCTCCCCGGTATGCGTAAGACCGCGCATGCGCAGCCGCATCAGTTCGGTGATGCGGTGCTGGGTGTCGAACACCGTGCGGCGCCGCGTCTCAGTGGGATGCGCGGTGATCACCGGCGACACCAGCGCCGCGGTAAGGGCGTCGGCCACCGTCACGGAATCCAGATCTGCCGAATCGAGCTTCAGATACGTGGCGGCCAGGCTGCTGTTCTGCGGCGGCTCGCCGACCTCGACGTGTACCGCACGGCGACGCTCGCGGTGGATGTCCTCGGCGACGTTGGCCAACAGAGCGAAGTGCGTGAACGCGCGGATGACCGGGATGGCCTGATGGATGTCGATGCCGTCGAACATGCCGGCCAACTCTGCCCGGTCGATCTCCGAACGCCGCACCCGAAACGACTCCACGCGAGCCCGTTCCACGAGCTCGAAGACCTCTTCGCCGTTCTGTTCGCGGACGGTGTCGCCGAGGATCGCGCCGAGCAGCCGGATGTCTTGACGCATCGGCTCGGTGGCCTCGCGTCCGACGTGTGTGCGGTGCACCGCGCCGATCGGCGCCAGCGCGGTGTCGAACGCCTCAGCCATGCCCCTAAGTATCGGCGCATGCCGAACAGCCCGCATGGCGAGATCCTGCACTCCAGGTCGGGAGGGTCAGGCGTATTTGATCTGCAGTGCGACGCCGATGATGGACACCAGCCAGATGCCGGTCACGAACAGCGTCAAGCGGTCGAGGTTCTTCTCCACGACCGTGGAGCCGGACAGGCTGGACTGAACGCCGCCGCCGAACAGGGTCGACAGACCGCCACCCTTGGCGCGATGCAGCAGCACCAGGAGCACCACCAGCACACTGGTGACTACCAGGATGATCTGCAGGGCCAATTCCATGGCCGCCACATTACAGGCCGTGCGGCCCGATCAAGAAAGCGGCCCACCAGCGGCGATGGCCGAAAGCGTGGCGAACTGCTCACCATCCAGCGACGCCCCGCCGACCAGTGCACCGTCCACGTCCTCCTGCGCGACAATCTCGCCGACGTTCTTGGCGTTGACCGAGCCGCCGTAGAGCACCCGGACGCCTGCCGCCAGCTGCGGTGACGCCAGCTTGCCGAGCTCGTCGCGGATGGCCTTGCAGACCTCTTGTGCGTCGGCCGCGCTGGCCACCCGGCCGGTGCCGATCGCCCACACCGGCTCGTAGGCGATCACGGAGTTGCCGATCTGTTCGGCGGACAGCCCGGCAAGTGAGCCGCGCAGCATCTCCACGTTGTGTTCGACGTGGTTGCCCGCCTCACGCACCTCTAGCTGCTCGCCGATGCAGATGATCGGGATCAGGCCGTGCTTGAAGGCGGCGCCGGCCTTGGCCGCCACCAGGGCGTCGTCCTCGTGGTGGTAGGAGCGACGCTCGGAATGGCCGACGACGACATACGTGCAGCCGAGCTTCGCAAGGAACGCGCCGCTGATCTCGCCGGTGTAAGCGCCGGAGTCGTGCTGCGAGAGGTCCTGAGCGCCGTAGGTCAGGCGCAGCTTGTCGCCGTCGACAAGCGTCTGCACGCTGCGCAGGTCGGTGAACGGCGGCAACACCGCGACGTCGAGCTTGTCGAAGTATTTCTCCGGCAGCGAGAAGGCGATCTTTTGTGCCAGCGCGATCGCCTCGAAATGGTTGAGGTTCATTTTCCAGTTGCCGGCGATCAGCGGCTTGCGGCTCATGTCTCGGCCTTTCAGGTTTCCAGCACTTGGATGCCGGGCAGCGTCTTGCCCTCAAGGTATTCCAGCGACGCCCCGCCGCCGGTGGAAATGTGGGAGAAGCCGTCGTCGGGCAGGCCCAGCTGGCGCACGGCCGCAGCAGAGTCCCCGCCGCCGACGACGCTGAACGCCCCCTTGCGGGTCGCGGCGATGATCGCCTCGGCGACACCCTTGGTGCCCGCGGCGAACGCGGGGAACTCGAACACGCCCATCGGGCCGTTCCAGAAGATGGTCTTGGCGTTGGACAGCAGCGCGGTGAACCGTTCCACCGAGCCAGGCCCGATGTCCAGGCCCATTTGGTCCTCGGGGATCCGGTCGGCCGCGACGATCTCCGACGGCGAATCGGCGGCGAACTTCTCGGCCACCACGATGTCGACCGGCACGTGGATCACGTCGCCGTAGTCATCCAGCAGCTGGCGGCAGGTGTCGATCATCGACTCTTCGAGCAGCGACGTTCCGACCGAAACACCTTGCGAGGCAAGAAAGGTGAAGCACATGCCGCCGCCGATGACCAGGCTGTCGGCCTTCTCCGCGAGCGACTCGATGACCGCCAGCTTGTCCGACACCTTGGAGCCGCCGAGCACCACCGCGTACGGCCGGTCGGTCGAGCTGGTCAGCTGCTCGAGCACCGTGATCTCGGCGGCCACCAGCGTGCCTGCGTAGTGCGGTAGCAGGGTGGCGACGTCGTACACCGATGCTTGCTTGCGGTGCACGACCCCGAACCCGTCGGAGACGAAAGCGCCGTCGTCGCCTACCAATTCGACGAGCTGCTGGGCCAGGGCCAGCCGCTCCGCGTCATCCTTGCTGGTTTCTCGCGGGTCGAAGCGGATGTTCTCCAAAAGCAGGATGTCGCCGTCGGTCAAACCCTCGGCGCGGGCCAGCGCGTCGGACCCGACGACATCCCCGGCCAGCTGGACGTGACGGCCGAGCCGCTCCCCCAACGCCTTCGCAACCGGCGCCAGCGAGAACTTCGGGTCCGGACCGTCCTTGGGCCTGCCGAGGTGTGCGGTGACGACGACCTTCGCTCCGGCGTCGGAAAGCGCGTTGAGCGTGGGCACCGACGCGACGATCCGGCCCGGGTCGGTGATGTTGCGGTCGTCGTCGAGCGGGACGTTGAGGTCCGAGCGCACCAGCACGCCGCGTCCCGAAACCCCTTCTGCGAGTAAATCGTCGAGGGTTTTGACGGCCATCGGGCTACAGCGACTTGCCGACCAGCGCGACCAGATCGACCAGTCGGTTGGAGTAGCCCCACTCGTTGTCGTACCAGGACACCACCTTGGCCTGGTTGTCGATCACCTTGGTCAGGCCGGAGTCGAACAGCGAGCTGTGCGGATCGGTGACGATGTCGCTCGAAACGATCGGTGCGTCGTAGTACTTCAGGATGCCCTTGAGCGGACCGTCGGCGGCCGCCTTGAACGCCGCGTTGATCTCCTCGACGCTCGCCGACTTCGAGATCTCGGCGGTCAGGTCGGTCACCGAGCCAGTGGGAATCGGTACCCGGAGCGCGTAGCCGTCAAGCTTGCCCTTCAGCTCCGGCAGCACCAGGCCGATCGCCTTCGCGGCGCCGGTCGAGGTCGGCACGATGTTGAGTGCGGCGGCGCGGGCGCGGCGCAGATCGCTGTGCGGCCCGTCCTGCAGGTTCTGGTCCTGCGTGTAGGCGTGGATGGTAGTCATCAGGCCCTTGACGATGCCGAACTCGTCGTTCAGCACCTTCGCCAGCGGGCCGAGGCAGTTGGTGGTACAGGACGCGTTGGAGATGATGTTCTGGCTGCCGTCGTACTGGTCGTCGTTGACGCCGAGCACGACGGTGAGATCCTCGCCCTTGGCAGGTGCGGAGATGATCACCTTCTTGGCGCCCGCGTCCAGATGGCCCTTAGCCTTGGCAGCATCGGTAAAGATGCCGGTGGACTCGACGACGACGTCGACGCCCAGATCGCCCCACGGCAGCGCGGCGGGTCCCTCCTTGACCTCGAGGGCCTTGATCTTCTTGTCGCCGACGACGATGGTGTCGTCGCCCTCCAGGCTGATCTCCGCGGGGAACCGGCCCAGGATCGAGTCAAACTTGAGCAGATGCGCCAGGCTGGCGTTGTCGGTAAGGTCATTAACCGCGATGACCTCGATGTCGGTGCTCTTGCCTTCGGCCTTCTGCGCCTCGAGGGCCCGGAAGAAGTTGCGTCCAATTCGGCCGAAGCCGTTCACGCCTACCCGGATGGTCACTTGTCTCTCCCTTTTTTGCCTTGATGCTCAACGGCCAGCCTAGTGGTGTGACACTCGCCTCGCGCGGGCCGGTCAATGCACGGCCAGGCTCTGGTCGGCGTACGGATTACCGAGCCATCGCCGGCGGATCCGCTGCAGTGTGCCGTCGTCCTCCAACTCGGCCTGCGCAACGCTGAGACGCCCGAGCAGCGCCTGGTCTTCCAGCGGGACTGCGATCGCGATGTTCTCGACCGAGATGCCTTTCTGTACGACCTCGACGCCGGGTATCGGCTTGACCAGCTCGGTGAGCACTGGTGCGAGCTTCATGAACGCGTCGCAGGCGCCGGTGGTCAGGTCGGTCAGCGCGGAGCGGATGGTGCCGTAGTCGTAGACGCGAACGCGCGCGGCTTTGCCTTCGGCGACGAGTCCGTCCGCGATCGACTGGCTGGTGTTGCCCTGCTGGACGCCGATGGTCAGGCCGTCGAGGTCGTCGATGCTGCGGACACGAGGCAGCCGGCCGGTGTCGACGGCCAGCGACTGCCCGGAGATGAGGTATGGCGGCAAGAACTTCGCCTTCTTCTCACGTTCCGGGGTCACCGTCGTACCGGCGGCCATGCAGTCGTAGGCGCCTGCATTGAGCGCGTCGAAGATGCCGTTGAAGTCGGCGCCGTCGTAATGCGTGAATTCGAGCTTCGCTCCGAGCGCTTCGGCGATGGCGGTCATGAGGTCGATATCGAGGCCTGTGTTGTCCGGCATGCCGTTGAACGGCGGATCGGGGAAGGCTGCGCCGACCCTCAGAGTCTCCATGGTTTCACCGTAGTTGTTTGAGTTCTGTTCGGGCTTGGTCGATCTGGTCGTACGACCTCGTCATGTGAGGCCAGCGCCGACCGCATTCCGTCCGCGTCGTCTCCCACCGACGAGTCGATCCCTCAATATCGCTGAACAGAAACGTCAACCGCAGAAGGCGGACCGCCTGGGGATAACCGCAATCACTTGTCGGCTAGTGTTGCCTCACGTCAAGATGCGCGCGAGGGTGGTTTCGTTGCCTCATGTGATTGTGCGCGCTTGGGGACTCGGGCCCGGGTGGCGGGTTGGGACTTGCTGGTGGTCATTTTGTGAAGCTGTGCGGTCAGGGCCTGGATCTGGCGCTGGGTGGCGGCGGGGTTGATCAAAGCGTGGGTTCGGGCGAGAGCGGCTATGCGGTCGACGGTGGTGTCGGGGTGATTGATGGCGCGGTGGAATGGGGTGGTCGCTGTGTCGTATTTCTTGGTCACCCTGGCGCCGTCCCGGACCTTGGACATCAGCTTCTGCTGTGGGTAGAAGTAGTTGGTCAACTGGGACTGCAGCTGCCAGATTTCGTTGAGTAGCAACAGTTCTGGGGCGGTGTCGTAGCGGTGGTAGCCAACAACTGTACGGACCACCGCCCAGTTTTTCTGCTCGACGTGGCAGCCGTCGTTCTTGTTGGTCGGCCGCGCGCGGGTGAAGGTGATCTCGCGGTTTCTGCACCAGAGGAATAGATAGACGTTGATGAACTCAGCTCCGTTGTCAGAGTCCACCCCCAGGATCGGGAACGGCATCTTGTTGGCGATGCTTTCCAAGGCACCCAGGACGCATTTGGCCTCTTTGCTGGGCACTGAGCGGTTCTCGGTCCAACCAGTGGCGACGTCTGTGACCGTGAGCGTGAAGGCGAACGGGCCGATGGTGTTTCCGCCGTCGTGGGAGACCAGATCGATCTCAACGAAGCCCGGCGTAGCGTCGTCCCAGTCTGCCCAGGTGCGTATTGGGATCTGACTTCTCAGCAGCGACCCGGGCTTGGTGGCGCGACGCCCCTTGAGCTGACGTTTGGCTCGTTCACCTGCCAGCCGACGATCGATGGTGGCCGCCGACATCGACACCAACAGTTCTGCGGTGTCATCGTCGATGACCAGCTCGCGAAAGTGCCGTAACACTGCCACGAGTTCGTTCAACATCGGCGCCAGTCTCTTGCCGGCCGGCATCCCCAGTACCAGCCAACAAGCCGTCAGTGCAGCGATCACATCCGGCCCGTAGATCGCGGGACGCGGACTCCGCCTCGGCGCCACCACCTTGGGCTGCAGCGCAGCCTTTAGTGCCTTGCGGGCATGGTTACGGTGCCAACCAGTGTTGGCGCACAACTCGTCCAGAATCCTGCTCTTGACCCGCCTATCGCCATGACCTCCGGTCAGCTGGGATCTGTCCGTTGACTGGATCCTATTGCTAAATCTGGCAACGTATTGCTAAATCTGGCAACGTATTGCTGAATCTGGCAACGGCGCGCGGCTGCCAAGTCTTGGTAGTCGACATCGTCGTCGAGTCGCGACGACCGAGACGAGGACATCCACGTTGAAATCGACGGCATCCAACGCCCGGATGGGCAAACTGCGCGTTGGTCACCTGCACACTGACGCCGAGCAGGCCCGCGCTCTGGCCCGGGCGTTGCTAGAGGCGGCCGACGAGTCCGAGCAGATGGCAGGTTACGATCAGATCACAGTCTTCAACAACTCGTGTTTCGACTCTGAACCGGGCGGATGATTGCGTCGACTGCGACGGCCGGAGGGCTGACTACCAAGTTCGCCAAGTCCGTGTTGGCGGAGCCGTGACGATGCCTATTGGTGGCATGCAGAACCGTTTACGGCGAATCCCACGGCCGTCGCGTCGCGGCAACTTTCAGGCGACTGACAACGTTCCGTGTTTGAGCCGGAACCGCCGATCGACGCCGACCGTCTCGACTGCGCTCGCTGCCACGGCGGCCGGGGTGGGGCCGTGGCCGGCGTAGCGGCCAGCGCCCCTGTGTCTGCGATACCAGGACGGCGCAGCCGGGATGTCGCGAGGACTTTCACGCGACGCGCGATAGGCGACGCGCAAATCCCCGTTCAGCGCATACCGCGTCTCCGAGAACACGGCGGAATTGTAAGCCGAGGAAGCGGGTCAAGTTTCGGTGTCAGGCAAAGCCCGCCAGTACGAACGCTTGGCCTCGTGGCTGAAGTGCTCTTCGCGCAATCGCTGCCAGGTCGATCTCAAAACACACGACGGGCGTGGCACTAAGTCCTTTGGCTCCACATGGATTGTCCTGTGTCGGTACTCTCGGGAGGCTCGGCAGCTAATGGGGCGCGACACGCGGGACAATATCGCAGGCATGAGGCGGGCAGCGCGGGATATTTGAAGACCATGCAAGTCCTGACGCCCCGCGGCGGCAAAACACTTGTCGCACCCCATCGACATCGACGCAGCGAAGAACGTGGTTGGCGCTGTGTGCGTGGCCCACACCCACACCGCGCACCATGCGCGTTCGTGCCGCGTTGGTGGAATGTACGCAAAACTCCGCTGGGAGTGGCAGAGCTACCCACTATGAGCGAACAAACGGCGGCGCCCAGGCTCCCGGCCAACGCTCACGGCCAACAGCCTTAGAACGTACTTCGTCGATTCGGTGCCATCACCGAATCAAGACCTTTCACGGCGGACCGGGTGGCTGGCGGGACGAGCAGCTGCCCGACGGCACCATCGTGTGGACCTCGCCCACCGGGCGGATCTATCGCACCACACCCGGCGGCCCGGAGCTGTTTCCGCAGATGCGCCCGGCCTGTGGCACCAACGCCGCGCAAGCGCAACCGGTCGAGGGAGAACGCGGGCCCGGATTGCCCGCGCTGCAACAAGATTCGCGAGCAGCGGCCGGTCAATGCCGAGCAGCGCCGTGTCAACCGGGCCCGCAGACAAGAAATCGCCGACCGCAAGTGGCGCAACCACATGCGCAAGATGCTCGTCCTGTTCAAGGGCAGCGAGCCGAGCACCAGTCCCCGGTGTACCTGGGTGAATGATCCCTTCGAACCCGAAGAACTCCCACCCGACTGGAAACCACCACCACCGCCGCAACCACTACTCGACGACGCCCCGCCGTTCTGAAGGCGCTACGCGTCTTCGAGCAGGTCCGGTGTGACGGCGGACTCGGTGTCCGGGATGCCCTCCTGCTTGGCCTTGCGGTCGGCCATCGACAGCAACCGCCGAATACGGCCTGCCACAGCGTCTTTCGTCATCGGCGGGTCGGCAAGCCGACCCAGCTCCTCGAGCGATGCCTGACGATGCTCTACGCGCAGCTTGCCGGCCGCGGCCAGGTGGTCGGGAACAGTGTCTCCGAGGATCTCCAGCGCCCGCTCCACTCGAGCGGCCGCGGCCACCGCGGCCCGCGCCGACCGTCGCAGATTCGCGTCGTCGAAGTTCGCCAACCGGTTGGCCGTCGCGCGCACTTCGCGGCGCATCCGACGCTCTTCCCACGTCAGCCTCGTGTCCTGCGCGCCCATTCGCGTCAGCAACGCGCCGATGGCTTCACCGTCGCGTACCACTACCCGGTCGCTGCCCCGCACCTCCCGGGCCTTTGCGCTGACTCCGAGCCGCCGCGCCGCACCGACGAGCGCCAGCGCCGCTTCTGGCCCAGGGCAACTGACCTCCAACGATGACGAGCGGCCCGGCTCGGTGAGCGATCCATGCGCCAAAAATGCTCCGCGCCAAGCGGCTTCGGCATCCGCTACGCTACCGCCGACCACCTGCGCTGGCAGACCCCGCACCGGCCGACCGCGCAAATCGAGCAGGCCCGTCTGCCGCGCCAGCGCCTCGCCGTCCTTGGCCACCCGGACCACGTAGCGCGTGCTCTTGCGTATCCCGCTGGCCGAGAGCACATGCACGACGGCGTTGTAACCGTACAGGTCGTAGATGTCCTTTCGCAGCCGCCGGGCGATGATCCCCAGCTCGACCTCGGCCTCGACAACCACCCGTCCGGACACGATATGCAGTCCTCCGGCGAAGCGGAGCAGCGACGCCACCTCGGCCCGGCGAGCACTCACCGAATTGACCACCAAACGGCTGAGCTCGTCCTTGACCTCGGCTGTCATCGCCACGGGTCGTCACCTCTCGGTCCGTACACAGGTGGCGTGGGCACGGTCGGCTCAATACTCGGGGTGGGAGCCATCCCACGTACACGCACGCCCTCCAGAGCCGCGGCTAACCTCGCCGGGTCATGTAAAGGTGTACCAGGTCTGGACACGTCAGCAAACTCAACTTGCGCCTCGAGGATGTTAGCCGTCCGACGCAGCTGCTCACGTTCGCGCTCACCGGGCACCCGGATTGCGTCGACGATGATGTCGTTCACGGTGAACTCCGGCGCGTGTTGTGAAAGCACGTGAATGTGCCGCTCGACGGAGAAACCCGCCGTCTCCCCCGGCTCCGCCACGAGGTTCAGCACCAACGCCCGTCTGGCCTGGGTCGACTGCAGCGCCTTGGCGAGCTCCGGTACCAGGACGTGCGGGATCACGCTGGTAAACCACGATCCCGGCCCCAGCACCACCAGGTCGGCGGCCATGATCGCGTCGACCGCCTGCCGGGTCGCCGGCGGATCGCCCGGCATGAGTCGCACCCGGCGCACCTTGCCGACCGTCGTGGCGATCGCCACCTGACCGCGGATCACCCTGCTCACCCGCAGATCCGACTCCAGCCCCGCCACGTCGGCCTCGATGCCCAGCGCGATCGGGCACATCGGCAACACCCGGCCCTTGACCCCGAGGATGCGGCCCAGCTCGTCGAGTGCCGCCACCGGATCGGCCAATACCTCGTTGAGGCCGGCAAGTATCAGATTCCCGATCGGGTGGCCGGCCAACGCGCCGTTCCCGCCGAAGCGGTGCTGCATGATCGTCGCCCACAATTGTCCCTGAGGGCTATCGGATGCCAACGCCACCAACGCCATTCGCAGATCCCCCGGCGGTACGACATCCAGCTCGCTGCGCAGCCGACCCGACGACCCGCCGTCGTCGGCGACGGTGACAACCGCGGTGACGTGTGGAGTGAGCCTGCGCGCCGCCGACAGCGTGGCGTAGAGGCCGTGCCCGCCGCCGAGTGCGACGATTCGCGCACTCATTCGCGGCCCAAATCCCGGTGCAGCACTCGCACCGATAGCGACGAACCGTCCTGCAGCCGCGCCGCAAGCGCTTCGGCCATCGCGACGCTGCGATGCTTGCCGCCGGTGCAGCCGATGGCAACGGTCATGTAGCGCTTTCCTTCCCGGCGATATCCCTCGATGACGACGTCGAGCAGTTGATGGTAGGTGTCCAGGAACTCCACGGCGCCCGGCTGACCAAGCACATAGTCGCGCACCGTGGGGTGCTGACCGGTGTGTGGCCGCAGTTCGTCCACCCAATGCGGGTTAGGCAGGAAACGCACGTCCATCACCGTGTCGGCATCCATCGGCAGACCGTACTTGTATCCGAACGACTCCACCGTGACACTCGTCTGCGCGACGGTCTCACCGCCGAAAGCCCGTTCGATGCTTTCACGCAACGCCGGCACCGACAACGTTGACGTATCGATCACCAGGTCGGCAGTGGCCCGCACCGGCGCGAGCATCGCCCGTTCCGCGGCAATGCCTTCTGCCAGGGTCTGATTGCCCTGCAACGGATGACTGCGGCGGTTCTGCTCGTAGCGGCGTACCAAGATGTCGTCGGACGCTTCGAGGAACAGCACCCGCGGCGTGATGTTGCGGGTGGCCAGCTCGCTGCGCACCCAGTCCAGGTCGCCGGTGAAACCACGCGACCGCACGTCCATCACCACAGCAAGCTGGGTGATACGCGAACCCGCCGCCAGGCCCAGCTCGACCATCCGCGCGATCAGCTCGGGCGGCAGATTGTCGGCGACGTACCAGCCGAGGTCCTCGAGCACCTTCGCCGCGGTGCCGCGGCCCGCCCCGGAAAGCCCGGTGACCAGGACAACGTCGATGCCCGATTCGGCGCTCTCGTTGCTAACGCCCTCGCGCAGTTCCTCGTGCATGCCCTGGTCTGTCATCCCAATGCCCTGGTTTGATCATTGCCGATAACCGGGGCGGGCGCTTCGGAATCAGGTTGTACGCCCAGCGCCTCCAGCACAGCCTTGGCGGTTGCAACGCCAATGCCCGGCACTGCGGTGATCTCCTCGACGCTGGCTTCCTTCAACCGGGCAACCGACCCGAAATGCGTGACCAGCGCCTTGCGGCGGTGGTCGCCCAGCCCACGCACAGCGTCCAGCGCCGACGCCGTCATCCGCTTGGACCGCTTGCTGCGGTGGTAGGTGATCGCGAATCGGTGCGCCTCGTCACGTATCCGCTGCAGCAGATACAGGCCTTCACTGTTACGCGGCATGATGATGGGGTCGGGCTCGGACGGCACCCACACCTCCTCCAGCCGTTTGGCCAGCCCGATGACCGCGACGTCGGTGATGCCCAGTTCGTCCAGCGCCGCCTGCGCCGCGTTGACCTGCGGGGCGCCGCCGTCCACCACGAACAGGTTCGGCGGATAGGCGAACTTGCGGCGCCGTTCCTGCGGAGCCGGGGAGGCGACAATGTCTTGTGCCGCAAGCTCAGTCGGATGCTGAATATCATGCAGGTGCCGGTAGAACCGCCGCCGCGTCACCTCCGCGATCGACGCAACATCATCGGAGCGGCCTTCCCCCGCGGCATCCCTGATCGCGTAGTGCCGGTAATCCGACTTGCGTGGCAACCCGTCCTCGAACACCACCAGCGACGCGACCACATCGGTGCCCATCACGTGGCTGATGTCGACACACTCGATGCGCAGTGGCGCATCGGCCAGACCGAGCGCATCCTGAATACTCTGCAGCGCAGCCGTTCTCGCGGTGAAGTCACCGGCGCGCTTGAGCTTGTGCTGGGCAAGGGCATCCTGTGCGTTGCGTTTTACGGTTTCGGCCAGCGCGCGCTTGTCTCCTCGCTGCGGCACCCGCAGCGACACCCGGGCACCGCGCAACTGAGACAACCAAGTGGCCAACTCGTCGGCGTTCTGGGGCAGACACGGCACCAGCACCTGTCGGGGCACCGGGTTCATCGCCTCGTCGGCGGCGCCGTTGAGCTCAACCTGATCGCCGTAGAACTGTGTCAGAAACTGCTCCACGAGCCGTTCGCGGCTGGATTCACCCGGCTCACCGGACTTTTCGACAATCCAGCCGCGCTGGCCGCGGACCCGCCCGCCGCGAACATGGAAAACCTGAACCGCCGCTTCCAATTCGTCGTCGGCGAACGCCACCACGTCGGCGTCGGTGCCATCGCCGAACACCACCGCCTGCTTTTCCAGCGCCCGCTTCAGCGCGGAGATGTTGTCGCGCAACCGGGCCGCCCGCTCGAAGTCGAGCTGCTCGGCGGCGTCGTTCATCTGCTGTTCCATGTCGCGCGCCAGCCGGTCGGTCTTGCCCGCCAGGAAGTCGCAGAAGTCGAGCACGATCTGCCGGTGTTCGGATGCGGTGACTCGGCCGACGCAGGGGGCGGAGCATTTGTCGATGTAGCCGAGCAGACACGGTCGGTCAATCTGCCTGTGCCGTTTGAAGACTCCCGCCGAACACGTGCGAGCCGGGAACACCCGGGTGAGCAGATCGAGCGTCTCGCGGATGGCCCAGGCATGCGAGTACGGCCCGAAATACCGGACACCCTTGCGCCGAGCCCCGCGGTAGACCATCAGCCGCGGGTACTCCTCGTTCAGTGTCACCGCCAAGACCGGATACGACTTGTCGTCGCGGTAGCGGATGTTGAACCGCGGGTCGAACTCCTTGATCCAGTTGTATTCCAGCTGCAACGCCTCGACTTCGGTGTTCACCACCGTCCACTCGACGCTGCCCGCGGTCATCACCATCTGGCGGGTGCGCGGCGCAAGGCCGGAGATGTCGGCGAAGTACGACGTCAGCCGGCTGCGCAGGCTCTTGGCTTTGCCGACGTAGATGACCCGGCCGTGCGGATCGCGGAACCGGTAGACGCCCGGCTCGACGGGGATCGACCCGGGGGCGGGCCGGTACGTCGCTGGATCGGGCACGGTCTCCAGGTTACTTCCGGTGGGCACGAGCGAAGCGACGCGGGAAGATTCCCCGTATTCGGACGGCCCCGATGAACTACCTTCGAGTGATGCGGATCCTGCCCGGCCGAAAGGTGACGGCCCCGCTAGCCGGGGTCATGTTGATACTGGCGGGTTGTGCCGCCGAGGAGAGCGCACCGCCCGCCGCCGCGGGTCCGTGCGAGATCGTCGCCAACGGCACCCCCGTGTCGAAGGCGCCGCCTGAACCTCCCCCGGGGGCGGTCACCACCTCACGTAACATCTCCACCAACCCCGAGGTCGCCACTGGCTACCGCAAAGACATGGCGGCCGTGCACACGGCCAGCTACGCGGTCGTCACCGCCAACCCATTGGCCACGCAGGCGGCCTGCGAAGTGCTCCGTGACGGCGGAACCGCGGCCGATGCGCTCGTCACCGCGCAAGCGGTGCTGGGCTTGGTGGAGCCGCAGGCCTCCGGCATCGGGGGCGGCGGGTTCCTGCTCTATTACGACGCCGCGGGCGGCACTGTGCAGGCCTACGACGGACGCGAGGTCGCCCCCGCGGCAGCCACGGAGAACTATCTCCGGTGGATCTCCGACACCGACCGCACCGAGCCCAAGCCCGACGCCCGAGCATCCGGCCGCTCCATCGGGGTCCCCGGCATCCTGCGGCTCCTGCAGGACGCACATGCCCAGCAGGGCAAGACGGCCTGGCGCGACCTGTTCAACCCCGCCGTCGCGCTGGCCGACGACGGCTTCGACATCAGCCCGCGACTGGCCGCGGCCATCGCCGATGCCGCACCAAAGCTGCGCGTCGACACGAACGCATCGGCCTACTTCCTCAACCCCGATGGCAGCCCCAAAGCGGCGGGCACTCGATTGACGAACCCGGCCTACTCAAAGACATTGGGCGTCATCGCATCCGATCCTCAGTCGTTCTACACCGGCGACATCGCCCGCGAGCATCGTGGCCGCCGCGGCCGACACCAGCGGCGGCCGCACCCCGAGCCTGATGACGCTCGAGGACCTGTCCGGCTACACCGCCAAGAAGCGCGAGCCGCTGTGCACTCCATACCGCGGAAGCGAGATCTGCGGCATGCCGCCGCCGTCGTCCGGAGGCATCGCGGTGGCCGCAACCCTTGGCATGGTCGAGCACTTTCCGATGGGCGACCACAAACCCACCGACGTCGACCTCAACGGCGGCCGGCCGGCGGTGATGGGTGTTCACCTCATCTCGGAGGCCGAACGGCTCGCATACGCTGACCGCGACAAGTACGTCGCCGATACCGATTTCGTGCCGCTGCCCGGCGGTTCGCCCAACACGCTGCTGAACAGTGACTACCTCGCGGGCCGGGCAGCACTGATCTCCGAGCAACACACCATGGGTACCGCAAAACCGGGCGAGTTCGGCATTCCGACGACGCCGGCGCCACCCACACCCGAGCACGGCACCAGCCAGATCAGCGTCATCGACGCGCAGGGCAACGCGGCCTCACTGACCACGACCGTGGAATCGGCGTTCGGGTCGTATCACATGGTGGACGGATTCATCCTCAACAACCAGCTCACCGACTTCGCTGCCGAGCCCACCGGCCCGGACGCGATGCCGGTGCCCAACCGGGTCCAGCCCGGAAAGCGGCCGCGCAGCACGATGGCACCGACGCTGGTGTTCGACAAGTCCGGCTCCGAGCGCGGTCAGCTGTACGCGGTGCTCGGCTCGCCTGGCGGCTCGGTGATCATCCAGTTCGTCGTAAAAACCGTTGTAGGAATGCTGGATTGGGGGCTGGACCCGCAGCAGGCCGTGTCCGCAGTGGACTTCGGCGCGGCGAACTCGCCCAAGACCAAAGTCGGCGGTGAACATCCCGTCATCGATACCTCCGACAACGGCGACCACGACCCGCTGGTGCAGGGTCTGCGTCAACTCGGACACGAGGTCGACCTGGCCGACCAGTCCAGCGGACTGTCTGCGATCGTTCGCGACCAACCCGGCTGGGTCGGCGGCGCGGATCCACGCCGCGAAGGGTTGGTCATGGGCGACACCCGGTGACCGCACGCGTCGCCCGGCTTTGCCGGCGGGCGTGAGCGCTGGGCCCACCGCTTGCGAGGGGACGACTTGGGGATTGGCAACCGGTGAGCGATGCGAGGATCGCGCAGCTCACCGACTCAGACTGGCGCGTGTTCGCCGGAGTCCGTCTGCGAGCACTGACCGACTCACTCGGCGAGAACGACCCGCAATACCAGAAGGAGGCCTCGTTCACCGCCGCTCAGTGGCGCCGCCGCCTGCGCGAACACGCCCAGTTCGCGGCCTTGATCGGCAACCGCCCGGTCGGCCTGATCGGCGCACAGCAGGAGAACCCCGAAACGGTGTATCTGTACTCGCTGTGGCTCGACCCTGCGGCCCGAGGCCACGGCCTGGCCCGTCCGCTGGTCGCCGCGGCGGTGGACTGGGCCCGCGGACGACGGGCGCGTACGGTGACGCTGCGGGTGGATCCCGACAACGTGGCGGCCCGCAGTGTCTACGAAAGCCTGGGCTTCACCATCGCCGCGGCCGAAACCGGCACTCCGCGAGGCGAAGTGGCGATGGCACTCACCGTGAGTTGATGTCCGGCCGGTATTGAGCCAGTAGGCCCCGCACGCGGTCCATCGCATCGACGGCGCGGTTCTTGTCGACGGCCTGGATCGCCAGCACCGGGACGTACTCGTCGTCAGGCAGGTCCACCCGAGCCCAGCGCGCCCCGCGCGGGAACGACACGCCGACGACGTCGGACCACGGAATCAGCTTGTACCCGAACAGGTTCCGCACCGCGACACCCGGCGCGCCGATGCGCAGCCGCGGCCGGGCGAACAGCGACACAAACCCGGCGATGACGACACCGAGCAGCGCGATCGCCACCTGGTCGGCGGTCTGGAAGATCACGCCCGTCGATGAGATCTTCAGCAGCGCGCCCACGGCGACATGAATGGCCAGGATCAGCGCCGCAGCACCATAGGCGAAGTACGGCGTCAGGTGCGGGCGCACCTCGAGATCCCAGTCGCTCATGACCGCAGGTCGCGTAGCGTCAGCGCGGTGGACAGCGCCGCCGCGGCGGCCTGCGCGCCCTTGTCCTCGGCCGAGTCTGGCAGCCCGGCCCGGTCAAGCGCCTGTTCTTCGGTGTTCGTGGTGAGCACACCGTTGGCGACCGGTTTCGACGAATCCAGGGACACCCGCGTCAGGCCCTGCGTCACCGCGTCACACACGTAGTCGAAGTGCGGCGTCTCGCCGCGGATCACCACACCCAACGCCACGACGGCGTCGTGATTGGCGGCCAATGCCTGTGCAACGACCGGGATTTCGATCGCACCCAACACGCGGACCACCGTTGGGTTGGCGATCCCGGCGTCGGCCGCGACCTTACAAGCGCCGTCGAGCAGCGCGTCGCAGATCTGCTCGTGCCACGTGCTCGCCACGATGGCCAGCGTCAAGCCCGACGCGTCGAGCTGTGGCAAATCGGGAACGCCCGCGCCTCCGCTCAATTTTGCGCTCCGCACGGCTGCTCACTCGCGCTGTCGCGGCTACGCCGCTCACAGGGCTCCGCCGAATTCGCCCGGCACGGCTTCGTCGTAGTCGTCCAGGCCGATCAGGTCGTGACCCATCCGGTCGCGCTTGGTCATCAGGTAACGGATGTTCTCCGCGTTTGCGCGCACCGGCAGCGGCACGCGTTCGATGATGTGCAGGCCGTACCCGTCCAAGCCCACGCGCTTGGCGGGGTTGTTGGTCAGCAGCCGCATCGAGCGCACGCCGAGGTCGACCAGGATCTGGGCGCCGATGCCGTAGTCACGCGCGTCGGCGGGCAGGCCGAGTTTGAGGTTGGCGTCGACGGTGTCGTCGCCGGCGTCCTGCAGCTGATAGGCCTGCAGCTTGTGCATCAGGCCGATTCCTCGGCCCTCGTGGCCGCGCATGTACAACACGACGCCGCGGCCTTCGCGGGCCACCATCGCCATCGCGGCGTCCAGCTGGGGTCCGCAATCGCAGCGGCGGGATCCGAACACGTCACCGGTGAGGCACTCGGAGTGCACCCGCACCAGCACATCGTGCCCGTCGCCGTGTGGCCCGGCGATGTCACCCCGCACCAGCGCGACGTGTTCGACGTCGTCGTAGATGCTGGTGTAGCCGACCGCACGGAACTCACCGTGGCGGGTCGGGATGCGCGCCTCCGCGATGCGTTCGATGTGCTTTTCGTGCTTGCGCCGCCACTCGATGAGGTCGGCGATGGATATCAAGGCCAGATCGTGGTCGTCGGCGAAAACTCGCAGCTCATCGGTCTGCGCCATCGCGCCTTCGTCCTTCTGGCTGACGATCTCGCAGATCGCTCCCGCCGGATGCAGGCCCGCCAGCCGGGCCAGGTCGACGGCGGCCTCGGTGTGTCCCGGCCTGCGCAGTACGCCGCCGTCCTTCGCGCGCAGCGGGACCACGTGGCCGGGCTTGGTGAAGTCGTCGGCGGTGCTTGACGGGTCTGCCAGCAGCCGCATGGTGGTGGCACGGTCAGACGCCGAAATGCCGGTACCCACACCGCTTTTCGCGTCGACGGTGACCGTGTAGGCGGTGCCGTGCTTGTCCTGGTTGACCGCGTACATCGGCAGCAGCCCCAGCTTGTCGCAGATCGCGCCGTCCAGCGGCACACACAGGTAACCGGAGGTGTATCGCACCATGAACGCGACGAGTTCCGGAGTGGCCTTCTCGGCGGCGAAAATGAGGTCGCCCTCGTTCTCGCGGTCCTCATCGTCGATGACGACGACGGCCTTCCCCGCGGCGATGTCTTCGACCGCCCGCTCAACCGAGTCCAGCCTCGTCATCACCCCAGTATGAACCACCAGCGGGCAGGGATTTATTGCCTTCCTAGTCGTCGGCCTGATCCATGAGGCGTTCGACGTATTTCGCGATGATGTCGACCTCGAGATTGACGTGCGTTCCGACCTCGGCCCGCCCGAGGGTGGTGAGCTCCAGGGTCGTCGGGATCAGCGACACCTCAAACCAGTCGTGACCTAGACCGGAAACGGTCAACGACACCCCGTCGACGGTGATCGAACCCTTTTCGACGACGTATCGGGACAGCGCCGTCGGCAGCGCGATCCGCACCACTTCCCAGTGCTCGGACGGTGTACGCGCGATCACATGACCGGTGCCGTCGACATGGCCCTGGACGATGTGTCCGCCCAGCCTGCTGTTGACCGCGGCGGCGCGTTCCAGGTTGACGCGACTGCCGACGCCGACGCCGCGCAGGCTCGACCGGCTGAGCGTTTCACCCATGACGTCGGCGCTGAAAGCACCGTCGGGCAGTACGTCGACCACGGTGAGGCACACGCCGTTCACCGATATCGAGTCGCCGTGGCCCGCATCGGCGGTGACGACGGGACCGCGGATCACCAACCGGGCCGAGTCGCCGAGGTTTTCCTTGCCGAGGATTTCGCCCAGTTCTTCGACGATTCCGGTGAACACGCCGCCAGACTATCGAGATAGTCGCTTCTCGCCGAAGAACGTCGCCGCAGGATTGCCGTTGAAGTTCCCGATCGGCAGGTAACCCTCGGCCTCGTAAAAGCTGCGCGCGTGCACTGAGGTCGAGCCCGTAGTACAGCTCGCGCCATTCGTCGATCATCGCGCCTACCAGCGCCGCTCCGTCGCCTGTGTCAACGGTCAACTGCCGAAAGTCCAGCTCAGAAGCCACGTTTCTACTTCTACCCCGAGTGCACCTAACGCGTCCATGCGGCCGCACCCTCTACGATGCAGACATGCATTCGCGACTAATTGCGATCTTCGCCGCCCTTTTCGCCGCCGTGGCGCTCGTCGCCGGGTGTTCCAAGTCCGACGACTCCAGCAAGGAGTTGCCCGACGCCGCCACGCTGCTGCAGCAGTCCAGCGAGACCACCAAGAGCCAGACGAGCGTGCACCTGGGGCTGACGGTGCAGGGTGAGATCAAGCAACTGCCGATCGAATCGCTCGAGGGCGACCTGACAACCGCGCCCGCGGTCGCTGCGCAGGGCAAGGCCAATCTCCTGTTCCTCGGCCAGAAGCTTGACGACGTCAGCTTCGTGGTCGCCGAGGGCAAGCTGTTCGCTACGCTCACGACCGGCGGCGCGTACCAGGACTTCGGGCCGGCCGCCGACATCTACGACATGTCGGCCATCCTGAACCCGGAAACCGGGCTGGCCAACGTGCTGGCCAACTTCTCCGATCCCAAGGCCGAGGGCCGCGAGACCGTCAACGGTGTCGAAACGGTCCGGATCACCGGGAACATCAGCGCCGAAGCGGTCAACAAGATCGCTCCGCTCGGCGCCACGGGACCGGTTCCCGGCACCGCATGGATCGCCGAAGAAGGCAACCACGAGCTGGTGCAGGCCAAGATGGATCCGGGCCCCGGCAACATCGTCACGATGACGCTGTCGGACTGGGGTAAGCCCGTGACGGTCACCAAGCCGGCGGTCTGATGGCGGCTTCGCAAGCCACCAAGCAGGCGGCGACCAGCCGCAGAATCGCGATCAGTGCCGGCAGCCTCGCGGTGGTGCTCGGTGCGCTCGACACCTATGTCGTCGTCACGATCATGGTCGACATAATGGCCGACGTCGGGATCGCGATTAACAAGATCCAGCAGGTCACGCCCATCATCACCGGGTATCTACTGGGCTACATCGCGGCAATGCCGCTGCTCGGCCGCGCGTCGGACCGATTCGGCCGCAAACTGCTGCTGCAGGTCAGTTTGGCCGGGTTCGCGATCGGGTCGGTGGTCACCGCGCTATCCGGCGACCTGACCACGCTGGTCATCGGGCGCGTGATCCAGGGCACCGCCAGCGGCGCGCTGCTGCCGGTCACGCTGGCGCTGGCCGCCGACCTGTGGTCGGCCCGCAACCGCGCCGCCGTACTGGGCGGAGTCGGCGCCGCCCAGGAACTCGGCAGCGTGCTGGGACCGATGTACGGCATCGCACTGGTATGGCTGTTCAACCACTGGCAGGCCGTATTCTGGGTGAACGTCCCGCTGGCCGTGATCGCGATGGTGATGATCCACTTCAGCCTGCCGTCGCGGCAGAAGAACGAAACCCCGGAGAAGGTCGACGTGGTGGGCGGTGTCCTGCTGGCGATCGCGCTGGGCCTGGCCGTCGTCGGCCTGTACAACCCGAACCCGGACGGCAAGCAGGTACTGCCGAGCTGGGGTCTGCCGGTGTTGTTGGGCGGGGTCGTCGCGGCCGTCGCGTTCTTCATCTGGGAGAAGTTCGCCCGTACTCGGCTGCTCGAGCCCTCCGGCGTGCACTTCCGGCCGTTTCTGGCCGCGCTGGGCGCCTCACTGGCGGCCGGAGCGGCGCTGATGGTGACGCTGGTCAACGTCGAACTCTTCGGCCAGGGTGTGCTGGGTCAGAACCAGAACCAGGCCGCCTTCCTGCTGTTGCGCTTCTTGATTGCGCTGCCCATCGGCGCGCTGATCGGCGGCTGGCTGGCCACCAAGATCGGCGACCGCATCGTGGCGTTTGCCGGACTGATGATCGCCGCAGGCGGCTACTGGCTGATCTCGAAGTGGCCGGTCGATCTGCTGTCTGCCAGCCACGACCTGGGGTTTGTTGAGCTCCCAGTACTGGACACCGACCTGGCGATCGCGGGTCTGGGCCTCGGCCTGGTGATCGGCCCACTGACGTCGGCGACGCTGCGCGTGGTCCCGGCCGCCCAGCACGGCATCGCCTCGGCTGCGGTGGTGGTCGCGCGCATGATCGGAATGCTCATCGGCATTGCGGCACTGAGCGCCTGGGGCCTGTACAAGTTCAACCAGTATCTGCAGACCGTGCCCATCAAGCCGGGCGCCGACACGCTCGCCGAGCGACTGGCGGCCGAAGCGGAGAGATACCGCGAGGCCTACGTCATGCAGTACGGAGACATCTTCATGGTCACAGTGATCGTATGTGTGGTCGGCGCCCTGCTAGGGCTACTGATCAGTGGCCGACGCGAGCATGCCGACGAGCCGGAGCCAGGGCCCACGCCCGACGCCGATGACGCTCCCACGCAGCTGATCGACGCGCCGACGCAGACGCTCGACGCCCCCACGCAGGTCATCGGCAGGGGCCGTCACCGGCCCAGCTAGCGGACGCTCAGCAGCGCTCCAGGCCGCGGCCCATCAGCGGGGCGTCGGCAACCGTTGCCGGCTCGTCGGCGGTAAAAACGCGCAGTGCGTCACAGATGAACGCCTTGAGGCTGCTCGGATCCATGGGGCGAATGGGGAGCCAGTCCTGCAATGCAGTCACGCTCATTGTCCTTTGTTCGTGCTCACCAGCGCGCAACTCGTCGGTGAAAGCGCGATTCCTGGTACGAGTGTACCGGTGTGATCGCCCCGATTGGCTGTCCGCCACGCCGGGTATGCGTGCGAAAGGTAACAACGCAAAAGGGGACGAAATACATGGCAACGACACTGAACGGCAAGAAAATTGCTTTCCTCGTCGCTCCCGAAGGCGTCGAGCAAGTTGAACTAACCGAACCCTGGAAGGCTGTCGAACAAGCCGGCGGCACACCCGAGCTGGTGTCCACCGACATCGGCAAGATCCAGGCGTTCAACCACCTGACACCGGCCGACACGTTCGAGGCCGACAAGTCCGCCGACAGCGTCTCGGTGTCCGACTATGCCGCGATCGTGCTACCGGGCGGCGTGGCCAACCCCGACTTCCTGCGCACTAACGCCGCCGCCGTGGCGTTCGCCAAGGGCTTCTTTGACACCGGCAAGCCGGTCGCGGTGATCTGCCACGGGCCGTGGACGCTCATCGAGGCCGACGTCGTGCGCGGCCGGACGATGACCTCGTGGCCAAGTATCAAAACCGACCTCGTCAACGCCGGCGCCAATTGGGTCGATGACGAGGTGGTCGAATGCTCGCGCGGCCCAAACACTTTGGTGTCCAGTCGCAAGCCCGACGATCTGCCTGCGTTCTGCAACACCCTGGTGGGCGCGTTCTCGAAAGACACGTCGTAGCCAAACGCGGCCCGGTAACGTCGCGGGCATGCTCTTTGCCGCGCTGCGCGATATGCAGTGGCGGAAACGGCGCTTCGTCATCGCGGTCCTTTCCACTGCCATCATCTTCGCGATGACGCTCGTACTCACCGGGCTGGCGAACGGATTCCGGGTGGAGGCTGAGCGGACCGTCGATTCGCTTGGCGTAGACGTCTTCATGGTCAAGGCCGGCGCATCCGGCCCGTTCGTTGGAGCGACCCCCTACGCGCCTGTGGACCTGCGACGTGTCGCCGTGACGCCCGGCGTGGTCGCGACTGCTCCCCTCGTGTACGCCGGTGGCACGGTCACGCTGGGCGATGCGACGCGCAATGCCGACTTGTTCGGCGCCCCGGAGGGTGGACCAGGCATGCCCGCCGTAACGGAGGGCCGGGCACCGTCAACCCCCGACGAGGTCGCGGTGTCCAGCACGCTCGGCCGCGGGATAGGCGACGACGTCGAGATCGCTTCCCGCCGATTGCGCATCGTCGGCATCGTGGAGAACTCCACGGCGCTGGCCAATCTTCCCAACGTCTTCCTCACCACCGCGGGCGCGCAACAGCTCGTGTACGGCGGCGAGCCACTGGTCGCATCGATAGGCATTCGCGGCACGCCCGCTCAACTACCGGCCGGCTATCGCGGCATCGACAGGACCGGCGCGATCGATGATCTGCTGCGGCCGCTGAAGGTGGCTGTCAACTCGATCACGATCGTGGCAGTTCTGCTCTGGGTGGTGGCGGCGCTGGTCGTCGGATCGGTGATCTATCTGTCTGCGCTGGAACGGCTGCGAGACTTCGCTGTGTTCAAGGCGATTGGCGTCCCTACCCGCAACATCGCCGCTGGGCTGGCGATGCAATCGGTTGTAGTGGCGCTGCTTGCCGCACTCGTTGGCGCCGGGCTCTCAATGCTGCTGGGGCCGTTGTTCCCGATGCAGGTCATCGTGCCGGTGGAGGCCTTCATCGCGCTGCCCGTGATCGCCGTCGTCATCGGCTTGATCGCCAGCGCGACCGGACTGCATCGCGCCGTGTCCGTCGATCCCGCAGTGGCCTTCGGGGGTCCTTGAGCCGTGGGCGATCTCAGCATTCAGGACCTGGTGGTCGAGTACGCCAGCGGCGCAGATACTGTCCGCCCGATCGACGGCCTCAACCTCGATGTGGCCGCCGGCTCACTCGTGATCCTACTGGGCCCCAGTGGCTGCGGTAAGACGACGCTGCTGTCCTGCCTCGGCGGCATCCTCCGACCGAGCGCGGGCGCCATCAAGTTCGGCGACGTCGACGTCACATCGCTCGACGCCCGCGGACTGTCGTCGTACCGTCGCGAAACGGTGGGCATTGTGTTCCAGGCGTTCAATCTCGTGCCGAGCCTCACTGCGATCGAGAACGTGATGGTGCCGTTAAGCGGGGTGGGCATATCGCGCCGCGCAGCCCATAAGCGGGCGGGACAGCTGCTGGCTCGGGTCGGCCTGGAGGAACGGATGACCCACCGGCCCGGTGACCTGAGCGGCGGGCAGCAACAGCGGGTGGCCGTCGCGCGGGCGATCGCGCTCGATCCGCCCCTCGTGTTGGCCGACGAGCCCACCGCGCACCTGGACTTCATTCAGGTCGAGGAAGTGCTGCGGCTGATCCGCGAACTCGCTTCCGGCGACCGGATGGTGGTCGTCGCGACCCACGACAGCCGGATTCTGCCGTTGGCGGACCGTGTCGTCGAGCTTGTGCCGGACTTCGCGTCGACCGACCGGCCCCCCGACACGGTCCGGCTGGAAGCCGGCGAGGTGTTGTTCGAACAGGGCACGATGGGCGATCTGATCTACGTTGTCTCCGAAGGTGAACTCGAGATCGTCCGCGAGTTGGCCAGCGGCGGTGAGGAGTTGCTGAAGGTCGCCACCACCGGCGCTTACTTCGGTGAGATCGGCCCGGTGTTCCACCTGCCGCGCTCTGCGACAGTGCGGGCGCGCACCGATGCGATCGTCGTCGGCTACACCGTGCGAACCTTCCGGGAGCGGCTCGGCGTCGGCGGGGTGCGCGACCTCATCGAACACCGTCCGCTGGCGATCGACAAACAGACCGATTGAACAATGCGGGTCGCTTGCCCGTCGAGGTGGTGTGCATACCTCTACCGAGGCGCTTGTCGCCGACCTGATGGACGCCATGAACTCCGGACAGCTGGCGAAGATCCGCGGCCTCGTGACCGATGACTTCGTCGACCACGGCTCGCCGGTGCCACTGCCGCCCGGGCCGGACGGTTACATCGCCATACTGACCTTCGTCACGAACGTCCTGCAGATCCGATACGAGATCCACGAGATCGTCGCCGCCGGCGACATGGTGGCGATCCGGGCCACCGCGCACGGCGTCAACAACGTCTCTCCGCGGGGCATCGAGCCCACCGGCCGCCCCTACGCGATGAAGACGGCGCACTTCTACCGGTCCCGCGACGGCCGGCTCAGCGAGCACTGGGGCATCCGCGACGAGCTGGACGTCCTCTACCAGGTCGGCGCGCTGCAGCCGCCCGACATGGCACTGGCTAGGCCGGAACCAGACTGAGCATCAGGTCCGGGCCGATCGGCTCGATGCGGTCGAACCGCCAGCGCTGCGCATGCGCGATGGACAGCACTCCAACATCGTCGACCGCAGTGATGGGACCCCCCAACAGAATTGGTGCGACGTAGGCCAGGATCCGGTCGATCACACCGGCCCGCAGGAAAGCCCCTGCCAGCGTCGGCCCGCCCTCCACCAGCACGTCGGTGCGGTCAGAGAGTGCCTTGATCACTTCGTGCGGATCACGTGTGCGGATCACCATGGTCCGCGAGTCGTCGTTCAAAATTCTTGCTTCAGAAGATATTTCGCGTTCCCCGACGACGACGCGCAGCGGCTGGCGCTCGGCGAGGCTGCCGTCAGGTCGCCGGGCAGTGAGTGCAGGGTCGTCAAGGAAAACTGTGCCGGTGCCGACGACGATCGCGTCGGCCGCGGCGCGCCGACGATGCACGTCGGCCCTGGCGGCCTCGCCGGTGATCCACTGGCTGCTGCCGTCGGCGGCGGCGCTGCGGCCGTCCACACTGGTGGCGACCTTCCATGTGACGTGAGGTAACCCGGTGCGCTGCTTGTGCAGCCATTCGCGTAGCGGGCCACCAACGACGTCGCCGGCAAGCACGCCGGCGACCACCTCCAGCCCCTCCTCGGCCAGCCGCGACGCCCCGCCGGAGGCTTCCGGGTTCAGGTCTGCGACGGCATAGGCAACCGTTGAAACCCGTGACGCTACAAGGGCATCCACGCACGGTGGAGTCCGGCCGTGGTGGTTGCACGGCTCCAGCGTCACGACGACTGTGCCGCCGACCGCCCTCTCCCCCGCGCGCCGCAACGCCACCACCTCGGCGTGCGGCCCGCCGGGCGGCTCGGTCGCACCGACACCCGCGATCTCGCCATCGCGGTCCAGGATGACCGCGCCCACAGGCGGATTGGGGTACGTGCTGCCCTTGACGCGGTCGGACTGTTTGATGGCCAACCGCATCGCGGCCTCAAGGTTCATAATCGAAGATGCTTTGAGGCCACCGCGGCCTGCCGGCGCAACGACTCCACCGCGGCTGGGGGGTCCTCCGCGCTGTAAACCGCCGATCCCGCGACGAAGCAGTCCACCCCGGCCAGCGCCGCCTCTTCGATGGTGTCTTCGTTGATGCCGCCGTCGATCTCGACCACGATGGTCAGCTCCCCGGAGTCGACCAGTCGGCGCGCGGTCCCGACCTTCGGGAGCACCTCCGGGATGAACTTCTGGCCGCCGAACCCCGGTTCCACCGACATGATCAGGAGCGTGTCGAACTCGCGCAGGATCTCCAGGTACGGCTCCAGCGGGGTGCCGGGCTTGACGGACAGGCCCGCCTTCGCGCCCGCGGCGCGGATGTCGCGGGCCACGCCGACGGGGTTGTCGGTCGCCTCGGCGTGGAAGGTGACGTTATATGCGCCGGCCTCGGCGTATGGCGGCGCCCAGCGGTCGGGGTTGTCGATCATCAAATGGCAGTCCATCGGGATGTCGGTGGTCTTCAGCAGCGCCTCGACGACGGGCAGCCCGAGGGTCAGGTTGGGCACGAAGTGGTTGTCCATCACGTCGACGTGCAGCCAGTCGGCGCCGGTCACGGCGGCGGCCTCGTCGGCCAGCCGGGCGAAGTCGGCGGCCAGGATAGACGGCGCGATCAGCGGCCTCGGCATGCTCGTCACCCTATATGTTGGCTCTTCGCGCAAGCGCTCATCTCACTTGCAACGCGGCCGCGAACATCGCATCGGTGCCGTGCCGGTGCGGCCACAGCTGCACGTACGGCCCGCCTCCCAGAGTTTCGACGGGTTCGAACAGCGGCCGGGTGTCCAGTGCGGTGATCTGGTGGCGGCGCAGCGCATCGGCGACGACGCCAACGGTCTCGGCCAGGTGAGGCGAGCAGGTTGCGTACAACACCACGCCGCCCGGCCGGGTCAGCCTGATCGCCGAGGCGAGCAGCTCACGCTGCAGCTTGGCCAGGGCAGGAACGTCGCCGGGTTGGCGGCGCCACCGGGCCTCCGGCCTGCGCCGTAGCGCGCCGAGCCCGGTGCACGGCGCGTCGACGAGCACGCGGTCGAAACCCGGCTCGATGCCAGGGTCGCGGCCGTCGACCCGCAGCACCTCGACCGGCAGGCCGCGGGTGTTCTCCTCGACGAGGTCGGCGCGCCGCGGGGTCGGCTCGATGGCGGTGACCTGCGCATCATCGCCGAGTGCGGCCAGCAGCGCCGTCTTGCCGCCCGGCCCGGAGCACAGGTCCAGCCAGCGACCGCTGTCGGCCCCGTCCAGTTCGGCAAGCGTCATCGCCCGGGCCACCAGCTGGCTGCCCTCGTCCTGAACCAGCGCCGCGCCGTCGCGGATCGGCTCGAGCCGACCGGGATCGCCGCCGGACAGATACACCGCATACGGCGAATAGCGGCCGACGGTGCCGTTGACCTGCTGGGAGAGCTCCTCGGCGGTCAGCACGCCCGGCCGGGCGGCCAGGTGCACCACGGGTCGTTCATCGTCACTGGCCAGCAGCGCGTCCAGCTGTCCCGCGTCGGCACCGAGCGCGTCGGCGAACGCCTGGGCGATCCAGCGCGGGTGAGCATGCACGAACGCTGCGTGCCCCACCGGGTCCGAGTCGGCCGGCGGAGCTAGCGCCGCAATCCAGGCCTCCTCGTCGCGCCCGGCGATGGTGCGCAGCACGCCATTGACGAAACCGGCTCGTGCCGAGTCGAATTCGATGCCGGCCTGCTCGACGGTGGTGGATACGGCGGCGTGTTGTTCGACGCGGGTGCGCAGCAGTTGGTAAGTACCCAGCCGCAGCAGGTCCAGCAGCACGGGATCGATGCGGTCGGGCGGACGGCCTGCGGCGTGACCGATGACGGCGTCGAGCAGGCCGCGGCTGCGGCAGGCGCCGTAGGTCAGCTCAGTCGCGAAAGCGGCGTCGCGGCCCGTGATTCCCCGTTCGCGCAGCAGCGCGGGCAGCGCAAGGTTCGCGTAGGCATCTCGCTCCGACACCGCGCGCAGCACGTCGAATGCGGCGCGACGGGCCGGGTCAAGCGGCTTACGGCCAGCTCGCTTATTGCCCGGGCGGGTCACTGCGCCCGCGCGTCATCGTCGAGGCGGGCACCACGCGCCCAGTCGGCGGCGCTCATCAGCTTCTTGCCGGGCGGCTGAATTTGGCCGAGCAGCACCGGCTGCGAACCGGTGCCGATGCGCACACCGTTGCGCTCGACGCGAATCACGCCGGGTGCCAGTCTGTTTGACGTGTTGTCCACTGTGACGGATCCGAGTTTGACGCGCAGGTCGCCGATCATCGTCCACGCACCGGGGTTGGGCGCGACCGCGCGGATGCGCCGCTCGACGACATGGGCGGGCAGCTCCCACCGCACCCGCGCCTCCCCGACGGTGATCTTCGGCGCGTTGGTGACACCGTCGGCGCGTTGGGGTACGGGGCTCAGCGAGCCGTCGGCGATGCCGTCCAATGTCGTATCAAGCAGTGCCGCGCCCGAAATCGAAAGCCGCTCAAGCAGATCCCCGGCGGTATCGGTCGGCCCGATCGTCTCCGTGACCACGCCGTAGACCGGCCCCGAATCGAGTGCAGGTTCGATCTCAAATGTCGTTGCACCCGTCACGGTGTCGCCGGCGGCGATTGCCGCCTGCACGGGCGCCGCGCCGCGCCAGGCGGGCAACAGTGAGAAGTGCAGGTTGACCCAGCCGTGCTTGGGTACGGCCAGCAGCCGGTCGGACAGCAGCGCTCCGTAGGCGACCACCGCACAGCACTCCGGCGCCAGCTGCGTCAATTCGGCGATGAACTCGTCGGAGTTGGGCCGCGGCGGCCGCAGCAGCGGGATGTCGTGTTCGAGTGCCAGCCGGGCCACCGGCGACGGGGACGGTTTGGCCCGCCGACCCGCAACCGCGTCCGGGCGGGTCAGTACCCCGACCACGTCGTGGCGCGGCGACTCGATGAGTCGGCGCAACGATGGAAGCGCGGGCTCCGGGGTGCCGGCGAACACGAGACGCACCGCGCCAGTGTAGAAGCGGCCGCCGGACCGCCTACGGCTGCGTGGTTAGGTTTGGGACATGGATCGACGATCGTTCGCGGCCGCCGTTGCCCTCGGGCGGCGCTGCCGCCGTGTTTGGTGCGCGGCCCGCGCATGCGGCGCGGCCCCCTTCTGAGCCGTTGCCACATGCCCGCAATGTGGTGTTGGTGCACGGTGCCTATGCAGACGGGTCGTGCTGGTCCGACGTAATCCCCTATCTGCAGGCGCGCGGACTCACGGTGGCGTCGGTGCAAAATCCGCTGCGCACACTCGAAGAGGACTGCGAGTTTGCGCGCCGCACGCTGGCTTTGATGGATGGCCCGACAGTGCTTGTCGCGCACTCGTATTCGGGAATGATCGCGACCGAAATCGGTGTCGACCCCAAGGTGACGGCTCTCGTGTACATCGCGGCGCGTGCGCCGGACGCCGGCGAGGACTACACCGCGTTGGCCGCTCGGTATGCGACACCCCCGGCGAGCGCAGGTCTGGTGAAGACACCCGACGGCTATGCGCAGCTGTCGGAAGACGCGTTCTTGAACGACTTCGCCCAGGATGTCGATCCGGTCCGGGCCAGAATGCTGTACGCGGTCCAGGGTCGGATATCGAACGAACTCTTCAATGGCCGCACGACACAGGCGGCCTGGAGGGACAAGCCCACCTTCTACGCCGTCTCCAAGAACGACCGCACCATCAACCCGGATCTCGAACGGTTCATGGCCAAACGGATGAACGCCTCGACGATCGAACTCGATGCAAGCCATCTGTCGATCGTGTCCAAGCCCAACGAGGTCGCCGACCTCATCATCAAGGCCGCCGGGGTTTGACCCAGCGCATGCCTAGCGCGGCGTCTGGTAGTACTCGCGCTGGTCCACACCGGCCAGCGGCGCGACGAACATCCATGGAATGGTGCTGATCAGCCGGTTCAGCGTGGCCACCGAGTCGTTGTAGTACTGGCGGGCGAAGGCCAGTTTGTTCTCGGTGTCGGCGAGATTGTCCTGCAGGTTCAGGAAGTTGTTCGACGAGTTGAGCTGCGGGTAGCTCTGGCCAAGCGCCAGCAACGGGGCCAGCGCGGTGTCGAGTTCCTTTTCGGCGGCGCTGCGCTGCGCGACGGACTTGCCGGCCGTCGCCGAGGTCAGCGCCGCGCGGGCATCGGTGACATGGTCGAGGATGCCCTTCTCGTGGGTGGCGAAGGTCTGCACCGTGTGGACCAGGCTCGGGATCAGCGACGCGCGGCGGGTCAGCTCCACGTCGATGCCCGACAGCGCCTCGGCGACGCGAATGTCGGCCGAACGGATCTTGTTGTAGCCCATCACGAATACGATCAGCACCAGCACTGCGAGCACCAGCACCACGATCAGCAGGAATCTCACCATGAGCCACTTCCTCCTCCACCGCCGCCGCCTCCGCCGCCGCCGCCGCTGAACCCACCACCACCACCACCACCGGAGGACGACGACGACTGCGACGCGGTGTAGGCGCCGATCGACGACGACAACGCCGAATCGAAGCTGTCGAAACTCGGTCCGCCGGAACTGCCGGCGAATCCCCACCCGGTGGCCGACGACGAGTTGTACCAATCCGGTTGCGGCGCGGGGCTGCCCGTCGCGGTCTCGTACTTCTTGGCCCACAACGCAGCCACGCCGGCGGCCACCGCGAATGGGACGTACGCGGTGTAGAGATCCTTGCGGGCCGAGAAGTCGAACCGGGTCTCGGCGGAATCGGTCGCGAGCATGCGGTGGAATCCGCCCACTCGTGACCACAGTTCGCGTCCGGCCGGCGTGCGCCGGCTGCCGACTCCGTCGGCCCAAGACCCCGCAGAGAACAGGAAGAACGCCGCGAACGGGAGGGCGCACATGGTGACAGGAAAGCCCCAGCGGAAGATGCCGAAGAACATCAGGATGAAGGAAATCGCATTGGCGGTGCGGACCCACAACTCCTTCTTGCGCTTGACCATCAGACCGTTGTCGTAGGCCCATTTACTGACGGCGACAGCCAAGTCGGTTTTGGCCTTGTTGAGCTTCTGGCCGGATTTCACCGTGTGCTTGGCTTGGAATTCGGTGCCCGGTTTCATCACCTTGAGCGCCGACCCGACCGCGACGCTGACCGGGTCGACGTCTGCCCACGCGCCGGGTTCGGCCGTTACCGCGGATGTTCCACTGTTTGTCACTGACCTGTCTCAGGTCGATCAGCCCCCGCTCGGCGAGATAGAACAGCGTCGCGGTGAGCCCATTCTTCGGAACCGACTCGGTGCGGATGTATTCGGCCTGCACTGGGCCGAGGCCAGGCGGGGGCGCGTACTGCAGCGGAAATCCGGGCGACGGTTCGACGGTGGTGCGGTACCACAGGAACGCGCCGAGTCCGAACAGCGCTGTGAGCCCCGCGATCCCCGCCACGCCGGTGACCGACTGACCCAGGATACGGTCCCAGGTGTAGGGCCACGGCAGGCTGACTTGCGGCGGCGTCGGCACGTCCACACCCGCCCGCACGGTGACCGGGGTCTGTGGCTGCAGGTTCAGCGCCCAGAGGTCGACCTTGTTTCCGCTGACCGTCACGTCGCGGCATTCCCTGCCGACGCCGTAGCCGACCGAGCACTGCACGCGGCCGACGTCGCCGGGCAACGTGATCGAGATGTCGGCCCGTTCAATCCTGCTGTTCGATCCAGTGATGACGTTCCAGAAGAACACCGACGGCGATGTGGAAGGCTCGCCCGTCGCTGCGGCGAACGTCTTGTCGGCGCCGGTGGTGCCGGGGTCGAGGACGCCGGCGATGCTGTAGCGGATCTCGAAGACATGTGTGCCCGGCGCGAGGTATTCGTCCGGATCACCGATCTTGGCCACCCGGAATCGCTCACCGCCCTCCCAGAGCATCTGGTAAGACACGGGCTCGCCGTCGAGCAGAATCGACGTGACCTCGGGCCGCTGCCGCAGGCGCTCGTTGTTCTGGTTCGCGATATCCCACCACCGGAAGATGCCGTGCCGGCCGCCGGGAAACTCGGCGGTGATCGTCTCGACGGCATCGAGCTGTCCGTCGCGGCCGACGACGAAGTCCGCCTTGTAATTGCTGAAGACCACAGGGTCTGCAACGTCGGTGGCCTCCGCCCCGCCGCGGAACACCAGCGGCCACAACAGCCCAAAGGTGATGAGCGCCAACGGGATCAGCCACTTGAACAGCCGTCCCATGCCCACCTCCTGCCCGGCCGACGCGCCTTGTCCCGCATCACCCTATGTGCAACGGGTCGATTTGCACACGAACTGGCTCCTGATCGTGGCGCGCGCTGAGCACGCCGGTGGCCCGTCGCAACGCGGCGGCGAGCGCCAAACCGCCGTCACGAGGCACCCGCACAAGCATCCGGCTCACCGGGCTGTCGGCCGGGGTGCCCGGCGGTCGTCGGGCACCTGATGGCAGCTCGACAGGGCCCAGCAGGTCCGCATTGCCAGGCAATTGCGCGGTTTCGAGCAGCGCGTTCACCGCTGCTGGCGCGCCGTCGACGGCGGCGATGTGCACTGCGGGCGGCAGGCCGACTTCGGTGCGCGAGTCGAGTTCGGCTTCGGCGTGGCCGACCGGATCCCAGCGGATCAGCGCCTGCACGGTGGGGATGGCCGACTCGGCAACGACGGCGACGACGCCGCCGTCGCCGCGGCTTCGGACCAGTGCGGTGGCGGCCATCCAGCGCCGCAGGGCGTCCTCGGCGGCGCGCAGGTCCTGGCGACCGAGCAGGGCCCACCCGTCGAGCAGCAGGGCCGCGCCGTATCCGCCGTCGGCCACCGGCTCGGCGCCAGGTGTCGCGACGACGACCGCGGGCTCCCCCGGCACAGCGGCCACCATCGCGTCGCCGCCGGATGTGATGACCGTCGTCCCGGGAAACGCCCGGCCCAGTTCCTCGGCGGTGCGCCGGGCGCCGACGACGACCGCGCGCACGGCGTCGGAACCGCAACGCGCGCAGCGCAGTGTGGGCTCCACGCGAGCGCACCAGCGGCACACCGCTCCGGCGGCGTCGCGGTCCGGCAGCGACAGCGGGCCGGTGCAGTGCCGGCAGCGGGCGATGGTGCGACACCGCGCACACGCCAGTGCAGGCACATATCCACGTCGCGGCACCTGAACAAGTACCGGCCTGCCGTCCTGCAACGCGGTCCGCGCGGCCCGCAGCGCCACCGACGGGAGCCGGGCGGTGCGGGCGGCGGGATCCCGCTCCTGCGCATACCCGCTCTCCTCGATTGCAACGACGCGCGGCGAGCAGGTACGCACCACGGGGCGCGGCGCCACCAGGTCGTGCGCCCATCGGCTGCGCACCAGCGCCTGGGCCTCCGCGGTGCGCGCATAGCCACCGATCAGCGCCGCGCAGCGCAATTGATGCGCGCGCAGCATCGCCACCTCACGGGCGTGCGGGTAGGGCGCGCGCGGCTCGGCGAGCGTGTCGTCACCGTCGTCCCACACCATCACCAGGCCTAGATCGGCGACGGGCGCGAACACGGCGCTGCGGGTACCGATGACCAGTCGTACATCGCCGCGCAGGGCTGCCAGCCAGCGGCGGTAGCGCTGGGCGGGGCCCAGCCCCGCCGACAGGGCCGCCACCCGCGATTCGTCGAGGTACCGGACAGCGGAGTCGCGCAACGCGTCGACATCGCGCTGGTCCGGCACGACAGCGAGCACACCGCGGCCGGCGTACACGCCTACCGCCGCGGTCTCGGCAAGCCGGTCGGCCCAGTGCTCGCCGGGCAGCGCCTGCCAGACCGCGCGCGCGGCGCGGCCGTCGCGCAGCGCGGTAAGGAACTGTTCGCCGCGGCCGTACTCGGCCCACGCAGCCGGATCGACGGGCTTGACGGTCACCGGCGCCAGTTCAGTGGCAGTTTGCTTTTCGACCTTCGCATGGCGCGGCGGAACCGCCAGCCGCACCACGTCGGCCCGGGTGCCGGCATAGCGCGCGGCCACCGCGTCCACGAGCCGGCGCACGTCAGCGGTGAGCACCTGCTCTGCGGACACCACGCGCTCAAGCCAGCCGAGCTTGCCGACATGGTCTGTGTCCGAACGCCTTTCGAGGATGAATGCGTCGACCAGCCGACCATGAAAACGCACCCGCACGCGCACACCGGGCTGCGCGTCGTCGGACTGGTCGGCGGTCACCAGATAGTCGAATTCGCGGTCGAGGTGGGGCACCGACAGCATGGGCAACACACGCGCGATGGGCTCGTGCTCAGCCTGCCGGCGGGTGGTCGTCACATCTACCGTCTAGCAGACCGGGCCGACTCTCACGCGGGTAAACCGCGCAGGGCCAGGGCTGCGGTCCGGCGCAGCGCGGCGCGGCTGGTGCCGCCTGCCGCTTGAACGGCGATGCCGTCGCTGACCGTGTGCACGTAGCGGGCCAGGTCAGCGGGGTCGACGTCAGCAGATAGGTCGCCTTCGGTGACCGCGCGCCTCAGCCGTCGTGTGAGCTGTGCTTCGGCGGTCTTGCGCCGGACCCGCGCCTCCCGGCGGGCGGCCTCGCCTTCGGGTCCGCAGGCCTGTGCGCAGCGCGTTCGCCGACGCAACGGAGCTGGCGGCCGATCCCGATGTCGACCTCGTGGTGGTGTCCGTCAAGGCGCCCGCCCACGCCGTCGCGACGCGGGCAGCGCTGACGGCAAGCATGTCCTGACCGAGTGGCCGCTGGGAGTCCACGTGGCCGAGGCCAGGGCGCTGGCCGACGAAGCCGAGGCCGCTGGCGTCGTGCACGCGGTGAGCCTGCAGGGCTACCACTCGCCCAGCGCAAGGTTCGTCGCCGATCTGATCGCTGGCGGTCGCCTCGGACAGGTGGAGTCCATTGCGATGATCACCGCAGTGACCCCTTGGGCGGCAGTCGAATTCCGCAGTCACTGGCCTACAGCAGCGATCGAGCGGCGGCCAACAATGTCCTGACGATCATGGTGGGACACTCGCTGGCGGTGTTCGACACCATCGTCGGGCCGGTCGCCGACGTCTCGGCCGTCGCCGCAAGTTTTCGCGACCAGATCAGCGTCGCCGAGACCGGGGAGAGGGTCGCCAACGACGCACCTGGTCAGGTCGCCGTGCTCGGTCGGCTGGCCGGCGGCGCGGTGTTCTCCCTGACTGCGCAGGGCGGCAACGGAATGTCCCCTAGCCTGCGCCGACGCCCGGGGCCGCCACCCACAGCAGCCTGGTTCGCGGGTGTGCGTACGGTGTCCCCATGTCCGTCGCTGAGAAGAAGCCGGCCGTCGACCTCATCTTGCTGAAAGTACTGGAGGCCGCCCCGTTTCAGTTGACAACCGACGGCGGCGTCGAGGAGTCGCGTCGGCGGTTCCGTGACCTGCCCCGCCGGGAAGTTCATCCCGAAGTGCGCAGCGAGGACCGCACCATCGACGGGCCCGCCGGGCCGATCCCGATGCGGGTGTACTTGCCACCGGCGAACGACGACGGCGCCCGCTATGCCGAACTGCTGGCCGCCGCCGGTGTGCGGGTCGAACTTCCCAACGCCCAGACGCTCATCCACGGTTATGTCGGCTATTCGGGGGTGGTGCCGGCGGCGACTGAAGCGACCGAACGCGGATTGTCAGCACTGCGTAGAGCGTTGGAGTGCACATGAACTCTGTAGAGGTTGTGCACGCGTTCTGGAATGAGGTGTGGAATGCGCACGACCCCTCGGCCGTCGACAGGTTCGTGGTCGACGACTTCGTCATCGTGAGCGGCGGCGAGACGATCTCCGGCCGGGAGACCTTCAAGGAGTGGATCGCGGGCTTCCTGGCGAAGGTCAACGACCTGCACCTCGAGGTGATCGAGTCGTTTCAGAACGACGACGGCAGCCGAGTCGCGTCACGATGGCTGCTGACCGGCAAGAACAATGGGTTCCTCGGCACCGAGCCCGATCAACAGGCCATCGCGATGACGGGCACCGCGGTGTGGGCGGTGCGCGGCGACGGCAAGCTGCTGACCAACTGGGTCGAGCGTTCATCGTGGGAACAGTTGCAACGTCTGACAGGAGCCGCAGAATGACGACCAAGCCGGGTATCGACCCGACCATGCAGGCGCTGCTCGACGCGTTCCCGTTCAAGTTCACCGCAGACGACGGCGTCGAGGTGGCCCGCGAGCAGATGCGCCGGCTCAAGGCGCCACCAGAAGTCCTGCCCGACATGCGGATAGAAGAGCGCACGATCGGCTGCGGGGACATCACCGACATTCCGGTCCGCATCTACTGGCCGCCGATCGCCCGGCACGACGACCTGCCGGTGGTGGTGTTCTACCACGGGGGCGGATGGTCGATCGGCGACCTGGACACCCACGACCCCGTGGCGCGAGCGCACGCTGTCGGAGCCGAGGCCATCGTGGTATCGGTGGATTACCGGCTCGCACCGGAGCACCCATACCCGCAGGGCGTCGACGACTCGTGGGCCGCATTGCGCTGGGTCGGCGAGCATGCTGGCGAACTCGGCGGCGACCCGGCGCGTATCGCTGTCGCAGGCGACTCGGCGGGTGGCAACATCGCGGCGGTGATGACGCAGCTGGCGCGAGATAACGGCGGGCCGCAGTTGGTCTTCCAACTGCTGTGGTATCCCTCGACGACCGGCGACATCACACTGCCGTCGATGACCGAGAACGCCGACGGACCGATCCTCGACCGCGACGTGGTGGGTGCGTTCCTGCACTGGTACGTACCCGGCACCGACGTCAGCGAACCGGCTAGGCTGCCGCCCACGCTGGCCCCCGCCAACACCGCCGACCTGTCCGGCCTTCCGCCGGCGTTCATCGCCACAGCGGAGTACGACCCGATCCGCGACGACGGCGCCCGCTACGCCGAATTGCTCACCGCTGCAGGCGTTCCCGTCGAGCTGCGCAACGAACCGACCCTGGTGCACGGCTTTGTCAGCTTCGCCATGGTCGTTCCTGCCGCGGCCGAAGCTACCAACCGCGGACTGGCGGCGCTGCAGGCCGCGCTGCACGGCTGATGACCGAGCGGGAGGTGCTCGACGTCCGCACGCCCCACGAATGGGAAGACTGGTTGGCGCGCAACCACGATGAGGCGTCGGAGATCTGGCTGCGACTGCTCAACAAGAACGCGCCCGAGCCGGGCATTTCCTACGCTGAGGCCGTCGAAGTCGCGTTATGTTTCGGTTGGATCGACAGCCTGGCACGCAAATACGACGAGGTGTCGCGCATCCAACGCTTCAGCCGTCGTAAGCCGCGTAGCCCGTGGTCGACGTCGAATGTCGAACGGGTGCAACGGCTCGTCGAAGCGGGTCGCATGCGAGAGTCCGGTCAGCGCGAGATCGACGCCGCCAAGGCAGACGGTCGGTGGCCGGAAGCCTAGGTCCGCGGATACCCGCTCGGCGGCAGCTCGCCGAGGTCGACGACGAGCGCTGGTGGCCCGACCCCTGGGGCCTTCGATCCGACGCGCATTTTCGGCAGACACGGCCAAGCATCGGCCGCGGTCGGCGGATCTGCTGTTCGGCGGCGGAGCTTGCGTTGATGAAGATGGTGTTGACGGCCGCGATCATGAGTCAGCGGGTCACATTCGACGTACTGCCCGATCATCCGGTAGAACTCGAAGCGACGCTGACGTTGCGGTCCAAGCGCCGGGTGCACGTCATCGCACGCAGAGGGGAGGCCCTGTGACAGTGCCGGAGTACGACACGGTCATTGTCGGTGCCGGCTTTTCCGGCATCGGCTCCGCGATCAAGCTCGACAAGTCGGGCATGGGTGACTACCTGGTCATCGAAGCCGGCGAGGGGCCAGGCGGCACCTGGTACTGGAACACGTATCCCGGTATCGCGGTGGACATTCCGTCGTTCTCATACCAGTTCTCCTTCGAGCAGAGCCCGAACTGGTCGCGGACCTACGCGCCCGGGCACGAACTGAAGGCCTACGCCGAGCACTGCGTCGACAAGTACGGCCTGCGACGCAAGATTCGGTTCAACACCAAGGTGCTCGGCGCCGACTTCGACGAGACACAAGACCTATGGCGCATCCGTACCGACCCCGGCGCTGTGGTCACCGCGCGCTTTCTGGTCAACGCCAGCGGAGTGCTCATCACACCCAAGCTGCCCGATATCGACGGTGTCGACTCATTCGCCGGGGTGACCATGCACACCGCGCGCTGGGACCACGCCGAGGACCTGACCGGCAAGCGCGTCGCGATCATCGGAACGGGAGCGTCGGCTGTCCAGGTCATCCCGGAGATCGCTCCAATCGTCAAACACCTCACTGTTTTTCAGCGCACCCCGATATGGTGCTTCCCCAAGTTCGACGTGCCACTGCCGCGCGCTGCACGCGTCGCCATGCGCATCCCCGGCGGCAAGGCGGTCCAGCGTCTGCTCAGCCAGGCCTATGTCGAGTTGACGTTCCCGCTCGCGGCGCAGTACTTCACGGTCAACCCGATGGCCAAGAACATGTCGAAGGTCGGTGAGTCGTATCTGCGCAAGCAGGTCGATGACCCGCAGGTGCGCGACAAGCTCACGCCGCGCTACGCCGTCGGCTGTAAGCGGCCGGGCTTCCACAACACGTATCTCTCGACGTTCAACCGCGACAACGTGCGGCTGGTCACCGAGCCGATCGACAAGATCACCGGCTCCGGTGTGGGGACCTCGAACGGCGAGAACCATGACGTCGACGTACTGATCCTGGCGACCGGGTTCAAGGTGATGGACACCGACGACCTTCCGACCTATCCGGTCACCGGGCCCGGCGGCCGGGCGTGGAGCGCGTACTGGGATGACCATCGACTCCAGGCCTACGAGGGCGTGAGCGTGCCGGGCTTCCCGAATTTCTTTACTGTGTTCGGGCCCTACGGCTACGTGGGGTCGTCGTACTTCGCGCTGATCGAGACACAGACGCACCACATCGTGCGCTGTCTGAAGCGGGCGCACCGCCTGAATGCCAGCCGGGTCGAGGTGACCCAGGAGGCCAACGACCGCTATTTCGCGGAGATGATGCGCAAGCGGCACCGGCAGATCTTCTGGCAGGAGAGCTGTCAATTGGCCAACAGCTACTACTTCGACAAGAACGGTGACGTGCCGCTGCGGCCGGCCAGCACGCTAGAGGCGTACTGGCGTAGCCGCCGCTTCCCGCTGCGCGACTACCAGTTCAGCGGGTAGCGCCGAAGCCGCGCGCAGCAAGCTTCGGCGCCATGCTCAGCCGATCGGCTCGGGCATCCGTAAGCCGCACTTGTCTTCCCACAAGTCTTCTTCCCCGATGAGGATCCGCTCACCGGAACCCGTCTTGCGTTCTCGACGTACGCCGTCGGCTATATCGCACGACCCGTCGGTGGGTTCGACGGTCGGGTCCGTAACACACTGCTGGTAACCGGCGCCGGAGTCGACGCGCACTACCACAAGATCCACCTGTTCGACGCATTCGGATTCGCCGAGTCCGATACCGTGTCGCCCGGTCAGGACCCGCTGGTCGTCGACATTGCCGGTATTCGAGTGGGTTTCGCGATCTGTTACGACCTGCGGTTCCCGGGGCTATTCCAGACGATGGCCGACAACGGTGCACAACTCCACGTCATCTCGGCATCGTGGGGAGCGGGCCCGGGCAAGGTCGACCACTGGGAACTACTCGCCCGTGCCCGCGCGCTCGACACAACGACCTTCGTCGCGGCGTGTGACCAGGCATCCCCCGTTGACTACCACGGTTCGGCCCCGCGGGGTGTCGGCCACAGCCTCGTCGCGGCGCCCGATGGAGGCGTGCTCGGATCGCTGGGCGCCGAACCCGACTTACTGACGGTCGACCTCGAACTCGACACGGTAGACGCCGTACGCCGGTCACTTCCGGTACTGGCGAATCGGCGGATCTGAGCCTTGGCCCGCTGTCGTTAGACGGTGTTTGTCGCGTCTGACTCCTCAGCGGGGCTCGTTGCTCGCCCCGCAGTCGTCGTCAGACAGTGTTTGTCGCGTCTGACTCCTCAGCGGGGCTCGTTCCTCGCCCCGCAGTCGTCGTCAGACAGTGTTTGTCGCGTCTGACTCCTCAGCGGGGCTCGTTCCTCGCCCCGCAGTCGTCGTCAGACAGAAGCCTTCAGTTCGTCGACCTTGTTGGTCTGCTCCCAGGGCAGCTCGATGTCCGTACGGCCGAAGTGGCCGTAGGCCGCCGTCTGTGCGTAGATCGGGCGAAGCAGGTCCAGGTCGCGGATTATCGCGCCGGGCCGCAGGTCGAAGACCGACGTGATCGCCTTCTCGATGCGGGCCGGGTCGACGGTCTCGCTGCCGAAGGTCTCGACGAACAGGCCGACCGGGGCCGCCTTGCCGATCGCGTAGGCGACCTGGACCTCGACGCGCTCGGCCAAGCCCGCGGCAACCACGTTTTTTGCCACCCAGCGCATCGCGTACGCCCCAGAACGGTCCACCTTGGAGGGATCCTTGCCGGAGAAGGCCCCGCCGCCGTGGCGGGCCCACCCGCCGTAGGTGTCGACGATGATCTTGCGGCCGGTCAGGCCGGCGTCGCCCATCGGACCGCCCAGCACGAACTTGCCGGTCGGGTTGACCAGCAGTCGGTAGTCCGAGGTGTCCAGGGATTCGTGGCCGAGATCGGCGAGGACCGTGTTGACGACCTTCTCGCGGATGTCGGGCGTGAGCGTGTTCTCCAGGTCGATGCCGTCGGCGTGCTGCGTAGACAGCACGACGGTGTCCAACCGCACCGGGGTCCAGCCGTCGTACTGGATGGTGACCTGGGTCTTGCCGTCCGGCCGCAGGTAGTCCACGACGCCGTTCTTGCGCACCTCGGTCAGGCGACGGGCCAGTCGGTGGGCCAGCGCGATCGGCAGCGGCATCAGCTCCGGCGTGTCCTTGATGGCGTAGCCGAACATCAGACCCTGGTCCCCGGCGCCCTGGGAATCCAGCGGGTCGGCCGCGCCCTCCACCCGGGCCTCGTGGGCAGTGTCGACGCCCTGGGCGATGTCGGGCGACTGCGATCCGATGGCGATGTTCACCCCGGCGGTGGCACCGTCGAAGCCCTTGTCCGAAGAGTCGTAGCCGATATCGAGGATCCGCTCGCGCACGATCGTGGGAATGTCGACGTAGGCAGACGTGGTGACCTCGCCGGCGACGTGAACCTGGCCAGTCGTGACCAGCGTTTCGACGGCCACGCGCGAGTGCGGGTCTGCGGCGAGCAATGCGTCGAGCACCGAGTCGCTGATGGCGTCACAGATTTTGTCGGGGTGGCCCTCGGTTACCGACTCACTGGTAAACAGCCGAGCTTTGCTCACAGTACGATCCCTTTCCAAAAACTTAGCTTATCAAATTATATGCCTGCCCTGTTGCACCCAAGCGCTCGCCCCCGGTCGCGCGCAAGCATTACGCGCACCCAGATGCGTGGTTCGAATTACCCGCTGTTGGTGTGCACGAAGGCCACGATCGCGTCCACGATACGACTGGCCATCAGAGTTTTCGAACCGTGCTCTAAAGCGGACTCCGTGCCGTCGGCCGCAAGCAGCCATCCGTCGTTGTTGTCCACTTCGAACGCCCGATTCTCGCCGACAGCATTGACCACGAGCAAATCGCAGCCCTTGCGCCGCAGTTTGGCCCTGGCGTGGAAGAGCACGTCGCCGTTGGCGTCGCCGGTTTCGGCAGCGAACCCGACTATCGCCCGCATGTTGGGTAGCTGACCGTCAGTACGGGCGCGCACGGCGCCGGCGAGCACGTCGTCGGTGCGGGTGAGTTCGATTGACGGCGCCCCTTCGCTTTCGGGGCCCTTCTTGATCTTGCTCGAGGCGGGGCGGGAGGGCCGGAAGTCGGCAACCGCGGCCGCCATCACGAGTACGTGGACGTCGGGCGCATGCTTGGACACCGCATCACGCAGCTGGGCGGCCGAGCCGATGTGAACGACGTCGACGCCGGCCGGGTCGATCAGCCCTGCGGTGTGACCGGCGATGAGCGTGACGTCGGCGCCGCGCTGGGCCATCACGCGGGCCATCGCATAGCCCTGCTTGCCGGAACTGCGGTTGCCGATGAACCGCACCGGGTCGATCGGTTCGCGGGTGCCGCCCGCGGTCACCAGCACCTTGACCCCGGCCAGATCGTACGGAAGCGCATCGCCGCGGGCCAACAGCAGTTGGGCCAGCGTCGTGATCTCCTCGGCTTCCGGCAGCCGGCCGGCGCCGGTGTCGGCACCCGTCAACCGACCGGAGGCCGGCTCCAGGACGATCGCGCCGCGGCGGCGCAACGTGGCGACGTTGTCGACGGTGGCCGGGTGAAACCACATCTCGGTGTGCATGGCGGGTGCGAACAGCACTGGACATCGCGCGGTCAGCAGCGTGGCGGTCAGCAGGTCATCGGCGCGGCCCGACACGGCACGCGCGAGCAGATCTGCGGTGGCCGGGGCAACCAAAACGAGGTCGGCTTCCTGGCCGATTCGGACGTGCGGTACCTCATGGACGTCGTCCCAGACGCCGGTGTGAACCGGTTGGCCGGAGAGGGCTTCGAAGGTGGCGGCGCCGACGAAACGCAGCGCGGACTCGGTGGGGACGACCTGCACGGAATGGCCGGCCTCGGTGAGCTGACGGACCACGGTCGCCGCCTTGTAGGCGGCGATGCCTCCGGCGACACCGACGATGATCCGCTTGCGGTCCGTCACGCCCTGCTGCTCTGCTCTTCGCCCCAGAGGCTCATCGCCGGCCTTTTGCTACTCGCCCTCGGTGTGCTCGAGCAGGTCCGAATGGATCTCCCGAAGCGCGATCGACAGGGGCTTCTCCTGCAGACCGGGCTCGACCAGCGGGCCGACGTACTCGAGGATGCCGTCGCCGAGCTGGTTGTAGTAGTCGTTGATCTGCCGAGCGCGCTTGGCGGCATAGATCACCAGCGCGTACTTGCTCGACGCGCGATCAAGCAGCTCGTCGATGGGCGGATTGGTGATGCCCAACGGCGTGTCGTACGCGCCGGCGGCGGACGTGTCGATGGGGTCCACAGCGGCCAGCTGCGCGTCGGCGTGCGGGGTGCTCACGTAGAGGATCTCCTGGCGGTCTTGGCGTGAAAACGGTGGCTATCGGGCCGAAGCGGGTGGTGCCCGGCGCGCGGGTCAGTCGCGGCCCACCAGCAAGGATACCAATTCGGCGCAGGCAGACTCCAATTGGCTGTTCACGACGACCGCGTCGAAGTCGTCCTGAGCGGCCAGCTCGGCCCTTGCGGTGGCCAGCCTGCGGGCCATCACCTCCCGGGTCTCCGTGCCACGACCGGAGAGCCGGCTCTCCAGCTCCGCCCAGCTGGGCGGGGCGAGAAAGACGGTGATCACTTCCGGCATGGACTTCTTGACGGCCCGCGCGCCGGCCAGGTCGACCTCGATGAGGACCGGTTGTCCCGCCTCGGTCGCCGCGCGGATGGGCCCGGCGGGCGTGCCTGATCGGTGCAGGCCACCGTGGATTTCCGCCCACTCCAGCAGCGCCCCTTCATCGATGAACTGCTGGAACCGCTCGGCGGTCACAAACGAATAATCGACGCCGTCAACCTCGCCAGGACGCGGCGCCCTGGTGGTGACGGAGACGCTGAAGTGCAGGTCGGGAACCCGGTCACGCAGACAGCGGACAACAGTCGACTTCCCGACGGCAGACGGGCCGGACAGCACCACAACCGGAGCCGTAACCGATTTCTCGGCTCTTCGGCCGAGCGGCTCATCGCTGCCCGGCCGTCTGCCTTCGCTCACCGACCTCCCTTAGGAGAAGTCGAACTTCTCCAGCAGCGCCTTCCGCTGACGGTCGCCCAGGCCACGCAGCCGGCGGGTCGGGGCGATCTCGAGTTCGGTCATGATCTCCTGCGCCTTGACCTTGCCGACCTTGGGCAGGGCCTCTAGCAGCGCGGAAACCTTCATCTTGCCCAAGACCTCGTCGGTCTCGGCATCCTTGAGCACCTGCTTGAGGTTGGTGCCGCCGCGCTTGAGCCGATCCTTCAACTCTGCTCGAATTCGACGTGCGGCAGCAGCCTTCTCCAACGCTGCCGCGCGCTGTTCGTCGGTCAACTGGGGAAGGGCCACGGGTTCCTCCGTCTCGTCACCATCATTGTTTTGTCTCGGCTGGTGGTTAAACCAGCCAGCGACGACGACCGTACCCACGCCATCTGACGAAAGCTAACCCCACCCCCTGGTTACGGGGTCAAAAGCCCAGCGTGTAGTGCGGCCCTCCGGCGGCCTCGGAGGCGCCTCGAACGGCCGAAAGAACGGTCTTGACACACGCATTTCGACGGAAGTTGCTGCATAACAAGGGTTTTCGGCCGCCACGCCGATGGTGGCGGTATCCCCGGGGGTGCACGGACCGGTGGGCGGGGACCCGTAGCGTCGCTGTGTTCAGAAAATTTTGCCTGGTCATAGTGTGTCGGGCGTGTCGCGGGCGGGTTACGGCGACGTCAGTTGACGGGTCCGTTGACCGGCGCCTGGCAGTCGGGCGGCAGTGCAGCGGCAGTTTGACTGCCTAACTTCGGGCTCGTCGGGGGTTGATCACCAGTTTCAGCCCGAGAGGACGCGCAAAATGAACGCAAAACGTCTCGCAGGTGCCTCGGTGATAGCCGCCGGCCTCGCGGTTTCCGCATTGACCGCCGGTTTGGGCACCGCGGCGGCCGAACCGCCGCTCTGCAACCCGCAGTGGTGCGGAGGGCCACGTGCTCACGGTGGCCCCGGTAACCACCCAGGAGGCCCGCCGGGCGGTTGGGACAGGGGCCCCGGCGGTCCTGGCGGGCCGGGCGACCACAGCCCATCACCGTGGGACCACAACGCCCGCTGGGGACCACCACCTCCAGATCAGGCCTGGCGTGGCATCGACCAGGGCCGGTTCGATCATCAGCCGTTCAACTACAACGGCAGCTGGGTGACCCCGATCTTCAACCCCGATTTCAACAATTGGGGGTTCTGGTTCTTTGGCATCTGGATCCCGCTGTAGATCCGCTCGGGGTCCATGCGACGTCTCGGGCCGAAGGCGGTCATCGGCGTCAATCGAGTGCAGGAGCCTGCCCCGATTTAGCGCCTGAAACCCGTGACCCGTACATTCGGGCGATGCCACGCATGGCTAGATTCGTCTTCGCTGCAATCGTGATGTTGGTTGGCGGCCTGGTGTCGAGCGTCGCCGCGCCGGCGTGGGCATGTGGCTGCGGCGCCTACATCCCCGACCAGGCCGGGGCGTCCGTCACGGATGAGCGCGCACTAATCGCCTGGGATGGCTCGACCCAGGACATTCTGATGTCGTTGAAGGTCAACGGCAGTTCGGACACGGCGGCGTGGGTGATGCCGGTGCCGTCGGCCGCCGAGGTCTCGCTCGGCGAGCCCGAGGTGTTCGAGGAGCTCGGCCGGCTCACCGCTCCGCGCGTGGAGTACCGCGACGTGTGGTGGCCGACGTTCAGCTGGTTGTCCGCGGGCGCGCCGGGAAGCGCGGAGACCGCGGGGGCGCCGCGCGGCGCGGGCGTCAACGTGCTCGGCCGTCAGCGGATCGGCCCGTTCGACGTCACACGGCTGGCCGCCGACGATTCGACCGCGCTGACGAAGTGGCTGGCGGACAAGGGCTTTCCGCATCCGGATGGCCTTGACGAAAATCTTGCGGCCTACGTCGCAGACCGCTGGGAGATCGTCGCGATCCAGCTCGTGCCTGCCGAAAACGGCGAGTCACTGACCGGCGACCTGCAGCCGTTGCGGTTGTCGTTCAGTTCTGAGGCGGTCGTCTATCCGATGCGACTATCCCGCTCGGCGACGAAGCCGCAGACAGTCGACCTTTATCTGCTCGCTGACCATCGGATAGACCCGAGGGACGTGCCCGTGGCCGACCAGCAGCCGTCGCTTGAATTCGCAGGGCAGGTCGAGCGAGCCGATGTCTCCCCCGCGCTGGCGGCGTACCTCGGCGATGGCGCGTTCCTGACCCGGTGGAACGACCACATCGGCCAACCAGCATCCATCGACGGCGACTACGTGTTCGAGCAGGCCACGTCCGACACCACCTACCAGCACGTCATCTACCAGACTCGTGATCGCGGCGACCTCACCGGCCTGATCCTGCTCATGGCGCTGGTAGCGGGCGCTGTTGTGATCGCCGTGGTGCTGGCGCGGCGACGCAGCGCTCAGACCAGATAGGCGACTGCGTCGCGGAATCGTTCTGCGGCAGCGCGTAATTCGGTCACGTCCGGTCCGGCGCGCAGGATCTCGCGTGACACGGCGGGTAGCAACTGCCCGCGTTGCGCCCCACCGAGACCAGCCAGCGCTTCGGGGCGTCCGCCCTGGGCGCCGACACCAGGTACCAGGACTGGACCGCCCAGCGCGCTGACGTCGGGCGGGTCGGGCAGTGTGGCACCGACGACGACGCCCACCGAACCGGGCTCGGGCAACGCGTCGCGGTTGACCGCGGCGGCGGCATCGACGATCGACTGCGCGACCGTCTGGCCGCCGGCGTCGGCGCGCTGGACGGTGGCGCCCTCCGGATTGGACGTGGCGGCCAGGACGAACACCCCGCGGCCGTGCGCGTCGGCGGTGTCGAGAAGCGGCTGCAACGACCCGAATCCCAGGTAGGGCGAGGCGGTCACGGCGTCGGCTGCCAGCGGCGAGTCACCGGCCCACGCGTCGGCGTAGGCGGCCATCGTCGAGCCGATGTCACCACGCTTGGCGTCCGCCAGCGCCAGCACACCGGCGGACCGCAGCGCGCCGAGCGTGCGTTCCAACACCGCGTAGCCGGCAGCGCCGTACGCCTCGAAGAACGCCACCTGCGGTTTGACCACCGCGAAATCGGCAAACGCCGTCACGCAGATATCGCAGAACTTGCTCAGGCCGTCGGCGTCCACCGTCAGGTCCCACGCGCGCAGCAGCTCAGGATGCGCGTCGATGCCCGGACACAGCGGCCCGCGCTCCGACACCGCATCGGCCAGCCGACGGCCGAATTCGCTCATCTAGCGCTCCAACGCACTGTGCAGCTCTTGCAGGGACAGCACACCGATGTCGCCGCGGATGCCGGCCTCGATGCCCTGCACCGCCGCCGACGCCCCCTGCACCGTCGTCACGCAGGGGATATTCATTGCGACTGCGGCCGAACGGATCTCGTAACCGTCGATACGGGGGCCGGAGTTGCCGTATGGCGTGTTGATCACCATGTCGACCTCTCCGGCCTTGATGACGTCCACCGCCGACATGGCCGGCCGGCCCTCCTCCGGCTGTTCGAAATGCTTACGCACCTCATCGCAGGGGATGCCGTTACGCCGCAACATCTCCGCGGTGCCAGCGGTGGCCAGCACCCGGAATCCCAAGTCCGCCAGCCGCTTCACCGGGAACACCAGTGAGCGCTTGTCTCGGTTGGCCACGGACACGAACACCGTGCCCTCGGCGGGTAGCGAGCCGTACGCGGCGGTCTGGCTCTTTGCGAACGCACTGCCGAAGTCGCGGTCGATCCCCATCACCTCGCCGGTCGACTTCATCTCCGGACCCAGCAGGGAGTCGATCTGCGCGCCGTCGGACTTGCGGAACCGGTGGAACGGCAGCACAGCTTCCTTGACGGCGACGGGCGCGTTGCGGGCGGTGGTAGCCCCGTCCCCGGTAGGCACCAGTACTCCTTCGTCGCGGAGCTGGGCGATGGTGGCGCCCAACATGACTCGTGCGCATGCCTTGGCCAGGGGCACGGCGGTGGCCTTGGACACGAACGGCACGGTGCGGCTGGCCCGCGGGTTGGCTTCCAGGACGTAGAGCACGTCGTCCTTGAGCGCGTACTGCACGTTGAGCAGGCCGACCACGCCGATGCCGTGCGCGATGGCCTCGGTGGCGCGCCGTACGGACTCGATGTCGCTGCGGCCCAACGTCACCGGCGGCAGCGCGCACGCCGAGTCGCCCGAGTGGATGCCGGCTTCCTCGATGTGCTCCATGATTCCGCCGATGTACACCTCGGTGCCGTCGCAGAGCGCGTCGACGTCGATCTCGATGGCGTCCTCGAGGAATCGGTCGACCAGCACCGGGTGCTCGGGCGAGAGTTCGGTGGCGCGGGTGATGTAACCCTCTAGGGTTTCTTCGTCGTAGACGATCTCCATGCCGCGGCCGCCCAGCACGTAGGACGGCCGCACGAGCACCGGGTAGCCGATATCGGCGGCGATCCGGCGGGCCTGCTCGAAGCTGGTGGCCATGCCGAACTTGGGCGCCGGCAGCCCCGCGGTCCGAAGCACTTCGCCGAACGCGCCGCGGTCCTCGGCCAGGTCGATGGCCCTGGGACTGGTGCCGACTATCGGCACGCCGGCCTTCTCGAGCCGTTCGGCAAGGCCCAGCGGGGTCTGCCCACCCAGCTGAACGATGACGCCGACGACGCCAGGTCCGCCTGTGCCGGATTGCTTTTCGGCGTAGTAGATTTCGAGGACGTCCTCGAAGGTCAGCGGTTCGAAGTAAAGCCGGTCGGCGGTGTCGTAGTCGGTGGACACCGTCTCGGGGTTGCAGTTGACCATCACCGTCTCGAACCCGGCCTGGCTCAATGTGGTCGCCGCGTGCACGCAGCTGTAGTCGAACTCGATACCCTGCCCGATGCGATTCGGTCCCGAACCGAGGATGAGCACCTTCGGCTTGTCGGCCTGCGGCGCCACCTCGGTCTCGGCGGCAGGGTCGAGTTCGTAGCTGCTGTAGTGATAGGGCGTCTTGGCCTCGAACTCGGCCGCGCAGGTGTCGACGGTCTTGAACACCGGGTGGATGCCCAGCCGCTGCCGCAGCACCCGCACGCCGACCTCACCGGCCAATTCCGGTCGAAGCGCGGCGATCTGGCGGTCCGACAGGCCGTAGTGCTTGCTGCGGCGCAATAGGTGCTCGTCGAGCACAGGAGCGTCCAGGACCTCAGACCGCAGGATGACGAGTCCCGCGATCTGCTCGACGAACCACGGGTCGACGCCGGAGGCTTCGGCCACCTGCTCGACGGTGGCACCGAGGCGTAGCGCAAGCTCCATGTCGTAGAGCCGTCCGTCGGTGGGGGTCCTGAGGTCCTCCAGCAAGTCCTCGACCGACACGTCGGGGTCAGGCCTGGTCCAGAATCCGGCCCGGTCGGTCTCCAGGGAACGCATCACCTTGCCGAGCGCCTCGATGAAGTTGCGGCCCAGCGACATTGCCTCGCCAACGGACTTCATCGTGGTGGTCAGCGTCGCGTCGGCGCCGGGGAACTTCTCGAACGCGAACCGCGGCGCCTTCACGACCACGTAATCCAGCGTCGGTTCGAAACAGGCCGGGGTTTCCTTGGTGATGTCGTTGAGGATCTCATCGAGGGTGTAACCGATCGCCAGTTTGGCGGCGATCTTGGCGATCGGGAAGCCGGTGGCCTTCGAGGCCAGTGCGGACGAGCGCGACACCCGCGGGTTCATCTCGATGACGATGAGCCGGCCGTCGGCCGGGTTAACGGCGAATTGGATGTTGCAGCCGCCGGTGTCGACGCCGACCTCGCGCAGGATCGCGATCCCCAGATCGCGCATCTTCTGGTACTCGCGGTCGGTCAGCGTCATCGCCGGGGCGACGGTGACGGAGTCGCCGGTGTGCACGCCCATCGGGTCGACGTTCTCGATCGAGCACACCACGACCACGTTGTCGTGGCCGTCGCGCATCAGCTCGAGCTCGAATTCCTTCCAGCCGGAGATGGATTCCTCGATCAGCACGTTGGCGCTCGGCGACGCGGCGAGCCCGTCACCGGCCATCCGATCGACGTCCTCGGCGGAATGGGCCATGCCGGAGCCGAGGCCGCCCATCGTGAACGACGGTCGCACCACCACCGGCAGGCCGAGCTCCTCGACGGTCTCGCGGACCTCGTCCATGGTGAAACACACGCGGGAGCGCGCGGATTCGCCGCCCACTTTGGCGACGATGTCCTTGAACCGCTGCCGGTCCTCGCCGCGCTGGATAGCTTCGAAGTCGGCGCCGATGAGCTCGACGTCGTACTTGTCCAGCACGCCGTTCTCGTACAGCGCGACCGCGGTGTTGAGCGCGGTCTGACCGCCCAGGGTGGCGAGCAGTGCGTCAATTTTGTTGCCGCGCTCGGCCTGTTGGGCGATCACGCGCTCGACGAACGCCGGTGTGATCGGTTCGACGTAGGTGTGGTCGGCGAATTCCGGGTCGGTCATGATCGTCGCCGGGTTCGAGTTGACGAGGCTCACCTGTATCCCGTCGGCCCGCAGCACACGGCAGGCCTGGGTACCCGAGTAGTCGAATTCGCACGCCTGGCCGATGACGATCGGCCCGGAGCCGATCACCAGCACGTGGTTCAGGTCAGAACGCCGCGGCATCTAGTGGTCCCCTCCCCTAGCAAGCTGGGCCCCCTCCCCGCGAGCGCCCGTGTCTGCACGCGACACGCCGCGGAAATCTGTACAAATGCGGTCGCTCGCGGGAGACATCAGCGCTTCTCCCCTGCCATCAGGTCGACGAACTGGTCGAACAGGTACTCGGCGTCATGCGGGCCCGCCGCCGCCTCGGGGTGGTACTGCACCGAAAAGGCGCGGCCGTCAACGAGTTTGATACCTTCGACGACACCGTCGTTCGCGCAGGTGTGGCTGACCTCGGCGGGCCCGAACGGCGTATCAAAGACCTCCCCGGCCTCTCCTTCTAACGCGAACCCGTGGTTCTGCGCGGTCACCGCGACGCGACCGGTGGCGTGGTCGATGACGGGCACGTTGATGCCGCGGTGTCCGAACACCATCTTGTATGTCGAGCGGCCCAGCGCCCGGCCGAGGATCTGGTTGCCGAAACAGATGCCGAACAGCGGGATGCCGGCGCCTAGCACTTCGCGGGTGAAGCCGACGATCTGGTCGGCGGTTGCCGGGTCGCCGGGCCCGTTGGACAGGAACACCCCGTCCGGTTTCAACTCGGCGATCTGCTCGAAGTTCACGGTCGACGGCAACACGTGGCTGCGGATGCCGCGGCGGGCGAAATTGCGCGGGGTGTTGGTCTTGATACCCAGATCGATCGCGGCGACCGTGAAGCGTTGTGGCAGATCGGGTTCCACTATGTAGGTGGCATCGGTGCTGACCTCGCCTGCCAGGTTGGCGCCGAGCATCGGCGGCTGGCTGCGTACCCGGGTCAGCAGCTCCTCGAAGGAGACTAAGGAAGCGTCAACCTCATCTCCACTGAAGACACCCGCCTTCATCGAGCCACGGCTGCGCAGATGGCGCACGACGGCGCGGGTGTCGATACCCGCGATCCCGACGATGCCTTGGCGGACAAGTTCGTCGTCCAGCGTGCCCGTGGCCCGCCAGTTGGACGCGCGCGGCGACGGGTCGCGCACGGCGTACCCGGCCACCCAGATTTTGTCGCCGCGGCTCTCTGCATCCTCGTGGTTCCAGCCGGTGTTGCCGATCTGCGGCGCGGTGGCCACCACGATCTGTCCGTGGTAGCTCGGATCGGTAAGCGTCTCCTGATATCCCGACATGCCGGTGGAGAACACCGCCTCACCAAGCGTCTGCCCAACCGCCCCGAACGTCGTTCCGGTGAATATGCGTCCGTCCTCGAGGACCAGGACCGCCTTGGTCACGCCGCCTCCTTGAGCCAGCGGTCGTACTCTGCACGGTTGTCGGCGCGAAAGCCGGTGTCGATTTCTGTTCCCGACGGCAGCCGCCACCGGATGGCCAGAATGCCTTCGTGGGTGAGGGCCTTTCCGGCTAGTCCCTTTTCGGTGCGGATCTCGGCGATCGCGTCGCTTGGGATCCAGATCGGGCCGGCGCCGGTGCGCTGCAACATGATTCCTTCTGGGTAACGGGTCAGCACGGCTTTGGCGCGGTAGCCGAGGTCGCCGACGGCGACGCGGTCGTTCCAGTGCGGCACCAGCGTGCTGCCGACATACAACCCCTTTGTCGCGGGGATGATGGCCGCTCCCACCGTATCCGGCAGCGGCGGCAGGGTTCCGATCATTTCCGCCTGCCGCTCGGCGCGGCGGCGCCAGCCGCGCATCATCGCCTGCATCAACACCGCGATCACCACCGCCAGCACCGCGGCCATGATCAGCGACCCGACCAGCGTTCCGGTGTTCACGCCGGGCTCTTTCCGTCGCGCGCCGTGACCTTGCCGCGCAACAGAGTCAGGGTGACGGTCCCAGGCAGCTCCATGGACTCGTACGGGGTGTTGTCCGACCGGCTCGCCAAGTCGGATCCGGCGACGGTCCAAGTGGCGTCGGGGTCGACGACCGTCAGGTTGGCCGGCTCGCCGACCTCCAGGGGGCGGCCGTGGTCCGGCAGTCCGACGATGCGGGCCGGGTTCTCGCTCATCACGCGTGCGACGTCGCGCCACGTCAGCAACCCGGGCCGGACCATCGTCTGAACGACCACGGACAGCGCGGTCTGCAGCCCGAGCATGCCGGGGCGGGCGGCCGAGAATTCGCAGAACTTCTCGTGTTGGGCATGCGGAGCGTGGTCGGTGGCGACACAGTCGACGACTCCGTCGACCAATGCCTGACGTAGCGCCTCGGCGTCGGCGGCCTCACGCAGCGGCGGGTTCACCCGGTTGCGGCCGTCGTAGGTGGCCAGCCGCCCGTCGTCGAGCAAGAGGTGATGCGGCGTCACCTCTGCGGTTATCGAAATGCCTTGCTCCTTGGCCCATCTGATGATCTCCACGGTGCCCGCCGTGGATGCGTGGCAGATGTGCACCCGCGCTCCGGCGTCGCGGGCCAGCAGCGCGTCACGCGCGACGATAGATTCCTCCGCGGCGCGGGGCCAGCCGGCCAGGCCGAGCCGTGCGGCGTTGGGTCCCTCGTGGGCGATGGCGCCGACGGTCAGCCGGGGCTCCTCGGCGTGCTGGGCGATGAGCACACCCAGGCCGGTGGAGTACTCCAGCGCACGGCGCATCAGTAGCGGGTCGTGCACGCAGACCCCATCGTCGGAGAACATCCGTACCTGCCCGGCGCCGGCATTCATCATGCCCATCTCGGTGAGCTGAGTTCCGGCCAGGCCCATGGTGACCGCGCCGACCGGGTGGACGTCGACCAGCCCGACCTGTTGGCCGCGGTGCCAGACGTGGTCGGTGACCACTGGGCTGTCGGCGACAGGGTTGGTGTTGGCCATCGCGAACACCGCGGTATAGCCACCCAAAGCCGCTGCCGCCGAGCCGGTTTCGATGTCCTCGGCGTACTCGCGGCCCGGCTCGCGCAGGTGGGTGTGCAGGTCGACGAAACCGGGCAGCAGGATCTGGCCGGTGGCGTCGACCACGTCGGCATCGTCGGGGATGGATAGCCCCGGACCGATGTCGGCGATCTGGCGGTCGGACACCAGCACGTCGACTCGGTCGCCCTCTCCGTACAGACGCACCCCTCGAATCAACACGCTCATGCGCTGACCGTCTCCTCGGCACCCACCAGCAGGTGGAACAACACCGCCATCCGAACGTGCACACCGTTGGAAACCTGTTGCAGTACCGCTGATTGGGTGGAGTCTGCAACCGAGAACGCAATCTCCATGCCGCGCACCATCGGGCCGGGGTGCAGCACCACCGCGTTGCCAGGCAGCATGGCCTGGCGCTTCTCCGAGAGCCCATAGAGCACCGAGTACTCGCGCGCCGATGGAAAGAACCCGCCGTTCATCCGCTCGGCCTGCACCCGCAGCATCAGCACCGCGTCGGCGATCGGCAGTTCGGCGTCGAGGTCGTGAGACACATTCACCGGCCAGTCGGCAACTCCAACGGGAAGCAGCGTGGGCGGTGCGACGAGCACCACCTCGGCGCCGAGCGTGTGCAGCAACAGCACGTTGGACCGCGCGACCCGACTGTGCAGGACGTCGCCGACGATCACCACCCGCTTGCCCTCGATGCCGCCGAGGCGCTGCCGGATGGTGAGCGCGTCGAGCAGTGCCTGAGTGGGGTGTTCGTGAGTGCCGTCGCCGGCGTTGATCACGGTGGGTCCACCCTCGTCGGTGCGCGTCCATTCGGCGAGCTGCTGGGCGGCTCCGGAGGCAGGGTGTCGGATGATCAGCGCGTCGGCGCCCGCCGCGCGCAGGGTCAACGCGGTGTCGCGCAGCGATTCCCCCTTGGACACAGAGGATCCGGACGCACTGACGTTGATCACGTCTGCGCTCATCCACTTGCCGGCCACCTCGAACGACACTCGGGTGCGGGTCGAGTTCTCGTAGAACATCGTGATGATGGTGCGGCCACGAAGGGTGGGCAGCTTCTTGACCTCGCGGCCGAGCAGCGCGTGGCTGAACTTGTCGGCGTCGTCGAGGATGGAGATCGCGTCGTCGCGGGACAGGTCTTTCGCGGAGAGCAGGTGCTTCATCGTTTGGGCCCTCCGTATGGTGCGATGGACACGCGTTCGTGGCCGTCATCCTCCGCGAGGCGCACCTTGACGTTCTCATTGCGCGAGGTCGGCACGTTCTTGCCGACGTAGTCGGCGCGCAACGGCAGTTCCCGGTGGCCGCGGTCGACGAGCACGGCGAGTTGCACGGCGCGTGGCCGGCCGATGTCGCGGAGCGCGTCAAGCGCCGAGCGCACGGACCGACCGGTATAGAGGACGTCATCGACCAGGACGACGAGAGTGTCGTCGATGCCGCCCTCGGGGATCGAGGTGTCCTCCAGCGGCCGCGGCGGCTTGTGGTCGAGGTCGTCGCGGTAGAGCGTGATGTCGAGCGCACCGTGCGGGACCGTGACGTCGGCGAATTCCTTGATCTTGTCGGCGAGCCGGGCGGCCAGGGTGACGCCCCTGGTCGGGATGCCGAGGAGGATGACGCGAGGCGCGTCGGGACCGTCGAGTGCGGTCTTTTCGATGATCTGATGGGCGATGCGGGAGATGGTCCGGCCGACGTCCGCAGCGGACATCAACTCCCGGTCGGTGCCTGAAGAGCCCACGATGCGACTCTGACCTCCTTCTCCGCCTCTCTGGACGGATCGTTAAAGGACGTCGAACTTCCGGGCGAGCTTAGCACCTGTCATTTGCCCGTCTGCCAGCGACACCAGCGGCCTCACAAAGCTAACGAATACGGATCCACATATGTCTGCACGTAGATCGTGCCCGTCGTGGTGTAGTGCCCGTCGGTGACCACAACCGTGAATGCTTCCTCGTAGAGGATGTTGTAGCCGTCGTTGGTGCCATTCGAGGTGTAGACATAGTCGCCGGTATTCTCATCGAGTGTCAGCGTCCCGTATGTGAGCCAAGGCGACGACACGTAGTACTTGAGTGCATCCCCATCTCCGTCGCTGACATTGAAGTTGCCCGCGGTGACCCCGGTCGCCGGGTCGAAGGTCGTCGTGGGCCCGCGCCACGTCGGCGCCACGTTGTTCGACGGCGTCGTGTCGCCAACGTTGACGGCATACACGGTGCGCAGGTCGTAGTCGGTGACATACACCCTGCCGTTGGGCGCCTCGGCCACAAACTGTGCGCTCCCACCTGACTGGTCGGTGGTGAAGTTCCCGCTCACGGTGTTGGTGACTGGGTCGATGACCAAGGTCGTGCGGCCGTCGTACTGCGCGACGTAGACGCGCTTGCTGTCGGGACTGACTGACACATCGATCGCCCCGGAGGGATCGGCGATGGTCGCGATCTCCCTGTTCGTGGCGGTGTCGATTACTGAAATCATCTTCGACCGGCCATACCCGTCCGATGCGCTCACCAAGGCGTAGACGCGCTTGCCGTCGGGGCTCGTCGCAATCCTCGTCACATATGACCCCGCTCCGAAATCAGAAACGTCAATGGTGCCGACGTTGGCCAACGTGGCGGCGTTGTACGCGTTGACAACATCGCCGGTGTACTGGCCCCCATAGAGACGAGTACCGGCCGGCGTCTTGACGACGTCGATGTCAATCAGATACGGCGTGTTGACGGTAGTCACTGCGCCGGTATCGGTGTCGATCCTCGATACGGAGCCGTAGTAGTAGGCGGGACCTTCGTATGCGGTGTACCAGCGAAGCGCGTAGATGACGCTGCTGTCGTCCGGGTCAACCGCCACATCGATAACCCGGCTGCCCGCTGTCTGAACACCGCTCGAGTACTGCAGTGGCACGTCGACCGAGCCGATGATGTCATTCGTCGCCGTATCGACTATCGCCACTCCCGAGTACCTCGTGACGTACAGACGCGTGCCGTCCGCGCTCGCGGCCATGCTGTCGCCGACGACGGGGACTGTGTCCACGACGGAGTTGCTCCTGGTGTCGATCACCGACAGGTTGCCGCTTGCGTAGTTCGCCACGTAGGCGTAGTTGCCGCTGAACACCACGTCACCGGGATGCAAACCCACAATGATCGGGGTGTTGGTCGATGGGATGGTCCCAGACGGCGACGCTGGCGCGATCGGCACGGTGACTGACGCGGTGTCTTTGTATGCGCCGTATGGGTCGGTGGCGCGAATGGTGAACTTGTCCGTGGCCGGGGTCTGGGCCGCGGCGTCGCGCGCAGCCTGGGTCGGCGTGTAGGTGTAAGTTCCCGTGGCCGAGTTGAAGGTCAGCGATCCCTTGGTCGGCGCCACGACGGCGCTGTACGTCAGCGCGTCGCCGTCCCAGTCCTTGATGTTGATTGCTCCACTGACCGCGCCCGTCGTCGGGTCCGCAGCATCCACACCGGGATTGGCGAGCGCCACCGGTGCGGTGTTGCCGCGGTTGAGCGCCACCACACGCAGAGCCTTATCGGCCGTATCGGTGACCACCAGACTTCCGTCGGAACGCACAGTCAGGAAGTGATTGTTGGTCTCCGGCGTCGAATCAACCTGTAGCGTGGCGACAATCGCACGGGTCTTGGTGTTGATCACACTGACCGTGTCGTTGCTGTTAGCCACGTAGAGCAGCGACCCATCGCGGCTGAGCGACACTCCGACCGGCTTGGTCCCGACCGAAATCGCCGTACCATCAACGGTATTGGTCGCGGTGTTGATCACCGACACACTGTTCGAACCGTAATTGGTCACGTATGCGCGCGTCCCGTCCGGACTGATCGTGATCGACTGCGGATTCGCGCCCACCGTGATCGAATCGACGGTGTTCGGTGTCGACGGCTTGACATCAAGCTGGTTGTTGGTGGTGGCGTCGATCACCGCCACGGAAGAACTGCCGTACCTGGTCACATAGACCCGCGGCTGCCCATTGACGGTCGCAAATGCGATACCACGCGGGTTCGCACCTACCGCGACATTGGTGATCAACGACGGCGACTGGCCGCTGACATCGACCACCGACACGTTGCTCGAACCATAGTTGGTGACATACAACTTCGTACCGGCGCTGTTGAGGGCCATCTGCTCCGGTTGTGTCCCGACCCGCACCGAACCGATCACCGTGTTGTCCGAAGTGCGGATCACCGACACAGTCCCACTGGTCCGGTTGGCCACATACACTCGAGATCCGTCGGCATTGGCCAGCACACCCGTCGGCGCCGTCCCCACGAAGATCGGATTGCCCACCACCGCACCGGTTTTGGTGTTGATCACCGTAACGGTGTTGGTGCCCTGATTGGCCACATACGCCAAATCGCCTACCACCGCCACTCCGGACGGGCTGGCACCGGTGATGTTCGGCGACGACGGCTGATTGGCCCACACCGCAGGCAACTTCGGCACGCTGAGAGTCACGGGCGTTGCGCCGCCCTGGCCGTCAGACACCGTCACGGTGAACGAATCGAAGTCCGGCGTCGACGTCGCCGCCGCCGCCAACCGCGACGCCACCGTAGGTGTGTAGCGGAACTCGCCATTGCCCAATGCCTCAACCGACCCACCCGTGGGCTGGCCAGTCACCGCGTACGACAACGGATTGCCATCAACATCAGACGCATGCAACGACACCACCACCGCACCAGTAGCCTGATCCGGCGAACCCGCCACCGGCGCCACCGACGGCGCCGAATTCGCCACCGCCGCAGCCAACAACATCGACTCACCACCGGTGGGATCCGCCGACGCCAGCATCAAACTCGACTGCGACGGCTCAGCCACCGTTTTCGCCAACGCCTCATCCCCAGTCAAGGCCTGCTGGGTCTGCCGCCGGAGCGCCGCCAGCCCTGCCAACAACAGCGGCGAGTCGCCCGGCACCTCCGGAATATCACCGTCGGCCGACGGCGCCAGCCCCACCGCCGACAACACCGTCGACAGCAACGGCGTCACCTCCGACTCAGGCGCCGATTCCACCTGAGGAACGTCTTGCGCCGTTGAAACAGTCAGCGTTGCAGGTTGCGGCGCCACATCGACAACCGACACCTCATTCCCCACCGGGGCCGAAACCGGCTCAGACCTGGGCTGCACCGAAGGATTGCTGTCGGAGGTCAGCTCGCTCTTGCTGATTTCGCTGTCAGACGGCGTACTTGCCGCTGTCCGCTTCGGCTTCTTCTGCGTCGATGCCGGCGACGAGTCCGAGCCTGATTTCTCCGCCCGGTCCCGCTTGGAGGGGGCCGTCGTCGGCTCCGCGCCGCCATCCTTGTCAGCATCCTCTCCATCGGCGCCAGCACTCCCCGGCGTGGTCGAGGTGATCGCACCACCCGAACTGTCCACCTTCATCCCGCCATCAGAACCCGAGGGCTCTGCGGAATCGTCAGGCTCTCCCCCAGAGCCTGACGACCCGTCCTCCTCATTGCCTGCAGCACCCGCCGCCTCAGCGCCCGCCGCCGGCGCGGGCTCTCCCGACGGCGCATCCGCGGCCTGACTCGTCGAGTCAGGCGACCCCGGAGCCGGCTCCTCGGCGAACGCCACCCCCGGCGTCGTCGCGATCGCCACCCCCACCCCCAACGCCACCGCTAAACCACCGACACGCCCGACGTACCTTGCGTACCCCATGACGACCCCTTCACCGGTCGGCGCCACGCGCGGCAGCCTGCTACCGCAAATACATCGTCGACCGCGGCGGAACGGATGGATCAAGTACTCGGATACTCGATCTCTTCGTTTACTCGTATGGGGTTACTCGTATGGGCCAGCGGCAGGTGGACCGGCGCCGCATCCGAGCCCGGCAGGACCCCTGAGTACCCTGGCGCGGATGAAACTCGACGGCAACCAGGCCTCCGTCCGGGACGCGATCGACGCCGGTCTGCTGGCCGGTGCCGTAACGCTGGTCTGGCGCGCCGGCGAGATGCTGCAGGTCAACGAGCTGGGCTACCGCGATGTCGACGCGCGGCTGCCGATGCAGCGCGACACGGTTTTCCGCATCGCGTCGATGACCAAACCGGTCACCGTCGCCGCCGCGATGGCATTGCACCAGGAAGGCAAGCTGTCGTTGACCGATCCGGTCGCGAAGTGGCTGCCGGAGCTCTCCGACATGCGGGTGCTGATCGATCCGCTCGGCCCGCTCGACAAAACAGCGCCTGCCCGCCGGCTCATCACGGTCGAGGATCTGATGACGCACCGCAGCGGGCTGGCGTACGTGTTCTCGGTGCCGCCACCACTGGGTCCGGCATACGGCAAGCTGTCGCTGCGCCAGGATCAGGACCGCTGGCTGACCGAGCTGGCAAAGCTGCCGCTCGCGCATCAGCCCGGCGATCGGCTCACCTACAGTTGTGCCACCGACGTACTCGGCATCGCATTGTCTCGGATCGAGGGCAAGCCGTTGGCCGAAGTGTTGGCCGAACGGATCTTCGAGCCACTGGGCATGTCCGACACCGGCTTTTCGGTCAGCCCGGACGGCCGGCGACGCGCCGCGACCATGTACAAGCTCGACAAGGACAACGTGCTGCGGCACGACGTGATGGGCCCACCGCCCATCACCGATCCGCCGTTCTGCACCGGCGGCGCGGGCCTGTGGTCGACCGTCGACGACTATCTGAACTTCACGCGGATGTTGCTCGCCGGCGGGGCGGTTGACGGTGTTCGCGTGCTCTCGGAGGAGTCGGTGCGGTTGATGAGGACGGACCGGCTGACCGACGAGCAGAAGCGATATCCCTTTCTGGGAGCGCCGTTTTGGGTGGGTCGTGGGTTCGGGCTGAACCTGTCGGTGGTGACCGATCCGGCAAAGTCCCGGCAGCTGTTCGGGCCGGGTGGGCTTGGCACATTCAGCTGGCCGGGGGCGTACGGGACCTGGTGGCAGGCCGATCCGACGGCGGATCTCATCCTGATCTACCTGATTCAGAACCATCCCGACCTGACGGTCGACGCCGCCGCCATCGCGGGTAACACGTCGTTGGCGAAACTGCAGAGCGCGCAACCGAAGTTCGTCCGCCGGACCTATCAGGCGCTCGACATCTAGCGGTTAGTCTGACGCCATGACGCAGCCGTCCGTCCTCATCAGTGGCGCCGGGATCGCAGGTCCAGCCTTGGCCTTCTGGCTGGCGAAGAATGGCTACCGGGTGACGGTTGTCGAAGTCGCCGAAGGCATTCGGCCGGGCGGGCAGACGGTCGACCTGCGCGGCGCGGGTGCGGACGTGGTCGAGCGGATGGGGCTACTCGACCGCATGAAGGGCCGCTCGCTGTTCCAACGGGGCATCGCCTGGGTGCGGTCCGACGGCAGCCGCCGCGCCGAGATGCCCGTCGATGCATTCAACGGCAACGGACCGGTGTCCAAACTGGAGATCCTTCGCGGCGACCTGGTCGACGTGCTGTACCAAGCCACGAAAGACACTGCGGAGTATCGGTTCAACACCCGCATTGAGAGCCTGGCCCAGGACGACGCAGGCGTCGACGTGACGTTCAGCGGCGGATCGCAGATGCGTGCGGACTTGGTCGTCGGCGCCGACGGGCCGCATTCGGCGGTGCGGCGGCTGGTGTTCGGGCCCGAGGAGCAGTTCGTCAAACCGTTGGGCGGGTACAACGCATGGTTCTCCGCTCCGGACACCGTCGGCCTGGACAGCTGGTATCTGATGTATCAAGCACCAGGCCTCAACGCATCCCTGCGACCCTCACACGATCCGGCAATCGCCAAGGCGGGGTTGGCTTTTCGTTCGCAGCCAGTTGAGTACGATCGGCGCGATCTTCACGCGCAGCGGGCGATGCTCGTGGACCGGTTCGCGGGCGCCGGCTGGGAGTGCGATGCGCTGCTGGCCGCCGCGCAGGAAGCCGACGATTTCTACTTCGACTCGTTCGCGCAGGTGCACATGTCGTCGTGGTCGTCGGGCCGGGTGACCCTGGCCGGCGACGCCGGGTACTGCGCCTCGCCGCTGAGCGGCATGGGAACCAGCCTGGCGCTGGTCGGCGCCTACATACTGGCCGGTGAACTCGGACCCGCGGCCGACGGAGTCGACTCCGGCCGCATAGCCGCGGCATTGGCTCGATACCAGAACGCGATGCGGCCATACGTCGACAAGTGCCAGGATCTGCCCAACACCATCGATCGGTACGCGCCCAAATCGCAGTCTGACATCGCCATCAATGGCGTTGTGTGGAAGTGGATGCAGCGCTGGCCTTTTCGCGTGATGGCGCAGCGGCTGTGGTTCGTCACCGCCGACGCCATCGACCTGCCCGACTACGCAAGGCCGGCCGACTAGTTCAGTGCGGCGTTGCGCTCGCCAGCGGACGGTACCCGGCTCGGGCGGCACCGTACCGCCGTCGTCGACGACGCGAACAGATAGGGGTGCACAGGCCTAGATTGGCCTCAAGTGCAGTCGCCGCACACCCCGGCGCGGGCCTGCGCCGACAGCAGCTTCGCCTCGGCGATGCGGTAGACGCCGTCCAGCGCGGCCTCCTCGACGCCGACGTACTCGCTGACGACTTCGGGCGCGACTCCGGCGTCACGAAGCCTCAGCGCCAGCGAGTATGGCAGCGGTAACTTGCGGAGAGCGCTTTCGTGAGCGCTGAATTCATCGGCCACCCAATCAGCCTGCGCCCGAAATACCACCGTGGTGTGAGTAGGTCGCTACTCGAATTCTGGTCGATCCGGCACCGCGACACTCATGCGCCGCCCTCTTGAGTGGGACAGGTCTGGCTTACCCATCGGCCCGGGTCCGGCGCGGCAGCATCGTCACCAGCTGTTCTCGATCGGCTGCGCCGGTTCTCATCATCGCCCGGTAGACATGACCCTCAACTGTACGAATCGACAGCGTCAGGCGCTCGGCGATCGCCCGCGTCGACAACCCCTGACCGATCAACATCACGATCTCCAGTTCACGATCGCTCAACGGCAACGGCACCGACGCCTTACGAATCGCCGGAGTGCTCGCACCGCCACACCGCCGCGCCAGCTCTTCCGCTCGAGCCGAACACGTCAGCGCCGACCCCTTCCGTTCGTCGTGGCGAAACGCGACCGCGGCGTGTGCCGCCGCATCGGCAGCCGCCACCAGATCACCCATCAGCTCGAAATCCTGCGACACGACTCCCAAGTCAGCAGCACTGTTCTGTGACAGCGCCTCGGCCAATCGAGCTGCCACACCCGCACGCGGCCCTTCAACGACCGTCGCCAATTCACGAAGACGCGCAGCGCGCGACCCGTCACCGAATTGCGCCGCCGTCTGCAAACACATCACTTCCGCAGCGAATTGGCCTTTGCCTCTGGCCGTTTCGGCGGCGGACAACGCGGTATTGATCGCCTCGCTGACAGCGCCTTGCGCCGCGGCTACCCAGGCGTGGGCAAGACCTCGCTCATAGTCGAGGTACCGCCAGGCCAGATGACGTCGCTCCTCAAGTAAGTCAAGTGCGGCCACGGCCTCATCAGTGGAGCCGGACATGGCGAGCGCGACCGTTCGAGAAATCTGGCATCGATACCCCCAGCCGTTGGCGGTGCCGGGGTAATTCTCGACCACCCGGTCCTGCAGCAGCGAAATTGCGTCACGCAGGCGACCGGCGCCGAGTGCGGCCCGCCCCGCTACCGCTGCGATGACGGCCACGTACGGCTGGGTCACCGACAGGGCATCGCCCGCTCGCCCGCGGATAATCTCTGCCACGTCCTGGGCTTCGGCCACTCGGCCTGACAACAGCAATGCGCTGACATGTGCGTCGGCGATGATTACGAAGGACCGAATCGGGACGGGGTACCCCGCAAGCGCGGCGGCGACCGCCTCCGAGGTACGGCCTGCTTCACCACGGACAACTGTCAGCGCCCAGGACGTCACCCGCGCGGCGACCATATCGGGTAGGCGACTGAGGTCCAGTTCGTTCGAGGGTTCCGTTGCCGCTTCCGGCTCACCCATTGCCGCCCCGTACACCTTTAGGAAGGCCTCGATGCAACTGCGCGCAAATGCAGGTGTGGTTCGCGATGCGTCGTCGATGAGCCCTTTGGCGCTCGCCGGGTCCGCAAGAGCGAATAGCGTGTTGAATCCTTGCAGGAAGGCAAGTCTCGCCCGGTCGGCATCGGCCAGTTCGCTGGTCGGAATGTCGACCAGCACCGCCTCGGCGTCCTTGCCACGACCCATCCATGACAGGGAGTACGCGCGAATGAAATGCGCCTCAGCTCCTCCGCCGGCCTTGATCGCCGCATCGGCAAGTCGATCGCCCAGCGATGCCGCGCTCGACGATCTGGTCGACGACCGCGCGCCCACGAGCCACAGCGATCCCCTTGCCGCTTTGACCAGAAGATCGGCGTCGGGCGCCAGATCTGAGTCGAGACTCAACGTCGCCCGGCGCACCACAACCTGGATGTCATCACGATCGTTTGATGAAGCGAGTTCTGTGGCAACCCGTCCGCGTAGTCGACGAAGCCTGGTTGGCGCCACCTGGTTTCGGCGTACCTCGCCATAGAGTGGATGCGCTACGCGAACCTCAATGCGACCGTCGACGTCATCGAGCGTGATAAGGCCGCGCATGTCCGCCTCTTCAACCGCAGCCGGATCGGCGATTCTCCTCAGCGACTCGAGCTCGATCGGCTCGCCTACGGCGAGCGCGTCGATCACGTCGCATACCGAGGCGGGTAGGCCACCCATCCGGGAGTCGATGAGCTCGACCAACCCCGGTGGCAAGACCGGGTCGCCGGTCCAGCGCCAGTAACCGTCCTGCTTTGCGATTCGCCCGTCGCCGATTTCCTGCTCGACGATGTTGCGGAGATACAGTGTGTTGCCACGCGTGAGCCTCCACAGCCGGAGCGCAGCGTCCGGTTCCACGGGTCCGCCCAGCGTCGCGGCCAACAGCGTCGTAGTTTCATCAAGCGACAGCTGTTGCAGATCGAGGCGGTCGAATCGGCCTAGCTTCCACAGGTCCTGTACTCCTGCAGGTATCGGCTCACCCTCGCGGACCGTCAGCACCACCTTGGCGGCGTCCCGCTGCACAATCTGATGCAAAACGAAGGTCGACAAATCGTCGAGGAGATACGCATCGTCGATACCGACGATCACGGGCGTGCCCGGCGGGGCAGCAACCAGCGACTCGATCGCACCCCGGACGAGTGTCAAGGTGTCGGTGGAAGCCGAGTCCGCCCAGGAAGCGAGAGCACCCAGCGGAAGCGCCTTCGCGGACGAGGTGCCGACTGCCCACCGGACTTCACATCCTTTGGACGCGGCCGCAATGAGTGCTTCGCGGGCAATTCGGCTCTTTCCAACGCCGGCCGCACCGCTGACGACGATGCCCGAGACGTCCGGAGCCGAGATCGCGGCCTCGATCGTCTGCATTTCTTCTTTGCGGCCGGTCAACGGCCACGCAAAACGCACAAAAGTAGCGTATTAGCGCATGCAGAGCCCGGCTGAACAACAGAACAAATCAGCACTGAGGCAGCATCGCCACGAGCTGTTCTCGGTCGGCTGCGCCGGTTTTCATCATCGCCCGGTAGACATGACCCTCGACAGTACGAATCGACAGCGTCAGGCGCTCGGCGATCGCCCGCGTCGACAACCCCTGACCGATCAACATCACGATCTCCAGTTCACGGCCGCTCAACGGCAATCGCACCGACGCCTTACGAATCGCCGGAGTGCTCGCACCGCCACACCGCCGCGCCAGCTCTTCCGCTCGAGCCGAACACGTCAGCGCCGACCCCTTCCGTTCGTCGTGGCGAAACGCGACCGCGGCGTGTGCCGCCGCATCGGCAGCCGCCACCAGATCACCCATCAGCTCGAAATCCTGCGACACGACTTCCAAGTCAGCAGCACTGTTCTGTGACAGCGCCTCGGCCAATCGCGCTGCCACACCCGCACGCGGCCCTTCAACGACCGTCGCCAATTCACGAAGACGCGCAGCGCGCGACCCGTCACCGAATTGGGCCGCCGTCTGCAAACACATCACCTCTGCGGCGAATTGACCATTGGCTCTTGCGGTTTCGGCGGCCGAGAGCGCGATGCTAACCGCCTCACTGACAGCACCCTGAGCGGCGGCGACCCACGCCTGGGCAAGTGCCCCTTCGTGATCGAGGTGCTGCCAGCCCTGGTGGCGCTGCTTTTCCGACGCCGTCAACGCGGCTCTCGCGTCGTCGGAGCGCCCGCACATGGCAAGCGCGATGGTGCGCGGAAGCTGGTACCGGTAGGTCCAGCCAATTTTCTCGCGAGAGGCGTTCATCAACTCGACGACCGGGTCCAGCAGGGATAACGCATCATCTAGGCGACCGGCACCGAGGGCGGCCCTACCGGAAACTCCGACGCTGACGGGACTCAACTGGGGGCTGGGATAGTCGGCGGCGCGCTGGCGCAGCATCGCGGCCACATCCTGGACGTCGGCTATTCGGCCGGCGAGCTGCAGTGCGCCGAGTTCTGCGTCAACGATGACGAGATAGCCGCGTATCGCGACCGGGTATCCGGCTTCCGCGGCGGCCACAGCTTCCGCCGTGCGGCCTGCTTGGCCAGCCGCAACGGTGACGGCCCAAGCCAGCATCCGAGCGGCAACGTCGGGAAGCTGGTCTGGGCGGATGTGCCGCGATGCATCCAGTGCAGCTGCGGGCTTCCCGATCGCCGCACTGTAAACGGTGCGAGCCGCGTCTATACAACTACGTGCGTGCAGGGGCGTAGCGCGTTCCGCATCATCGAGCAGCCGCTTCGCGCCCACGGCGTCGTCCAAAGGAAAAAGCCGGTTCGTCGCACGTAGGAAGGTCAGCCTGGCTTTGTCGACGTCGCTTCTTCCGCGCGCGTCCGCGTCGGCGAGCACGGCCTCGGCGTCCTGGCCCCGGCCGAGCCAGGACAACAGGTATGCGTGAATGAAGATCGCATCCGCCCCACCCCCTGCGCGGACCGCCGCATCGGCCAGCCTTGCGGCCAGCGGCACATCGACCTGCCAGGCCGCGCCGTGGGCCGCCTTGACGAACAGGTCCGGTCCGGGCTCGAGATCGGCGTCGAGGCTCAATGTTGCGCGCCGCACCACCAGCTGCATGTCGTCGTGATTGGCAGATGTTGCGAGTTCGGCCGCGACGAGGCCGCGCAGCCGACGCAGCCTGGTGGGGGGCGCCCGCTTCCTGCGCACCTCCCCATACAGCGGATGAGCGAGCCGTACCTCAACCTGGCCGTCGGCATCTTCGAGAGTGATAAGGCCACGCAAGTCCGCCTCTTCGACCGCCGCAGAATCGGTGATTGAGGTCAACGATGCCAACTCGATCGGCTCGCCGACAGCAAGCGCATCGACGACGTCACTGACTCGGGCGGGTAGCGCACCCATCCGGGAATCCACGAGTTCGGCCAGACTCGGCGGTAAGACGGGGTCGCCCGCCCACCGCCAATAACCCTGCCGCTTCGCGAGGCGCCCGTCCGAAATCTCCTGCTCCACTATATTGCGCAGGTACAGTGCATTCCCGCGCGTCAGCTTCCACAGCCTCCTGGCGGCGTCCGGATCCACGGGTCCATTCAATGCCGCCTCCATTAGTGCGGTGGATTCATCGATCGACAGTGGCTGAAGATCGAGACGGTCGAACTGTCCCTCCTTCCATAGGTCCTGTACTGCCGCGGGAATCGGCTCGCCGTCACGGACTGTCAGCATGACCTTCGCGGCCCCGCGTTGCACGATCTGATGCACTACGAACGCCGACAAGTCATCGAGGAGATGAGCGTCGTCGACGCACACGATCACTGCGGTGCCAGGCGGCGCGGAAGTCAGCGATTCGATCGCGCCGCGGACAAGTTGCAGCGAGTCGCTGAAATCCGTGTCTGCCCACGAAGCGAAGGCACCAAGGGGAAGGGTCTTCGAGGATGACGTGGCGACGGCCCACCGAACTTCACATCCATTGGATGCGGCGGCCGATAGCGCTTCGCGGGCGATTCGGCTCTTCCCCACGCCCGCTGGACCGCAAACAAGTACGCCAGTGAGATCCGCAGCCGAAATCGCGGCTTGGATCGCCTGCATTTCTTCTGTGCGGCCAGTCAGCGGCCACGCAAGACGCACGAAAGTAGCGTAGAAGCCCATGCCCAGGCGGCGCACAGCGTATATAGAAGTTCAGCGAACTCAACAACGCCGGGGGCCGGTGCATGGATCATGCCGAGATGCAGGCCCTCGTCTCGCAGCACCTGCGGGCCGAGGGCAGAGGTGATGTCGACGGTGCCATCGCGGTGTACACCGACGACGTCGAACACGATGTCGTCGGATATCCCGGGAGCCCTCATCGCGGCAAGGACGGTGCGCGCAAGTTCTACGACGAGCTGACCACGAACTTCCGCACCGAGGGTGAGGAAGTTCTGCATCGCTTCGTCACCGACGACGCGATGATCCTCGAGCAGCTGATGACGGGCACGGTCATCGGTTCCATGCTTGGCCTACCCGGCCACGGCCGTCGGATCAACTTTCGTATCCTGCATGTCTTCGAGTTCCGCGACGGGCTGGTCAGCCGTGAAAACATCTGGCTCGACAGCGCGGCCATAATTGCCCAACTGAGTTGACGCGCCTCGCACGCTACTCGTTGGTCGAGGAAGAATGTCGCAGCAGCATCGCAACGAGCTGTTCTCGGAGGCGGTCGGCGGTCGCCCCCGCGATCAGTCCCTCGCGCTTCAGGACGGCGAGCGATTCGCGAATGGTGTTGCGGGAGAAGAATTCAGCAGTAAGCGCCAAAGCCCTCGGCGGTGCCGCTATTGCGCCACCCGCCAACGCGCAGAATTACGATCGCGCTGAGCGGAACTCCAAGACATCGCCGAGCGGCCGGCGCGGTGTAGAAGGGGGCACCTGCTCCATACTCGGTGCAATGCCGATCCTGACGAGGATCTGCGGCCACCCCGTGCGATCGATCAGATTGGCGACAATGTGCCGACTGGCTTTGACCTCCGTGAGGTGGGTGATCGTGCAGGTGCCCATGCCAGCCTCAGTGCACTCCACCAACACCCGGGACAGCATCTCGCCAGACCCCAGAGCGTCTTCGCGGGTGTCCCCGTCCGTGGAGAGCACCACAACTCTCGAGAAGTCTTCGCAAATGCCGGGTCGACGCTCGCTGTGCGGCACTACTGGAAAGGTCCTACCGACACCGACGCGTTCAGTCTCGGCAGCCGACACCAGTGAACTGTGTGGGATTCCTTCGCTGCTCTCGAATGGTGCTGTCCACCAGTTGAGTTCGTGGTGATACGCCGAGTCGTACAGCCGTAGCGCGTCGGTGAGCTGGGACGCCTCGGCCAACTGTGGTTTGGCGTCGTCGTCGATCGCATCCAGGTGCGCGACGTCGTCATCCACCGCGGCAAGCAGAAGCGATCGCAGCGATTCCCAATCCGGTGGCGCCGCCATTGGAAGCCGATCAGTCCGACGCAACAGAATCGCGTCGGCGCGACGACGGTCTACATCGGTGACGACGTCGGCCGCAGTGAAATCGACTGACGCCACAAGGTGGCGGTTGCTCGGATCGGGAAACCGGTCCACGTGGGTTCTCCAGCCGGCGACGGCCATCGCGATGCGGAAATGGTCGAGTACGACGCCGCAGCTGATGATCGCCTCTCGCCCGCATCGGTCGGCTGAATACATCACGCGGTTCGGGTCGACGAACAAATGCACCGCGCCGCCATCCGCCACCCACCGCCACGGCTGGCTGTTGTGCAGGGACGGCGCTCTACATGCCAACAGCACTGCGTCCTTGATGACATCGGTGGCGACGATGGTGTCAGGCACGGACTTAGTCTCGTCGACGCCGACGCGCCGCATCAGGGCCATTGGTCCCAAGTCCGGACATCGCCTAGGGACTAACGGCCCTTTCGATGAACCCCAATGAGACACCACATTAGTGTTATGGATCAGCTGTCCACGCTTGACGCAAGCATGGTCGACATCGGACGTTAAGGGCCGGCAATGGTAAGAGTCTTTCTCGTCGACGACCACGAAGTCGTTCGCCGCGGGCTCATTGACCTGCTCGCTTCAGATCCAGAGCTCGACGTCGTTGGCGAAGCCGGCTCAGTAGGCGAAGCGTTGGTCAAGATCCCTGTGCTGCGTCCCGACGTGGCAGTCCTCGATGTCCGTCTGCCCGACGGCAACGGGATCGAACTGTGCCGTGATCTCTTGTCGGAGCTGGCGGATCTGCGCTGCCTGATGCTGACCTCGTACACCTCTGACGAAGCAATGCTCGACGCAATCATCGCCGGCGCTAGTGGTTATGTCGTGAAGGACATCAAAGGCATGGAGCTGGCGCGGGCGATCAAGGATGTCGGCGCCGGCAAATCACTCCTCGACAACCGGGCGGCCGCCGCGTTGATGGCAAAGCTGCGTGGGACGGCCGAGCGCAAGGACCCGCTTTCCGGTCTGACAGACCAGGAGCGCACACTGCTCGGACTACTCGGCGAAGGCTTGACCAATAAGCAGATTGCGGCGCGGATGTTCCTTGCCGAGAAGACGGTGAAGAACTACGTGTCGCGCCTGCTTGGCAAGCTCGGAATGGAGCGCCGCACGCAGGCGGCGGTGTTCGCCTCCAAACTGGATCGGCCTGTCCGGCCGGCCGACTAGTCGCGTGGAAACATCGAGCACTGGCCACCCGGGTGGCAACGATGATGGAGTGACTGACAGCGTCGGGCCACGTCCCCTCCGGGACACCCTGTCGCAGCTGCGGCTCCGGGAGCTCCTCTCGGAGGTCCAAGACCGTGTCGAACAGATCGTGGAGGGTCGCGATCGCCTTGACGGTCTCGTGGAGGCGATGCTCGTGGTCACATCCGGCCTCGAGCTGGACGTCACCTTGCGCAGCATCGTTCACACGGCGATCGGACTCGTCGACGCCCGTTATGGGGCGCTCGGTGTGCGCGGAGACGGTCACGAGCTGATCGAGTTCATCTACGAAGGTATCGATGAACAGACTCGCGAACTCATCGGGCACCTTCCTGAGGGGCGCGGGGTTCTCGGTGCACTGATCGACAAGCCCGAGCCCATCCGGCTCGACGACATCCGGCACCACCCATCCTCTGTCGGATTTCCGCCCAATCATCCACCCATGCGTACATTCCTGGGCGTACCAGTCCGGATTCGCGACACTGTGTTCGGCAATCTGTACCTCACCGACAAGGCCACCGGCCAACCGTTCAACGAAGACGACCAGGTCCTCGTGCAAGCCCTCGCCGCGGCCGCCGGTATCGCGATTGAAAACGCGCGGCTCTACGAGCAATCGCGAACACGCCAGTCGTGGATCGAAGCAACCCGAGACATCGGAACGGAGATGTTGTCCGGCGCCGATCCGGCAACTGTCTTCCAACTGATCGCCGACGAAGCGCTGAAGTTGACGGGCGCAGAAGCCACGCTGGTGGCGATTCCCGTGGATATCGATGTCCCCACATCAGGCGTCGATGAACTGATCGCCGGTGCAACTGCGGGCGCGGTGCCCGGTCAAATCAGCGAAACGTTGATACCGCTAGCCGGCACACTGATCGGGCAAGCGTTTTCAGATCGCATTCCGCGCAAAGTCGATGATGTCGATGTTGGCTTGGGCATCGAAGCCGGCCCCGCGCTCGTGTTGCCACTGCGGGCCACCGAAACCGTCGCCGGTGTCCTTATCGCATTCCGCAATGCCGGCACATACCCCTTCACTCTCGAACAGCTCGATATGATGGCCGCCTTCGCCGACCAGGCCACTCTCGCTTGGCAGCTCGCCACCGCGCAGCGCCGGATGCGCGAACTCGACGTTTTAACCGACCGTGATCGAATCGCAAGAGACCTTCACGATCACGTCATCCAACGACTCTTTGCTGTTGGACTAACCCTGCAGGGCACAGTGCCACGGGCAAGCTCACCGGAAGTGCAGCAACGGCTTTCGGGCTGTGTGGACGATCTCCAGGAAGTCATTCAGGAGATCCGCACCGCGATTTTCGATCTGCACAGTGCCCCTTCGAGCTCGACGAGGTTGCGCCAGCGGCTTGACGACGCGATCGCCCAGTTCTCGAGTCCTGAGCTCCGCACCACGGTGCAATTCGTCGGACCACTGTCGGTTGTTGACGCGGTACTGGCCGATCATGCGGAAGCTGTTGTACGAGAAGCGGTCAGCAACGCTTTTCGCCATGCTCACGCCACCACACTGACCGTCAACGTCAGAGTCGAAGACGACCTGCGAATCGAGGTCATCGACAACGGCCGAGGCATTCCGGACGCCATCACCGAAAGCGGAGTTGCGAACATGCGTCGACGTGCCGAGGAAGTCGACGGTGAGTTCGCGATCGAACGAGCTCCCGACGGCGGAACCTGGGTGCGGTGGTCGGCGCCGTTTCGGTCGCACTAGGCCAGCGGAGATCCGTCCAGCCCGGTGGCGATATCGCTGAGCGGACGACGCGGCGTCGCCGGTAACGGGTCGGCGTTCACCGGTGCCCACCCGACACGCAACAACATCTGCGGATATCCACTGACCCCAAAGACATCGGCTTGTACGGCTTCTCGCGTTTCGGCGATCTCCAGCGGTTCGGTGACCGGACAGCTCGACAACCCCAGGGCTGTAGCGGTGAGTAGAACCACGCTGGTGGCTTCACCTGCGCGAAGCCTTGCCAGTTTGCTGTCGTCTTTGGTGCCGAGCGCCAACACCACGGCCTTGTCGTCGGCCGGTTGGGCGTCGGGTGGTTGACCCAATGCCGGTCCGGCGAATATTCGGCCCGGCACTGGCGATGTTGGATCCGATGGCGGCGTGTTGCGTGCCGGAACGCCGGACACCGAGGCGTACCGCCCACTCCAGGCCGTCAGCTCATTCAGGTAGTCGTTGTCAGTCGCATGCCGCCAGACAGCCTGCGCCACAATGCTTTGCAACCGTGGAAGGGAATCGACTTGACGCAACATCACGCCCGCACGGGCCGCGCGCGAACCCATCAGCGCGACGTCGGCGGCGGGGACGGGCCACCAGCTGTAATGCCGGCGGTCGGTGCGCCGCCTCGGGATCGCCGCAGCCAAGGCGACGTCGAGCTCGCTGGCCGGATGCCGGTACACCTCGATCGAGGCCAGGTGCGAGGGATGCAATGGATCTGGCAGCCGGTTGATCTTTGCCTGCCAACCAAGCGCCGCCAATGCCACCACGGCGTGGTGCAGCGAGGCGCCGCAACTCAGCAGCAGATCCCGGCTGTCCGGATCGGTGTTGGGCAGATGCCTATCCGGATCGGAGTACACGTGCAGACTCTCGGCGCCGACCCGCCATCGCCATGGCTGGGAGTTGTGTATCGACGGTGCCCGGCTAGCGAGCGACAAGACCGCGTGCATTGTCTTCCGATCCGGGAAGCGAGCGTTCATGTGTCCACCCTCTCGCTGCGGGTCCGCAGGAACTAGAGACCAAAGTCCTCGCCGCCCGGGCAAATGGCCCTCCCGCCTGCGGTTAGAGGTCGGCTCTGGTGGCTGGACGCGCGCCGCTGCGGTGTGCGAGGAGTGTGACCATGCCTAAGACGAGACCGAACCACCGGGGCATTGGATTCCTAGGACGATTCGACGATTTTCCGCAGCCATTCGTCGTCGGCGATGTCCACGGTCTGTTCGCTCGTGATGTCATAAACCGTCGGCGTTGCAACACTTTTCCCACTGAGCTCTTCCAGGCGAGTGGTGTTGGCGCGGTTCATGGCGTCAACGTCGACGGCCTCCTCACCGGACGCGATGCGGTCGACCACCTCCGCGGGAAGCTCGGAGTTCTCGGCGATCTGCGCCACCCATTGTTGGTCTTGGGTTGTGTCCTGCTCCCAGTACATTTCTTCGACGAAGTACTGGAAATCCGCCCCGGTAACACCCGCCTTCGGATCGGCGGCAGCGAAGAAGTCGTTGGCCACCATATGTGAGTAGCCTTGGGTCCCCTCGTCGAGGAAGGTGAGGAACCGGTATGTGACCACCAACTCGCCACTGTCGAGGTAGTCGGCGATCTCGGTCCCGAAGAAAAACTGGAAGTCGGCGCAGTGCGTGCATTGCGGCTCGGTGAAGATCTCGATCGCGGCCGGCGCGAACGGTTTGCCGATCTGGATACCGAAACCGTCCTCCGTCAACATCAGATCGGCCTTGGGATCCGTCCCGGCAGGCAGCGTCGCCCTCCCCTCGACCATCGACGTGCATGCGCTGGCAGCAGCCGCAATCCCGACAACCGCAACGATGCTGGCCAGCCGCATGTATGGAACGTACTCCCCCAACCAAGTGACCATGACACGCCTGCGCGACCAAGAACCGAGATTGGTCACCGTGTACGGTGCCCAGTCCTAGCGGTGTGCCCGTTTACGCCTCGTTCGTCGTCCCCCGGACGGCGGCGGCTGCCGCCCGGATCTGTGGTGTCACCAGCATCACCTGGCCAAGCACACCATTGACGAAACCCGGTGAGTCGTCGGTGGATAACCGCTTGGCCAGTTCGACCGCCTCGTCGACCGCGACCGGCTCGGGTACGTCGTCGGCGTGCAGCAGTTCCCACACCGCCACCCTCAGAATCGCCCGGTCCACGGCCGGCAGCCGGTCAAGCGTCCAGCCCTGCAGGTGGGATGAGATGAGATCGTCGATGTGCGCGGCGTGCTCGGTCACCCCGCGCGCGACGGTCACGGTGTACGGGTTGAGCGGCGACACATCGGATTGCTTCTCCGCCAACGCATTCCGCCCGTCTGCCACCTCGGCTGGGGTGATCCCCCGCGCCTCGGCCTCGAACAGCAGGTCGACGGCGCGCTTACGGGCCTGATGCCGGCCGCGATCACCCTTACGGTCAGGCATTCACCCGGCCCAGGTAGCTGCCGTCGCGGGAATCCACCTTGAGCTTGTCGCCGGTGTTGATGAACAGCGGCACCTGAATCTCGGCGCCGGTCTCAACCGTCGCCGGCTTCGTGCCTGCGCTGGACCGGTCGCCCTGCAGGCCCGGCTCGGTGTGGGTGACCTCCAGTTCCACGGTCACCGGGAGGTCGAGGTACAGCGGCGAACCGTCGTGGAACGCGATCTGCACCGGCATGCTCTCCAGCAGGAACTTGGCGGCGTCGCCGACCAACGAAGCCGGCAAGTGGTGCTGCTCGTAGTCCTGGCTGTCCATGAACACAAAATCCGACCCGTCGCGGTACAGGTAGGTGTGGTCGCGCCGGTCGACGGTCGCGGTCTCGACCTTCACCCCGGCGTTGTAGGTCTTGTCGACGACCTTGCCGGACAGCACATTCTTCAGCTTGGTCCGCACGAAGGCCGGGCCCTTGCCGGGCTTGACGTGCTGGAACTCGACGATCTGCCACAGCTGGCCGTCGATCTGCAGGACGAGCCCATTCTTGAAGTCGGCGGTCGTTGCCACGGTCGGTTGTACTCCTGTCAGAGGATGGCCAGTTCCTTGGGGAACCGGGTGAGTAAGTCTGCGGTCTGATGTCGCCGGCCATGCGGCTCCGGGGCCTTGTCGCCGACGACCAGCGTGTCCTCGATGCGGACGCCGCCACGGTCGGGCAGATAGACACCGGGCTCCACGGTTACCGCGGAGCCAGCAAGCAGTGTACCGGCGGCCGACGCGCTTATTCCCGGCGCTTCGTGGATCTGCAATCCGACGCCGTGACCGAGGCCGTGGCCGAAGTTGTCGGCGTAGCCGGCGTCGGCGATCACCTGGCGCGACGCGGTGTCGACATCCCTGAGTGAGACGCCGGGGGCGAGCGCCTCGCGCCCGGCCCGCTGTGCGGTAGCCACCAGCTCATAAATGTCGAGCTGCCACTGGGCGGCCGGCGAGAGCACGAAGGTGCGGGTCATGTCGGAGTGGTATCCGCATACCAGGGCGCCGAAGTCGATCTTGACGAAATCGCCTGCCGCCAACACGGCGTCGGTGGGCCGGTGGTGTGGGATCGCCGAGTTGGCGCCGGCCGCGACGATGCTCTCGAACGACACCCCGTCGGCGCCGTAGTCGAGCATCAACGACTCGAGTTCGCGGCCGACCTCCTTCTCTGTCCGACCTGGCCGCAGCCCGCCGCGCTCGACCAAGTCTGTAAGTGCCGCGTCGGCCGCCTCGCAGGCGAGCCGCAGCAGCGCGACTTCCCCGGCGTCCTTGACTTCGCGCAGCGCCTCCACGGTGCCGGCCGCGCGCACGAGTTCGACACTGTCGCCGGCCGCCTTGGCGAGCGCGGCGAATCCGTCGACGGTCACGACGTGGCTTTCGAAGCCCAATCGCCGCACACCGTCGGCGGCGGCGCGGGTGGCCAGGTGCGGTCCACACGCCCGCTCGATGATGATCTCGGCTTGCGGCGACTGCTGGGCGGCCTGGGTGCGATATCGCCCATCGGTGGCGAGCACCGGCGTTTCGTCGTCAGCGCGGATCAACAGCGCAGCGTTCGAACCGGTGAAGCCGGACAGATAACGCACGTTGACCAGGTCCGATACCAGCATGGCGTCCAACTCGGCGGCGGCCAGCCGCTGACGCAGCCGGTCCCGGCGCTGGGAAATAGTCACGGTCGATGACGCTACTCGCTAGGGTGTGGCCCCATGAGTAAGTGGTTAGTGCGCGGACTGGTGTTCGCGGCCCTGATGGTGATCGTCCGATTGCTACAGGGAGCGATGATCAACGCGTGGGAGACCAGGGCGGGTTTGATCAGCATCGTTCTGGTGGCGCTCTTCGCCATCGCGGTGTTCGTCTGGGGGCTGATCGACGGGCGCGCCGACGCGCGAGCCAACCCTGATCCCGACCGTCGCGGAGACCTTGCGATGACGTGGCTGCTGGCCGGTCTGTTCGCCGGTGTGGTCAGCGGCGCGGTGGCATGGTTCATCTCGCTGTTTTACAAGAGCCTTTACGTCGAGGCGCTGCTGAATGAGATCACCACGTTCGCGGCGTTCACCGCGCTACTGGTGTTCCTGGCCTCGATCGCCGGCGTCGCGCTCGGCCGCTGGCTCATCGACCGCAAGGCCGATCAGATGCCGCACCTGCATCACGCCGGTGCCGACGATGATCGTGCCGACACCGACGTCTTCGCCGCCGTCCGCCAGTCCGGCCCGGACGACAGCACGCAGACCGCGCCGGTGGGAACCGAGCAGACCACGCGTCGCGAGGATCAGTCCTAGCCGAGGCTGGACAAATACCGCAGGATCACTGGGTCGCCTGCATAGGGGCGGCATGGATCCAGCCCGGCAAGTCGACTTCGCTGTCACTCTGTCGCACAACAGCTTTCAGACCGAGCGCGTCGTCTTCGCGTTCGATCAGCGCCACGAGGTGGTCGTGGGTGGTGCTTCCGTAGAGAGCACGGTCGTCATCGCGTCACCTCCGCGTATGCCGCAGCGAGCAGCGACGGATCCGGACCTTCCAGGCGTCCCGGCTTGCCCAGCCCGTCGAGCACGACGAAGCGCAGCACACCGGCGCGGGTCTTCTTGTCTCCTGCCATGGACTCGAGCAACTGCGGCAGCGCGTCGGCGTCATAGCTGACCGGCAACCCAAGCGACGTCAGGATCGCGCGGTGCCGGTCGGCGGTTTCGTCGTCGAGACGCCCCGCCAGCCGGCCCAATTCGGCGGCGAACACCAGGCCCACCGACACCGCGGCGCCGTGCCGCCACTGGTAGTGCTCCCGCCGCTCGATGGCGTGCGCGAGTGTGTGGCCGTAGTTCAGGATCTCGCGCAGCTGCGATTCTTTCTCATCGGCGGCGACGACCTCCGCCTTGACCGCGACCGCGCGCCGAATCAGCTCCGGCAGCACAGTGCCGGTCGGCTCGAGCGCGGCTTCGGGGTCGGTCTCGATCAGGTCGAGGATCACCGGGTCAGCGATGAACCCGGCCTTTACGATCTCGGCCATGCCGGCCACGATCTCGTTGCGCGGCAACGTCTCCAGTGTCGCGAGGTCGACGAGCACCGCGGCGGGTTGATGGAAGGCGCCCACCAGATTCTTACCGGCGTCGGTGTTGATGCCGGTCTTACCACCGACCGCGGCGTCGACCATCGCCAGCAGCGTGGTGGGTACGTGCACGATGTCCACCCCACGCAGCCAGGTGGCGGCGGCGAACCCGGCGACATCGGTGGCCGCTCCCCCGCCGAGGCTGACGATCGCATCCCTGCGGCCAATGCCGATGCGGCCCAGAACTTCCCAGATGAAACCGACGACGGGCAGGTCCTTACCCGCCTCCGCGTCGGGGATCTCGATGCGATGGGCGTCGATTCCCTTGTCTGACAGGCGGTTCCGAATGGCCTCTGCAGTCGCAGCAAGTGTCGGCTGGTGAAGTACAGCGACCTTGTGCCTGCCGTCCAGGACACGCTCCAGCTCGCCCAGCAGCCCGGTCCCGATGATGACCGGGTATGGCCGGTCGACGAGAACCTCGACGGTCACTGGCTCAGTCACGGTTCGGCTTCGTGTTGCGCGCGGCGACGGCCGCCGGTGACGGCGGGGCCTCGGTCGTCGGTGCGGGGGTCAGTGAAGACGGTCCACGACGCCAAGGTGGCCGACGCCGTCGGCGCGGCGAGTCCGGTGCGTCCGGGTTGTCGAGGCGCGTCAGGATATAGCGCACGACCGCGCCGGGATTGCGGCGGTTGGTGTTGATCCGCATGGTAGCGACGCTCCGGTACAACGGAACACGCTGCGTCATCAGGTCACGGTACTTCCGCGCCGGATCATCGCCGGCAAGCAGCGGCCGCACCACGCCGCCGGTGGCACGCCGAATGCCTTCGGCCGCACTGATCTCCAGATAGATCACGGTATGCCCGACGAGCGCGTCACGTACGCCCGGCGAGGTGATCGCGCCGCCACCGAGAGAAACGATGCCGTCGTGCTCCGCCAGCGCGATGCGAACCACATCCTCTTCGATGCGGCGAAACACCTGCTCCCCTTCACCAAACAGGTCGGGGATGCTGCGGCCCGTCGTTTCGACGATCTTGGCGTCGGTGTCCAGCAACAGCAGCTGCATGGCCTTGGCCAGCCGTCGTCCAATCGTGGACTTACCGGAACCCGGCATGCCCACCAGTACCGCTTTGGGAGCCATCAGCCCGACGCCTGTATTGGCTGCGCCGACGGCTCGCGGTCGGCCACCGCGCGCCGGTAATTGTCGATGTTGGCCCGCGTCTCGGCCAGCGAGTCACCGCCGAACTTCTCCAGCGCGGCACGCGCCAGCACCAACGCGACCATCGTCTCGACGACCACCCCCGCGGCAGGCACCGCGCACACGTCGGAGCGCTGATGGATCGCGACGGCCTCGTCACCGGTGGCCATATCAACCGTGGCCAGCGCCCGCGGCACCGTGGAGATGGGTTTCATCGCGGCGCGCACTCGCAGCGGCTGGCCGTTGGTCATGCCGCCCTCGAGCCCGCCGGCTCTGTTCGTCGAGCGCATCACACCGTCGGGGCCGGGATACATCTCGTCGTGCGCGACGCTGCCGCGGCGGCGCGCGGTTTCGAACCCGTCGCCGATCTCGACACCCTTGATCGCCTGGACGCCCATCACCGCGGCCGCCAGCTGGCTGTCGAGACGGTTGTCACCACTGGTGAACGAACCGAGCCCGACCGGCAACCCGTTGGCGACGACCTCGACGACGCCACCGAGGGTATCGCCGTCCTTCTTCGCGGCCTCGATCTCGGCGATCATGGCGTCCTCTGCGGCCTTGTCGTAGGCGCGTACGGGGCTGGCGTCGATGGCGGCCAGATCGGCGGCCCGCGGCGGCGACCCGTCGTAGGGCTTGGACGCGCCGATGGAGATCACGTGCGAGAGCACCTCAACGCCGAGGGCCTCGCGCAGGAATGCCCGGGCAACAGTGCCGGCGGCCACGCGGGCAGCGGTTTCGCGGGCGCTGGCGCGTTCCAGCACCGGGCGGGCGTCGTCGAAGCCGTATTTCAGCATGCCGGCGTAGTCGGCGTGGCCTGGGCGCGGCCGGGTCAGCGGAGCGTTGCGGGCGCTGTCCTCGAGCACGGCGGGGTCGACGGGATCCGGGGCCATCACAGTTTCCCACTTGGGCCATTCGGTGTTGCCGACCTCGATCGCGATCGGGCCGCCGAGCGTGACGCCGTGCCGGACACCCGCGAGCACGGTCACCTGGTCCTGTTCGAACTTCATCCGGGCGCCGCGGCCGTAGCCGAGGCGGCGGCGGGCCAGCTGACCCGCGATGTCGTCCGAGGTGACGTGGACGCCGGCGACCATGCCTTCGACCACGGCCACCAACGCGCGCCCGTGGGATTCGCCAGCGGTGGTCCAACGCAACACGCGTCCCATCTTCCCACGACGGCCTCTGACGTCCGATTTGCGTGTGTTTAACGGGCGCAATCTGGCTCTTACCGTCCGGCCATGCGGCCGGAAACACGACTGCTGCACGCTCCTCATCATGGATTATCGATCCGCATTGACGCTGAGCATCGGCGTGCTCGGCGGGCTGGCGGTCGCAGTGACCGCCGAAGTCATCACGGTGCCGATCTGGGTCGTCATCGCCTCGGCCTGTACGCCGGCCACCTGATGGGTGGCACGACCTGATCATCTGCACGCTGTGCTCATGCTTCCCGTGGCCGGTGCTGGGGCTGCCGCCGTACTGGTACAAGGATCCGGTGTTCCGGTCGCGGGCGGCGCGTGAGCCCCGCAGGGTGCTCGCCGAGATCGGCGTCGACCTGCCCGAGGACACGGACATCAAGGTGTGGGACAGCAGCGGCCATTCGCGGTGGTTCGTGATTCCCGAACGACCTTCCGTTACAGAGAATTTCACCGACGACGCGTTGATGGAGTTGGTCACGACGGAGTCCATGATGGGTGTCGGGCTCGCGGGGGCGGCGACATGACCCTGCACGAAACCTGCACCACCGATCAGGCCGCCCCGCAGTTCGATCACGAGTGGCAGCGCCGGGCGTTTGGGCCGGCACTGGCTCTCTCGGAGTTCCGCCACTTCGACTGAAGCGACTTCCAGCAGAGCCTTATCGAGACGATAGGTCGATGGGAGGACGCGCCAGAGGCCGAACGAGGTGCTTGGGAGTACTACACCACTGGGTCGCCGCCCTGGAGAAGGTGATCCACGACCACCGCCTGCTTACGCGGTGGCCAACCTGCGTTCGGTCACACTCGGAACGGCGATCACCACTTACTTGCGCACGATCGATGACACTCTCGCACCGTTTCACGGCCGGTTCCTCGTCCACGGCGCCAAACCCGATGTGGTGGAGGGCATGTGGGGCGGCGATTTGGTCATTATCGAATTCCCCGACCTTGAGCGGGCCAGCGCCTGGTACAGCTCGGCTGCCTACCAGCAGATCCTCCCCTTGCGCACCGAAAACTGCGACGGGACCGTCGTGTTAGTCGACGGCGTGCCGCCCGATCACCGCGCCATCGACATCCTCGACTGACTAAGTCAATCGCAGCCCGTCCAGGACGCGGCCGATTTCACCGACCGCCTGGCGGTGGGCGGCCTTCTGGTCGTCCGCGCGGGCCACGATCATCGCCATTTCGCAGAGCGCGCCAAAAAGGAAATGCGCCAGCGGCCCCGGCGAGCGCGGCGCGATGCGGCCGGCTTCGGCGGCCCGCGAGATGCCAAGCTCCATCATCTCCAGCAGCGGGGCTTCGAGTCGGCGGATCTGCTCCCAGCCGATGGCCGCGGCGGCATCGAGCAGCACGATCCGCTGCAGCCCGGGATCAAGTGATTCATCCAAGAACGCTCGGCAGCCGGCCTGGAAGGCGTCCCATGGATCCTTCTTGCGGCCATAGGCGTCCGCGAGCGGCACCGCCATCCGTTCGACCTCGCGGACGAACACCGCCTCGAAAAGCTGCCGCTTGCCGTCGAAGTGGTGATAAACGGCGCCCTTTGTCACGCCCACCCGGGCCGCCACCGCGTCAAGCGAGGTCGCGTCGTAGCCGTCCCGGGCGAACAGTTCACGCGCGGCGTCGACGAGCGCGACTGTCGTCGCCTCGGTTCGCTCGGCCTGAGTCCGCCTCGTCACCTTTGTCGCCATCGGGTGACCATAGCCGCCCGCGGGTACATCTCTGCGAATGGCCGCCAGGCGCGGTCGCGCTCAGCGCCCGCAAACTCGCGCGGCCGCTCACATACGCGGTCCCGCCCGATCACCGCCACCGCTGCACCACCCAATTCGATTGGCGCGCCAGCCTCGCCTGGTTCGGGGCAGCCTTCACAGCACCCAATAGATGCGGTAGTCGATGTGGTTCGGCGAGAGAATGTTGTAGCCGACGGCGACAACCTCGGCCAGCCACGCGTAGCGTTCGTCGGCGGTCTCGAACTTGGGCGTGGTGCGCACGTACGTCTCCTCGAATGAAAGCAGCTCGCCGGCGGCCAGGCGTTCGAGACCGTCTGCGGGGATCTTGATGATGCCTCGGGTTTCGTAGTGGATGAGGGCACCGTCGTGAGTGCGGAGCGTCGCTCGGACATCCACCCGGCCGACGCCATCGCTGCCGACCAGCAGCCAGTCACCACCGCCGGGCAGGATCGCGCCCTGCAGCTTCGGCCCGTCAATAACACCACCTTTGGCAATGAATGTCATCCGGGTACCGACGGGGGTGGAAATCGCTTGCGCCGCTTCGAGATCGACATGCATGTCGAACAGGTGCTCCACCGGCAGGGCGTCGACGAGAGGCAGTTGGCCGGCGTGGTTCACCGTCGCCGTCGTCATCACACTCCCACCGCCGCTTGCAGCTGGACGCCGTCGACGAACGTGTCCTTGCGAGCGACGAGACCGTCGGGTGACACGTTGACGACGTCGAGGCAGTCGAATCGGATGTCACCGGAGATCAGCGCCCAGTCGAGGATCCAATGATCCTCGCCGTAGAGCACGCGATAGGTCTCCCAGGTGAGGTCGGGGAACTGTTCGAAGATCTCGGCGAACGTCGCCCGCACGGCATCGCGGCCGACGACAGGGTCACCACCCATGTGCATCCAAAACCGTGTGTCTGGCGTATGCAGCGCGACGATGGCGTCTGGGTCGCAGTCCGCCCAGGCGGCGAAATAGCGTTTCGATACGGCCTTGAGATCTTGCACGGTGGCTTGCGACATCGCTTCCTCATTTCAGGGTTGTCCAACTTGCATACTCTGGGTATGTATAAACGTACCTTGGGTACGCAAGATTGAAAAGAGGCTGTGTACGGAGGCGGTCTGGGTCCACGGCGCGCATCTGCTCTGTCCCTATTCCGAGGCCGCCCGGTGGCAACATCGACCTCGGTCTGCCGGTCAACTAGATGAAGACGAGCCCGCAACCGGCCACCGCCGCCAGGCACATCGACGGACCATGCGGCACAGTCGGTCCGGCCCGGCAAAGCATGGCGACCAGTATCAGGCCGGTGGTCAGCAGCGGCGCCCCCAGCGCCGACAGTGTCCACACGTCGATGCCGAACGAACCGGTCAAACCGCCGACGCCGAGCGCAAGCTTCACGTCGCCGGCGCCCATCGCCGACGGCATGAGCAGGTGCACGACGAGGTACACCGCGAACAACGCGGCAGCGCCGAGCACCGCCGCCACGCCCCGTCCTGCCATGGCAGCACCCACCAACACCACCGCCGCACCGGGCAGGGTCAAGTAGTTCGGAAGCCGCCGCTCCCGGATGTCGAAGGCGCTCAACGCAACCAGCCATGCCAGCACACCAGCGCCGGCCACCCCCGCCCCCATCCATTGAGCCTAAGGCCGTCGCGAGACGGCGCTTGGCACCTCTGTTCGTGGGCGGCATAGTCTGGAGAATCGTGCGTGCCGCCGCCCGGTCCCCGATTGGCCCGGCGCTGCTCGTCGTGGTCGCCGCGGTCAGCCAGGAAGTCGGCGCCGCACGTGTAAGCGTTCACAGCTTGCCCGCGACAACACCGATGGCCGTCACGAACTCATCAAATTCGGACTGCGGAGCGCTCGGCTGAAATGCGACCGTGTCCACTCCGGCATCGAGGTAAGAACCAACGGCCGCGACAATTTCGTCCGCGGTTCCCCCGACGCCGAACTCGCCCGCCGCATCTATGTTGCACGTCTCGGCCGCCTGCCTGAGCCGAGCTGGCGCGTCAGCACCGGGCGCACACACCAGGAACATCACCGTGCTGAACGGCTCGGCCCGAACATCGCGCCCCGCGGTAACGTGGCCGATCGCCCCGCGCACCGTGGCCGCCGTGTAGGCAGAATCCAAGATGACACCGCCGGCGATCTCGCCGGCCAGCCGCAACGTCTTGGGCCCAGTCCCACCGATGAGCACCGGAACCCCCTGGGCTGCAGCCCAATCCAACCGCACATCGTCGAGGCGGACATAGCGGCCCTCGACGCTGACCGATCGCCCAGCGAGGAGGTCCTGCAGGGTCGCCACATATTCGCGCAGCAGCGTGAGCGGCGACGCCACAGCCGCTCCCGCTTGTCGCATCCAACTCTGCACCCCATGGCCGACGCCGAGCCGGATCCGGCCGGGGAACATCGCTTCCAGAGTGGCGATCTCCATCGCGGTTGTGACCACGTTGCGTAGCGGCGCGGGCAGTATGCCGATGCCGACGGTCAAGGTGTCGGTCGATGCCAGCGCGACCGCCGCCTGGGCGATGCCGCCCTGAAGGAAGCAGTCCTCCCACAACCACAGCTCATCGATTCCTGCGTGTTCGGCGACTGACGCGATCTCCCGCAAGCTGTCGGGTCTGAAGTCTGGGCGGAACACCACGCCGACACGGGGACTCACCTGTCGCACACTAGTGCCCGTCCAGGGCGGCCCTCATCGCTTCCTTGGGCGCAGGCATCCCCGTGAACTGCTCAACCTGTGCGAACGCCTGATTTAGCAGCATTTGCAGGCCGCTGATGACCCGGCCGCCTGCCGCTTCGACCGCCGCCGCCAGCGTTGTCGGCCACGGATCGTAGATCGCGTCCAGCAACAGCGGTGTAGCCGCCAACGTGGGTGCGTAACGCGCCACCGCGTCGGCGGGGACCGTGTTGACCACGACGTCCACTTCGGCGACTGCTCGCTCGAACTCGGCGCCGTCGACGTCACACCAACGACTTTCGGCGCCCGACCGCGTCGCGAGATCGACAAGTGGCGCGGCCTTCTCACGGTTGCGTGCCACCACCGTAATCCGTTGCACACCAAGCTCGGCCAACCCCACCACCACCGCGGGCGCGGTGCCGCCTGAGCCGACGACAAGCCCATGCCCGGACATGGGGCCCAAAGTTTGTGTTACACCGTCGATATCGGTGTTGTCGGCCCGCCATCCGGCCTGTGACCGCACCAGGGTGTTAGCCGATCCGACCAGCTCCGCGCGCGGTGTGCGGTCATCGGCGAACCGCAAGGCTGCGAACTTGCCGGGCATGGTCACCGACACGCCGACCCATTCCGGACCGAAACCACTTACCAGAACCGGCAACTGGTCCGCGGTGCACTCGATGCGATCATAGGTCCAGTCGGCGAGTCCCAGCGCGCGATAGGCAGCCAGATGCAGTTGCGGTGAACGGGAATGCGCGATCGGCGATCCTAGCACCGCGGCCTTTCGTGGTCGCTGCGCGGGCTTCTGCCCACTCACGCTCATCGCGCGGAGTCGAGAACACCGTTGCGCTTCGCCAGCTCGATGTTCGCCAGGTGCTGTTGGTAGTCGCGGGTGAACAGCGTCGTGCCCTGCATGTCGATGGTGACGAAGTACAGCCAGTCCCCCGCCGCGGGCCGTTCGGCTGCGGCCAGCGCCGGCAGTCCGGGCGAGCAGATCGGCGTAGCCGGAAGTCCCGGGCGCACATAGGTGTTCCACGGTGTGTGCTGGGCGCGGTCGGCATCGGTGGTGGCCACCTCGATCCGATCCAGCGGATAGTTCACGGTCGAGTCGAACTCCAGCGTGCGATTCTCGGCGAGCCGGTTGTAGATCACCCGCGCCACCTTCGCGAAGTCGTCCGGCTTGGATTCCCGCTGCACCAGCGAGCCGACAGTCAGGATCTGGTACGGCGACATGTTGAGGGCCTTGGCGGTATCGAGCAGCCCACCCTGCGCATACTCGGTCGCGCTCGCCCCGATCAATGTAGACAGGATGTCCTGCGGCTGCGCCGACGGGTCGATGTTCCAGCTGCCCGGCGCGATCAGCCCCTCCAGTCGCCGGTGGTCGTCGCCCAGCGCATTGACCGGGTTTATCGCCCAGTCGGGCACCGACAACGACGACGGTGCGGCGCTGCCCGCCGTCTGCTTCAGATCGTCCACCGACACGCAGCGCTGCTCACCATCGAGGTCCACACACGTTGCTTTGGAAATCAGGCTGAGAATGCCGTCGGTCACCGCATTGGTCTTGACGTCCTCGAGGTCGTCGAGCTGGCGCCCCTCGGGGATCACCAACAATCCCACCCGATTCTTCGGGTCAGCAAGGCGTTCAACGGCATTCGACGCGGGGATCTCGGTGCGCACTTTGTAGAAACCAGGCTGAATAGCCGAAATGGCGCCATTGCCTTCGGCCGCATCGACGAAAGCCGAGACGGTCGCGACGACCTTGTGCTCCTGCAATGTCTTGGCGATCGCCGTCGTGGAATCGCCTTCGTGGACCTGGATGACCACGTCGTTGACGCCGTCGCCGGAATAGTCACTGCCCGTTCCGAACAGCGTGTGCCACAGCTTCGAGCCGAGGAACACCGCACCCACAACGACGACGATCAACATGCCCAACGCCAAGCCGCCGACAACGCGACGCTTGCGTCGACTTCGTGCTTCGCGGATCCTGTCCGCGCGCGTCCTCCGGTGCCGCGGCGGTCCGACCGCCACGGGTTGTGCGCGGTCCCGACCCCAGTCGTCAGCCATCCCCGACCTCTCCGTGCGCGGTCAAGGCCGCGTGCCGCTGGTCCAGCCAGTTCTGCAAGATGCCCACCGCGGCCGCCTGATCGATCATCGACCGCTGTCCCTTCGCACGGACGCCGGCCTCCCGCAGCGACCGTTGCGCGGCCACAGTGGTCAGCCGTTCGTCTGCGAGGCGCACCGGCGTCGGCGCGATGCGCCGCGCCAACTCGTCAGCCAGCTCGATCGCATCCGCCGCGGCGGGACCGAACCGGTCGGCGAGGGTGCGCGGTAGACCCACAACTACCTCAGCCGCCTCCAGTTCGGTCACCAGCTGCACAAGCCGGCGCACGTGCTTGTTGCTTCGATCCCGAGCTACCGTCTCCACCGGCGTGGCCAGGATCCCGTCCGGGTCGCTGGTGGCCACACCGATACGCACACTGCCCACGTCGATGCCGATCCGTCGTCCGCGTCCGGGGTCGTCGCCCCCGGGCCGATCCGGTAGACGCCGGTCCGATGCACTTCGCGCACGCGGCTCATCGCCCTTCGGTGTGGGGCTCACGTATCTAGCTCCGGCCTATCTCTGCGCGTACCGCGGCCAATGCCGCGTCGATACCCGCCGCCCCCTTACCGGAACCCTGTGCCAGATCGGCCTTGCCGCCCCCACGACCATTGACCGCCGCACCCAGTTGCTTCACCAACTCGTTGGCACGCAGGCCGAGGTCCTGCGCCGCGGGGCTGACGGCCACCACAAAGGGGACGGTGTCGTCCTCGCCTTCGGCGACCAACGCGACGACGGCCGGGTCGCTGCCCAGCTTGCCGCGGATGTCGCCGACGAGGGTGCGCAGATCCGCCGCCGACATTCCGCCGGCCATCCGCTGCGCCACGACACGGACCTTACCGATTAGCTCCGCGCCCGCGACAGCATTCGCCGCCGCGGCCCGCGCGTTCGCCAGCCGCATCCGGTCGAGCTCCTTCTCGGCCGCCCGCAACCGCTCCACCAGATTGGCCACCCGCGCGGGAACTTCCTCTGAGGGAACCTTCAGCGACGACGCCAGTCCCGCCATCAGCGCGCGCTCCTTGGCGAGGTGGCGGAACGAGTCCAGGCCGACATAGGCCTCGACGCGGCGCACACCGGAGCCGATGGACGACTCACCGAGGATGGTGACCGGGCCGATCTGCGCCGAATTGTGCACGTGCGTACCGCCGCACAGTTCGAGCGAGAACGGGCCGCCGATCTCGACCACCCGCACCTCGTCGGGGTAGGCCTCGCCAAACAGCGCCATCGCACCCATCGCCTTGGCCTTTTCGAGTTCCGTGGTGAAGCTGTGCACCTCGTAGTCGGCTTCGACGGCCTCGTTGGTGACTTCCTCGATCTGGGTTCGCTGATCTTCCGTCAGCGCGCCCTGCCAGTTGAAGTCGAACCGCAGATAGCCGGGCCGGTTGAGCGAGCCGGCCTGAACGGCGTTGGGCCCCAGCACTTGTCGCAGTGCGGCATGCACCATGTGGGTTCCGGAATGACCCTGCGTCGCGCCGTGCCGCCACCGCGGGTCAACGGCGGCGACCACGGCGTCGCCCTCGACGAACTCGCCGGCCTCGACGTTGACGCGGTGCACGAACAGGGTCTTGGCGATCTTCTGTACGTCGGTGACGGCGGCTTTGGCCGAACCCGATGCACCGGTGCCGGTGATGCTGCCCTCGTCGGCGATTTGGCCGCCCGATTCGGCATAGAGCGGGGTACGGTCCAGCACCAACTCGACGCGCTCGGGCGCTGGCCAGCCGTTGGTCCCGTGCGTCACCACCGGAACCCGCCTGCCGTCCACGAAGATCCCGAGAATCTTTGCCTCGGAGATCAATTCGCCGAAACCCGTGAACTCGGTGGGGCCGGCGTCAATGAGCTCGCGATACGCGGACAGGTCTGCGTGGGCCTGCTTGCGGGCGGCCGCGTCGGCCTTGGCGCGCTGACGCTGCTCGGCCATCAGGCCACGGAAGCCCTCTTCGTCGACAGACAGGCCGGCCTCGGCGGCCATCTCGAGGGTCAGCTCGAGGGGGAAGCCGTAGGTGTCGTGCAGCGTGAACGCGTCGGTGCCCGACAACACGGTGGTACCCGACGCTTTCGTCGCACTGGCGGCCTCCTCGAACAGCCGGGAGCCGGATGCGAGGGTGCGATTGAACGCGGTCTCCTCGGCGACCGCGATGCGGTAAATCCGGTCGAAATCACTGACCAGTTCCGGATACGACGGGCCCATCGCGTCGCGCACCGTGGTCATCAGATCGCCGACGATCGGGTCGTCGATGCCGAGCAACTTGGCCGAGCGGATCACGCGGCGCAGCAGCCGCCGCAGCACGTAGCCGCGGCCGTCATTGCCGGGGCTGGCGCCGTCGCCGATGAGGATCGCCGCGGTGCGGCTGTGATCGGCGATGATCCGGTACCGCACGTCGTCTTCGTGGTTGCCCGCGCCGTACCCCCTGGGGGACACGGTGGCAACCGTATCTATGACGGGGCGCAGCAGGTCCGTCTCGTAGACGTTGTCGACACCCTGCAGCAGGCACGCGACCCGTTCGACGCCCATGCCGGTGTCGATGTTCTTGCGCGGCAGCGGGCCGAGGATCTCGTATCCCTCCTTGGCGGGCCCCTCCCCGCGCTCGTTCTGCATGAACACGAGATTCCAGATCTCGATGTAGCGGTCCTCGTTGGCGACCGGACCGCCTTCGACGCCGTAGTCGGGGCCGCGGTCGACGTAGATCTCCGACGACGGGCCGCACGGCCCGGGAATGCCCATCGACCAGTAGTTGTCGGCCATCCCGCGGCGCTGGATGCGCTCCGCCGGCAGCCCGGCCACCTCTTGCCATAGCTGGACGGCCTCATCGTCGTCGAGATAGACGGTGGCCCAGAGTTGTTCGGGATCGAACCCGTAGCCACCGTCCTCGACCGAATTGGTCAACAGGGACCATGCCAACTCGATGGCGCGGCGTTTGAAGTAGTCGCCGAACGAGAAATTCCCGGCCATCTGGAAGAAGGTGTTGTGCCGGGTGGTGATGCCGACTTCGTCGATATCGGGTGTGCGGATGCATTTCTGGATGCTGGTCGCCGTGTTGTACGGCGGTTTGCGCTGGCCGAGGAAGTACGGCACGAACTGCACCATGCCGGCGTTGACGAACAGCAGATTGGGGTCGTCAAGGATCACCGAGGCGCTGGGCACCTCGGTGTGGCCCGCCTTCACGAAATGATCGAGGAAACGCTTCCTGATCTCGTGTGTCTGCACGTCGCACGCGTCCTTATTCGTTCTAGGTATCGACCGCACTACAGTACCGGTCCGCTCGCCGGCACTGAAAAGTCAACGAACCAGGCTGGGCTATGGTGCCGCGGCTAACCGCGCAGGAAGCTCAGGCGCACCGAACGCCGCGGGTTGTCCCGGTTCAGGTCGACCAGCACGACGCTTTGCCACGTCCCCAGCAGCGGTTCGCCACCCTGCACCGGCACGGTCACCGACGGCGCGACCAGTGCAGGCAACACGTGGTCGGCGCCGTGCCCCGGGGAGCCGTGGGCGTGGCGGTAGCGGTCGTCGCGCGGCAACAGCCGTTCCAGCGAGTCGACGAGGTCGTCATCGGAGCCGGCGCCGGTCTCGATGATCGCCACACCGGCCGTGGCATGCGGCACGAACACATTGCACAGGCCGTCCTGATGGCCGCCGCAGAAGGAGCGCACCGCGTCGGTAAGGTCGACGATCCGCCTGCGCGATGTGTCGATATCGAGCACGTCGGAATCCACGGCAGTCAGCCTACGGACGCATCATTTGCGTCGCGAACTACCCATTGAAACACCCGCTCGGCGGGAGGAAGCTGATGGTGGTCCGGTGGCGCCACCGGGGCGCTGCCCCAACACGAGGGGGTGGATCGTGTACGCACGCTCTACCAGTATTGAGGCGCAGACATCCAACATCGACGCCGGAATTGCGTATGTCCGCGACGAGGTCATGCCGGCGCTGCAGGACATGGACGGCTACGTCGGCCTATCGCTGTTGGTGGACCGCGAGTCCGGCCGTTGCATCGCCACCAGCGCTTGGGAAACCGAGGACGCATTGCGCACGAGCACGGAGCAGGCAGCGCCGCTTAGGGACCGAGCCACGGAGATCTTCGGCGGCGACGTCACAGTCGATCCGTGGGAGATCGGCGTCCTGCACCGCGACCATAGGTCAAATGACGGTGCCTGTGTGCGCGCGACATGGATAAAGATGCCGCCCGATCAGGTCGAGCGCGCCATCGAGTTTTACAAGACCTCGGTGTTGCCGTCCTTGGAAGACCTCGAGGGATTCTGCAGCGCAAGTCTGCTGATCAACCGCTCCTCCGGGCGCGGCGTGTCATCGGCGACGTTCGACAGCCATGACGCCATGGAGCGCAACAGGGAGCAGGCAATGGAACTGCGGAACACGCGGACCCGAGAACTCGGCGCTGACATCGTCGACGTCGGCGAATTCGACCTCGCGATCGCCCATCTGCGGGTGCCCGAGATGGCCTGATCAGCGTCACATTTGACGCGAGCGTTTATTCGCTCGTCCGCGGGGGTATTTCAGCTGCAGCCATATCCCATGGAGGCGAAAATGACCATCACCAGCATCATCACTGCAATTCTCATCGGCATTGTCGTCGGCGTACTCGGCCGGCTGGTCGTTCCGGGCAAGCAGCCCATCGGGATGCTGGTGACGATCCTGGTCGGCATCGTCTCGGCGTTCATCGGCACGGCGATCGCCCGCGCGATCGGCATACCTACCGTCACGAACGGCATCGACTGGCTCGAACTTCTGGTGCAGGTCATCGTCGCCGCTCTCGGCGTGGCTTTGGTTTCGGCGCTCATGGGGCGCAGACGTACCGGCTTGTTGGGCGGAAGGCGTTCGGGCCTCTTCCGCTGATCGCAGCGCTACCCCCGGCGATCCCGGCCGGCCATCCGGCCGGCCGGGATCGTTTTGCTCGGGACTATCGGCGAATCAACGGGGTGTCCGCGCGGATCTGCACGGTGTGATGACGGTGTGGAGGACTCACGAATTTCTTGATACTCCAACCGGTTTGGCGTTCAAGCCAGTGTTGGGCCGTGCACGCCGAAACGCTCGTGATGAAGATCTGCCGTACCGATACGCCCGGCAGGATCTGGCCCAGCACCAGCGCCGAGGTGGCGCCGATACCGGCGTGGGCCACCTCAGCGGGGTCCAATCCATCAGAGGCTCTTGAGAAGCACGTCGAGCCGCTCGTAGCCCTCGGTCATACCGCCTTCCATTCCCGAGGAAAGCAGCGCGTCACGGGCCTCGACGTTTGGGCAGATCGACCGGCCGCGCAGCCGGGTGCGGCCGTCGCCAAGGTCCTCGAACCACATGTACTCGATGTTCACGTTGTCCGGCGCGCCCTCGAATTCGAATGTCTGGAGGATGAACTCGTTCTCCCGCACGGTGTGGAACACCCCGTTGAAGCTGAACTTTCCGTGCTCGTTCTCGTGCAGATAGCGATAGCCGCCATGGCTCCTGAAGTCCCACTCGCGGATCTCCATCTCGATGCCGTGCGGGCCCAGCCACTGCTTGACCAGATCCGGTTCGGCGTGCGCCCGGAACACGGCCTCCACCGGAGCGTCGAACTCGCGGGTGAACTCCATGGCCAGGGTGTCGACCGGGGCGGTCAGGTTCAGTGCGTTCGTCATTTCTTCGTTCCTCTCTCATTTGTGTCGGTGGTTGTGTCGGTCATCGCCGCCAGCAGGGCGTCCAGCCGGCGGTAACTGCGTTCGGCGTCAAGCCGATATCGGTCGATCCATGCCGTCAGCCGCTCCAGCGCGGCCGCATCCAGGTGGACCGGCCGGCGCTGTGCGTCGCGGGTCCGGGTAACCAGCCCCGCCTGCTCGAGCACCTGAATGTGCTTGGACACCGCCTGTTTCGTGATGGAGAAGGGTGCGGCCAGCTCGTTGACCGTGGCCGGTCCGCGGGACAACCGCGCCACAATGGCGCGCCGTGCCGGGTCGGCCAGCGCCATGAAGGCGCGGTCAAGCCGTGCATCCCCATCCCCATCACCCTCCATTATCAACCTTGCGTTTGATCAATCAACCAATTGACTACAAAGCTAGGAGAGGGTGCCACGGGTGTCAACCCCTTACGCCGAAACCAACGTTTGGGTGAGAAAGTCCGAGTGCAGCGCGCCAGAACGTCGATCTCGATGATTGGCGACCCGTGCGGCGCGGGCCTCAGCGCTTCTTGCGGATGATGGCGCGCAGCTTGTCCAGGCGGCCGGCGATCTCGCGTTCGGCGCCGTGACTGGTGGGCCGGTAGTAGTCGACGCCCACTAGTTCGTCGGGCGAATACTGTTGCGGGACAACGCCATCTGGGTCATCGTGCGAGTACTTGTAGCCGATCGCGTTGCCGAGGCCTGCCGCGCCGGAGTAGTGCCCGTCACGCAAATGGGCGGGCACCAGACCCGCCTTGCCGGCCTTGATGTCGCTCATCGCCGCGCCCAGCGCGGTGGTGACGGCGTTGGACTTGGGCGCGGTGGCCAGATGAACGGTGGCGTGGGCAAGCGTCAGCTGGGCTTCGGGCATGCCGATCAGCTGCACCGTCTGCGCCGCGGCGACCGCGGTCTGCAATGCCGTCGGATCGGCCATGCCGATGTCCTCGCTGGCCAGGATCATCAGTCGGCGGGCAACGAACCGCGGGTCCTCCCCCGCCACCAGCATCCGGGCCAGGTAGTGCAGGGCGGCGTCGACGTCGGAGCCCCGGACGGACTTGATGAATGCGCTGATGACGTCGTAGTGCTGATCGCCGTCGCGGTCATAGCGCACGGCGGCCTTGTCCAGCGACTGCTCGATGGTCTCGACCGTGACCTGCTCGGTTGCCTCGGCGGCCACCTCGAGCGCGGTCAGTGCCCGCCGTGCATCGCCGGCCGAGAGCTGGATCAGAAGGTCGACGGCCTGGTCGGTGACCTTGATCTTGCCGGCGAGACCACGAGGGTCGTCGATGGCGCGACGTACGACGGCGCGGATGTCGTCGGCGGTAAGTGGTTGCAGTTGCAGGATGAGCGACCGCGACAGCAAGGGCGCGACCACGGAGAACGACGGGTTCTCGGTGGTGGCCGCGACGAGCAGCACGACCCGGTTCTCCACGGCGGACAGCAGCGCGTCCTGCTGGGTCTTGGAAAACCGATGCACCTCGTCGATGAACAACACGGTCTGCTCACCGTGCGCGGCGGCTCGGCGCGCGAGGTCGATCACCGCGCGAACCTCTTTGACCCCCGCCGACAGCGCCGACAGCGCCTCGAAACGGCGACCTGTGGCCCCCGAGATCAGCGCCGCCAGCGTCGTCTTACCGGTGCCCGGCGGTCCGTAGAGAATGAGCGATGCCGCGCCCGAACCCTCAGCGAGTCGGCGCAGCGGCGAGCCCGGTTGCAGCAGGTGGTCCTGCCCAACGACCTCGTCGAGGGTGGCGGGCCGCATCCTGACTGCCAGCGGCGAGGACGCGCCGATGGGTCCGCCCGCGCCGCCACCGGTCGAGCTGGCGGCGCCGGGGACGTCGAACAGACCGTCGGACACGCTCTCTGCTTACCACGCCGCTACGACGGCGGTTGGGTCCACGAAGTCACGACGGCCGAGCCGTCACAAAATCGATGAGCTCCTCGACACGGCCGATGAGCGCGGGCTCGAGATCGTTCCAATCGCGGACCCGGCCCCGGATCCGCCGCCACGCCCTGGCGGTGTCGGCCTGCTGGATGTGGGGCCAGCCCAGCGCCCGGCACACGCCGCGCTTCCAGTCGGTGCCCCTTGGTATGACCGGCCAAGCCGCGATGCCCAGTCGGGCGGGCTTGACGGCCTGCCAGATGTCGATGAAGGGGTGCCCGACGACGAGCGTGTGGGGGCCGCCCGGTCCACGTCGGACCGCTTCGGCGATGCGGGCCTCCTTCGAGCCTGCGACGAGGTGGTCGACCAGCACACCGAGCCGGCGGCCGGGGCCAGGCCGGAAGCCCTCGACGATCCCGACGAGATCGTCGACGCCGCCGAGGTGTTCGACCACCACGCGCTCGATCCGTAGGTCGTCGCCCCACACCTGTTCAACAAGTTCGGCGTCGTGGCGTCCCTCGACGTAGATGCGGCTGGCCAGCGCTACTTCGGCGCGTCCTCGCGGTATCGCGACCGAGCCCGACGCCGTGCGGGCCGCGACCTTCGGCGCCGGAGCCCGTGGCGAGGTGAGGATCACCGGTTTCCCGTCGATGAGGTAGCCGGGGCCGACCGGGAACGGTTTGGTGCGGCCGTGTCGGTCCTCCAGGTCCATCCGGCCGTACTCGACGCGGACCACCGCCCCCACGTAACCCGTCTGGGCGTCCTCGACGACCATGCCGATTTCCACCGGCTGTTCGCCCGCGCGGGGTTTCCTCGAATTGTGCGGGTCGTTGGCGAGCACGTCGGTGCCATAGCGATCAGCCACCGGGTGATCGTAGGGAACAGTGTGGCGATCGCCGCATAACATCGGCCGTGTGTTGCTGAATCGGGCTACCGCAGAAGGCATTGCGAACGGCAGCATCACGGTTGTGCTGCGGCGATGGGACGAGCCGCGGGCGAAGCCGGGCGGCACACAACGCACGGTCGTCGGCACCATCGGCATCGACGTCGTCGCCGAGTATCCGGGCAGCTATCGGGTCACCGCCGCGCAGGCGCGCGCCGCCGGTTATCCGGACGCCAAGTCGGCGCAAAAGGAGCTCGACCGGCGGCCTGCCCAGCACACCTATGTGATCACGGTGTCCTATCTGGCGCCGGACGAACGGCCGGAACTGGCCTCCGACGACCGGCTCTCAGACGCCGACGTCGGGGTCATTTCGTCCCGTCTGGCACGGTGGGACGCCGCCACCTCGCCATGGACGCGGCAGTACCTGGAGATGATCCGCGACAACGAGGCCGTCCGCGCACCCGATCTGGCGGCCCGTGTCGGCTTGGACGTGCCGCGGTTCAAGCGTCGGGTGCGCCAGCTCAAGGGGCTGGGCCTGACCATCAGCCTCGACGTCGGGTATCGGCTATCGCCACGCGGGCGCGCATATCTCCGACTCACCAGTCACGCTCGTTAGAGAACAGCTGCGTTATGCCGCCGCGGCCGGCACCAGGCCGACGGCCGGGCGGAACTGGCGAAGCGAGCCGACCGGACGCGCAACGCGCCGGCTGCGCCAGTTGCCGAACTCGTGAACCACCGTGACGGCGATCGGGATGAACAGCGGGGACAGCACCATCAGGAAGATCATGATCGGGAAGAGCATTTTTCTCTCGCATTCTCCGCGAAGCGGATCGTCGGACTCTTGTTGTCTCTGGAGAACTCGTCTCTAAGTTCGTGTTGAGAAATTTAGGGCCGGAGCCGCAGTCGGACGATGTCCCGGAACGACCAACTTCTGTCGACTTGTTATCTCCTGGAGACAAACCGGCCCCGATGGGCGGGCACACCGTATCCGCAGGCCAGAGCCTGTTTACGTGGGATACCCGTCGAGGCCGCCGATCTTTGTCCTGCGAAACAACCCGATTCGACTATTGCGATTCGATAATTCAGCGGGTGACTGGCGAGGACACCTTCACCTTTCATCGCAGGTCGACCACGTCGCGATATTCGTCCGGAGGTGGTAGCCGCCGTGCGGTGTGGGGATGCGTCCGGTACGCCGTCGACCTGCGGGGGCACAGCCAGATCGCGGATCCCGACAAGCTGGGGCAAGCAGGCATCCCGCCTGGCGTGACCTGACCGCCGATATCAAGCAGCTCGCCGACATCGCCAGGGCGGAGAATCCCGAGGATGGCGAGCGCCTCACGGTGGTCTGGGCCGAGCTGGCTCAACGCCTCAGCCGCCGAACACCTGCTGCCAACGCGGCCTACCCGTGCCAGCTCAAATCGGAAAGGAGTGCTGCCACTTCCGGCCCGCGCAGCTCTTTGCGGTGGGCGGCCCGGAAGCCCAACTGCAGACCGCTTCCGGCGGTGCCCGCCGCCATCGTCGGCGCGGACTCCCAGGGCCTGGTTGAGTAGGTGAACTGCGGCACGACCGCCTGCAACTGGGTCCAGTCGATGACCCGATCCGGCGCCGGGCAGGCCCTACGCCGGCTGATAAGCCCTCTGCCACAAGACCACACGCCCACGTCGATACCCGCCAGCTCCCAGCCTTGCGGCCCGTTGAACAGATACACGTCGGCTGCAGGGACCAGTACACCGGACGTGTCGACAAGCCGGCGATCAAGGACGTCACGGGCCAGGGCTACCTCGTCGTCCCGCCATACCGGCCGCCACATCACTCGTGCATTGGATCGCAGGCGTACTTCGGTTTGAGTCAACGTCACGTCCGCCTGTTGTACGACCGCAAAGGCGCTGCGCACTCGGACGAGAACCCCGGTTACCGGCGGGTATTCGTTGCCGGCGTCCCGGCGCACGACGATGTCGCCGACTCTGCCGATTCGCGTACCCGCGGCGTTGCGGACAGGGCGGCCAAGAACATGGGCGAGCGAGATCACCCGGTTGGCGACGGCCGTACTAAGAGCGAAGTGCCTGCGTGACGCGGCCCACGCCCGAAGGCGCTTTTCCGATCTGCGTGCGTCGCGTTCGCGCGCGGTTAAGCCCATGCCGATCACAATCGGTCGTCGGCCTCATGCCGATCCACGCGACGTGTTCCACGTCGCGACACCCCAAATGACCACGACGTCGAGGGCTATCAACACAATTGAGCCCGTCGGGTAATACGGCATCCAGAGGAAGGTGATGACGATGGCCAAGCAGGTTGCAATGATTGCCGCGACTCGTGCCCCCGTGGCGTTCATGAAGAGGGCAACGGCGTTGGCGGCCAGCACCATTGCGGTCAGTAGGTTCACCCATCCCCAACCGGAGATTTGGAAGGTGTACTCGTAACCGCGCCCAGAAACCACTACCTCATTGGCGGTAAGGGCGAATACACCGACAACGAAGGTCAGTATCGCGCTGGTCAGGAGGAGGGCGGCGGCGGCGAACGGTGCAACCCCCGGCGACACTTGCCCGGTCGCACGCTCCACGTCTTGAGAAATTGCGGTCATAGCTATCTCCGATCTGTGCGGGTTAATCAGTCACGCAGCCAACCGGTTTGGTATACGCCGATGGTTGGTGCGCGGATACGATCCCGGCGTAGGTTTTGCCGATCCTTCGATCGTCGACCGCATCAGCACGGGTGTCGATGTCACTGCGGACAACACCACACACCGTTAAGTGTCACCACCAACACCGAACACAATTACTCGCCGTGGAGAAGCGCTTCACAGCCGCTCGCGGCGCGCTCGGGTCGCATCGGTGGCGGTTCGGTGCAAGCGCGGTCGCGGGACAATAGGTCGACGATCGTCTCCCGACGCACGAGTTCGCGGGTGCGTCCGTCCTTTACTGCGACCAGCGGTGGCCGGCCCACCATGTTGTACGTTGACGCCATACTGTGGTGATAGGCGCCGGTGCACGCCACCGCAAGCAAGTCGCCGGCATGTAGATCGGCCGGTAACGCGACGTCACGGCCGATCTCATCACCTGATTCACAATGTCGGCCAACGACGGTCATCGGCTGCGTCGCCGTTATCGGATGACGGTTAGCGAGCGCGATGGTGTAACGCACGTCATAAAGCGCGACCCGCGGGTTGTCGCCCAGACCCCCGTCGACCACCACGGTGGTGCGTCCGCCCGGTTGTGGCTGCACCCACAGAACCCGATAGAGCGTGACACCCGCGCGCGCGCTGATCGCACGACCCGGCTCGACCACGATAGTTGGCCGGGGAAAGCGCTCGGCCGCACACGACGCGTCCAGCGCATCGTCGATGAAGTCCCGGAGCGCATCGAGATCCAACTCCGGGTCGCCGGACACATACGGGACACCATGTCCGCCACCGATGTTCAGCTCGGTCAGTTTCACCCCGTGACGGGCACGGACCTCGGCCATCAGTGGCACCATCTGTCGGATGGCTTCGCCGTAGAGCGAAGCGTCGGTCACCTGCGAACCGATATGACACACTGCAGACCGGCCAGGTAAAGTAGCGGCTGATCCAGTGCCCGTTGGATCGCGTCGTCGGCATACCCGTCGGGGAGCGCCAAGCCAAGCGTCTGGTCGGTCAGATCTGCGGTGACGGAACTTTGTTCGTGGAACTCGATGTCCGGCGAGACGCGGATGTGTACGGCTTGACGTTGACGCACACCGGCGGCCAGAAAGGCGACCTCCGTAGGGCTGTCCACGACGATTCGTCCGACCCCGGCGTTGGCCGCCTTGCACAACTCGCTAGGAGTTATAGCTTTGCCATGCAACATGATTCGGTTCGGGTCCGCTCCCGCGACAAGCGCGGTTGTGAGCTCGCCGCCTGAGCACACGCCAAGACCTGCTCCCTCCTCTGCGACCCACCGTGCGACTGCGGTGGTCAGGAGCGCCTTCCCCGAATAAACCAAGCGAGCCTCCGGGAGCGCCGCGCGGTAGCGCCGAATCCGATGACGAAAGTCGGCCTCGTCGATGACGTAGGTCGGGGTGCCGAATTCATCGGCGACGTCGGTCAGCGCCATCTCACCGACACAGAGCCGGCCCAGCTCATCGACGTGAGTGGTCAGTGGCCATATCGCCCGGTCTATTCGGGGTGTGGCGGCGTGCCGCAGCGACGGCAAGATCTCAAAGAGGGTGACAGTTGTTGCTCAACAACGGTATTCATGATGCTCCTTCCGCGGTCCTTATATGGCCTGCTCTCTCGATCGTTAGGACGTTGAACGCCCGCGTCGATGTCGGCACGGCCAATACAGCGCGACGATTGGTGTTTCCGACAACATCGACTGGCAGCAGGGCCCGTCGGACGATCGAGTTGTCCAAAACATTTGAGTGCAGACGAGGACGCGATGACTGCTAAAACCCGAACACGGAGACGATACCTGCCATGACGGACACCAACGTGTTGATAATCGTCGGACTCCGTGCAGGTTCCGTCAACCGTGAACTCGCAAAGGTCGCAGCCGGCAGTGGAGCGGACGGTATAACGCTGAAGGTGTTTGACAGCCTCACCGACTTGCCCCGGTATAGCGAGACGTTCGAAAATAACGGAACGCCGAGTTCTGTTGGAACCTTGCGCACCGCCGCTGCCGAGGCCGACGCGGTGCTCATTTTGACGACCTACCACGGGCGCGTGCCCGCTGTGGTACACAACGCCATCGATTGGCTGACGCGTCGATGGGACCAGGCTGCCCTGCATGACAAACCGCTTGCAGTGATAGGCCGTGCTTCGGGCTGCTACAGCGGTGTCTGGTCACACCAAACGGAAGATGCCGATCGCATTGCGGGACCCCGCGTCATCGAGTCCATCGCCGTGTCGAACCTACGCGAGGCAATCAAGAAGCTCGCCTGCGAAGTGCACGCCGGCGACGCGTCGAACTCGGCTTCGTCGGCGAGACTGCAGTTCGGGTGACCACTGCTCGTGAAGATCGGGTTCGGTGGCGGTCTGTGCGCGCCGGCACAGGGCGATGGCAATCTGATTCACCACCGCCGCGAGAGAGACCAAAAAAAAAAAAAAAAAATTGCTATAGATTCGCGTCGCTTATATTCAACAACTATCCACATGGTTACATGAGCCGGCGGTGCACTTCGAAAGCCAAACATAGTTCGGCGACATCCTTTGGGCGCGAGAGGGATCGGCCGGTGCATTTCTCGATCCGGCGCAATCGATGGCGCACGGTGTTGGGATGGCAAATAAGCACCTCAGCGGCGCTGCGCACCGATGCGTCGTTGTCCTGCCACACCCGAAACGTCTCGAAAAGCATCTCGCGCTCGGCGTCGGGGAGGTCGTCAAAGCCGACCAACACGTTGCCAACCAACTTCACCATTACATCGGGAGCACTGACTGCCGCGGTGGCCAGAATCGAGCCGTCGAACACCGCGATGGGCGAGGCTTGGTGTGGTCGGCCCCGCAGCATCACCTTGGCGAAATGCAGAGCCTGCGGCGTGTCATGCAGATCGTCGAAGCGCGCACTGACGCCGACTCGATTCGTCGTCAGCCGACTCACCAAACCGAGAATCTCGTCAAGTCGTCGCTCAGACTTGACGTGCACGATCCCGACCTGCATATCAGGTTGGAGTCGCCATGCCGAATACACGTCCCGGCTGCGCAGCTTCGATTCGATCTCTGGCAACGCCTCGATACCCACGGCAGGGCCCTCCGCGGCGATGACGACAAACGGACCATTAGCCGGCAGCCGCAGACAACTGGCGACTTCCCACAGGCTCCAGCGATCGAGAACTCGCCCCTCGAGCAACGAGTCAATCAGGAACGGACGTTGCGATGTCTCGCCCAGGAGCTGCCTCTTCTCCTCCTCGCGGTATCCCGCCACCAAAGCAGTGGCGATCACTTCGGCGAACCGGCTGATGCGCGTTTCTGTATCGGCCGGCATGGGGCCAGGTTCCGCAGAACCGACGGCCGCCAAGCCTCGCACGCTGCCGTCGACGATGATCGGAACTCCCACCGCCGCGCGGACGCCGACCGCACGCACGCGTGCGGCGACCGGCCCGGCAATGTTCTCGTAGCTGTCGATCCTCGCGGGGAGGCCGGTGCGGTACACCACCGTTGCGAGGGTGTTGCCCTCGATCGGCGTGCGAGTACCTACAGGCCACTTGGCAAGCGCGGCAGGATCGGCGGCAGCGGCCACCAACGTAATCTCGGCGCTTGTGTCAAAGCGCCACAATCCGGCGGTGAACGCACCCACGCACCGACGCATTTCCTCGGCCACAGCGCCCACCACCTCCGACGGTTCGGCACCGCCCGCGACCAGGATGCCCACCCGCCGCACGGCTCCCTGCTCCGCAACGAGCTGGCGATACTCGGCGTACAGCTGCCCGCTGTCGACGGACTCGGCGAACGGCTCGGCAGGAAGTTCGTCGATGGTTAGTAGTTCGTCCATGGCT